>CAZGJS010000004.1:0-240564 GCA_964525875.1 uncultured Eubacteriales bacterium
TCCCCCTCCGACTCCACCCTGGCCGGAATCGGTCCCCTTTTTACTGCCGCCTACACTGGGGCTATGCCACGGATAATCCGGTCCGCCGAGTGCGACTCTTTTCGGAGAAGGACAACTTGATGGAGAGGATTCTGACTGATGACGAGGAAAAAAAGCTCCTAGAAGCGTCTGCGGTCCACCTAAGACCTATTATTCTTACTGCTCTCTATACGGGCATGAGGAGAGGCGAGATTCTTGCCCTCCAGTGGCATCAAGTTGACCTGAACAAACAGTTCATCCGAGTTGAGAAGACCAAAAGCGGTCAGAACCGAATTATCCCTATCGATGACCCCCTTCTCACAATGTTAGCGACGTTGAAGAAAAGCAACAAGAAATCTCAGTATATTTTCTTGAATCCCATGAACGGCAGGCCTATGACGGATGTAAAGACCGGGTTCAAAGCTGCTATGAGAAGGGCCGAGATTAAAGGGCTTCGGTTCCATGATTTAAGGCACACCTACGCAAGCCGCCTCGTTGAATCTGGGTTTGACCTTATCACAGTCAAGGAACTACTTGGACACCAGAGCGTCGTCACCACGCAACGTTACACGCATTCCAACGCAGACCAGAAGAAGAAAGCCGCTCTTGTACTGGGACAAAGAGCATTTCCAAAGCAGGTTGCTGTCCCCTCCGTGTCCACACGGCTGGGGGAGAGGCTTGCAGCAGGAGTATTATCAGCGAGTTAGAATGATAGAGCAGCGGATTCCTAATCCGGAGGTCGCCTGTTCGAGTCAGGCCAGGGGCACTTCAAAACCTCCCCATATTGGCCTTGAAAATCAACTAGTTGCGTGATCATTGAGGAATAGCCGGCCTTTAGTGGTCAACCCGTCATAAATCTTGACAGTTATGCTTACAGAGGGCGCAGGTCCAATAACAAAGAAAACCATCGTCCGATTTGGGCCAAAATCCGGGGAGCAACCCAGTCATTGACTAAGGCCCTGGGCCGGGGATATCATCATTTCGTGAGGGGGGCATCGGTTCCGAGCCTTGTGGCCGGGGTTCGCGCGCGCCGCGGAAAAAGCGCCAAAGATTGGAAATGCGACTCATTGCTTTTTTTGCCGTATAAAGATTAGTATTACCATGCCATGGCCAAAGAACCGAAGGCTCATCTTAATAAAAAATCGTCCATTTTAACGGAAGCTGAGGTTTTGATCGCACATAAGCAGCTGGGCAAACCCGCGCTCCATGATCCGGTCATTATTTCGCGCTTATTCAAGCGCATCACCAATAAAACCCTGAAAAATATCCGCCCGGACCCGCGCCGGATCATTACCCGCCCTTTTCGTCCCGCCACTGAAAACCACACCGGCAATATCGTCAACCGCATCCTGGCGCTGGACGAAACCAGGGTCAAGGCCCTGCTCAAGAAAACACTCAAAGATTTTGCGCACCGCCATAAGGATATTCAATCTATCCTGATGAGGAATTACCAGAAGATCACCGGAACCATCAAGGAGCCGGCGGCGTTATCAGAGGAAAGAAAACTCTTGCTCGGCTCTTGTTTTACGATGGAATACTCCATCGAATCCGCCGCCCTTTTCAATCCTTCGATCGTCATCTATCCCAAGCAGAACAATTTACAGAAGGGACAGACCCGCGTGATCTTTAGTTTCCGCGCGACCGGCGAAGGGCATATCTCCTCGATCGTTTTCCGCAGCGCCCTGATCGACAGGGACAATTCGATCTTTCTGGAGTCGGTCAGCCCATTTTTGGGCACGCCCGAGATCGTCTTGAATGCGACTTACGACCGGGAACTTTTTAAGGCTAAACTGGAGGAGATGGAACAGTTCAGCGAAGCGGCCAAAGCGATCTTCCAGCACCTGCCGGCCAGCTTTACGCCGGAAGAAATGGGCCAGGCGGTCAACGCCGTCCGCGCCAGCGACACCTTTACTTCCGCCGACATGGATAACACCATCGTCCACATCAAATGGCTGGCGGAATCGAATTATGAGGTCTTTTTCCCGCACGGACAGTTGATCTCGGAAAGGGTCATTTTCCCCGTGTCGCAAAACGAAAGCAACGGGGTGGAAGACGCGCGTTTTGTCCGTTTTGTCGACGAAGACGGCAGTGTTACCTACTATGCGACCTATACCGCTTATAACGGGCGGGAAATATTGCCGCAAATGATCGAAACAAAAGATTTTCACCATTTCAAGATCTCGACCCTCAACGGCCGCATGGCGCGCAATAAGGGGATGGCCCTTTTCCCGCGCCGGATCAACGGACTGTATGCCATGATCACGCGGAGCGACGGGGAAAATCTCTATTTAAGCTATTCCAATAACATCCATTTCTGGTTTGCAGGGGTTAAAATTGAAGCGCCGGAAAACCCCTGGGAGCTGGTCCAGATCGGCAATTGCGGCTCCCCCCTGGAAACTAAAAAAGGGTGGCTCCTGCTGACGCACGGCGTGGGGCCGATGCGCAAATACTGCATCGGCGTTTCGCTTTTAGACCTGAAAGATCCCTCGAAAATAATCGGGCGGCTGGAAGAGCCGCTGCTCGCGCCCAGGGAAGAAGAGCGCGAAGGCTACGTGCCGAACGTGGTCTACAGCTGCGGATCCATAATCCTCAACAATGAATTGATCATCCCTTACGCCATTTCCGACTCGGAGTCGCATGTGGCCAGTATTCCGGTGGACGAGCTGCTCGAAAAGCTTTTAAAGCAGCGCTAAACCGCGCCTGCAATTTCATGCTCTTCGATCATGGCCAGCAGCGCCATCAGAAAAGAAACGGTGCTTTCGCCGCCCTGGTTCAGACTGACCCCCTCCGGCAGCAAGCCGTCGGCGCAACCTTTGGTCTCGTGATCGTACAAAGACATCCCCATGTCGTTCTCGCCGAGAAACCAGCCGAACGCCCGCCGCATCTTTTTTAAATATTCTTTCTCCTGGGTAACCCGGTAAGCCGACTGATAAGCCAAAACCATCGCTGCCGCGTCAATGGGCTGCTGGTCATACTGCGCTCTTGGTCCGCCTCTTTTATACCAGCCGCGGCTGCCGACTATGGAAAGGCGGCCGTTTTGGGTAATGGTTTTTTCTAAAAACTCCAGCGTTTCCCCGGCTACCAGTAAATATTTTTCATCGCGGAGAAGGGAATAAGTTTGAAATAAAGCCATAGGCATGATCCCGTTATCGTAACAGATGATATCTTCAAACCAGCGCCAATCGTCAGTCGCCACTTCTTTATATAAAGCTAAAAGATAGTCGGCGCATTCGCGCAGCAGGGCAGTGACGCTCTCATCCCCCTGGTAGCAGCGCAAGTAAGCGGCCAAACCAAGCATGGCCAGGGCCTTCCCGCGCAGGTTCAATCCGCGCACGTGGGGCAACGCCTTCTGGAAACACGAATGAGCCAGAGAGCGATAGGCATCGCGGGGCGGCCGCCAGATGATATAACCAAGCGCCCAGAGCGCCCGGCCGCACGCATCGTCCGAACCGGTCTCATCCAGGAAGTGGCGCTGGTAATCGATAAAATTCCGGAAGCGCCCGTCGGGATTTTGCATAAAATGGGTAAAGCTGAAATAAGTGGAGATCAGCTCCTTGGCGTCCTCGCCGCGCAAAAGGGAAAACGCCCAAGCGCACAACATCAGTGCCCGGGAGTTGTCGTCCAGGCAATAACCGGTATGCCGGTCGGGGACAATATACTTGGCATGCTGGAGCAGTCCCGTATCATCGGTCAGGCGCTTTAAGTGCGCCAGGTCGAAGGGTGGTTCGCGTAACAGCAGGATGGGAGTTTTAAGAACCATCGACCTTTTGGCCGCGACCGCCGCCGTGCGGCGGAACAGCTCCAGGTACTTTTCCGCGACTATTTCCCATCGCATCTGCCGCCCGAATTTATAGGTTTTGGCGCGCAGCGACTTTAGCTTGGCTTTGTCCGACAGCAGGTCGCGCAGGGTATCGGCCAGCGCTGCGGAGTCCGCAAAGTTTATCAATAGCCCCCGGCCTTCGGCGAGCAGCTCTTTGGCGTACCAGTAAGGGGTGGAGATGATGGCGGTCCCCGCCCCGACCGCGTAGGACAGGGTTCCGCTGACGATCTGCGCCTCGTTCAAATAGGGGGTGATATAGATGTCCGCCGCCATCAGCCAGGCATAGAGCTCTTCCAGGCTGACAAAGCGGTCATCAAAGATAACATGTTCCTGCAGCCCCAGCTTGTCGACCAGTGCGATCAAGCCAGTCCGGTATTTTTCGCCATATTCCTTCAGGACGTTGGGGTGGGTTTTCCCCAGCACGACATAGATCAATTTAGGAAATTCCTGGACCAGTTTGGGGAGAGCGTTAATGACCGTCTCGATCCCTTTGTTGGGGCTGAGCAGGCCAAAGGTCAGCAGCGTCTGGTTCCCTTCCACCTGGAAACGCTTTTTGTAGTGGCTGTTATCCAGCGAGGTAAAATCGGGCGTGCCGTGATAGAGCCTCCTGACCTTCTCGGCCGGTACGGCGTAGACCTCCTGCAATAAGGTCACGGCCAGTTCGCTCATCACGACCAGCTGGTTGGCCCGCTGGGCCATCTCCTGGATGATCTTTTTCTGGTTGGGGGTTGGGGTTTTGAGCACCGTGTGCAGCACCACCACCACCGGCACGCTGAGGCTGGAGATCAGGGAGAGGATATAAACGCCGTCCCAGCCGCCGTAGATCCCGTACTCGTGCTGGACGCAGACCACGTCGGTGTTGCTGGCGTTAATAAAATTGGCCGCTTTATAATAATCGCGCTGCTGGTTCTTTTGTAGGGCGAATTCCACCCGGCGCGGATAAGTGTACCCCTGGTCCGTGTCGTTGACGGCGACCGCGAAGACGTTCGACCGGCGCCCCAGCCGCTTGGCGGTCGCTTCGCAAAGATCGGTGGTAAAAGTGGCGATACCGCAAATGCGCGGGGAATAATTGCCGACAAAAGCGATATTGAGTGCGGGTTTCAACATATATTTTAAATCTACCCGATATCATTCAGAATTGCAACCTGTAACGGCCTTATTAAAAAACGGCTTGGTGCATTCCTAATCCATGCCGGCTTTGCCACCGGCTTTGCAGTGCCGGTGCTGGCAACCGGCAGCACTGCCGAAGGCGGTGTGTCGCCTGTTCGAGTCAGGCCGGGGGCACTTCCCTTAACCCGCGGCCCTCTTGCAGGAATGGGAAGCCGAACACCCGGCACGAACGGAACGAAAGGCCTTTTGCATCTAGTATTACCAAAAGAAATAGTAGTTGCGTTTGGTAAAGGCGGACACGCCGCGTGATGGAGGATCCGGAACAATTCCTGGAATCCTGGAAGGGGAAGAGGCTCGTCCTCGATGAGGTCCACCGGCTGCCGAATCCTTCCGAGCTGCTGAAGATTGCAGCTGATCATTTTCCCTCTATGAAGATCATCGCGACCGGATCATCGACCCTCGGCGCCTCTTCGAAGTTCAGAGACACGCTGACCGGTCGCAAGGTCGAGATTTGGCTGACTCCCATGAACTCAATCGACCTGAACGATTTCGGTCGGATTGATCTTAACCGCCGCCTTCATCGGGGCGGCCTGCCGCCATTTTTCCTCGCCTCCGATTATCCCGAGCGCGACTTTCAAGAGTGGATGGACGCCTACTGGGCGAAGGACATCCAGGAGCTCTTCCGCCTTGAACGGCGGCAGGCGTTTGCCCGGTTCGCCGAGCTTCTTTTCAGCCAGAGCGGCGGAATATTTGAGGCCACGCGGTTTTCCAGGCCCTGCGAGGTCAGTCGGACAACCATCAGCAATTACCTGGCCGTTCTCGAAGCAACTTTTGTCGTCCATGTCATTCGACCGTTTAGCACGCGGCGCGCGACAGAAATCGTAGCCGCTCCGAAAGTCTATGGATTCGATTCCGGATTTGTCTGTCATTACAAAGGATGGGAAACGCTTCGGCCCGAGGACAAGGGAGTGCTCTGGGAACATTATGTGCTGAACGAGATCTACGCGAGGCTCCAGCGCCGCGACGTGCGGACGTGGCGCGACAAGCAGCATCACGAAATCGACTTCATCCTGCAGAAATCCCCCCGCGATGTCGTAGCTATCGAATGCAAATGGTCAGCGGATCAGTTTGATCCCGGCAATCTCAAGGTTTTTCGCGGTCTGCATCCGCTGGGGGCCAATTTCGTCGTCGCCTCTGATGTTGATAGGAGCTACCGCAAAGACTATCAAGGACTTCGTGTGAATTTTGTCAGCCTTGAAGGCCTGATATCGGCACTCGTCTAGTCATTCCTGGATTCGAATGTTCTCCTCCATGCCGGCTTTGCCACCGGCTTTGCAGTGCCGGTGCTGGCAACCGGCAGCACTGCCGAAGGCGGTGTGGTGATCCAAGCTCGAGTGCGTTCTGCGTTGGCGTGAGGCTTTCCGCCAAGGCATAAACGGAAGCCGCGCCTATCTGGCATCATTCATCGAAACTTGATATGTTATTATCCCGATAGGAAATTGAATGCGGAAAGTCTCGCAGGCGATCTACGACCGCATCGACAACGCCGTTTACAGCGTCCAGAGCGACCAGTGGTGGCAGCCGGAATCCGCATGGTATCAGATGCTGGTTTCCTTCAATCCCGCCCGGGTGGGCTACGCGAAGAAAAAGCTCCTCGCGGAGCTCAAGATCGATCCCAAAGCCACGGCCGCCCTGGAGGTGGGCTGTGGGGTGGGATTCCTGACCGAGGAGATCGCCCGGATGGGCTTCGCCACGACCGGCGTCGATCCCTGCGAGCGGTCCGTCCGCGTCGCCGCCGACCACGCGCGGAAAAGCGGGCTGGACATCCGTTATGGGAAGGGCGAGGGAGAATCTCTTCCGTTCGAGGACCGCTCCTTCGGCGCCGTTTTCTGTTGTGACGTCCTGGAGCATGTCCGCGACCTGCCCAAGGTCATCTCCGAGATCTCCCGGGTCCTGAAGCCGGGGGGGGTATTCTATTACAATACCCTCAACCGCACCTGGGCCAGCCTCTTGGGTGCCATCAAGATCGGCCAGGTCTGGAAGCGGTGGGCCTTCTTCCCCCCGCACCTCCATGTCTGGCGGATGTTCATCAAGCCCGGAGAAATGAAGTCGCTCCTTCGGCAAAACGGCCTGGAATGGAAAGAGCACCGGGGCATGATGCCCGACGTCCCCATCCCCCGGCTCCTCGGGTACCTTCGCAAGAGGGCTAAAGGGGAATGGACATACGCCGAACTCGCCGGCCGGGTCCGGATGATCGAAAGCCGCATCACGGCGGTCATGTACATGGGTTATGCCGTGAAAAAAGATCTGTCCAGCGCCGACGCCGGTCTGACGAACCAGGAGGGAAGCGATGGATGACGTCCTGAAAATCGCAAAGAATTGCCGGCACTACGCGATGTGCAAGATCGATTATCTGGGGAGCGGCGTCTGCGCCTCGGGGCTGGAAAAGCATTATGTCAGTTTTTATCCCGAAGGCCGAATGGATCTTTATGCCGCCATTGCAGAGAATACGATCCCCATCACTGAAAAATGCATAGAGATCGCAGACAGTTGCAACCTCTGCGGCAAATGCGATTACCAGTGTTACTTCGTCATGGAGCTGCGGCCCTCGAAAGTCATGAAGGCCTTGAAAGATTATGTCGGAGCGTATCTTGAAAGCGGCGGAAAGATCGTCCCGGCGAAAGAGGACGGACTTCTCGCTGAAATGAAAAAGATCGTCGGCGATGACTGGGCGACCAACGATCCCGCGGTCAGAATAACCTATCATCATGACCTCTGTCCCCATGTGACTTTCAAAATGCCGGATTATGTCGTCATGCCGAATTCGAAAGAGGAGATCTCTTCCATCGTCAAGCTCCTCAATAAAAATAAGATCCCCTACGTCGTACGCGGCAACGGCGCATCCAGTCATGGATTGGTGTTCAGTGAAGGAGCGATCCTGGACCTCAACCGCATGAAGACCATGGAGTTCGATGAAAAGAACTGGTTGGCGAAAGTGGGACCGGGAATTGCCGCATTTGATCTTCAACGGGAAGCCAAAAAGCGCGGCTATAGAGTCCATACGGCCGAACCGGCGGCTCTCGTTTGCGCCAACATCATGACTTCCGGGTTGCTTTCTACTTTTTCCACGGCCTACGGCGTCTCCGCCGATAACTTTATCGACGCGGAGTTTATCGCCGGAGACGGCTCATATTTCAGGCTGAACGACATCACCTCGCCCAATCTTTTCGCGTTCCATAATGCGAATGCCGAGCATGAACCGTTTGCCATATGCATATCGGTCAGCATGAAACTCCATCCCGTGACGGATGATGAAGCGGGCATCCTCGTGCCCTTTGAGTCGCTGGAAAAGGCTCTCGATTTCGCCAAGGAATGCGCAACCCGACGTATCGGCCTGGCGATAGGAATACTCGGGGAAGAGTTCGTGTCGTCTTTCCTGGCCCCGACCAAAAAACGTGCCGACGAAGTCCGGGATATCTTCACCCAAAAGTTGGGTATGCCCTATCTCGTCCTTCTCATCGGGGATAAATATGCGCGGCGTTCCGTCCGCGAGATGGGCTATCCCGTCATCGACCAGAAACTTTTTAAAACGCTTTTCCATGGATTGTCGGCGCTTAAGTCCGCGAAGTGGCTGGACTTGCTGAAGGAACTATCAGACGATGAACCCTTCTCTTACCTCCGGCTCAGCCAATTCGCTGAACTTGCCGAGACGGCCCTCGTTCCTTCTCCTGCCCAACTGACTCAGGATATTGACCCGGATCTAAGTCCTTTTTATGAAGAAGTTTATTCCAGACCGGAGATGACCGATCTCGTCTGGCTGAATACGTTCAGGATAATGAGTTCGCGCTATAACCGGGAGAAACCTTGTGTGGCGCTCGTTTGTTATCTCCCGATCGACGCGTCATTAATTGAAGAAATTCAGGGCCGATTTCGGGATATTGCGGAAAAGCATCGCCTGAAAAGCGCTTTGGGATTCATTACGCCGATCGACAGCGGAAAAAGGTGCGTTTGGGAACATGATTTCTATTTCGACCATAACGATCCCGCTGAAGTATCGAGGATCCAACAGGCGACATATGAAGCCGGAGCCCTATTAGATGATTATTCCGTAAAGACCGGCACGATCAGGCAGGTTCGATATGTGGTCAATCAGGGGTGCTGCCGGAAAGAATATCTATTGTACTGAAACCGCTATCAGGCCGGCCGCTACTTATTTCTTCAGCTTTTTCCCCGTGATATCGGCCTGCCCGTATTGTAGCGACACCTGGCCGGAAAGGTTGTCCCCGTCGATGACCGCGGTGTAATCGAGCGTCATCGTGTTCACGGTCACCGTGAATTTAACGGTGCTGTTCTCGAAGGTCAGGTTGTCCATCTTCGACGTACCGCTCGTCCCGGTGTATTTTCCCTTGAGAACGCCGTCTTCGAGGAAAAACTCAAAGATGAAAGTATAGGACATGCCCTCCGCCTGGGCTTCCCACGTCCCCAGCAGCGCCTCATACTTCTGAGCCGGGGTTTGTGTCTGACCGGAAGACAGGGCCGTCAGCATCATGACCGACAGACCCGTCAAGAGCATGGTCCATAATGTAAATCTTTTGGCCGTCATTCGTTGTTCACTCCCTTCCGGAATAGGATGCACATGAGTCCACCCATTATCCCATTCCGGACGGCCGGCATCAAGCAACGGCCGAAATCGCTTTCACTCCGGGGCGCCACATCCCTACCTCGCCGTGAGCATCTCCGTGTAGGTGGCGTTCTGGCGGATCTGGTCAATGGCGTTTTGGGCGTAGATGCCGACGCAAATGCCGTCCTTACGCCCGATGTGGTTGAAAGCGTACTCAAAACCCTCGCCGGCAGCGAGCCGGCCGGCCGCCAGGATCTTGTAGGCGATGACGGGTTTGGCCAGTTGCGCGATCGTCGCGACGGCCTTCTCGCGCTCGGCAGGGCTGTAGTCGTTCGTTTTGGAAGCGTTGTACATGCACTGGAAATAGAAATCCGTCGGGAACCTCCGCCGCTCGAGCTCAGGATGGACCTCGGGCCAGTGGGCGGCGGCCCCCGCCGGCAGGCCAGCCTCTTTGATGTGCTCGATCCAGGTCCGGAGGACATCGAAGTTACCCTTGCCGAACTGTTCTTCGACCCGCGCGCCCTGGATGAAGATCGCCCTGGTCCCGGCCTTGACGGAGCGGTCGATCTCCGCGAGCATTTGCTCGGGGTTCCCATGGCACTGTGAGATCCAGATCTTGAGCCGGCCTCCGCTTTCCGTGTAGCGGGTCCAAAGCTTCGTCCAACGCTCATCGGGGGGGCTGGCCACGGCCGTCAGACCGCACGCGGCCGCTTCGTCGAGGATCTGGATGATCCTCTCATCGGTGTGGTATCGCCTCATTTCTTCGTCGAGCTGGGGAGACTTGTGGGAATATCCCCAGAAGGGATTGGAGCCGAGGATCAGCCGCGAAACTTCGAGTGTCCCGAGGCGCACGGTGGGAAAGCCCGCCGGCCATCCCGTCCGATCCGACGCCCCCGACAGGGGTTTCCCCGCGGCCGCCGCGCCGCCTATGGCCAACGCCGCTCCCGTCTTCAGAAAGTCGCGTCGTCTCACTCTCGCCTCCTTCTCGAAAAATGCCGGCTTCCTGCGCTCAGGCCTTCACCCGCAAGAGCGCGTAGGAGAGGAAAATCACCACGTTCACCGGCCCGCGCTCTTCTCGAGGCTCCGGTAGACTAATTCCAGCCACTGGGGCGCTTTCATGAATCCGTTGGCCCAGGCCGCCAAACTATCCGGCACGCCCGCGGCCTTGATCTCGTCCAGCGTTTTCCCCGCCTTCATCTGTTTTCGGACCAAGTCGGCCGAAGCGGCGAGCATGTCGCGGAAGGCCTTGAGCTCGGCGAAACCGGCAAGCGGGCCATGTCCCGGGATTATTTTAGCTTCCGCGGGCAGAGCGCCCAGGATGATATCCAGCTGCCGCACCCAGTTGTCGATGTCGCCGCCGTTGGCCACGTCCAGGAACGGGAACATGCCGTTGAAGAACATGTCGCCCATGTGGACGACCTTCAGCCCGTCCAGGAAGACCACGGTGTCCCCGTCGGTATGGGCGTGAGGGAAATGGACCAACCGGATGGCCTCTCCGCCGGCATACACCGTCGACTTATCGGAGAACGTGATGCCGGGCAGGGCGTTCGACGGCAGGGCTTTCGTCTGTCCACCCATTAGGGTTTGGTCCTTGGCCAGGAGGGCCCGGACGTTCTCATGGGCGATGATGACCGCCCCCGGACCGAGGGCCTTGTTCCCGTCCGTATGATCGGAGTGCCAGTGCGTATTCGCGAGGACCCGCACCCGATCCCCCCCGGGCAGGGTTTTGACGGCCTCGCGGATCGCGTCAGCCGCGCGCTCGAACATGGCGTCGATCATGAACATCCCCGCGGCGTCGGCCACGATGCCGATGTTCCCGCCGCTTCCTTGCAGCATGTAAACCGGCCCGGCTACCGCGACGAGGGTGATCTTGGGTGGATTCTGCTGGGCCCGGAGATAGAAGCCGAGACAGAAGAGCGAGAGGACAACGGCTGAAAATTTTCGTTTCATGGCAGACCTCCTATGGCCTCTTTGATGCGTTGGAGATTCGCGACCGCGACCCGTTCCCCCCTCATGGCGATCCTCCAGGGCTCGGAAAAATCGAGGGTCCCGAGGTCGACGGGAACCCGGAGGACGAAATCGGCATGGCGCGCCCTTTCTTCAAAGGACGCGGCCCAGGCCACGTCGATCATCCTCTGAACGACTTGGAACGTGTTCTTGAGCCTTTCCGGCGACATCTTCTTGAGGGGCCGATGGATGTCCACGAGGACCGTGACGTCGGCCCCTGCTTTCTCGGCGGCTTCGACCGGCGCGCTGTTGAGGACCCCGCCGTCGAGAAGGAGCATCTCCCGCATCCGGACCGGGGCGAATACAAGCGGCAGGGACATCGTTGCCCGGAGGGCCTTGGCGAGCGCGCCCTCCGTGAACAGAACTTCCTTGCCGGACACCAGGTCGACGGCGTTGCAGACGAACTTGATGGGCAGGTCTTCGATGCGGACGTCGCCGATGCAACTTTTCAAGTAGGTTTCGATCGCGTCTTCCTTGTCCAGGCCTATCTTGCTGAAGAACCTGTTCTTGTAGTCCGAGAGCATGATGTACTCGAAAAGGTTCTTCGGGCGTTTGAAAAGGTTACGGCGCGCCGGCTTGTCGATGTACTTGTCCAGGCTCAGGCCGCCCAGCATCTCCGTCAGTTTCGCCCCCGAAAGGCCGGCCGCGAACAGGCCCCCGACGATCGCCCCCATGGATGTCCCGGCGATGATGTCCGGAGTCAAACCGTTCTTCTCGAGAACGCGGAGAACCCCGACATGGGCGAGCCCGCGCGCGCCGCCGCCCATGAGCACCAGGGCCCAGCATTTCTTTTTTTTCGTGGGACCCGCGGTCATCGCTTGCCTTCGAGATAGATAGCTGCCACTTTGAGTGACAGGGCCGTGGCGTCGAGGTCGGCGCGGTTGCAGAGGACGACGACGGTCAGCCCGTCGTCTGTGAAGCGCTGGATGGCCGTCCGGAAGCCGGCCGTCTCGCCGTAATGCCACATCCGGGCGTGCCCTTTCCACTCGTTCAAGAACCAGCCGAAGCCGTAGTCCGCGGGAGCCCCGTCCGGCCCGGTCGGCCCCTTGTAGGGAACTCGGACGGGCGTCAGCGCGGGGCGCATCTCCGCCTCACTCATCAGGGAGTGCCGGCCCAAGGCCTCGTCCCACTGAAGGAGATCCGCGAGGGACGAATAAACCCCCCCGTCGCCCAGAGTCGCCGACGTCGGGCTTTGGTCCGTCACGCTCCAGCGGCCGTTTTCCTTGGCGTAGCCGAAGGCCCGGTTCGGCACCTTGTTCTGGCCGCGGACGTAGGCCAGCGTGTTGATCATGTTCAAGGGGGTGAAGATGCGCTCCTGGAGGAATTCGGGGAAGGACCGGCCCGAGGCCTTCTCGACAATGAGACCCAGCAGGACGTAGCCCGAGTTGCTGTAGCGCCAAAGCGCTCCCGGCACGAACCATCCGGCCCTCAGCCGTTTCAGGAGATCCAGGACCCCGGCATCCTGGATCTGCACGTCCTCCACGGGAACGGTACGGTCGTAGGCGGGCATGAGCTCCTCGTAATCGGGCAGGCCCGACGTGTGATCGAGGAGGTTCCGGATGGTTATCGCCCGGCCGTATTCGGGGAAATCCGGGAAGAGATCCGTCAGGCGGTCCTCATAGCGAAGCTTGCCGTTGCGCACGAGAAGCATGACTGCCGCGGCCGTGAATTGTTTAGTGACCGAGGCCAGGCGGAAGCTGGTCCGGAAGTCGATCGGGCGCATGGCCTGCAGGTCCGCGACGCCGCGGGAGCTGTTGTAGACGGCGCGCCCCTCTTTCGCCACGAGCACCGCCGTCCCCGGCTCACGCTCGGCGACGAGGCCCTTGAGAAGCGTGTCGACCTGTTTCGCCCGCTGGTCGGCGCCGTCCAGCCGGCACAATCCCGTCAGCGCAAGCGCCAGGCCGAAGATCGCGCTTGCCATTATCGTCCGTCCCTGGAGGGTTTCCATCTCGAGGCCATCGTAACGTATGCGGCCGGGAAATATCAAGTGAGGGTCGCCTGTCCGGGGCCGGGCTTCCCACCGGCTTTGCAGTGCCGGTGCTGGCAACCGGCAGTCCCGGTCTTGGTAAGACCGGGGCCGCCCGGGTGAGGAATCACCGCCCGAATCACCCCAGAAGGCGATTGCCCCCGGCGGGCCGTCACCGGACAATCCCGGGTAGGGTATAAATGCCTCACCACGGGAGCGTGCGATGGTGAACAGACGAAAAAGAAGCCGGTTCGTCGAACGGAACGAAGTCCTCATCCGGACCTCCTTGAACAGGTACCAGGGGACGGGCACCCCGGCCTACACCTATGATATCTCCACGGGCGGGGCGCGGATCATCACCTCGAAATGCTATGCCGTCGGAACCGCCGTCAGGATCCGCGTCGACCTGGCCAAAACGAACGAGTCCGTCACCCTCGATGGCGAGATCAAATGGCTCAAGGCCAGAGAAGGGGAGGACCTGTATGAGCTCGGGGTCGGATTCCAAAATCTGAAGTCCCACACGATCCTGGCTCTGCTCAGGCACCTCTACGGCCAGAATACGGGCATCCCCTCGTCCATCGCCTAAGACGCGAGCCCCCTCACTCGAACTTGAAATTCTTTTCCCGGAAGAGCTTCAGGCAAGCGTCCACGACCTCGCGGTCGTAGAGGATGCCCTGCTTCTGGGAGATCTCGGCGAGAGCCGCCTGGATCCCCAGGGCGGGCCGGTAGGGGCGGTGGGAGGACATGGCCTCGACGACGTCGGCGACGCATAGGATCTTCGCCTCGAGGAGGATGTCCTTACCGAAGAGGCCCTGGGGGTAGCCCGAGCCGTTGATGGCCTCGTGGTGCTGGTGGACGATCTGGGCGATGGGCCAGGGGAAGTCGATCTTGCTGAGGATGGTGTAGCCGACCTGGGAGTGCATCTTGATCATGGAATACTCGAGGTCGCTTAGCTTGGTCGGCTTGCTTAGGATCTCGGCCGGGACGTAAAGCTTGCCGATGTCGTGGATGATGCCGGCGATCTCGATGGCCTCCACCCTCTCTTCGGCGAGGCCCATCTCCTGGGCAATGGCCCGGGCCAGCCGGGTGACGCGCTCCTGATGGCCCGCCGTGTACGGGTCCCTCATCTCGATGGCCGAGGCCAGGGAATCGATCGAGGCCTTCAAGGTCGAACGCAGCTTGATCAGGCCCTCGCGCATGTTCTCCTCGGCCAGCTTTCGCTCGGTGATGTCGCGGCAGAGATAGACGATGCCGTAGGGAGCTCCGTCCTGGTCCCGGAGGACGGCGCCGTCCACCTCGAACTTGATGCCGGGCCTGCCCTTGAAAACCAGTCCGATTTCCTGCGGCCCGATCTTCTTTTCGAACATGAGCTTAGCGCTCCGGGCGGCTTTTTCGAGGTCCTCCGGGACGACGAAGGAGAAGACGTTGCGGCCGACGAGGCCTTCGACGCCGGGGGATCCGCTCAGGCGTATGGCGACCTCGTTGGCGAAGGTGATGTTCCCGGCGAGGTCCGTCCGGATGATCATGTCGGGGATGGCGGCCACGAGCCGCCGGTAGAGCTCTTCGCTGTCCGCGAGGGCATTCTTGGCCCTCAGGTGGTCGGTGATGTCCTCTCCCGAACTCAGCGAGCCCTGTGCTTGGCCGGCGTCGTCGGTCACCATCGCGTTGTGCCAGGCGATGTTCCGTTCCTCCCCGGACTTCATGAGGATGAAGTTTTCATGATACTCCTGCTGCTCGCCGCGGCCGGCCATGATTTCCTCGAAAACCTTCCGGACTTGTTCCCTGTCCCCTGTTCGGAGACACGTATCGAACCAGTTTTTTCCAACGAGCTCGGCTTCCTCATATCCCAAAATACTGGCGCCTTTCCGGTTGATCAAGACGATCGTCCCCTGCCGGTCGAGCGCGAGCAGCATGACCTCGGCGATATCCAGGTATTTCTGGATCCTGTCTCGCTCTTGGCCCAAAGCCCGCTCGGCCCGCTTGCGTTCGATCGACCGGGCCACCTGGGACGAGACGAATTCGAACATGCGCAGTTCCGCCTGGCCGTAGGCGTTGGGGTCGCTGTAGTGCTGGACGACCATGGCCCCTGTCGTCTTGCCGTCGAGGATGAGGGGGACCCCGAGCCAGATCGCGGAGGGCGCGCCGACGACCTCGACGGCGCCCGCCTTCCGCAGTCCCATGTCCGTCGTTTCGTCGCAGAGCAGCGGTTTGCCGGTCCGGATCACGTATTCGGTCAATCCCTTGCCCGGCTTCTTGGGGGCGGGCGGCGGGTCTTCCTCGTCGACGAAATAGGGGAAGCTGATCAGGTCCTCCTCGTCGTCGTAGAGGGCGATGTAGAAATTGCCGGCCGGCATGGCGGCGCCGATGATGTTATGGACGGACTTGAAGAGGTCGCCCAGCCCGGCCGATGTGTCTGCGGCCTGGGCGATCCGGTAGACGGCGTTCTGAAGGAGCTCGGCTTGCTTCCTGCTGTGGATGTCCTGCATCATGCCGATCATCCGCCGGACGTTCCGGTCGTCCTCGATCAGGAAAAGGCCGCGGTCGTGCAGCCAGCGGTAGCTCCCGTTCTTGCACCGGAACCGATAGTCGACGTCGTAGGTCCCCCGCTCTTTCTCCGCGATGGCGAGAAGCCGCAACGCCTCGGTCCTGTCCTCGGGATGGATCATCTCCACCCATTCCTCGATGCCGCCCATCTCCTCCCGCGCGTAGCCCAGGACCTGTTCCAGACTGCCGCCCCAGACGATATCGCCCGTGGTCAGATCGTAGTCGTAGACGACTTGGCCGGAGGCCGCGATGATGAGGTCGTACTTTTTGCGCTCGTTGATATAGGGCACTTTGACGTGCCGAGGCTCCGCCCGGACCGTTCCGCCCGCGGACATGCCCGCGGCGGGCTGGATCGCGACGGACATGGTCGAGGGGCCGGCGGGGGAGAAAGGACCGAGGACGGATCTATCCCCCGGGGTTTCCTTCAGACTCTGGGGCATCCGGCCGAAGATCCGCATGCTATTCTCGAAACGATTGTGAGGCAAGGAGATACGGCTATCCATCCCCTTCCGGAATCAATCGGGGGGTGATATTCAGCCCTGCCGCCTCACCCGGAGGGGGGAGGTTCAGATGCGGAGGAGATAAGAGACCTTCAGGGTGATGGAGTAGCCGCCCACCCGGCCGAGGAGCTCGTTCCGCTCGCTCTTCTTGAACGAGAGCTGGACGATATTGCCGGCCCCGAAGTAATACCCGACGAGGAAATCGAGGCTGTACTGGTTCTCCCGGGTCTCCCCGAGGAAGCGGGTGTTGAGGAAGAGGCTTCGGGTGAGCTGGTAATGGAGGGCGGTCTCGTAGGAGATACCGTTGAAGGCCTCGGCACCGGTGCCGTCGATCGTCTGGCGGATCCAGTCGCCCTCGAGCGACCATTCCAGATTGGAGCGCGGCCGCAGGACCAGTTGTCCCTCGACGCTCGTCTGCGACCCGGGGACGACGGCGGTGAATTCCTCGTTATAGACGCCGCGCTTTTCCCAGCCGGCCTCGACGCCGACCTCTTTCAGGAAGCCGCCGCGCTCCCAGCTGAGGTCGAGGTTGCCGCCGTAGGTCTTGATGAAGTCCGCCGTCCAGGCGAGTTCGTCGTCGATGTCGCGGACCTGGTATTTGCTCCGGCCGAAGTCGAAGCCGCCGTGGAGCTCGATGCGGTTGAAGAACTCCGTCCAAAAGAAGAACTCCATGTTCTCGCCAGTCGCGTTCCCGTGGGAATCCTGACGGAGGGTGCCCCCGATATCCAAGCTGAACCGCTTGATCGCCCCCGTGTTGTATCGCCAGGCGTAGCCGGTCATGAGGTCGAAGGACTGGACGTCGACCTGGTCGATGTAGCCCGTCCGGATTTCGACGTTGTCTTCGATCCTCTGGAAGCTCGAGGAGATCTGCAGGCCGGCGTCCGGCTCTCGCTGGAACTGGAGCTGGTGGATGCCGTTTCGAGCGGACGGCGTCCCTTCGTTGAAGGTGAAGGCGCTCATCCCCCGGATGTAATAGAAATCCCCGAAGTTGAAGTTGTAGTCGAGGGCGACGTTCTGGTTGCGGTCCACGCCGTCGTGGATACCGGCGTAGTAGACACCGACCTGGGAGTTCTTGAAGATGTCCTTCTGGACGCGGAAGACGCCGAAGAAGGAGTCGCCGACCTCCTCCTTGTTGAGCGCGCCCAGGATGCCGAAGCCGAATCCGCCCGTCTTGCCGGAGATCTTGGCAGCGAACTCGGGGTTGCGGATCCGCCGGGAGTAGAACAGGCTGAGGCCGCCCCCGTGATATTCGTCTCCCGAGGACAGCGTGAAATAGCGGCTGCCCTCGGTGAAGAAGGGACGGTTTTCCCGGAGGTAGTTCTCGTAGGGGGAGAGCTGGTAGATGAACGGGTCGGACTCGACCTCGCTGAAGTCGGGGCTGGCCGTGACGTCCAGATAGAGGTTGGGCTTGATGCCCCACTTGGCGTCCATGCCGACCGCGGCCTTCGTGTCGGTCTCGTCCTCCCATGTGGACGTCCGGACGCCCGCATAAGGGAAGAACTCGAGGTTGTAGCCGGGCCGGACGCCGGCAAGACCTCGGATCTCTCCGGCCTGCTGGAGCTTGGGCAGGTCGCGGCCGACGTCGGTCCAGTAGTCGGTTTCGTTCAACCGGTGGATGTACCTTTCGAAATTGACGCCCCAAACCTGGTTCTCCTGGGCGGAGAAACGCAGCGACTTGAAAGGGATGGCCATCTCGGCGCTCCAGCCGTCCGGGCGCATCGCCGCCTCCGATTTCCAGATCGTTTCCACGGAGTTCTTCTGGATGCCCTTGGGGTTCAGGGAGAAGGTGATGCTCGTCCGCTTGTCGTTGTAGGCGTCCAGGATGAGAGTGATCGAATCGTTGTTGTCGAACTCGTTGCGGGGCGTGAGCTCGGCCCAGATCTTGTCCGGCTGGGCGTCCTTCATCAGGAAGGCGAAATAGACGTAGTTCTGGTCGTAGGCGGCCCAAACGTAGGTTTCTTCGGAAGCCTTCGAGCCGTTGACAGGGTCGTACTGGAAAAAGCCGGAGACGGGCTCCCGTCCGCGCCAGCATTCGTCGTCGACGAGGCCGTCGATCCGGGGCGGCGTCTCGACGCGGCTGATGGTCAGGGTTTTGGACCGTTCTTGGCCGAAGAGAGAGGGGGTGAGACCGGCGATGAGCGCAAGAACGCCCATCCAGGCGAGCGGACGGTGTCGATAGCTCGGCATCATTTAGACTCCTGGAAATTGAAATTCACCATTTCTTTTGACGGCAAGCGATGGCTATTCTTCCCAGGGGCTAAAAAAGAAATCCCCCGCTGCGGTTCTTCATGGCCAGCGCGGCCATCCGGATGATCATGAAAATGATGCCGCCTCCCAGGGCGGCGGCGTAGAGCGTCAGGAGGGCGGCGTTGAGGCGGGGGAGTTTTTTCGAATAAACCCAGGGATAGATCAGGTCGAAGAGGGTCTTGCCGAAGAAGATGATCAGGAGAGTGAGCCCGAGAGCGGACCGGTAGAGGTAAGGCTTGACGTTGGACATGTCGACCCGGTCGAGGTTGATCAGGGGATAGAGAAGCCAGGCCGCGAGGACCCAAAAGGCGAGGGTCAGGGCGGTGGCCCAGCCCCGGTCCCGCGTTTTTTTTGGCATGTCCGCCGCCGGCCCTAACTTATCTCACCGCGGCGGCTTTTTCAATCTCCTTCGCGGGATTCCACGGACGCAAGTCCGTGGAGCTTCATCAGCAGCCTGGGCCGGGGCGTTTTCGCGGCCCGAAGGAGATCCTCGCAGGCGATAGGAGGAGGGAAATATCACAGACGAAAGGGCTTTGTCGATGGCTCGGCGCTGCCCTGAGGGTGGCAGGCGTAGCAAGCCGGGGAACTGTACTGGAATCCCGTGACGTCCTTGTGCTTGCTGGTCGTGGCCGACTGCTCGTGGCACTCGAAACAGCTGAACGACTGGAAGTTGCTCGACGGGTGGCAATCGGAACATGAGAAGCCCGAGTGTCTTCCCGATTGGATCGGGAAAGTATGGGCGAATGAGGTGTCCTCCCAGGCCCGCTGGCTGTGGCAAGCCGAGCAGTCGGTCGGGAAGTTGGCCTCGGTGTGATTCGGCTCCCGGGTCCCCAGGTAATCGGCCTCGTGGCAGGAGTAACAGGCTGTCGGCCGGGGCGCGAAACCGCCGCCCCCGTGGCAGGTCTCGCAGTCGAGGGTCCGGTGGATGCCCTCGAGCCGGAATCCCGTCTCCGTCTCGTGGCTCCACTTGGCCGGGTCGACCTTTTTCCAGGACTGGGGCGTGTGGCAGTCGGAGCAGCGCGTGCCCAGCCGGAGGCCATATCGGTCGTCCTGCCGGCGCTGCCAGTGACAGACCTCGCAATCCGAGGGCGTGCCTTCGAAGACGAGATTGAGGTGACACTCCCTGCAGCCCAGGGTCCTGTGCTTTCCCGTGAGCGGAAAGTTCGTCCGGTCGTGGGATTCGACCGTCCATTCCTGGTCGGGCTTTCCGGTTTGGGCGTTTCCACCGGCCTTCTCCTGTCCCGTTCCCTGCCGGGTCCCGAGGACGAGGAGGGTTAAAAGGACGGCCCCGGCCAGGACGAGCGCCGGGCCCATTGTCGTGCCCGCAGCCTTCCGCGGACGCCGTGTGTTTGTGTAACTGCTCATGGCTTCCTCACCGACTCCTGTAGATCAGCCTGAAGTAAAGGAAATGCTCGTTGAGACCCGACTGGAGGAACCCGCCGTATTCGAGGGATACCGTAAGGCCTCGGCTTACACGGACAAGCGTCCCGAGCGACACGTTCTTGTAATTGTTGAGGTGGATGGGCGTGGGGTCCCCACCGCTCGAGTTGTAGCGAATGGCGTTGAAGGAGTTGGAAAAGCTTCCGGTCAGGGAAAACCGGTCGAAGTCCTTGGCCAGAGAGACGTAATAAGTGTCGGACTCGGAAAGGCCGCCGCGGTTGAAGGCGTAGTTCCCGACCACGGAAAAGCCCTGGCCGAGGATGTTCCAGGCGGAGGCGCCGAACCGCCAGGTGTTGTTGACGGTGCCGAGGTCTTTCTGTTCGCTCTGCTGGCGGGTTACCGACAGGCGCACGGTCGCCGCGGGCTTGACGCTCAGCCGAACGCCGTAATATCCCGTGTAGTAGAAGCGTTCGATGTTCTGGTCGTTGAGGATCGGGTCCTGGGAAGCTTCGATCAAGTAGCGGTGGAAATCGAGGCCCCGGCCCGAGCTGTAGCTGCCCGTCAGGTCGGCCCAACGGCCCAGGTTGAAGCGGACGCTCCCGAATAACCTCGACAGCCGGTTTACGCTGTCCACGTGGTTCCCCAGTTCGTATTCCGCGTCTCCGTAGAAGACGAGGATCTTTTTAACGGGAAAAAAGATGTTGGCGTAGGCATTCTGCCGCTCGACCTGGCCGTCGTAGGTCAAATGGTTGTAGCTGAGCGCGACGGTCCGGCCTTTCGAACCCGTCCAGTGGAAGAAGGCCCCGGCCTTGAAGTATTTCGAGTCGAGCCGGTTGATGTAGGGGGTGGATTCCAGGCCTCCGTAGGCGCCGACGAGGATATCGCGGCGGACCTTGACGCCGGCGACCCCGCCGAGGAGCGCGCCGATCCCCGCGGTGTTATAGAGGTTCATCTGCCCGGCCGCCAGATAGAAGGGCGAGCCCGCCCTGTCGAAAGTCAAACGGGCGTTGTAGAGGATCACCTGGCTGGTCGTCGAGCCGCGAAAGCCGACCCGGTCGCGGGCGTCCAAGGTCAGGGTCCAACCCTGGCCGGGCCGGTTGATGAGGTCGAACCTGACCCGGGCCGAAACCTGGTTGAAGATCGTCCCATCGGAGTAGCGTGAGCCGTTCCAGTCGAGATAGACCGTCCCTCTCTGGTAGAAGGAGGATCCGGACGACTGGCCGGCCAGGCGGGCCCCCGGGAGAAAAATCGCCGCTGCCAAAATAAGGATGCCTGATTTTTTGAGGCGCCGCATGGTTCAGTCCTCCGCTCCGTGGCGTTCGACGATCCAGCTCTCCTGGTTATGGCAATCCACGCACGTGTCCTGGTTCCCCGGATGCGGGGGAGTGTGGCAGCTCCGGCAGCCCGAATCCTTGAATAGGTAGGACTTGCCCTTGGCCCTCGGAAGAGTATTGGACGGCGTGTGGCATTTGTCGCAGTCCTTGGCTTTCAGATGGGCGCCCTGCAGCTTGGCGCCGGTCTCGGAGTGGTCAAAACTCGCCTTCTCCAGCGGGACGATGTTCGCCTGACGGCCCCGGTGTTCGGCGTGACAGACGGCGCAATCGTCCCCCTTGTCGCGGTGAAAGCCTTTTTCGGCGGCGATGCGGGAGGCGATCTCGGTGTGACAGGCCAGGCACTTGGCAGGGGCCACTTTCCCCGGGGCGATGTGGCAGGCCGAGCAGTCCTCCTCCCCAGGCCTGGGGACATGGGCTGCGTTCAAGGCGCCCGGCATTTTCTGTTGACTGGGCCCTTGTCCGGCCGCGGGCGCGAAGGCCGCAAAGACCGTAAGCGCGCCGAATAAAACGAAAATGCCTCCGATAAGACGAGTTTTCAAGGCTGGATTAGCTGTCATGATTGACACTCTCTCCTATTATTTTTATATATTCTATCAAAATAATACAGTCGGGTCAATTTCCCCCATTGTTGATGACAAGTCAGGCCCTGGGAAATGGTCCCGCCATCCTGTCCGCGGTGATAAAATCCTCCAGGCGTTCACCCCTAGGGGTGATTGACCGGGGCCGGGGGGTAGCCGGATGATAGGGCCGGAATAAGCTGATGAACTCGCGTCCGGGCGTTCCCGTGCTATAATCCGCCCGGCGCACTTCGAAAGGAGCCGGCCCATGGCCAAGATTCTTTTGCTCGATTTCAGCGAAGCGGAGAGGGACTACCTGGTCGCCAAGAAATACGACATCGAGGCGCGGTCCACGGGCTGGACGACGGGGAAAGACGAGCCCTTCGACCTGTCCCAGGAAAGCGAGATCGTCTTCTACCAGGTCGGCGGCGTTGCCGCCGAAGGCCGGGCCGACCTCCATGCCGGGGTCCACGAAGGCCTCACGGCGCGGGTCAGGGAAGGCGCCCGGGTCGTCTGTTTCGTCGGTGGCGGGGAGACGCCCCAACTGACGAACATCGTCGGGCCGATCGAGGGACTTCAGATCAAGGACAGCGCCCGGGCCGACGCGGTGGTTTTCAATCCCCGCGCCCTGTTCCATGTCCCCTTCGAACGGTTCCGGCCGTTCATCGCCAAGGCTTACCGCCTGCTCCCCGAAACCTTCGCTGAGGGCGTCTGGGAGAAAGAGACGACCTCGAACGGCAAGTTCGAATTCCTGGCCAAGAGCACGGACGGCGCGCCCGTGGCCATGATCCTGAGAAAAGGCAAGGGCCATGTCCTGCTCCTTCCCTCGTTCGGGGCGAAGAACGTCGAAGTCGTCGACTACATCCTGAAGGACAAGCATCCGCTCGGCGCCGAGCTCCCCGAGGAGCCGGCCGGCGATTGGCTCGACGGCGAAGACTACGCCTTCCCCGACCTCAAAGCCCTGATCGTCAAGCGGGACGAGGAGAAGAAGCGTTTCGACGAGGTCCTCGCCGACTTCGACCGTCAGATCAAGGAGATGAAGTCCGTAGGCCAGGAGGAGTTCCATCGCCTGCTCAAAGGGGATGGGGCCGTCCTCAAGAAGGCCGTCGTCCACGCCTTCCGCTATCTCGGCTGGGGCCGGGTGGTGGACGTCGACGAGTACTGGAAGAACGTCATCCGAAACAAGGAGGAGGACGCTTGGCTCATCGACCCCGGCGACTCTCCCGTCGAGGCCGGCATCCGCAAGGGCGAGCTTGTCATCATCCTCGTCCGGGGCGGCAAGAACTGGGCCACCGACGACGAGTGCGCGCTCCTTCAGAAGTACAAGAGCCGGCGGATGCAGGAGTTCGGCAACACCCGGATGAAGACCGTCCTCGTCGGCAATTACTTCTCCGCGACCGAGGCCAAGCTCAGGGACAACCCGTTCTCCGCGTCCCAGGTCGAGGAGGCCCAGAAGGACGGCAACGGCCTGCTCACGACCTACGAGCTTTTCCGGGCGATCAAGGCCGAAAAGGAAAAGCGCATCTCCAAGGACGCCATCCGCGAGCAGATCAAAATCAAGACCGGCCTGGTCAAATTCGACATCTAATCGGGGACACAATACATGTTTCCGAAATTCGTGTAGGGAAAGCCGACCTTGAATCAGGGCACGAAATTCGGAAACATGTATTGTGTCCCCGATTTATCTCGTATAGAATTTCCTTCCGCGGGCGAATCCCGATGACCCCTTCTGTTTGACCCCTCAGGCCGATTGTGCTACAAAAGGGGACTGTCGATTCGCGCTGCGGGAGAAAGACATGAAGAGAACGGAGAGGCATCACCTCCAGGAAGACCAGATGGCCCATGGCTTGAGCCGGCTCATCGATTACGCCAAAAAGTGGAAGAGGGAGGTCTCGATCGTCGCCGGAGCGCTGGCCTTCGCGGCCGTCGTCTTCGGCGCCCTCGTCCTCGTCCGGTCCCACAACCGGAGCGTCCAGAGCGGGATCATCGGCCAGGTCGGCGACGTCGCCGCCGAGGCGGCCCTGAAACCGGAGAAGCTGGCCGAGCTCGAAAAGCTGACCGGCGAGCGGCGCACCGCCCGGCGGGCCAACCTGGAGCTGGCCAAGTACTGGGCGGAAAGGAGCGATTGGGCCAAGGCGGAAGCCTACCTGGGCCGCATCTCCGGCGCGCCCAAGGACCTCCTCTACTACCAGACCGAGCACATCAAGGCCCGGGTCGCTCTCGGCAGGAAGGACTTCGACAAGGCCATCGCCATCTACCAAAAGATCAGTGACGAAAAGCCCAAGGTCTATCCGCTCGACGCCGTCCTTTTCCACCTGGCGGAGAGCCGCGAGCTCAAGGGCGAGATGAAGGAGGCCCTGGCGATCTACAAGAAGCTCCAGGAGGAGTACTCCCAGTCCTACTACGGTTACGAGGCGTCCCTCAAGGCCGGCCGCCTGGGTCTCCAGAAATAGTATGATATAATATCCCCCGAATAACCCGAGGAGGAATTCCATGGCTTACATCATCACCGAAGAATGCATCAACTGCGGCGCCTGCGAGCCCGAGTGCCCCAACCAGGCCATCACCGCCGGCGAAGAACTCTACGTCATCGACCCGGCAAAATGCACGGAGTGCGTCGGCCATTTCGATGCGTCCCAGTGCGCGGCGGTCTGTCCCGTCGACGCCTGCGTCCCGGACCCCGAGAAAAAGGAGACCAGGGACCAGCTGATGGCCAGGTACCACCAGCTCTCGGGGAAGTGATCCCCCGCCGACCCGGCTTGTCTTGAACGAGGAGTGAGCGTGTTTCACTCCTCTTTTTTTTCTTGCGACCATGAATGACGCTCCGCCTCGCGATAAAACCTGGCTGAACGGGCTCCTCTTTGTTCTGACCGTCCTCTCGACCTGTTTTGTCGGCCTCAGCTGGAGCGCGAGTTACCTCTTTTTCGAGTCCGGGGCGAACCCCATCGTCGAGGCGGGGCGCGCGCTCAGCGACCCCCGCGTCTTCCCGTTGAGCGCTCTCTATGCCGCCGTCCTGATGACCATCCTCGTCGGCCACGAGCTCGGCCACTACTTGACCTGCCGCCGCTATGGCGTGGTGGCGACCCTGCCCTACTTCATCCCCGCTCCGACTCTCATCGGGACCCTCGGGGCGTTCATCCGCATCAAGTCGCCTATCCACTTCAAGCGCCACCTTTTCGACATCGGAGCCAACGGCCCCCTCGCCGGGTTTTTTCTCGCCCTTCCCGCGCTGGTCGTCGGCCTGGCCTTTTCGAGGGTCACGACGTATGTCCCCGCGGGGGATACCATTTCCTTCGGCGAACCGCTCCTCTTCAAGCTCCTGAGCGCGTTCTTCTTCGGCCGGACCCCGGAGGGGTCGGCCCTGGTCCTACATCCGGTCGGCTTCGCCGGTTGGGTGGGCATCCTGGTCACATCCTTCAACCTCATCCCGTTCGGTCAGCTCGACGGCGGGCACATCGCCTACGCTCTCCTCGGGCGGAAGGCGCGGCTCGTCTCGAAGAGCGTCGTCGTGATCTTCGTCGTCATGGGCGTTTTTTTCTGGGTCGGCTGGTTCCTCTGGGCCGCCGTCATCCTTTTTTTCGAGTTCAAGTCCAAGCTCCGCTTGAGACACCCCCCGGTCCTGGACGAGGATGTGCCGCTCGACCCGAAAAGACGGTTCCTGGGCGTTCTCGTCGTTGTCATTTTCATCCTGTCCTTCATTCCCGATCCGGTTAAAGGGTTCGACCTGCTGAGCCTTTTCAAGAGCTTAGCCGGGAGTGGTCAATGAATTCCGCCGGCCGACGAAGGGTCCGGATTTATTCACAGGATTTGAGGAAAAGCTGTGGAAAAGGAAGTGTTTTGAAAAGGCAATCACCGGTCCTGCTTGAACATAACTCGGATTGCACAAGAATTCGTCACGGCCGCAATTCTTGTGTTATCAGTCGTTTAATAACTCATTGAAAAGATTGATGTTGTGGCGTTAAGATAAGGGAGGGCCAAAGGAGGCTCGCATGGCTGACCAGTTCCGGGAAACCGAGGAAGCTTTCGCCCTTCTGCGGGAGAAATTCAATGACAGGAGGATCTCCCAGAGGGAGTTCGTCGATTCCCTGAAACAACTCCGGATCAAGGACGAAGAGGGCCGTTTCTGGGTCATCGGGGCCCAGAGCGGCAAATGGTACGCCTTCGAGGGCGGCGAATGGGTCGAGGCCAAGCCGCCGTCCCAGATGGAGCGGAAGGCGATCTGCATCGCCTGCGGCTTCGAGAACGACCTCGTAGCCGAATTCTGCGCCCGCTGCGGCAACCGGGGCGAGGACGAGGCGTTCGAAAAGCGGGCGGCGTCCGACACGGCGGACCCGGCGGCGCCGGAGGAGGCGGCCCGGCCCCGGGCGGGAGGAGAAGTCGTCATCCGCTCTGTTCACCCGGTCTCGTTTTTCTGGTTCTTCGCCGTCCTGGGGATGTTCGCCGGGATCCTCCTGGGTCTCCTTGCCGGCGTGACCAACCTGTTCGCCGGTTTCGTCGCCGGCCTGCCCGGATTCTTCGTGGACCACCAGGGCAATCTCCTGGGCGGGCTCGTTTTTTCGATCCTCGGCGGCATCGCCGGCTTCGGCATCGGCGGGGCGGCGGGGGCCGCCGCGGCCGTCGTATCGAACGGCATCCTGTCGCTCGTCGGCGGCGTCAGGATCCGCCGTTCTTGAACATGGCCAGGCCCCGGGCGATCTGACCGAGCGATAACGACTCGTCGTTGGGCGAGTAAAGCACGGGCCGTAAAACCCGGAATCCCCTGGCCTCGAGCCGTTTTTCCGTCCGTTCGAGAAACCGCCTGTTGAGGAAGACCCCTCCCGCGAGCGAAACCGTGTCGGTCCCCTGGGCGCGCCGCGCCCGCTCGGCGACGCGGAGGACGAGCCCGGCCAGGGAATCGTGGAACCTGGCCGACACGGCCGAAATGGGCGTCCCCTTTTCGATATCGAGGACGAGGGCCCTGATGAGCGGCCCGAATGATATTTCCATGGGCCGGCCGGACGCCGGGCCGGAAATGGGAACGGGATAGACGCCGTGGAACGCCTTGTCGGCCGCGGACTCGAATCGCATGGCCGCCTCGGCCTCGAATTCCATCCGTTCGGGCGCGGTGCCGGCGAGGAAAGAGGCGGCGTCGAAGAGGCGGCCGCAGCTCGAGGCGAGCGGACTCCGGACGCCGCCGCGGACCATCTTCAAGACGGGGTCCGTGCGCCGCCTGCCAACCTTGCGGATGACGGCGAGGTCGGGCAGGGCCGCGCCGAAGGCCTCGTCGAGGTAGGCCAGGGCCATCCGCCACGGCTCGCGCGCGGCCAGGTCGCCCCCGGGCAGAGGGACGGGCTTGAACCGGGCGAAACGTTTGTAGCCGTCGTAGCCGGCCAGAAGGAACTCCCCGCCCCAAGCTGTCCCGTCCTCGCCGTAGCCGTAGCCGTCGAGGGCCACCCCGAGAACGCGGCGGCCCGGCCGGTGCCCGTGCTCGAGGAGCGGGGCGAGGACGTGGGCGAAGTGGTGCTGGACACGATAATGGGGCAGGCCCATCTTTTCGGCGAAGCGCGTCGTCCTGAAATCGGGGTGAAGGTCGGTGACGACAACCTCCGGCCTGGCGTCGAAGAGCCGGAGGAGATGAGCCAAGGTCTCTTCGAAATAGCCGAAATTCCGGTAGTCGTCGAGGTCTCCCAGGAACTGGCTGGTGACGACGTAGCCGTTCTTATACAACGAGATGGTGTTCTTGAGCTCGCCGCCGAGGGCGACGAGCGTGGTGTCGATCCGGAGCCCCCCCGGGACGGGCTGAGGGTAGGGGACATAGCCCCTGGCCCGGCGGACGAAAAGAGGCCGGCCGCCCGCAGCCTTGACCACGGAGTCGTCGGCCCGCATGGCGATCGGGCGGTCGTGGGCCAGGACGGCGTCGCAGAGCTTGCGGATGCCTTCCTCCTCGTCCTTCATGATCGGGGCGTCCTTGGCGTTGGAGCTCGTGGCCACGATGAGCTCGAGCCGTTCGAGAAGGAGATGATGGAGCGGCGTGTAGGGCAGCATGAAGCCGACTTCGTCGAGGTTGGGAGCAATGAGAGCGATGTCCTTCTTTTTTTTGAGCAGGACGATCGGCCGGCGAGGCGATTGGAGAAGTCGCCGCTCGGCCGGGCCTACGGCGGCGAAGCGCTCGACGACGCCGAGGTCGCGAGCCATGAGGGCCAGTGGTTTGGTCCGCCGGGCCTTCGCCCGGCGCAGCCGGGCGACGGCCTTCCGGTCGAAGGGGTTGCAGACGAGGTGGAATCCGCCGAGTCCTTTGACGGCCAGGATCTTTCCTTTGAGGATGAGATCGACGGCCTCGAAGATCGCGTCGTCGAGCGCGCGCCCCGTCCGCGCGTCGTAGAGCGTTAGGCGCGGCCCGCAGACCGGGCAGGCGATGGGCTGGGCGTGATGCCTGCGGTCGAGGGGGTCCTCGTATTCCCGCCGGCAGTCCGGGCACATGGCGAAACCGGCCATGGTCGTCCGGGGCCGGTCGTAGGGCAGGTCCCGGACGATCGTGTAGCGGGGCCCGCAGTTGGTGCAGTTGGTGAAGGCATACCGGTAGCGGCGCTCTCCGGGCGTCGAGACCTCCTCGAGGCACTCGGGGCAAGTGGCGATGTCGGGCGAGATGAAGACGAACCCTCCGGCGTCCCGGGTTTTCCGGATCTCGAAGCCCCGGAAGCCCTCGACGGCCGTGGCGCGAAGGTCGAGCTTCTCGATGGCGGCCAGGGGCGGCAGGCCCGCGCGGAGGGAGGCGGGGAATCTTTTGAGGACGGCTGCGGACGGCCCTTCGACATGGATCTCGACCCCCGAGCCGGCGTTCTCGACCCAGCCGTCGAGCCCGTGGCGGAGGGCGAGGCGGTAGACGTAGGGCCGGAACCCGACGCCCTGGACGACGCCGAAGACAGTCAGCCGTACCGCAGTCTTCCGGCTTTTCCCCGTCATGCGCCCCTCCGGCTCATGGGGATCTCTTCTCGGCGGCGGCCAGGCTGTAGAGACAGCCGCAGTAGTCCTGGCGGTAGAGCCCGCGGGCCCGGCTGAGGTCGACGCTTTTCTTGAAGCCGTCCTTCTTCTTGAAATCCGCTTCGAGAAAGGCGAGGCCGTGGCGGGCGGCGAATTGACGGCCGATCCGGTTCATGACCGCGGCCTTTTTCCAGGGGCTGAGGCTCATGACCGTGGCGAAGGCGTCGAAGCCCTCCCGGGCCGCCCGTTCCGCGGTCCGGCCGAGCCTCGCGGCGTAGCAGACATCGCAGCGGCGTCCCTTCTCCGGCTCGTCCTTGAATTTCCGGGTGAGGAGAAGCCAGCCGTCCGGGTCGTAGTCGTCTTCGATGAGGGGGACGCCGTGCGTCCCGGCGACCTTCCGGGCCTCTTCGAGGCGGAGGTCGTATTCCTCGCGGGGGTGGATGTTGGAGTTGGAGAAGAACCCGGCCACCTCGTAGTCCACTTTGAGGACGCCGAAGACGAAGAGGGCGTCGGGCGCGCAGCAGACGTGGACGAGGATGCGGGGCTTTGGCACTTGTCTATTCTAGCTGTACTCTGCAGTGCGGACAAGTCAGCGCTAACATCCACCTAATACGAGGCCGAGGGGTATCGTCGGAGGAAGCATAAAGCGGTGATTTAGCCGTCATGGGCCGGATCAAGCCCATGACGACGTGAAGAATCACCGCAGCGAACGGAGACGATCCCCGAGGCCTACTTGAGATGTTCGAGCCGTGTTTCGAGGTCGGCGATCGTCTTGTCCACGCCGTCGATCTGAAAGTATATGACGGCCAGGTCCTCGTTCGGGACCCGGGCCCGGTCGAGGATGAGGCCGACGTTCTCGAACAGGGGCTCCATGAGCCGCTTGACGTCGACGATCTTGTCCTGGGTGCGCTCCTTCGCCTTCTGCCACTCCCAAATATCTTTTTCCCGGGCCTGGAGGCGTTCGCGGTACTCCTCTTCGATCCGGTGGATGGCGGCGTTGAACACACGGACCTGGCCCTCGATCCCCTCGAGCTTGCGGTCCAGCCGGCAGCGTTCCTCCTGGAGAAGGGGCGACTTCTCCCGGAGCGAGCGGACGAGGCCGGCCAGGGACGCCGCCTTCTCCCGGGCCCTGGCGACGCGGGCCGTCCTGTCGGCCTCGCTCATCCTCGGGTTCTCCTCGGCTTGGCGGACTTCCTTTTCGACCGCCTTGATCTGGGCTTCGGCGGCCTCGGCTTCGCGGAGCGAGGCCTCGAGGGCCTCCAGGACCTCCTTTTTCCGGCCGGCCAGGGCGAGCATCTGTTCCTGGTGCGGCCGCCGGCCCTCTTCCTGCTCGGCGACGAGCGTCCGGAACCGCTTAAGCGCCGTGTCGTGCTCGCGACCGAGGACTTCGATCCGCGAATAGATGTCGTGCCACGTCTTCCGAAGACCGCCGATCTCCTCTTCGAGCCCGGCGAGCTTGCCGCAGTCCCCATCGATGCAGGATGCCCGCATGTCCTCGCTCCAGGCGAGCTTCCCGAGCTCCCTCCAGAGCGCGGCCTTCTTCTCCTTTTCCTTCTTCAGCTTGACCTGGATCCGGAGGCGGATCATGTGGCGGCGGGCCCCCGACAGGAACGCGCTGATCCTCCGGCGCAGGTCCTTGTCCCGGAGAAAGATGAAGACGACGAGAAGCAGGATGACGCAGAGAAGGAGCCAGAGCAGCCAGAAGGGGAGCCCTTTCGCAACCTCGTCGGGCGCCTGGGCCTGGAAGGACAGACTGTCGATGATCGGTCCCGTCATTCCGTTTTTCCGGACTCTGGGCCCAGTTTAGATTCAGGGGGAAGGGTTTGTCAATCGCCCGGGGAAAACGGCGTTCCCCGGAAGAGCCTGAATCGGGCCGGGAGCGCTCGCCGCCTGTCCAGATCCCGGAGCGACGGCCGGGCCGGCGGGGCCGCGCCGATGGTTCGCCCGGCCAGGAAAAGCATGGCCGGGAGGTTCTCCCGGAAGATGCCGTCGATCTCGGCCTCGTCGTTGAAGAACCCGCCTTCGTCGACGTCCGCCGGCGGCAGCTCGATCGTGAAGGAGGGGATGCCGGTGGTGCCGAAGGTCCAGTCGGTCGTGTCGCCGTTGGAGGTGTAACCAATGCCGCTCGCGGATCGGCCGTAGGCGTAGACCGTGCCGCGGACGGCGGCCATGAGCCCGGACATGGTCCGGGCCAGGTCCGCGAGCTCGGCGTCCATCGGACTGGGTTGGGTGGTATAGGCCCAGGGATAAAGGATCACCTGGGAGTAGCTGTGGAACGAGACGACGGCCCGGACGTCCAGGCCGGCGACGAGCCGGCGGACGGCGTCGGTCTCCGGCTCAGAGAAGGCTGCCGTACCGCGGTAGATGTTGGAGGACGGTACCGGGCTGGACCCGGCGTTGTCGTAGCCCCACATGTAGCCGTAGTTCCGGTTGAGGTCGACCCCGAAGGATCCGTCGCTGTTGGCCCGTCTGTTTTTCCTCCAGTACCGGTAGACATGGATCGAGTATTCGAGGCCGTCCGGGTTGACCAGAGGAACGACCCAGATCTCGCCGCCGTCGACGAGGGCCCGGACCCCAGGGTCGGTCGAATAGTTTTCGAGGAGGCGCCGGCCGAGGAGGAGAGGCACCTCGACCGAGATCCATTCCCGGGCGTGGTGACAACCGAGGAAAACGACGGCCGGCTCGTTCTCGTCGAGGGCCGGATTGTCGCTGATCTTGAGACCGTAGATGGGGCGTCCCTCGAGGCTCCTCCCGATCTCCCGGAGGCGGGCGATCTGGGGATAGGCCGCTTCGAGGAGCCGCAGTTCCGTCTCGAGCTCGAGCGAGGAGTGATAGTCCCCGTTGAGGCCCCCGGCGGCCGGGGCCGCCGGGGCGGGAATGGGAGGCGCGAACCTGGCCGTTTCGAAGGTGAAGGCGACCTGTCCTGCGGCGAGAGAGGCGATCTCCTCGCGGGACACGACGATATAGACGCGGCCGCGCCTTTCGAACAGGAGGTCCAGGTCCTTCGCGGCCAGACCCCGGAGCCGGAATTCCCGGGCGCTGACGCTGACGATGTCCGTCCGCCCTTCCGTCCCTAGTCCGGCGGGGACGAGGGAGAGCGAAAGAGAGAGGACGGTGGCGAAAACGCAAGCCGGGACGGCGAGATGTTTTCCGGTCATGATGACGGCCTCCTTTCCTCCCTCCTATCGGGCGTCGAGGGCGTAGCCCACGCTGAGGACGATGCGGCCGGACCGCAGGGAATTCCCCGAGCCGGCCTCTCGTCCGATGCTTCCGCCGAGGTCGACGGCGAAAGGGCCCGAGCGAAGCCCCGCGCCGAAGGTGAATGCAAGATAACGGGAATGGACGTCGTCCATGGGCTGTGGGTCGTAGGCGACGCCCACCCGGACGGGGAAACGGATCGGCTTGCCGCGGGATCTTCCCTTGATCCCGTATTCGAGGCCGGCGGCGGCCGTCACGACGTTCCGGAAACGCCGCGCCGCGGGCTCCTCGAAATAGAGGACGCCGTAGCGCGACCAGCCGAAGAAAACGAGGTCGGCGGCGACGCTCCAGGCCTCCGCTAACCGCCAATCCACGCCGGCTCCGGCGACCCAGGGCTGTTGGTACTCGTTCCGCGCTTCGGCCTCGATGCGGATGTCGGTGCCGGCGTCGCGGGCCTCGTATCGGAGCAGGCTTTGGCCGGCCGAGGTCCTGAGGTAGGGGGTCCGGACGGCGAGCGAGACCGCGACGCGGGGCGAAAGGTCGGCCCGCAGGCCGGCGTTGACGAAGGCGCCCCGGAAGCGCTCCGATCTGTCGTCCGTGATCGTGATGCCGTCCCCCGGCCATTCCTCGGTCACGGTGCGGTCGAGTCGGCCGTCGACGACGTTGAACCCGAGCCCGAGAGAGAAGCGGCGGCCGAGACGCCTCGCGGCGGCCAGATTGTAGGCCCGCAGGGATCCGGTCTGTCTCATCGTGAGGGCGTAGGCGGAGGAATAGCTCCAGCTGACCCGGGGCCGGGAGTAGGTTTCGATGAGGCCCGTCGTGAATGCGACCGCCCATTCGCCGAAGCGATGAGCGAAGGTCCCGGTCTCGAAGGCGAGCACGCCGACGGAGAGGTTCGACGTGCTGCTGAGGACGCCTGTGTTGACGAGGGAGTACCGGAAGAGCGAAGCGGCGGAGTAGGAGGCCGTCAGGCCGGCTGAGACGCGCGGCAGGGACAGGAGCAGGGCGGGGTTGGTCATGGAAACGGAGCCGTCCCAGGCGCGGGCGACCCGGATGCCGCCCGACCCGAGGGCCCGGGCCCCGACGGCGCCGAAGACGTTCCAGCTGCCCAGGGGGGCTTCGTCTTCATACTGCCCGAGGACGAGTTGGGCTTCTGCCGGGGCCGCCACCGCGAAGCAGAGGAACAGGCCGATGGCCAATCCGGCCGGAAATGAACGGGTTGGAGCCGACCTTTTCTCCATGTGTCCACGTGGATTTTACCACGTCCGAACTATTTTGAATACTCTTCGAAGAGTCGGAGGAGCGTTTCCTTGTCCATGAGGCTCGACTGGCGATAGCGGATACGGCCGCTGCGGTCGATGACGATCGTGGCCGGGATGAACTCGCCCGGCTGGTAGTCCGCGATGATTTTCGCCGTGGCCAGGGCCACGGGATAGTTCATGCCCGCTTTTTGAGTCCAATCGCGGAGGGCCTCGTCGGAGAGGTCGTCGACCGAGACGCCCAGGATCTCGAGCCCCTTGTCTTTGAGCTCCTTGTAAGCCTCGATAAAGTCGGGGATCTCCCGGCGGCAGGGGGGGCACCAGGTCGCCCAGAAATTGAGGATGAGGACCTTACCTTTATAGGAAGCCAGGGAAAGGGAGTTGCCTTGGAGGTCTTGGAGCGAGAATTCCGGGGCCGGGACGGCTTCCGCTTCCGTCTTGGCCTGGGCGCAGGCGGCCCCTCCAACGGCGAGAACCATGACGATAGCTGCAGCTAAGTGCGCTCGGGAAAACCTGTTCATGTCCACTCCTCCGTTCGAAGTTAGGCGGCGCAGCTCTTGAGCAAACGCTCCCAACGGGCATCGACTTCGGCCTGGATCGACGCGATATGGGCCTCGGTCAAGTGCCGAAACCTTCCCTGGATCCGGAGGTAGTCGCTGACCGGCTTCTTGTCCTTGAGCTTCAGGTTCAGGGTGACCTTGTCCCCGTCCTCGATCTCGAAGAGCGGGAAATAGGCGTTTTGGACGGCCATCCGGGCGAGCTTCACGGTGTCGTCGGGCCGGCTCTTCCAGCCCGTCGGGCAGGGCGCGAAAACGTGGAAGAAGCGCGTCCCCTTGATCTCCTTGGCCTTTTTCATCTTCTTGAAAAAATCCTCGGGATGGGAGACGCTGGCCGTGGCGATGTAGGGGATCCTGTGGGCGGCCATGATGGCCACGATGTCCTTCTTCGGGCGGTTCTTGAAATGCTTGACCGGCGTCGTCGTCGTCCAGGCGCCGTAGGGCGTCGCCGAGCTCCGCTGGATGCCGGTGTTCATGTAGGCTTCGTTGTCATAACAGACATAGATGATGTCGTCGTTGCGCTCGGCCGCCCCGGACAGGGCCTGGAGGCCGATGTCGAACGTCCCGCCGTCTCCGGCCCAGGCGACGACTGTCGTCTCGGTGTCGCCCGTCATCTCCAGCCCGGCCTTGACGCCCGTCGCCGTGGACGCCGCCGTTTCGAAGGCGCAGTGATAGATCGGCACGTCGAGCGAGGAGTATGGATAGGGTCCGTCGATGACCGCCCAGCAGCAGGCGGGGATGCAGAGGACGGTTTTCTGCCCCAGGGCCTTGAGCATGTAACGCATGGCCAGCGTCGCGCCGCAGCCCTGGCAGGCCAGGTGGCCGCAGGCCATCAGCTCTTCGGCCGGGAGCGTCAGCGTCATCTTTTTTTCTTTTTTCATTTCTTGACTCCGATCCAGACGATCTCCTCGTCCGCCCTGTCCTTGGACTTGGCGTGGCCGGCGATCTCTCTGAAGGTTTCCGGCGTGATGTCCCGGCCGCCGAGCCCGGTGATATAGCCGAAGATCGGCGGGCTCTTCGGCTCGCCGTAGAGGGCGGCCTTGACTTCCTGGTAGAAAATGCCGTGGTAGCCGTAGGAGATGTTGCGGTCGACTACGGCCACCTTTTCGGCTTTCCGGACGATCTTCCGAACGGTTTCGAAGGGAAAGGGACGGAAGACGCGCATGCGCAGGTTCCCGGCCTTGACGCCTTCCGCCCGGAGCTGGTCCACGGCGACCTTGGCCGTGTAGCCCGCGGTCCCCGAAGTGACGAAGAGGAGCTCGGCGTCGTCGCACATGTATTCGTCGACGAGGCCGAGCGTCCGGCCGAAGAGCCGGCCGAATTCGCGGCCGGTTTCCTCGATCAGCGCGGGGGCCTTCTCCATGTCCTTCTGGAGCTTGTAGCGCAGCTCGAAGTAGTGCTCGGGCCCGGTCAGGCCGCCGAACGCGTGCGGGTCGGCCGGCGTCAGCCGGATCTCGGGTTTGAAGGAAGGCAGGTATTTGTCTACAAGGGCCTGGTCGGGGACGTCAACAACCTCGTAGGTGTGGGACAGGGCGAAGGCGTCAAGGAGGATCATGGCCGGGATCATCAGCGCCTCGGAGACCTTGAAGGCCTGGATGACCGTGTCCAGGACCTCCTGGTTCGACGAACAGTAGTACTGCATCCAGCCCGTGTCCCGCTCGGACAGGCTGTCGTTCTGGTCGGCCCAGATCGACCAGCCCGGGGCCATGGACCGGTTGATATTGCCCATGACGACGGGGTGCCGGCCTCCCGAGGCCCAGTGGAGCATCTCGTGCATGAGGGCCAGACCCTGGGCCGAGGTCGCGGTGAAAGTCCGGGCCCCGGCCGCGGAGGCGCTGATGCAGGAGGCCATGGCCGAATGCTCGGACTCGACCTTGATGAACTTCGCGTCGAGGGTCTTGTCGGCGCACATCTCGGAGAGGAGCTCGACGACCTGGGTCTGCGGCGTGATGGGGTAGGCCGGGATGACCTGGACCCGAGAGAGCATCGCGCCGAAGGACAGCGCGTGATTGCCCATGATGACTTTCTTCATTTCCGCTCCTCCACCATGACGATGCACTTGGCCGGGCATTCCTCGGCGCAGATGCCGCAGCCCTTGCAGTAGTCGTAGTCCACGACGGGCCACTCGTCGACGATGTCGATCGCCGGTTCGGGGCAGAACTTCCAGCAGATGCCGCACTTGAGGCACTTGGCCAGGTCGATCTCCGGCCGGATGTTCCGCCAGGCGCCCGTCAGGTTGTGCGTCTGGCTGCCGATGGAGATGACCATGGCCGGCATCTCGTCGGCGGACTTGAAGACGATTTTCTTGGCTTTCTTTTCCTTCATGCCGCTTCTCCCTCAGGCCGTCCCGTAGGCTTCCTGGGCCGCCTTGACGTTGTCCTCCGGCTTGATGGAGATGCCTTCGCGGATGGCCTTGGTCAGGGATTCGAGCTTGGTCAGGCCGAGGACCTTGATGACCGCCCCGGCGATGGCCGTGTTGACGATCGGGGCGGCCAGGCTCCCCAGCCTGTTCTTGACGGCGATCTCCGTGGCGTTGATCGTCCGGACCTTGAACTTGCCGTGGAAAGGGAAGTCCTCGGGCTTCCGGTCGCTGTTGATGATGATCGTCCCGCCCGGCTTGAGACCTTCGGTGATGTCGATGGCCTCGACGAGCGTCGGGTCGACGACGACGACGTGGTCGGGCGCGTAGATCCGGCTCTTGTCGTAGATCGGCTTGTCGTCGATGCGGATGAAGGCGACGACGGGCGAGCCCCGCCGCTCGACGCCGAATTCGGGATAGGCCTGGACCCAGTTGCCCTCCTTGGCGATGGCGTCGGCCAGGATCTTGGAGGCGACGACGGTGCCCTGCCCGCCGCGGCCGTGAAAACGGATTTCGATCATGTCCGACTCCTTGCCGTTAAATGAAGGGCTATTATAAGCCCGGGGGGAATCAGGGTCAAACCTAAGCTGGGAAGCCGGAGGACAGCTAGCTCTTGGTCGTCTGAGCTAGGTAGAGCTTCTTCAGCATCAGGGCGTCCTCTTCGAGGTTGGGGCTCTCGCAGATGACCAGGCCCTCGACGGCCAGGTCGCGCAGGGCCTGAAGCCATTCGTCGTAGCGGAAATCCGCGTCTTCGAGGTTGAGGTGCTTGATCTCGCCCTTGGCCCCGTAGTGGATGCCGGCGATGTGGATGTGGACGTTGCGCAGGGCCCGCGGCCCGAGCTTCCTCGCGACCTTGCTCAGGACCCTGTGGAAGTCCGTGTACGAGTTGACCTTGCCCTCGCGGGCGTAGAGGTGCGAGAAATCGAGGCAGGGCTGGAGCCCGTCGACGTCCCGACACATGCCGAGGACCTCGTCGAGTGACCCGAACTGGGACCGCTTGCCCATGGTCTCGATGCGCAGAGTGATGGGCAGGCGTTCGGTTCGAACGATGGACAGCAGGGTCTTGAGCTCGGCCTTGACCGCCTCGTAGGTCTTTTCGGCCGAGTCCTTTCCGTAGAAGGCGGCGTGGAAGACGACGCTTCCCGCGCCGCAGGCGGCCCCGACGCGGGCCGTGTTGAGGAGCCGTTCCTGGCTCGAGAGGCGCTTGCCGGGGTCCTCCGAATTGAGGTTGATGAAATAGGGGGCGTGGACGCTCAGCCGGACGCCGAGCGCCGCGGCCTTCTCGCGGACCTTGCGGGCCGTGTCGAGGCCCATCTTGACGCCCTTGACGAACTCGATCTCCAGACAATCGAGCCCGAGGGCCTTGATGCGTTCGATCGCGGCCAGGCTGGAGTCCTCGGAGGCCGAGAGGGGCACGCCCGCCGTCCCGAATAGCAGGCCCCTAGGAGCAATCGCCATCGGCCTTCCCTCCGGAGTCGAGGAACTCGCCGACGATCCGCATGGCGCAGAAATCCCCGCACATGGAGCAGGCCTTACTCTTGGACTTCCTCCGCTTCCGGACCGCCGCGAATTTCACGGGGTCGATGGCCAGCTTTCGCTGGGTTTCCCAGTCGAGACGTTTCCGTGCCCGGGCGAGCTCGAGGTCGCGCTCGATGGCGCCGGGGACGCCCTTGACGATATCGGCCGCGTGGGCGGCGATCCTGGAGGCGATGAGACCCTCCCTGACGTCGTCGTCCGTCGGCAGGCCGAGGTGCTCCGCGGGCGTGACGTAACATAAGAAATCGGCCCCGGCCGCGGCCGCGACGGCGCCGCCAATGGCCGAGACGATGTGGTCGTAGCCCGGGGCGATATCCGTGACCAAAGGGCCGAGGACGTAGAACGGGGCCCCGTGGCAGACCCGTTTCTCGAGACGAATGTTCATCTCGATCTGGTCGAGGGGGACATGGCCCGGGCCCTCGACCATGACCTGGACCCCGGCTTCCCTGGCGCGCTTGACGAGCTCGCCGAGGGTCAGGAGCTCCTCGATCTGGGGACGGTCGGTGGCGTCGAGGATGGAGCCGGGGCGGAGGCCGTCGCCCAAGCTGAGGGTGACGTCGAAGCGCCGGGCGATCTCGAGCAGGCGGTCGAACCGGGCGTAGAACGGGTTCTCCTTGCCGTTGTGGAGCATCCAGGCGAGATGGAAAGCGCCCCCCCGGGAGACGACGTCGGCGACGCGGCCCTGCTGTTTCAGGCGGTCGATGGCCTTCATGGTCAGCCCGCAGTGGACGGTCATGAAATCGACGCCTTCGCGGGCCTGGGATTCGATCGCCTCGAACAGGTCCTCTTCGGTCATGTCGACGATGGTCGCCCGGCGGTCGATGGCCTTGACCGCCGCCTGGTAGATGGGCACGGTCCCAAGGGGTATGGGGGTCCGGGCGAGGATGGCCTTGCGGATCTTGCGCAAGTCGCCGCCCGTGCTCAGATCCATCAGGGCGTCCGCCCCGTATTCGAGGCTGATCTTGACCTTGCGCAGCTCATCGGCGAGGCGCGGATAATCGCGCGACGTGCCGATATTGACGTTGACCTTGGTCCTGAGGCCCTTGCCGATCCCGGCGGGACGGGCGGGGGAGTGGCCCGGATTGAAGGGGATGACGACGAGCCCGCGGGCGACGAGCCCGGCCAGGGTTTCGACGGCGATCCCTTCGGCCGCCGCGACTTTTTTCAGGACAGTTTTTGTCAGCTGCATGGAGTTCCGGGTCCGTCTGTTAAAAAGGAAATTAGAGTATATTAGAGTATAGAGGAGGGCCCGGGGAGTGTCAAGGAAACGGGGGGAGTAGCCGGGCCCCGTTTTCCCTCACCCCAAAGGGGCATGTCCGGGGGTGATTTTTCACCCTTGGATTCATCCGGCCGGACGATTGTCCGGGGGTATCGGGGGCCCTATCATGGGACCGCTATGATACGGCATGCCCCGTCCTCTTCGCCGGCCGAACATTCGGCTATAATAGGGGCATTCCGTCATTCGCAATAGCCGATAAGACGCCCGGAATTACTGCCGCGAGGTGCGGTGTTTTATCCAACGGCGGTAGCCTGCCGCGAAAGGTCTATCGGTCCGCCCATGGACGTCCGTAACAAGATCATCGTCCGGAACACGGCCCTGAACTTCTTCGGGCTCGTCGTCCCGCTGGCCGTCGGCTTCGTCACCATCCCCATGGTCGTCCGAGCCCTGGGGAACGACCGCTTCGGGATCCTGGCCCTCGTCTGGGTCGTCTTCGGCTACTTCGGCCTCTTCGACCTCGGCCTCGGCCGGACGACGACGCGGTACATTGCCGACGCCCTGGGCCGGAACGAGAGCGACAAGCTCGCCGGCACCCTCTGGACGACCGTCTATCTCCAGACCGGGATCGGGCTCTTTGCCGCCTTCCTGTTATACCTGGCCGCCCCCCTGATCGTCCGCCGCGTCCTCAACATCCCGGAGGGATTCGTCGGCGAGACGATCCTGACGCTCCGCCTCGTCGGCCTGTCGCTGCCGGTGATGTTCATCAGCTCGTCCTTCCGCGGCGTCCTCGAAGCGGCGCAGAGGTTCGACCTGGTCAACGCCGTCAAGGTCCCCGTGAACGTCCTCTTCTACGTCATCCCCCTCGCCGGAGTCGCCCTGGGGTACGGGCTCCCCGGCATCGTTGTCCTCCTGGTGGCCTCCAGGGCGGCGGCGCTCGTCGTCTGGGGGGCTTTGAGTCTGCGCATCATGCCCGCCCTGCGGACGCGGCCGGTCCTCCACGGGAAACTCGTCCGGCCGCTATTCTCGTTCAGCGGCTGGCTCGGGCTGTCCAGCATCCTCTACGCCGTGACCTCCTCGATGGACCGGCTCGTCATCGGCTCCCTGATCACCGTCGAGGCCGTCACCTATTACAGCGCGCCCTACGAGGCCATCAACCGGGTCGGGGTCATCCCCGGCAGCCTGTCGATGGTCCTCTTCCCGGCCTTCAGCTACCTCGACGCGGGCGGCAGGACCGACAGGATGGAGACGATCTTCGCCCGGTCGATGAAGTTCCTTCTCCTCTCGACCGGCCCCATCTTCCTCCTGCTGATGTTCTTCGCCGGGGATTTCCTCCGTCTCTGGCTGGGAGCGGATTTCGCCGCGAAGAGCGCCTTCGTCGTCCAGGTCCTGGCGGCCGGCTTTCTCGTCAACACCGTCATCGCCGTGCCCAACAACTACCTCCAGGGGATCGGCCGGGTGGACATCGCCCCGAAATACCAGGCCATCGAACTCGTCGCCTTCACCGCCATGACTTGGGCGGGGGCGAAGTTCTGGGGCATCAAGGGCGTCGCCGCGGCCTCGGCCGTCAGGCTGGTCGCCTTCACCCTCTTCCTCTCGGCGGCGTCGTTCAAGGCCGGCCGGGTCCGCTTCGGGTTCGTCTGGAAGAAGGGCCTTGCCGGGGCTTTGGCCGCCCTCGGTCTTTTCGCCGTCGGCCTGGCCGCTAACGCGGCGCTCGGTTTCGGCGCCTGGGGCGCGGCAGTCCTCGTCCTCCCCTTTGCCGGGGCAGCCTACTTCCGCCTTCTTGACGGCGAGGAACGGGCGTTCATCGCGGGCCTGCTCGGGCGCCGGCGCGGGGCCGGCCGGACGGATGCGGCGGGAACGGAGGACAGGGGATGACCCCCCGCGTGGCCGTCGTCCACCCCCAGCTCGTCGCCGGCGGCGGCTCGGAAGCGTGCGCGATGTGGACGCTCCAGGCCCTCCAGGACGAAAGCCGCCTGACCCTGGTCACGATGGGGCGGCCCGACCTCGAATCCATGAACCGGAAGTACGGGACGACGGTCGACGAGAGCAAGATCGAGGGCCGGTTCCTCCGCCTTCCCCCCGGGACGCGGAAACGGTTCGACGCCCTCCGGGGATTCGAGCTGGCCCGTTACTGCCGCCGGCACGCCCGGGATTTCGACGTCATGATCTCCGCTTACAACGTCATGGATTTCGGCGTGGCCGGGATCCAGTGGATCGCCGATTTTTCGTTCGACGACGCCCTCCGCCGCGAACTCCATTCGGCCGACCGCGCGGCGGGTGGCGGATTTTACAAGGCCTCCGCCGGAAGGTCGCTTTACCTGAAACTGGCCCGCGCCCTCTCCGGAAGCCGGGGCGACGGCTGGAAGAGGAACCTCACGGTGGCCAATTCGGAGTGGACGCGCGACCTGCTCCGGGAGAGGTTCGGCGTCGTCTCCGACGTCGTCTATCCTCCCGTCGTCGGCGGCTTCCCCGCGGTCCCCTGGAGCGAGCGCGAGGACGGGTTCGTCGTCATCGGCCGGCTGGTCCCCGAAAAGGGCGTCCGCCGGGTCATCGAGATCCTGGGGGATGTCCGCAAGGAAAAGCCCGTTCATCTCCACATCGTCGGCCGCCGCGAGCGGACCGCGCACGCCCGCGAGATCGAGGAACTCTGCCGAAGGAATCGGGACTGGATCCATCTCGAAGGCGAAAAATACGGGCCGGAAAAGGCCGAGTTCCTGGCCCGCCACAAGTACGGCATCTCCGGCTGCCGCAACGAGGCCTTCGGCATCGCCGTGGCCGAAATGGTCAAGGCGGGCTCAATCGTCTGGGTTCCGGACGGCGGCGGCCAGAAAGAGATCGTCGCCCATCCCGGTCTCGTCTATTCCGGGCGCGACCATGCGGCTTCGCTCATTCTGGCCGCGCTCGGCGAGCCGGCCGCCGAGGCCGCGCTGAGATACCACCTCGAAGCCCGGGCGGATCTCTTCTCCTCCGGCCGCTTCGTCGAAGAAATGAGGGGCATCGTCCGGGGATTTCTGTCGGAGAAACATGTTCGCTGCGCATGAGATCGCCTTCGTGGTCGCGACCAAGGACCGGCCGGACGAACTCATCCGGATGTGGCGGAGCCTGCGCAGCCAGAGCCGCGTCCCCGACGAGGTCGTCATCGTCGACGCCAGCGCCCGGCCGTCCACTCTCGTCGGCCCGCAGGCGGGTCCGCCCGTCCTGCGCTACATCCGGACCGCCGTCGCCTCGGCGACGCGTCAGCGCAACATCGGCCTCGACGCCGTCGGCCCGGAGGCCGACCTCGTCGGCTTCCTCGATGACGACGCCGTCCTCGAAGAGGGCGCCGTCGAAGAGATGCTCCGCTTCTGGGAATCGGCGGGCGCCGAGGTCGGCGGGGCCGCTTTCAACATGGCCAACCATCCGCCGCTCGACTGGCCGGTCCTCAAGCGCACCCGTTTCGCGGAATCCCTCGGTCTCTATGCCAGAGGGGGAGGCGCCGTCACGGCCTCCGGATTTCAGACGATGATCGGGCCGCTCGCGAGAACGGAGTGGGCGGATTGGCTTCCGAGCGGGGCTTCGGTCTGGCGAAGAGAGGTCGTCCGGGACTACCGTTTCGATGAATGGTACAACGGCTACAGCTATCTCGAGGATTTGGATTTCAGCTACCGCGTCGGCAAGTCCTACAAGCTGGCCGTCGTCGCCGGCGCCCGCTACCTCCACCTGCAAGCGCCCGGAGGCCGGGGCGGAGGCTACGCCTTCGGACTGAGGGAAGTCCTGAACCGGGTCCATTTCGTGAAAAAGCACCGGGAGCTCTCGCTTCGGAAATGCTATGTCGCGCTGGCCGTGAGACTCCTGATGAACATCGCCTTCGCCGCCCGGGAGCGGCAGGCGTGCTATCTCGCCCGGGCCTTCGGAAACGCCGTCGGCCTCGTGAGATCGGCTTTAGAGACCGAGTGAAACCATGAATACCGACAGACCCAAGGTCCTGGTGTCGGCCTACGCCTGCCACCCCAGCCCCGCCACCGCCCATTTCCCGGGAGAGGCCATCCTGGGCTGGCATCTGGCCAAGGAGATCGCCGGCTTCGCCGACCTCCATCTGATCACCTGGGCCTTCAATCGCGCGGGTGTCGAGGGAACGCTCGCCGGGTCTGACGGCCGTCCGGCGACGGTCCATTACGTCGACCTGCCGCCCCGGCTCCACCGGGCGCTCCGCGACAGGCACCTGGGCACGCGGATCTATTATTACCTCTGGCAGCGCGCCGCGGCAAAATGCGCCAGAAAGCTGTTTGGACAGGAGCATTTCGACCTCTTCCACCAGATCACGTTCTCGAACGACTGGATGCCGAGCTTCATCGCCCCCGCGCTGCCCATCCCGTTCATTTGGGGACCGATCGGCGGCGGACAGAGAGTGCCCAAAGAACTGATGGGAACGCTGGCCCGGCGCGACAGGCGCCAGGAGAGGTCGAGGACCTTCCTCCAGTCCCTCTGGCGCGCGACTCCGGCCCGACGCCGGTGCGCCCGGAAGGCCTCGGCCATCCTCGTCTGCAACAAGGAAACCAAAGGCGTACTCTCCCGCTGGGGGGATAAAATCGTCGATTTTCCGGTCAACGGCATTTCCCGGGAGGATATCGCGGCCAAGACTCCAGCCCCCGTCCGACACGACGGTTTCCGCCTGCTCTACGTCGGCCGGTTCGACCCCATCAAGGGCCTGCCGCTAGCCTTCGAAGCCCTGCGGATCCTCGCCGGCATCGCGCCCACGGCGACACTGGAGCTCGTCGGCGAAGGCCCGGAACGGCCGCGACTCGAAGCGCTGGCCACGCGCCTGGGGATCGCCGACCGCCTCGTCTGGACCCAGTGGAGTCCCCGGTCCGAGATCTTCGCCCGGATGCGGCGGAGCGACGTCTTCCTCTTCCCGTCCTTGCGGGACGGGGGAGGGGCCGTCGTCGTCGAGGCCATGGCCAGCGGCCTGCCGGTCGTCTGTCTGGACCTTGCCGGTCCAGGTCTCCACATCCGGGACGAATACGGAATCAAGATCCCTTCGGGCCGGCCGGACGCGGTTGCGGCCAAGCTGGCCGGCGCCCTTGGAAGGTTCTGGTGCGACCCCGGCTTGAGGGCCAGGATGGGCCGCGCGGCCAGGGCAAGGGCCGCCTCGTTCTACGAATGGGGCCGCCTAGGCGAGAGGCTTCGCGGGATCTATCGCGACGTCCTGGCCGGAAAGCCGCCGCGGCATGGGGATCGTCTGTGATCCCCTCGCTCGTCCTCTGGGGCATGGTCTGGGGCGGCATGTTCACGGGCCTCTACAACCTGACGCCGCTTCCTTCGATCCACGATCCCCTCGCCCTCTTCCAGGGCGCCCGCGCTCTGCTCCCGGTCATGGCCGCCTACTTCTGTCTCCTGTGGGCCCTGGCGACTAGGACGCGCTTTCGTTTCGGCCTGACGTCGCTCGGTTTTCTCTGCTATTACGGAGCGTTGGGCCTTCTCGCCTCGGTCTTTTATTCTCCCGACAAGGTCACGGCCCTGTACTGGGGGTCGGCATACATCGCCCCCCTGCTCGCGGTCTGGTTCATCACCGAGCGGCCCGACCCCCTGCCCGTCCTCAGAACGGTCCTGCGGCTGAACGCCGCCGTCATTATCTTCTTGATGCTGGCCGTGCTCCCCGAGGCCTACCGGTTCGGGTTCGGCCGGGCGACCCGCTTCGAGATCTACATGCTGCCGTTCGGCCTCGGCGAGGTCCGGGCCAACGGCGTCGGCCGCTACGCCCTCATCGTCCTTATCATCGCCTTCGCCAACTTTGCGACCTCGTCCGGAAAGAAGCGTCTTCTCTGGCTGCCCCTCGTCCTCCCGGCCCTCTTCCTCCTCATGCAGACCCAGTCGCGCTCCTCGCTCCTGGGCCTGGCCGTGGTCAGCACGCTCTTCGTCCTGATCAAGGGCGTCAACCTCCGCTTCCTCGTCGCCGGACCCGTGGCCGCCTACGCGATCTGGGTGTCGGGTTTCACCTGGCGGGCCCGCGGCGAGTTCAGCTCGCTCGTTTTCCTGACGGGCCGCGACAACACCTGGCAGAAAGGCCTGACCCAGATCGGGCACTCGCCCTTTTTCGGCTGGGGCTTCCACGCCGACCGGCTCCTCCTCGACTCGGAGCACATGCACAACTCGTACCTCCACGCCGGGATCCAGGCCGGGTTCATCGGGACCCTGCTCTTCGCCGCGGCCGTCGCCGTCCTGTGGGCGTTCCTTGTCAAGAGCGGGGTCATCCGCAGGATCCGGGCCGCCGAAGGGCCGGACCAGACCCTACTCATGCAGTCCGTCCTCATCCTCGGTTTCCTCACGGCCCGGAGCTTTTTCGAATCGACCGCCGCGTTTTACGGCGTCGACCTGCTCCTTCTCGTCCCGGCCGTCTGCTTCATCTATCAATGGGCTTTCGAAAACCCCGGTCCAGAAACATGAAGATCTTCATCCACACGATGTACTACCTCCCGGATTTCGGGAGCGCCCCGATCCTCATGGACGAGCTCGCCGGCTATCTGGCCGCGGCCGGCCACGAAGTCGAGGTCGTGACGACGATGCCGCGGGAGCGCGGGGCGGAGTTCCGCGGCCTCTTCTATTCCCGGCGCAAGGACCGCGGGTTCGTCGTCAAACGCTTCTGGACCAACCGCGCGCCCTTTCCGCTCGGACGGCTCCTGGCCTGGAACATCTACACGGCCGGGGCCCTGCTCAACCTTCTCTCCGTCCGGAAAGGCGACATCCTCTTCCTGCGGACGCCGCCCCTCCAGCTCGGCGTGCCGGCCTTCTGGGCCAAAGCCGTCCGCGGCGCCCGGGTCCTTGTCAACGTCCAGGACATCCACCCGGACCTGGCCATCGAATCCGGCATCCTGAAGAACCCGGCCGGCATCCGATTCGCCAAAGCGCTCGAAAAGTGGGTTTACGGCTTGGCCGATAGGATCGCCGTGATCAGCCACGGCTTCGCCCGCAATCTCCGCGGAAAAGGCGTCCCGGCCGTAAAGCTCGAGGTCCTGCCGAATTGGGTGGACACGGATTTTCTGAAACCCGCTCCCAAGGACAACCCCGTTTCGCGCCGGCACGGGCTCCACGACAAGTTCGTCGTCATGTATTCCGGAACGATCAGCATCAGCAGCAATGCGGCCCTGGAGTGCGTCCTCGAAGCGGCGAAACTCCTGGCCGGCGAACCGGACACCGTCTTCGTCATCGTCGGAGAAGGGCTGAAGAAGGAGGCCCTGCGAAAGAAGGCGGCCTCGCTCGGCCTGAAGAACACGGCCTTCTTGCCTTTCCAGCCCTACCGGGACCTGCCGGACCTGCTCGCCTCGGCCGACGTCCTGCTCGTCCCGCTGGACAAGGATAAGTCCCAGCTCTCAGTGCCCTCGAAACTCTACTCCTTCATGGCCGCCGGACGGCCCATCCTCGGCCTGGCCGCTCCGGATTCCGAAGTGGCCACGCTCCTGCGAGAGAAGGAATGCGGTCTCGCCGTGCCCCCCGACGGGGCGGCGGCCGTCGCCGAAGCCCTGCGGACCCTCGAGCGGTCGCCGGAGAAACGGCGGCTTCTCGGCGCAAACGCCCGCGAGCACGTCGTCCGTCAATTCGCCAAGGACAGGATCCTCGGGTCCTATGACAAACTCCTGAGATCCATGGTATCCTGATGGCCAAGATGCCCGCCTGGAAGAAATTCGCCGCCTACGGCCTGCCGCCGCTTCTCTGGATGATCTTCATATTCCCGATGGCGAACCGGGCCCTCGGCTCGAGCCGGATATTCGAGGTCTTCGCCGACGTCTTCAAATGGTTCGCGCCGCAGGCCTCCGCCCACACCCTCGGACTGGTCTACATCGTTTTCCGCAAGACCCTCCACTTCATCGAGTACGGCTTCCTGGCCTTCCTTCTCTACCGAGCCTTTCGGGCCGGGCGCGGGCCGACTTGGTCCAAGCCGAAGGCGCTCCAGGCGGCCTCCGTAGCCATCGCCTACGGTTTCCTCGACGAATTTCTCCAGTCGTTCGTCCCGAACCGGTTTGGCAGCCCGTTCGACTGGGCCGTGGACACGGCCGGGATCCTGGCCGTCCTGGCCGCCATCGCTTGGGCGGGGTCGAAGCGGGACACCGGCCGGAAGAGCGCTGCCGGCCGGGCCCTTTTCCTGAAGAGGCCGTTCGACGTCGTCCTGTCGTCGGTCGGGCTCGTCCTGTCGGCGCCGCTCTGGGCGGCCATCCCGCTGGCCATCCGGCTCGAGGATCGGGGCCCCGTTTTCTATGCCCAGGAGCGCGTCGGGCGGAACGGGCGGATCTTCAAGGCGCTCAAGTTCCGGTCCATGGTCAAGGACGCCGAGACTGCCAGCGGCCCTGTCCAGGCCGTCGCCGACGACCCCCGGGTGACCAAGGTCGGCCGGCTCCTAAGGGCTTCGGCCATGGACGAACTGCCGCAGCTCGTCAACATCTTCAAAGGCGACATGAGCTTCGTCGGCCCCCGGGCGCTCCGGCCGAACGAGAAGGAAGTCCGGAGCGGTCGCGGGCCGGAATCGATCGCCGAGATCCCGGGATACGACGCCCGCCATGCCGTCAGGCCCGGCCTGACCGGCTTGGCCCAGGTCTACCTCCCGGGCGAGTCGCCGCGGCGCAGGAAATTCCGCTATGACCTCCTCTACATCCGCAAAGGGAGCTTTTGGCTCGACCTCAAGCTCATCGCCCTGTCGTTCTGGATCACCTTCCGCGGCAAGTGGGAATCACGGGAGCCCAAGGTTTGATAAATGAAACGAGCTGATGTCATCGTCATCGGGGCCGGGCCGAGCGGGCTGCGCGCGGCCGGGCGTCTGGCCGCCGCCGGCCTCGACGTCCGTGTCCTCGAAAAGAAATCCCGGGTCGGCGCCAACGTCGTCTGCACGGGGATCGTCGGCAAAGAGGTCTTCGACGATTTCGGCCTCGACCGCCGGTCCGTCATCGAAGAGCTGCGGACGGTCCGTCTCGTCTCGCCGTTTTCGACGGTCCTGACCTACGAGCATCCGCGCCCGTTCGCCTGCGTCGTGGACAGGGAGAAGTTCGACAATGCCCTGGCCGACGCGGCCGTGTCGGCCGGAGCGGCCGTCGCCTGCGATGCGCGCGTCGACGACATCGCCGTCGGCCGCGGGGGCGTCGAGGTCACGGTCCGGGACGGGCAGGGCGGCGTTTCGCGGCAGGCCGCGGCCGTCGCCATCCTGGCTACGGGGGTCGACTACGGGCTCCAGAAAAAGATCGGCCTGGCGACGCCCCGGGATTTCCTAATGGGGGCCCAGGTCGAAGCGTTGCTCCCCGGCAGGGGCACGACGACCCTCTTTTTCGGCCGTGACGTCGCCCCGGGCGCCTTCGCCTGGGCGGTCCCGGCCGGCGAGGGAAAGGCGCGCGTCGGCCTGCTGACCAAGAAGGATCCCAAGGCCTGTCTCCGGAAGCTCCTCGACGCGCACTTCGACGGCCGCCCCGGGACGGGAGAAGAAGCCCCGATCAGGACGAAGCCCGTCGCCCAGGGCCTTCTCTCCGGGACTTTCGGCGACCGCGTCCTGGCCGTGGGCGAAGCGGCGGGTCAGACCAAGACGACGACCGGCGGCGGGATCAGCTACGGCCTGACCTGCGCGGACCTGGCCGCGGACGTCATCCTGGAGTGCTTCGGCCGATCGTCCTTCGGCGCCGCGGACCTGGCCGAGTACGAGCGCCGCTGGAAGGGCCTTCTCCAGAAGGAGATCGTGGTCGGCCACTACACCCGGCGGATGTGCGCTCGGCTGAGCGACGGCCGGATCGAGAGCCTTTTCCACCTGGCCCAGACCGACGGCATCGTCCCGATCATCCGGGAGAAGGCCGATTTCGACTGGCACAGCGGGCTCATCTTCGCCCTTCTGCATAGACTCTCGTTCATGAAATATTTCCGCGACGTCAAGGACCGCCTGGGACCCTTCGGCCTGTCCTGACCGGAAACGCGGCAAAAAGATGAAAAAGCTATCCTGTTGCGCCGCCCTCCTGCTCTTCGCGCTGGGCGGCGTCCGCCTCTCCGGGCAGTCCTACCGGAACTTCCGGGAGGAATACGACGATATCAAGGAAAGGGCCCGGCTCCGTCTCGGTCCCCTGCGGATCATCCCGGAGTTCCGGCTGTCCGAGATCGGCTACGATTCGAACGTCTATTTCCGGGAAGAGGGAGGCGAGGTCGTCCCGGACTTCACGGCGACATTCTCGCCCGAGGCCAGGGGCACTTGGCTCGTCGGGAGCTCCATCATCCTGTCCGTGACGGAAAATCCCGAATACCTCTTCTACGCCAAAGAGAAAGAGCTGCGCGCCTTCACCAACAGTTTTGCCTCGAGCCTGCGGCTCCTCGTCCTGCGGAGCTTCTCACTCTCGGCCGACTATCATGTCCTGAGCCATGTCCGCCGGGCCACGAGCGAGCTCGACCAGAGGATCCAGGACACGGTCAAAGGCGGGACGGCAGGTTTCTTTTTCGAAACCCCCCGGGGGACGGCGGCCGGCTTGACGGGCTCGATGGAGGATTTCCGGTACAAGGATGTCGCTTCGGACGCCCCGGACGACATCTACGCCCGGGCCCTCGACCGGCGGGAAACAGCGGCTGCTATCGAGCTTTATTACCGCGTCTTTTCGCAGAGCTTTATCTTTACGACCGCCGGGTGGACGCGCTACGAATTCGTCTTTCCGGAATCCGCTTGGCGCAACGCCTCCTCTTTCGAGGTCTCAGGCGGCATCCGCTTCCCCCTCCTCGGGCGGGCCCGGGGGATGATTTCGCTCGGCTGGAAATCGTTCAAGCCCGACTCGGCGGAGCGGAAACCGTTCTCTGGCCTCGTCGCCGCGACGGACGCCGCCTTCCGTCTCGGGAGGCTCGGCGTCAACCTGGGGTACGTCCGCGACAACGCCTTCTCTTACAACGAGAGCGCGTACTATTACATCGACGGCCGGGCCCGGGCCGGCCTCTCGTTCTATGTCTCGCCTTTCCTCAGGATCGACGGGACGGTCCAGCTCGGGACGATGGATTATCCCGAACCGCAGGATGTCTGGTACGGCGGCGAAGTCTTTTTGATCGACCGCCGGGAAGACGTCTACCGGACCTTCTCCGTGGGCCCGGTCGTCCGGGTCGCCGGAACCGCCGGGCTCGGCCTGACCTACAATTTCTACCGGCGGACGTCGAACGCCCCGGGCTTCAATATCCGTCGGAACTTCGTCGGGGCATTTCTGACCTACGAATTTTAAGGAGCCGCACATGAGAGAAAACATAAAAACCGCCGGGCTCGCCGCCCTCGTCCTGGCCGTGATCCTGTCCTTCTCGGCGGCCGCCCAGCAGCCGGTGAGCGCCGAATACAAGATCGGGGCCAAGGACCTCCTCGAGATCACGGTCCTCGGCGTCCCGGAGATCAACAAGCTCGTCGTCCGCGTCTCCGAGGAAGGCCGGATCACTCTGCCCATGCTGGGGCAGGTCGAGGTCGGCAACCTTTCCAAGTTCGAGGTGGAGAAAAAGCTGACCCAGCTCGCCGGCGAGAAGATCGTCCTCAAACCCCAGGTGACCGTCCACATCCTGGAATACCTGAGCCGGCGCGTCTCGGTCGTCGGGGCGGTGGAGAAGCCGGGGTCGTTCGAGCTCCTTGGGCGCCAGACCGTCCTTTCCGTCCTGTCCGAGGCGGGCGGTCTGACCCGTGACGCGGGCGATGAGATCATCGTCATCCGCCAGCTCGCGGCGGGCGACAGCAAGGCCATCCGCATTTCGATCGACGGCCTGTTCGTCCAGGGCGACCCCAAGCTCAACGTCGTCCTCGAGCCGGGCGACGTCATCAACGTCCCGGTCGATAAGTTCGTCCTGATCTATGTCTTCGGGCAGGTCAAGAACCCGGGAGCCCTGCAGGTCAAGAAATCGAGCCTGCCGACCCTGACCCAGGCCATCGCCCAGGCCGGGGGCTTCACCGACCGGGCCAACAGGAAGAAGGTCAACATCCGGAGAAAGGACGTCACGAGCAAGGAGCTCGAGATCAGAGTCAACGTCCGGGACATCCTCAAGGGCAAGATCAAGGACGTCCCGCTCCAGGAAAACGACACGGTCTACGTCCCGGAAAGCCTCTTTTGAGCCGGGCCAGGGGAGAAAAGCCATGAAGGGTTTCGCCGGCAAGACGGACAAGAAGGAGATCGACGTCCTCGAGTATGTCCGGGTCGTTCTCAAGAGGAAATGGGTCCTGGTGACGTTCGCGGCGGTCCTTATCGCGCTCGCGGCCGTCCTCTCGTTCACCACGACGCCGCTCTACCGGGCCACGGCGACGCTGCTGATCGACGAGCCCGGGGCGAGCCTGCTCAACATCCAGGACGTCCTCAACGCCGGCGGCTACTACCGCAGCGATTACATGGGGACGTACTTCAACACCCAGCTCCGCCTCCTCACCAGCCGGTCCCTGGCCGAGCGGGTTGCCAAGAAGATCAACATCGGCGCGCGGCCGGAGTTCCAGAGGGCGCGGGCGGAGGAGCCGATTCCGGCTTACTCGAGCTACGCTTTCTCCATCCTGGGCGGGTTGAGCATCGCGCCCATCGAGGAGACGCGTCTCGTCTACGTCAGCTATGTTTCGCCGCATCCCGCGCTCGCCGCCGACATCGTCAACGCCCTCGTCGAGGAATTCGTCAGCTTCTCGGTCGAGACCCGCTACGAGGCCACCAAGCAGACCTCGGAGTTCCTGTCCGAACAGGTGGCCCTTCTCCGCGAGGACCTCAAGCGCAAGGAGGAGGACCTCCAGAAGTACGGCCAGGAGAAGGACCTCCTCTACCTAAGCGGCGACGAGAGCACGGTCGTCAACAAGTTCTCTGACGTGAACACGGCCCTGACCACGGCCCAGATCGAGCGCTACGCCAAGGAGTCCGCCTACCTCGAGCTGAAGAACGTCGGCGTGGACTCCCTGCCCGAGTCCGTCAGCAACCCGACCATCCAAACCCTGCGGACGACCTACACCCAGGTCAAGTCCGATTATGAGGAGAAGGGCCGGATCTACAGGCCCGAGTACCCGGAGATGGTCCAGCTCAAGGCCCGGCTCGACGCCACCCGCAACACCCTCCAGGGGGAGATCCGCAAGGCGGTCGACTCCGCCGAGGCCGATTACCGCGCGGCCCTGAATAAGGAGACCTCCCTGCAGGGGCTCCTCAACGAGCAGCGGGGGGACGTCACCCGGATGAACAAGAACGCCATCTTCTACCACACCCTCCGGACCGAGGTCGAGAACATGCGGACACTGCTCGGCACCCTCGTCTCCAAGCAGAACGAGATCCAGGTATCGAGCCAGCTCGGCGGTCTGCGGACGAGCAACATCAAGGTCGTCGACCGGGCCCTCGTGCCCGGCGGCCCCTTCACCCCGAACGTCCGGCGGAACCTGCTGACGGCCCTCCTCCTCGGCCTGTTCGGCGGGCTGGGCTTGATCTTTCTCGTCGAGTACCTCGACAACACCGTCAAGGGCCCCGAGGACGTCGAGAAGCTCGTCGGCCTGCCGTCCCTAGGCATCATCCCCTTCCTTTCGGCCGACGGGCAGAAGAAAAGAGCCGACCCCTACGGCTCCTACCGCTCCTACGGGACGGAGGGCGATAAGCCCAGCGAAACGATCCCCGAGGTCCGGGAGATCGAGCTCATCAACCACCTCTACCCCAAGTTCTCGATCGCCGAGGACTACCGGACGGTCCGGACATCCATCCTCTTCTCCCACGCCGACAGCGCGCCCAAGACGATTTGCTTCACGAGCACCCTGCCCCAGGAAGGGAAGACGGCCACGATCGCCAACCTGGCCGTCTCGTTCGCTCAGCTCGAGGGCAAGGTCCTGCTCGTCGACGCCGACCTGCGCAAGCCGCGCCTGCACAAGGTCTTCAACCTGCGGAACGTCAACGGTCTGAGCAGCTATCTGGCCGGCAAGAATTCCTTCGAAGAGGTCGTCCAGATGACCTCCATCGATAACGTCTGGACGATCCCCAGCGGTCCCCATCCGCCGAACCCGGCCGAGCTCCTGAACTCGAAGAGGATGAAGGAGCTCCTGGCCCTGGCCAAGGACAAATTCAACATCGTCCTCCTCGACACGCCGCCCGTCCTGGCCGTCATCGACCCGGTCATCGTCAGCTCGCTCGTCGACTCGACGGTCTTCGTCGTCCGGGCCGGGAAGACGACCCGGCGGCCCCTCGTCCGGGCCATCGAGGAGATCCGCAAGGCCAAGGCCGACATCATCGGCGTCGTCTTCAACGAGGTCAAGATCGGCCACCGGGGGATCGGGACGCCCTTCTATCATTATTACCAGTACGAGTACGAGGCGGCCGACGGGGCCGGCCCGGCCGAGAAGAAGCGCGGCGCGGCCGGGGAACCGGAGAAAGCGGGAACGGAAACGAAGACATGAAGAAAAAGATCGTCGAATACGGGCTCCTGGCCCTTCTCCTCTGGAGCCCCCTCCCGGCCGCTTCCGTCGGGGAATGGTCGGTTTTTGTCATCGAGCTGGCCGTGGCCGCGATGGCCGCCGCTTATATCCTTTTCGACGAGAAGCCCTCCCTCAACCGCCATCTGCCGCCCGTCCTGCGGCGGCTGAGGTTTTTCGCGGCCGGCTTCTTCGTCTTCGTCGTTTTCCAGATCCTGCCGCTTCCGGCCGCTCTCGTCCGGCTCATCTCCCCCGGGAGCTACGAGTTCCAGCGGCTCTATTCCCCCGGCTTCGTCCCGCCGAAGTTCATGAGCCTGTCGATCGCCCCCTCCGCCACCCTGCGGGAGGGGCTCTTTCTCGCGGCCTGCTTCCTCCTGGGTTTCCTCGTCCTCAAAACCGTTACCCGAGGCCGCCAGATCCGGACGATCATCGTCGTCCTCATCGGCTCGGGGGTCTTCCAGGCCCTCTACGGCCTCTTCGAGCTCACCCGGGCCAACCCGCGCCTCCTCTTTTATAAGAAGATGTTCAGCCCCGATTCCGTGACCGGGACGTTCGTCAACCGGAGCCACCTGTCCGGCTACCTGGAGATGATCGTCCCCCTGGCCATCGGCCTGGCCATTGCCCGGATGAACCTCCTGACCTTCGGGGTCAAGGGCTTCCGGGAGAAGATCATGCTCTGGACCTCCAAGGGGGTCCTGGAGAACGTCCTGATCATGGCCGGCATCGTGGTCATGTCCCTGGGCATCGTCCTCTCCAACTCGCGGTCCGGCCTGGCTGTCCTCGTCTTCACCTTCTTCCTCTTCCTCGGATTTTCCGTCCTGACCTTCAGCCGGACCGGCTACCGCCAGGTCTGGGTCGGGAAGTTCGTCAGGACAACCTTTTTCATCGTCACCATCCTGGCTGTCTACATCGGCGTCGGTTCGACCATCAAGCGCTTCGCCCTCGACGACCTCCTCCACGAGGACCGGCCGCTCTACTGGGCCAACACGGCCGACATCGTCGGGGATTTCCCGCTCTTCGGGACGGGCCTGGGCACATTCGCCTCCGCCTATAACGCCTACGAGACGCGTGGCGGGTCGGAGATGCGGCTCGTTCACGCCCATAACGATTACCTGGAGTACGTCGCCGAAGTCGGCGTCCTCGGCGTCCTCCTCCTCCTCGGCGGCATCCTCTATATCGGCGTCCAGGCGTTCCTGGCCTGGAGGAACCGGAGGAACATGGAAGCCCGGGGCCTCGCCCTCGGCGGCATCGTCAGCCTTGCCGGCATCGGCCTCCACACTTTCACCGACTTCAACCTGCACATCCCGGCGAACATGGTCCTCTTCACCGTCGTCCTGTGCCTGACCCTGGTCATGGCCACCTACCGGAAAAGCTGAGGTTTTCCCTTGAAGAAAAAGATGCTCCTTCTCTTCGGGCTCGTGGTCCTCGTCGTTTTCCAAGCCGCCATCGCCTGGAACGCGCGCCTCTATTGGAAAGCGAAGGCGCCGTACTCGAGCCTCGAAGAGAGGATCCGCCTCCTCCGCCGCGCCGCCGCGGCCTATCCCTGGAACGACCTCGTCTCCTTCGAGCTCGGCAAGGCCGCCTTCGAGCGCGGGGCCGAGGCCCTGGGGAATCCGGCCGAGCGCGACGCTCTCTTCTCCCAGGCCGTCGGCTCGTTCCTGCGCTCCCTGCGCCTCAACCCGGGCTCTCCCGAGGTCCATTTCCATTTCGCCCAAACGCTCCTCTACATGAACTACCTGTCGCTCCCGGCTCCAGTCTCGTATTTCGAAGAATACAAGAAGGCGGCCGAGCTGACCGGCCACAACAGTCAGATCTATTTCGAGGTCGGCAGGGTCCTCCTCGCCCGGTGGGAGGCGTTGTCGGCGGCGGAGAAGGACTTCACCCTCGACATCCTGAGGAAGACGCTGTCCGGCAAGGACGAGGAGCGCCTGCTCGACCTCCTCGAGACCTGGAACCTCGAGGTCCGGGATACCTCGCTCGTCGACAAGATCCTCCCCGAAGACGCCGCCCTCCTCCGCGCCTACGCCCGGTTCCTGGGCGAGAAATCGCTCGCCCTCGAGGCCCGGCAGACGGCCCTGGCCAAGGCCGAGCATCTCGATTTCCTCCGGGCCAAGAACGAGCTCGACCTGGGCCGGAGGGAGGCCGAGGTTTTCCGCAACGCCGAGGCTTCCGCCCACTACGCCCGCGCGCTCGAGGCGCTCGGGACGATCAAGTTCTACCAGGCGCTCGCCGGGCGGGAGCTCTTCGACCCCCGGGAATACGCCGTGGTCCTCAAGTTGACCCGCCGTCTCCTGGCCATGACCCGCATCGAGGAAACGCGCTCCCTGGCCGACACCGACGGCACGATCGCCGCCTATCTCGAAATCGAGGACCAGTTCACGCCCCTGGGCGAGTTCGAGGCTTTCATCAAGGAGCGGGGCCTCCTCGGCGAGGGCCCGACGGCCGCTTCGCCGGCGAAGGACCTCCAGGCGCTGGCCTTCCGGATGGCCCTCGATTTCCAGCAGAACCGCTACCGGGACATCGTCCGGATCGGCGACCTCCTGGCTTCGAGCTCTCTCGTCATCTCCCCGTCCGGGAAGGCGAGCTATGCCCGCGTCCTCGGCTTGATCGGCGAATCCTACCTCAAGCTCGACTATATCTACGAAGCCGAGAAATATTTCCGGATGGCCCTGGAGATAGAACCGGAGAACCTCGGCGTCCTCCTGGGCATCGAGAAATGCTGCGACCGCCTGAACGACGAGGATAAGGCCGCCGAAGCCCGGCGGACTATCGACCGCCTGGTCACGCCCGGGACGATCGACTTCGGCGGCCGGCTCCTCCGGAAGGGGGAATCCTTCGAGGAGGTCCTGGTCACCGACGGCCGGCCGCGGAAGATCAGCCTCGAATTCGCGCCCGCGGCGGCCGGCAGCCGTCCCCTCGTCGCCGTCTTCTTCAACGGCCGGGTCGTCTGGGAAGGGACCGCTGACGCCGGGTCGGCGAGTTTCCCGGCCTCACCCAGGCCGGGAGGGAATTCCCTCGAGATAACCGCCGTCAGCGACTCCATCGTCCTGGCCCGGATCAGCCAGGACATCTCTTCGGCCCGTTAGGGTCGACGGCCGGGAAAAAAGGCCTACCTTAAACAATTACAAATATTTACGGGGCTTGACAAGCCCCGGACAAGACGCCTATCATATTCATCGCCAAGGAGGAAGCCCATGAGGCGAGGTGCCAAGGTCGTTCTCTCATGGGGGTCGGCGCTAGCGCTGATTCTCGTCCTGTTCCCTTCGATCCTGCGTCCCCAACAGGCAGGGAAGGGAAACCTGATCGGATTCATCTATGCGCAGGACGGCTCGACCTCCGTCGAGGGGGCGGTCGTCGTAGTCAAGAACCTGACCACGGGGGCCGTCGCCGAGAGTCCGAAGTCCGACAGCCTGGGCGTGTTCAAGGTCCCGGGTCTCGGGGCGGGGATTTACGCCTTGGGAGTGAGATCCGACAAGGGGAGCTACAACTCCCAGGATTTCTTCGGCGTCATGGCCGACAAGACGTCCAAGATCTCCATCACCCTGAACGTCTATGACCCCGCCGCCGCCTCGGCCGCCGCGGCTGTCATAAAGGAACAGCGGGAAAAGGGCGAGGCCTTCATCGGGAAGGTCGTCAAGTACGTTCCCGAGACGAAAGAGGCCGAAATCCTCATCGAGGTCGGGCTCCTCCAATTCGAGGACCGCATCCACGTCAAGGGTCAGGTCACGGACTTCTACCAGGACATGCGGGGCCTGAAGGCCTACGGGGCCACGGCCAAGCGCGTCCTCTCCGGCCACACCGCTCTCCTCCGGACGTCGAAGCCATGTGAGCCGGGGGACTTCGTTTACATCGTCTGCAAGCGCGGCGTCCCGCCCTTTTTCTTGGCCCCGCTCGGTATCGCCGCGATCGTAGCCGGGGCGGTACCCCTCGTCGCCATCTACGAAGAGGAACCGGTTTCCCAGTTCAAGATCAAGTAACGACCGCGAACCGCCTTTCCTGACGATCGACGGTCCCCTCGCGGGGTGCACTCCTTGAGCGAACATTCCCTCGCCCGACTTTTCGTTCTCTGCTCCCGCCCGGCCCTGGGCCCCGGAGCAAGGGAGGAAGTCCTCCGTCTCGCCGGCTCCGTCCGGGACTGGGACCGGGCGCTCGGCAAGGCCGAGGAAGAGGGCATCCTCCCTCTTCTTTACTGGAACCTCCGGGACAACCCCGGCGCCGTGCCGGCCGCCGTCCTGGAAACCCTCCGGCGCTCTTTTTTGCGGAACCTGGCCCGCACGGCCCAGGTTTATCGAGAGCTCGAACTTTTCCTGGAATCCGTCCGCAGGGCGGGACTTCGGGCCGCGCTGACTAAGGGCGGGCGGCTGGCCCTCGACCTTTACCCCGAGCCCGCTTTACGCCCTTTTTGGGACGTGGATTTCATCGTCCATCCCTCCGACTGGCCCGCCTTGAAAAAAATTCTGGGCGGTGTCGGCTATACGGAAGCGGCCGACTCAAGCGGCGGGCCGGCGGCTGCGGATCCGCCGCTCGACTGGGCCTATTCTCCCTATTACCGCAAGGACTCTCTTTTCCTGGAATTCCATTTCACCCCGCTCGGGCTCCATTTCCCGAACCGTGAGGGAGATGGTCTTTGGTCCTCGGCCGGCCGGCTGAGCGTGCGCGGGACCGAGGCCATGGTCCTGCCGGCCGAGCATGAACTTTGCTATCTCTGCATCCACGCCCAGCAGCACTCCTACCAGCGGCTCGTCTGGCTCTCGGACATCGCCGAACTGGCTTTGCGTCCCGGTCTCGACTGGGAACGGGTCTCGAGGATCTCCCGGGCCGAACGGGTCAGGGGGCCCGTATTCTACGGCCTCCATCTGGCCAATACGCTCTGGCCGGGGACAGTCCCTCCGGGTCCCCTGGCCGAGTTGCGGCCGGGACCTTTCGAGAGAGTCGGGCTGCGAATTCTCTGGCCCGCGGCCGCGACGGCCGCCCGGCGCGCGGCGCCGGCCTGGCCCTATTATTTGCCCTCGCTTTTTTCGCTCTGGGAGCGGAAGAACCCGGGCCTCGCCGTGCGGACCCTGCGGGGCATCCTGTTCCCGCCGCGGGCCTGGCTGGCCGTGAACTGCGGCCTGCCCCCGAATTCCCTGCGGCTCTACGGCCGTTACCTCGACCGGATCCTTAGGCCGGTCTTTACGGCCGCCAAGCGTTTCACGGCAGCCCCATGAACCCGACCCCGGCCATCCTCGCCGAGAACCTGGTCAAGAGGTATCCTGTTTTCCGGGGTTTCCGGGATCTCGTGCGCAGGCCCTTCGAAAAGCGGACGACGACCGCCCTCGACGGCCTCGACCTCCGTGTCGAGCGGGGCCGTGCGTTCTGCCTGCTCGGCCCGAACGGCGCGGGCAAGACCACCCTGATCAAGATCCTGGCCACCCTCGTCCTGCCGGACGGCGGGCGGGCGAGCGTCGACGGACACGACGTCGAACGGCACCCGGGCCCCGTGAAGAACGCCGTCGGCTTCGCCATCAACGACGAGCGCAGCTTCTACTGGCGGCTGACCGGCCGGCAGAACCTCGAATTTTTCGGCGCGCTCTACGGACTCCGCGGTCCGGCCCGCGACCGCAGGATCGACGAGGTCCTGCGCCTGACGCGGCTCGAGGCCGCGGCCGACCTGCGCTTCAACTCCTATTCCACGGGGATGCGCCAGATGCTGGCCTTCGCCCGGGCCCTGCTCGCGGACGCGTCCATCCTCCTCGTCGACGAGCCGACGCGGTCCCTCGACCCGCAGGCCGCCGACAGGATCGGGTCGTTCCTCCGCGGCGAGCTCGTCGAGGGCCGTGGCAAAACCGTTTTCTGGGCCACGCACGACCTCGCCGAGGCCGCCGAATTCGCCCACGAGATCGCCGTCATCGGCCGCGGCCGGATCCGGCTGCAGGGCACGGTCGCGTCCCTCACCGGCGAAGGCCGGACGTCCCTGCGCCAGGTCTATGAGAAGGCCGTCGGCGATCCCCCGGTGAGCCGATGAGCGGCGGGTCGAAGACGATGATGCTCCTGCCGGGCCGGCTTTCCGCCTTCCTCCGCCGGGATTTCCGGGAAGCTCTGACCTACAAGTTCTCGTTCGTCTCGTCCTTCGTCGGCATCCTCCTGTCCTCGGCGACGTTCTATTTCGTGGCCAAGCTGGTCCCTCCGGGGACGCCGTCCCTGGGGCCTTTCGGCGGAGACTATTTTTCCTTCGCCGTCGTCGGCGTCGCCTTCTCGAGCCTCCTGGGGATGTTCCAGGAAGGCCTGTCGGCCGTCGTCCGCAGCGCCCAGGTCTCGGGGACGCTCGAGGCCCTTCTCGTCACCCCGGCCTCGATCCCGACCGTCCTCTTCGGCTCGTCGCTCTACTCCCTCATTCTCCAGGTCTTTCGGACGGTCCTCCACCTCGGCGTAGCCCTGGTCTTTTTCGGCATGACCCTGGGCCGGGTCAACGTGCCGGGCGTCCTTTCTGTCGGCGTCCTGACGGTCCTCTGCTTCCTCGGCGTCGGCATACTTTCGGCGAGTTTCATCCTGGTTTACAAAACCGGCAACCCCTTCGGCTGGATCCTCGGGACCGTCTCCGGACTGCTCGGGGGGGTCGTCTTCCCCGTCGCGCTTCTCCCGCCCTGGATCCGCTGGGTCTCGAGCCTCCTGCCCGTGACCTACGCGCTCGACGGTATGAGAAAAAGCCTCCTCGCCTCGGCCGGATTCGCCGAGGTCCTGCCGGACATCGCCGCCCTGGCGGTGTTCAACATCATCCTCCTGCCGGTGAGCCTTATCGCTTTCCGGCTGGCCGTCCGCAAGGCCAAGAGGGACGGCACGCTCTCCCACTTCTGATCTCCTTTTTTTGGTTCTTCTTCCAATAGTGGGGAAGTCCGTCGTGAGGCGGCGATGGATATTGCCCTGACGACCCCCGTAGCGGAGGGGGCTCGCCCTTCGGGCGTAGGAACAACTCGGACTGGTTCCCGGGGGGCTAAGGGCAATATCCTTCGCCAAGCCGAATGGAGGACTTCCCCCTTCCTGTTTTCTCGGCTCCACTAATCTGCTAACATGGGAGCGGACGCCTGACCGCCATGAGAAAGACAGCCGTTTTGACGCTGGCGACTCTTCTATTCGCCCTGCCGGGCGCAACGGCCGAGGTGCGTCCGGAGGTCCGGGCCAAGGCGGCCGGGATCCTGGACGCCCTGAAAAAGATCGAGGCGGAACGGCACCGGCCCGCCGCAGCCCTCCGCAGCGCGACGTTCACCGAGGCCGAGTTCAACGCCTACGTCATCTGCCGCCTCGACGCCGAGAACGAACCCTTCGTCAAGGCCGCGGAGTTCAAGCTGCTGGCGGGCGATCGCATCGAAGGCCGGATCACGATCGACCTCGGCGACCGTCAGACCTCCGGCCTGCTCCCGAGGCGGCAGGACCTGTTATTCTCGGCCGGCATCGAGACCCGCGACGGCAAGATCAAGGTCTCCATGGACAAGCTCTTCCTCGGGGCCCAGCCGATCGCTCCGGCCGTCGTCGACATCATCATCGGAATCCTCTCCCGTCTGCAGGGCGTCGAGCCGACGGGCCTCGAGGACTGGTACGACCTGCCGCCCGGAGTCCGGAGACTCGAGAGCCGGCCGGGCCAAGTCGTCGTCTATTACTAGGAAAGGATGGGAAAGGGAGCGCCATGATCCGCATCATCACCGGCAGCTACAAGGGCCGGCGGCTGAAGATGGTCCCCAGCCCGTCGGTCCGGCCCATGCAGGACAAGGTCAAGGGGGCCCTGTTCAACATCGTCCGGGACCGGCTCCAGGGGAGCGTCTGCCTGGACGGCTTCTCCGGGACGGGCTCGGTCGGCCTCGAGGCCTTGAGCCGGGGCGCCGAGCTGGTCGTCTTCGTCGACGAGTTCTATCCTTCGGTGAAAGCCATCCGGCTGAATGTCGCCAAGTGCGGGGCGGAGGAGAAGGCCGTCGTCTTCCACCGGGAGTTCAACCGGGCCGTCATCGACCTGGCCAAGAAGGGCGTCCGCTTCGACCTCATCTTCCTCGATCCCCCTTACCGGCTCCTCGAAGAGAGGAACCCGCTCAGAGTCATCCGCAAGCGCGGCATTCTCAAGCCGGACGGCCTCATCGTCCTCCGCCACTACTTCAAGGTCAAGCCCAAACTCGGGGATTTCAAGCTCGAGCGGCGAGTGGCCCTCGGGGACGACATCCTCTGCCTGTTCGTACCGGCGGCGGGGGAGGCCGGGGGAGAGCCCGCTCCCGGCGAACCTGCGGCAACGGGCTTGCCTGCCGCGCCGCGTTCCCTTAAAATGGGGAAACCCCGGCGAAAGGACACGCAGACCCGACCATGAAAAGATCGGCGAGCAAGGCGGCCCCGTTCTGGAAGGAGACCCCGCTCGTCGACGAGCGCGAGATCTTCACCGAACTCGCTTCGAAGAAGGGCAGCTCCCTTTTCCTCGGCCGCTATTCCCTCAGCGAGGTCCTGGCCGTCCTCAACAAGAAGGGTTTGCTCAAGGAGGCGCGCAAGCGTTTCCTCTGGCCGCTCGCCTTCGACATCGATTCGTCCGAATACCCGCTCCAGAGATTCCAGATCTATCTGCGCGAACCCGGGCCCGAGACCCTCATCGTCGACGTCAAGGTCCGGGAAACCGAGTTCGTCCCCAAGGAGCATCCCGACGGGCCCGCTCCCCTGCCGCCTCAGAAGGCCCTGTCCTTCGAGTGGCTGACTCTCCAGAACCCGCTCGTGAAGTTCAATGAGCAGTTCACGCCCCTGCCCGGCCAGACCCGTCCCGGGCTGGGCATGAGGACGAAGATCATGGACCTGTTCCTCTACCTCGCCCGCCTGACCCACAAGGACTGCCTCCTGGCGTTCCCCGCCTATTTCCACAACGCCGTCCTTTTTTCACGCTATTTCCACTTCTGGAACCCCCGCAAGGAGGCCGAGGTCCTGGCCGTCCGCCGGTCCTTCAGCCACATGTCCTTCAAGCAGTTGGCCTGGGTCGTCCATCTGAACTGCCTGAGGCGCGAGGACGGCACGGTCTACGAATGGGCGGCCGAAGAACAGCTCTACCCCATGACCCGGCCCCTCAAGGAGTACTTCGATTCCCGGCGCTACAAAGACATCCTCAAAAGCAGCCGGAAATCCCCCGCTTTTTCCGTCGATTGGGCCGAATTCGAGAGGAGATCCGGGGACCTGCCGACGTTTTGCGGCGACGCCTAGAATCTGCTATAATACCGCGCTCAAGGAGATCGTCCCATGAAGAAAGATATCCATCCCGAATACCAGGAATGCACGGTGACCTGCGCGTGCGGCAGCACGTTCAAGACGAGGTCCACCAAAAAGGAGATCCGGGTGGAGATCTGCTCCCAGTGCCATCCCTTCTTCACCGGCACGCAGAAATTCATCGACAGCGCCGGCCGCATCGAGAAGTTCAAGAAAAAATACGGCGACACCAAGAATCTCAAGAGTCTCGCGAAGCCCAAAAAATCCGCTCGATGATCCATGAACTCCAGGCGATCGAGGACAAGTACCGCCGGCTGACAGCCGCCCTCTCCGACCCCGCGATCGCCTCCAATCCCCAGAAGATCCGCGACCTGGCCAAGGAACGGGCGGAGCTCGAGCCCGTCTTCCGGAAGTACGAGGAATACAAAAGGGTTCACAAGGACGGCGAAGAGGCCCGCCACCTCCTGGCCGACCCCAAGACCGAGCCGGAGCTCCGGCGCCTGGCCGAGGGCGAGGCCGAAGAGCTCGGGAAGCGGGAGCAGGCCCTCGCGGCCGACCTCCGGACCATGCTCCTCCCCAAGGACCCCAACGACGAGAAGAACGTCATCCTCGAGATCCGGGCCGGGGCGGGAGGGGACGAAGCGTCGCTTTTCGCCCAGGACCTTTTCCGGATGTACTCCCGGTTCGCCGAAAAGAAGGGCTGGAAGCTCGAGGTCGTGGACACGAGCTTCTCGCCGATCGGCGGTCTCAAGGAGGCCATCGGCAACATCCGCGGCAAGGGCGCCTACTCGGTCCTCAAGTACGAAAGCGGCGTCCACCGCGTCCAGCGCGTGCCCAAGACCGAGGCCTCCGGACGCATCCACACCTCGACGGCGACCGTGGCCGTCCTGCCGGAGGCCGAGGAGATCGACCTCAAGATCGACCCCAAGGACCTCAAGATCGAGGCCTTCGGCTCCTCGGGCCCGGGCGGCCAGAGCGTCAACCGGAATTACACCGCGATCCGCGTCAGCCACAAGCCGTCGGGCCTCGTCGTCTCCTGCCAGGATGAAAAGTCCCAGCACCGGAACAAGGAGAAGGCCATGCGGGTCCTCCGCTCGCGGCTCCTGGACGTCGCCCAGCGCGAGCAGCAGGCGAAGATCGCCAAGAACCGGCGGTCCCAGGTCGGGACGGGGGAGAGGAGCGAGAAGATCCGGACCTATAACTTTCCCCAATCGCGGATCACCGACCATCGGCTGAACATGAACTTCCATAACATGGAGGGCATCCTGGAGGGGGACCTGGACGACATCCTGGCGAAGCTCGTCCTCCAGGCCCAAGCTCAGGCCCTAGGCGAAACGCCCGGGGGCCCGGGCCAGGCCAAGGAAGTTGAAATCTAACAAGACGCTCGCCGACCTCTTCAGGAGCGGGATGGCCCTCCTTCAAGACCGGCCCCAGGCCCTCCTCGAAGCCAAAGTCCTTCTTCTCCGGGCCGTCGCCCTGACCGAAGAACGATACCTCGCCGCCCCTAACAATCCTTGCTCGCCGAAGGCGGAAGCTTATTTCCGGAGGCTCGTCGAGAAGCGGCTGGGCGGCGTGCCGCTGTCCTATCTCACCGGGGTGAAGGAATTCTGGTCCATCCCGTTCAAGGTGACGCCCGCCGTCCTCGTCCCGCGTCCCGAGACCGAGGTCCTGGTCGAGAAGGTCCTCGAGCTCTCGACGCGCGAGAGCGAGTCGATCCTCGACCTGGGGACGGGCAGCGGCTGTATCGCCGTCGCCCTGGCCAAGGAACTGCCCCGGGCCCACATCCAGGCCGTGGACATCTCCGAGAGGGCTCTGCGCGTCGCCCGGCGGAACGCTGCGCTTCACAAGACGAAGCACGTCCAGTTCCACAGGAGCGACCTCTTCTCGGCCTTCCGTGGGACGGGAGTGCGCTTCGACTTCATCGTCTCCAATCCGCCTTATATCTCGAGCGCGGAGTGGGATGGACTGCCGCCCGAGGTCCGCGACTTCGAACCCCGGCGGGCGCTCCTTTCGGGGGAGTCCGGCCTGGAGATGATCGAGCGGCTCGTCCGCCGGGCCGGGACTTTTCTAAGGCCCGGCGGCTACCTCATATTCGAGATCGGGGACGGCCAGCGCGACCGGGTCCTGGCCCTTTTCGGCAAGCGCTGGACCGAGATCGAGACGGCCTGGGACATGGCCGGCAAACCTCGGGTCATCACGGCCAGAAGAGCTTAGGGTTTCATGACGCTCCGGCGGCCTACTTCTTCGCGACGTGGGGCCGGTAGTCTTCGATGGGGGGGAGGAGGCGCGTCGTCTGGAACCTGATTTTCTCCCAGACGGCCAGGTCCATGCCGCAGAAGACGTCGACGATCTTCGGGTCGAACTGCTTCCCCGCGTTCCCGACGAGCTCGCGCCGGGCGACGCGGAAGTCCCGCGGCGCGCGGTAGGGACGGTGGGAGGTCACGGCGTCGAGCGTGTCGGCCACGGCGAAGACCCGCGCTTCGAGCGGGATGGCGTCGCCCTTCAGGCCTTTCGGATAGCCCGTTCCATCGTATTTTTCGTGGTGGCAGAGGATGATGTTGCCGACCTCGCTGACGAGCTTGACGTCGCGGACGAGACCGTAGCCGAGGGCGGGGTGCCTGCGGATGACCTCCCATTCCTTGCCTGACAGAGGACCGGGTTTTTTCAGGATGGAATCGGGGATGGCCATCTTGCCCGCGTCGTGGAGGAGCGCCCCCTTGCGGATGCTGTCGAGGGCGCGGGGGTCCCGGATGCCGACGGCCTCGGCCAGGACGTGGCTGTAACGGGCGACCGTCTTGGAGTGGCCGTAGGTTTCGACGTCCCTCAGGTCCAGGGCGGCCATGAAATTCTCGAGGGTCGTATCGTGGGCCTCCTCGAGCTCCCGGGACTTGCGGAGGTGGAGACTGAACTCTTTCTTGAGGCGGCGCAGATTTTCCTTGGAGTCCTTCTCGCCTCGGAGGGCGACGACCAGGGTGGACAGGCCGATCGCAAGTCCCGGAACCGCGGAAGGCTCAGGCAGAGCGGTCAGGACTTCGACTTTCATGCCGAGTCCGGACAAAAATGCGGCCAACCTCGCCCGTTTTTTGTCATTTCCGACGACCAGGACGACCCGTTCTTCGCTCATCCCGTTTTTTATACCTTTTTCTTCTTTCCGATTCAAGTTTCCCCTTCTTCCTTCTTGACATGGAAGCGTCCGAATCATCATAATATAGACGCTAAGGTTTTAAGGAGCGGCCATGGAACACGACCCGAATATTTTCAGGGATTCCTCGCAGGTCATCCAGGAAGTCGAAGACCAGCTGGAGCGCATCCTCCAGAAGAAATTCCGTGACGTCGACTCCGAGCTCGTCGAGCGCATCAACCGCGAAAAAGAAGCCGCCCGCCGGCGCAAGGAAGAGATCGAACGGGAGTTCGACAAGGAAAAAACGGCCCTGACCGATTACCGGGTCATGGTCCGCGATTTCGAGGAGCAGAGGGCCGGCCTTCTCAACGAGGCCCGTGACCGCTTCCAGAAAGTCCTCAAATTCCAAGCGGAGATCGAGAGCCTGGCCAAGTCCACGGTCGACGAGATCAGGCGGGTCAACGAGATCCAGGAGCGGCTCGAGGGCCTGCGGACGAAGACGTCGGAACGGGCGGCCTTCCTCAAGAACGACTTGAAGGAACGTTTCGGCATCGTCGCCGAGGTCATGGAGGAGGAACCCAAGCCCCTCGGCCTCGATCTCGACGAAGAGCTGGAGAAGCTCCGCAAGATCAAGGACCTCCTGGCCATCGAGTCGGCGGCCGCAAACCTGGGCCGCATGGGCGGCGAGGCGGCCCGCCGGGAAGATCTGGCCGTTATGGACGCCGCCGCGGATTCGGCCGGCGTGGAGATCCCCAAGCTCCAGGACCTCATCTCCGGGCCGGCTGCCCCGGATAGCCCCGAAACCCCGGCCGAAGAGGCGCCGCCCGCTGAAACGGCCCTCGAACCGGCGCCCGAGCCCGGCCCGGCCGCCTGCGAAATGGATTCCGAGGAGGACCTGGTCGCCTTCCTCGAAAACTGCCGCCGGACGGAACCCGCCAACGGGAGCGGCGAGATCCACTACTTCCAAAAAGACAAGGTCATCATCGCCGACCCGGATAAGATCCTGGCCGCCGTGGACAGGACCCTGGAAGAAGCCCAACGGCTATCCCTGAAGCTCGGCCAGACGGAATCGCCCAAGGACCAGTTCTTCATCAAGCAGGAGCTCATCAACTGGCAGGAGGGCCTGCGGGCGCTTTTCCTGCGGGTCATCAAGATGTGCGAGAAGAGCTCCTGGTCCCTGCCGCGCTACACCCAGGAGATCCTCAATTCTCAGGTCCTGCGGCAGCTGCTCGAACGGCTGAGCATGGAGAATTGGAGCAACCTCGAAGAGTTCGCTTCCTTCTCCGCGGCGATGTCGGAGCTCAAAAAGGCTTTCCAGGCCAAGGTTGAGCCGCGCCGCGCCTATCTCTTGTCGCTCAAGCGGGAGATCGAGACCGAATAGGATCCGGCCGGGGAGGCCGGACGAGGGGTCAGGGGAGGACGTCCCTCCTCCTGAAATGGAATAGATAGCTCTCGATCCCCTTGATCTCTTTGTAGGTCAGGTCCTTGAACTTCAAGCCTGAATAATAGAAGCCCGGATCGCCCCCGCCTTTCTCCGTATAGACGACCTCGCTCCGGATGAGGTTGGCCTTGTCTTCGATGACAAGGATCGTTTCGAGCGTTTTGGCCGGGGGGAGGGCCGTGTCGGAGACGATCCGCGCTCCTTCGAGGCCGATGTTGACGGTCTTGGCGACCTTGAAGCCGCCGTTCTCCCGGAAGAGGAAGGGCGTCGAGACGTTGTAGCGTTCGTATTTCCTCTTCTCCCGGACGAGGCGGCCGGCCGCGGCCGGGTCCGCCGTTTTCTTTTTCTCGGCGACCTCTTCCCAGAAGAAACTGCAGACGCGGTTCTTGTCGATGGGGACGTCCGTCGGCCCGCGGGGTTTCAGGTCCGGCCGGCGCTTTCCCTTCGCTTCGGCCAGGGCCAGGTCCGCCTCGCCGGCCAGGCGCTTGAGGTCCGCCTTGGTCAGCGGGGCGGGCTGCTCGCCGTCGTCCTTGGGGGTGATCGTTACGCCGAACGACATGGTCAGGTTGCTGCGCGGCTGGAACTCCTGGAGCTCGAAATAGTGGTCCTCGACGTTCTTGCGGATCCGCTCGGTGAGCAGGGTCGCCTCGTCGACGCTATTGACGCCTTTCAGGAAAAAGAGGAATTCCTCCCCGCCGTAGCGGCAGATCAGGTCCTCCTCGCGGATGGACAGCTTGAGGACATGGGCCAGCTCCCGGAGGAGCTTGTTCCCCGCTTCGTGGCCGTTACGGTCGTTGTAGGCCTTGAACCAGTCCACGTCGCCCATGACCAGGGCCATGTAGCCCTCTTCGCGGCGCCGCTTGCTCAGGGCGTTGACCTTCTGGAGGACTTTTTCAAAGAACGGCTCGGGCCTGAGGAGCCCGGTCAGGGGGTCGAACTGAATGAGGTTGAGTTTGGCCATGGCGATGGCCATGTGCTCGGAGAGGCCGCGGAGGATCTGCTGGTCTTCCCGGGTGAAACCCTCGGGGCACGCCTTCCCCACGGCCGTCTTGTTGTAGACTTCGAGGACGCCGATGACCTTGCGGCCGTGCATGATGGGCACGCCGAGCAGGTTCTTCAGCGGGGCCTTGAGGAAAGACGTGTAGCGCTTGCTCAGGCGCCTGTCGAAGGCGAGGCCGGCGACGCTGAGGCCGTGGCCGAACCGGGCGACCGATGCGGCGAAATCCTGGGCCTCGAGCGGGGCGATGTATTTGGAAAAGTCGGAGTGGGCCAGGAAGGCGTTGTCCCAGACGAGAGGCTTCAGGTAGGGGCCGATGACCTCGTTCTCCTCCAGGATGTAGACCGTGACGCTCTCCGCCTGGACGATGTCCCGGATCTCGGGCACGATGTCGAGGAGGCTGCTGACGTCGTCCGCGCCGTAGATCTTCCGCAGGATGTTTTCGACCCTCTGGCGCTCCTGCTGGGACCCGACGTAGCGGGCCTCGATGGCGATGCGCTTTTCGACTTCGCGGAGGAAACCCGTGTTGAGCAGGCCCTTGATCTCGTGGATCTCGGCGAGGACGTCCTTGACCTTGGCCTCCTGGAGGCCGCTGGATCGGCGGAGGGTGACTGCCTCCGTTTTCAGCTGGGCGTGTTCGACGGCCCGGCCGAGGGCGCGGAGGAAGGCCAGTTCGCGCGGGTTTCCGGGAGAGGTCGGGCAGACGTCGACGTCGACGCCCGGCGGCCATTCGTCGGCGGCCTTAGCGACGAGCTCCTCGTCGGCGCCGGTCAGGATGACTCCGACCGGGGGATGGATCATGGCTTGGAGGGCCGTCGACCCCGCGAAGGCGACGTCGAAGACCGCCACGGCGAAATCCCCCTCGGCGAACACGGCCATGGCCGCCTCGGGGTCGGTTTCCGAGAGGGCCGAGCCGTACTTTTGGGCCAGCCGGGCCAGGCGGTCGGCTTCCGCAGATGACGGGTTGACAACGAGGATGCGCTTTTGGATCATAGCCCTCTTCGCACGAAACCTTGGCCCGGACCTAATAAAAAGAGCAAAAAGCTCTTTGCTTCCTGAAATCAATTTACATCAGTTGTCCGGCCTTCGTCAATCATTATTTTACCCCCGGATCGGCCTTCCCGGGGGGCGGTTCCCGGTTTTGAAAAACGGTCCGGGGGTATGGTATATTCCAGGGGCGGAACATATTCGAGGAGACGAGAAATGGCGCGGACGAACAACAAACCCATCACCTCCATCCGGGCCCCCAGGGGCTCCCGCTTGACGACCAAGGGCTGGTCCCAGGAGGGGGCTCTGCGGATGCTCATGAACAATTTGGACCCGCAGGTCGCCGAAAAACCCGGGGAGCTCATCGTCTACGGGGGCACCGGCAAGGCCGCCCGGAACTGGGAGGCCTACCGGGCCATCGTGGCCAGCCTCAAGAAGCTGGAGAACGACGAGACGCTCATCGTCCAGTCGGGCAAACCCGTGGCCGTCTTCAGGACCCACCCCGAGGCGCCCCGGGTCCTGATCGCCAACGCCCTGATCGTGCCCCAATGGGCGACCTGGGACGAGTTCCGCCGCCTCGAAGCGCTGGGCTTGACCATGTACGGCCAGATGACGGCCGGGAGCTGGATCTACATCGGGACGCAGGGCATCCTCCAGGGGACCTACGAGACCCTGGCCGCGGTCGCCCGGAAGCATTTCGGCGGCTCGCTCAAGGGCCGGCTCACCCTTACCGCCGGCCTGGGCGGGATGGGCGGGGCCCAGCCCCTGGCCGTGACCATGAACGATGGCGTGGCCATCGTCGTCGAAGTCGATCCCCGGCGAATCAAGAGGCGTCTCGACACGAAGTATGTCGACGTCATGACCGACAGTCTGGACGAAGCCCTGCGCCTGGCCGGGGAGGCCATGAAGCAGGGGGAGCCGCTTTCGATCGCGCTCCTCGCGAACGCCGCCGACGTCCTGCCGGAGTTCGTCCGCCGGGGCATCACGCCGGACATCCTGACCGACCAGACTTCGGCCCACGACGAGCTCAACGGCTATGTGCCCCACGGCCTCGCTTACGACGACGCGCTGGCGCTCAGGGTCAAGGACCCGACCGACTACATACGGCGGTCTTACCTCTCGATGGCCACCCACGTCGAGGCCATGCTCGAGCTCCGGAAAAGAGGGGCGAAGGCCTTCGACTACGGCAACAATATCCGCGGCCAGGCCCGCAAAGCGGGGGTCGAGAAGGCGTTCGACATCCCCGGCTTCGTTCCCGAATACATCCGGCCCCTCTTCTGCCTCGGCAAGGGACCCTTTCGCTGGGCGGCGCTCTCGGGGAAACCGGAGGACATCTACGCCACGGACGAGGCCGTCCTCAGGGAATTCCCGGAGGACGAGGCCCTGGCCCGCTGGATCAGCAAGGCCCGCAGCCAGGTCAAGTTCCAGGGCCTGCCGGCCCGCATCTGCTGGCTCGGATACGGCGAGCGGGCCCGCTTCGGCGCCGTCATCAACCACATGGTGAAGAAGGGAAAGACGGCCGCGCCCATCGTCATCGGCCGCGACCATCTGGACACGGGGTCGGTCGCCTCGCCCAACCGCGAGACCGAGAACATGCGGGACGGCTCGGACGCCATCGCCGACTGGCCGGTCCTCAACGCCCTCCTCAACGCGGTCAGCGGCGCCTCCTGGGTGTCCGTCCACCACGGCGGCGGCGTGGGCATCGGCCTGTCCCTCCACGCCGGCATGGTCATCGTCGCCGACGGCACGGCCATGATGGGCCGCCGGCTGGAGCGTGTCCTGACGGTCGACCCGGGCTTGGGCGTCGCCCGTCATGCCGACGCCGGATACCCGGACGCCATCGCCTGCGCGAAAAAGAACGGCATCAAGATCCCCATGATGAAATAAAGCCGGCCGCGGCCCGCGGGCCCCCCTGGCTTTTGCCGATCGTCAAAAGCGAGCGACGCGCCGCGGCGCGCGTTCCCCTCGGATGTCAACCCGCCTTTCCGACGACTTCCGGAGCCCTGTCCCATCCTGATTTATATCAACGGATTGGACTGCGCTTCGAGTCCCTCGCCGCTGGCACGCCGTTTGCTCTGGAGAGGGCGAAAGGAGATACCGATGAAAAAGCTGGCAGTCTTAGCCCTGGCCGGGCTCGTCCTCGTCTCAGCGGCCCTTTTTTTTCCCACGTCCCTCGCCGCATACGAAGTCAATGAGTGCTTCAGGGACCACCAGGATTGCCGGGTGAACGCCCTCAACCTGGACGCTCCCTGGTACAAGGTCATGCTCATCCTGACGGTTTGCGACATCGCGCTCGGCAAGTGCGCGCTGAGTCTGTGACGGAGACGAAGAGGGCCCTCGCCTTCGAGGGCCCTCGACTTTTTTCCCGGGGAGGCACGACAAGCATGAAAAGAGAAAAGCGCTTGATCATGGCGGTCATCGGCGTCTCGCTGGCCGTCTTCACGGCGGCCCGGACGGCGGATAGATCAGGCGTCGGGAAATGGAAGGTGGTCGAGGTCGTCCTACCGGCCAACGACGCGGACGAGGCCTGTCTCGGGCGGCCCATCGCCCTGGCCCTCGACGCCGATCATCTCTACATCGTCGACGCCCAGGACTGCGCGGTCAAGATTTTTTCGAAGGACGGGGAATTCCTCAAGGCGGTCGGCCGGAAAGGCCGCGGCCCCGGCGAGCTCTCTTTCCCGTCCGGCGTGTCCGTCATCGGCGGGCGGCTCTATGTCGCTGATAAATTCAACCACAGGGTCCAGGCCTTCGACCGGGCGGGGGAGCCCCGCGGGGGATTTTCGACGCCCTTCGCGCCGGACAAGGTCTGGGCTCTTGCCGGCGAAACGCTCCTGGTCACGAGCAACCCGACCGGCCCGCCGGCAGCCGAGAAAATGCTCCACATCTACGACGTCAGCGGCCGCCTCCGCTGGGAAGGGCTCGAGGCCCGGGCGTCTTCCGATCCCGTGTTCGACGCCTTCCGGAACATGATCTTGGTCTGCCCCGGCGAGGGCGGGGATTTTTTCGTTGTCTACCGGAGCGGCGAGCGGAGCATCCTGCACTTCTCGGGCTCCGGGGCCCTCCTCGGGAAAATCCCCGTCGACGAGCGCTACGTCTTCCAGCCGATGGACATGCCCTTCCAAGGTCCGAAGAAGCGTCTCCTCGGTTTTTGCTGGGCTGCGGCCTGGGACCGGGGATTCTTCTATATATCCGCGCCCGCGCCCGTGGAGGGGAAGGACCTCGGGCCGGGCCGGATCCTGTCCGTCGTCGACCGGGAGGGCCGCCTGACCGCTTCCATCGAACTGCCGTGTCCCATCCACCGTTTCGTCGTCGAGGGAAGGCGGATCTATGCCGTCGACGATGACGGCGGGCTGAGGATCTTCGAGGTCGTGCGATGAAACGCGTATTGCTCCCCATCGCTCTCGCCGCGGCCCTCGCCGGAGGCGCGATGGGCGCGGACCGGGACGCCGTCGAGACCCGCATCTGCGCCTCGCTCGAAGAGGCGTCCCGGGGCTCGCCCGGCCCGGTCCTTCTCGTCTTCTTCTCGACGGATTGTTCGATCTGCTACGACGACCTCTTCGAGTCGAGATACCTCATCGATAAAGGCCGCTGGCCCGTGTCCGTGGTCGGCGTCTTTTCCGGGCTGCGGGAAGACCTCCGGGCCTTTCTCGAGAAATACGCCTGGACTCTGCCCGTCGTCCTGGATAGGCGGAAGGTCCTTTTCAAGAAGTACAAGGTGGACGCCGTCCCTTTCAAGGCCCTGCTCCTCGGGACGGAGGCGGTCTACCGGGACGATGCCTACGTCGATCCCGACGGCCGCCGGGAGGAATTGAAACGATGTTTGACACGGCTCTTTTACCGCTGACCTGGCGGGTCACCCGGCGCCGGCTCGTCGCCTCGCCGCTGACCTTGGCCGCCGGCCTGGCCTTCCCTGCGGTCATCGTCTGGATCGGCCTGCGCGACTCCTACGAAACGGCGGCGAAGTTCTTCTTCTTCCTCTTTCCCCACGTGTTTCTCATCGCCGCCCAGGACATGGTCCGCACGGATATCGACAGCGGGGCCCTCGAGAACGTCCTCTTCTTCGGGGGGAGATTCAGGCGCTTTTTATGGGCGAAGAACTTCGTCCTGGCCGGGGCCTGCGGGGCCTACGCCCTCCTGCTTTTCGCCCTGTTCTCGGCCTGGGGACTGGCCGTGGGCGATTTCAGGCCCGTCCACGCCGTTCAATTCGGGATGGGACTCCTGGCCGGGTTTTACTATATCAGCCTGGCCGGGACATTGAGCTATTTCCTCAGGGCCGGCTCGAATACGCTGGCTCTGCTCCTGGCCCAATCGGCCGCCTTGGTCGGGCTCCTTTTCTCGGCCACTTCGCGGACGCGTTTCCTCGACTACGCGGCCTCGGGCCGCTTCCCCGGCCTTGGCTCCAAGCTCCTTTTCGGCGGGCTCGTCGCCGTCCTGCCCAACCTGGTCGTATCCGGCCGCTTGTCCGCGTTCGGGGCCGAGGTCCTGGCCGGGCTCGTGCTATCGCTTTTCGTCCAAAATCGGCTGGCCCGGGCGCTCGAACTTGAAAAATAGGAGGCGAATATTATGATCGAAGCTCATCGGCTGTCCAAACGATTCGGCCCGGTTCAGGCCCTGCGGGACGTCAGCTTCAAGATCCGGAAAGGGACGATCACGGCCATGCTCGGCGAGAACGGCGCGGGCAAGACGACCACGCTCAAGCTTCTCCTCGGGTTCCTCAGACCGGACTCGGGGACCGTCATCGTCGCCCCCGGCCGCGTCGGGTACGTCCCCGACAGGCCGGTCTATTTCACCTGGCTCGACGGGCGGACGATACTGGGGCTCGCCGACGGACAGGCGAACGGGAACGGGAAAGATTCAGGGGCGCGCATCCTGGCGGTTGCGGGAGACCTCCTCTTCGACCCGGCCCTCCTCCGGCGACGCCCCGGCTCGTACTCAGCCGGGAACGCGAAGAAGTTCGCCTACCTTCAGAACCTCATCGCCAGGCCGGACCTCCTCGTCGTCGACGAGCCCTTCGCCGCCCTCGACCCGCCCTCGATCAAGTGCGTCCGGAACATCTTCCTCGCGCTGAGAGACGCCGGGACGACACTTCTCCTGAGCTCTCACATGCTGGCCGAGATGGAGCGGATCGCCGACGGCTTCATCGTCCTCCGCCGGGGAACGGCTATCGCCCATGCCGGGATCAAGGAATGGCGCCTTCTTCGGTCGGCCCGGACGGCGCCGGACCTCGAATCGGTATTTCTCCATCTCACCGGGTCTTGAAGGGACGCGGCTTAGATGATCGTGCCGTCGGGGATGACGGCGCTTTTCGGGACGACGATGATGCCGTCGACGATGACGTAATTCTCGGCGGATTCGTTGGCCGCCCCGTTCCGGTTGACCAGCCTGACGCCGCGGCCGATCCGGGCGTTCTTGTCGACGATGGCGTTGCGGATCTCGCAGTCGCGGCCGATCCCGACGTCGGGAACACCGTTCTCCCGGTTCAGGGCCTGGTCCTCCCGCGATTCGAAATAGTCGGCGCCCATGATCACGGTCCGCTCGAGGCGGCAGTTGTCGCCGATGCGCGACCGGATGCCGACGATGGAATCCTGGATCCGGGAGCGGTTGACGATGCTCCCTTCGCAGAGGATGGCGTTCTCGACCTCGGAGGCGAGGATCTTGGAGCCGGGGAGGAAGCGGGGCTGGGTGAAGATGGGCCTGTCCTCGTCGTAGAAGTCGAACTTCGGGAGGGGCCGGGTCAGGTCCATGTGGGCCTCGAAAAAGCTCGGGATGGTCCCGATGTCCTCCCAGTAGCCGTCGAAGAAGTGGCCGAAGACCCGGCGCTCGCCGATCGCGTGGGGGATGACCTCCCGGCCGAAATCCTTGTAATCGGTGTGGGCGAGCAGGTCGCGAAGGACGTTCTGGTTGAAGAGGTAGACACCCATCGAGGCGAGATGTGTCCGGCCTTCGGCGGGGACGCCGAACTTCTTGAAGATGTCCTCCGGCACCCTCATCCGGTCGATGTCGGCGGCGGCCTTGGGCTTCTCGAAGAACTCGGTGATCCGGCCCCGGCTATTGACCGTCATGACGCCGAACTCCGGCGCCTGCTCCGCCCGGACGGGGGTGACGGCGATGCTGATATCGGCGCCGCTCGCCTCGTGGGACTCCAGGAACTTCCGGTAGTCCATCCGGTAGAGATGGTCGCCGGAAAGGACGAGGACGTGCGCGCCGGCTTCTTTGACGAAGGTCAGGTTCTGCCGGACGGCGTCCGCCGTTCCCTGGTACCAGTTCCTGTTCTCGAGGGTCTGCTGGGCAGAAAGGATGGTGATGAAGTCGCGATGGAAATTGTCGAAGCGGTAGGTCGTGAAGATGTGGCGGTGGAGGGACTCGCTGGCGAACTGGGTCAGCACGAAGATGCTGCGGACGTTCGAATGGATGCAGTTCGAGATCGAGATGTCGATGAGCCGGAAGCGGCCGGCGACGGGCACGGCCGGCTTGCTCCGGACCTTGGTCAACGGATAGAGCCGGCTGCCTTGCCCTCCGGCCATGATGATGCTGACGATGTTGGCCATGCGGGCATTGTAACACCCTCGGCCCGATAAAGGAACCGCCGGATCGCGCCGCTCCGTCGGCCGCTGCAGGGGCCTCGGGCATCGCCTCCGTCCGCTGCGGTGATTTAATACGCCTTCCCGGTCCGGATTCGATGGGAGGTCGCCGCGTATCCGTCCCGGGAAGACTAAATCACCGCTTTATGCTCCCTCCGGCGATACCCTCAGCCCCTTAATCCAGCCGCCTCTTCCGTACATCGCCCCTGCGCTATCCTCATAAATCACGCCGTCGTGAACTCAATCGGCATTGCCGGGCCGGAGTGTTTCCGCTAAGATGAGGCCGCAGTGCACGACGTCATCGTGGTCGGAGCGGGCCTCGGCGGGCTCATCGCGGCGGCCAAGCTGGCTGGCGCGGGGCTGCGCGTGCTCGTCCTCGATAAAAAGGCCTTGCCCGGGGGTACGAGCTATGTTTTCCGCAGGGGCGGCTACGCCTTTCCCATGGGTCCGCTGTCTTTCGGCTTTCCCGGCCGCGTCCGGAATTTCCTGGCCGACGCGGGAGTCGGACAACATATCGAATTCCGGCGGAGCAGTTTCGAGATCCGGACGCCGGCTCTCGATGTCATCATCTCCCGGCCCCTGTCCGAGCTCGAGTCCGAGCTCGGCCGGCTTTATCCCGGAGAAACCGCCGGCCTGGCCCGGTTTTTCGCCGCCCTCCGGAGCGCCATAGCCGTCTCCAAGGACATGGACCTCTGGCATCCCGATTTTTGCCCGACCCCCGGCCCGGGCCGCCAAGGCCGTCCCGACGCGGCCTTTTTCGATGACCGGATGCGCGCGGTCGGGGAGCTTTCCCGCACGCCGGCCGCCGGAGCCCTCGACCCGCTTGTCGCCGACGGGCAATTGAGGAACCTTCTCGGCTCCATGGGCTCCCGTCCACCGGAGATGTCCATGCTCAACCTGGCCTTGATGTGGAACGTCATGGCCGAGGAGGGTATCTGGTTCCCGGAGCGCGGCGTCCACGGCCTGGCCGACCTTCTCTGCGAACGGCTGGCCGCCGCCGGAGGAGAGCTCCGCCTCGGGACATCCGTCCGTAAGATACTCGTCGAGAACGGTCGGGCGGCCGGCGTGGTCACGGCGGCGGGCGAGGTCCTGGCCTCCCGTTGGGTCGTCTCCAACGCGGACTACAAAACGACCTTCCTCGAGCTCCTCGACGCGGCCGATATTCCCGGCGTGGACCTGGAACCGGTCCGCGGCGTCCCCTACACCGGCTCGGAACTCTGTGTCTATCTCGGAGTCCGGCCGGATGCCGTCGACCTCTCGGCGATGAAGGCCGAACATCTCTTTTATAGACACGAGATCAGGGACGGCGACGATCCCGACCCCGAGGATTTCGACAACCGGGAGCTCGAGATCTGCCATTGGTCCCGCAAGGCGCCGGATCTCTCGTCCCCCGGCCGGGCCGCGCTCGTCCTCCGGGCGGGATTCCCGTACGAGCGCTTCGCTCCATGGAGGCTGGGGGAAAAGAAGCGTCGCGCCGGTTACGGTGAGTTCAAGAAAAACCTGGCCCTGAAGCTGGTGCGGACGGCCGAACATGTCCTTCCCGGACTCTCCGGCGCCGTCGAGGTCATGGAGACGGCCACGCCCTTGACCTACCGGGACTGGGGCGGAAGGTACGAAGGGTCGATCGCCGGATGGACCTGGGCCGCCCGGCCGTCCGGGGAGCGCATCGGAAAGGTCCTGGTCCGGACGCCCGTGCCGGGCCTCCTCGCCGCGGGCGCCTACGCGGCGACCGAATTATTCCTGGGCGGAGTGCCCACCGCGCTCTACACCGGGAGCGTGGCCGCGGACATCATCCTTACCTAGCTGCGTTCTGGACGGGGGCGAGGTCGTCGATGATCCACATGCCCCGGCCGTTCGTGGCGATGATCATGGCGTTGTCCCTGGGGTGGATGGCGATGTCCCAGACATAGCTCGTCGGGAGTCCGCCGCCGAGGACGTTCCAGGTCTTGCCCTCGTCCTGGCTGACGTAGACTCCCGTGTCCGTGCCCGCGTAGAGGATGTCCTTTTTCTTCGAGTCTTCGCGGACGACGTTGACCGGACCACCGGGAATGTTCGCGGCGATCGAGACCCAGGTCTTGCCGTAGTCGATGGACTTGAAGATGTAAGGGTTGAAGTCGTCGTCATGGCGGCCGATGAGCGTCACGAAGACGGTGGCCGGGTCGTACTTCGAAGCGACGACCTTCCAGACATGCTTGTTGTAGGGGAGGCCGGCTGTGATCTCCGTCCAGCTGTCGCCGCTCGTCTTCGTCACCCAGACCCGGCCGTCGTCCGTGCCCGCGTAGAGGAGGCCGAACTTGAACGGCGATTCGTCGACCGCCGTGATCGTGGCGAAGGGAATCGCGTAGGGCCACTTGCCCTGCTGGTCGGGGTTGTTATAAGTCAGGTCGGGGCTGATCTTCTCCCACGCCTCGCCCTTGTTCATGGACCGGAAGAGATACTGGAAGCCGTGATAGACGACCTGCGGGTTATGGGGCGAAAGCATGGTCGCGGCCAGCCACTGGCCGCGGTGCTCGGGCTCGCCCTGGGCCGCCTTCGGGTAGATCTCTTTGCTCGTCCATTGCCCGTCCTTGTACTCGGAGCGTTCGAGCCGGCCGTAGAACGAGGAGGAGTAGACCGTATTCGGGTCCGTCGGGTCGACGCCGATGAGCGTCCCCTCGCCGCCTGGGGCGGTCTCCCACGTGGGCTGGGCCATGCCGAAACGCCGCCGTCCGGCCGGAGCGCCCGTGGTGGGCTTTTGGAGCGGGATGAGGCCGCGGTAGGTGCCCTGGTCCTGGACCGAGCCGTAGACCCAGAACGGCGTCGAGAAGTCGAAGGCGACGTTGTAGAACTGGACGCAGGGAATGCCGTCGTGGAAGTCCCGCCAGGTCTTGCCGCCGTCGTAGGAGATGTTGACGCCGCCGTCGTTGGCGTTGATCATGTGGTCGCTGTCGCTGGGGTCGATCCACAGGCCGTGGTGGTCGCCGTGAAGCCCTTCGGAGTAGAGGTTGACGTAGGTCTTGCCGCCGTCGGTCGACTTGGACAAGCCCAGGCCCATGATGTAGATCGTCTCCGGCGTGTTGGGGTCGACCCGGATCTGGGCGAAGACCCAGCCGTAGGTGCCGCCGAAGCGTTCCATGCCCGGCGGGCTGACTTTGCGCCAGCTCCCGCCCGCGTCGTCGGAGCGGTAGACCTCGGCGCCGACGATGCCCCGCTGGCGGGGCCGGCCGTAGGAGTCCCGGTCTCCGGCCCTGGGCTCGGCGCCGGGAGTGTGGTTGTCGACGTAGGCGTAGATGACGGACGGTTTCGTCCGGCAGAGGTCGATGCCGATGCGGCCGGTGAAGTTCGTGTCGGGCAGGCCGTTGTTGATGGGCGTCCAGGTCTTGCCGCCGTCGGTCGTCTTGAACAGGCCGTCCTCGCCGCCGGGCACGGGGTCGCTCCAGCGCTTGCGGATGCGGTTCCAGGTGGCGGCGTAGAGGGTGTCGGGTTGTTGCGGGTCCATGACGAGGTCGTTCGCCCCGACCTTCTCGTTGACGTAGAGGACCTTCTGCCAGGTTTCGCCGCCGTCCAGCGTCTTATAGACGCCCCGGTCTGGATTGTTCGTCCATTCATGGCCGGTGGCCGCGACGTAGACGACGTCGGGGTTTTTCGGGTGGATGACGACCCGGGCAATCGTGTAGGTCCCTTCGAGCCCCATGTGCTTCCAGGTCTTGCCCGCGTCGGTCGACTTGTAGACGCCGATGCCCGCTTCGGAGGCCCGGAAGATGTTGGCCTCGCCCGTCCCGACCCAGACGATGTTCGGGTCGGAGTCGGCGACGGCCAGGTCGCCGATGGAGAGCGTCGGCATGTCGTCGAAGATGGGCTCCCAGGTCGTGCCGGCGTTGACCGTCTTGAAGACGCCGCCCGTGGCCGCTCCGGCGTAGAAGACGGTCCGGCTGCCGAGCGGAACGGCCACATCCGTGCAGCGGCCACTGAGGTCGAACGGGCCGATGAAGCGCCACTTGACGTCCTTCGTGGGCGACTGCTGTTTCATGGCCGCGTGCTCGTCGAACCATTTGAGCCGCTGGGCCGGGTCGGTGTTCTCGATTTTCTTCTGGCCCTTGGCTGGAGCCTTGCCCTGCGGGGCGGCGGCGAGAAGGCCGACCAGCAAAGCGGTGATGGTGAGGGCGAAGACCGAACGCTTGGACAGACGCATAGGAGACCTCCAAATTATATTCATGGCGAGATGTTAAAAATATGATATTTCAGAGGTTCCTGTCAATTAGAATCCTCGGGGCCGGCCGTTACTTTTTCGACGGAAGTATGTCGAGGACCTCGATCTCGTAGACGAGCAGGGTGTCGGGCGAGATGACGAAACGTTTCTCGCCGGGCCGAAGGGATAAATACGATATCTCGGTCATCCCTGTCAATTACGGGAGAGCCGCCCCCTTGGCCTCTAAGCAGGCTAGCCTATCGAGGTAGGCAGCCCTCATCAAGCGGGATGGAGGCGGGTGCCGGAACCTACCTTGGGAATTCATCTCTTCGCGTGATTGACTGGACTAATAAATTTGATAGACTTAACGGCAAGAAGATCTCGTTGACCCTGTGCCCAGAGCGGAGGAGAACATGTCCGTCCGAGTCAGAGCGCCGCGTGGGATCCTGTTCGCGGGTTACGCGCCCGTCCATTTTGTTTGCTTCCGCCCCATCTATAAGCGGCTGATCAACGTCCCCGGGGTTGAGATGCACCTTTCCGGGGGGATTGCCGTTGACGGGGACGAGCAAGCGAGATCCTATGACGCGGCCGCGCTGTACCGCCCCTTTCATGTCCCCGCACGGAGGATCGTCCCCCTCCGCGAGATCTTCCGGCGGAACTACGACATGGTCTTTTCAGCGCACGTGACAGGTTTCTTTCCCAAGTCGGACAGGGTCCGCGTCCAAATCTTCCACGGGCTGTCATTCCGCAACATGGCCGTCCGCCGCGACGTCCTCATCTTCGACCACCTTTTTATCACCGGCCCCTACATGATGAGGGCCTTTCAGGAAAACCAGCTGCTCCGGCCCGGAGACCCCCGGCTGGTCCCCATCGGATTCCCGAAAGTCGATCGTCTTGTCGACGGCACACTCGACCGGCGGCAAATCCTAAAGCGCCTGGGTTTGACTGGAAAACGCCCCGTGGTTCTCTACGCTCCTACGGGCTTGAAAAACAATTCGTTGGAAACCGGCCGTGGCGAGGAGGCGGTCAAACGGCTCCGCTCGACCGGCCGGATTGACCTCCTTGTAAAGCTCCATGATCATCCCAAAGACCGAACGACGGATTGGCCTTCCCGGATCGGGCATTACGTCGATGCCCATACCAAGCTCATCCGGGACCCGGATATCATTCCTTATCTTTTTGTCGCCGACCTTCTCCTGACCGATGCCTCATCCGTATCGAGCGAGTATTGCCTGCTCGACCGGCCGATGGTCTTTATCGACGTGCCCGAGCTCATAGAAGCCGTCCAGAAAAAAGGCCATGCCGTCGACCTGGAAACATGGGGGCGCCGCGCGGGCGTCACGGTCAATTGGCCTGATGAGATCGTTGACGGCGTCCTCTGGTCCCTGGACAATCCGTCCCAAGGAAGTCCGGTTCGGCAGGCGATGGCCAAGGACCTCTTTTACAATCCGGGAAGCGCCGCGGAAGCCGCCGTCCGCTGGATCTTAACTTGGCCGGAGACGGATCGTTGAAATTGAGACCCAAGCTCTTCAAGGAATTCAGACAGATGCGCAAGCTGGGCGTCCTGCTCTGGCCTTATGCGCGGGCCTCAAAAGGTCTGCTGGCCCTCGGGGTCGGCTTGACCGGCCTTTACATCGGACTCCATCTGGCCCTGCCCTGGCCCTTGAAGTGGGTCATCGACGCGATCTCCAGCCAGCACGGCGCATCGGCGCCGCCGGCATGGATTGGGAACATCAACACGAAGATCGCCGTCCTGAGCGGCCTGTACATCGTGTTCGCTGTCTTGGCCGGCCTGGCCGAGTACGGCCAGAACCTGCTGCTGGCCGGCCTCAGCAATAGCATCCTGGCCCGCTTCCGCCTCGACCTATTCTCCCATGTCCTCAAGCAGTCCTTGGCCTACCACGAGCGCCGCGATCTCGGCGAGCTGTTGACGCGCGTCGTCTACGACACGTCCCGCCTTCGGCAGGGCGTCAGGAACATCCTGACCCGGTCGATCCAGACCGTTCTGCTCTTCGTCTTCAAGGTTGCCGTCCTGTTCCTGATCGACGTGCGTCTGGCTCTCATCTTGGCCCTTTCGGGGATCGTCGCCCTGCTCCTGATGAGGAAACCCAGCCGGCGCATCTTCACGGCCTCGCGAAAACAGAGGAGGAACGAAGGCAGATTGGCCGGCGTCGTCGGAGAGAACCTGGTCGGCATCCGCGAATTCCAGACGTTCTCTCCCGGAGAGATCCTGGACGAACGGTTCACGAGACGGAACGCTAAAAGCCTCAAGAGCGAGCAGAAAGTCCGCCGCCTGGCGGCCGCCCTTCTGTTCCGGACGGAGGTCCTTCTGGCTGCCAGCATCTGCCTGATCCTCTGGATCGGAGGCCAGGCGGTCCAAAAAGGCCAGCTATCAGCGGGCGACCTGGTCCTGTTCTTTTCGTACGCGTCCGGGCTCTTCGATCCTTTCCGCCGCTTCGCCCGGCAGGCGGCCATGACCGGAAGGACCCTCGCCTGCGGAGATCGCTTGATCAAGATTATGCAGAAAGAACCTGTCATCAAGGATCCCTTGGACGCGGTCGATCTCTCCGACCTTCGGGGAGACGTCGTCTTCGAGAATGTCACCTATAAGAATAGAAATCGGCGGCGCGGCGGCCGGAAATTGATCTTGAAAGATGTGTCTTTTCAAATCGGAGCCGGAGAACGGATGGCCGTCCTGGGTCCGAACGGCGCGGGGAAATCGACCCTGCTCCGGCTTCTCCTCAGGTTCGCCGACCCCGATAAAGGCCGCGTCGCCCTCGACGGCCGGGACGTCCGGGAATATTCCCTGGCCTCCCTCCGCGGCCAGATGAGCGTTGTTTTCCAGGAGAGTGTCTTTTTCGGGCTCAGCGTCCGCGAGAACATCGCGATGGGCCGGCCGGAGGCGACGCTTGAAGAGATCCAGGATGCCGCGAGCCGGGCGCAGATCTCCGGCCTGATCGAAAAATTGTCCCTGGGCTACGAGACTCTCATCTACCGTCAGGGAGGGCTTTTTTCGGGAGGCGAGAAACAGAAGATCGCTATCAGCCGGGCGATCCTTCGGAGCGGCGGCGCCTGGCTTCTGGACGAACCGACCAGCGCCCTGGACGCGGAAGCCTCGGGCACGCTCATGAAAGTCCTCCTGGAGGCTACCGAGAAGCGCACGACGGTCTGGGTGACCCACGATGTCCGGATACTCTCGCGGGTCGACAAGGTCCTGTTTCTCGATAAGGGCCGGGTCCTTTTCCTCGGAAAGCCCGACGATTTCCGGGCTTGGCTCCGCGAGGGGGCCGCAAGGCCTGGTGACCTAAAAACCATGGAATATCTCGAAAATCTCAAATAGGAGTCGAAGATCGATGCAAGCTGTCATCCTGGCGGCGGGAGAGGGAAACCGACTGCGGGAGGTCTCTGAAGGACGTCCCAAGTGCCTCCTGGAGATTGGCGGCAAGCCCATTATCGAGCAGCAGATCGCCGCCCTCTCGGACAACGGGATCAACAAGATCCTGGTCGTCGTCGGGCATCAGGCGGACATGGTCCGGGCCGTCGTAGGGAAAAAGGCCGAGTTCATCGAAAATACGCGCTACAAAGAGACCAACAGTCTCTATTCCCTCTGGCTCGCCCGGGATTGGGTCAAGGGGCCTTTTGTCCTCATGAACTGTGACGTACTCTTCCACCCCGAGATCTTAGACCGCCTCCTCAAGGGCTCCGGGAACGCGCTGGCCTATGACTCGACTTCCACCAGAGGGCTGGAGCAAACCAAGGTGGTGATTTCGAAGGGCCGCGTGCTCGATTTGGGCAAAGACATCGCTTCTGAAGCCGGGCGTGGGGAGAGCATCGGCCTATTGCGATTCGACGCCGAAGGGGCCAAAGTCCTTTTTAAAAGGGTCGACTACCTCGTCCAGAACGGGGATGCGGACAACTGGGTGATCGAGGGCGTCCGTTCCGCCTGTTCGGAAATCGTGATCCGGGGGATCAACATCGCCGGCCTGCCCTGGGCCGAGATCGATTTTCCCGGCGACTTGGAAAGGGCCAGGAAGGATATCTGGCCGCAGATCCAGCGGGGATACTGGAAGCGGGTCATCCGGTGGAGACGGACCCGCCTGGCCGTCGGGGCCGTTGCCGTGGTCGCCCTGGTTTTTCTGGGCCTTCTCGTCGACCGGCTGCTGACGCCGCCCCCGGTGGTGTGGGAGACCATCCATCCCCTCAATGACGACGGCCAGCAGGTCAAGATCGCCTTTCCGGCCAAGGGAAGAACGCAGAGATGGTGGCTCTGCCGGAAGGGCGGCGCGCCCGTCGAGGCCGAGGTGGAGGGTCCCGAAACCGTCTGGGTCGAGATCCGGCTTCTTCTCCCGCCGAAAACGACCGCCGCCGGCGAATTCGTATCGGAAGTCCTGCTGAGCGGGAGAGTCGTCGACTGGGAGGATTTCAAGGCCGTGCCCCAGGCGGACGTTTCCTATGGCGATTTCGTCGTTTGCGACAAGGACCGGGTCGAGGTTGCCATCCCAGCGGGAAAACATGTCCTTCAGGTCAAGCTGTTGGCCGGGACATCGGACCGAGCCCTGGTCCGCTTCCGCCGCGCCCAGACCGAGGAGATTGCGGATGACGAAGCCGACAAGATCTGAAGATTATTCCCTGTCCGTCTACGCCGTCATCCAAAAAAGGGGACGGGTGCTGCTGACACAGGATACGTATAGGCCGGGTTGGAAGCTGCCGGGCGGCGGGGTCGAAGCCCACGAGTTGATCCTTGAGGCTCTCAAGCGCGAAGTCCGGGAAGAGGTTAAGCTGGAAATCCGGCCCCGACGGCTGTTGCTCGCGGCCAACTGGCTGAAAAAAGGGACCTCACTGGGGCGGTTGCGGATCTATTTCGTCGCCGATTACGCGCGCGGAGCGATCGACATCGCCCGCGGGGAAGTGGCCAAAGCCCGCTGGTTCTCCAAGCGGGAGCTCCAAGGGCTGAGAAAAGACGAGTTTCTGCATCCGCGGCACTATCATGAAGCCGTCAAGCGATATCTGGGCGCCGAAGCGACGACGGCGACTTTCCGCGAGATCCCGGAGCGGCGGCGGACAATTTCAGCTAAACATTAAGGAGCCAGGCGTGTCATCTCTTAAAAAAATATCCGTGGTCGTTATGTTGATCTTTTCGTGTTTCGGGCCGGCCGCGTACGGCGGCTGGAAGATCAAGGCGGGGGTCGAAGGGCGGTGGATGTACGACAACAATGTTTTTAACTTGTCGGCTCCGCAGATCGAGGCCTTCAACCTAAGGGACCCGGCCGACGAAACGAACGGCCGTTACATGGACATGACGCGGGCAGGAGATCATATCTTCAGGCCTGTGTTTCTACTGAAAGCCGGAGGCCCCGGACTGTTCGGGAAGAAGTTTGATGTCGAGCTGTCCTTCAATTACGAGATCTACGCGGCCAACTCCCGGAGGAACAATTACGAAGTGGCCGCGGACCTCAAGCAGGCTCTCTGGAACCGGGCGACTCTAAAAATAAGCGGACGCTACATGCCCAAGATGTTCAGAAAAAATTATCTTATTGACGGGGTCCCTGAGCCCACGGGTGTCGTTCTTCCCGAGAACCGCGTCTATGGGCCAGGCGTCTATCGCGAGGCCGAGGGCGCCGCCGCATACGAACATCGCCTGCTGACGAAGAAGAAGACCGGGGCCTTCGGCCTGACCGCCCAATTCGGCGCCGGTCTCCTCGACCGCCGCTATCGGGACGTTCTCTTCAGGGGGCGGGACAGGCGCGTCCTCGCCCTGGACGCCGGTTTGAGCATGGACTTTAAGCGCGGCTGGGTGATGGCCCTCGATTACACCCACGAAAAAGCCGACAGTCCGGTCGTGACCGAAGTCCTCCTGCTCGACGAATCCGATTTCCTTGTCGATTTCAACGGCGATGGAGACCTCCTCGACCAGGATGTCCGGCTAGAGGAAAGGGTCGATCGATCGTTCAAGGCGGACAGTTTGGATGGAACCCTGACCGCTCCTCTGAGCGCGAGGGCCGACCTCAAGTTGAGAGTTTCCCGACGGTCGAAAAGCTTCCTGTCACAGGAAACATACGATGGCTATCATAACCGCCGGGAAAAACGGTGGGTGCTCGGAGCCGAATTCGAGCATCGCTGGCGCTCCAACCTGTCCCTTGTCATCGGCTATCGCTATTATCTCCAGAGAGCCAGTCGCCTGGACTTGACGGGCGACGAAGACGATTATTTGAAGCATGTCGTCCGGGCCGGACTTTCCTTCAAGTTCTGAAACCGGCTCCGCCGTTTTTCCCGGGCCCTGAACCCGAGGCGGTCGCCCGCTAAAAGCCGTCGCAGAAACGGACGTGGACGACGACGATCTCGGAAGCGCCGACGGTCCGGACCGGCGGACCCCACAGCTGGGCGCCGCTCGTGACGATGAAATGGGTATGGCCCGTCTTGCGATGGCCCCAGCTGAGCCCGTACTCAAGCTGAGTTACGAAGTTGACGGGGAACAACTGGCCGTGGTGGGTGTGCCCCGACAGCTGAAGGTCGACCCGTGTCCGGCTGACGGCCTCCATGTCTGTCGGCCGATGGTCGAGCAGGATGATCGGCAGGCCGTCAGGCGCTTTCCGGAGCAGGTCGTCGATGGATTCCCGGATTCCCCGGCGGGTGTCCCGCCGGCCAACGAGGATGAACGCGCCTTCGATAATCGCCAGCTCGTCCTGCAGGAACCGGATGTGCGATCGGACGAAGAATTCCCCAGTAGTCCCAGCGTAGCCCTCGTGGTTTCCCGGGACGGCGAAAACGTCGTAACGAGCCTCGAGGCGCCGGAACTGAGCCTCGATGGCGCCCAGGTCCGCTTCGCCGCGGTGGCCCTCGCGAATATCGCCGCCGATGAGGACGAGGTCGGGTTTCTGGGCGTTGACCTTGTCCACGAATCGCGCCAGCCAGCCTTTCGATGTCATGGTGCCGAGATGGAGGTCCGCGGCGAAAACGACCTTCATTTCCCGGAGTGTTGACGACCGGCGTGGGACTTCGACCGTGTATTCGTGGACGCGCAGGACGTTGGCGTTCACGATCCCGGCGGCCACGACGAGGACCGGGACGGACAGGACGAAGGCGAGCCGCCGGAGCCGGAACTTGTCGCTCCGGACTGTTTCGCGTGTGACGGCCTTGGACAAACGCAGGATGGCGACGGCCAGGTCCGTCAGGAGCACCGTCATGGTGAAGTACAAGACCAAAGGCAGGGCATAGTATCCAGCCAGGACGAGGAGCTTCAGCCCGCCTCCGATCGTCCCGTGGGACAGGCTCTCGGCGGCGGGATAGCCGGCTGCGAGCAAGGCCACCAGGATGGTCGAAAGGTTCCTCCAGGCTGGGCGGGCGATGAGCGTCCGCAGCCTCCAGGCGACATAGATGACCAGGGGGACGGACAAAAGGAGTTCGTTGAACAGATACACTATGATCAGGACAGGACTTTGAGGAGGTGGTAGTCCGATTCGATATCGGTTTCTTTTACCTCGCCCGCCGTCCCGAAGGGCAGGAATTCCACCCGGCCGTTCCGGAGATGGACGCAGCCGCCGGTCCGGCCCTCCATGAGTGCTTCGACGGCGGCGTGCCCCAGCCGCGCCGCCAGGATGCGGTCGACGGCGGTCGGCCGGCCGCCGCGCTGGATGTGGCCGAGGACGGCGATGCGCGTCTCGAGTCCGGTCGAGGCCGTTACCGCCGCGGCGACCTTGGAGGCCGTGGCCCGGCCCTCGGCGACGACGATGATCCAGCTCGCTTTGCCCCGAGCCCTGCCGGCTACGATCTCCTCGCACAGGGCGCTGATGGGCACATCTTTCTCCGGGAGCAGGACCTCTTCGCAGCCGCCGGCCAGGGCGACCTGCATGGCGATCCAGCCGCACTTCCGGCCCATGACCTCGACGACGAAGATCCGCTCGAGAGACGTCGCCGTGTCGCGGATCTTGTCGACGGCGTCCAGGGCGACGTTGACGGCCGTGTCGGCGCCGATGGCGCTCTCGACGCCGGGGACGTCGTTGTCGATGGTCGCCGGGACGCCGACGACGGGGAAGCCGTATTTTGAGGCAAGGACGCGGGCGCCGGACAGGGAGCCGTTGCCGCCGATGACGACGAGTCCGTCGATCCCCCGGGCGCGCATGTTGGCCAGGGCCGCCTTCTGCCCTTCTTCGGTCATGAACGCCTCCGCCCGGGCGGTCTTGAGGATCGTCCCGCCGAGACCGATGATGTTCGAAACGGAGCGGCGATCGAGAGAGACGAAATCGCCGCGGATGAGGCCTTCGTAGCCGCGCAGGACGCCATCGACCAGGAGGCCCGAGGCCGCGGCCGTCCGGACGACAGCCCTGATGGCGGCGTTGACCCCGCCGCAGTCCCTAGTTAGGATGGCGATTCTGTTCATGGCCGGATTATATCAAAAACCGGCGCAGCCGGCTCTCCGTATGATAAAATGCTTAAAAGGAGAGGAAATGAAAAAAATGGTTTTGATGTTCGTATTGCTGTCCGTTGTCCTGGCCTTCGCGGCCTGTCAGAAGGGGACGGCCAAGCTCGCTTACCCCGTGACAAAGAAAGTCGACCAAGTCGACGATTACTTCGGGACCAAAGTCGCCGACCCCTACCGGTGGCTCGAGGACGACAACGCCGAGGAGGTCAAACAGTGGGTCCAGGCCCAGAACGCCGTGACTTTCGGATACCTCGACACGATCCCCTGCCGGCCCAAGATCAAGAACCGGCTGACCGAGATCTTCAACTACCCGCGCTACTCGTCGCCGTTCCGGGCGGGGGAATACTATTTCTTCTATAAGAACGACGGCCTGCAGAACCAGTCCGTCTGCTACATCCAGAAAGGGCTCGACGGGACGCCCGAGGTCTTCCTCGACCCCAACCTCCTCTCGGCCGATGGGACGGTCCGGGCCTCCCTTATCGGCGCGTCCAACGACGACCGCTACGTCGCGATCTCGCGCGGCGAGGCCGGCTCCGACTGGTCCGAGATCCGGGTCATGGAAGTCGCCACGAAGCTGGAGCTTCCCGACCGCGTCCAGTGGGTGAAGTTTTCCGGCGCGGCCTGGAAGGGCGACGGCTTTTTCTACAGTGGCTATGACAAGCCCGCGCCCGGCGAGGAATTCAAGGGCAAGAACGAATACCAGAAGGTCTTCTACCACAAGCTGGGCGACCCCCAGGACAAGGACGCCTTGGTCTGGGAAGACAAGGAACATCCCCTGCGCTACGTCGGCGCCGGGACGACCGAGGACGAAAAGGTCCTGTTCCTCGTCGTGTCCGAGGGGACGAGCGGCTCCGAGCTCTACTACAAGGACTTGACCAAGAAGGACGCGGCATTCAGCCTGCTGGTCAAGGGTTTCGCCTACGATAGCGCGCCGGTCGAGGTCGTGGACGGCAAGGTCCTCGTCTACACGAACGAGGACGCCCCGAACTTCCGGATCGTGCTCGTCGACCCTAAAAATCCGGCCAAGGAGACCTGGCAGACGGTCATCACCGAGAAGCCCGAGGTCCTGAGCGGGGCGGGGACGGCCGGCGGATATCTGTTCACGAACTACCTCAAGGACGCTAACTCCAAGATCTTCCAGCACCAGCTCGACGGGACCGTCATTCGCGAGATCGAGCTTCCGGCCCTGGGCTCGGCCGGCGGCTTCGGCGGGAAGCGCGATGAGGAGACGCTTTTCTACACCTTCACGTCATTTACTTATCCGCCGACGATCTACAAGTTCGACCCGGCCACGGGCGCGTCCGAGGTCTTCCGGAAAAGTGAAGTCAAATTCAACCCGGCCGACTACGAGACCAAACAGGTCTTCTTCGCCGGCAAGGACGGCACAAGAGTGCCGATGTTCATCGTCCACAAGAAAGGCCTCAAGCTCGACGGCAAGAACCCGACCTTCCTCACCGCCTACGGCGGCTTCAACATCAGCGTTACGCCCGGCTTCAGCGCCGCGAACATCATCCTCCTCGAGAACGGGGGCGTCTTCGCCGAAGCCAACCTGCGGGGCGGCGGCGAATACGGCGAATCCTGGCACAAGGCCGGCATGCTCGAGAAGAAGCAGAACGTCTTCGACGACTTCATCGCCGCGGCGGAGTACCTGGTCAAGGAAAAATACACGTCCAAGGACCGGCTGGCCATCGCCGGCGGCTCGAACGGCGGGTTGCTCGTGGGGGCGGTGATGACCCAGCGGCCGGAGCTCTTCGGCGTCGCCTTCCCGGCGGTCGGCGTCATGGACATGCTCCGCTACCACAAGTTCACGGTCGGCTGGGGCTGGGCGGTCGAATACGGCTCGAGCGACAACGCGAAGGACTTCCCGTATCTTTACGCCTACTCGCCTCTCCACAACTTCAAGGACGGCGCCTGTTACCCGGCGACCATGGTGACGACGGCCGACCACGACGACCGCGTCGTGCCCGCCCACTCGTTCAAGTTCGCGGCGACGCTCCAGGAGATGCATGCCTGCGCCAACCCCGTCCTCATCCGCATCGAGACACGCTCCGGCCACGGCTCGAGTAACTTGAGCAAGGCCATCGAGGACCTGACGGACCAGTGGTCCTTCATGTTCTTCAACATGGGGGTCAAGCCGATCTATAAGTAAGCAAAAGAGGGACAGTCCCCCTTGGAGGGGACAGTCCCTCTTAAACTATTTCCCGGCGAGGGCCTTGGCCAAGGCCGCGCGGTACTTGTCCATGAGCTCCTTGTTGAGGTCGTTCGGCGGCGTCGCGTCGGCGGGCAGGAACGGCTTGTAGGGGTGGACCTTGGAATACTCCTCGAACTCTTTCCTGAGTTTGGCCAGTTCCTCGGGCTTCGTCAGGAGGTCGATGGCCGAGGCGGCGATGGCCTTGGCCCCGGCGTTCAGGCCCTTCCAGGTCGTCGACCCGTAGAAGCAGGCCACGGCCGACCAGTGGTGGCCGATCGCCCCGGGTACCGAGCCGGGAAAACCGATAGTCACCGTAGGCGCGATCAGGCTCACGTCGCCGACGTCCGAGGATCCGCCCCCGACGAACATTCCGCTGGGGGCTTCGAGCTTGTCCACTTCCTTCGGCATGCCTTTCTGCTCGGCCCCGAGCTCTTTTTGGAGCGCTTTGGCGAAGGCCTGCTCCTCATCGCTCCAGGCGGGCATTCCGACGAACTCGATGTTCTTCTGGATGAGCTCGGCCGCGGCCTTGTTGGCGTGCCGCTGGTGGATAGCGCTGACGACGCGCATCGAGGCGAGCTCCACCCCCGCGGCCAGGGCGCCGGCCTTGGCGCAATCGACGACCCGCCGGTACATGTCTTCGAGACCTTCGTCCGTGCTCCGGACATAGTACCAGACGCTGGCCTTATCGGGGACGACGTTGGGCGCTTCGCCGCCTTCGAGGATGACGTAATGCATGCGCTGGGACAGGGGCAGGTGCTCCCGCAGGTAGTTCGTGGCCACGTTCATGATCTCGACGGCGTCGAGGGCGCTCCGCCCGACCCAAGGCGCGCCAGCCGAGTGGGCCGTCTTGCCTTTGAAGGTGAAGATCGTCGAGAAAAGGGCGTTGCCGCTGACGCCGTAATCGGTCCCGAAGCCGCTCGAGCTGTGGTTGTCGATGACGGCGTCCACGCCCTCGAACAGCCCGGCCCGGATCATGTAGGGGCGGCTGGCGACGATCTCCTCGGCCGGCGAGCCGAAGACCTTGATCGTCCCCTTGAGGCCGTGGGCGACCATGGCTTCCTTGACGGCGATGGCCGCTGCGGCAGCCGCCGTGCACATGGCGTTGTGCCCGCAGCCGTGGCCCGGCGCGCCCTCGACGACCGGGTCCTTCTTCGGCACGCGCCCCTTCTGGGAGAGCATGGGCAGGGCGTCGAATTCACCGAGGAGCCCGATGACGGGTTTCCCCGAGCCGTAGCTGGCCACGAAGCAGGTCGGCATTCCGGCCAGGCCGCGCTCGATCGTGAATCCGGCGGCCTCGAGCGTGTCGGCTAGGAGCTTCGACGACTCGAACTCCTGGAGGCCCAGTTCGGCGTATTCCCATATTGCGTCGGAAATCTTCCCGAACTTCTCGACCGTCTCGGGCTTGCCGAGCCAGTCGAGGACGAGCTGTTTTTCTTTGGCGATCTTCGTTTTGGCCGCAGCCCCGGCCGCTGGACCGGCTGCGAGTCCTAGAACGAGGGTGAAGACGATGGCTATTTTTTTCATGGGCCTCCTTTGGAAAATTCATATACACCAATTAAAAGAAAGGGTCAAACCCATTTCCGTTTGACCGCCTTTTTTGTCCTATGATATAACTAGGGGGACGATTCGCGGCTTCCCCGGCCGGGGAGTGCCGCTATCCGAAGACCAGGATGAAAAGCGAGACGACCATGGTACGCGTTCGATTTGCCCCCAGCCCGACGGGCTTCCTCCATGTCGGGAGCGCCCGGACGGCCATCTTCAACTGGCTCTACGCCCGCCATACCGGGGGAAAATTCCTGCTCCGCGTCGAAGACACCGACCTGAAAAGGTCCGAATCGCGATTCCTCGACGAGATCCTCGAGGACCTCAAGTGGCTGGGCCTCGACTGGGACGAGGAGCCCATCTTCCAGAGCCGTCGGTTCGATGTCTACCGCGCCAAGGCCGAGGAGCTTGTGGCCCAGGGCAAGGCCTACAAGGACGGCGATGCCGTCCTCTTCAAGGTCGAACCCGGTCGGACGATCGCCTACGAGGACCTCATCCACGGCCGGATCGCCGTCGAGACGGACACGATCAAGGACCAGGTCATGATCAAGTCGGACGGCTCGCCGACCTACAACTTCTCCTGCGTCGTCGACGACGCCCACCTCGGCATCACCCACATCCTCCGGGGTGACGACCACATCAGCAACACGCCGAAACAGATCATCTTCTACGAAGCCTTCGGCCTGGAGCCGCCGCGGTTCGGCCACATGCCGCTCATCCTGGGGACCGACGGGGCCAAGCTTTCCAAGCGCCACGGCGGCGTCTCCGTCGAGGAGTACAAGCGCGAGGGCTTCCTGCCCGAGGCCCTGGCCAATTACCTCGTCCTCCTCGGCTGGATGCCCAAGGACGGGCGCGAGGTCATGCCCCCCGCCGAAGCCGTCCGGCTCTTCGAGATCTCGGAGATGAACGACGTCCAGGCCAAGTTCGACATCCAGAAGCTCCGCTGGCTCAACGCCGAGTACATCATGAAGGCCGAGAATGCGCGCCTGCTCCCCCTCATCAAGAGCCGGATGGAGGCGGCCGGGTTCGCGACCGCCGCGATCGCCGACGGCTACCTGTCGAAGGTCCTCGACCTCTACAAGGTCCGGACCAAGACCCTCGGCGAGTTCCCGGCCATGACCGATTGCTTTTTCCGCGAGGATTTCGTCTACGAGGACGAAGGGAAAAAACACCTCGAGAAACCGGAAAGCCGCGAGTACCTGGCCGTCCTGGCCGACCGCCTAGCCGGGACCGGCGATTTTACCCACGACGCCATAGAGGCCGTTTTCCGCGAGTTCGCCGAGCAGAAAAACCTCAAAGCCAGCCAGGTCATCCACCCCGCCCGCATGGCCGTCAGCGGCAAGACCAAAGGCGCCGGCCTGTTCGAAATGATGGAAGTCCTCGGCCGCGAGCGCGTCGTCGCCCGCATGAGGAGAGCCGCCAATGGATGAGACGTCCAAGCCCAAGTCCAATTTCGTCCGCGACATCATCGACGCGCACCTGCGCAACGGCCGGTTCGCGAAGGTCCACACCCGCTTCCCGCCCGAGCCCAACGGCTACCTCCATATCGGCCATGCCAAGTCGATCCATCTCAACTTCGGCCTGGCCCGCGACTACAAAGGGCTCTGCAACCTGCGCATGGACGACACCAACCCCGAGACCGAGGACATGGAATACGCCAACGCCATCAAGGAGGATGTCCGTTGGCTCGGCTTCGATTGGGAAGACAGGGATTATTACGCTTCCGACTACTACGGGAAGCTCTACGAGTGGGCCGTCGTCCTCATCAAGAAGGGCGTGGCCTACGTCTGCGACCAGAGCGTCGACCAGGTCCGTGAATACCGGGGCACAGTCACGAAAGCGGGCAAGGACAGCCCCTTCCGGAACCGCTCTATCGAGGAGAACCTCGACCTCTTCGCGAGGATGCGAACGGGGGAGTTCCCCGACGGCTCGAAGACCCTGCGGGCCAAGATCGACATGGCCAATCCGAACATGCTCCTGCGCGACCCGCTCATGTACCGGATCAGGCGCGAACATCATTACCGGACAGGCGACGAATGGTGCATCTACCCGACCTATGACTGGGCCCACGGCCAGAGCGATTCGATCGAGGGCATCACCCATTCCATCTGCACCCTTGAGTTCGAGGTGCATCGGCCGCTCTACGACTGGTACCTCGACCAGCTCGGCGTCCACCACCCCCAGCAGATCGAATTCGCCCGGCTCAACCTGAGCCACACGGTGCTCAGCAAACGGCGGCTCCTCGAGCTCGTCGAGAGCCGGCTCGTCAACGGCTGGGACGACCCGCGAATGCCGACGATCTCGGGCTTCCGGCGGCGCGGCTTCACGCCCGAAGCCATCGCCCATTTTGCCGACATCATCGGCGTGGCCAAGGACAACAGCATCGTCGACATGCCCCTGCTCGAGATGTGCGTCCGCGAGAATCTGAATAAATCGGCGCCTCGGGTCATGGCGGTGCTGCGGCCGCTCAAGGTCGTCATCACTAACTTTCCAGAGGGCAAGGTCGAGGAATTCGACGCCGTTAACAACCCAGAGGACGAGTCGGCCGGGACGCGGAAGGTCCCCTTCTCCCGTGAGATCTGGCTTGAACGGGACGACTTCATGGAGAACCCGCCGTCCAAGTTCTATCGGCTCTCCCCGGGACGCGAGGTCCGCCTGCGCTACGCCTATTTCATCAAGTGTGAAGAAGTGGTTAAGGACGCTGCGGGGAACGTCGTCGAGCTCCGCTGTACCTACGACCCGGCGACGAGGGGAGGGGAAACGCCTCCGGACGGGCGCAAAGTCAAGGCGACCCTCCACTGGGTGTCGGCCGGACAGGCGATCGACGCCGAGGTCCGGCTCTACGACACTCTGTTCACGGTGAGGGATCCGAGCAGCGTCGCCGAAGGGGTCGATTGGAAAGCCACCCTCAACCCCAAATCGCTCGAGGTCGTTAAGGACGCCAAGCTCGAGCCGAGTCTGGCCGGCGCCGTGCCGGAGAGCCGCTGGCAGTTCGAGCGGCTGGGCTACTTCTGCGTGGACCGGCGCGATTCGAATCCCGGCGCCCTCGTCTTCAACCGGACCGTGACGCTGCGGGACGACTGGGCCAAGATCGTCAGGGCCGGAAGGGACGCCGCTTGAATTCGCCCTCCGCGCCCATGAGAGCCCGAACTTGACGGATGACCGGGATCGCGCCGCCGTCGGCAAGGTCAGGCACGGGCCGAGCCTTCTCACCGATGGGGACGTCTATCTTTTCAGAGAGGGCAACCATTTCAGGCTTTTCGACAGGCTGGGGGCTCACCTCATGCCGGTCGACGGCCTGGACGGCACGCATTTCGCCGTCTGGGCGCCCAACGCCGGCCGCGTTTCCGTGATCGGCGATTTCAACGGCTGGAAACCCGGGCGTCATCCCTTGGAGGCGCGCTGGGACGGGTCCGGCATCTGGGAGGGCTTCATCCCCGGGTTGGGCAAAGGCGCCCTTTACAAGTACGCCATCACCTCGAGCATCGACGGCTCCCGGTCGGAAAAAGCCGATCCCCTGGCCTTCTTCTCCGAGGCCCCGCCGCGGTCCGCTTCCGTCGTCTGGGACCTGGATTACCACTGGTGCGACGGGGATTGGATGGCCAAGCGGAAAAAGCCCAACGCCCCGAACGCCCCCATTTCCGTCTACGAGGTCCACCTCGGGTCGTGGCGGCGCGTCCCGGAGGAGAATAACCGGCCGCTGACCTACCGGGAGATGGCCCCGCTCCTGGCCGATTACGTCCGGGAGATGGGGTTCACCCACGTCGAGATCCTGCCGATCATGGAGCACCCGTTCTACGGGTCGTGGGGGTATCAGACCATCGGCTACTTCGCTCCGACCAGCCGCTACGGGACGCCCCAGGACTTCATGTACCTCGTGGACATGCTCCACCACTACGACATCGGCGTCATCCTGGACTGGGTGCCTTCGCATTTCGCCGTCGACGGGCACGGCCTGGGGCGGTTCGACGGCAGCCACCTCTACGAGCACCAGGACGCGCGCAAGGGCTTCCACCCGGACTGGAAGAGCGCGATCTTCAACTACGGGCGCAACGAGGTCCGCGAGTTCCTCATCAGCAGCGCCCTGTTCTGGCTCGAGCGCTACCACATCGACGGCCTCCGGATCGACGCCGTGGCCTCGATGCTCTACCTCGACTATTCCCGCAAGGACGGGGAGTGGATCCCCAACCGCTACGGCGGCCGGGAGAACCTCGAGGCCCTGGACTTCATCCGGCGCCTCAACGAAGTCGCCTACGGCGCCTTCCCCGACATCCTGACGGCCGCCGAGGAATCGACGGCCTGGCCCATGGTCACCCGGCCCGTCCACCTCGGCGGCCTGGGCTTCGGCCTGAAATGGAAAATGGGCTGGATGCACGACATGCTCGCCTACTTCGGCCAGGACCCCCTGTTCCGCAAGTTCAGCCACGACGACCTGACCTTCAGCATGTGGTACGCCTACACGGAGAATTTCATCCTGCCCCTGTCGCACGACGAGGTCGTCCACGGCAAGGGCTCGCTCGTGGGCAAGATGCCCGGCCTCGAAATGGAAAAATACGCCAACCTCAAAGCCCTGTACGGGTACATGTACACCCATCCCGGCAAGAAGCTCCTCTTCATGGGCGGCGAATTCGCCCAGTGGAAGGAGTGGGCGCACGAGGAGAGCCTGGAGTGGCACGCCCTCGAGCACCGGACGCACCTCGACGTCCAGCGCTGGGTCAAGGACCTCAACGACCTCTACCGGCGCGAGCCGGCCCTCCACGAGCTCGATTTCGATCCGGCCGGATTCGAATGGGTCGATTTCAACGACGTCAACCACAGCATCGTCAGCTACCTGAGGAGGGGGAGTTCGACGCCGGACGTCATCCTGGTCGTCTGCAACTTCACGCCTGTCGCCCACGGGGACTACCGGGTCGGCGTCCCCTTAGCGGGCCCGTGGAAGGAGCTCCTGAACAGCGATGCGAAGGAATACGGCGGACGCGGCCTGGGCAACCTCGGCGCGGTCGAGGCCGTCCCGGAGCCGCTCCACGGCCGGAGCCACTCCCTCCGCCTGACCCTGCCGCCTCTGGGCGTCCTCGTGTTCAAGAGGGAGATGTGAGCCGCTTCATCTGCATCCACGGGCATTTCTACCAGCCGCCGCGGGAGAACGCCTGGCTCGAGGAGATCGAGGTCCAGGATTCGGCCGCGCCCTATCACGACTGGAACGAACGCGTCTCGGCCGAGTGCTACGCGCCGAACTCGGCCTCGCGGATCCTCGACGACCGGGACCGCATCGTCGACATCGTCAACAATTACGCCTCGATCAGCTTCGACGCCGGCCCGACGCTCCTCTCCTGGATGGAGGGGTCGAGCCCCGAGGTCTACCGGGCCATCCTCGACGCCGATATGGAGAGCCGGACCCGGTTCCGGGGCCACGGGACCGCCATGGCCCAAGCCTACAACCACATGATCATGCCCTTGGCCACGAGCCGCGACAAGCGGACCCAGGTCCTCTGGGGGATCCGCGACTTCGAATCCCGGTTCGGCCGCAAGCCCGAGGGCATGTGGCTGCCGGAGACGGCGGTCGACCTCGAATCGCTCGACATCATGGCCGAACACGGCATCCTGTTCACAGTCCTGGCCCCCCACCAGGCCTTGGAGGTCAGGGAGATCGCGGCAGGCGAATGGCAGGACGCGAGCGGGGGCCGGATCGATCCGAAAAGGGCGTACCTCTGCCGGCTGCCCTCGGGCCGGACGATCGCCCTCTTCTTCTACGATGGCCCGATCTCCCACGATATCGCCTTCGGCAACCTCCTCCGGAACGGTGGGCTTTTCGCGAAGCAGCTCCTATCGGCTTTTTCCGAGGAGAAGGGGAGGCCCGAGCTCGTCCACATCGCGACCGACGGCGAGACCTACGGGCACCATCACCGCTTCGGCGACATGGCCCTGGCCTACGCCCTTCGTTACCTAGAGGAGAACGGACTCGCGGAGATCACCATTTACGGGGATTACCTGGAGCAGTTCCCGCCGGCCGATGAGGTGAAGATCGTCGAGAACACGTCCTGGAGCTGCTGCCACGGCATCGAACGCTGGAAGAGCGATTGCGCGTGCAACTCAGGCGCGCACCCCGGCTGGAACCAGGAATGGCGGGCGCCGCTCCGGAAGGCCATGGACTGGCTGGGGGCCAAGGCCGCGGGGATCTTCGAGTCCGGCCTGGGTTCCTATACGCCGGACCCGTGGGCCGTCCGGGACGATTACATCCGGGTCGTCCTCGACCGGTCGCCCGAGTCCGTCGAAGCCTTCTTCGCCCGGCACATCGAGCGCTGCCTTTCCCCTCAGGACAAGATCACGGTCCTCAAGCTCCTCGAGATGGAGCGGCACGCGATGCTCATCTTCACGAGCGACGGCTGGTTCTTCGACGACATCTCCAACGTCGAGACCGTCCAGGTCATCCAGTACGCCGCCCGGGTGATGCAGCTTGCCCGCGACATCGCCGGCGTCGACCTCGAACCCGAATACGTCTGGATCCTCGAAGAGGCGAGGAGCAACGTGCCCCGGCACAAGAACGGAGCCGTCGTTTTCGAAACGCTCGTCAGGCCGGCTGTCGTGGATTTTCTCCGTCTCGGCGCCCATTTCGCGGTGTCCTCGCTTTTCGAGACCGACCCCCGGGCCGTCGGGACCGGCCATTACACGGCGGATGCGGACGTCTGCGAGAGGAAAGAGAGCGGAAAGCGGACGCTTGCCCTGGGGAAATTCCGGCTGAGATCGAACATCACTTGGGAGGAGAGGACCGTCGATTACGCCGTCCTCCATCTCGGCGATCAGAACATCACGGCGGGCGTCCGGGAGCACAACGGGGAAGCCGCTTACCGGGCCATGTGCCGGACGATCGGCGAGGCCTTCGCCAAGAGCGACATGACATCGGTCCTGCGCCAGATCGATCAGCACTTCGGGGCACACAGTTACACGCTCTGGAACCTGTTCACCGAGCAGAAGCGGAAGATCCTGTTCAGGATACTGGAGGGGAACCTGCGTGACCTCGAGGCTGACTTCCGCCAGATCTTCGAGACGAACTACGCCATCATGCAGGCCATGCGGGAGATGCAGATCCCCCTACCGGAAGCCCTCTCGGCCCCGGCGGAATTCGTCCTCAACACCGATCTCCGCCGCCTGATGGAGGGCCCGGACGTTGACCTCGAGCGGCTGCGGAAGCTGGCGCAAGAGTACGCGGCCTGGGATTTCAAGCCCGACGGCGAAGCCTTGAGCTACATCGTCAGCAAGAAGGTCGGAGCGCTCATGGCCGCCTGGGCCGAAAAGCCCGAGGATACGGCCGGCCTCAAAAAGGTCGAGGAGGTCCTCGCCATCATGAAACGGCTGGACGTCGGCCTCGACCTCTGGCAAAGCCAGAACATCTATTTTTCGACCGGGAAAGCGCTGGGCGGTAAGGGCGCGGCGAAAGAGAGCGGGGGTCAGAAGGCCGCCGCGGAATGGGTCCGGGCCTTCAAATCCGTGGGCGAGCTTCTCCGTGTCGACCCGTCCATTTTCTTGCCTTCGAAGCCCGTTTAGGGTATAAAATAGCGCGCACCGGCCTTCATACGTGCCTGTAGCTCAGCTGGATAGAGCGTTGGACTCCGGATCCAAAGGTCGGAGGTTCGAATCCTCTCAGGCACGCCACTAAATCCCCCCAAGAATCGCGAAATAATCAGCGTTTCGCGTAATTAGCCGCGGCCTGCCCTTACGGTATTTCTACCCGACGTGCGAATAGAAGACCGTCGAAAAAGCCCGCAACCCCTTGACATTCTACGATACGTAGAATAAAATGGGAGCATGAAATTATTAATCCTATCGAAAAAGAAGGGATTGGGTCCCTTGTCCGAAGAACTGGAACGGCCACTCATGGGTATCCTTTGGACAAAAGGATCGATGAAGGGACGCGACCTCTATGAGGAGATTCACCGGGAGAAGGATATTGCTTACACGACAGCGCTGACAGTCCTGGACCGGCTATCCAAGAAGGGCCTCATAAAGAAAGACCGGAAGTCGGGGACCATTCTTTTCACTCCGGCGGTATCCCGGCAGGCTTATGAGAGCGCCGTCACGGAGAGTCTCGTTCAGAAGGCCTTTGAGGTATCGCCGGACCTGGCCGTCTCAGCCTTTGCCGACATTTTTTCCAAGATGCCGAAGGGGAACCTCGAAAAGCTCGAAAAGCTGCTCGAAGAGAAGAAAAATGCGTAATATCAAGGCTAAGGCGTGGACGAGCCCCGTCCTGCTCCTGGGCGGGCTTTCCCTGCTTTCGCTTCTGATCTTTTTTCAGCTCTATAGGCATCCGGAAACGGCCCTCCTCCTTATTTCCCTCCCGAGCCCAGAGGCTTTCGCCTGCAACCTTCGCTGTCTGGGGATCATGCCCTTTCTGCAAGTCCTTGGAGAAGCCGGTAAAGCGCTCCTCCTGGTCTTCATGTCATTCTCATTCCTTTACGCCCTTTCCCGGACAGCCCAGAGGATCCTGCGGACATTGGCTTTTGTGGAGCGTGCCGAGCGAAATGCCGCTCCATACAGGAATGTCTCCCGATTTCCTTTTCTGGAGAACGTTACGGTCTTCGAGGATCGCTTGCCTCTGGCTTTCACAGGCGGTTTCCTAAAGCCGCGGATCTTTCTGTCCTCGAAGCTTATAAATGTTCTGGACGAAAAAGAGCTTCGGGCGGTCATCCTTCACGAGTCGCATCACCAGAAAGCGAAGGATCCCCTGAAGGGCTTAGTCGTTTCTTTCCTATCGGATTTTCTGTTTTTCCTCCCGGTCAGCCGGTTCCTGCATAAGGCCTACCATCTCACGTCGGAGATGACGGCCGACGCCCATTCCGTCAGCTCCCAGGCCGACCCTCTGGATCTCGTCGGTTCGCTCTTGAAAGTCCAAAAGATCAACGGCCCGGCGGCTTCCTGGTTCTTCGACCCGACGACGGAGAGGGCCAAGCAACTTTTGGGCCAGCCGGCGAGGATCCCGCTGCCCCTCAAAAAGACTTTCCTCACCATCGTTCTGTTGGCCATCACGGCCATGATTACCCTGGTCCCGGTCAAAAAGAGCGTCTCTTTGCTGTTCATCAATCACGACAAGACCTGCGTCTTGCGCTCCGGCCATGAATAGAGGTCGGCTGCAGGAGGAGATCATGAGAAAAAACGTTCTCTTAGGCTTTTTATTGTTATTCCCGGCGCTTCTGCTCGCCCAAGAAGACACCGTGCGCCTCGACGACCTCCTTAAACAGGCCCTGGAAAGGAACCCGAAGATCAAGTCGGTGGGGCTTGAGGCCGAGGCCTCGTCCTTCCGGATCCCCCAGGTAAAAAGCCTGCCTGATCCGATGGTCGGCTTCAACCTGAAGAACATGGGCTTCCCCAAGTTCACCCTCGGCCAGGAAGTGATGAGCGGGGTCGGGCTCTCCTTCTCCCAGGCCATCCCGTTTCCCGGCAAGCTCCGGCTCAAAGGCGAGATTGCCGAGAAGGCCTTCGAGAGGACAAAGGAGGTCCGCAACGCGGTCGTTCTGGGCGTCCTCAAGGACGTCAAAACCGCCTATTTCGAGCTTTACGCCCTGCATAAGTCCATCGCCATCCTCCAGGAACAGAAAGCCCTCCTGCAGAAAGCACTCGACCTGACCGAGACGAAGTATGCCGTCGGGAGCGGTATTCAGTCGGACGTCCTGAAGGCCACGGTTGAGATCTCGAGGATGGATGAGATGATCACGCCGATGGCCGAAATGATCAAGTCTCTCCAAGCCCGCATCAACCTGCTCCTGGATTTCCCTGCGGACAAACCCCTGGGAATGCCACAAGACCAGGGAGTCGAAAGCCTCCCCGTGTCGCTCGAGGAGCTCAGGAAAGCCGCAGAGGAGAATTCCCCCATGGTGAAGGAAGCTTCTTTGATGGTCGAGGAAGGGGGGAAGATGGTCGCGTTCGCCAGGAAGGAGCTCTCTCCCAACTTCGTGGTCGGGGCGGGCTGGGAATTCAAGGGCCGGCTGCCCAGCATGTACGAGATCATGGTCGGGTTCGAGATCCCGCTTTATCGCAAGACGAAGCAGTCCAAGATGCTCGAGGAATCGCTCGTCCGCCTCGAGAGCTCGAAGAGCGGCCTCCTCTCCATGAAGAACGACGTGACCTTCATGGTGACCGAGGATTATCTCAAGGCCCGGTCGGCCGAGAACCTGATCAAGCTGTACAAGGACAAGATCATCCCTCAGGCCTCTCTGACCGTGGAATCGTCGCTGGCCAGTTACCAAGTCAATAAGACCGATTTCCTGGCGCTTCTGACCGACATCAACACCCATTTCTCATATCAACTGGCTTATTACAGGCAGCTCGCCGAACTCTGGAGCTCGATCGCCCGGCTGGAAGAGTATTCGGCGAAGGAGATCGTGAATTGGGGAGGGAAGAATGAAGACCAAAATTAGGATCGCGGTCCTTTGTCTGACGGCAATCGCCGTCATTCTCTATGCGGCCTGCAAGGGGAGCGATGGAACCGCCCCGGCGGCCGGGTCCCCCGGACACACCCATGACCAAGCGGAGAAAGAGAAGCCCGGGGCCGAGAAAACGCTCTACCAATGCCCCATGCATCCGACCTACACGGCCGACAAGCCGGGCGACTGCCCCATCTGCGGGATGAAGCTCGTGCCCGTGGAGACGCAGGAAATGCCGGCCAAGACCGAAGAACAACTCACTCTAAAGAAAAAGGTCATGTATCGTTCGACCATGAGCCCCGGCGAGGTCTCCGATAAACCGGGCAAGGATTCGATGGGCATGGAGATGGTCCCCTTCGAAGTCGAGGAGAGCGGAGCCGTCAGCGAAGTCGGCGGGCGGATCCAAGTCAAGATCAGTCCGCAGAGGCAGCAGCTCATCGGCATCAAGACGGCGCCCGTGAAATCGCAGCCCATCCATAAGCTCATCAAGACGGTCGGCCGGGTGGATTATGCCGAGCCGAACATATCGATCGTCAACCTCAAATTCGACGGCTGGGTGGAAAAGCTCTTCGTGAATTCTACGGGCCAAGCCGTCCGGAGAGGCGAGCCCCTTTTCGACATCTACAGCCCCGACCTTGTCTCGGCCCAGCAGGAGTACCTCATCGCTCTCAAGGCCGGTGCGACGCTCGGCGATTCCTCGTCTATCCTCAAGTCGGCCCGGGAGAAGTTGAGGCTGTGGGATATCCCGGACCGGGAGGTCGAAGAGCTCGGACGCACCGGGCAGACGAAGAAGACCGTGACGATCCATTCTCCCGGGTCCGGAATCGTGATCGAGAAGAACGTCCTCCAGGGACAGAAGACCATGTCCGGAGAGAACCTGTTCAAAATCGCCGACCTCTCCCGAGTCTGGATCCTCGGCGAGGTCTACGAGTACGAGCTGCCATTCATCAAAACGGGGCAAGAGGCGAAAATCTCCCTCTCCTATTATCCGGGGGAATCTTTCGCCGGAAGGATCACCTACATCTACCCTTATCTCAAGCCCGAAACGCGGACGAACCAGGTCCGCATAGAGGTCGCCAATCCGGGTCTCAAGCTCAAGCCCGAGATGTTCGCCAACCTCGAGATCCATGTCGAATACGGGACCAAGCTGACCGTCCCTGCCGACGCCGTCCTGGACGCCGGCGATACCAAAATCGTCTTCGTGGCCAAGGGCGACGGCTATTTTGAGCCCCGTGAGGTCAAGCTCGGCGTCAAGGGCCAGGACATGTACGAAGTCCTTGGCGGGGTCAGCGACGGTGAGAATGTGGTCACGTCCGCCAACTTCCTCGTCGACTCCGAGTCGAGCCTCAAAGCCGCCCTCAACCGGATGACCAAGACCGCGGCGGGAGAACAAAAACATGATTGAGAAGATCATCGAGTTCTCGGCGAAGAATAAGTACATCGTCCTTATTTTTGCCGCCGCGGCTATCGTCGGCGCGATCTACGCCATCCGGAACATCCCGCTGGACGCCATCCCGGACCTCTCGGACACCCAGGTCATCATCTATTCGAGGTGGGACCGGAGCCCCGATGTCATCGAGGACCAGGTGACCTATCCGATCGTGACGGCCATGCTCGGAGCGCCCAAGGTCAAAGCCATCCGCGGTTACTCCGACTTCGGGTTCTCCTATGTTTATGTCATCTTCCAGGACGGGACGGACATCTACTGGGCCCGCAGTCGGACCCTGGAATATTTGAGCAAGATCACGCCCAGGCTCCCGCAGGGCGTCCAGACCGAAATGGGGCCCGATGCGACGAGCGTGGGGTGGGTCTATCAGTACGCCCTCGTCGACAAGTCCGGCAAGAACGACTTGGCCCAGCTCCGGAGCTTCCAGGACTGGTACATGCGCTACTGGCTCCAGGCCGTTCCCGGGGTCGCCGAAGTCGCCTCGGTCGGGGGCTTCCAGAAACAGTATCAGGTCAACGTCAACCCCAACGCCCTCCAGGCCTATAACATCCCCCTGATGAAGGTCATCGAGGCCGTCCGTGACGGAAATAACGACGTCGGCGGCCGGCTGGTGGAGTTCTCAGGGAAGGAGTATATGGTCCGGGGCCGCGGCTACGCCAAGTCGATCAAGGACATCGAAGACATCGTCGTCAAAAGCGACATGTCCGGGACGCCGGTCCTCGTCAGGAATGTCGCCCAGGTCGTTCTGGGCCCCGAGATCCGGCGCGGGGTCGCCGACCTCGACGGCGAGGGCGATGCCGTAGGCGGCATCGTCATCATGCGCTCCGGAGAGAACGCCCTGAACGTCATCAACCGGGTCAAGGACAAGCTCAAGGAGATCCAGCCCTCCCTGCCGCCCGGAGTGGAGATCGTCACGACCTATGACCGCTCGGAGCTTATCGAGCGGTCCATCGCCACCCTCCGGAAGCAGCTCCTCGAGGAAGTGATCGTCGTCAGCCTGGTCATCATGCTCTTCCTCTGGCACTTTCCCTCGTCCATCATCCCCATCCTCACCATCCCGGTCGCGGTTCTCCTGGCGTTCATCCCCCTCTACGGCATGAAGTTGACTTCCAACATCATGTCCCTTTCCGGAATCGCCATTTCCATCGGTGTCCTGGTCGACGGGGCCATCGTTGAGGTCGAGAACGCCTATAAGAAGCTCCAGCTCTGGCAGGACGGAGGCCGCAAGGGCGATTATCACCTGGTCCGGCTGAACGCCCTCAAGGAAGTCGGGCCGACGGTCTTCTTCTCGCTCCTGGTCATCGCCGTCGCCTTCCTGCCCGTGTTCACGCTCATCGACCAGGAAGGCCGGCTCTTCAAGCCGCTGGCCTACAGCAAGAACCTGGCCATGGCCATCGCCGCCGTCCTGGCCATCACCCTCGACCCCGCCATGCGCATGCTGTTCACGCGGATGGACTACAAGCATTTCCGCCCGAAGTGGATCTCGAGGATATGGAACACGATCACGGTCGGGAAATATTACGCCGAAGAAAAGCACCCCGTCAGCAAGGTCCTCTTCAGGCTCTACGAGCCGGTTTGCGAGTTCGTTCTCAGGCACCGCAAGGCCACCATCGCCGCGGCCCTCGTCCTAATGGCCGCGACCGTCCCTATCTACTTCAAGCTGGGATCGGAATTCATGCCCCCTCTCAACGAAGGGACGATCCTCTACATGCCGACGACCCTGCCGGGGATCTCGGTGACCGAAACCCAGAATCTCCTCCAGACGATGGACAAGATCCTGAAGGATACGCCGGAGGTCGAACGCGTTTTCGGCAAGGCGGGCCGGGCCGAGACCTCGACGGATCCCGCGCCGTTCAGCATGATGGAGACGACGGTCGTCCTGAAGCCGGAAAGCGAGTGGCGGCCGGTCAAACGCTGGTACTCCTCGGGGCCGAGGTTCCTCCAGGGGATCTTCCGCCACATCTGGCGGGATCGGATCACCTGGGACCAGCTGGTCAACGAGCTCGACCAGAAGATGCGGTTTCCCGGCGTCTCGAACGCCTGGACGATGCCCATCAAGGCGCGGATCGACATGCTGACGACGGGCGTGCGCACCCCCGTCGGCATCAAGGTGTACGGGGCGGACCTCAAGGAGATCGAGAGGATCGGAATGAGCCTCGAGACGATCCTGAGAGACGTCAAAGGAACGAGGAGCATCTTCGCCGAGCGCGTAGCGGGGGGCTATTTCCTCGACTTCGACATCCGGCGGGAGGCGATCGCCCGCTACGGCCTGACCATCAAGGAAGTCGAGATGATCATCATGTCGGCGATCGGCGGAGAGCCCGTCACGACGACCGTTGAGGGACGCGAGCGGTATACGGTGAACGTCCGGTACGCCCGAGAGTTTCGAGACGACCTGGATAAGCTTCGCCGCGTTCTCGTCCCCACGATGTCCGGCGCGCAGATCCCGCTGGAGCAGCTGGCCGACATCCGCCTGACGCTCGGACCGTCCATGCTTCGGAACGAAAACGCCATGCTGGCGGGATATGTCTACGTCGACATCACGGGCCGCGACGTGGGAAGCTACGTCAACGAGGCCAAAAAGATCGTCCGGGAAAAACTGGCCCTGCCGTCCGGCTATTCGCTCCAGTGGAGCGGGCAATACGAGAACATGTTGCGGGTGAAAGAACGGCTCAAGGTGGTCATCCCCCTGACGATCTTCATCATCCTCGTCCTGCTCTACGTAAACACCAAGTCCATGGTCAAGTCGTCGATCATCATGCTGGCCGTGCCGTTCTCGCTCATCGGCGCCATCTGGTTCATGTACATCCTGGATTTCAACATGTCCATCGCCGTCTGGGTCGGCATGATCGCTCTCATGGGGCTGGACGCCGAAACCGGCGCCTTCATGCTCCTTTTCCTGGACCTTTCCTATTACGACAGGGTCCGGCAGGGCCGCATGAAGACATTCCAGGATCTTAAGGAGGCGATCATCCACGGCGCCGTGAAGCGGATCCGACCCAAGATGATGACCGTCATGACGACGTTCATCGGTCTCGTCCCCATCATGTGGTCCCTCGGGACCGGCTCGGACATGATGAAGCGCGTCGCCGCGCCCATGATCGGCGGCGTGTTCACAAGTTTCCTCCTGGAACTCTTGGTTTATCCGCCGATCTACGCGATCTGGAAATGGCGCTATGAAATGAAGCGTGGAACGGTGGACGTCAGTCAACTGCCGCTTCCCCACCTGAGGGGGCATTGAGAGGAGGAGATTCATGTGAGGACTCATCAATACGGTTCAGGGAACCTGCAAGCATGTCGTCAACGGTAACTAATTTATCAAGGAGGTTTTCGATGAAAAAATCGATCGTGCTGGTTGTGTTTGTGTTCCTTTCTTTGATGATCTTGTCGGCGGGGATAGCCCAGCAGAAGGCCGATGAGAAAGTCGTTTGCGCTGTGAGCGGGGAAACGATGCTCAAATCGCAGGCCAAAGCGTCTTATGAATACGAAGGGAAGACGTATTTTTTCTGCTGTGAGGGCTGTAAGGAGAAGTTCGTAAAGGATCCGGCCAAGTATGCCGGGAAGAACGCGGACATGAAGGAAATCTACGCCTGCCCGATGCATCCGGAAGGGCAGTCCGACAAGTTGGGCAAATGTCCCAAGTGCGGCATGACGCTCGAGAAAAAGGCCATGCCCATGGCCCATGGTCAGGGCGGCATGGAGATGAAAGAGGCAGGCGCCTGTCCCATGATGGACATGATGAGCCTAAAAGACACCATGGTTGTCAGCGAGAATATCAAGGACGGCATCGCCATCAGGATAACGGCCAAGGATCCCGAGACCGTGAAAAAAATCCAGGACATGGGAGCCAAGATCAACGCGATGCACGAGCACAAATAAATTCATGGCCCCGCTTCAGACGGCCGGGCAGGGCGAGCCAGCGTTCGGTTGAGGCTCCCGGTTCGGTAGCCCTCGATGTCCAGGGCGATCCAGAGATAGCCGAGGGATTTGAGATGGGCGGCGATCTTCTGCAGAGTCCCGTGCTTCAAGACGCGAGGGAAATCCTCCGCGGGGATTTCGATCCGGGCCAGCTCGTCGTGGTGGCGAACCCTGACGACGGGGAAGCCGAGATCCCGGATGAACTTTTCTCCGGCGTGGATCATTTCGAGGACTTCCTCCGTGATGCGCGTGCCGTAAGGGACTCGACTGGCCAGGCAGGGATTGGCCGGTCGGTCCCAGGCCGACAGGCCGAGTTTCTTCGAGAGACTACGGATGTCCTTTTTGGTGAATCCCGCCAAAACAAAGGGGCTTATGACCCCCCGTTCTTCCGCCGCCAGCCTCCCCGGGCGGTAATCGGTCAGGTCGTCGGCGTTGGTGGCATCGAAAATGGCCGGGATGCCCCTCTTCGAAGCCAACCCGGCGATTTTATTAAAGAGTTCCTGTTTGCAGTAATAGCACCTGTTGCCCGGATTCTCGGTGAATTCGCTGTAGGCCAGTTCATCGGTCTCGAGCAGCACGTGCCTGACACCCAGAGTTCTCGCAAACCGCGTGGCCGCCGCTTTTTCCTCTGGCGTGTAGGTCTGAGAGACCCCCGTGATGGCCACGACATTCCTCCGGCCCAGGATGTCGGAGCAGAGCCTCAGCAACAACGTCGAGTCCACCCCTCCGGAAAACGCCACGATGGCCTTGGGATAGGAGCTGATGATTTTATTCAACTTGTTCAAGGCGGAAAGTTTCATGTGTTCTCCTTAATGACGATCGGCGGGTCGGATAACCACGGATAATCTTGATTGTTATTATATAATACATAGGAATAATGGAAAAGCCTGGTGGGGAAGGGCCCATGATGCACGAACAAGGCCAGAGTCGATGACCAGGCCAATCCAAGATCATCTTGGGCCTCGATGTATTCACGTCCGATCCCGGTGATCGGGTATCCAATAGGAGGAGGGTAGAAAGGTGGAGCATAGCCATCATCACGAGCAAAGCAGCTCAATGGGCCACGGAGATCATGTAGCGCCCAAGAGCATGGATCAAGCTGCGAAATCTTCCGATCACCGGGCTCACAACGTCGGCGACTTCAAGAGACGATTTTGGGTATCCCTGGTAACGACCCTTCCCATCCTCGGCCTCTCACCGATTATTCAGAGGTTTCTGGGGCTCGGGGATGCCCTCAGATTCACCGGCGATGCTTACGTTCTCTTCGTTTTTTCGTCCTTTGTCTTTTTCTATGGGGGATATCCCTTCTTAAAGGGGATCGTGTCCGAGCTCAAGGCCGTGAGGCCGGGCATGATGACTTTGATCGCCCTAGCGATAACAACAGCTTATATTTACAGCAGCGCCGTCGTCTTCAAGCTGCCCGGGGAGGTTTTTTTCTGGGAGCTGGCGACGCTGATCGATATCATGCTCCTGGGCCACTGGCTGGAAATGAAATCGGTGATGGGGGCCTCCCGGGCCCTTGAAGAGCTGGCCAGGCTCATGCCCTCGGAAGCCCACCTGCTGCAGCCGGACGGGACAGCCATGGACGTGCCGCTCGTGGAGCTCAAGGCGGGGGACAGGGTCCTCGTCAAGCCGGGCGAGAAGATGCCCGCCGATGGCGAGGTGATCCAAGGCGAATCCTCCGTCAACGAAGCCATGCTCACGGGGGAGTCCCAACCTGTGGCCAAGAAAAAGGGGGCCAAGGTCATCGGCGGTTCCATCAACGGCGAGGGCTCCGTCACGGTGGAGATCCGGAAGACCGGCCGGGACTCGTATCTTTCCCAGGTGATCGACCTCGTCAGGCAGGCCCAGGAGAGCAAGTCGCGGACCCAGGACCTGTCGAACCGTGCCGCGCTCTGGTTGACCCTGATCGCCGTCGGCGCCGGCTCTTTGACTCTTTTCGTCTGGCTCGCCCTCGCCGGCAAGGGCTTTGCCTTTGCGCTCGAGAGAATGGTGACGGTCATGGTCATTGCCTGCCCGCACGCTCTGGGGTTGGCCGTGCCCCTGGTCGTGGCCATCTCGACCGCGATTTCCGCTCGGAACGGCCTCCTCATCAGAAACCGGGTTGCCTTCGAGAGGGCGAGGAAAATTCAGACCGTTATCTTCGACAAAACGGGGACGCTCACGGAAGGACGATTCGGGGTGACGGATATTCTGGTTTTCGACGGTGGGATGGATAAAAGCGAGCTCGTAAAGTATGCGGCATCCGTTGAGGCCCACTCGGAGCACCTTATCGCCAAAGGCATAGGCGAAGCTGCGTCCGGAGCCGTCTATCCCGTCGAGGAATTCAAGGCTATCCCCGGCAAAGGCGCCGAGGGACGCGTCAACGGCCGTGACGTCAAGGTCGTCAGCCCGGGGTACTTGAGAGAAAAGAAAAACGAGGTGAAGGACGCGAGAATCGAGCCGCTGTCCTCCCAGGGCAAGACTGTCGTCTTCGTCCTTCTGGACGGGAAGCCCGCCGGGGCGTTGGCCCTGGCCGATATCATCAGGCCGGAATCGAGGCAGGCCATCAGCCGGCTCAAGGAGATGGGCGTTCAGTGCATGATGCTGACGGGGGACAATCGCTTTGTTGCCAAATGGGTGGCCGATGAGCTGGGACTCGACGACTATTTCGCCGAGGTGCTGCCGCAGCAAAAAGCCGAAAAAGTGAAGGAAGTCCAATCACGCGGGCTCGTCGTGGCCATGATAGGGGATGGGGTGAACGATGCTCCCGCCCTGGCCCAGGCCGACGTCGGTATTGCTATCGGCGCCGGCACCGATGTCGCTGTCGAGACGGCCGATATCATCCTCGTCAAGAGCAACCCCCTCGATGTGGTGTCCATCCTGGGCCTGGCCCGGGCCACCTACAGAAAAATGATCCAGAATCTTGCCTGGGCGACGGGCTATAATACGTTCGCCATTCCGTTGGCGGCCGGCGTCTTGTCCCAATCCGGCATCCTCCTGAGTCCCGCCCTTGGTGCGTTGTTAATGTCCCTGAGCACCATCATTGTTGCCATCAATTCGAAATTCTTGAGGTTGCCGGGTTAAATTCCCTTTGGGCGGGTTGACAGGGACCGGAGACCCCGCCTATTGTAGGGTGGATGATTAAGCGGCTCTTGCGTGACGTTGGACGAGGGACCCCGAGGAATGACCGGCCGGCGGCGCGATTCCGGCTGCCGACGATCGGCTTTCTCGCGGCTGCCGCGGTCGCCGTCTCCCCGGCGCTGACGGCGCAGCATGCAGACCACATGGAGATGGCGCCCATGACGATGACGAGCGCCCTCTTCCCGGGACTGCCCATGTCGCGGGAAGGGTCGGGGACGAGCTGGCAGCCCGATTCCTCGCCGGTCTTCGCCTGGCCCGCGGCGGCGGGATCGTGGACTTTCATGATCCACGGCGGCGCTTTTCTCCGCTACACGAGCCAGGACGCCTTCCGGGCGGGAACGCGGAGCGGCAGCAGGCTCGACGCTCTGAACTGGGTCATGATCATGGCCCAGCCTCCTCACGGAGAGAAGGGCGGCTTCTCGTTCAGGGGGATGTTCTCTCTCGACCGGCTCACGGAAGGAGGGAACGGCTACCCGCTCCTCTTCCAGACCGGAGAATCCTGGAAAGGCGAGGCTCTGGTCGACAGGCAGCATCCCCATGACCTCATTTCCGAACTCTCTGTGTCATACGGCCGGTCGCTGGGACCGGACGCCGGCGTTTTCCTCTACTTCGGGCTTCCCGGCGAGCCGGCGCTCGGCCCTCCCGCCTTCATGCACCGGCCCTCGTCCCTGAGCAATCCCGACGCTCCCCTCGGGCACCACCTGCAGGATTCGACCCACATCACTTTCGGCGTTCTGACGGGCGGCGCGAGATACAAAGGGCTCAAGCTCGACACGTCCATCTTCACCGGCCGGGAGCCCGACGAGAACAGGTTCGATTTCGACCGGCCCCGTTTCGACTCCTGGTCGGTCCGGCTGTCGCTCAATCCTTCCGACCGCATCGCCCTCCAAGTCTCTCACGGCTTCCTCCACAGCCCCGAAGCGCTTGAGCCCGAGGTGGACGTCCGGCGCACCACGGCCTCGCTGATGATGAGCCGTCCGCTGCGTCCGGGAGCGGACTGGACGACGACCTTCGTCTGGGGTGTAAACACGTCTCCGGAGCGCCCGACAACCCATTCTCTCCTGGCCGATTCCGAGGCCGCCTTCGGACGGGCTTCCGTCTACGCCCGGGTCGAGTTCGTCCAGAGGCAAGCCCATGACCTGAAGCTGGACGAGCTCGGTGACCGCATTCTTCCTGTTGGCGCCCTGACCGCCGGCGCCGCCTGGCGACTGGGATCGCACCGCGATTTCCAGCTCCATGCCGGCGCTCAAGCCGCGATCTATCACGTCGTCGACGACCTGGCGACGGCTTATGGGAAGCGGCCATTCTCCTTCGAGATCTATCTCCGGCTGAGCCCGCCTCGTGCTTCCGGGATGGGTTCGATGCCCGACTGAGCGGACCGGCGTCGAGAACCAAAAAGCCGCTGAAAGCGCAGACCTCACAGCCGTGTCACAAAAAATGCTTAAGCCCGCCTAATTCTGACTAATGATGCCAAAAGGAAAACAAGGCATTTCCCCCTGGAAAAACGGGTTTTACCCATATGGCCAGGAGGGTAGAGGAAGGGACTCCAGACCCAAAAGGTCGGAGGTTCGAATCCTCTCAGGCACGCCATTCGTACTCCATAGCGCAGGCCGTTTCAGCTAGTTGTGTCGTCGGAGGATTGGTGCTATTCTCTGGAGTAAATTGGGGAAAGCCCTGAGAATTTCGATTCTTGAAGGAGGAGGGAATGAACTGGAAACGCTTTCTTGTGGCCAGTGCGGTGACCTATGTGGTCGTCCAAGCCATGGAGTTGGTCATCAACAACGTCCTCATGAAGAGCGCCAACGAATCGCTGATGAGCCTGTGGCGGCCGGACATGATGTCCAGGATGTGGGTGATGTACGTGGTCGGAGTGCTCGTGGCGCTGCTGTTCACCTACATTTTTGTCAAAGGCCGCGAAGGCAAAGGCATCGCCGAAGGCGTTCGCTACGGGATCATCATTTGGCTGTTCGTCAGTGTGCCGATGAGCGTGTCCATGTGGGTGCTACTGCCGATCCCGTATATCATCATCCTCCGATGGATGCTGTTCGGCCTGCTGGAGATGCTAGTCGCGGGGATTCTGGTCGCGGTTATCTACAAGCCCTTGGCTTTGTCTAAATCCTGAGCCCTATCGACGCTTCCTCTCTCCCCGCGAAACAGTCCGGCGCAGCGTAGCCGAAAGAAGCCGCGACCCGAGCCGAACGGATCTACGCTATTTCTTGTAATGATTGGGGAACGCGGGGCGCTTGGGCTTGACCGGGGGCTTCTTGGCCAGCTCGGACAGCACGACTTCGATGGCTTTGTCGAGCTGCGGGTCCTTCCCCTGGCGGACCAGGGCGGGGTCGTGCTCGATCTCGATATCCGGGGCGATGCCCACGTTCTCCGCGATCCAGCCGTCCTTGGGGCTCCAGACGCCGGAGCTCGGCGCCGTGACATAGCCGCCGTCCATGAGCGAAGGCCCGCCGGCCCGTCCGACCAATCCTCCCCAGGTCCTCTTGCCGATGAGCGGCCCGACACCCGCGGCCTTGAAATAATACGGCATGGCGTCGCCGCCCGAACCGGCGAACTCGTTGATGAGCATCACCTTGGGGCCGAAGACGGCGCCCTGCGGCTGGACCTCGTCCTCGCCGTCGCGGGTGGCCACCAGGCTCAGCAGCTTCCTCTGCAGGAATTCAATGATGTCGGTGGCCAGGGCCCCGCCCCCGTTGAACCGCTCGTCGATGATGACCGCGTCCTTGCCCACCTGGGCGAAGAAGTAGCGGTTGAAGTTGGTGTAGCCGCCGAAAGACGTGTCCGGCATGTACACGTAGGCCACCCGTCCGCCCGTGGCCTTGTCCACGTAGCGGCGGTTGTCCTCGATCCAGGCGTAGTTGCGGAGGGCCATTTCGCTCGGCACCGGCACGACCGTCACTTCCCGGGCGCCCTGGCCGTCGGGGCTCGGGCCCACTTTGAGAAGGACCTGCTTCCCGGCGGTGTTCTCGAAGAAGCCGTAGATATTGTCGGACCCGGCGAGCTCGCGGCCGTTCACCGCCAGCAAATAATCCCCGGCCGCGACGTTGATGCCCGGCTGGGTCAGGGGCGCCAGGAGCTGCGGATTCCAGTTCTCGCCGTTAAATATGCGGGCGAAGCGGTAGCGGCCGTTCTCGACCTTGTAGTCCGCGCCGAGCAGGCCGGTCGGGACTCGCTTCATCACGGGCAGGTCGCCGCCGCCCACGCCCAAGTGGCCGACCTCGATCCCGCCCAGCATCTCGGCGAAGAGGTAGTTCAGGTCGCGGCGCGAGACGATATGCTCGAGGTAGGGCGCGTATCTCTTCTCGGCGGCGGCTAGGTCGTAGCCGTGAGTATTGGGATCGTAGAAGAACTCGCGCTCGACGCGCCAGGCCTCGCGGTACATCTGCCGCCACTCCTTAACGGGACTGACCCGGACCTGAAGGGCGTCCGTCGGCAGGGCGTTGGCGCCCGACGCCGAGGGGGCGGGAGGCGGAGCTGCGGGCGCGCCGGCCGGGGGCATCGGCCGCAGGCCGGCGATGAACCAGCGGCCGCCCTGGCTGTAGAGATACTTCTCGCCGTTGCGGGCGATTTCGAAAAAGCCCACGCCGCCGACGACGACGTCGGAGCGGCGGGCCTTGAGGTCATAGCGATGGACCGTGGTGCCGGGGGCTCCTCCCACGCCGGGGAGCGCCGGCGGGGCCTCGACGGCCAGGAGCGTCCCGGCTTTGCCCGCCTGCAGGTTCACGTAGTTGCGGGCCGGCAGGGGGACGGCCAGGGTGCGCTGGAGGATGCCGTCAAAGTCGATCTTGACCGTGACCGCCTTGGCCTCGGCCCCTTTTCCGGGCTCGGAGGGCTTGCCGGCGGCGGGCTTATTCTCTTCTGGTTTCTGATCGCCCGCCTTGCCCTCTTCCGTCTTTTTCTCTTCCCCCTTCTCCTCATCGCTTTCCGGAGCGAACGGGGAGAGCTCGTCCTTGGGCAGGACGGCGAGGTAGATCGACCGGGTCACGGGCCGGCTGAAACTGTGGATGTCGGGTTGAAGGGACTGGCCCGAATCCGTGCTGGCGGTGAAGTAGAGATATTTCCCGTCGGCGTCGAACACGGGGAACAGGGCGTCGCTCATCCCGTCGGTGACCTGCGTGCTCTTCCCGGACTCCACCGCATAGAGGTAGATAGCGCCCATATAGTTCGGCAGGCGTTTTTCATAGGCCAGCCATTTTGAATCGGGCGACCACGTAGGACCGCCGCCCGTGCCTCCCCAGTACCTGTCCTTGTCCACGCGGACGGGTTTCTTCGCGGCGACGTCGACGTACCATGTGGTTAGATGGGCGTCGGTGTAGGCGATTCTCTTGGAATCGGGAGACCAGCGCGGAGAGAAATAGAACGAAGGCTTGTCGCCGAGGGCGATCTTGACGGTCTCGCCCTTCCCGTTCTGGGGCTTGAGGTGCAGCATGTACTCGCCCGACTCATCCGAGAAATAGGCGATGGTCATCCCGTCGGGCGACCAGGCCGGGTCGCGTTCCATCGTGCCCGTCGTGTTCGTCAGGTTCCGAGGGTCGCCTTTTTCGGCGGGCACCGTAACGATCTCGCCGCGGGCTTCGAACACGGCCCGGGCGGCGTTCGGGGAAAGCCCGGCGACTTGCAGGCTGTCGCCCACGGCCACGTATCGCTCGCGCACCTCCGGCATGTCGCCGCTCACGGTGACCGGGACGCGGGAAGTCTTGCCGGTTTTCAGGTCGTAGAGGTTGAGGCTGCCGAACTGTTCGTAAACGATGGCGCCGGGGCCGGCGGAGGCCGACTTGAGATCCAGGCCGTTGTTTTCGAAAGCGCGGGAGACCTTCTTCGACTTCAGGTCATAGGCGAAAAGCGACACGGCGCCCTCGCGGTCGGACAGGAAGTAGACCTTGTCCCCGGCCCATATCGGATTGAAATCGTTGGAATTCTCGCGCGGCACCTTCTCGATGACCGAGTCGGCGAGGTTGGCGATCCAGACAGGCGTGGCCCGGCCGCCGCGGTACCGCTTCCAGGCGGTGAAGGCGCGGGAAAGGGGGATGTAGGCGACGCGCTTTCCATCCGGGGAGTAGGCGGCTTCGAATCCCATGGGAAGCGGGAGTTTCTCTTCGAGGCCGCCGTCGAGCCCGGCCGTGTAAAGCTCGCTGAACCGGGAGTAGGCGTTGCGTCCGGAGGTGAAAAGGACGCGCCTGCCATCGGGAGTCCAGCCGAGCGCGGCGTCGGCGGCGGGGTGCTGGGTGAGCCGCCGCGGAACGCCTCCGGCGGCGGGAATGATGAACACGTCTACGTTTCCGTCATATTCGCCCGTGAAGGCGATCATGGAGCCGTCCGGGGAAAAGACGGGATTGGTTTCGGAGCCGGCGCTCGAAGTCAGGCGTTCCGCTTCTCCGCCCTCGCGGAGCACGCTCCAAAGATCGCCGGCGAACACAAACACGATCTGCGTCTGCGATAACGCCGGTTTCTGGAGCAAGAAGGGGCCTTCGGAATCCGCCGTTTTGGCCGGAGCCGCGGCCGGCAGGATCAGGAGGCCTAAGGACAATCCTATCGTCCAGGACAGATTGCGGCTCTTGGGCATGCTCATGTTACGCTCCTTGTGGTGATTTCCTTGATCGCGAGCTTGGCGAGGTCCATCCGGCCGATGCCCCACTCAACGGATTTCGTGATCATCAGAACGTCGGCTGCCTTCAGGTTGACGAGCGGCGCGCCGTAGGCGTCCACGGCCACGGGGTCGGTCCCCAGGATGACCTTATTGAGCTTGCGCAGCTCGCCCGGCCCGGCCGGTCCGTTGGTCAGCAGGAATTCAGTGGCGTCGGCGATGCACAGGTCCGGCCGGCGCAGGGTGTTGAGGTCGGCGACGCACTGGGCCAGGAAGGGGACGTCGTCGTAATCGCCCTTGGCCCCCGATCCGGCGTGGAAGAACTGGTTCGAGGCGTTGGCGTTGACGCCCATCAGGTTCTTGAGGTTCCCGGACATGCCCACGCCGACGTGGTGCTTGATGATCGGCAGGTTGACGAAGACGTCGCAGTCGAGGAACTCCTTGACGACGCTCGTCTTTTTGAGCGTCTTGTTCTTCGCGACCGTCGTCTCGACGTAATTCCCGGAGCACTTCTTGACGGCGCCGATCTCTTTTGCGTAATTTGCGGCGAGCGGCGTCCGCTTCCAGAAGTCCGCGGCCGGGTTGATGAGGTAATGGATCTCCTTGGCCCCGGCCTCGAGTGAGGCTAGGATCGCGGCCAGGACGACCTCCGGGTGCGTGTAGCTGCCCGGCTTGTTCCACCACAGCGGAGCGTTGATGAGCAGGCCGACCGACGAGCCCGCGGGGACGTATTTCTTGATACCTCCCAAGGCTTCGAGGCCTTTATTCACGGCGAGGAGAGGGTCGGTTCCCGTGACAACTGCCAGGTCCGGTATCGCCGGCCTCTGGGCGCTGAGAAGGCGCCCTTCCATAAGGCCCCCGGCTAACACGGCCGATCCGAGCATGGCTCCCGATTTCATGAAATCGCGTCTCTTCATCTTTCTGTTCATGTCAACCTCCTGAGGAGCTGACTATATTTATAGCTCAGAACGCCAAAACAAGAAAGGGGGACACGCACCGCTTCGAGAGAAGCAGTACTTGTCCCCATTCTTTGCGCCTTGACAGGCGGGCTATCGGGCTGATATATCAGCTCTCTTATCCAACATGCGACGTACCATCCAACTTATCCTCATCGCGCTCTTCCTCACGCCGTCCTCCGTTCTCTGGGCGGCCGCAGAAGGTTCGGTCGTTCTGGAAGGGGCCGTTTCCCAAGACAAACAGTCCGACCCGCGCACCTCCCGGACGATCGTCGCCGTGCCCACGGCCGAACCCATGACCATCGACGGCGTCCTCTCCGAAAGCGTCTGGAAAACGGCCGGCTTCGGCGGCTTCACCCAGAGAGACCCGCTGGACGGCCAACCTGCAACCGAGCCGACGACCGTCTGGGTCGCCTTCGACAAAAAGTATCTCTACGTCGCCGCTCGGCTGGCCGACTCCGAGCCCTCCAAGATCGTCGGCCGTCTCGGCCGCCGCGACGAGGAGGTGGAGTCGGACTGGTTCGACGTCGGCGTCGATCCTTATTACGACCGACGAAGCGGGTATTACTTCGGCGTCAACCCTTTCGGCTCGATCGAGGACGGCACGCTTTCGAACGACGAACAGACCGACTCGACATGGGACGGCATCTGGGAGAGCGCCGCGCGGATCGACGACGGCGGCTGGGCGGTCGAGATCCGCATCCCCTTCGACCAGCTCCGATTCAAGAGGCAGGACGTCTACGTCTGGGGCGTCAACTTCCAGCGGATCATCAAGCGCAAGAACGAAGAGAGTCATTTCGCCTGGGTACCGAAGGAGGAGAGCGGCCTCGTCTCCCGGTTCGCCGACCTCACCGGTCTCGCCGGCATCGCCGCCGGACGGCGCCTCGAGGTCTCGCCCTTCGCCGTGTCCCAGGCAAAGTTCAGCCCCGAAGAACCCGGCAACCCGTTCCGCCCCGGCCACGAGTTCGCGGCGAGCGCCGGCTTCGACCTCAAAGGCGGCCTCAGCAGCAACCTGACCCTTGACCTCTCCGTCAACCCCGACTTCGGCCAGGTCGAGGTCGATCCGGCCGTCATCAATATCAGCGACCAGGAGACCTATTACCAGGAGAAGCGCCCCTTTTTCATCGAGGGATCGAGCATATTCAATTTCGGCCGGGGCGGACCCAACGTCTACCGGTCGTTCGGCTGGGACGACCCCGACTTTTTCTACAGCCGCCGCATCGGGCGCACGCCCCAGGGAAGCCCGGCGGGCCCCGGCTTCTCCGACACGCCCGATTGGACGACCATTCTCTCCGCGGCCAAAGTGAGCGGCAAGATCGGCCGCGATTTCAACCTCGGCGTCATCAGCGCGCTGACCGAATGCGAATACGCCCAGATCGACAATGAGGGCGTGCGCTCGCAGACCGAAGTCGAGCCCTTCAGCCATTACGGCGTCGTCCGCGGCCTGAAGGAGTTCGATGAAGGCCGGAGCGGCCTCGGCTTTATCACCACTTCGGTCTTGAGGGACCTCCGGGAGGGGCCGCTTGAGATGTCCCTAACCCGAAGCGCCCTCGCCCTGGGCGTCGACGGCTGGACGTTTCTCGATAAAGACAGGGGCTGGGCCCTGGCCGGTTGGGCCGGCCTTTCGACGGTCCGCGGCATCGCCGAAGCCATAACCGAACTCCAGCTCTCCTCCCTTCATTACTTCCAGCGCCCCGACGCCGACTGGGTCGAAGTCGACGAGAACGCTACTTCGCTCTCCGGTTGGGCCGGCCGGCTTTACATCAACAAGCAGAAAGGGAACGTCGTCTTTAATGCCGCCCTGGGGGCCATGTCGCCCGGCTTCGAGGCCAACGACCTTGGCTACCACACCCGCGGCGACGTCTTCAACGGCCACGTCGAAGCGGGCTACCGGACCTTCCACCCGGGACGGCTCTTCCGCACGTGGACGGTCACGACTTCCTATTACCGGAACTACGATTTCGGTTGGAATCGGGTAGGCGAATATATCTACCTCGACAGCAAGGGCCAGTTCCTCAACTACTGGACGGCGACTCTCCATCTCGACTACGAGCCGCGCAAGTACAGCCATTATCTGACGCGGGGCGGGCCCATGGCCTACTACCCCGAGGGAGCCACGGCCCGCTTCAACCTGGCGAGCGACGACCGCAAGCCCCTCATCTTCCGTCTCACGGGCATATACCGCTGGCATCCGACCGGCGGCTACTCCATTTCGTTCGGCGGCGGCCTGACCTGGAAGCCGAGCCCCAACTTCAGCCTTTCGATCGGCCCGAGCTACACTTTCCGTTACGCCGAGGGCCTGTGGGTCAGAAGTGTCGTCGACCCCCTCAAGGCCTCGACCTACGGCATCCGCTACGTCTTCTCCGACATCGACCAGAAGACACTGCCCATCGAGATCCGCGTTAACTGGACGTTCACGCCGCGGCTGAGTCTCCAGGCCTATCTCCAGCCCTACATCGGGACGGGCGATTTCTACGCTTTCAAGGAGTTCCACGCCGCCCGGACCTTCGACTTCGACTACTACGGCGACGGGGATTCGACGATCGCCTATGCGGACGGCGTCTACACGGTCGATCCGGACGGGACGGGGGGGCCGGCGGCGCCGTTCACCTTCCGCGACCCCGATTTCAACCTCAAGTCCCTGCGCGGCACGATCGTCCTGCGCTGGGAGTACAGGCCGGGGTCGATGCTCTATTTCGTCTGGACGCAGAGGCGTGCCGACTACTCCCATCCCGGCGACTTCGAGTTCTGGCGGGACATGGGCGATCTCTTCCAGGCCCCCGGCACGAATATCTTCATGGTCAAGTTCTCCTACCGCTTCGAGCTGTAGGAACGCCTATCGCGCGGGTCGGAGCCGCACTTCGGTGGCGCCCCAGCCGCCGCCGCCCGTTCCTGCGTCCTTGAAACTAGCCACGTGGGGGTTTTTCTCGAGCAGGCCATGGACGATGCCCTTGAGGACCCCGGTGCCCTTGCCGTGGATGATGCGCAGCTCCGTGATCCCCAGGCGCAGGCACTCCTCGATGTACTCGGTGACGAGGTCCTTGACGTCCTTGGGGCTGAACGCATGGAGGTCCAGAACGCCGTCGATGGGGAGGCGAACGGGTTCGTCGGCGTTCATGCGGGGGCCTTATCGGGAGAATTGTAGCCCAAATCGGGGCTCGAGGATACTCCTGAATTCATGATCCGCGCTTGAAGTTGACACCGGCGGGGGCCCGATGATAGGGTTATCATCCTTGGTCTGCGAATTCCCTTAGGAGGGCACCTCAACCATGAAGACTCTTAAACGTCCACTCGGAAAACTCACTTCTCTTTTCCTCGTCCTGGCCGCCGCGTTCTCTCTCTCGGCGGTCGCGTGCAAGCCGTCCGGCGAGGCGGCGGGCGGGCTCAAGCCGCCCAAGGCCGAGATCATCCCCAAAGAATTGACCCTCCACGGCCACACCCGGGTCGATAATTACTACTGGCTCAACGAGCGGGAAAACCCCAAGGTCATCGACTACCTCAAGGCCGAGAACGCTTACACGCAGGCCGTGTTGAAACCCATCGAGGCCTTCCAGGAAAAGCTCTACAACGAGATCGTCGGCCGGATCAAGCAGACCGACCTCTCCGTGCCCTACCGCTCCGAGGGTTACTATTACTATTCGCGCAACGAGGAGGGGAAGGACTATCCCGTCTATTGCCGCAAGAAAGGCAGTCTCGAGGGCGCCGAAGAAGTCCTCCTCAACGTCAACGAGATGGCCCAAGGGCACAATTATTACTCCGTCGGCGGCCTCGCGGTGAGCGCGAACAGCATGCTCCTCTCTTTCGGCGTGGACACGGTCAGCCGGAGGAAATACACCCTCCAGTTCAAGAATTTGGCCACGGGCGAGATCCTGCCCGACGCCATCGTCAACACGACGGGGTCTGCGGCCTGGGCCAGCGACGACAAGACGGTCTTCTACACCCAGATCGACGACACCACCCTCCGGCCCCAGAAGATCTTCCGGCATGTCCTGGGGACCCCGGTCGAATCCGACGTCCTCGTCTTCCACGAGGCCGATGAGACCTTCAACATCGGCGCGTTCAAGACGAAATCCAAGAAATACATCTTCATCGCCTCGTCGAGCACGCTCTCGAACGAGTACCGGTTCATCCCCGCGGAAAAGCCCGCGGCCGAATTCAAAATATTCCAGGCGCGGGAGCGGGACCTCGAATACGACGTCGACCACTACCAGGACAAGTTCTACGTCCGGACCAACATGGGCGCCAGGAACTTCCGGCTGATGACGGCCGCCTTGGACAAGACGGGCAAGGCCGACTGGGTCGAGCTCATCCCGAACCGTGACGACGTCTACTTCGAGGGCTTCGAGATGTTCAAGGGCGCCCTCGTCCTCGAGGAGAGGAAGAACGGCCTCATCCAGATCCGGGTCATGCCCTGGGACAAGAACGCCGAGCATTATCTGGATTTCGGCGAGGAGACCTACAGCGCCAGGATCTCGACCAACCCCGAGTTCGACACCGAATGGCTCCGTTACGGCTACACCTCCCTGACGACGCCCTCGTCCACCTTCGACTACAACATGGTCACGCACGAGAAAAAACTCCTCAAGCAGGAGGAGGTCCTCGGCGGCTTCGACGCGAAGAACTATCAGGCCGAGCGGCACTATGCCGTGGCCCGCGACGGCGTCAAGGTGCCCATCTCGCTCGTCTATAGAAAGGGACTGATCAAGAACGGCGCCAACCCCTGCCTTCTTTATGGCTACGGTTCGTACGGGGCGAGCACGGACGCCGGCTTCAGCTCGGCGCGTCTGAGCCTGCTCGACAGGGGCTTCGTTTACGCCATCGCCCACATCCGGGGCGGGCAGGAGATGGGCCGGGCCTGGTACGAGGACGGCAAGCTCCTTAAGAAAAAGAACACGTTCACGGACTTCGTCGACTGCGGCGACTACCTCGTCGCCCATAAGTTCACGAATCCCGGCCTGCTCTTCGCCAACGGCGGCAGCGCGGGCGGACTGCTCATGGGCGCCGTGGTCAATCTGCGGCCTGACCTCTTCAAGGGCGTCGTCGCCGGCGTGCCCTTCGTCGACGTCATCACGACCATGCTCGACAAGAGCATTCCGCTGACGACGGGCGAGTTCGACGAGTGGGGAAATCCCGAGGTCAAGGAATACTACGACTACATGCTCTCTTATTCCCCGTACGACCAGGTCGAGGCCAAGAAATACCCGGCCCTGCTCGTGACAACGGGCCTGCAGGACTCCCAGGTCCAGTATTTCGAGCCGGCCAAGTGGGTGGCCAAGCTGCGGGCCATGAAGAAGGACAGGAACCCGCTCCTGCTCTGGACGAACATGGAGGGCGGGCACGGCGGCATCTCCGGCCGCTTCCGCCGGCTGAAACAGACGGCCATGGAGTACGCTTTCATGTTCGAACTGGCCGGGATTAAGGAGTAGAATCAACGGCTTCCGCGGCGTTTGACAAGGCGGCCCGACTCATCTAAACTAGAGAAGATTTTTCGGCCCGTTAGCTCAATTGGTAGAGCAACAGACTCTTAATCTGTGGGTTGTAGGTTCGAGTCCTACACGGGTCATTCCGTTTTTTCCATGCGCAGCGCCATCCTCGTCCTCGTTTTTCTCATCCTGACGGTCCTCGCCGTTCCGGTTCTACTCATGTGCGCGCTCTTCGGGCTGCGGGACGCCTTCCTCGTCTACGGGCGGTGGATGATGCGGGTCGGCCGCCGCATCCTCGGCATCGACCTCGTGGTCACCGGGCTCGACCGGCTCGACCGCGGGACGCCCTACGTCTTCATGTCCAACCACCTGAGCTTCCTGGACGGCCCACTTCTGATGACCATCCTCGACCGGCCGGCCCGGGTGATCGTCAAGAGGTTCGTCTTCCGCATCCCCATCTTAGGGCTGGGCATGCGATTCTCCGGATATGTGCCGCTGGACCGGGAAGGCGCCGGTGCGGGGAGAAGGAGCATCGCCCGGGCCGCGCAGTGGATCAAAGAGAACGGGTATTCATTCCTCATCTATCCCGAGGGCACGCGGAGCTTCGACGGGAAACTGCTGCGGTTCCGGAGAGGCGGCTTCTTCCTGGCCCTCGAGAGCGGGGCGCCGATCGTTCCCGTATCGATCAAGGGAACCTACGAGCTGATGCCGCGAGGAAAATGGCTCGTCCGGAAAGGGCCCGTCCAAATCACCTTCCATGAGCCCATCCCCGTCACCGGCCTGACGGTGGAAATGATTCCCGAGCTCATGGACAGAGTAAAAGCGGCGGTCTCGTCGGTCCCCTGAGCGAAGCGCCGTCCTACCGGACCGATACGGGCTTCCAATCCTTGTCAACGGCGACATAGACGACATCGGCTTCGGTCACCCGGACGCATTCCTGAGTATCGGCCCGAGTGGCCTCGACAATGACTCGGGTCGTCACGGACGTCCGCCCTATCTTCGTTGTCTCCGTGTATAGACTCAAGACATCCCCCAGAAACGCGGGCTTGTGGAAAACGACGTGATCCAGGGCGACGGTCACGAAATTGAGAGGGCCGCACGACTTCCGAGCCTCGATGGCGCCGGCCAGGTCGATGTGGCTCAGGATGATGCCGCCGAAAATGGTGCCGTGTCTGTTGGTGTCGCGGGGCATAAGGGCTACCCGCAGCGTGGGGTCTCTTTTGGCGTCCATGGAATTCCTCCCTATGGCGTGGGATTTTTCCTAATGAGGAGGGCGATCGTTTCCGCCACCCTGCGGTTGAATTCGCTGGGGCGCTCCAGCATCGGATAATGACCCATGTGCTTCATGATGATGGCGTCGAAATCGGCCTTCAGCTTCCTGTTCGCGGCGATGTCCGTCGGATAGAGGTCACCGTTGATGGCCCGCAGGGGGGCGGTCAGGCGGCGGACGGCGGCGCTTCCGTCATACCCGGCCATCGACAGGAACATCTCTCGGGCGGCCGCCGGCGATGTCCCGGCCATGCGCTTTTCGGCGTCCGCGACGATCACCGGGTCGGCGTCCTTGTGGAAGAGCATGCCGACCATCTGCTTCAAGGCGCCGGCATAATCGTTCTCGAAGAACTTGGCCCTTTCCCGCATGCTCTCCGGAGTGATGGCGTAATTGATGAGCTGAAACGTGTCGACGCCGACCACGCCCAGGACTCGGCCGGGGAGGATGAGGGCCGCTTCGACGGCCACCGGCCCGCCCAGCGAGTTGCCGAAGATGATGACGTTCTTAACCTTCTCCGCCTCGACCACGGCCTTGACGTCGGCGCCGAATTCGGGAATGCCCCATGTCTTCCGGTCGAGCCCGGACTCGCCGTGTCCGGCGAGGTCGAGGGCGATCGTCCGGTGACAGGCGGCGAATTCCCGGAGCTGACCGTCCCAGAAACCACGGTTGGCCAACCCGCCGTGGATGAAGACGAGGGCCGGTTCGCCGGCCCCGGCGGCGGAATAGACGATCTCCACTTCATCCGCAGACCGGCAGGTTTTTCTTTTGATTTCTCCCTGTGTTCTCATTAAAATCAGTATATCAAAAAATGCCCATGTCCGTGAATTCCGAAAGGGGAGAGCCATGATCCGAACGCGCATCCGCCGCCGGGACATCCGTGGCCTCCAAGGCTCTCGTTAGCCCGGACGCTCGGTCGCGGCCTCGTCGGCGTCGGTTCGTTCGACGACACCGGCGCCTTCGACGACCTCAAGCTGCGCGGCGCGGGAAAATAGCGTCTCTCCCGGTTACTTCAGCAGGCCTTCCCCAAGTATCGTCGGCATGATATTAATAGACGCTGGAGTTCGAGGAAATTCTCGCGAGTCGCGGAGCTTATCGTCATGACTATACGCAATATCATAAAAACCATTTTGAACAGGCCTGAGGAACCGCCCGGGGCGGACTCCTGCGTCCTCGTCCAGAGCCCCGCGGCGCTCGAGGCGGCCATCAAATCCCGGGACCGTCTCATGGTCCTCTTTTACGCCGCCTGGTGCCCGTTCTCGCAGGCCTTCCTTCCGACCTACCGGAAGCACGCGGCGGCCGGCGAGCCGTGCTATGTGCGCATCCTGGTCGACGAGGGCGACGCCCTCACCAAGAAATATTCCATCGAGGTCTACCCGACCGTCCTCTTCTTCGAGAAGGGGAAGGTCGTCAAGCGGCTGGACGGCGTCTATCACCGCGGACTGAGCAAGGGCCAGCTCGAGGATTTCGCCCGCCGCTGCGCCGTCCCGTGACCTTGTGAAAGGTTCCGAGGGAAAGGGGACGTTTCGGCCGGGTTTGACAGGCAACGGCTATTCTGCAAGAGTTGTTTTAGAGACTATTCCGGTTGCGGCCTCCCGCAAGTCGAGATAAACGCTGCTCGGCCAGAAAGAAAGGATCAGCCCGTGAAAATGAAATCACCTCTCCATTTATTGGTTGGCGCATTGGCCTGTCTCTTTCTCGCCGGATGCCAGGCGAACGATGGCGTAGCTCCCCAGGACACCTTCCGTTCTCTCCTGAAACTCGTCCCGAACGACCCCGCGGATAACGGTAGTTTCGGCTTGTCCGTGGCCGTCAACGGAGCTTATGCCCTCGTCGGCGCTCCCGGTGAGGACGGGAACGGGACCAACAGCGGCGCGGCCTACCTGTTCCTCCAATCCCAGGGGGGCCTCGACGGTTGGGGCCAGATCAAGAAGCTCGTCGCGAGCGACGCGGACGACGAAGACGTTTTCGGCGTTTCGGTCGCCATCTCCGGCCATTACGCCCTGGTCGGAGCCGAAGGCGAAGACGGTTCCGGGTCGAAGAGGGGCGCGGCCTATCTTTTCGGTCGGAACCAGGGTGGGGCGGACAACTGGGGCGAAATCAAGAAGATCGTCGCCAGCGACGCGGCGAACGACGACACGTTCGGGTATTCCGTCGCCATAGACGGGGATTACCTGGTCGTCGGCGCGGACGGCGAGGACGGGGCTGGGACCCTCCGGGGCGCGGCCTATCTCTTCTACCGGAACCAGGGCGGGGCGGACAACTGGGGCCAGCTCTTCAAGCTGACCGCCGATGACGCCGTGGACAATAACCGGTTCGGGTATCGCGTCGACATCAAGGGCGATTTCGTCCTTGTCGGCTCGCCCTACAGCGCCGGGGCCGGGACCAACCGCGGAGCGGCCTACCTCTTCTACCGGAACCAGGGCGGCGCGGACAATTGGGGCCAGTTCAGGAAAATCCTTCCGAGCGATCCCGCGAACGACGTCTGGTTCGGGAGCGCCCTGTCGATCGACGGGGATCTGTTGGTCATCGGATCGGCCTGGGACGACAGCGGAGGAACGAACCGAGGAGCGGCCTATCTTTTCGGCCGGAACCAGGGCGGCGTGGACAATTGGGGCCAGCTCAAGAAGCTCGCCGCGAACGACGCCCACAACAACGACTTCTTCGGCTTCGACGTGAAAGTCGACGGCGACTTTGTCCTCGCCGGCGCGCTCTTTAGCGGCGGCGGCGGCACGGAGAGGGGCCAGGTTTATCTTTTCTCCAAAAACGAGGGCGGGACGGACAACTGGGGCCAGGCTCAGCGGCTGCGCGCGAGCGACGGCGCGAACCAGGATTGGTTCGGGAGCTCGATAGCTCTCGACGGCTTTTATCTCCTCGCCGGAGCGACAGGGGAGGACGGGGCCGGAACCAACCGCGGCGCGGTCTACGTGTTCCGGAAAATCTAGGGCCGGAGCCGCAGCCGTTTGACAGGTCCCGGGTTTTCGGTCAGAATTCCGGGTGATTCCGCGTTCCGGCGGCCGAAATTATGGAACTGACGTCCCGATACGATCTGGCCATCACTTTCGATTGGGAATACGACAGGGACTTCATCCGTCTGGTCGAAGAATCCTCCCGGAACCGCGGGCTGAAAACGATCACGATCGCCCCGGCCGAGGCCGCCAGGGCCGTCGAGGCCTTCCATTCGGGGCAGCTCGATTTCCGCGTCCTCCTCGACCGGGCTTCGGGATCTTCCCCGGATTTTATAAGCCTGCAGGCCCTGGCCGTCGAAAAGGGCCGGGACGTCATCGAAGGTCTGGATAAGCTCCGCTGGGCCTCGGACAAGGCGACCATGCACCTCGAGCTCCTGACCGCGGGCATCCACATTCCGTACACCGTCATCCTCCCCTCCCACACGACGGAGCCGGAACTCGTGCTGAGGCCTGAGGACCTGGCTCCTCTGGGCGTTCCCTTCGTCGTCAAGCCGGCCAACACGACCGGCGGCAGCGTCGGCGTCGTCGCCGATGCGGTCGGTCCGGCGGACGTCCTCGCCGCGCGCCGGACCTATCCGGCCGACAAGTATCTTCTCCAGGAGAGGATCGTCCCCGAGGTGAGGGATGGGAAAAGGTTCTGGTTCAGGGGATTCTATGTCCTCGGCGAGGTCCATCTCACGTGGTGGGACGATCGCACGCATCTCTACGCCGAGCTCGGCTACGACGAGGCCGCCGCGCGTTCCCTCGGCCCGATCTACCAGATCGTGCGGACGATCGCCCGCGTCTCCCGTCTCAGATTTTTTTCGACGGAGGTCGCGAGGGACGTCCGGGGCCGGCTGTTCGTCGTCGATTACGTCAACGAGATCTGCGACATGAGGCTCCAGTCCTCGCATCCGGACGGCGTTCCCGACGCCGTGGTCGCGAGGATCGCCAACCGCATCGCCGCCCACGCCCGCGGGGCAGCGGGCCTGGAGCAACCCGTTTAGGAGGCCGCGTTGAAGATCAGGGGCTTGCTCATTGGCGTCCTCTTGGCGATGATCGCCGTCTATTTCATTTTTTTCACCAAGGTCGCCGACGACAAGGGGGGCCTCCGGATCGAGGTCGACAAGTACCTCCAGACGAAGATCAAGCTGACCGCGGTCAACCTCGAAAGCCTCTCGCGCGAGGTCCTCTCGTATGCGGCCGAGGGCGACGGCCTTCCCGAAAGCCTCGAAGCGCTTCGGCGGTTCCATCCTACGGCGGCCTCGCTTCCGGACGCCTGGGGCAGGAAGATCCGCTACGAGAGGCTGTCCGATTCTGCTTTCCGTCTCCGCTCCGCCGGCCCCGACGGCGCTTTCGAAACGGAAGACGACATCGTCAAGGATTTCTAGAGAAGATCCGCTTGAGCCGGTCCCACAGCGTTTTCTTGGGCGGGGCGTCCTCGATCTCGAGCTTGCCGACCGACTTGCGGAAGGGGGCCTTAGGCGGGAAATAGGCGGCATGCCGGAGGAGGGCCAGGTCGTAGTCCTGACGCTTCTTGGGGTCGCGAAGCGTCCGAAAACCCTCCTGGATGCGCTCGAGGATGAGCCCGCGCTCGGCCTCCGCGACCAGGCCGTAGACGGCGAGCGAGCCGTCGCGGTAGGTGGCCAACGCGGCTTGATAGGCCTCCCAGATCTCGTCCTGGGAGGCTGTCCTTTCGACGCTCAGCAGCTCGTAATAACTCAAGTCCTCGATCCTCTTGAGCATCAGACGTCCGGAAGCCGGATCTCCGGGGGAGTCCGAACGGTGAATTCGATCGAGTAGGCCAGCTCTTCGGACATCTGGCGTATGGCCCGGGCCGCGGCCGAGTCCTTGTGTTCCAGGTAGAACGGCCGGAGGCCCCGGAGCGACTCGTGGACGTCGCCGTCATAGGGCACGGCGCCGAGGTACTTCATGTCGATGAGCAGATACTTGCGGGCTACGTCGGCCACGGACCGCCCGAGGAGGACATCCCGTTCGTCGCGCGTTTTGTTCATGACCAGGCAGGGCCGGAAGGCCCGTAGGGCCCGGTAGAGGATGGTGCCGTAGGACCGATCGCTCTCCATGAGCGACTTGAAGAAGCCGTAGAGCGACTGGGAGTTTTTCTCGATCTGGTCGAGCATCTTTTGGTGGAGATCCTGGATCTTGTAGTGGTCCATGTAGAGCTTGAGGACCCGCATGATGCAGGACTTCAGGAACAAGTAGGTGTTTTCGATGGCCGTGGGCTCGGGCGTGGCGACGACGACCCCGGGGTTGGCGCTGAGGAAGAAATCGAGCGTATTGAAACTGCTTCCGGTGCCCAGGTCGAGGATGACGTTCTGGGTCTTGAGCTGGCGGAGCTGGCGGAGGAGGCGGAGCTTCTTGTAGTGATTGAGGTTGGCGATGAAGAGGATGTTCTCCGAGCCCTTGACGATTCGCAGGCCGCGGTAGGGCGTTTCGACGGCCGCCTCCTCGAGCGAGGGGATGGCGTTGGTCAGGAAATCGCCGAGGTCCGGGTGGGAGGCCTTGACACCCAGCAGGGTGTGGAGGTTGGGGGCGCCGAGGTCGGCGTCGACGAGGACGACCTCACGGTCAAGCGAAGCGAGATGGAGGCCGAAGCTGGCGGCGACGAAGCTCTTCCCCGTCCCGCCCTTGCCACCGCCGATAGCCCAGATTCTCTTGTCCATTTTTTCCTTAGCGCCGAAACTTCAATTTACCACAGACACCGCCCGAATTCAATTGACTTCGCCGGGCGATCTACTTAGAATTCGGGGCCAAGCCCAACCCCTTTTTCAAACCTCCAAACTATTTACAAAACAATGCCAAACGTATAAACTCTGGGCTTTATAGAGAACAAAGGCTGCCTAATCTAAATACATGAAAAAATTAGCGCTACACTGGCAGATTCTTTTAGGGATGGTTTCGGGAGTCGTTTTTGCGTTAATCCTCTCTAATTTTAGTTGGGGTTCGGGGTTTATAGGCAATTGGATAAAACCTTTTGGAACCATGTTTATTAATATGCTGAAGCTGATTGCCGTGCCTTTAATTTTGGCTTCATTAATTAAAGGTGTATCTGATCTAAAAGACATCTCCCAACTTTCAAAAATGGGAGGGAGGACAATTGCAGCTTTTGTGGCTACCACGGTTATAGCTGCTTGTATTGGTTTAACGGTAGTAAATGTTATTCAGCCGGGAAGTACGATTACGGAAGAAACTAGAAACGGCCTTATAGAAGGCTACGGCTTGGATGCCGGCAGTAGAATTGCCGCTGCCGAAAGTCAAAGAAAAGCCGGTCCGTTGCAGGCTCTTGTAGATTTGGTTCCTGAAAATATTTTTGGTGCAGCTTCCGAAAATAAAAATATGCTTCAGGTGATCTTCTTTGCGTTGTTTTTTGGTATTGGTTTGATATTGCTTCCAGGGAATGTTACTAAACCTGTAAAAGATTTCTTTGATAGCTTTAACGAGGCTATTCTAAAGATGATTGATCTCATAATGTTAGCGGCTCCTTATGGTGTTTTTGCTTTGTTAGCTGCTTTGGTTGTGGAATCTCCCAGTGCCGATTTATTTGCAGCATTAGCAATGTATGGAGTTTCTGTACTTATTGGATTGGTTTTAATGACAGGTGTTCACCTTTTGATCGTTTGGATATTTACAAAAAAATCACCGGGCTTCTTTTTAAAGGGTATCGCTCCGGCACAATTACTCGCATTCTCTACAAGTTCCAGTGCTGCAACATTGCCATTAACAATGGAACGAGTGGAAGAGCATTTAGGCGTGAAAAAAGAAGTAGCCAGTTTCGTGCTTCCCCTTGGCGCTACCATCAATATGGACGGAACCAGTTTGTACCAAGCCGTAGCAGCCGTTTTTATTGCACAAGCTTTTGGAATGGATTTATCCATAGGAACGCAAATTGGAATTATTATTACGGCAACTTTAGCTTCCATTGGTTCAGCAGCGGTTCCCGGAGCGGGAATGGTGATGCTGGTAATTGTTTTAAATCAAGCAGGAATACCGGAAGCCGGTTTGGCGTTGATTTTTGCTATGGACCGACCTTTGGATATGTGTCGTACTGTTGTCAACGTTACGGGCGATGCGGTGGTATCGATGTTTGTGGCAAAATCGGTAGGCAAACTTGGTGAACCACAGGTAAAAAATTGGGATGATAATTATAAACCATAAATCAGTAGTGTCCCAACGTTTGTCAAGCGGCGCATAGATTTACGAGGCAAATCGGCATTCCCCGCCGCGCCGTCTAGACTTCCCGGACCTCCGCAATCTGTCCCTTTTTCTTGTTCCAAGCCTTGCGGATGAGGAGGAGCATGACGAGGAACAGGGCGACGATCATGACCCGGGCGCCCCAAAGGTAGGGCCGGTTGGCCGGGTCTTTCCCCGTCATCAGGAACTCCTTGACCGCGTCCTGGTAGGTCCACACGCCCAGTAGCACGAGGAGATAGATCGGGGTGACGTAGGTGATGATGAACTTGAAGACCTTGGAGACCTTGAGGTCGGCGCCCTTATGCATCTCCGCCCAGCCGTTCTTGATCTTGAAGACCCAGGAGAAGAGGATGATCTCCATGGCGGCGAAGACGACCAGGCCGAACGTTCCGGCCCAGAAGTCGAGCTCGTCGAGGAAGCCGAACTTGAAGAAGGCGATGACGAAGGCGGTCATGGTGACCAGCACGGAGAAGACGACGATGACGGCCTTTTCGCGCTTCCACTTGAACTCGTCCTCGAGAAAGGCAATGGCCGGCTGGGTCATAGCCACCGACGAGGTGATGCCGGCAATGAAGAGGAGGAAGAACCACATGCCGCCGAAGATCTGGCCGAGCGGGATTTTCTGGAAAATGACCGGCAGGGCCTGGAAGCCGAGGTTGAAGGCCCCGCCTTGGGCGATCGTCTGGGTCTCGGCCAGGCCGAAGAAGGCCACGGCGATGGGGATGGCGATCGTGCCGCCCAGGATGACCTCGGCGAACTCATTGGTCGACGAAGTTGTGAGGCTGTTCAGGGTGATATCCTGCTTTTCCCTGACGTAAGAGGCATAGGTGTTGATGACGCCCATGCCCAAGCTCAGGGTGAAGAAGATCTGGCCGGCCGCGGCGAGCCAGACGCTGGCCGACCCCAGGCGGCTGAAGTCCGGATTCCAGATATAGCCCATGCCGCTGGCGACGTTCATTTCCGGCTGGGACGGGTCGGGCGTGCCCAGGGTCAGGACCCGGACGACGAGGATGATGCCGAAGATGAAGAGGAGCGGCATGCCGTACTTGGCCAGGACCTCGATGCCCTTGGAGATGCCCTTGTAGAGGAAAAAGAAGTTGAGGGCGATGGTGATGGCCCAGAAGATGAGGATCGGAGCGAGGGAGCTGAAGAACTCGTTCGACTCGACGCCCTGGAAGCCGCGCAGGAACTTGCCCATGGCGTCGCGGTTGGCGTGGCCGAAGTACTTGCCGGTCACCGAGAACCAGGAGTAGCCCAGGCACCACGACTCGATGAAGTTGTAGTAGATGACGATGACGAAGGGGATGACGATGCCCAGGGCGCCGAGGTACTTCGAGGGCGCCTTTTTCCACATGAGGTGGAACATGCCGGGGGTCGTGCCGTGGCCTTTGACCCCGCCCATGCGGCCGATCGTCCACTCGACCCACATCATCGGGATGCCGAGCAGGATGAAGGCGACGAAGTAGGGGATCATGAAGGCGCCGCCGCCGTTGGCCGCGGCCTTGACCGGGAAGCGGAGAAAGTTGCCCAGGCCGATGGCGTTTCCGGCCACGGCCAGGATGAGCCCGATGCGCGAGCCCCACTGTTCGCGGCCGCCGGCCTCGACGACGACCTCGGGCTTCTTGCCGAAAAGGACGCGGGAGAAGCAGTAGATGGTCAGGGTCAGGATGAATCCCCAGCCGAAGACGAGGAAAAACCAGCCGTTCGTGGTCAGGCCTTGTGTCATGAGACCTCCTCGAGATAGGAAGAAAAACTAGATACCATAGGACGAGGCCCCTGTCAAAGAAAATCCGCCGGCTTGATAATTCCCCGGTTTTTTGGTATAGTAGGAAGTCCATTCAAGGTAATTCTCTGCGAGGAGCCGATAGACGGTGAATCAATTCGGAAATATCGACAGCAAGTACCGGTTCATCATCCTGGCCTCGAAGCGGGCCAAACAGCTGCTTAAGGGCGCCAAGCCCAAGATCAAGGGCAAATTCAAGAGCCCGATCCGGATCGCCGAGGCCGAGGTCAGAGCCGGGCTCATCGAGTACGAGATCATCCCTGCCCGGATGGACGATGTTCCCGAACGGGACGACCGCGTCTTCGTGGGAGCCGCGATCCCCGACGAGCACGGGGATGCCGAGGGGGTCGCCGTCAAGGACCTCCCCGAGGGAGAGCCCGGCGTTGAGCTCGAAGAGGGGCCCGAAGTCGACGAAGAGGGCGACGAGGACGACGAGGGTGAGGAAGACGGCGTCAAGGAAGACAAGGACGAGTGATCCGGCCCCAGCGGCGTCTCAGATAAGTGCGCCTTTTCCCCCCGCCTCTACGATCATCTCGACGTAACTGCTGGTGATGAAATCCGTCCGGCCGTAGCCCAGGGACCGGGCGAATCGGGTGATCTCATGCCTTTCCCCCTCGAGCTCGAGGAAATTCCCGACCGATGTCTCGTCGATGCAGATGGTCAACCGGCTCTTCCGGAAGACGGTCCGGCGCTTCGTGTAGGCGAATGTTTCCTTGAGTCCAAGGGCCTTGAGGATCCTGCGGAGCTCCTTGGGGTCGCGGACCTGGGTTTCGAATTCCTCCCGGACCTTGAAAGACCTGGATTTTCGGGGCTCGCCCTTGAACGTCAGCGTCGCCCGCTTTCCCGTCGCTCGCAGCCGGAGAGCCCGGCGGCCGGCGCGGAGGTCGCCGGCCGCGAAATCGAAGAGCGTGTTCGTTTCGACGTGCCTGTCCCGAGCGATCACGGCGCCCAAGCCGAGGATCTTCTCCCTGACGGCCTTGAGGTCCTGGACCCGGATCTTGACTTCGATCTCTGTCATCGTTCCCTCTTCCCCGGTCTCACTTTTTCCGAGTCAGGACGAAGACGGCCAGGCGGATGAGCGTCTCGCGGGGCGTCGAGTCGGGGAAACGGGTGATGAACTCGAGCGAGCTCTCCGCGAATTCGCGGGCCTTGAGGCCGGCGTAGTCGAAGGCCCCGCCGGCGGCCAGGGTTCCTTTCAGTTTCCGCTGCTCTTCGGCGGAGATGTCCTTCCGGCCGATGAGGCCTTTGATACGTTCCCGGTCGGAGCGCCCGTCGGCCTCGAGGGCCCGGATCAGCGGCAATGTGACCCGCCCTTCGGCGAGGTCCGACAGGACGGGCTTGCCGAGGACATCGGGGTCGCCCGTGAAATCGAGAAGGTCGTCGACGATCTGGAAGGTCTTGCCCAGATTCAGGCCGAAGGCGGCGACGGTTTCTTCCTCTTCCGGGGACGCCAGCCCGAGGATGGCCCCGATCCGGCAGCATGCGGCGAACAGAACCGCCGTTTTGTTCTCGACGATGTTCAGGTACTGTCCTTCGGTGATGCGGGCGTCGCCGGCGAGGGCGTACTCGTCGAGCTCCCCCTCGATCATCCGGGCCGAGACGTCGGCGAGGAGCCGGATGACCCTGTCGTGGCGGGACTGAAGGGACAAGCCGATAGACTTGATGTAAAGGTAGTCCCCGAGAAGGACAGTGATGTTAGGGCCCCACTTGGCGTGGACGGACTCCGTCCCGCGCCGGACGTCGGCGTTGTCGACGATGTCGTCGTGGATGAGGCTGGCCGTGTGGATGAGCTCGACGAGAGAGGCCAGGAAGACGGACTCCTCGCTCCCCGGGCTGAAGAGACGGGAGGTCAGCAGGACGAGCGCCGGACGGAGCCGCTTCCCCTTTTTACGGAGGACATAGCGGCTGACCTCGGCGGTCAGGGGGTTGGCCGAGCGCGACCAGGAGTCCAGCCGGTCCTCGACCCGGTCGAGGTCGGACCGGATCTCCTTGTAGAGGGAGGACATGTCCTTCCATTTGGGGACGGACGACCAGCGGTCGAGGAGGGGTGTCGGCGATGTCATCGGTAGTTCAAGAACTGCATGTGAATGCCGAGGTCCCGGCCTTTGAGGAAGTTGATGACCTCCTGGAGGACGTCGATCTTGGCCGAGGAGACCCGGACCTCGTCGCCTTGGATGGCCACCTGGGCCTTGAACTTTTCTCTCTTGACGAGCTTGACGATCTCCCGGGCCTTTTCGATGGGGATGCCGACCTGGAACACGACCTCCTGTTTGACCGTCCGGTTGGGCCCGTCCTCGATCCTCCGGTAATCCAGGGCCCGCAGGGGGACCTTGCGCTTGACGAGCTTCTCTTCGAGGCCCGTTCGCAGGGCCTTGATCTTGAAGTCGTCCGCGGCGACGAGGGTCAGCTTGTCCTTTTCGAGGACGATGTCGACGCGGCTGTTCTTGAAATCGAAACGGTTCCGGATCTCCTTCAGGGTGACGTTGACGGCGTTGGTCACTTCCTGGAAGTCGATGCGGGAGACGATGTCGAAGGAATGATCCTGTCCCATGGCGGAGTTATCTTAGCACTCGCCCCCCGTTTTTTCAAACGGGAAGAGGCCGGCGAAATTCCGGGTCGTCGCGCCGGCCAGGTCCTCCAGGGAGAGGCCCCGGATCCCGGCCAGGACGCGGGCCGTTTCGACGACGAAGGCGGGCTCGTTCCGCCGTGCGGAGCCGCGGTAGGGGACGGGGGCGAGATAAGGGGAATCGGTTTCGACGAGGAGGCGGTCGAGGGGGACTTTCCCGGCCACCTCCCGGAGCTCTCCGGCCTTGGGGAAGGTCAGGATCCCGGAGAAAGAGATGAAGAAGCCCCGCTCGAGCATGGCCCGGGCCGTCGCCCAGTCCTCCGTGTAACAGTGGAGGATACCGCCGCGCCGGAACCCCTCCCCGTCGACGGCGGCGATGATGTCGGACCCGGACAAGCGGCTGTGGAGGATCGCCGGCAACCCGGCGCCCTCGGCAAAGGCGAGCTGGACGCGAAGGGCCTCCTGCTGGAGGCCGGCGGGCGAAAAATCGTAATGGTAGTCGAGCCCGATCTCACCGACCGCCCGGATGGCCCTCCGGGCGGCGAGCTCGCCGAGTTCGCGAATGTGGCCCGGAACGAAGTCCTTGGCTTGGTGCGGGTGGACGCCGGCGGCGGCCAGCACGGTCGGAAACTCGACGGCCAGGCCGGCGATGGCCGGCAGGCTCGCGGCACGGGTCAGGTCGGCCGGGCAGAGTATGGCGACGACGCCCGAGGCGAGGGCCCTGCGAACGACATCGCTCCGGTCGGCGTCGAACTCGGCCATGTCGAGGTGGGCGTGCGAGTCCACCAGTTCCGGTTTTTTATCCTGTCCGTTCATCCTCTTTTCCCCTCCTCAGGCGCTGGCCGGGCGGTGATGGGGGCCATGCATAGCCCCCGTAGCGGAGGGGGCTCGCCGCTGCCGCGGCGTAGGAACCGGAGGGACTGGTTCCCAGGGGGGCCGGGGGATCTGTATGGCCCCCATTGCCGCCAAAAAGGACAGCGCCTATTGCACCATCTTCACCTTCAGCGTCCGGAGCGGGATGGCGCCGTAGCCGAGGAGTTTCTGCAAAAAGTCCCTGGTGCTGAAGGCCTCTCCCTTGAGCTTGCGGTAATCTTTCTCCAGGTCGAGGATCTCTTGGTAGCCGATGTAGGATTGGGCCGCCTCGCCCGGGTTGAGCACGATCTGGCGCCAGCGGCGTTCGGCCTCGACCTTGGTCATGAATCCCCTTACCGTCATGTACTCAACGACTTTTTCCTTCGTCCAGGTGCCCTGGTGGATGTTGATGTCCATCTGGAAGTCGATGACGGTCTTGAGGAGCAGCTTGAGCTGATTGAGCCGCATCCTCAGGTCGTAATTGCCGTAGCCGCTCTCAACGAACATGTCCTCGAGGAAGATGGGCCAGCCCTTGAGAAGTCCCTGGTTGGGGGCCATCCTCTTAATGATGGACGGGTCCTTCCTCGTGAACGCGGTCGGCACGAAGGCGCCCGGGAAGATCCTCTGTACGGTCATGAAATCCACGTAGTAGTTGTTGTGCTCCTCGAGGAAGGACGTGGCGTCCGCCGCGGACCAGGCCTCGGGAATGGGCCGCACATAGAGCGTGTAGGCACCGCCCGTCTCGAAGGCGCCCGGCGTTACCAGCCGGGTCCAGAGGCCGTCGGCGAAATAGGCCGGCATGGGCTCGATGGCCAGGGGCTCCTCGGGCAGGTTGATGAGACCCTGCTTCTGGATGAAGCCCTTGATGCTGTCCGCGGCCGTGTTGAGCCGGCCGAAGAACTCGTCCCGACCGACGTGGTCGCTCTTGATCTTGTCGAGCACGCTCTGGATGACGATATTGCGGGTCTGCTCCTCGCCCTTGGTCCGGCCGTGCCGTTCGATGTCCTCCTCAGGGAACATGATCTTGTAGAACGGGATGCAGACGAGGAACATGTCGCGGCGGATGTTGTTGAAATCCGCCAGGGAGCGTTGGACGATCTCTTCGATGATGGGCAGGTGGCCCTGGGTCGTCATCCGCAGCATCCGCAGGTGCGCTTCGCCGGTCCGGAAATTCCCCGTCGACTTGGCCAGGAGCTCGCCCTTCAGGAACCGCTCGTAATCTTCCAGGGCCGCGACGGCCTTGACGACCTCGGTCTGGAGGGCGGGAGCGCCTCCCGAGAGCTTCGGGATCTCCGTCCTGTAGAAAGCGAGGATGGCCGGCATCTGGGCGATGGCCGCCTGGGTGTAATCCTGGGGCGGGGTCTTCAGGTTGTCCTTGGCCCGCTTGACCAGGCCCGGGATGAGCTTGGCCCGGGAAGTGGCGGCGGAACCGCCGTTTTTGAGGAGGAGGCTCCGGAGGCCGTTGACGAAGAGGTCGTTATAAAGGAGGGGGCTGTATTCCCAGGGGACGAGATTCTGGAGCTTGAGGAATTCCATGTCCAGAAAGTCGAGGAGCATCTCGTGTTCGAGCTGGTTGTCCGGGGAGAGCTTGGCCTTGTCGATCTTGGACACGAGCTCCTGGTTGAAACCGTCGAGTGTCTCGTTGAACTTGTCGAGGTTGCCCTCGCTCGGGTCCTCGAGCTTGTCGTTGTATTTCGTGTAGCCCTGGAGGGTCCCGGCCGTCGGGTAGAACTTGAAGTAGGCGTCCCAGAACGTGTCCTGGAATTTCTTGAACTTGACGTCCTCGGGCGATTGGGCCAGAAGGGCGCCGGTGCCGCAGGCGAGGATGGCCAGCACGGCGAGCGCAATGGCTGTTTTTTTCATTCGTTCCTCCTCAAAACCATTTCGGAAATCCTAGCATACTTATCCATTCCCTGACAAACCCTTTTTACCACCCTCGATATATGTGAACAAAAGGCCTGTTTTACCACCGGATGAAGGCCGACGCCCAGGTGTATCCGGACCCGAAGGCGGTCAGGGCGACCAGGTTCCCCCGTTTGATCCGGCCTTCTTTCAGGGCTTCGTCGAGCGCGATCGGGATGGACGCGGCCGTGGTGTTGCCGAAGCGGTGGATGTTCCGGACGACCTTCTCTACCGGGATCTTGAGGCCCTTGGCGACCATGAGCGAGATCCGGTCGTTGGCCTGATGGGGGATGAGGGCGTCGATGTCGTCGACGGTGAGGCCGTTCGCTTCGAGGCCCGCCCGGACCGCTTCGGGCATGCGCTGGCAGGCGTTGACGAACACGTTCCGGCCGTCCATTTTCGGGAAGAAGCGGCCTTCGTCGAAAAACCCGCGCTGAAAGGTCGGGTTGTCCATGGGGCTGGGTTTTTCCATCCAGAGATGAGCGGCGAAACGGCCGTCGGAGAAAAGGTGCGTCGACAGGATGCCGCGCCCATCGTCCTCCCCGTTCGGCTCGAGGATGACGGCCCCGGCGCCGTCGCCGAAGAGCACGGACATGTCCCGGCCCTGGTCGGAGAAGTCGAGGTTCGTCGATTGGACCTCGGCGGCGACGAGGAGGATCCTCTTATAGGTCCCCGCGCGGATGTACTGGTCGGCCGCGGAAAGGGCGTAGACGAAGCCGCTGCACTGGTTCCGGACGTCCAGGGCGCCGACCGTGCCTAGGCCCAGCTTGGCCTGGACGAGGACCCCGATGCCGGGGAAATAGTGATCGGGGGAGAGGGTCGCGGCGATGACGAAGTCGATGGAGGAAGGGTCGATCTTCGCGTCGACGATGGCCCGCCGGGCGGCCTCGACGGCCAGGTCGGACGTGCCGACGCCCGCGTCGATGTGGTGGCGTTCGACGATGCCGCTCCGCTCGCGGATCCATTCGTCGGACGTGTCCATGAGCTTTTCGAGGTCACGGTTGGTGACGACCCGGGGCGGGACGTAGTGGCCGGTTCCGGTGATGAGCGTTCGCTTATTCATGGGCATTTTCATTATAGAGGAAGCCTCCGGAAAAATAAACAACGGGACTCGCCGGCCGGGGTCAAAGCAGACCCTTCCAGAGATACCAAGCGATCGTCTCTCCCAGGCCTTCCTCGAGAGAAAAGCGGCTTTCGAAGCCGAGCCCTTGCCGGGCCTTGCGGACGTCGGCCACCCAACAGTCCGGCTTCATCTGCTTGTACATGCTCACGTTGAGGGCGCTCGCCCCGCCGCCGAGGCGGCCGATGCCCTCCGAGGCGGCCGAAGCCAGGTAGGCCGTCCAGAGGGGGAAGCGGACCCGGACGAGTTTTTTTCCCAGCAGGCCGGCCACCGTCCGGCCGATGTCCTCCCAGCTGTAGATCCTGGAGTCGGCGATGTTGAAGACCTCTCCGCTTGGCACTTCGGGCCTCGCTGCCAGCAGGACAGCCCGGACGGCGTCCCGGACAAAGAGGAGGCTCAAGGTTTTTTGGCCGTAGCCGACAAGGGGCAGGATGCCGCGTTTCATCCAGCGGAAATACTCGAGGAAATCGTCGTCGCGGGGGCCGTAGACGGCGGCTGCCCTGAGGGTGACGACGGGGAAGCGGTCCTTGTACTTGAGGACCTCTGTCTCGGCCATGAGTTTGCTCTCTCCGTAAGGGGAAACCGGGCGCGGCGGGTCCCCCTCGCAGACCGGCCGCCGCGGCGCCGAGGGCCCTCCGGCGGCGATGCTGCCCAGGTGGACGAAACGCGGGGCGCGGGACTGGCTCTCGAGGGCCCGGAGGAGATTTGCCGTCCCATCCCGGTTTACGGTATAATACTCGCTTGATTTGAGAGTTTTGGTCAATCCGGCCAGGTGGAAGACGCAGCCGAGCCTGGCGGGCAAGGCCGGCAAGTTATGCAGGTCGCCCGTGAGCAAGCGGACGCGTTCGATTCCCTCGAGCCAGCGCAGCTTTGACGGGTAGCGGACGAGGGCGTAGACCTCCGCCCCGGGTTCCTCGAGGAGCCGCTCGACGAGGTGGCTCCCCAGGAAGCCCGTTCCGCCGGTGACCAGGACCCGCATGACCCGGATTGTACGAGATTCGGCCGCGGGGGTCAATGATGCCGCCGGGCTTTTCTCGGAGGCAAAGGAGACAAGCGTGGACATATTCGACAAGTGCCTGGCCTTTACCCGGGCGGACGAGCTCAAGGCGGCGGACCTCTATCCCTATTTCACCCCCATCCAGGAGGCCGTCGGGAATCGGATCACGGTCAATGGCCGTCCCATGATCATGGTCGGGTCGAACAACTACCTCGGCTTGGCCGACCATCCGAAGGCCAAGGCGGCCGCCCGGGAGGCGGTCGACCGCTACGGCGTCGGGACCTGCGGCTCCCGGTTCCTGACCGGCACGATCGATCTGCATGAAAAGCTCGAGGAGCGGCTGGCCAGTTTCATGAAACGCGAGGCGGCCCTGACCTTCAGCACGGGCTACCAGACGAACCTGGGCATCATTTCCGCGATCGCGGGCAAGGGCGACCATATCATCATCGACCGCATGGTCCATGCCAGCATCATCGACGCCTGCCGGCTGTCTTTCGCCACGGTTCACAAGTACAAACACAACAGCATGAAAGACCTCGAGCATATCCTGGCTTCCCTCGACCCCGGCGCGGGCAAGCTCGTTGTCGTCGACGGCGTCTTCAGCATGGAGGGCGACATCGCCGACCTGCCGGGCATCGTCCCCCTGGCCGGGAAATACGGCGCCCGCATCCTCGTCGACGACGCCCACGGCATCGGCGTCCTCGGCGCGAACGGCCGCGGCACGGCCGAGCACTTCGGCCTCGAAAAGGACATCGACCTGGTCATGGGCACGTTCAGCAAGACCTTCGCCTCGATCGGCGGGGTCGTCGTCGGTGACGCGAAGATCATCTCCTTCATCAAGCATCACGCCCGGCCGCTGATGTTCAGCGCCGCGGCGACGCCCGCATCCGTCTCCTCCGTCCTGGCCATCCTGGATATGCTCGAGACCCAGCCCGAGCTGCGGACCCGCCTCTGGGCCGTCACGGAGAGGATGCGGACGGGCTACCAGGCCATGGGCTACGACACCGGCCCGTCTCGAACGCCGATCATCCCGGTCCTCGTCCGTGACGACGAGAAGTGCTTCATGCTCTGGCGGCTCTTGAGGGAGGAGGGGATCTTCACGACGCCCGTCGTCTATCCCGCCGTCCCGCACGGCCAGGCCCTCATCCGGACGAGCTACGGGGCCGGCCATACCGACGAAGAGTTGGCAACGATCCTGGCGGCCTTCGAGAAATGCGGCAAAGCCCTGGATATCATTTGATACGCCGTTCCTGCGTCGTCGTCATGGCCCTCCTCGCCCTTGGCCTGGTGGCGGACGCCGCCACGCTGACCCTTCCTCTCTCCCAGGTCAAACCGGGCATGAAGGGCCGGGGAAAGAGCGTCTTCCAGGGCGCGGCGATCGAGGAGTTCGACGTCGAGATCCTCGGCATCCTCGCAAACATCCAGCCCAAGCGGAACGTCATCCTGGCCCGCCTCCGCGGCCGCGGACTCGAAATGACCGGTATCATCGCCGGCATGAGCGGCAGCCCGGTCTACATCGACGGTAAGCTCATCGGCGCCGTGGCCTACGGGTTCAGCTTTTCCAAGGAGGCCATCGCCGGGATCACGCCGATCGACGAGATGCTGGCTATCGATAGGGCCCCCCTCGATCCCAAGACGGGCGGCGCCGTAGCCCTCCCCATCCGCGACGATATCAGCCAGGAAGAGCTTTCGGGGACGTTCCTGAAGTCGCTCGAAGCCAGGCCTCAGGCCCGGTCGGCCGGCCTGACCATCGCCCCTCTCGAGCTGCCGCTCATGTTCAGCGGATTCTCTGCCGGGGCTTTCGAGAGGGCGAGGTCGTTTTTCGCCCCCCTCGGGTTCCGGGCCGTCAGGGCCGGGACGGGCGGTCAGACGCGGCCGGGACAGCCGCCGGGCGGCCCCTCCCTCCGGGAAGGGGACGCGGTCGGTGTCCAGCTCTTGGGCGGCGACCTCGACATTTCCGCCGTCGGGACGGCGACGTACGTGGACGGCGCCAAGGTCCTGGCCTTCGGCCATCCTCTCTACAACCTGGGGGCCGTGGATTACGCCATGACCAGGGCCGAAGTCATCACCGTCATGCCCAGCCTGGAGAGCTCTTTCAAGCTGACGTCGACGGGCCCGGTCATCGGCCGTTTCTCCCAGGATAGGACGCCTGGGGCGGCCGGCGAGGTCGGCGTCATGCCGCGCCTCATCCCCCTCAACATCAGCCTCCAGTCCGGCCCCGCGGTCCGGAAGGACTACAAGCTCAAGCTCGTCAACGACAAGTTCCTGACCCCGGCCCTGGTCAACATTGCGGTGTCGACCCTGATCACGAGCGAGGAGCGGAGCCTCGGCGACCTGGCCCTCGATTTCGACGCCGACGTTTTCCTCGACAAGGGCGGGATGAGCGTCCACCTGGAAGACCTTTTTTCCGGCAGCTACAACAATTCCCCGTTGAGCCTGTCCGGGCTCGTGGCCGCCGCCGTACACTACCTGATGAACAACGAATTCAAAGACGTCGGGATCTTTCGCATCGACCTCAACGTCCGGGTCCTCGAGGAAAGCCGCCTCTGCACGCTCGAGAAAGTCCTCCTCGACAAGTACGAGGTGTCTCCCGGGGAGCCGATCCGGCTCAAGGTCTTCTATAGGACACAGAAGGAAGAGAGCTTGATGGAGGAGGTCACGGTCCAGACCCCGGCACTTCCCGCAGGGACCGAGTTCCAGATCATCGTCGGCGACGCCGCATCGATGCAGCAGGTCGAACGGGCCCAGTACAGGATCCAGGATTTCGTGCCGCGGAGTCTCAGCCAGCTCGTCCGGATCCTGAACAACCTCCGCAAGAACAACCGCATCTATTTCAAGATCATCGCCTCCAAGCCGGGGCTGTTCCTGAAAGGCGAGGAGATGCCGAACCTGCCGCCGACTCTGAAGTCGATGTTCGCCTCGCCGCGGGCCGCGGCCTCCTCCGCGACGGAGATCACCCGCTCGACTTTGAGCGAATACCAGCTGCCCGTCCCCTATGTCTTCAAGGGCGGGGCGACGATCCCCGTCAAAATCCGAAAGTAGGAGTCCGGAACCATGCGTAAACCGTTCCTCTTTGGAATCCTGGGACTGGCCGTCCTGGCGACCTCACTCCAGGCCGTCGTCCCCCAGAAATGGGAGCTTCGGACGCGGGAGGATTATCTGAGAGGCAAGTTCGACGGCATATCGGTCTCCTACGACGGGATGCTGGCCCTGGCGCCCAAGGAAGAGAAGATCGCCGCCCCCCAGGAGGAGTTCTACCTGTCCGTCCTGGCGACAGCGGACGGGACGACCTTCCTCGGGACGGGCCACGGCGGCAAGGTCTACCGGATCGGGAAAGACGGGAAGTCCGAGGTCTGGTTCCAGGCGCCCGAGATGGATGTGACCTCGCTCGTCCTGGACAGGAAAGGGGTCCTCTACGCTTCGACCTCGCCGAACGGCCGGATCTACAAGATCACGGGGAGCGGCAAAGGCGAGGAGTTCTTCAATCCGGCTGAAAAATACATCTGGGACCTCCTGTTCCTGGCTTCCGGCGAACTCTGGGCGGCCGTCGGCGAGAACGGCGGCATCTACCGGATCTCGCCGCTCGGCGAAGGCCTGATGTTCTTCAAGGCCGCCGAAAACCACATCTTATGCCTCGAAAAAACGGGGCGGGAAGACGTCATCGCGGGAAGCGGAGGCAACGGCCTGGTCTACAAGATCTCGCCGGAGGGCCGGGCCTCGGTCCTGTTCGAGACGCCGTATGAAGAGGTCCGCAGCCTGGCCATGGACCGGGAAGGCCTGATCTACGCGGCCGCATCGGGTACGCCGACGAGGTCGCGGCAGGATGCCGGCCCCGCCGCGCCCGTCCGGCTCGACGCCGAGGTTTCGATCACGGTCAGCGCTTCGGGCGGCGACGCCCGATCGGGTTCCGCCGCGGCGCCCGGAGCGAAGGACGGCGGGGCTCTCTACCGGCTCACCGGAGACGGGGTGGCCAAGCGCCTGTGGAGCTCCGACGACGAGATGATCTACACGCTCCTCTGGAGGGAGGACGAGAAAAAAGTCCTCTTCGGTACCGGGGGCAAGGGCCGGATCTACTCCGTCGACAAAGAGGAGAGGGTCGCCCTCCTTCTCCAGCAAAGCTCCGAGCAGGTCTACCAGCTCGCGCCTCTCGATTCCAAGGTCTGCGTCCTCTCGAACAACCCCTGCTATTTCGGGCTCCTGCTCCCGGAGCAGAGGTTTGCGGGGGAATACACGGGTCCGGTCTTCGACGCGCGGACGCTGTCCTCCTGGGGACGTATCGTCTGGGACGCCGCCGTCGCCGCAGGTGCGTCCGTCCAGCTCCAGACGCGCAGCGGCAACACGAATGAACCGAACGCGATGTGGAGCGATTGGTCGCCTCCCTACGGCAAGACCGAAGAGCAGATCCTCAGCCCCAGAGCCCGCTTCCTCCAGGTCAAGGCGATTCTACGGGTCCAGGCCGGGAATGCTTCGCCCGTCCTCGACCGGGTGACCGTGTTCTACCTGCAGTCGAACATCGCCCCGTCGGTCGCCCGACCGGAATTCCTCCGGCCCAACGAGGTTTATCTCAAACTCCCCGACCAGGATGACGTCATCCTCGGCGTCGAAGGGAACCTCCCCGAAGCCCCGGTGAAAAAGGACGAGCTGCGGATGGGCATGCCGGCCCGCAAAGCCGAGCGCAAGGGCTTCCAGACGGTCGTCTGGGACGCGTCCGACGACAACGGGGACACCCTCCGCTACGGGCTGGCCATGAAAAAAGACGGCGAGTCCGAATGGCGCGTCCTCGAGCAAGGCCTGACGGAGACGATCTCTGCCTTCGACACCCTGTCCTTCCCCGACGGGACCTACGTTCTCAAGCTCACGGCCTCCGACGCGCCGTCCAACCCCCTGGGGCTCGAGCTCAAGTCCGAGAGGACGAGCCCGCCCCTGGTCATCGACAACTCCCTGCCCACGGTCAAGAACTTCACGGCGGCCCGGAACGGCGCGGCGCTCGACATCTCTTTCCAGGCGGAGGACACATATTCCTACATCGAAGAGGCCAAGGTGCTCGTCCGGCCCGGCGAATGGCGCGTTGTCTTCCCCGTCGACGGGATGGCCGATTCGCGGAGCGAGACGTTCAAGTTCTCGGTGAAGCTCCCGCCCGGGGCGGAGAACCAGGTCACGGTACGGGTCCGGGACAGCTACGGGAACGTCGGGGTTTTCCGGCAGAATTTCTGAGGCCGGGCTATTTCGTCTTGGCCCGCTCGAGGTATGTGTCGTCCCGTGTGTCGACGCGGATGACGTCCCCTTCCTTGATGAACTCCGGGACCTGGACGACCGCGCCCGTCTCGAGGACGGCGGGCTTGTAGAGGGACGTCTTGGTCGCGCCCTGGAGCCGGGGCTCGGTATTGACGACCTTGAGGTCCATGGACTTGGGCAGGTTGACGCCCACCGGATTGCCCTCGAATAACTCAACCTCGATGACCGTGTTCGGCTTGAGGTACTTGACGGAGTCGCCGATGACCTTGATGGTCAACGTGACCTGCTCGTAGTTCTCGAGATTCATGAAGAAATAGTCGTCGCCCTGCTGGTAGAGGAACTCCATCTCGACTTCGTCGAGGTGGGCCTGCTCGAGCCGTTCCTCGGAGCGGAAGCGGTGCTCGATCTGGGAGCCGACCTGGATGTTGCGCAACTTCGTCTGGACCATGGCCTTCCATCGTCCGGGCGTGATGAGCTGCATTTCCATGACCCGGAAGAGGGTCCCGTCCATGACGATGATCATGCCTTTGCGGATCTGCGTCGCATCGATCATGAAGTCCTCCAAGGGATGGGGCGCCGAAGCGTCCGTCAAGCCGGATAATTTTACCACACTCACGCAAGCGATGCATGGGAATGACGCGCCACTCCGTCGGCCGCGGCCTGGCCCGGCGAGCCAGGCCGCTTGGTACCCGGGCTTCGCTCTGGTAAAGAGGGACTGGCAAAGAGGGACTGTCCCCATTGGTCCCCAATGGGGGCTGTCCCTCTTTGCCATCCGTGCCCGCTCCGCCTTCAATCGCCTGTTTGATTTCATGAGATGTTTCCTTGTATAAATAGGCTTCGAAAGAATGGACATGACGGAGATCATCTTTCTTGGCACGTCGGGATACGTTCCCACCCCCGAGCGGGACAACGCTTCTTTTATCCTGAAAACGGGGGAGAGTGCCGCGCTGATCGATTGTCCGGGGAGCCCGCTCCGCAAGCTCGCGGCCGCGGGGATCAAGCCGCTCGACGTCGGGAGCGTCTTCATCACCCACATCCACGCTGACCACGTCTACGGCCTGCCGTCCCTCGTCCACGGGCTGATGCTCCGGGACCATGTCTTCCGGCTCTTCGGCTCCGCCGAGACGGTCGATTTCTGCCGGCGCCTCCTCGACCTCTTCGGACTCCGGGAGCCGAAATACAAGACGCGCCTCGAATTCGTGGCGCTTGCGCCTGGAATGAGGACGGATGTCGGCGAGGGAGTCGATGTAACAGCCTGGAACGTGCCTCATCAGCCTTCTTCGCTGGCCTACGAGTTCCAGCTCCTCCCCGACGGGAAGAGGGTCGTTTTCTCCGGAGATACGCCCATCCATCCCGCGCTTTTTGAATGGGCCCGCGGCGCGGACGCGCTCGTCCACGACTGCGGGGCGCCGGTCCGGTTTTTCGAAAAGTACCCTATTCTCAAGTCCGTGCATACGAGCGCCCTGGACCTCGGAGAGTGGAGCGAAAGGGCGGGGGTCCGGCTTCTGATCCCGGTCCATTTTTTGACCGAGCTCGACTTCGAGGTCAACGAGATAGAGAAGGAGATCAGGACGCGTTTTACGGGACGCCTCGTCCTTCCGTCCGACGGGGACAGGATGGCCGTCGAATGACGAGAAAATCAGCCGGCCTCGCTCTGATTCTTTCCATGGCCCTGGGAATCGTTCATGGCTGCAAGCGTTCTCCGGAGGGAAACATGGTCGACCTCGCTTTATTGAACGGCAAAATCTGGACGGGCGACCCCGGCCGGCCCTGGGCCGAAGCCGTGGCCGTCCGCGGCGATAAGATCTTCGCGGTCGGAACGACGGCGGATGTCCGGAAGCTCGCCTCGGGTGCTGCGAACCTCGTCGATCTCGGCGGGGCCCTCGTCCTGCCGGGATTCATCGACAGCCACACCCATTTCCTGGCCGGCGGCTTCGCCCTGAAGAGCATCCAACTCCGGGCGGCCCGGAGTCGCGAGGAGTTCGTCGCCCTTATTGCGGCCAAGGCGCGCGAGCTCGGCAAGGGCCGTTGGGTCGTCAACGGCGACTGGGACCACCAGGAGTTCAGCCCCCCGGAGCTGCCCCGCAAGGAATGGATCGACGCCGTGACCCCCGACAACCCGGTCTGCGTCAACCGGCTCGACGGGCACATGGTTCTGGCCAACAGTGCGGCTCTGAAGCTGGCCGGCGTCACCAAGGACACGCCCGTCCCGCCCGGCGGGGAGATCGTCAAGGACCCGGCGACCGGAGAGCCCACCGGAATCCTCAAAGACATGGCCATGGACCTCGTTTACGCGAAGATCCCCGAGCCGTCCCTTGCCGAGAAGCTCGAGGCGGCCGGAGCCTCCCTGCGCCACGCCGCCGAGAACGGCGTCACCTCGGTCCACGAGATGGCCGACGCGGCGAGCTTCGAGGTCTTCGAGGAGCTGGCCAAGCGGAGCGGGCTGACGGCCCGCGTTCATGTCTACATCCCCATCACCGAAGTCGACACGCTCGCCCGGCTCAAGCTGAAATCTCCATTCGGTGGCCCGTACCTCAAGCTGGCCGGCCTGAAGGCTTTTATGGACGGCTCCCTCGGCTCGGCCACGGCCTATTTCTTCGAGCCCTACAAGGACGAACCGGGGACCTCCGGCCTTCTCCATGGGCAGATGTTTCCCGAAGGCATCATGGAAGAGAGGATCATGGAGGCGGACCGGGCCGGGCTCCAGTTGGCGATCCACGCCATCGGCGACAGGGCCAACAGCCTGCTCCTCGACATGTATGAAAAGGCTGTCGCCGCGAACGGCCCCCGGGACAGGCGCTGGCGGGTCGAGCATGCCCAGCACCTGAGGCCGGCCGACATGGCCCGATTCGGACGATTGGGACTCATCGCCTCCGTCCAGCCCTACCATCTGATCGACGACGGCCGCTGGGCCGAGAAGAAGATCGGTCCGGAGCGAGCCCGAACGACCTACGCTTTCAAATCCTTGCGTCGGGCCGGGGCGACCCTCGCCTTCGGCTCCGATTGGACCGTTGCGCCCCTGAGCCCGGTCCTGGGGATTTACGCCGCGGTGACCCGCCGGACGCTCGACGGGAAAAAGCCCGGCGGCTGGGTCCCCGAGGAAAAGGTCTCCGTCGAGGAAGCCGTCCGGGCTTACACGGTCAACGGTGCTTACGCCGAGTTCGCCGAAGCGGCCAAGGGGACGATCCAAGCGGGGAAGCTCGCCGACATCGTCGTCCTCGATCGGGACATCTTCACCATTCCGCCCGAAGAGATCGCCGGCGTCAAAGTCGCGCTGACCGTCTTCGACGGGAAGATCGTTCCCAGGAAGGATTGACGGGGAACCTCATGACGGAACCGAAACTTTTCACCCCCGAGCCCGGGCACATCGGGACGGACGAATCGGGCAAGGGGGATTTCTTCGGTCCCCTCGTCATCGCCGCCTTTTTCATGCCCGCGGGCCAGGAGGGGGTCCTGCGCGAGCTCGGGGTCAAGGATTCGAAAAGGACTTCGGACGCCCGCTGTCGCGAGATCGCCGTAACCCTCAAGAAAAACTACCCGTACCATTCCGTGATCGCCATCGGCCCGGAGAAATACAACGAGCTCTACGGCAAGCTCCGCAACCTCAACCGCCTGCTTGCCTGGGGGCACGCCCGGGCGATCGAGAACATCCTCGAGCGGATTTCGGCCGGCAAGGCGGTCACGGACCGGTTCGGCGACGAGAAGTTCGTCCGCAACGCCCTGCTCAAGAAGGGCCGAGAGATCGAGCTCGTCCAGATGCCCCGGGCCGAGGAAGACGCCGCGGTCGCGGCCGCGTCCATCCTGGCCCGGGCCGAATTCCTGACACGTCTCCATTTCCTGTCGAAGGACGTCGGGCTCGAACTGCCCAAGGGCGCTTCGGACCTGGTCGAGGCGGCCGCGGTCAAGCTCGTCCGCGAGAAAGGGGCGGACGTGCTCGAAAGGGTGGCCAAGACCCATTTCAAGACGACCGTCCGCGTCCTGGCCGCCGCCGGCGTCGCCAGGCTCGTCTGACATGGTCGTCCTGGCCAAGATCGGGCTCGTCGTCGCCCTCCTGCTCGTCCTCATCCGGCTGAAGTGGGACCTTGGCCTGGTCCTCTTCCTCAACACCTGCCTCACGGCCGTCCTCTTCGCCATGAAGCCCGCCGCATTCGGCCGGGCCGTCCTGACCGGGGCGGCCGCGTGGGAGACGCTCGAGCTGGCCGGGATCATCGTCCTCGTCCTTTACCTGGGGGAGTTTCTCCAGACGAGCGGAGCCTTTCGGATCATGGTCGGCGCCCTAAAAAACCTCGTCCGCGACGACCGCTTGATCCTGGCCATCCCCTCGGCGTTCATCGGCCTCCTGCCGATGATGGCCGGGGCCATGATGGGCGCTCCCATCGTCGACGAGGCGGGCCGCCGCTGGAACCTCGAGCCGGCCTGGAAGACGTTCTTCAACTACTGGTTCCGCCACATCTGGGAATACTGGTGGCCTCTCTACCTCAACGTCATCCTGGCGGCGGCCATCTTCCGCGTCCCCGTCTGGAAGATCAGCCTTTACCAAGCGCCCTTCACCCTGGTCGCCTTCGGGGCGGGGCTCGTCGTCCTCTACAGGAAGCTGCCGCGCCTGCCGCGGGAAAGAGAGAACCGCGGTTCGTGGAAGGATATCGGGCTCGTCGTCTTCAGCATCTGGCCGATCGTCCTGACCATCGTCCTCATTTTCGCCGCCCGGATGAACATGCTCCTGGCCTTGGCCGTCGCCTCCGTCTTGACCCAGGTCACGGCCCGGATGGACGTCAAGACGAGATGGGGCGTTATCGTCCGCGGCTTCTCGCCGAAAATCGTCTGGCTCATCTTCGCCCTGATGGTCTTCAAGAAGGTCCTCGAGGTCTCCGGCGCTCTCGACGCGGTCGTCCGGGTCGTCCCGCCCCACGGCCTGTCCGCCTACGTCCTCCTCTTCGCCGCGCCGTTCGTCGTCGGCCTGCTGACGGGCGTCAACCAGGCCTTCGTGGCCATCTCGTTTCCGCTCCTCGTCTCCGTCATCGGGACGGGAACGCCCGACATGGTCCTCATGACCTTCGCCTACGTCAGCGGGTTCGTCGGGATACTTCTTTCTCCCGCCCATCTCTGCCTGGCCTTGACGGCCGATTATTTCAAGGCGGAGATGCGCGACGTCTACCGGATCCTCGTCTGGCCCGTGGCCGCCGTCTTTGGCGCGGCCCTCCTCGAAGTCCTGATTTTCCGCGTTTTCTGAACGGGGACATGTACCTGTGGTACATGTCCCCATTCCCGGTCCTTCTTGATATAATGACGGCGGACGAAGATCCCGATCCCAGGAGCGGCGCCATGCCCGAGACGAAGCGGCTGTATTATGAAGATGCCTATCTCATGGAATTTGACGCCGAGGTCGTCTCAAAGACAGAGCATGAAGGGCTTCCCGCTGTCGTGCTCGACCGGACGGCCTTTTACCCCGAGTCCGGCGGCCAGCCGTGGGACAAGGGCACGCTCGGCGGCGTCGAGGTCCTCAAGGTCCTCGACCTCGACGGAGCCATCCTCCATGTCCTGAAAAGCGAGATCGCGGGCGGAACGATCCACGGCCGGGTCGACGAGACGGCCCGCTTCGACCACATGCAGCAGCATACCGGACAGCACGTCCTCTCGCAGGCTTTCTACGAGACGCTCAAGGGCGAAACCCTGTCCTTCCATCTCGGCCCGGATGTCTCCACGCTCGAGATCGGCCTGCGGGCCATCTCGGACGCGGAGTGGGACAAGGTCGAGGACAGGGCCAACACGATCGTCTCGGAGGACCGCGAAGTCAAAACGTATTTCGTGCCCGAGGAGAAAATAGGGGAGGTGCCCTTGCGAAGGCCGCCCAAGAAGCAGGGACTTCTGCGGGTCGTCGAGGTCGACGGATTCGATTATTCTGCCTGCGGCGGGACGCACTGCCGCCGCACCGGCGAGATAGGGATGATCAAGCTTACCGGGGTCGAGAAAATTAGGGGGAACCTGCGCTTCGAATTCCTCTGCGGGGGGAGGGCCCTTCGCGATTACCGGAGGCAAGACCGGACGGTCCGGAAGCTGGCCGAGGTGTTTTCCTGTTCGGACGGAGACGTCGCCGCCCAGGTCGAAAAACTCGCGGCCGATAACAAGGTCCTAAAGAAGCGGTCCCGCCGGCTCGAGGAGCGGTTGGCCGCATTCGAGGCTGGCGAGGTTATCAGGGCGGCCTCCGGACCCCTCATTGCCGGCGTCCTCGAGGATAAGACCCCCGACGAGGCGCGCTTCCTGGCCTTGAATATCGTCAAGGGCGGCGAGTTCGCCGTGGTCTATGGCGTCCGGGGCGAGAGCCAGGGGCACCTCATCGTCGCCCGGTCCGATTCCCTGCCGGCGGACTTGAGGAAACTCCTCCCCGCCGTCGGGGCCGTCGTCCCTTGCAAGGGAGGGGGAGGGCCGTCTCTGGTCGAGCTGGTCACTCCGGAGAAAGCGCGGCTTCAGGAGGCCGTCGAAACGGCCGTGGATTGGCTCCGGGCGAACGAGGAAAAGCTGAATACCTAGTTAGGAGGGTAGATTCTTTGTGTGGTATAATATTTTCATGGAGCGTGGGAAAAAGCACGAAGGAATTCTTCTCCTGAAGACCTCGAACGAGGCGCGGGAGATCGAATTCGAGCTGGCCTATTTGATCTCCCTGACTCCGCCCCAGAGATTCCGCCTGATGGAGCGCAAGAGCCGCGAAATGCGTTCCTCTCTTTATCGCCATGGCCACGGAACGTCTGCTTCGATCACTAAACGAAAATAAAGCCGTTTTCGTCGTCATCGGCGCGACGGCTTTCCCGGCTTACGGCTACGCTCGGGCGACTTTAGATATCGACCTTTTCGTCAAACCAACTCGACCCAATATCCGCAGAGTCATGAAGTCCCTGCGCGAATTCGGATATGACTTGTCGGATTTCAGCGAGAACGACTTTTTAACCCACAAAGTCCTGATCCGTCAATATCTCTTGGAAACCGATATCCATCCTTTCGTCAAAGGCGTCGTCTTCGAGGATATCTGGAAAAATAAAATCACAAGCAAGATCGGGAAAACAGAGGTGTATTTCCCTTCGCTTGAGGACATGATCCGGATGAAAAAGGCCGCCGGCCGCGCCAAGGATCGGGAAGATTTAAAATTCCTGAAAAAGCTCCTAAAAATGAAAATCGAAGTCATTCGATAGGTTTTCTTGTGGATAGGCCTAAGCCGTTTTTCGTGACTGGTGCGCCGAGATGAACATCATCATCGACGTGTAAAGGACGACACCCAGCACGACCTATTTACGTTTCCGAATCACGGAATAATTCCCCGCCGTTTCCATTCTCTTGGCCGGGCGTCAACGGCTGTTGACGTTTTCTCGGCCGGATTCGCCCTTCCGGGCCGCGGTCATCGCCTCTTTCCAGGGAGACGCGGTCCGATCCATGACATTGGCCCGGTTCTTGAGGCTTTTCTCCTGCTATGGCGGGAGTCTATCGTCCTCGACATCCGGAGCGGACAGTCCTTTACCGGGTACTCTTCCATCATTTCGACAGGTTCCTGACGAAGTATGAGAGTCGTTTCGGCGGGAGTACAGGCTTTGCAGTCCTCAGGCGTGAAGCGAATGAGGGCAGGCTTTGCAGTCCTCAGGCGCGAAGCGAATGAGGGCAGGCTTTGCAGTCCTCAGGCGCGAAGCGAATGAGGGCAGGCTTTGCAGTCCTCAGGCGTGAAGCGAATGAGGGCGGTTTTTTCCGGCCGATCGTCAAGGAGGTAGTCGAAAAGTATCTTGACTGCGGCAATCCCCGCTGCGGGTTCGCCCTAATGATCCGTTACCGGCTCATGAGGACTGCGAAACGTTGCCCGCATCAGGTGTCCCGACTGCGCCGAGGAGCGGCTCGTCATGTTCTCTTGCCGCACCAGGGGATTCTGCCCATCGTGTCATGCCAAGCGGGTCGAGGAATGGGGGGAATGGATTCGGGAGACGCTTCTCTGGGATGTGCCGCATCGCCAGAGCGTCTTCACCATCCCCAAGAGGCTGCGGGTCTTCTTCAAGTTCGATCGCCGTCTCCTCGGCGATCTCTGCCGCTGCGCCCTCCGGTCCTTGAGCTGTTACTTCGAGGCGGCGGCCTTGCCCGTACTCATGGAAACAATGACTCCATGAGTGTTGTGACCGGGAGCGCGCTTACGCCCGGGGTCATCGCCGCCATCCAGACCTTTGGGGACCGGATCAATCTCCACGTGCACCTCCATTTTCTGGTGACCGAGGGCGGCGTGGACGAGGCGGGCGTCTTCCATAAGATCCCGCGGATCGACGACTCGCGGCTCGCTGAGATCTTTGCCCGTGAGGTCCTGGCCTTCCTCGTCGGCCGGGAGCTTCTCAGCCCGGATTGGGCCGAGCGCATTCTCTCTTGGCCTCACTCCGGCTTCAACGTCCACGGCGGCAGGGGCCCCAGGCTTTGACCTGGGGTACATTTCCGCCGCACTCGCCCGTGGATAAGAACGCGGGCGAGTGGCGAGCCGAATGCTCGCCCTTGGCAGCCTGGTCCGGGCCAAGACGAAGCCGGAGGCCGAGCGGGTGGGGAAGTACATGCTCCGGCCGGTGCTCGCCCTGGAGCGGCTGACTTTTCTGGAACCCGAGGGCAAGGTCAGTTATCGCTGGGGCCGTGACGGCGCGGGGCAGGAGACGGAGGTGATGGATTATCTGGAGTTTATCGCCCGGGTGACCTCGCACATTCCCGACAAGGGGCAGGTCATGGTCCGCTACTATGGCCTTTACGCCAATGCCCACCGGGGAAAGGCCAAGAAAGCGAGCTTGAGCCCGTCGTCGCTCCGGGTGGTCGAGGAGGAGCTCCGACGCCTTCCTTCCAAAGGTTGGGCGGCCCTAATTCGGAAGCCTCATATAGGACTGCGAAGCGCTGCCATGATCCTGAAGGTCTATGAGGTTGATCTGCTCGTTTGTCCCCGGTGCGGCAGCCCTGCAGTACTCATGGCTTCCATGAGTGCGGCCGGATGAAGGTCGTCGCCTTCCTCACGGAGGTTGCCGTCGTGGACCGCATCATCGATCACCTGAAGCTTCGGTTTGTGGCGGCGAAGCCTCAGCCTTGCAGTACTCATGGAGTAATGTCAGCGGCTCCATGAGTGCAGCCTTGCAGTCCTCATGGCTTCCATGAGGGCCGCCGTCCCATGTTTTTGCCGAGGTCGCCCTGCCGGCGGCCGAGGAGAGCGGGGAATATTTCTAGGATTTGATGATCAGGAGGGCGCGGGAGTCTATCATCTTTCAGCCGGTGCGAGAGGGTTTTCCATCCAAATATGCTTTTCGGGCTCGATTTTCGCATTTTTCGGTGTCATTGACATCGCCGAGCGGCCGGAAGTATATTACCCACGGGGTCAAATTGGGAGATTCATCGGTCGGAGCAGGAATTCATCACATCGAAGAAAAAGGAAATTCTTATTCTTAAACGGCCGTGAAAGCACAACCTCGAACGGCTTAAGCCGTTTTCCGTGACTGGCGCGCCGAGATGAACATCATCATCGACGTGTAAAGGACGACGCCCAGCACGACCCATTTCATCACGGTCAAGGGCAGGGACTTCACCACAAAAGCGGCCAGGAATACGCCGAAGATCCCGAACAGCGTCAGGGCGACGGCGGCCTTCGGGTCGTAAGCTTTTTCCTTGACGAAACGGGCGCTCCCCGCGGCCATCAGCATGGCCGTGGCCGTCATCATGATCGGGAAGGCCGTCTTGGGATGCATGCCCAGGGCGTAGACGGTGGCCATGCAGGGGGCATAGAAGCCGACGCCGATCGTCTGAAGGGCGCCGAAGGCGAAGCTCACGACCACGGCCACGGCGAGCTTCCAGCCGGCGAGGCCGATCGCTTCCCCTCCTACCGGGAACCAGTTGAGCTGGCCGGCCAGGATGATCAGGGCGACGGCCAGGAGCCCGAAGCCCATGCCCAGCTGGATCTTTCGGCGGGACATCCGGGACACCACTCCGGCGCCGAGGACCGCTCCGGCCGGGGCGGCGATGGACATAGAGGCCAGGGTCAGGGGGCTGACGGCGACGACGGACATGAAGATAAAGGCCTGGGTGGCCGTGGGGATGGTGTTGCCGACGTTCATCGTGCCCGGGATGACCCGGTCGTCCACCAGCTTGAAGAACTTGAAGATGGCCGTCTGCTGGGCGAAGCTGCCGATGCCCAGGGTATCGAGCATGTTGGTGATGAAGCCCGTCCCGAAGAGTCCTGGCCAGGGGGTCGAGGAGAACTCCCTCCTCCTCTTGTAGGCATCGGTCAAGTAGTAGAAGCCGAAGAGCGAGGTCAGGAGGCCGAGGACGGTTTTCAGTATGATGACCATGGCCGCCCATGGTAAACGAAGCCGGCCCCGGCGTCAAGGACCGGTCCGCTATTCGTAGCGGAGCGAGACGATGGGGTCCATGTGGGCGGCCTTCTGGGCCGGGACGATCCCGAAGAAGAGGCCGATGGTGGCCGAGACCGATAGCCCTAAGACGACCGACCAGGGGGAGACCGCCGCCGGCAGCGGGGTCGCCGCCCGGACGATGAGGGCGATGCCGAAACCGGCCAGGACGCCGATGAGCCCGCCGGTGCCGGTCAGGAAGACGGCTTCGATCAGGAACTGTTTGAGGATGTCGCCCGACCGGGCGCCGATGGCCTTGCGGATGCCGATCTCCCGCGTCCGCTCCTTGACCGAAACGAGCATGATGTTCATGACCCCGATGCCGCCGACGAGGAGACCGATCGAGGAGATGACGATCATGACCATGTAGGCCGCCCCGGTCAGCTGGTTGTAGAGGTCGACGAGCGTGTCCTGGGTCATGACGGCGAAGTCGTTGGGTTGGCCGTAGGGGACCTTGCGCCGCTGGCGGAGGACGCTCGTGATCTGCTCGATCGTCTCGCTGAGCATCTCCGCCTGCCGGGGCGAGGCTATGATCTCCAGGCCGTCTTCCTCGTAGCTGAAGTACTTCATCAGGGTGGTGATCGGCAGGCCGACGAAATTGTCGCGGCTCTGCCCGAACATCTGACCCCTCTTGCTCAGGACGCCGATGACCGTGAAGGCCTCGGGGCCGACGCGGATCTCCTTGCCGATCGGGTTCGTGGTCGGGAAAAGAATGTCGGCGAGCTCGGAACCGAGGACGCAGACCCGGGCGGTGCGCGTCACTTCCGATTCGGTGATGAAACGGCCCAGCTGGGGAAGATAGAGGGACATGACGACGGGCCACTTCTCGTTCATGCCGATGACCATGGCGCTGTCGCTCTTGGCGCTCTGGTACTTGACCTCGACGGGATCGAAGACGCTGACGTAGACGCTGACGGCCACGGCCTTGACGAGCGGGGCGCCCGTTTCGATCGCCTTGACGTCGTCGAAGGTCAGGTCCTTGCGGGTCCGCTCTTCCTCGGAATGGCGGCCCATCTGGATGCCCTCGTTCTTCCGGATGACGATCATATCGGAACCGGCCGCTTGGAGCTCGGAGAGGAAGCTCTTGTTGAGGCCCTGGATGATCGAGACCATGCCGATGACGGTCATGACGCCGATGACGATGCCCAGGATGGTCAAGAACGAGCGGAGCTTGTGGGCCCGGAGGGAGTCGATGGCCATGCGGAACACTTCGCGGAAGATCTGGAGCCTCATTGTTCCGACCTCAAGGCCTCGACAGGGTCGAGCTTGGCCGCCCGGTTGGCCGGGTAGATGCCGAAGAACAGCCCGATCGACCAGGACATGACCATGGCCAGGATGATCGAGACGGGTTCGACGCTCGAGGGCATGGACGTGGCCGCGGAGACGATCCGGGCGACCAGGAAGCCGAGGACGATGCCGATGATCCCGCCGAGCGCGGAGATGACCGAGGACTCGATGAGGAACTGGTAGAGGATGTCCTTGCGCCGGGCCCCGACGGCCATGCGGATGCCGATCTCTTTCGTCCGCTCCGAGACGGAAACGAACATGATGTTCATGATGACGATGCCGCCGACGATGAGGGCGATCGAGGAGACGGCGATCATGGCGAAGTAGATGCCGGACGTGGCCGTCTTGTAGAACTGGATGAACGTCTCGGACGTGGCGAACGCGAAATCGTCGGCATCGTTGTAGGACCTCTTCCGCCACGACCGGAGGACGGTCCGGACCTCGTCCTGGGCCTTGAGCATCTCCTCCTGGGAGTTGGTGTGGATGTTGATGCTGATCGAGCGCCGCGAGCCGTAGACCTTCATGAAGGTCGTGATCGGAACGCGGACGTAGTTGTCCTGGCTGAAGCCGAGGATCTTGCCCTTTTTCTTGCCGACCCCGATGACCTGGAAATCCCGGCTGCCGACTTTCAGCCACCGGCCGATGGGGCCGAGGGACCCGAAGACCTTTTCGGCGATGTCGGAGCCGATGACGCAGACCGCGCGGGAGTTGGTCTCGTCCTGGCTCTGAAGGTGGCGGCCGCTCTCGAGCTCGAGGACCGAGCCGATCTCGTGGTCGAGATAGGTCACGCCGCGGATCTCCGTCTGCTTGAGGGACTGGCTGCCGTATTTCACGGTCTGGCTCGTCGAGGTGGTGGCGCCGATGAGTTCGCACGTCGGGCAGTTGGCCCGGATGAGGTCGCGCTCGACGAGGGTCAGGTCCTTGCGCTTCATCTGTTCCCGGAAGTCTTTGAGGGAGGTCCCGATCATCGAGAATTTTTGGACCGAGAAATCGTTGGCCCCGAAGAAGGACATTTTCGTGTAAACGTAGTTGTTCAAGCCCTGGATGACCGAGACCACGGCGATGATGGTCAGGACGCCGATAATGATGCCGAGGAGGGTCAGGAAGGTGCGCAGCTTGCTCGACCGTAGGGAAACCACGGCCATGGTGAAGGATTCTTTGATCTGCAGTTTCGCCATGACTCTACGACTCTATTCTACCTTATATATACGAATCGCCGAAGCTTTGGTTTATAATGGTCCGGCAATGGCAACGATGCGTTTGAACAAGTTTCTGGCCCACGCCGGGGTCTGCTCGCGGCGCGAGGCGGACCGCATCATCGTGGAGGGCCGGGTCAGCGTCAACGGCAAGGTCGTCCAGGAGCTGGGCCGGAAGATCGACGCTTCGCGCGACAAGGTCGTCGCCGGCAGCCATCTCGTCAAGAACGAAGAGGAACGGCCCGTCTTCATCCTCCTCAACAAGCCGGCCGGCCGGGTCGTCAGCGTCAAGGACCCGTTCGGACGGCCGACGGTCATGGACCTTCTGCCCCATCTCCCGGTCCGGGTCTATCCCGCCGGGCGCCTCGACATCGATACCGAGGGGGCGCTTCTCCTGTCGAACGACGGGGACATGGCCCTCCGGCTGACCCATCCCCGCTACGGCGTGGGGAAAGTCTACCACGTCCGGGTCGAAGGCGAGCCCACTCAAGATGACCTCAACAAGATCCGTCATGGGATATTTCTCGAGGGGCGAAAGACAGCGCCCGCCCGGATCCAGGTCCTGCGGCGGGGGCACCGGCATTCGATCTTCGCAATCGAGATCCACGAAGGCCGGAAGAGGGAGATTCGGAAGCTTTTCGAGGCCGTCGGCTACCCCGTCTCCGGTCTCGTCCGCGTCGAGTTCGCCGGCCTGACCCTCGAGGGCCTCAAGCCGGGCCACTGGCGCTATCTCAAGACCGCGGAGATCTCGCGCCTGAAGAAGCTCGTGGAAGGGAGCGGCGCGGCGGCCCCGCCTCGCCGCGAGAACGCGGCCCGGCTTAAAGCAAGATCCGGCCGCTGATCATTGCGGCCCGCCGGCCTGGCCTTCGCCCCTGTCGTTCCCGCCCGAGAAGGATTTCCAGCCGCTGGCCAGCCGCTGGAGCTCGCGGTCGACGAGGCCGTGGACCGTCCCTTCTTCGTAGCTCCCGTCCTCCCGCGGAAGGCCGGCCTCGATGCCCGTCAGGATCTCGATGCCCTCGTCGATCGTCCTCACGGGATAAACGTGGAATTTCCCATCCCGGACGGCGGAGACGACGTCGGAGCGGAGCATGAGGTTCTGGACGTTCTGGTGGGGGATGAGGACGCCCTGCGTCCCGGTCAAGCCCTTGGCCCGGCAGACGCCGAAGAAGCCCTCGATCTTTTCGTTGACCCCGCCGATCGGCTGGATCTCGCCCTTCTGGTTCAAGGACCCCGTGACCGCGAGGTCCTGGCGGAGGGCGAGGCCCGACAGGCTCGAGAGGATGGCGTAGACCTCGCTCGACGAGGCGCTGTCGCCGTCGACGCCGCCGTAGGACTGCTCGAAGGCCAGGGAGGCGGCCAGGGAGAACGGCCTCTTCGACGCGTACTTTCCGCGGAGGTAGCCGCCGAGGATGAGGACGCCCTTGTTGTGGGTCGGGCCGCTCATGTCGGCCTCCCGCTCGATGTTGATGACCCCGGCCCGGCCCATGGCCGTCCGGGCGGTGATGCGGGCCGGCTTGCCGAACATGAACTGACCCATGTCGTAGACCGACAGGCCGTTGACCTGGCCGACCACGGCGCCTTCCGTGTCGATGAGGATCGTCCCCTCCTCGATCATCTCCTGGATCTTGTCCTCGATCAGATTGACCCGCTCGAAACGCTCCCGGATGGCCTTTTCGACGTCGTCGCGGCCGACGGCCGACTTCTTGTCCTTGCCGGCCCAGTAGCTCGACTCGCGGATGACGTCGGCGATGACGTGGAAGCGCGTCGAGAGCTTCCGCTGGCGCCCGGCGATGCGCGTCGCGTATTCGATGAGCGCCGCGATGCCGTCCTTGTCGAGGGGCATCAGGCCGTCCTCGTCGCAGATCTTCTTGATAAAGCGGACGTAGTCGCCGACGGCCTTTTCGCCCCTGTCCATCTCCGAGTCGAACTCGGCCTTGATCTTGAAGATCTTCTTGAAGTCCTCGTCCATAAAGTAGAGCAGGTTGTAGATCGAGGCGTCGCCGATCATGACGACCTTGACGTCGGACTTGATGGACTCCGGCTTGAGCCGGGCGCTCGAGAACAGGTACATCTGCAGGGGGTTCTGGATCTCGAAGATCTGGTTCCGCAGGGTCCTTTTAAGGGTCGCCCAGACCCCCGGCTCGACAAGCGCGTCCATGGCGTTGATGACGAGGTAGCCGCCGTTGGCCTTGAGGAACGAGCCGGCCTTGATCATGGTGAAGTCCGTCTGGCCCATGCCGGCGCGGGAGTAGGAGACCTCGATCGACCCGAACAGGTTGACATAGGTCGGGTTGGTCTCCATGACGACGGGCGCGCCGTGCTGGTCCGAATTGTCGACGAGCAGGTTGACCCGGTACTCCAGAAAATTCTCGACCTGTTCCTTGTCCTCTTTTTTCTGATTCTTGAACAGGTCGATCGTCTTGACCAGGGCCTTCTCGACGTCGTCGAGGTAGGCTCTGATCTTGGGGAAGGCGAAGCGGGCCCGGACCTCGTCGATGCCGCCCTTGATGACGGGCGTGATGGATTCCTCGTCCCAGCCACGGAGGAGCGTCCGCGTCTCCTCGTCGATCTCCTTGAGCTTCTCGAAGATGTCCTCCAGCTTGGCCGTCAGCTCCTCGTATTTCGCCCGGAGCGTCTCCAGGGTCTCCTTGGGGATCTTCTTTTCCTTGACCAGTCCCTCGATCTTGGCGAAGGGGATGGGCTGGCCCTCGAGGACGGGGATAAGATCGGGCCGCGTGAACATGCCCATCTGGACCTGGATGACCGAGAAGCCCTGCTCGGACGTCTCTCCCTCGAATCGCTGGAGGATGTCCCGCTGTTTTTTCTGCTGGCTCTCGACGATGGTGTCCCGCTTTTCCGCGTAGTACGGGCTTTTGAGCAGGTTGGGGATGTTCGTCCGGAGCATGTCGATCAACTTGGCCATGGCCTCGCTGAAGAGCTTTCCCTGGCCCGAGGGGAGCATGATGAGGACGGGTTCGTCGGGGTACTTGAAGTTGTTGACGTAGAGGATGTCGTCGGGCGTCCGGTCGCCTTTCTCCAGCCGCTCGAGGAACTGTTTCACAGTCGTCGTCCGGCCCGTGCCGACCATGCCGGTGATGAAGACGTTATAGCCGAGGCTCTTGATATCGAGGCCTGTCTGGATGGCCCGCAGGGCGCGCTCCTGGCCGATGATCTCCTCGCAAGCCCGGGCCTCGCTCGTCGAGGCGACGGGGATGATGTCCGGACAGCAGGTCCAGCGCAGTTTGTCGGGGGGAAGCTCGGCGAATCCTGATCTCGTTTTCATGGCCCTGTCTCCTGGCCTCAACCTACCATAACCACCGGCTTTCCTCAAGGCGCGGGCCGTAGGCCCAAAATCGCCGGTAGATATGGGCGCCGAATTCCGGGACATGAGGAAAATTCATGGGACACAATCCCTTTTCAAGAGAAAAGAGTAGTGAATTCGGGAACAGGAATCTCTCAAGACAGCTCGAGATCTATTGGCGATTTTAGGGGACGCCGTTTTTTAGTGTAAATCCCCCGAACATCTGCTAAAATAGGTTTCCTTCGGACCCGGGAAGGAGAAAGACGTCCATGAAAATCCATCAAGGCAAGCTCCAAGCCAAGGGGTTCAAGATCGCGATCGTGGTCAGCCGCTTCAACAGCTTCATCTCGGAGCGGCTCCTCGAAGGCGCGCTGGAAGCCCTCCAGAAGATGGGGGCCCAGGAGGCCGACCTCACGGTCTACAAGGTGCCGGGCTCTTTCGAAGTGCCGCTCGTCGCCAAGAAGATCGCCAAGGCCAAGGCGGCCGACGGCATCCTCTGCGTCGGCGCCCTCATCCGCGGGGACACGCCCCATTTCGATTTCCTCGGCGCCGAGGTCATCAAGGGACTGGCCCAGATCGCCATGGAGGACGGCGTTCCCGTCTCCTTCGGGATCCTGACCGTCGACACCGTCGAACAGGGCATCGAGCGGGCCGGGGCCAAAGCGGGCAACAAGGGCTATGACGCCGCCTTCTCGCTCATCGAGACGCTGAACGTGATCAAGGAAGCGGGCCTCCGCTGAGCGGGTGACCGGGTCGAACCATGGGACAACGCCGTAAGGCGCGGGAGTGCGCCCTCCAGATCCTGTTCCAGTTCGAGTTCAACACCGGCGACCCCAAGGCCCTCGTCAGGGTCTACTGGGAACACCAGAAAGCATCGCCCGAGGTCCGGAAATACGGGACCTGGATCGTCGAGGAGATCATCGCCCACGGCGAGGACATCGACCGGGCCATCCAATCGGCTTCGAAGAACTGGCGCCTCTCCCGCATGGCCGTCATCGACCGGAACATCCTGAGGATCGCCGTCTGCGAGCTCCTCTACGAAAAGACGCTCGTCCCGGCCATCATCATGAACGAGGCGATCGAGATCGCCAAGCGCTACAGCGGCGAAGAGTCCGCCGTGTTCGTCAACGGGGTCCTCGACGCCGTGGGGCGGCGGCTCAAAGAGAAAGCGGACAAGCCGGGAGCGGCGTCCGGGCCGGGCAAAACAGGTGAGCATGAGTAAAAAAGAGGACAACGCGGAACTTGACCAGGACGTCGCCCGACGGGAGAAATACCGCAAGCTCCGGGAGGCGGGCGTCGAGCTCTTCCCCTACACCTCGGCCAAGACCCACGAGATCAAGGACATCGTCGGGACCTTCGGCGGCCTGGCCGCGGAGGAGCTCGAGGCCAAAAAAACCTCCGTCGTCGTCCCCGGCCGGATCATGTCCATCCGGAAGATGGGGCGGGCGACCTTCTTCCATGTCTCAGACGGCCGGACGCGGCTCCAGGCCTACATCCGGGAAGACAAGGCCGGGTCCGCCGCCTACGAGCTCTTCGGCCAGCTCGACCTCGGCGACGTCGTGTCGGTCGCCGGGGCCCTGTTCAAGACGCGGACGGGAGAGATCACCGTCCTCTGCGACTCCGTCACCTTCCTGGCCAAGGCCCTCCACCCGCTCCCCGAGAAGTGGCACGGCCTCCAGGACGTCGAGCTCCGCTACCGCCAGAGGCACCTCGACCTCATCATGAACCCCGAGGTCGGCGAGGTCTTCCGTCTGCGGAGCGCCATCGTCTCCTACATCCGCAGGTTTTTCGACGGCCGCGGCTACATCGAAGTCGAGACGCCGATGATGCATGCCGTCCCGGGCGGCGCCCTGGCCCGGCCGTTCAAGACCTTCCATAACGCGCTTGGCCTCGACCTCTACCTGCGCATCGCTCCCGAGCTCTTCCTGAAGCGGCTGGTCGTCGGCGGGCTGGACAAGGTCTACGAGATCAACCGCAGCTTCCGCAACGAGGGCATCGACGCCCAGCACAACCCCGAATTCACCATGCTCGAGTTCTACGAGGCCTACAAGGACTACTTCGACATGATGGACCTGACCGAGGAGCTGCTGACCGGCATGGCCGAGGCCCTGCTGGGCAAGGCCGATGTCCCCTTCGGCGAGCACACGATCTCTTTCAAGAGGCCCTACAAGCGGCTGAAGTTCATGGACGCCATCGTCTCCTACAGCGGCCTCGCCCCGAGCCGATTCTCCGACCGCAAGGATCTCATCGAGTTCGCCGAGGGCCTGGCCCCCGAGAAGAAACCCCTGACCTACGGCAAGGCCCTGGACGTTCTCTTCGACAGGTTCGTCAAGGACAAGATCGTCCAGCCGACGTTCATCACCAACCCGCCCAAGGAGATCTCGCCGCTGGCCAAGACCTCCCGCGATAACCCCGAGGAGGCCGAGCGGTTCGAGCTCCTCGTCGCCGGAATGGAGGTGGCCAACGCCTTCTCCGAGCTGACCGACCCCGCCGAACAGCTGGCCCGCTTCGAGGACCAGGCCGAGGAGAAGCGGAAGGGCGACGAGGAATCCCACCCCGTCGACATGGACTACGTGGAGGCCCTCGAGTACGGCCTGCCGCCGACGGGCGGGGAGGGGATCGGCATCGACCGGCTGACGATGATCATGGCCAACAGGAAGTCCATCCGGGAAGTCGTCCTCTTCCCCCTGCTGCGGCCGAAATAAGCGCATGAAGTTCGAGCTGTTCATCGCCCGGCGCTACCTCACGGCGAGGAGGAAACAGGCCTTCATCTCCGTCATCACCTCGATCTCCGTTCTTGGCATCGCCATCGGGGTCGCCGCCCTGGTCATCGCCATCGCCCTCATCACCGGCTTCCAGGGGGACGTCCAGGACAAGATCCTGGGCGCGACCTCCCATGTCATGGTCTCCGACCTCGGCGGCCAGGGGCTCGCCGGCTACGAGGGCCTGGCCGAGAAGATCCGAACCATCCCGGGCGTCGAGGCCGTGACTCCCGTCGTCTACAACACGGTGCTCATCACCGGGCTCAGCGAGAGCTCCGGGGCCCTGGTCAAAGGCATCGATTTCGACCGGGAGAAGCCGGGCGCTGCCTGGCTCCAGAAGCTCGAGGCCGGCCAGATCCCGGAGGGGGGCGGGCCTCGGGAAGGCCTCCTCCTCGGCCGGGAGATCGCCCTGCGGATCGGCGCTCAGGTGGGCGATGCCGTGACCCTCGTGACGGCCTCCTCGACCCTGTCGCCGCTGGGCCTCCTGCCAAAAACGAAGAGGTTCCAGGTGACGGGGATCTTCAACACCGGGCTTTACGAATTCGACAACTCGACGGCCCTCGTTTCGATCGGCGTCGCCCAGAGGCTCTTCGGCCTCGAGGGGCGGGCCAGCTATATCCAGGTCAAGCTGCGGGACATCTTCGCCGCGCCCGCCGTCGGCGAGAAGATCAAGGCGGCCTTGCCGCCCGTCGTCTACATCACGACCTGGATGGAGCTCAACAAGTCCCTCTTCTCCGCGTTGAAGCTCGAGAAGAACATCATGTTCCTGACCATCACCCTGATCGTCATCGTGGCCGCCCTGAACATCATCGCCACGCTCATCCTCATGGTCATGGAGAAGACCCGCGACATCGGCATCCTCATGGCCATGGGCGCGACGCCCCGTTCGATCAACCGGATCTTTTTCTACCAGGGGGCGCTGATCGGCGTCATCGGGACGGCCTTCGGCGTGCTCCTCGGCCTCGGCTGGTGCGCCCTGGCCAACGCCTTCGAGCTCATCAAGATCCCCGTGGACATCTACCAGATCTCCTACGTCCCGTTCCGGCTGAGACCCCTCGACCTGGCCCTCATCGTCGGAGTCACGCTGCTGATCAGTTTCGTGTCGACCCTTTTCCCGGCCCGCCGGGCGGCCAAGGTGGATCCCGTGGTGGCGTTGAAATATGAGTGACCGCGTCCTCGTCGCCGAAAACCTGGGGAAAGCCTACCCCCTCCCGAAGGGCGAATTGCGCGTCTTCGAAGGCCTCGGCTTCGAACTCGAGCGGGGAGAGCTCGCGGCCATCATGGGGGCCTCGGGGGTGGGCAAGACGACGTTCCTCAACCTCCTCGGCGCCCTCGACCGGCCTTCGGAAGGACGCGTCCTTCTCGACGGGGAAGACCTTTTTGCGGGGACGGACCGGGAGGTCGCCGGCGTCCGCAACCGCAAGATCGGCTTCGTCTTCCAGGTCTTCCACCTCCTCCCCGAGTTCACCTCCCTCGAGAACGTCAGCTTCCCCCTGATGATCCGGGGCGTTCCGAAAAAAGAGGCTTTCCTCAAGGCCCGCGACATCCTCAAGGAAGTCTCGCTCGAGGACAAGGCCTATTCGCGGCCGAGCCAGCTCTCCGGCGGCGAGCAGCAGCGCGTGGCCATCGCCCGGGCGCTCGTCAACGAACCCCGACTCCTGCTGGCCGACGAGCCGACGGGCAACCTCGACTGGAAGACCGGGGAAAACGTGCTCCGGCTCGTCCTCGACCTCCACGAGCACCGGGGGTTGTCCTCCATCCTCGTCACCCATAACGAGAAGATCGCCCGTTACTGCCACAAGGTCTACATGATGGAGGCGGGGGAACTGAAACTTTTGTCCTCCCACCCGAGTTAATCCAGGTATGAGGTCCCCGGCCGCCCCAGGGCCCGGCGTTTTGACCAATCCGGCCCAATATGGTATATGGTAGAAGGATATTCGAAATGAAAAAGTTCGTCCTGGCCCTGTTGCTCATCATCCTCCCCGGTCTCCTGGCTGCCCAGGAGATTCTGGAGAAGATCGAGATCGTCGGTAACGATCGGGTGACGCCGGAGACGATCCTCTACTATCTCACGGTCCGGGAAGGCGACTACTACGTCACCGACAAGTTCCGCCGGGACTTCCGCGTCCTCTGGTCGACGGGGTTTTTCTCGAACATCAAGTTCGAGGAGACGCAGGGGACGAGGGGCCGGATCGTCCGGATCACGGTCGAGGAAAGCCCGGTCGTCAAGGCCATCACCTACAAGACGGGCAAGAAGGTCAAGGAAAAAGCCATCGTCGACAAGCTGAAGGAGAAGGACCAAGCCATCCTGCCCTATTCCTATTACAGTCCCTATAAGCTTCAGAGGATCAAGGACACCATCACCGACCTCCTTTTCGAGAAGGGGCTCCTGGCCTCGAAGATCGACACGGAGATCGTCAAGCAGGGCAAGAACGAAGTGGACGTCCTGATCAAGATCGACGAGGGCCCCAAGGTCCGGGTCGGGGACGTCGTCTTCGAAGGCAACACCAAGCTCCCGCCGAGCGAGCTCAAGTGGTCGATGAAGGATAACCGGCCTCACAGCCTGTTCAACTGGGTCCTGGGCAAGGACGTCTACAAGCAGAACAAGCTCACCGACGATGTCGACCTGATCAAGAAGAGATACCAGGAGAACGGCTACATGGAAGCCGCCGTCGGCCAGCCGCGGATCGAGGAGATCGAGAAACGGTCGCTCGTGTTCAAGAAGCAGAAGATGATGCGGCTCACCATCCCCATCACCGCCGGCTATCTCTACCGCGTCGGCGAGATCAAGGTCGAGGGGAACAAGGCCATCAACGTCAAATTTCTCCGGGCCTTGGTCAAGCTCCTGCCCGGGGAGGTCTACAGCACCAAGAGCCGGGAAAAGAGCGTCGACGACATCTCGGAGGTCTACCGGGACAGCGGCTACATCTATATCCAGGTCATTCCCGTCGAGAACCTCGACCCCAAGAGGAAGGTCGTCAACGTCGCCTTCAACATCGTCGAAGGGGAAGTCGCCTACCTCAACCGTCTCGACTTCCGCGGCAACAACTACACCAAGGACAAGGTCATCCGGCGGGAGATGATGATCCGGGAGGGCGACCGCTTCAGCCTGAGCATGTTCAAGAACAGCATCCTGCGGATCAAACAGCTCGGGCTCGTCGACCTCGAGAAAGACCCCGACATCAAGCCCAGCCCGGACGACCCGACCAAGATGGACGTTCAGGTCAACGTCAAGGAGCTCCAGCGGAACAACATCCAGTTCACCGCCGGCTACAGCGGCTACGAGGGCACCTTCGTGGCTTTCAGCTACTCCACGGTCAACTTCCTCGGGGCCGGCGAGACCTTGGAGCTCACCGCCCAGCAGGGAAAGCTCGTCAAGAATTACTCGTTCGGTTTTTCCGAGCCGTATCTCTTCGACAAGCCCATCACGGCGGGCTTCAACGTCTACGACCGGAAGACGGACTACAGCTCGCTTGGCCTTTACAAGCAGAAAACGAAGGGCATTAACTTCACGCTCGGGACGAGGCTTTTCGGGATGTGGCGGGCGAACATGATGTATACCATCCAAAAGGTCAGCGTCACCTATCCCGAAGGGATGGCCGTATCGTCGATCTACAGCTCCGGCACGTTCTATGAGAGCTCGATCAGCCCGATGCTCTACCGGTCGACGATCGACAGCCCCCTGACGCCGACGCGCGGCACGCAGTACTCGCTGAGCCTGAAATACGCCGGCACCTTCCTCGGCGGCGAGATCGACCTCATCAAGCCCCAGGTCGAATTCACCTACTACCACCCGATCCTCGGCCGCGGTCCCAAGGCCCATATCATCGGCTTCCACGCCCAGTACCAGTTCATCAGGGCGATCAACAACTCCGAGGTCCCGTATTGGGAGAAGTTCTTCCTCGGCGGGGAACGCTCGATCCGCGGCTACGAGGTCTACTCGATCGGGCCCAGAAACGCGAACGGCTACAACTTGGGCGGCGAAAAGTCCGCGATCTTCAACGCGGAGTATATCATCCCCGTCGGCGGCCCTCTCTACGCCATCTTTTTCTACGACGTGGGAAATTCCATCTCCTACAGCGACAAGCTCAGGTTCAAAGACATGTACTCGTCGCTGGGCATCGAGGCCCGGCTCTTCATCCCTGCTTTGAGAGTGCCCTTCCGCCTGATTTTCTCCTACAACAACAAGAAGATCAATTTGAACGATCCGGATTTCGCTTTTCGTTTCGCGGTGGGCACGACCTTTTAGGGCGCGCGGCCCTATTCCCCGACAGGAGGTTTCGACATGAGAAGACAACTTCGGATCATCACGCTGATCGCGGCGGTCGCCGTCGGGCTCGCCGGGCTCGTCCCTGCCCAAGAGGCGAGCAAGCTGGGGATGGTCAATTCCCAAGATATCCTCGATAAGTCCGCGGAGGGCCGGCGTGTGCTGGCCCAGCTCCAGGCGGCAGACAAGAAGTATACCGAGAGCATCACCCGGCTGGACGATCAGATCAAGCAGCTCCAGAACCGGCTGAGCACGCAGCGGCTGACCCTGACCGCCGAGGCGGCCGCGGGTATCCAGACCGACATCCAGAAAAAGCAGACGGAACGGCAACGGACGGCCGAGGACGCCGCACGGGCCATGCAGGAGCTCCAGGCGAGGACCCTGGGCCAGCTCCAGAGCGAGATCATCCCCATCATCGAGCAGCTCCGGAAAGACAAGGGGCTGGACCTCATCTTCGACCTGGGCAAAAGCGGGGTTGCGTTCATGAGCCCGGCGCTCGACCTGACCGCCGAGGTCCTCCGGCGGTACGACGCCCTGAAGGCGGCCCCCCCGGCCAAGAAGTAGTCCCCAACGAGGCCTGACCATGATCACAATAGAACAGATCGCGAAATTCCTGCCCCACCGTTTCCCCTTCCTGCTCGTCGACCGCGTCATCGACATAGTCCCCGCGAAGACCATCGTCGCCCTGAAGAACGTGACCTGCAACGAACATTTCTTCCAAGGCCATTTCCCGGAATGGAAGATCATGCCCGGGGTCCTCATCCTCGAGGCCCTGGCCCAGGCCGGCGCCATCCTCCTCTTCAGCTCCATCCCCGATCCGGAGAGTAAATTCATCGTCATGAGCAAGATCGACAAGGCCAAGTTCAAGCGGATGGTCGTTCCCGGCGACCAGCTCCGGCTGGACGTCGAGTGGACCCGGGGGAAAGGGCGGCTCTGCCAGATGAAGGGGAAGGCCTTCGTGGACGGGGATCTCGCGGCCGAAGCGGAAATCTACGCCAGCGTCCTCGACATCGAGGACCTCAAAGAAAAAAAGGTCTAGGGAAGATCACTTCATCAGGAAAAGGGCGTCATCGAGCTTGGAATTGTAGGTGACGCCCGTTAAGGTCACTTTCTGGGCTTCGGTCCCATCGTGGAGGACGCGCATCGAGAAGGCGACCGTCGTGCCGCCGACCTTCTGGTAATTGCTCAGGAAAGTCTCAGCGTCCACTTCGCCGCCGGTCTGATCGATGGATTTGGCCTGCTGCTTGTAGGGGAGGTATGTGGCCGGGTCGAGGAAGAATGTGGTTTTGTGGCCGTCCGAAAGGATCTGCTCGAGGACGATATAGTCCTTGTCCTCGATTTTCGCCTTGGGCTTCAGGGCGTATGTGATGCCGAGTTTCTGAGGGTTGAGGAAAGCCTGATTGCCCAGGGCCTGGCGGGAGAATTCCTTGGTCATGAAATCGGGCAACTCCTCCGCTGCCCCGGTCTGGGGATTCGTGGACCAAGCCTTCTGTCCGTCGAACGCCTGGGTGATGGTTATCCCGTAATCGGCGATATCGATGTCCATGCGGACCTTGTCGGGTTCCTTCTGGTAGATCGTGATGGGCGCCGTGATGGGCATGGGGCTGGTGACCTCGACGGTTCCCGTGATGGTCGTGTCCTTGATGGCCTCGAGCGCCTTGCGTCCGCCCATGGCGTCGATCATCTTGTTCAGGACATCCTGGGCCGTCTGCCCATAGCCGGGCAGGGTGGCGAGCGTCATCAGCACGGCGGCGCCGAGGATCCACGCGGTTGCTTTTTTCATAGGTTCCTCCAATTACTTCTGAGTGGCGATCATTCGATTATACGGATATTCTAAACGAAAGTTCGGCTTTTGCCAAGCCTCCGCACCTGCTTGAGCTTTCTTGGGCATCCGTTTTCCGACAACTCCGGCGGCTCGGACTAGTCTCGAAAAATATGGAAGCTTAGCCATTTACCGAGGACAGCTCATTGAAGTTTGTAAATACTTGAATATAAATTAATAAAGCCATATCAATGGCTTCTAATAATTAAGGCTATGTAATGAATAAGGACATATAATAATTGTCAAGTATAATATTTATCTTGATTTAGGTTGATAATTTATGTTATAATCTCTATGTTCAATATTAGGACATATTTTCGGTATAATGGTAGAGCGGAATATGGCTCGGAATTTCTCTTTGATCGCCTGCGTGAACTTCGATCGGGAGATCCTGGCCCTTAAATCCTCCCCGGATTTTCAGGACGTCCGTTTTAAAACTCTGCCGGTTGACTGTGACCAGGTCGAAGCCGAATGGCACGGCCTGGACGAAGCCGTAGGGTCCTTCCGCAACGACGGGTGTTCCGTCTGCATCTTCGGTAGCTACTGCTTGACCCGGGCCGCGAAGGACTTCGGGCCCGGTGAGGCCTGCCGGTTTTTCCAGAAAGGCCAGTGTTTCGAATGGGTCGCCGACAAAGAGGTCCTCGACCGCTTCCTCCAAGACGGCGCGCTTCTCGTCCTGCCGGGATGGCTCAGGGACTGGGAAGCCCACGTCGACGCGCGTTGGCCGTCCGCACGAAAGAGCGCCCAAACCTATTTCCGCGAGCTGGCAAAAAAAGTGGTCCTCCTCGACACTGGCGTCTATCCCAATATCGACCATGAACTCAAGTCCTTCGCCCGCTTCCTCCGGCTGCCGCACGACATCTTTCCTGCCGGGCTCGAGCATTTCAAGCTGAATCTCGCCCGGATCGTCCTCTCCTGGCGCGTGGAACGGGAGAAGGAGGGCGTCGCGGGCCACATGGCCGCGATCCGCCGGCAGATGTCCGACTACGCCCGGATCGGCCATCTCCTGGGGGCCGTGACCAACGTCAAGAACCTGGAGGAGGCCCTGGCCGGCGTCCTCGAACTTTTCCGCGTCCTCCTCTCGCCGCAGGAAGTCGTCTTCCATCCCATCGATTCCTTTTCCGGCCGGCCCGGACCCGAAGGCTCTCCCTGGGACAGGATCATCGCGCTCAACGCCGATTATGCTTGGACCGATGACCGGCGGGCGGTCCATCTCAAGATCTCCCATAACCGGGAGCTCCTGGGCATCCTCGAGGTCGTCGGCTTCAACGACCCTGAACGGCGGGAACACGACCTCAACGTGGCGCTGGCCCTGGCCAAGATCTCGGGCTTGGCCCTGGCGAACGTCAAGACCGGCCTCGCGTTGAACACGGAACGGGACAGGGCCGTCAGCGCCGAAGCCTCCTTGACGGCCGGGGAAGAGAAGATGAGGACGATTTTCAGCTATCCCCTGGGCCTTTACAGAACGACGCCCCAGGGGCAGATCCTCGACGCCACGCCGACCCTGGCCCGGATGCTCGGCTACCCGGACGTGGCCGCGCTCAAGACGGTGAACTTCTGGGACATCCACCACGACCCGGCCGACAGGGACAGCTGGCAGGCCGTCCTCGATTCGAGCTCCATGGTCGAGATCTTCGAGACCCAGCTCCGGCGGAGCAACGGCACGCTTCTTTGGGCCAAGGATTCTTCCCGGGCGGCCAAGGACTCCCGGGGGAACGCCCTGTTCTACGACGGGGTCATCGAAGACATCTCCCGGAAGAAGCAGATGGAGGAAGACCACTCCTGGGGCGTGCGTCTGCAGGCTTCGGTGAGCGACGTCTCCGAACGGCTGCTGTCCCCGACGCCGATCGAGGAGATGTCCGCCGTCGTCCTGGAGCACGCCCGCCGGCTGACCGCGAGCGCCACCGCGTTCGTCGGGCACGTCGACATACGGACGGGGCGGCTCGTCCCCGTGGCCCTGACCCCGGACGCCCGGGACCTGCTGGCCGGGCATTCCGCGAACGGCGGGAACCCCCACGAGGCCTCGGAGATGTGGCGCTGGGTCCTCGAGAAACTCAAGCCCATCGTGACGAACGTCACCAGTCTGGACCCGCGCTTTCGGGGGATGCCCGCGTGGCATTTTCCCGTCCGCCAGTTCCTGGCCGTTCCCGCGGTCATGTCGGGCGGCATCGTCGGGCTGATCGTCGTCGCCAACGCGGAAAACCCCTACGTGGAGAGGGACCTCAAGGCGATCGAACGCCTGGCCACCCTCTACGCGATCGCTATCCACCGGCCCCGGACGGAGAACGAGCTGCGGGACCTGTCGTTAATCGACGAGCTGACGAAAGTCTACAACCGCCGCGGCTTCATGACCCTGGCCGAGCAGCAGATCAAGATCGCCCATCGGACGAAGAAGGAGATGACCATCTTCTATGCCGACCTTGACGACCTGAAAAAGATCAACGACACCTACGGTCACGACGAAGGGGACGCCGTCCTGGTCGAGGCCGCCGCCATGCTCCGGGACGCCTTCCGCGATTCAGACATCATCGCCCGCCTCGGCGGGGACGAGTTCGCCGTCCTGACCATCGACGTCGCCGAAGGGAAGGCGGCGACCCTGACCCGCAGACTCCGGGAAAAGATCGCGGCGCGAAATTCCCGTCCGGGGCAGGAGTACTCCGTCTCCTTCAGCCTGGGGACCGCCCGCTATGACCCGGACAAGCCCTGCACCCTCGCCGAACTCCTCACCTCGGCCGACAAGAAGATGTATCGGGACAAGAGCGCGAGGAAGGCCGCCTGACGACCGCCGGCGTCCCTCAGTTCCGGATCTTGTACTTGGCCAGCTTGTTGTAGAGCGTCGTCCGCGAGATGCCCAGGATCTTGGCCGTCTGGCGCAGGTTCCCCTTGGCCACCTTCAGGAGATAGACGATGTAGTCCTTCTCCAGGTCGTCGAGCGAGGACAAGTGGCCGCGGCCGGCGAAGGCGATCGCACCCTGCGGCGGGATGTAATCGCGGAGGTACTTGGGCAGGTTGGCGACGTCGATGAAATCCTTCTTGCAAAGCATGGCCGCGCTTTCCAAGACGTTGGCCAGCTCGCGGATGTTGCCCGGCCAGCCGTACTTGAGGAAGAGCTTCTGGACTTCGCGTGAAACACCGCGCACGTTCTTCGAAAAATTCCGGCTCGCGCCCTGGAGGAAATGGCGGATGAGCAGGGGGATGTCCTCCAGCCGTTCCCTGAGGGGGGGGAGGTCGATGGTGACCTTGTTCAGGCGGTGGAAGAGGTCCTCGCGGAACGTTCCGGCCCGGACCATCTCGGCCAGGTCCCGGTTCGTGGCCGCCAGGACCCGGACCTCGACGGCGGTCGTCTCGTTGGCGCCCAACGGCCGGAACTCGTGGTTCTCGAGGACCCGCAGGAGCTTGGCCTGGACGGCCACGGGGATCTCGGCGATCTCGTCGAGGAAGATGACCCCGCCGTCAGCCTCATCGAACATGCCGCGCTTGTCCTTGTCGGCCCCGGTGAAGGCGCCCTTCTTGTAGCCGAAGAGCTCGGACTCGAAGAGGTTCTCGGGGATGGAGGCGCAGTCACAGATGACCAGGGGCTTCCCCCCGTAGGGGCTCAGGCCGTGGAGGGCCCGGGCGACGACCTCCTTGCCGGTCCCCGTCTCGCCGGTGACGAGGGCGCTCGAGAAGTACTTGGCGATGTTCTCGATGAGGCCGAAGATCTCGAGCATGTACGGGTTGCGGCTGATCAGGCCCTGGAAAACATATTTCCGCTCGAGCTTCTTTTCAAGGTGCAGGGTCTCCCGGCGGAGATCCCTTTTCCTCGAGATCCGGCGGAGGACCTCCTGGAGGATGTCGCGCTCGAACGGCTTGGGGATGAAATCGGTCGCCCCGGCATGCACCATGTCGAGGACGGCCTCTTGACCGGCTGGTTCGCCGCCGACGAGGATGTCGATCAGGGCGTCGGATTTCTTGATCTTCTTCATGACCAGGAGGCCGGCGGCGAGCGAGTCGCCGGAGTCGACTAGGACGACGCGGATCCCGTTCTCCCGGACGACGGCCAGATAGTCGTCTTCGGTCTGCGAGAAAAAGACGTTGAAGTCGACGGCCACGGGGGCCTTCTTGATGGTCTCGTAGAGCGAGAAGTCGTCGGAGATGATCAGGAGGTTGGTCTGCGCTTCCATCGGTGCCCGGCTTCTTCCCTTGGCGGAGTCCTTATCTTATCAATTTCCCCGGGAATTAACAACTTTCTCCGTCCGGCCACGGGAAATTCCTGGGACACAATCCCTTTGCCAGAGAAAAGGGTTATGTCCCGAATTTCCCCGTCTGTCCCGGCGGTCCATCGGAAATTCCTGGGACACAATCCCTTTTCCAGAGAAAAGGGTTATGTCCCGAATTTCCCCGTCCGCCCGGGGCGGCCCCGGACGAAGGTCAGCCGAGTCCGGTTGCGGCTCTCCTCTTCGATCCTGACGATTTCATATCCGGCCCGGTCGAAGTATTTGACGTGGGCCCGGAGGTAGGCCAGCCCCTGCTCGCAGAGGAAGTCGAGCCAGTCCCCGGTCGCCGTCTCGTCCATGACCTCGGGAGTTTGCTCGACGAAGGTCGTCTGCGCTCGGGGCGTCAGCCTGTTCTCCGAAGGGCCCCGGCGCTTGGCGTAGATGTTGACCCCGTCGGCGGTCTCGAGGGCGTTCATGTGGGGGGCCCAGCGGGCGGCCCAGCGCTCGTACCGGTCATAGAATTTCTTGTTCGACGAGGCGAACCGGGCGTCCCCCTGGAGTTCCAGGGCGATAAGCTTCATCAGGGCGTCCCCGGCCGCCTTGTGCTCGGCGTAAAGGGGAAGCCGGAGGGCCTTGAAATAGGTGAACCAGCCCTTGGGGATGCGGTAGTCCCGGAAAAGGTAAGGCGAGTAGTTGGAGAACGGCTGGACCCATTCATGGGAGGGGTAGCCGTGGAGGTTGAGGAAAATATCGGGAGACCATTTTTCATAAAGCTTCGTCCGGACGGCGGCTTCGGGCAGGAGAGGCTTGGCCCCGGCCTGGTAGCCGATGTCCACGCCAAGGGACCCGTAGCGCCCGGCGTGCAGGCTGTGGAAGGGCTCGTTCTTCTGCATCTCATAGGCCGCCTCGGCCCCGTCCGGATTCTCCAGGGGTTGGAGGGCGAAGTTCATCTTCTTGAGCGCCTCCCGGTAGGCGGGGTCCCGGGCGACGAGTTCGGCGAAGCGGAGGAGGTAATTGGTCGAAGAGACCTCGTTGGCGTGCTGGCGGGCGACGACCTGGAGAGTCGGCTTGAAAGTGACCAGGCGCGGCAGGGAGACGTATTTTTCGAACGGCAGGAAAAGTTCGAGGACGGGCACGTCCCTCCCCTCGTACGACTTTCCGCCCACGTAGCTACGGACGGCCGGGAACGCGGATAATCGGCGGATGAGATCCCGGGCCATGACGGGCGAGATGATCTCCCGCGTCGTCACGAGGGCCTCGCCCTCTCCAGGGGGAGGGGGTGGCGCGGGGGTCTCCCCGGGCGGCGGGACGACCTTGAGATACTCGTCCTTCTCCAGGGTCTGGCAGAGGAGCCGGAGCGTGAAGCCCTCGACCTTCGGGAAGCTGAAGACGTCGCCTACGGCTCCAGCGGTGAAGAGCCTGCGCCAGGAACTCACGATGTCGATAAGGGCCAGGTAGTCGGCCTCCTTCTCCCAGTCGGTCTCGACGACGACATTGGCGATGCGGTCCGTCCGGCCGTCGTAGACGAGCTCCGTCGTTCGTGTCTCCTTGGGCTTGAGCGTCGGGAAGACGGTTTTACGCGAGACCTCCTCGTGCCCCTTCTCCTTCCAGCGGACGGTCATTTGCGGAACGGCTGCCGGCCAATCCTCGAGGACGACCCTGGCCCGGGCCGGGCCGCCCTCGAGTGAGGGATGAAGGGACGGCAGGACGTTGCCCGGGGCCGACGACCGGGAGGTGTCGGCCGGCAGGTCCTTGTCTTCCGGGTCGAATCGGGTGATGCCTCGCAAGAGGTCGAGCGTGTCGAAGTAGATCTCATCGTGAAGCGCCTCGAGCGACGAGATGATCTCCTCGTCGAGGCCGATCCGGTAATCCGGCTCGCTCGCCTGAACGTCGACGAGAAGCCGCTTGAAATAGGGTTGCTTGGAGAACGTCGGCTCGTCGCCCGTCTTTTTCCGGATGTGGCCGACGACCGCCTTCAGGACATCCTCCTGATAAAAGCCCCAGATTTTTTCGAGGTCGGTCTCGAGCGGGAGGTCGCAGACAACGGACCCGCCGGCCTCGATGCGGAGCCAGCCGCAAGTGACCTTGGCGGTCCCCCATTCCGGGAGAACGTTCGACAGGGGAATGTCTCTCGTCCGCGGCGTGAAGCTCCGGTCGATCAGGACGGCGTTCCTGTCGTCATAGGCCCTGATCTCGTATACTGCTCCCTCCGGCGCTTTGACCTCGAACTCGATGCGGTCGAGGGGGATAGCCAGCTCGCGGGCCAGGATCTCGTCCACGGGGTAGAGCTCCTGGAGCCACCGGCTCGGCTCGGCATAGGCGCGCTTGGGCCGGGTGAAGTCTTCCCTTTCCTCGGCGAACGTGATGGAGAGGCGGTGGACACCCTTCCCCTTGAGGGCGGGCAGGATCTTTTCGAAGAGCCAGAAATATCCGGGCTTGTAGGCGGAAACGACCTCCACCTCGGCCGCGGTGTGCCCGGCCGCGCGGAGGACCTTCTCAACTTCCCCGCGGACTTTCTCCCGGACGCCCGGCGATTCGCTGACCCCCAGACTGACCTTGATGGCTGCGGCCGTCCCAGCCGCTTCGGCCGTACCGGCAAGGCCGCCGACCTTTTCCCGGATCAGGGCGAGGGCGTCGTCGACCTCCCAGGTGAACTCTTTCGATTTTTCGAAGACAGCCCGGCCTTCCCTGAGCGTCGAGGCCTTGACCGAGACCGCGGCGTTTCCCGCCGCGTTCCGCAGGATATCGCGGACGGCCGCCTCGAAGGGCCCGTTCGGCCCGGGCAGGAGAATCTCGGCGTCTATGGATTCGAGATCCCGGCCCTTGAGCTCGGCCGCCGTTTTCTCGACGGCGTTCATGAGGAAAGCCTCCGCGGCCCCTTTCTCTCCGCTCAGGAACTTGTCGATGTCCGCGGCGAGGTCGGCCAGCTGGGGTTTCCCTTCGCCGTAATCCCCGAAGTAGGGGAAGGTCCGTGCCAGGTAGGAAAGGGTCTTGTCCAGCCCGAGCGGACCCGGAGCGTAGACGACGAGGGCCGAGGACTTTCCAAAGGCCTTGGGGACGACCTTGATCAGTCCTCCGGCGCCGTCGAGGGCCGGAGGCTTCAGTTTCCCGGTCTTGATGAGGTCGAGCGTCAGGGCGTTGTCCCCGACGAGGATCGAGGCGGCCAGGGCCTTCCGGCTCTCGACCTCGGCCTGCAGCTGGACGAGAGGGAACGAGGCCCCGGCCGTGGCCAGGACGAGCCGGCTCGAGAGCTCGGCGATATTCCCGCTTCCGAAGTCATCGGGGATGACGATGGAAGAGTCGACCGCGTCGGCGATCCCGTCCTTGTCCTGGTCGGAATAGACGCCCTTGGTCGAAAAAAGACCGAGGAGGTCGAACTCTTTGCCCGCCCCCTCGGCGCCGGGCCACTCCTTGAAACCGGGCGTCAGGAGCCTCTTGGTCGCGCCCATCCTCGGCAGGATGACCTGCGACTTCGCGTCGCCGAAATAGAGTTCGAAGGTCAAGGCGGCGCAGGCCGGGTAGGAAAGGACGCCGGTCCGGACGCCCTTGAACTGCTGACGCTCGAGGAGCAGCAGGGCGTCCTGCGCTTTCTTCCTGTCGCCGTCCTCCGTGAAGTGGATCTCGACGCCGAGGTTCTTGATCTGGCCCTGGTCGAAAGATAAGGCCCGCAGGCCGTCCGATGAGCCGGGGTCGACGGGGAATTCGTAAAGCGCTTCACGAATGACCGTCTTCTGGAACTTGACTCCGGCCGCGGCAAGGAACGCGGCCAGGTCGTTCTCGAGGCTCATGTAGGTGGCCCCGGTCTCGCGGCCCCAAACCTCCCAGAAATACGGCCAGCGCAGGAAAAAAGCCCGCCCGGTCCGGAGGAGGGCCTCGTCCGATCCGGCGACGCAGGCGATGCCGCGCTGGTTTTTCCGGGCGAACAGGAACACCAGCCCCCGGTTCGGGCCGAGCGAGACGGGGTCGAGCCAGCGCTCCTTCAAAGCTTCCCGGACCCAGGTCAGGTTGTTGCCGATGAGGATCGGGAAGGGGATGGGTTGCCGGGCGGCGACTTCCGATTCCCGCCGGACGAGCCCGAAGTCGACGGCCAGGCTCTCGAAATTGACCCGGGCGGCGATGTCGGCGGCCAGGGCGACCTCGCGGGCCGTCGGCTTGTCGGGGATGATGATGGTGACGGCCGGCTTCTCCGGGAAACCATCTCCGTCGAGGTCGAGGACGGCCTTGCCCGGGCTTAAGAGCTGGGACAGGCTGTCGACATCGGCCAACCCGGCCCCGGCCTTGCCACCGCCCTTGCCGGTCTCCAGCACCGGCACTGCCAAGCCGGTGGCAGTGCTGGCAAAGCCGGTAGGACCGGGACTGCCGGTTTCCAGCACCGGCACTGCAAAGCCGGTGGGAAGCCCGGCCTGGAGGAGGCACAGGCCCGCGAGGGCCGCGAGGATTGCTTTTTTCATGGTCCGGTCTCCATAATGAGCTTCCCGGAATTCTATCACAATCGCCGCCGCGAATTCCTCTATCACCGCTTGCGGTATTCTTTTTCGGATGACGGCCGTGGGACGCCGCCCGTTCTGGCAATGATGGGGTCCATGCATTTCCCCCGGCCCCCCGGGAACCAGTCCCGGCGGTTCCCCCATCAGCAAGCTGATGGGTCCCCCTCCGCTACGGGGGCCATGCATGGACCCCATCACTGCCCGGGCAGCGTCCTCGGAGGGAGGCCGCGGGGGAGGTTTTCGTGCGTTTAAGACAATGGCGCAGGGGCGATGCCCGAAGCCCCTCCGCGGCCGACGGAGTGGTACGCCCCGAGCCTAGAAATCGATAACACACGAAAACCTCCTTGCATGTCGGTTGCCGTTGTCATTAGCGCAGAGCCCGGATAAAATAGGCGGGATCGAGAGCGCGGCGGCGTGTCCCAGGACGCCCATCAATAAATGAGGAGAGACCGATGAAGAAACGGCTGACAGCTAAAAGGATAAGAGCGTCCGTGATCGTTACCGTGGCGGTCTTTGTGTCGGCCGCGGTCCTGGCGTCTTGCGGCAGGAGGGGACCGGTTTCGGCGGCGCCGCCGAATGAGGCTGCCCGGGTTTCCATCAAAGGGGATAAGCTCCGCGTCCGCTACGATGGCCGGGAAATATTCACGGGCGAGATCTCGGGAGTCGAGTCCGGGGTCGAGGCCAAGATCAACGTCTTTCGGTCGGGGGATGCCGTCAGCCAGGTGATCCTCCTGACCCCCCGCGGGCGGGGCGGCAAGGCCCGGCTCGAGGGCACTCTCTTCGGCGGCCCCGAGTCGTTTCCCTGCGAAGCCGACCGCCGCGACCGCGGTCCGGTCATGGTCCGGCACGTTTCCGGCGCGAGCCGCAGCCTGCTCAACCGGGCCGTCTACGACCAGGGCCGGGACTGGGCGTTTTCGGTCGATGCCGGGCCGCGGGCCTCGGTCAGGTGCCTCGAGGAAAAGCCGGAAATCCGGCAATACGGCTTCGAGGCCGAAGGCGGCGAGATCGTCGTCCGTTTCCGGCCCCGGTTCTACCAGGTTCACCGGGGCCTCGAGTTCTTCGAACCGTGGACCTACAAGATCTGGCCGCATCCCGTCGCCGGCTGGATCTCCTGGTTCGCTTTCCTTGACAAGGTGACGGAAAGGGACATCGTGGAGACGGCCGACACGCTCTCGACCGTCCTCCTGCCGTTCGGCTACGAATACCTCCAGATCGATGACGGCTATCAGCGCGGCGAGGGATTGCCCGAGCTTTGGCTCGAAGCGAACGCCAAGTTTCCCCGAGGGCTGGGATTCCTGCCGCGCTACATCAAAAGCAAGGGCCTGAAGCCGGGCATCTGGACCAACGTCGCTTTCAAGCAGGCCGATTTCGCCGCCTCGCACCCGGATTGGTTCGTCACCGACGAGACGGGGCGCCCCGTCCGCGGCAGCTGGGTCGAGTTCAGCCTCGACGCCTCGAAGGGGGAAGCGGTCGACGCGGTGGTCAGACCGGTGTACCGCGGTCTGAGGGAGATGGGCTGGGAATACTACAAGGTCGACGCCCTGCGCCACCTTCGCTACGAAGGATACAACGCCCATGCCGGCCATTTTGAGAGGACCAAGAGCAGCCTCGTCGCCGCCTACAGGAGCTATGTCGAGGCGATCCGCCAGGAGATCGGCCGGGATTTTTTCCTCCTCGGTTGCTGGGGCATCCGGCCCGAGCTCATCGGCCTCCTCGACGGCTGCCGGATCGGGACGGACGGCTTCTCCTACGCCGGCCTAGCCCAGTTCAACTCTTGGAACAACGTCGTGTGGCGGAACGACCCCGACCACATCGAACTCAACGAGGACCGCTATAAATCGACCCTCGTGACCTCGCTCACCGGGTCGATCCTCCTGCTGACCGACAAGCCGGAGCTCTACCGGACGGAGGCCGTCGAGCCCGCCCGCCGGGCGGCGCCCGTCCTCTGGACCCGGCCCGGGCAGATCTTCGACGTCGACCCGTCGCGGTCCGGCGAGCTCGGCCGCGTCGGCGCCGAGGTCAGCGGCTCCGGCTCCCGGGTCTTCGATGCCGGCCTTCAGCCGACCTGCGACCTCTTCCTTCTCGAGATCGCCCGGCCTTTCGAGGATTGGATGGTCCTCGGCCGGACGGGCGAGTCCGTCCGGGAGATCCGGTTCGCCGACTTAGGTCTCGACCCCGGGAAGGAATACTTCGTCTTCGAGTTCTGGACGCGGCAGCTCCTGGGGAGCTTTACCGGCTCGTTCGCCCCGGGCCCGCTCGACCCGGTCTTCAGGTCGCAGGGCCTGGCCATCCGGGAAAGGCGGCCCCATCCCCAGGTCGTCGCCACGAGCCGGCACGTCACCTGCGGCGGGGTGGACCTCGCGGATATCCGATGGGCGGACGGAAGGCTCTCCGGGAGGAGCTTCGTCATCGCCGGAGACCCCTACGATCTCTTCTTGACCGAGCCCGAGGGCTATCGTCTGGACAAGTTCGACTGTCCGGGCGCTACGGTTCTCGAGACGAAAAACGAGGGACTTATGGTCAGGGTCAAGCTGCTTCCCGGCGAGAGCGGGATGGTCGATTGGTCGGCGGAATTCAAGGCCGTCCCCGGCGGTGGCCGAGCGGCGAACCCGGCAAAAAAACAATACTAAATACAAGCTATTGTGGCAGTTGCGTGCCGGTGTAGCACAGCTAGAATTTTCGCTTGACAAGCTTGCCCGCATCAGCTAGCATAGACCCGTCCCTATAGTCAGCGGGTTCCCTATGAAGTTTCGCAAGATTAAGTACCTGTTTATCCCGATCGCCGCCTTCCTTTTTTTCGGGGGGATCCCTGTCGAATTCGGGACCGAAGGGGCCTTCTTCCACGGCTTCATGATCCCCAAGCCGGTCATCACCATCGGCCTGGGCACGAACCTCCCGGACATCCGCATCCGCTCCTCTTCGGGCATGAAGATCTACGAGGTCGACACGGGCTATAAGCTGATCGCCGACGATGCCGACGAGGTCCAGATCAAGGGGGGAGCGGAGAAGATCACGGAGAAGTACGTCATCCTCCTGGCCCACGCCAAGGAGCGGGAAGAGGCGGACCTCCTGGCCGCCGGCTTCAAGAGCAGGATCGGCGGCAATGTCTATGTCGCCGAAGACCCCCAAGCGGACGCCGCCGGCGTTTTCGAGATCAAGCTCGGCGATTTCCTGACCCGGGGCGACGCCCTGGCCAAGATCGCTGAGCTCAACGCGGCCGGCCTGAAGGACGTCTGGATAGACCGCGAGGACATCACGGAAGCGGGGGCCCGGTCGACCTGGATGCTCATCGCCGACGAGCTCAAGCCCCTCGGCCGGCAATCGACCATCTACTTCATCCCCGGCAACCCCCAGAGCTTTCTCAGCCTCAACGGGCGGAGCTACCGGGGCTTCCTGATCATGAAAGGGAACCGGAAGGGGATCGTTCTCACCAACGTCGTCAACCTCGAGGACTACCTGAAGAGCGTCGTCCCCGGCGAGCTCTCGCCCGGCCAGTTCAACGCCCTCGAGGCGCTCAAGGCCCAGGCCGTGGCCGCAAGGACCTACGCCTTGAAGAATATGGGTCAGTACAAGCAATTCGGCTTCGACCTCGTCAACACGCCGCGGTCCCAGCTCTACATGGGGATGGCTTCCGAGCACCCCCTGAGCAACCGGGCCGTCGATGAGACCAAGGGCGAGGTCATGCGCTATCGGGGCGAGCTGATCAATGCCCTCTATACGAGCACCTGCGGCGGCAAGACCGAGGACGTCGAGAACGTCTTCGCCGGCCGTCCCGCTCCCTACCTCAAGAGCGTCGAATGCACCCTCGAGAAGCAGCCGGAATGGCAGATCGAGGCCAAAACCCCGGTCGCGCCTATCACCATCGATGGCCGGAACGCCAGCCTCGACGTCGCCCTCCTTCTCGGCCTGGGTGTCGTGCCCATGGGCGCCGAGCCCCTGGACTTCCGCCAGGATGTGTCCTTCGACGAGGCGGTCGAATGGATCAAGGACACGCGCCGGCTCCTCGGCGTCAAGGAACAGGGATTCGTCCCCGATTCCGCGGCCCTGAATTTCATCGGCCTGGCCCGTCTCCTCGTCGAGGCCTTCGGCTGGCAGGAACGGATCGAAAAGCTGCTTCTGCCGGGCGAGGTGGATTTCATCCTCAAGGACGTCCCCCAGGTCCAGGGCAGGGACCGCGGGCCCATGGCCTACTGCTTCCAATCGGGGCTTGTCCCGGCCTCCGTGCGCTCCGGAGACCCCCTTCGGGCGGTCAGCCGGGCCGAACTGGCCATGGCCCTGGCCCGCATCGTCAAGGACCAGAAGGACTTCTTCCAATCCGGGACGTTCCGGGCGGCGGGGAAAGGCACGATCGAGGTCGGCCAGGATTTCGAACGGAAGACGCTTGCCCTCTCCAACCACGTCCGGCTGCTCCGGATGGTCGAAGGAGAGGCGACGTTCGCCACGAAGCTGACACTCCTCGGCGGCGAGAATGTCCGCTGGCTCGAGCGGGAGGGCCAGGTCGCCTATCTCGAGGTCTTCTACCCGCCGAATTCGAACGTCCTCGACCGCTTCTCGCGGTTCAACCGCTGGCAGGTCCGGAAAACGCGCCAGGAGCTCGAAGCCCTGATCAACCAGTCGTATCCCATCGGCGGCCTCGTCGACATCGAACTCAAGTCGCGGGGCGCGTCGGGCCGGGCGACCGAGCTCGTGGTCACCGGGAAAGACAACAGCGCGACGGTCCGCGGGTTCCAGATCCGGGCCGCGCTGGGTCTCCGCGACACGCTGTTCGTCGTGGACCGGTCCTACGACGAGGCGGGGCGCGTCGATACGTTCACGTTCTCGGGCCGCGGCTGGGGACACGGTGTCGGCCTCTGTCAGGTCGGCGCCTACGGCATGGCCGTGGCCGGCGGAAAATACCAGGACATCCTCAAGAAATACTACCGCGGCATCAAGCTCGACAAGCTCTATTAGCATGAAAACGACCAAAGCGCTCAACGCAAAAAAAACCGAGGCCAGGGAGTTCCAGACCGGCGCCTCCGGGATTTTCTTCACGGTGAAGGACGTTCTCTACGAAGGGAAGTCGAAGTTCCAGCGGATCGAGATCATCCGCAACAAGGACTACGGCCGCGTGCTCCTGCTCGACGGGCTCGTCCAGACGACCGAGCGGGACGAGTTCTATTACCACGAGATGCTCGTCCACCCGGCCATGGCCTCGCACCCGAGGCCCGCGAAAGTCCTGATCATCGGCGGGGGAGACGGCGGGGCGCTTCGCGAGGTCCTCAAGCACCCGGTCAAAAAAGCGTGGCTTGTCGAGATCGACAGCCAGGTCATCGAGGCCTGCCGCGACCACTTCCCCTGGCTGAGGAAGACGTTCAGGGACGGGCGAGCCGAGCTCGTCGTCGCCGACGGCAACGTCTTCATCGACAAGGTCCGGGAGACGTTCGACGTCATCCTCGTCGATTCATCGGACCCGGTCGGCCCGTCCACGGTCCTCCATCAGGAGGCGTTCTACAGGAAGCTCAAGTCCAAGCTCAATCTCGGCGGCATCATCGTCGCGCAGGCGGGCTCGCTCATGCTGCACCTGGATTCCCACGCCCGGAAGAGCGTTTTCCTGAAGAAGATCTTCCGCCATTCCCCCCTCTACCTCGGCCCGGTACCCACCTACCCGGTCGGCATGTGGTGCTACAACTTCCTGTCGGACAAGGTGGATCCGGCAAAAATCAGGACGCTTTACATCCCCGACGGGCTGCGCTATTTCAACCCCGATGTCTTCCGGTCGGCCTTCGCCCTGCCGAATTTCTTGGCGGATAAGCTGGCCAAGGCCAAGGCGAAATAAGAGAAATCAATAATTCAATCTGCCCGCGGCTTGGCGTTTGGCGAGGGCAGCGAGCATGTCCACGGTCATCGCGGCCAGGTCGTAGTCGGGCTTCCAACCCCATTCCTCGCGGGCTGAGGAATCGTCGATCGAAGCCGGCCAGGAGTCGGCGATAGCCTGGCGGAAATCCGGCTCGTAGCGGCACTCGAAGGACGGGATGTGCCGGCGGATTTCCGCCGCGAGATCCCCGGCCGAGAAGCTCATGGCCGTCACGTTGAAATTCGAATGATGCTTGAGTTTCCCGTAGTCCGCCTCCATCAGGTCGAGCGTGCACTTAAGGCAGTCGGGCATGTACATCATCGGCAGCCGGGTGTCCTCGTGGAGGAAACAGGTGTAGCGGCCGTGCTTGACGGCCTCATAGTAAATGGCTACGGCGTAATCCGTCGTGCCGCCGCCGGGCAGGGTCTGGTGGCTGATGATGCCGGGATAGCGGCAGCCCCGGACGTCGAGGCCGTATTTCCGAACGTAGTAATCGCACAACATCTCCCCAGCGACCTTGGTCACGCCGTAGATCGTCCGCGGGTCGAGGACGGTATCCTGGGGCGTGTTTTCGCGGGGTGTCGCCGGGCCGAAGACCGCAATCGAACTCGGCGAGAAGACCCTGACGAGGCCCCGCTCGCGGGCCGTTTCGAGGACGTTGTAGAGCCCGTTCATGTTGACGTCCCAGGCTTTTTGGGGGTTCTTTTCGCCCGTCGCCGAGAGCAGGGCGGCCAGGTGATAGACCGTGTCGATGGCGTATTTCCCGATGAGCCCGTCGAGGGACCTGCGGTCGGTGACGTCGAGCAGTTCGAAGGGGCCGGCTTCGGCCACGTCGGCCGGGGGGCGGACGAGGTCGGTGACGAGGACGTTGTCGGCGCCGTGCTTATTCCTCAGCGCCTGGGCCAGCTCGGAGCCGATCTGTCCGGCGGCGCCGGTCATCAGGATTCTTTTCGTCTCTTTAACCATGAGGAATGACTCCGCAATGAATTCAGCTCGGTCGCCAGACGAATACTTATAGCACAGCGGGGGAGGCCAGGCAACCGGAAGGGGCCCCGAGGAGGGACTGCCCTCATTCCGTGATTTGTCCCCGGAATGAGGACTGTCCCTCTTGTTTTCAAGGGTGACTTCCGCTAAAGTTGTAGGGCTCAAATGCGTCACAACCCTACATATTACCCTGAGGAGGCCATCCCATGTCCATCATCCTGACCGGGACCGGTCTGACCGTCGAGAAAGTCGTCCAGGTGGCGCGTGACGGCGAGTCCGTTACCCTCGCGCCCGAGGCCAGGAAACGCATCGAAAAATGCCGGGCCCTCCTCGAGGACAAGATCAAGAAAAACGAGATCATGTACGGCGTCAACACCGGGATCGGCGAGCTGGCCAACGTCGTCCTGACCCAGGACCAGGTCGAGCAATACCAGCGCTATATCATCTACAGCCACGCCGCTGGATACGGGAAACCGATGCCAGGGGAGGTCGTACGGGCGGCCATACTCAGCCGCATCAGCTGTCACTGCCACGGCCACTCGGGCCTCCGCCCGGTCGTCACGGAAACCCTCGTCGAGCTCCTCAACAAGGGCGTCACGCCGGTCATGTGCGAGAAAGGCTCGGTCGGCGCCTGCGGCGACCTGTCGCCGATGGCCCAGATGGCCCTCGTCCCCATGGGCGAAGGAGAGGCCTTCTACAAGGGCGAGCGCCTGCCCGGCGCCGAGGCCCTCAAGCGGGCCGGCATCGCCCCTATCGTCCTCCACGCCCGCGACGGGCTGGCCATGATCAACGGCTCTAATGTCATCGCCGGGATGTCCGCTTTGATCGTCCACGACGTCCACCGCTGGCTCAAGATGTCCGAGATCGCCGCGGCCATGACCCTCGAGGTCCTCAACGCCAACATGAAGGCCTACGACGAAAGGGTCCACAAAACCCGCGGCTACCCCGGCGCCCTGGAGTCCGCCGCAAACATCCGGCAGATCACCGAGGGGAGCGAACTCCTGACGCGGCCGGGAAAAAAGGTCCAGGACGCCTACAGCCTCCGCAGCACGCCCCAGGTCGTCGGCGCCGGGCGCGACGCCCTCAAGTGGGCCCGCTACATGATCGAGATCGAGCTCAACGGCGCGGCCGACAATCCCATCTTCTTCCCCGACGAAGATATCGTCCTGACCGGCGCCAATTTCCAGAGCGTGCCCATGGCCTTCGCCCTCGAACTCCTGGGCACGGCTGTGACCACGATCGCCGTCCTCTCGGAGCGGCGCCACAACCGCCTGATGAACCCGCATCTCAACGCCGGCCTGCCGGCCTTCCTGACCAAGGGCGCGGGCATGTTCTCGGGCCTGATGCTGACGCAGTACACGGCGGGGGCCCTCGTTTGCGAGAACCGCATCCTGTCGCACCCCGCGGCCACCGGGTCCATCCCGGCCGCGGCCGACCAGGAAGATTTCGTCAGCATGGGCATGACCACGGCTCTCAAGACGCGCCAGATCATCGACAACGCCCAGGCCGTGCTGGCCATCGAGCTCATGGCCGGGGCCCAGGCCGTCGATTTCCGCGCCCCCCATAAGCCCAGCAAGGGGATCCAGGCTGCTCATGACGTCATCCGCAAGTACGTCGCCCATCTCGAGGAGGACCGGCCCCTTTACAACGACATCAACAAGCTCAAGGAGGTCGTCGAATCCGGGGAGATCCTCGACGCCGTCGAGAGCGCCGTCGGGACCTTGAAGTGACGCCATGAGCCTGCGGATCGCCCTGGTCACCGGAGCTAGCCGGGGCATGGGCCGGGCCATCGCCCTTCGGCTGGCCGAGGACGTTTCCGGGGTCGCCGTTCATTATCTCACCCGCCGCGACGAGGCCCAGGAGCTGGCCGCCGTCATCCGCGAGAAGGGCAAGCTCAGCGCCGTCTTCAAGGCCGACCTGACCAAGAAAGCACAGGCCGCCGGTCTCATCAAGAAAGTCGAGGAGCGCTTCGCCCGCATCGACATCCTCGTCAACAACGTCGGGCCGTTCCTCGTCAAGCCCTGGGACCAGCTCGAGGTCGCCGACTGGGAACGCGTCCTCCGCGGCAACCTCTTCGGGTCCTATTTCTGCGCCAAGGCCGCCCTCGCCGGGATGCGCAAACGGAAGTGGGGGCGGATCGTCAATATCGGCTACAGCCGGGTCGAGCACCTCGGGGCGTTTCCGACGATCGCGCCTTATGCCGTGGCCAAGACGGGCTTGCTGCTGCTGACCCGGACGGCGGCGGCCTCTGAGGTCGCGAACGGCATCACGGTCAACATGGTTTCGCCGGGCCTCATCAGGGGCGGGTCCCTGCCCCAGGCGCGGGCCCTCTCCGAGTCCCAGCTGGGGACGTTCGAGGACGTCGCCGAGGCCGTGGCCTTCTTCGCTTCGGACAAAGCGGCCTCCGTCACCGGGGCCAACCTGATCGTCGCCGGCACCTGGAAAATGTAAGAAGGGGTGCAGACCTAACCCGCTCTTGCCGACGGCCTCCCGTTGACAGGCTGCCCACACCGGTGTAAATTCAGGGGGTATCGCCATAGAGGGGAGGACAACCATGGCCGTTTATATTGGGATCGCCGTTGTCGTCATCATTATCTTTCTGTCCGGGATCCGCGTCATCCGGCCGACGCACCGCGGGCTTGTCGAACGCCTTGGCAGGTATAACCGGTTCGTCAAAGCCGGCTTCCAATGGGTCATGCCCGTGGTCGAAACGCTCCACAGCGTCAATATCACCGAGCAGATGGTCGACGCGGCGCCTCAGGAGATCATCACCTTCGACAACCTCAACGCCCGCGTCGACGCCCAGGTCTACTTCAAGGTCAAGGACGACGAGACGAGCGTCAAGGCCTCCCAGTACAACGTCAACAACTACCAGTGGCAGATCGTCAACCTGGCCCGGACGACCCTGCGCAACATCATCGGCACGCTGACCCTGAAGTCGGCCAACAGCGAACGGGGCAAGATCAACGAGGAGCTCCTCAGAACCCTGTCCACCGAAACGGCCCGCTGGGGGATCGACATCGTCCGGACCGAGCTCAAGGAGATCGACCCGCCCAAGGACGTCCAGGAGACGATGAACAAGGTCGTCAAGGCCGAGAACGAAAAAGTCGCCGCTGTCGACTTCGCCACGGCCCGGGAGACGGTCGCCGACGGCGAGCGCCGGGCCGAGATCAAGAAGGCCGACGGCGTGCGGCAGGCCAAGATCCTCGAGGCCCAGGGCGAGGCCGAGGCCATCCGTTTGGTCAACGAGGCCGCAGAGAAGTACTTCGTCGGCAACGCCCAGATCCTGCGCCGGCTCCAGGCCCTCGAGACGGCCCTTAAGTCGAACGCCAAGATCATCGTCCCGTCGGACAAGGATCTGGTCAACGTCATTGGCGAGATGGCGGGAATCGTACCCCTGAAACGGGAGTAGCGGACTTAGCTGCTCTTGACGAGGACGATCTGCACCTTGCGGATCTTTCCGCCCTGGTCGACCTCGAGCGTCACCATGTCCCCGATCTTGTAGCCGTCGAGCGCGTTGTAGAGGTCGTCGTAGGACGCAATCTTGGTCCCGTCGATCCCGACGATGACGTCTAGGATGAAGAGCCGGCCTATCTCTTGAATGGCTTGGTTTCGAGAGGCTTGGCTGCGTCGTCGAAAAAGCGCTTCTGGAGCTCCAGGGTGACCGTGTCCTTCTTGACCGAGCGGATCATCTCGACGAGAAGCCCGGATTCCGCTTCGAGCAGCGCCTTTCCGAACTCCTTGTCGCCGGCGCTCCCGTCGCCCCGATAGTGGTTGGGCTGGCCGGCGTACCACCAGATGCCCGTGTAAGCGTATTTCAGCCCGTCCAAGCGCTTGACGTCCTGGCCGCTCTCCGCTCCGGCGCGATCGAGGTGTACCAGGTCGGGGCGATGGGCCAGCATGACCGAGGTCTCCTCCTCGCCGGCGTGCCCGTCGAGCGTCGTCTTACGGAGCTTTGCCAGCCGCGCTTCGGTCGCCGCGTCATAAGCCGGATCGAACAGGTACACGGCATAGTCCCGTCGGCTCTCGAGCTGGCTCTGGCAGAAATACCTGAGGAGGGAGTCGTTCCCACCGTGTCCGTTGACGAGAATGATCTTCCGGATGCCGTTCCGGGCCAGCTCGTCGCAGGTCTGCTGGAGGAAATCGAGCAGCATCCGGCTGCTGTAAGCGATCGTGCCCGGCTGGTTCCTGGCTTCGAATATCTGGCCTACGAAATAGGGCGGGAAGACGATCGTGTATTCTTCGCCCGCTGCCCGCAGCGAGACTTCCCGACAGTCGATGAGGTCGGTCCCGAGAGGGAGGTGCGGCCCGTGTTTTTCGAGGATGCCCAGAGGGATGATGCACGTCGCTCCGGACCGGGCCACGGCCTGGACGAATTCGGGCGCGGTGAGCTCTTCGTAGCGGACGGGGATCGCCGGCGCGGCCGGCTTCATGGCCTGTTGGACGGGCCGGGCCACGGCCGGAGCGAGGATGATGACTAGGAGAATCGCCAGGGCAAAGCCTGTTCTTTTCATAGGATCCGCCTCCTGTCGTGGTGATGAACGCTCCCGAACTATAGCCCCAGCCGCGGCCTCTGTCAACAGGAGCCGACGGGCGTGCGAAGGCCTCGTCCGCGGTTTGGCGAATTCTGCCGAACATGGTATATTTTCCTCTCGGAAGAGGTCACCATGAACATCCAATTGACAAAGGAACAGCTGGCCGGTCTGGTCAAGCTCGTCTACCTCGGCAACCGGATGGCCAACGACTGGCGGACGGACGACGTCATCGAGGAATACGACGAGGTCGAGAGCCTCGTCCTGGCCGCCGCCCAGAAGCAAGGCCTCGGGGATTATGCCGATTTCGACGAGGAGACCAAGAAAGCCATCCCCTCAGGCGAACTCGAGGAGAAGATGACCGAGACGGTCGATTTCTATAACGACAACTGCTTCTGGGACCAACTCATCTACCGCATGGCCGACCGCGAATATGTCCGCAAGTTCGGGGAGGCGGCCCTGGAAGAGCTTTACACGGAGAAGGGGATGGAGCGGGAGCGGCCGCTTATCGAGAAGTACGAGAAGGAATTCAACGAGCACGGACTCGACCGGCTCGAGCTCCGGCGCGACAACTGAGAAAAAAAAAGGGAGCGGCTGAACCAGCCGCTCCCTTCGTAGTGCCGTGTTTGCGGCCCCGGGAGATCTCGGGGGGTCTTAGAACCGCCGGTTGGCACCGAAACCGCCGGACCTCGGGGAGTCCGTGCGCGGCTTGGCCTCGTTGACCGTGGCCGTGCGGCCCTTCATGTCCTTGCCGTTCAGCATGGAGATGGCCTTTTCGGCCTCGTCCTTCTTCGGCATCTCGATGAAGCCGAAGCCGCGGGACTCGCCGCTGAACTTGTCCTTGATGATGGAGGTCGTCGTCACTTCGCCGAACGCCTGGAAGGTTTCCCTCAGGTCGCTCTCGTTGACGGTCTTGACCAGATTGCCTACGTAGATATTCATTTTCGTCTCCTTTTGACGAGGGAAAGACACTCCCGTGCCTTTCCGTTGCTTTGAGATCTTAGAACGTCATAAAGGAGAGGAGGGTGTGACCGATCAGGGCCTCTGGCCCCTTCCTTTACTCATTCAGGTGTTGATAGCTGGGGTTTCCCTTTGCTTATGAACATCGACATTATACCACGGCTTTCGGGAGACGGGCCCTTTCGGACGGCTATCTTTTCCTAACCCGTTGATTCCAAAGATACAAATAATAATAAAAACCGATATCCGGGCTCGTCCGGATACATGGGTGACACCTTGACCAGTTCGCCGACGCTAAGCCCCGCCTTTCAAGGCGGGGATGAGAAGCGCGGCTCAGGGTTAACCCCGAACAAGCCCCGGCATTCATGCCGGGGAGTCCAGGTGTTGACACTCCCGGCCATATCGGTTACCTTAATTTCCCCTCTAGGCGAAGGACCCGTTCGCCGTCGGCGCGGCCCCGCGTCGGGGCCCCGGCCCGATCGCCCGGCTGGGGATCCTTATGTTCACGCATATCCAAGGAGGATACATGACCGCCCACAAGATCTACTGGACGGAGACCGACGAAGCGCCGTACCTGGCCACGTACTCCCTTCTCCCGATCATTCAGGGTTTCACCAAGGGGACGGGCGTGGAGGTCGAGGTGAGCGACATCTCGCTCGCCGGCCGCATCATCGCCAACTTCCCCGACTATCTGACCGAGGCCCAGCGCATTCCCGACCGCCTGGCCGAGCTGGGCGAGCTCGCCTTGACGCCCGAGGCCAACATCATCAAGCTGCCGAATATCAGTGCCTCGATCCCCCAGCTCCAGGAGGCCATCTTGGAGCTCCAGTCCCGGGGCTACAAGCTCCCCGACTACCCCGAAAGCCCCAAGGCCGAGGCCGAGAAGGAGGTCCAGGCCCGCTATGCCAAAGTCCTGGGCAGCGCCGTCAACCCGGTCCTCCGCGAGGGGAACTCCGACCGTCGGGCCCCGCTCTCGGTCAAGAACTTCTCCAAGAAGCACCCCCACAAGCTCGGCGCCTGGAAGCCGGACTCCAAGGCCCACGTCGCCCACATGACGGGCGGCGACTTCTACGGCAACGAGAAGTCCGTGACCCTCGAGGAGGGCGGCGACTTCCGGATCGAGATCCAGGGCGCGGACGGCACGGTCAAGGTCCTCAAGGACAAGCTGACCGCCCTGCCGGGCGAGATCATCGACGGCACCTTCATGAGCGCGAAGGCCCTGCGCGCCTTCTACGCCGAGCAGATCGAGGACGCCAAGGCCAAGGGGCTGCTGCTGTCGCTCCACCTCAAGGCGACCATGATGAAGATCTCCGACCCGATCCTGTTCGGACACGCGGTCTCGGTCTTCTTCGAGGAGGTCCTGGCGAAGCACGCCGCTGTCCTCAAGGAGCTAGGGGTCAACGTCAACAACGGTCTGGGCGACCTGTACGCCAAGATCAAGGTCCTGCCCGAGGCCAAGCGGGCCGAGATCGAGGCCGACATCAAGGCCGTCTACGACAAGCGGCCGGCCCTGGCCATGGTCGACTCCGACCAGGGGATCACCAATCTCCACGTCCCGAGCGACATCATCGTCGACGCCTCCATGCCCGTCGTCGTCCGCGAGTCGGGGCAGATGTGGGGCCCGGACGGGAAGCTGCATGAGACGAAGGCGATGATCCCCGACCGCTGCTACGCGACGACCTACAAGACGATCATCGAGGACTGTCAGAAGCACGGCGCCTTCGACCCGGCCACCATGGGTAGCGTCCCCAACGTCGGGCTGATGGCCCAGAAGGCCGAGGAGTACGGCTCCCATCCGACGACGTTCGAGATCCCGTTCGACGGGACGGTCCGCGTGATCACGGCCGCCGGCAAGGTGCTCATGGAGCACAAGGTCGAGGCAGGCGACGTCTGGCGCATGTCCCGAGTCAAGGACATCCCGATCCAGGACTGGGTCAAGCTGGCGGTCCGCCGGGCCAAGGCCACGGGCGCCCACGCCATTCTCTGGCTGGATAGGAACCGGGCCCACGACATCCAGGTCATCGCCAAGGTCGAGCAGTACCTCAAGAATCACGACACGGCCGGCTTGGAGATCAAGATCCTGGCCCCGATCGACGCGATGAAGTACTCCCTGGAGCGGATCCGCAAGGGCTTGGACACGGTCTCGGTCACCGGGAACGTCCTGCGCGACTACCTGACCGACCTGTTCCCGATCCTAGAGATCGGCACCAGCGCCAAGATGCTTTCGATCGTGCCCCTTCTGGCTGGCGGCGGCCTCTTCGAGACGGGCGCGGGTGGTTCGGCCCCCAAGCACGTCCAGCAGTTCGAGAAAGAGAACTACCTGCGCTGGGATTCGCTGGGCGAGTTCTCGGCCTTCGCCGCCTCGCTCGAGCACCTGAGCGGCGCCTTCAAGAACGACAAGGCCAAGGTCCTGGCCGAGACGCTCGACACGGCCATCGCCAAGTTCCTCGATAACAACAAATCGCCGGCCCGGAAGGTCGGACAGATCGACAATCGGGGCAGCCACTTCTACCTGGCCCTCTACTGGGCCGGGGCCCTGGCCGCCCAGGACAAGGACAAGGAGATGAAGGCGCGGTTCACGGGGGTCGCCAAGGCGCTCGGCGAGAACGAAGCCAAGATCGCGGCCGACCTGATCGCGGTCCAGGCCAAGCCCGTGGATATGGGCGGCTACTACCACCCCGACAGGAAGAAGGTCTCGGCGGCCATGCGGCCGTGCCCGACCCTGAACGCGATCATCGACGCGCTCTGAGGCGCGGCGGCCTGATCAAGGACGGACATCCGACGGCCCCGTCGCCCCGGTCTCGAGCCGGAGCGGCGGGGCCATTTTTTTATTTTGTGAGGGGAAGGGTTGATTCTGAGCGCGAAGCCGGCGATCCCACGCCGCGCCAACAAAAGAATTCCCTATCTTTCCATAGAATTGATGCACAATGGCAGGTTAGCGTATCGTTGAGTCAGGAGATAAGCAATATGCGGAAGGGCGAACACAAGACGGTCATTCCCCTTCATGATGAATAGGCAAAAAGGACCCTGTTAGGCATTCTGAAACAGTGCGGCCTGTCAAAAGACGATCTGCTCGGCATTCTCGCCGCTAAAAAGACCACTTAGAATCCGGTCTCCCGACTCTTGGCTCCGGGCTCAACGGGCCCGGCGCGTGGTCGGGTCGAGCTTCAGCCCGAGGACTTTGGGGGCCGGCTTCCCGTGGTCCTTGACTAGGTTGAAGTGGACGTGGTCGCCGTAACCGGGTCCGGGCCAGGGCTAAGGCCGAGGCCGAGCGGGTCGGGAAATACATGGTCCGGCCCATCCTGGCGTTGGACCGCCTCTTGTTTTTGGAACGTGAGGGCAAAGTTGGCTACCGTCATGGTCAAAACGGCGCGTAACTGGAGACGATGGACTATCTGGAGTTCATCGCCCGGGTCACGTCCCACATCCCCGACAAGGGCCAGGTCATGGTCCGCAATCCGGCCGACGGAGCTCCCGCCGCCGGATCTCGAGTTCTTGACACCTGTCCGGGGCCGGGATATCCTTATTTCATGAGGGGAAGGGTTGATTCTGAGTCCGAAGCCGGCAATTCCAGGCCACGCCAAAAAAGGAATTCCCTATCTTTAAAAGCTATAATACAGAAGGGAAGTTCAAGGAATGAAACGCGCACTTGAAGTGCCTCCGGGAAATCGTTCAGAAATCATCCTCTACAATACGGAAGATGGTCAGGGCCGCATTCAGGTGCGTTTGGAGGGCGGCACGGTCTGGCTGCCTCAGTCCGGTATGGTCGAACTCTACCAAACGACCAAGCAGAATGTAAGCCTTCATATCCAGAACATTTATGGGGAAGGGGAATTAGCGCGGGAGGCAACTGTCATGCAATACTTGACAGTTCAGACTGAAGGGAGCCGGAAGATTACTCGGCCGATCGAGTTCTATAACCTCGATATGATCCTAGCTGTTGGCTACCGAGTAAGGTCTCCCCGGGGTGTCCAGTTCCGACGGTGGGCCACTGAGAGACTTCGCGAGTATCTCGTCAAGGGTTTCACGATGGACGACGAGAGGCTCAAGGAAGGCCGAACGCTCGGGACCGACTACTTTGACGAGCTTCTGGAGCGAATACGGGATATTCGCGCTTCAGAGAAGCGGTTTTATCAGAAAATCCGCGACCTTTATACCCTCTCACTCGACTATGATCCTAAAGCCGAGCAGACACTGGAATTTTTCGGCATCGTCCAGAACAAGCTCCACTGGGCAATCGCGGGGAAAACCGCGGCCGAACTCATTTCAGAGCGAGCTAACGCTGAGAAACAGAACATGGGCTTGACAAGCTGGAAGGGCAGCAAGGTGCGCAGAACCGACGTGGCGGTGGCGAAAAACTACCTCGCTGCCGAAGAGATTTCCGAGCTCAACCGCATCGTCGTCATGTATCTCGACCACGCCGAGGATCAGGCACGCCGCCGGCGGCCGCTATATATGCAAGACTGGCGCGCTAGGCTCGATGCCTTATTAAAGTTCAATGAGCGCGAAATCCTTGAGCATTCGGGAAAGGTCTCGATGGAAGTGGCCCAGGCGCTCGCGCTCGACGAATATGAGAAATTCAACAAACTGCGACTTGATGATGAAGCCCGGCGGGAGGCGATAGCGGATGATGGATTTGATGAGGCGGCCAGGATGATTGAGGGCAAAGCAAAGAAACGAAAAGCGCTCCCGCCTGATTCTGGGCGAAGGGATCAGAAAGGCCGTAAGAAGACTTAGAATTATCCGGGCTCGCCGAAATTCCCTGAATTCCCTCTTGACAAACGCCCTTCGCCGCACTATCTTATAAATGGTGAACAAAATGGTAAACACATTGAGACGTGAACTGACCCTCCGGCAGGCCAAGGTCCTCAAGGCCGTCGAAGACTTCATTCTGGGGCACGGCTACTCGCCGACCATCCGTCAGCTGGGGTCGGCCCTCGGGATCCCCAGCCCCTCGGCCGTCCTCAAGCACCTCCAGAGCCTGGAGCGCAAGGGCTACATCACCCGCGAGGGCGGCGAGATCCGGGTGGCCGGACTGCCGGCCCTCCTCGAAGGCCAGGTCCGGGTGCCGATGGCCGGCCTCGTCCCAGCGGGCGGGCCGCGCGAGTCGTTCGACGTCTCGGGAGAGGCCATGGACGTCCCGGGCTGGATGGTCGGCCGCCGCCGGGGCAACGTCTTCTGTATCCGGGTCGACGGCAAGAGCATGATCGACGCCTACATCGACGACGGCGACCACGTCCTGCTCGAGCGGACCAACCTGGCCAACTCGGGCGAGATGGTCGTGGCCCTGCTCGAGGACGGATCGGTCACCCTGAAGCGGCTGCGGCGGACGAACGGACAGGTTTTCCTCATCCCGGAGAACCCGGCCTTTCAGCCGATCGAGGCCCCGTCCGCGAGGATCTTGGGCCGGGTCATCGGCGTCATGAGAAAGTACTGAACGGGGCGATTCCCGATGGATCTCCCCTTAGGGCAGGGGAGAGTAAAAAGTTAAATCGAACGAAAAAAGGAGGAGAGGTGTCTTTGTCGAAAAACGGGCGGCGCTACATCGTCCACGTCGACATCGACGCCTTTTTCGCCGCCGTCGAGGTCCTGCTCGACCCGTCACTCCAAGGCAAGCCGGTCATCGTCGGCGGCCTGCCCCACGAGCGCGGCGTGGCCTCGACCTGCTCCTATGAGGCCCGCAAGTTCGGCGTCCACTCCGGCATGCCCCTGCGCAAGTGCTACCAGCTCTGCCCCGAGGGCGTCTTCGTCCGCGGCAACTACCAGGTCTACCAGGCCTTCTCCGAGCGGTTCTTCCGCGTCCTCCACGCCGCGACCCCCGACGTCGAGGAGGCCTCCCTCGACGAGGCCTACCTCGAGCTCACCCGCTGCGGGCACATCTATCCCTCGTTCCCGGCGGCGGCCCGCGAGATCAAGCGGCGCGTCGAGCGCGAGATCGGGGTCACGGTCTCGGCCGGGGCCGCCCCGAACAAGATCCTGGCCAAGCTGGCCACGGGCCGGGCCAAGCCGGCCGGCTTTTTCGAGATCCGCGAGGGCGAGGAGGAAACCTACCTCCGTGACCTCGGCATCGAGTCCCTGCCCGGCATCGGCCCCAAGGCCCAGGTCGTCCTCCGCCTGATGAACATCCACAAGATCGGCGAGCTGTGGGGACTGCCGCGGACGACCCTCCACACGCTCTTCGGCGCGGGCGGGGACGACATCTATCTCCAGTCGCGCGGCATCGACAGCCGGCCGCTCGTCACGCGAACCCTGCCCAAGTCCGTGTCGCGCGAGACGACCTTCCTCGAGGACTTGTGGGACAAGCGCCTGCTCCTGGCCCACCTGGCCTATCTCTGCGACCGGCTGACCCTGGCCCTGCGCGAGGACCGCCTCTACGCCCACGTCATCGAGGTCAAGGCCCGCTACGCCGACTTCAAGACCGAGATCAAGCGCCGCCTCGTCCTGTCGCCGCTCCAGGATATGGGCCAGATCTACAAGATCGCCGAGGAGCTGTTCCTCGAGCTTTTCTCCGGCTCGCGGCTGGCCCTGCGCCTCGTCGGGGTCAAGGCGTCGGATTTGGTGCGCGTCCGGCCCCCGTCGCTCTTCGAGCCCTACTCGGAGCGGCCGGAGAGGCTGGGCCGGGCCCTCGACAAGGTCCGCGACAAGTACGGCTTCGGCTCGGTACTGACGGCCCGAGAAAGGATGCTCGACGCCGTCTACGCCTTCGAGCCGCGGCGGGGCTACGTCCTGAAGACGGCGTCCCTGACGAAGTGAAAACCATGTTCGTCCCGCTCCGCCTTCATTCCGTGTACAGCCGGGGGAAGGGGAGCGTCACGCTCGAGGAGGCGGCGCGGTGGGCCGGGCGGAAGCGGCTCCCGGCCGCGGCCCTGGCCGACACGGGGAACATCTACGGCTGGGGCAAGTGGAAGCGTGTCGCGGCGGGCGGAGGAGTCAGGCCGCTCTTCGGCTGCGAGCTCGAAATCGGCGGCCGGCGGTTCGTCTTCCTTGTCAAGGTGCGTCCGGGCTACTCGAACCTGATGGAGATCTTCAACCGGAGGGAGGTCCGGGACGCCTCCGGCCTGGTCGCGATCTACGTTCCTGAGGGACAGTCCCGCTTCGGGGACAGTCCCTCAGGGTACATGCCCCCATCAGGCGGGAGCGCCGAGGACACGAAAGGTAACATGCCCCAATTTCTCCGAAATTGGGACGTGTCCCCGTCGTGTGACTTGGCGAACGAAGCCGCCATGCTCGACGACCTCCGCGGCAAAGTCGCGCCGGGCGACCTCTATGTCGGGGCCGAGTTCGCGAATTTCAATCGGCTGCTGGAATCTGGGGGACACGTACCAATTTCTTCAAAATTGGAACATGTCCCCGATTCCCTCGCCGGCCTGCCCGTCGTCTGGGCGAACCCGGTCAAGTACCTGACGAGCCCCGAGCGCCTCGTCCTCCTCCACGCCATCGAGAAAAAGATCCCCTACCCGCCTGAGCGCGACCGGCTCCTGGCGAAGGTCAGGCTCTTCGGGCCGGACCAGGAGGCGCTCGCCCTGCGCCGCTTCGGCGATGCCGCCAAGGAGGCCCTGGCCCGGACGGTCGAGGTCGCCGAAAAGTGCGAGTTCGTCTTCGAGGACGTCATCCCCAACCTTCCGGCCGACCTCTTCCCCCGAACCCTCCGCGACGTCGTCATGGAGCGCCTCACGGCCGCGAAGAACCTGACCTGGAAGGAGCGCCAGCGGGCCCGCCGCGAGCTGGCCGTCGTCGAGCAGTCCGGCTTCGGCCCCTACTTTCTGGCCGTCCACGACATCGTCGAGTTCGCCCGTGGCCGCGGCATCCTCCACAACCTGCGGGGGTCGGGGGCCTCGTCCTTCCTGGCCTGGCTCCTCGGCGTGTCCCACGTCAACCCCATGGAGTTCGACCTCTATTTCGAGCGCTTCCTCAACCGCGGCCGGCCCGACCCGCCCGACATCGACATCGACTTCGATTCGCGGCGCCGCGACGAGGTCCTGGCCTACGTCCTCAAGCGGTACGGCGCCGGGAAGACGGGCGCGGCCTTCGTCTGCAGCCTGAAGAACTTCGGGGCCCGCTCGGCCCTCTACGAAACGCTCCGGGCCTTCGGCGTCCCGCCCGAGGAGGCGCGGGGGCTCTCGAAGCGCATCCCGTATTTCGCGGAGCCGTTCTATCTGCGGCGGGCCGCGCCGGCCCCGGGCCGCCTCGACGTCTGGAAGCTCGCCGCCGAGCTCCAGGACGTCTATCACGAGACCTCGCTCCACGTCGGCGGTGTCATCCTGACGCCGGCGCCGGTCGAGCGGTTCCTGCCCCTGGAGACCTCGGCCAAGGGCCTGCGCATGACCCACTTCGACAAGGACGCGGTCGAGGACCTCCGGCTGATCAAGCTCGACCTCCTCTCGGTGCGGGGGCTCGCCGCGATCTCGGAGACGAAGGAGAAGCTGAAGCTCCGGACGCTCCCGCCGGGAGACGCCGGGGTGTACGCGGCGTTGCGCGCCGCCCGGACGGTCGGCTGTTTCCAAGTCGAGAGCCCGGCCATGATGAACCTCCTGCGGCGGATGAAGCCGGCCGACATCCACGAGATCACCCAGGCTCTGGCCCTCGTCCGGCCGGGCCCGACCGAGAGCGGCATGAAGGAGGCGCTCCTACGGCGGCGGAGCGGCCGGACGGGCCCGGCCGCGGCGGAGGACGCCTTCCTGGCCCGCATCCTGCCCGAGACCGGCGGCATCCTTCTCTACGAGGAACAGGTCATGCAGATCGCCGAGCGGGTGGCCGGGATGCCGCCGGAGGAGGGCGACCTCCTGCGGCGGAGCCTGCGCAAGGGCAGGGGCGGCGAACCGGCGCTTCGGGCCAAGTTCGTCCGCGAGGCCGGCGAGCGCGGTTACGCGGCGCCGGAGGTCGAGCGGTTGTGGAAGACCATGGAGAAGTTCTCGTCCTACTCCTTCAACAAGGCCCACAGCGCCTCCTATGCCCACATGGCTTACCAGGCCGTCTACCTCAAGGTCCACCATCCTGTGACCTACTTCGCGGCCGTGCTCAACGCGGGCGGGGGCTACTACGACCTCCCCGAGTATGTCGCCGAGGTCAAGAGGAACGGCATCCGCGTCCTGGGACCCGACGCCAACCGCAGCGGGCCCGGTTTCGAGGTCGAGGACGGGGCTGGGAACGGAGGGAACGGCTCGGGCGGTGGGCCAGGCATCATCCGCGTCGGCTTTACGTCGATCAAGGGGCTGGGCCTCAAGACGATCGAGCGCGTCCTCGAGGAGCGGAAGGCGGGCGGCGAGTACGCCTCGGTCGAGGACTTTCTGGCCCGGACGAAGCCGGGCAAGGCCGAGCTCCTCGCGCTCATCCGGGCCGGCGTCTTCGATTCCCTCGAGCCGCGGCGGACGCGCCAGGTCCTCCGCTACTTCCAGGGCCTCGAGCACATGGAGGAGGTCGCCGATATCGCCTCGGACGAGAAGCGGCGCATGCTCTACGAATCGCTCGGCTTCCTGCCGGAGGGGGACGAGCTCGATTTGTTCGAGGGGAAAAGGCCGACGCTCCGTGTGAAGAACCTCGGGGACTGCGCCGGGACGATGGTCGAGCTCGTCGTCCGGGTCGTCGACGCCCGGCAGCGGGAGATCTACGGCATGATGCGGAGCGGCAACGGCAAAGGCGCGGGGGCCGGCGGCGGAAACGGGAGTCGGGGAGGCGCGAAGTATTTTTATCTCTTTGAAGACGAGACGGGCCTTCTCGAAGGGATTGGCGAGACCCGTTGCGTTACGTACGGCACCCCGCCCGTCTGTTTCCTTCGCGGCGAGGTCCGCAAAGACGGCGAGGGGGTCCCCAAGATTTATAATTGCGCCTTTTTGAGGTCGTTCTGATGAGCTTCCTTCATCCGGATATTTCCCAGAAACGCGGCTCCGAGTTGCTCCGCCGCGCTTCTGCCGGTCGCTCCTCAGAATCCGCTCCCCGCCGTACGTGTCCCCATTCTTTCTGGCCAGTCTCTCTTTTTTTACATTTCTCCGGCGTTCCCAGGGGGAAGAGCTTGGCATGGTTTTGGCAGTAAATTAAGAACGGAGGCTGAGATGAACGGCTATCGTTTTTCCGTTTACGCTATCCGTGACGGTGATGGCTGGGCGGCCCACTGCCCGGAGTTCCCCGGCTGCCGGGCCCGCGGCGCGACCTACGAAGCGGCGCTGGCTAACATCCGCGACGTCATCAGCATCTTCGTCGAGGACGGCCTCGGCGACGACGAGCCGCCGCCCCAGCACGAGGAGCTGTCGTTCACGACCCTGGGCCTGACAGTTTGACGATTAGAACGACGGATGGATTATGAGACTCCCTATATTTCGACTTGAAATAAGGCAACAGGTTTCTTATGATGTTCTTGGAAGATTCGGGGACAGCAGAATACATCTAGCGAATAAGAATTCTAACGAGTCTCGTTTCGTTGCGTAAGCGGCCATGGCGCTATCAGTGCAAAAGTTAGAGGAATAAAATGCAGAAGAAAAGGATTAGTCCCCTTGATCTGAGCGTCCAAGATGATGGCCTGTTCACGCCAGAAGTTGGCGATTGGGCAGAAGAGAAGTACCGATTGTTATGGTGCTATGCGGATTTATTTGCGACGTCAATGAAAAAAACGTGGGATGAGAGATGCTATATAGATTTATTCGCTGGCTCTGGATACGCTCGAATCCGAGGAACGAGCCGAGTGGTACAATCTTCCTCCTTCTTAGCTCTTCAAGTTGCAGATCCGTTCGATTGCTACATCTTCTGTGATTCCGACCCGCGTTGTATTTCTTCATTAGAAACAAGGGTAAACAGGCTCAAACCGGCGGCACGCTGCTTTTTCAAGAATTGTGACGTGAATACGTCCAGTGCGGACATTATCTCGGACCTCCCGCCCCATGGTCGTGATCGTAAGGTGTTATCGTTTTGCTTTATAGACCCCTGTAAACTCAAAGATATCAAATTCTCGCTAATTAGGGATCTCTCGAGCAGATACGTGGATTTCTTGATTCATATTCCCGCAATGGATCCGATAAGGAGCGAGTTTGCTCGGCTCCGAAAAGATTCAGGGGTGATTTCAGATTACTTAGGGACTACCTCCTGGAGAGATGCAAGAAGCAAGGGAGATCCTACCATTCCATTCGACATTTTCGTTGCGGGAGCCCTTAATAGTCAGATGAAGGCTCTTGGATATATTTATGGAGGAATATCAGAGTCCGTGATGATCCGGTCCACTGAACGTAACCTTCCCTTGTACAGACTTGCATTTTATAGTAGACATGCTTTGGGAGAAAAGTTTTGGAAGAGCGCAAAAAAGTACAGTAATCCCCAGATGAGTCTGTTTTAGGTAGGGCCATGGGAGCTGCTTCGAGAATAGAATGGACAAATGCTACGTGGAACCCTGTTACAGGCTGTTCTTCCATAAGTGAAGGCTGCGCAAATTGCTATGCAAGGAGAATGGCCAAACGTTTGGAGGCGATGGGCCTTGTTCGGTATCGGAATGGATTCCGCGTTACGGTCCATCCAGATCTCTTGGACGCGCCGCTAAAATGGAGAAAGCCGCGCCTCATTTTCGTTAATTCCATGAGTGATTTATTCCATGAGGACGTTCCTTTCGATTTTATTGCTCAAGTATTTTCTACGATCAGTTTAGCTTCATGCCATGTTTTTCAGATCTTAACAAAACGTGCGGATAGACTTGCAGAGGTTGCGGGGGAACTAAGATGGCCAGCGAATTTATGGGTTGGCGTGACCGTCGAGTCCCAAGAATATGTACACCGGATCAATAAATTAAGCTCGGTTCCTTCAACTGTAAGATTTGTTTCGTTTGAACCGTTATTGGGTCCTATAAAATATCTCGATCTTAGCTCCGTCGATTGGGCCATAGTCGGCGGCGAATCCGGGCCTCATTCAAGAGAAATGGCTCCCGATTGGGCCAGAATGATACGAGATGCGTGTCTTGAACAGTCCATTCCCTTTTTTTTCAAACAATGGGGTGGGACAAAGAAATCTAGGCGTGGCAGGATTCTGGATGGCAGAACGTGGAACCAGTATCCTCAGGAAGCGATGGCTTAGGTGATTCGGATTCTATATATTTCCCAGTGATAAAAAAAATCGCCATTCCGTTTCACCAGCTTCTCGATAATGTAAAAGTCATCGTACCATTTGGTCCTCAACAAGTTCGGGTAAGGAATGGAAAAACTCCCTTCATACTCCAACGATGGGAGGCGATAGACTAAAGCTTCATTTTCCTGTTTATCCCAATCCCTTTTGCCGGTGATGACGATCAGCCGGTCGTCGATGACCTTTATTCCCATGAGCGCGGGCGCGTTGGGAGGCGTGTAGAGGATGCTTTTGAAATAGTTCTTGAGTTCGGAAGAGGTCTGATCCATGACGTATTCATGCTTGAACTCGAGTTCCTTTCTGTCCACGCTGAACTTTTTTGGATTCACATCAATAAGGTACCGTCCCTGCCCCTGCGTACCGATGCTGACGAAGCCAATTTCGGGCTTCTCGATGTCCGCAAGAAAATAAACCACGTCCCTCTTCCAGTCCACCGCGAAGATCCTGTACATCTTGAGAAATTGATAATAGTCCGTGTAGGATTCGCGCTTTCCCTCCTGGAGTTTTGCCCACATCAGAGGCTTAGGCATTTTGACTTTGTTGATGATCAAAAGATCTTCCAATATATTTTTATAGACGGCGATGTAGTAGGTGAGATCGTCAAAGTATCCGGTGGACTCGAAGGTGGTGACGGTGCGGTTTTCCCTCTCCTCAAACGTCGTATAGCTCTGCCTCCCCAAGAAATATTTGCTGCCATAGCCCTCGACCACATTGGCAAATTTCGCCAGTGTCCGGACCTCTAAGGACTCGGGATCGATCGTTTTGAGATAATTATTGTCCTCGACCATGATGTTTCCTGAGGATGAAAGCCAGGTATTTTCCAGCGTAATGACCGTGACTTCGTCCGGCCCTTCGCCGCTCAACAAGGTTTTTTCCTTGACCAGATGTCCCTCATAATCGAAGAGCTGGAATTTGTGTTCGCGGCCTATTTTATCCTGGATTTCATCGCAAAGAACGCCTTGGGGCAGGGCCAGCACCATCCGGCCGTAAAGCTCCTTCTCCCAAATTTTCTCTATGCGCACTCCGCCGAATATTTTGCCTTCTTCAACGGCGAGCGCGTATTCTTTGGGCCGTTGGCCGCATGAGAGAAAAAAGAGCGTGGACAGATCCGCGACCTTGGCCCGGTAGCGTAGCAAGTCCCGCGGGTCCTTGGCATATTCTTTGCCGTTCGTGAAGAGGGCGGCCGGGACGTCGAGGAGCTTGGCCGCGTGCCGTTGTTGTCACGAAAGGCGGGGTAAAGGCTCAGCTTGAGATTCGTCGCCTTCTCGGCGAGGCGCGGGAACTCAATTGTTTCCTGTTTCCACGATTGAGACCGGTCGATAATCTTGAGGACCCGCCGGCCGCCGCAAACCTCTTTTTCTGCGGCATCAACGAACCTCCTTTAGCGGAGCTTTTTGACCCGTTTTTCTATTGTCTTCCTGATCTTTTCATAGGAGGGCGGCGGCCCCGTTCTGAGCGCCTTCCCGTCGACGAAGAGGGCATCGGCCTGGCCGCATTCCCTGAATACGTCCCGGTCGAATGTGTCGACGGTCTGGAACACGACCTTCTCTCCCAGCTCCGCGGCCGCGCGCTTGGCCCGCTCGAAGGTCATGTTCATGGCCGGGCACCAGCCGTTGAGCAAAGCCGTAACGGTCACTTTGCCGGGCTGGAGGCCGGGCGTATTCTTCGTCTTAATCCAGCTCGGCGGCACGGCATCTTCGGCGAACGGCTTCCAAAGAAGAATCTGCATATCCTGGGCGTCGGCCTTTTTATATCCGTGCTTTTTGAACCAGGACGCCCGCATGAAGACGGGGAGGGCCATGCCCCAAGCGGCCATCCCTTTGGCGCCGAGCTCCCTGGCGTCCTTCTCGGCAGCCTCGATCAAGGCCGTCCCCATTCCCTTTTTCTGGAAATTCCCCCGCCCCCTCTTATGGCCGTGAACCCAGATACAAAGAACGAAATAGAGTCCTTTTCCTTCGACGAACGACTCCTCGATGGGGACGTACTGGATCATCCCCCCGACCTCGCCCGTGTCGTCGAGGGCCAGTTTGACCCGCAAGCCCTTGTCCCGCATTTTCCTGAGCCAGGCTTCCTTATGGTCGCCGGCTTCCTTCATCTCGTCCGACCAGTCTTCCAAGCAGACGCAATAGAGTTTTTCGTGTTCCGGGGATAAAGAGATGATTCGCATCGGTTCCTCATTTCCTCTTGTCCGGATAGGGCGGGTGCTTTGGGACCTCGACCGGATCCTTCTTGATCAACTCCTGGAGGTGCTTGACGGCCGCCTCGAGCTGGGCGTCCCGGCCCTTGAAAGTGCCGTGCGGCAGGTTGTCGACGACGATGTCCGGGTCGACGCCGTGGCCCTCGATGAGCCACTCGCCCTCGGGCCCGTAAACGCCCGTCTCGGCCGCCGAAGCCAGTCCTCGGTCGACGAGGACGTTGGACGAGCTCAGCCAGATCTCGCCGCCCCAGGTCCGGGTGCCGATGACCTTGCCCAAGCCCAGCCGGCGGAAGCCCTCGCTGAAGGCCTCCCCGTCGGAGGCCGTGCGCTCGTTGCAGAGGACCACCATGTGGCCTCGGAAGGCGTACTGCATGTTCCAAGTCGGGTTGCCGACCCGGCCCTGCCAGTAGAACCAGGCCCGCCGCAAGAGCTTCTCCAGGATCCAGGAGTCGATGTTCCCGCCGCGGTTGTGACGGACGTCGATGATGAGGCCCTTGCGGTCGAACACCGGGTAGAAATTCTTGACCCACTCCGTGTAGTTGTCGCCGCCCATGGCCCTGAGGTGGACGTAACCGATATCGCTCTTTCCGGCCGTCTCGACTTCGAGGCGCCGGGTGTACTCCCACTCGGCGTAGCGGAGATCGGACTCGGCGCCCGGCGTGATGGGAAAGACGATCTCTTTCCGAGCCGCGCCACCCGCCGCCGGTTTGACCTCGAGGAGGACCTGCTGGCCGGCCGTATTCCTCAGGAGAATCGCCGGGTCGGGGACGTTGAGAGCCGGAACCCCGTTGACCGTTGCGATGATCTCGCCCTCGCGGATCGCCGACATCGGTTTCCCCAGGGGGGACAGGCCTTCCGGATACTCGGGGTCGGCTCTGTAGATGTGCTCGATCCTATAGCCGCCCTTGGCCTCATCGCGGATGAGACGCGCCCCGAGCGAGCCGGGAGCGACGCTGTCGCCGGGTTGTCTCAGGTCGCCGCCCCGGACGAACGTGTGCAGGGCCGAGAGCTCCCCGACGAGGTGGGCCAGGAGATCGTTGAGCTCGGCGCGGTCGCTGACCCGCTCCACAAAGGGCTGGTGCCGCTCGAGGAGGCCCTGGTAGTCGACATTGTGGAGGTTGCGGTCGTAGAAGTAGTCGCGCTCCATCCGCCAGGCGTCGACGAACATCTGCCGCCACTCCTCGCGCGGGTCGATGGAAAACGACCATCGTGAAAGGTCGATGCGTCGCTCGGAGAGGGTCTGTTGAGTCGGCTGGGCCGTCCCGGCGTCGATGACGTAGAAGTCGCCGCCCTTGCGGACGAAGATCTTCTTGCCGTCGGCCGAAAGCTCGAAGTTTCGGACATCCTCGAGGACCGTCTTGGCCTGGACATTGCGGTTCTTGACTTCGACCGCCTGGAGCTTGGGCTGGCCTGCGGCCTGCGACTCGCGGTCTATAAAGAAGAGGGTTTTTTCACCGACGGCGAGCCCGGAATAGACGCTCGCGGGAAGCGGGACTTCGAAGACCCGCTCCTGGATGCCGGCGAGGTCGATCGTAACCATGGGCGCCGGTTTAACCGCTTCCTTGACCGGCTTCCCGGCCGCCGCTCCCGTCTTGGCCTCGGCTTCCTTGGCCTCCTTATCGTCCCCGCTGACTTTTGCCGCCGGTTGGAGCTCCGTCGCCGGGGCGAAGGGGAACGTTTCCTTGGCCGTCAGGGCCATGGCGTAGATCTTGGTCGTTTTGTCGAAATAGGGCTCGGGTTGGCGGGCGCCCCACGGGCTGCCCACGACGCTCCGGAAATAGCGGTCCGAAAGAAAGTAGAGCCATTTCCCGTCCGGGCTCCAGGCCGGGTTGTAGGAATCGACGCGGTCGTTGGTAAGCTCCGACGTTCGGCCCGACTCCGCCTCGAGGAGCATGACCTGGCTGAATCTGTTCAAAGCCCCCTGGACGTATGCGAGCCAGCGGCTGTCGGGGGACCAGGCGAGGTTTTCGAACATGCCGATCGCGGAGACGGCGATCCGTGTCAGGGCTTTCTTGCCGACGTTGAACAGCCAGAGCTGGTAGTCCTTGTCGGCGAAGGCGATCCATTTGCCGTCCGGAGAGGGGACGCCGTCGAAGCGCAGGACCTTGGCCCCGGTCGTCAGCTGCTCCGCCGGGCCGAGACCGTCGGCCGCGAAGCGATGGAATTCCCACTCGCCGGTCTCATCGGACAGGACCATTAGGGTCTTGCCGTCGCCGAGGAAGCGCGCCGCCCGGGCCCGGACGCCGTCTTTGCGGCTGACCTTGACCCACCGGCCGTCGCCCACGGGGGCGACGAAGACGTGACCGCGGGATACGAGGACGACGCAGTCCCCGGCAGGGGAGACGTGAGCCGAAGTGAGGTAGTCGAGCGGTTTCGTCACCCACTTCTCGCGCATCTGGTCGAAGTCCGAGGGCAGGGTGACCGCGAGGCCGGCGTCTTTCCCCGAGACGATGTCGAAGACATGGAGGTCGGCCACGAGTTGGTAGGCGATCCGGCCGTCGTGGAGACTCGGCGAGCTGGCGTCGTATCCTTTATGGAAGGTGTGCTGCTTGAGCCCGCCGCCCTTGAGGTCCATAGACCAGATGTTCATGGTTCCGTCGCGGTCGCTCAGGAAAAACACGCGGTCCTGCCAGACCATCGGGTTCTTGCTCGTCCCGGCGTAGTCGGCTGTCAAGGGGACGGCCTCCTCGCCGCCGAGGGCGAACGTCCACAGGTTCTGGGCCGTGCCGCCCTTATAGCGCTTCGTGTAACTTCCTTGGAACGGGAGCCGGGTGAAGAAGAGAGTCTTGCCTGCAACATCGAACGATCCATCGGCTGCCTGGTTGAGGGGAAGCAGGGTCTCGGCGTTTGTCTTGGGGTCGAGGACGACGAGCTGGGTGTTGGGCAGGGTCGAAAATTTCTGCGTCGCGTAGAGGATCTTGCCGTCAGGCGTCCAGCCCGCGACATTCGCCGTCTGCCCGGCGAAGGTGCGGCGGACGGGCAGGCCTCCGGCGAGGGGCATGGTATAGACCTCGGTCGGTCCCTCGTACTGGGCGGAGAAGGCCAGAGTCAGGCCGTCCGGCGAGATGGCTGGGTAGGTTTCCATCCCGGAATGCGAGGTCAGGCGGCGGGCCGTCCCGCCCTTGACATCGACCGTCCAGAGGTCGCCCTCGGAAGTGAAGACGACGACGTCGCCGTGGATGGCCGGGAAACGGTAGTAACCGTTCCGGCCGGCGGCGAAGCCGGCTTGGACGAAACAGAGGAGACAGAGGATGATGGCGGCGAGGCCGAGTACTTTTTTCATGACCTTCTCCTTTTCGGCGTGGTTCACAAGGCTCTATTGTATGGACTCGGGCGCCGCGAATTCAAGGGGATTTTCGTTCTGGGCTGTTCCAAGGTGCCCGGACGGCCTTCCGAAGTTGGAATTCCTTTTCGACAGGGGCGGTTTCGTGGGGAAAGAGGGGCTTGGGATTCAGGGCCTTAAAGATTAAAATAGACAAACATAGACAAACCGGAAGGCCGGAGGGGTCTTAATAGCTGTAAAGAAACAAGGCGGTCATTGAACCTCGAAGAGCTGTATGGACGCCATGGAGAGGACCTGTTCCGGTATCTCGTCTTCCGGCTCGGCTCGGTGGAAGACGCCGAGGATGTCCTCCAGGAGACCTTCTGCCGGTTCGCGCGGTACGGTCTGCGCTGGAAGTTCGTCCGGGACCCTCAGGCTTTCGTTTTTAGGGTCGCCCGGAACGAGGTCAACCGATTTCTTAAGCGAAAGCTCGGGAGGCGCGTGGAGGAGAAAATGATTCTGTCTGGGGCAGCAGGCGGATTCACGGCGGCGTTCATAGCTCCCGAGGACCGGTCGCTTGCCGCGCTTCTGCGCTCGGCCGACAACCTCCCGGCAGAACAAAAGGAAGTCGTATTCCTGAAGGTCTTCGACGGCATGACCTTCAAGGAGATCGGATCGGTCTGCGGCGTGTCCTCCAACACCGCCGCCAGCCGCTACCGTTACGGGATCGAAAAGCTCCGTGAGGCCGTGGAGGGGAGATCATGAACATCGAAGAACACGACGATGTCGAAAGGGACTTGAAGCGACTTGTCCCCGGAAGCGTGCCGGCCGGATTGAGGCAACGGATCCTGACAGCCTCCATCGAGTCCCGAAAGAACGCTCCGTTGACGCCCTGGATGAAGTGGGCGGCGGTCACCTGCGCGGTGCTGATCGTCTTTGTGCTCATCGCGGAGCCTCTTATCGGCAGGCTTGAGGCGGTTAGGATGGCCGCTCTGCTCAGCGCCGGTTCGGCGACCGATGAGGGGGAGATGGCGAGGATGGAAGAGTCCGATCTGGCGGAATTGGCGGGGATACAAGGAACGGAGGCGGCCATGTTGATCAGACTCCAGGCCAGGATCACATCAGCCGTTCGCGAGGAGCGTCAACGTCGTTTTGGTGAGGCCCTGAAGGGGCTGAGAGGATGGTCAAAATATGAAACCTCGGAAAATATTAATTAAGATCGGTCTCGTTCTTCTGATCGCCGTGACGGCCGTCGTGGCCGTCCGTGCCATTCTCAACTATACGGAGGGGAGGCTCCTGGCGCGTACGCTGGCCGACCTCAAGGCCCAAGGTGTCCCGCTGACCGTCAAGGAGCTCGCCGCTCCCTGTTCCGACGCGGACAATGCGGCACGCCTCTGGAAAGCCGCCGCGAACCTCCTGGCCATTGAGAATGAGGATAAGGCGCTCCTCGGTCGCGCATTCGCGGACTTGGTCGCTTTGAAGCCCGTGGAGCCCTCGGATCGGAGCGCCCTGGAGGGGATAGTTGCTAAGAACCAGGAAGCCCTGAGGCTTCTGCACGCCATGGCCGATAAACCCTGTTTTCTTTACAGGGATCCCCGAGCCCCGTTGGCGGAGACGATGATCCCCGAGTCGGTGAAGATGATTTCAGCCACCCGGCTCATGGGCTTTGACGCGGTGCTCCGGGCCGAGAATGGGGATGTTCGGTCGGCGACGGAGAGGATCAGGTCGGGCCTGCGGTATACGTCGAAGGTCGCCCAGGAAGGGACCCTGATCAGCCAGCTTATCTCCGTAGCCGAGACGAGGATGTTCTTGAGCTTCCTCGAGGCCGTCTGCCGGGGAAGAAATGTCGATGATGAAATCCTTCTGTGGCTCATCGCCGATCTCGAGCCCGGTCCCTGGCGCGAACGGCTGGCGCGCTCGATCTCGGGCGAAAGGATCCTCGTCCTGGAAAGGGGTTCGGCTGTGATTAAGGGCGGTTCTCGCGTGATGGCCGGTGAGAGGCCATCCAACCGCTTGCTCTATTGGCTGCTGAGACCCATCATGAAAGATGAGGTTCGATGGCAGCAAAAAAAGCTGGTCGGCTTGGAACGGATCGCCAGAGAACCGTATTTTCAACAGAGAGAACTCCTGAAGACAGATCCCGCGTTCTCAGATAGCGTTCCTTGGTACTTCAAATTGACCGGCTTTTGGGAGGGCGGAGCTTACGGCGCGTGGTTCTTGAAGAACGCCCAGCTCGAAGCGACGTTCCTCGCCGCCCGGACCGGCCTTGCCTGCAGGCTTTATAAAAGCCGGACCGGGGAATACCCAGAAAACCTCGAGGCGCTGATGCCGGACATCCTGGCCGAAGTCCCCATCGATCCGTTCACGGGGAAGCCTTTCGTCTACCGGCGGGAGGGGGAAGGCTTCATTGTTTACAGCCTCGGCTCGAACGAGAAGGACGACGGAGGCCGGTCGACCTACATGATCACCCAGATGGTCATGGAGAAGGACGACGATTGGACCTGGAAGGAAGACAGATGAAAAACGAAGGCATCCCGTACCAGGCTTTCGACTGGAGCGCGGTCCCGAGAACGGAACACAAGGGGGAGACAGGGATGTCGTTCTGGCGAACATTGCAGCTGCCCGGGCTGAGGATCCGCGTGGTCGAGTATTCCAAAGGCTACCTGGCCGACCATTGGTGCCAAAAAGGCCATATTGTGCATTGCCTCGAAGGAGAATTCGTCAACGAACAACAGAACGGAGAAAAAACGGTCATGACCAAGGGGATGACCTATGTCGTCTCCGACGATGCCAGCTCTCATCGCTCTCGCACTGAGCAAGGGGCGACGCTGCTGATCGTCGACGGCGACTTCTTGAAATGAACATTGTTGTAAAATCCGGGGCATGACGTCCCGCGAACGGGTCCTGAACGTTTTCTCGCTCTGCGAGACGGTCAGGGAATTCGGCGCGTACTAATAGACGCAGGCGCGGGCGGCCTCGGCGTAGAGGCGGAGGTTCGGCGGCGGCGTCTCGAAGAAGTGGTCGCAGCAAGAGAGGATGTAGCCGCCTTCGTAACCGACCTTCTCGAAAAGCATGAAGACCATTTTCCGGATGGCTTCCGGAGAGCCCTCGGTCAGGACGTTGAACTGGTCGAGCCCGCCGATAAGGGCCAGGCGGCGGCCGATCTTCGCCTTGAACTCCCACGGCTCCTGGTTGCCGCCGATCGAGGTCGGAGCCAGAGTTTCCGAGGCGTCACAGCCGTTAGCGACGATATGTTCCTCGATGCCCTTCGTTCCGCCGCACGTATGGTAGACGACGGTGAAACCGAGCGAGTGGAGGGCGTCGTGCGTCTTGCGGTCGTAGGGCAAACAATATTCTGCATGGAGAGCGGGGGAGATGAGCGTCGATGATGCAGCCCCTCCGCCCGTCTCGATGAGGTCGAAGCGCGTCCCCTTCATGGACTCGATGAATCGCAGCTTTTTCTCGAGGAGGATACCGAGAAGCTCGTGGACCCAACCGGGTTTGTCGAAGGTCCGGAGGATGAGGTCCTGGGTGTCGATGAGGCAGGCGGCGTGCTGCCAGCAACCGGCCTGGTCGCCCCAGACGAAGCCGCGCAGGATGCCCCGGTCGCCGACCGCGTCGTAGGCGCGCCTGACCGGGGCCGGGTCGAGCTTCGGGACGGACATATACTTCTCGATGAGGCGGATGTCGTCGTCGTGCTTGATCAGGTATTCCGTGATCCAGGTCGTCATCCGGTTGCCTTCGGTCCGATAGGTCAGCTTGCCGCCCGGCGTGGTGATAGTATGGTAACAGATCCTGTGGTCGGGATCGGCGCTCAGCACTTCCGCTTCGTCCCGCCATTCGGGCGTCGAGAATTTGGTGAAATCGGCGTCCGTCAGCCAGAACTGGCCCATGTCCTGGAAATATTGGATCGAGGCGTCCAAACCGAACATCCCGAAGGCCTCGAGGTCGCGCACTCCGCCCAGGAAGGTGTCGAGATGGTATTTCTGCCACTGGTGGACGGTCACCGGCAGGCGGTCGGGCTTCTCCCGGGCGAGGGCGCGGAGCATCCGCTCTTTGGAGGTCACGGTCGGATTATAGAAGGCCTTCACCGGCAGGTCAATGCGCCCCCTTGTTTTTCGCCGCGGGGCGTGACATACTGGGGTTGATGGGTGGGCGCTCTTGACGCCCGTTTTAGGGGAGGAAAAACGATGGGAAACAGGAAGACTATCTGGGAAGGGGACATCGCGCCGGACTTCACCCTGAAGGACCATCACAACCGGGATTTTCGGCTCTCCGAATTCGCCGGCCGGCGCGTCTTGCTGTCCTTTCATCCGTTGGCCTGGACCCCCGTCTGCGCCGACCAGATGAGAGGCCTCGAGAGCCAGAAGGCCGTCTTCGACGGACTCAAGACCGTCGCCGTCGGTGTCAGCGTCGATTCGTTCCCGACCAAGCACGCCTGGGCCAAGGAGCTGGGCATCAAGGAGACGCGGCTGCTCTGCGATTTCTGGCCCCACGGCGCCGTGGCCCATGTCATGGGACTGTTCCGCGAAGACGACGGCTTCTCCGAACGGGCCAACGTCCTCGTCGACGAAAGCGGCCGGATCGTCCTGATCAAGGTCTATGAGATCCCGCAGCAGCCCGACCTCGGGGAGATCGTCGCCTTCCTGAAGAAGTGAGCGGGCGCGGCCGGCCTCTCGGCCGTTGTGGCGCTTCTCAGATGAGGACAGCCGGTTTCGGCAGCCCTAATCTGAGGACGGCCTTGGCTGCCGTCCTCAGATTAGGACCTCGCGGGGGATTTCCCGAAGGTTGAAGTTCGAAGCCATGCTCCGGCAGTAGGCACCGGCGCAAAGGACGGCGAGGACGTCACCGCTTATAGGCAGGGGCATGGACCGTTCCCGTCCGAAAATATCCCCGGTTTCGCAGAGGTTCCCGGCGACCGTGATGCGGGCCTTGGCCTGTCCGTCGATCCGGGAGGCGTTGACGATCTCGTGGTGGGCCTGGAGATAGATGGCCGGCCTCGGCACGGTGTTGAACGTCCCGCCGTCGACGCAGGCGAAGATGTTGCCGTAGCTCTCCTTGACGTATTCGACCCCCAGCAGAAGCACCCCGGCGTCACCGACCATGTACTTTCCCGGCTCGATGGCCAGGGCCTTGACCGAAAGTCCCGCCCCGGCGACGGCGGCGGAGAGATAGGAGATATAATCCTCGAGGGGGAAAACGGAGCGGTTTTTCAGATAGCGGGGGCCGAAGCCGCCGCCGAAGTCCAGGAATTCCAACGGGAAGCCCGCTTTCTCGACCTCCTGGGCCTTGCGGACCAGACGGTCCACGGCTGTCTGGACCATGCCGAAATCCTCCCGCACCCAGCCGGAGCCAAGGTGCTGATGCAGGCCGACCGGGTGGAAGCCGAGTTTGCGGGCCCGGGCGAAGACCCCGATGACCTTTTTGTCTTCGACGCCGAACTTGACGGGCGTACCGTCCGACGTCTTCTTGCCGGCGGTGATGACGCGGGGGCTGAAGCCGCGGCCGATGCCCGGGTTCCAGCGCACGAACACCCGGATCGACTTGGCCGGGAACTCGGCCCGCCTGACCTCGTTCATGAGGTCGAGCTGCTCGGCGGCATCGATGTTGACGGCCAGTCCGTCGACGGCGAACACCCGCCGCAGGTCGGCCCGGCTGACGCTCGTCCCCGTGAAAAGAATGCGCTCCGCCGGAAAACCGGCCTTGAGAGCCGTCTCGACCTCGCAGGGGGACACGGCGTCGATCCAGGCGCCCCGCCGCTGGAGAAGCCGGAGAATGCCCCGGTGCGGGTTGGCTTTCATGGCGAAACAGATGTTGGCGGGGAGCGGGGAATGGCGGGCCAGGATGTCGTCGAGGCGCGCGTACCTCTCGAGGATGCGCTCCTTGCCGTAGACGTAAAGCGGCGTACCGTAGCGGCCGGCCAAGGACTCGGCGCTCTGTCCGGCGATCCAAAGCTTATTGTCTTTAACCGCGAGGAATTCCGTTTCCCACCAGTTCATGTTTCGCCTCCCGCGCCGCTTCTCCCCGTCCCGCTTCCGTCCGCGGGAAAGAGATCCCGCTGCCCGGCTTGGATCCTCCTGACGATCTCGCGCAAGACGGGGTACTTCTCGAGGAGAAGGTCGGGGATGTCCACCTTGTCGCCGGTGATCATGTTCCGGATCTGGAGGGCGTTGGCCAGGGCCTGCCCCCGGTAGTGGTTGTTGGTGATGACGTAGACCTTGCCGCTTTTCTTGCCGAGCTCCTTGATGCGCTCGATCCAGTCCCCGAGTTCATCCTTGGCGTAGAGATAATCATAGCGGGCGTCGCGGCCGGCGCCTTCCCGGAACCAATTCTCATGATTCCGGCCGTGGAAGCGGACGTAGGCGAACTCGGGGTTGGTGCTCACGGCCGAGGGTTTGATCGAGTTCTTGAAGACGGGCTGGTCGATGTTACAGAAGGCAGCTCCGTTCTCGCGGAGCAGCTCGTAAATGCCGGGCCCGTCCCAGCTGCCGTGACGGACCTCGACGGCCAGAGGGTATCCGGCAAAAAAGCCGAAGAGCTGGAGGAGGTAGTCGATGTTCGCGGGGGTGTTGGCGTAGGACCAAGGAAACTGAATGAGAAGGGCGGCCAGCCGGCCCTGCAGCCGAATGAGGTCGGCCGCGGTCTTGAATTCGTCGACGTCTTTTTGAGTGAAGCCCTTTCGTGTGTGGGTGAAGACCTGGTGGAGCTTCAGCGAGAAAAGAAAATCGGGACGGTCGTCGATTTTCTTGAGCCAGGAAAGGGCCAGGGCGGCGCTCGCCGGACGGTAGAAGGTGCTGTTGACCTCGACGATATCGATGTAACCGGCGAGGTAGGGGAGGGCGTGGAAGCCGCGGGCCTTCGGGACCGGATAGACGATGCCGTCCCAGTCCTCGTAGCTCCAGCCCGCCGTCCCGACGTAATACTTGGCCATGCGGACTCTATTGTACCCTCGCCGGAGGCAATTCACAATTCGCTGCCGAACTCGGACCGGGATCGCCAGGACGCCACCCGTTTTGGCTGTGATGGGGATCATCCGTATCCCCCGGCCCCCGGGAACCAGTCCCGGCGGTTCCCCCGCCGTAAACGGCGGGTCCCCCTCCGCTACGGGGACTCCAGATGATCCCCATCACAGCCCGGGTGGCGTAAAGACCGCGCCGGTGGGGCGGGGGGTCCTTGGGCATCGCTCTGATAAAGAGGGACAGTCCCCTCCGGGGCAGATCAAGAGGGACAGTCCCCTTCGGGGACAGTCCCTCTTGACCGTCCGGGACTGTCCCCGGAGGGGACTGTCCCTCTTAAATATGGTAAATTAGGTTTTGGAGGCACGGCATGGCCTACGAAGATGTGAATTTTTCCGACAAGGTGAGAGAGGCGTATGGGCGGATCGCGTCCGACATCCGGCGGACGCCGCTCGAGTATTCCGAGGCGCTGAGCCGGGAAACAGGCGCCCGGGTTTACGTCAAGTGGGAGTGCGATCAGATCACGGGCTCGTTCAAGCTGCGGGGCGCGCTCAACAAGCTCCGATCGCTCTCCGACGCGGACAGGGGTCGGGGCGTCGTTTCGGCCTCGACGGGAAACCACGGCCTGGCCATCAGCCATGCCTCGAGGCTCGAGGGCATCGGGCTCAAGCTCTTCCTTCCGGTCACGGCGGCCGAGGTTAAGAGAAAAAAGATCGAGGCCTTGGGGGTCGACGTCGAGGTCCGGGGAGCGAGTTGCGACAAAGCCGAATCGATCGCCCGGGAATTCGCCGGACAGACGGGACGGGTCTTCGTTTCACCCTATAACGACTGGGACATCGTTTTCGGCGCCGGTACGGTCGGGCTCGAGCTCGCCGACGACCTGTCCCGTTTCGAAGACGTCCTCGTTCCCGTCGGGGGCGGCGGGCTTATCGCCGGGATAGCCGGTTTTCTCAAATCGGCCCGGGCGGAAACGCGCCTCATCGGCGTCGAGCCCGAAACCTCGGCCTTCATGGCCGCGTCCATCGCGGCGGGCCGTCTCGTCGAGATCGACGAGAAGGAAACGATCGCCGACGCGGTCGCCGGCGGGATCGAACCCGGCGCGATCACCTTCCCGCTCTGCCGGGACCTCTTGGATTTCATCGAGGAGGTGCCCGAACTCCTGATCTCCCGGGCCATGGCCCTCGTCCGCAAACACCACGGCAGGATGGTCGAGGGGGCCGGGGCGTTGCCCTTCGCCGCCCTGCTCCATTCGCCGGCGAAATGGCGGGATAGAACGGTCGTCGCGGTCGTTAGCGGCGGCAACGTCTCCCCCGAGCGCTTCCGGGCGATCGCCGGCCCGGCGTGACGCTCCGGGCCTCTTGCACACGAGCTCGGATTTGGACTAAGATGAGGGCGACCGGCCATGAAAAAAACGGCGCTCTCCGTCGGCCTGCTGGCAGCCCTCCTCTTTTTCCCCTCCTGCCGTAGAAAAGAGGATTCCCCCGCCGCCGCCGCGCCCAAGCCTTATGCCATCGGCATCTTCCAATCGGTGGATTCGCCGACGGCCAACGAGGTCCGCCGGGGCATCCTCCAGGCCTTCGCCGACGCGGGCCTGCGCGACGGGGAGGAGATCGTCGTCACCATCCGCATCGCCAACAACGACATCTCCGAGGTCCAGAGGATCGCCCAGCAGCTCGTCGCCGAGCGGGTGGACATGATCATCCCCATGTCGACGCAGGCCCTCCAGGCGGCTCTCCTCGCCGGCCGGACGACGCCGATCGTCTTCAGCGCGGTCGCCGTGCCCTACCTCGTCGGAGCGGGCAGGTCGGCCGACGACCACCTCGGAAATGTCACGGGGGTGGCTTCCACGGGGCCCATCCGGCAGACGATGGCCCTCATCCGCGAGGTCCTCCCGAAGGCGCAGCGCGTCGGGTCGCTCTGGACGCCCTCCGAGATCAACTCGGAATACTACTTGGACTTGGCCCGGGAAAGCGCCGCGGAACTCGGTTTCGAGATGATCGCCGTCCCCGTGACCGGCCCTCACGGGATCCACGGCCTGGTCCAGGGCCTGCTCAACGAGAAAGTCGACGTCCTTTTTCCGATGTCCGACAACACGATCAACAGCTCGTTCGACGTCATCGGCCGGGTGGCCGAGGAGAATGGATTGCCCCTCTTCGGCAGTTTCCTCCGCTCCGTCGAGTTCGGCGCCTGCGCGGCGCTGGGTTTCGATTTTTACGACATGGGCTACAAGACGGGCCGGATCGCGGTCCGCGTGATGAACGGCGAGAGCCCTGCCCGGATCCCCATCCAGTCCATGGACGAGATCAGGCTCTACATCAACATGGAGGCGGCGGGAAAACAGGGCGTCAGTTTTTCGAAGGGCCTTCTCGGCCGCGTGAACAAGGTCGTCAACGTCGCCTTAGGCCCCTCGACGGCCCCCGGCCCGGTCCTCGATTGAGGTCGAAGGTCCACCGGTCTCCCGCCGCCGGCACGGCCTCGCGGATGGCCTTTCCGACCAGGGCGATCCCCAGCCCGCAGGCTTCTTTGAGCGGGCGTCCTTCGGCCAGGTGGCCGAGGATCGCGGAGGACAGGAAACAACCCGTCCCGTGGACATCCCTGACCGACCGTCCATGTTCGAAGTCCGTGAACTCCCGGCCGTCGTAAAGGACGTCCACCGCCTTTCCCTCGAGATGGCCGCCTTTGAGGAGACACGGGATGCGGCCTGCCCGGGTGATCTCGGCCGCCGCTTTCCGCATCGCCGGGACCGATCGGACCGGGCCGCCCACGAGGATCTCCGCCTCGTCCAAGTTGGGCGTGATGAGGTCGGCGTTTCCTCCGAGGACGTCCAGATAGCGCGGCCAGGCCTTCTTCTCGAGAAGGACGGCGCCCGAACTCGATCGGAAGACCGGGTCGACGACTCGGGGGATCCGCGCCTTGCGGGCCAGGATCCGGGCGACGGCAGCCAGGTTCCCGGCCGTGCCGATCATGCCGACCTTGATTCCGGCGATGTGGGCCGTTTCCAATAACCGGCCGAACTGACCCGCAACGGCCCGCGCCGCAAGGGGAAAGACACGGTCGACCCGTTCCGGGTTCTGGGACGTGACAGCCGTCAGCACGCCGAAGCCCCGATAGCCTAGGCGCTCGAAGACCCCGATGTCGAGAAGGACGCCCGCCCCCGCCGAGGGGTCGTAGCCGGCGATGGAGACCAGATTCTTCGTCATTTCCCTTATCGCACCATTGGGCGATGCGATTCTACCATGAATCGTGGGATGGGGCCGATGTTGACTTTTTTTAGATCGATAGAGTATTAGCAAGAGTGACTGATCCCGCCGAAGGAGGTATAGGGATGAAAAAGATGTCCGTCGGGCTTGCGGTCATTCTGGTCCTGGCCTCAGGGCTCCTGGGGAACGGCCTGAACTTGAACGGATTCGGCGCCCGGGCGGCGTCCATGGGCGGCGCCTTCGTCGGCCTGGCCGACGATTTCACGGCGGTCTTCTGGAATCCCGCAGGACTGGCCCTGCTGAGCAAGGGGATATTCGGGTTGACCGGAGACCTGCTTGTGCCGAAGAGCAAGTATTTTCTGAACTCCTCCTTCGACATGAAGACCAAGAATAAATACTATCCCGCCGGGCTTGTCGGCTACTTCCAGCCGATCGGCGACAGGGTGGTCGTCGGGCTGGGCGCCTACACCCTATCCGGCCTCGGCGCGGACTGGAACAACACCGGGTTCGAAACGGCCCTGGCCTATCCGACACCGCCGACTTTTTTCACCCCTCCCCTGGAGAATTACATCTGGCGGAGCTTCATTGGCTCCATCACTCTGGCCCCGTCGGTCGCGGTTAAGATCGCCGACGGGATCTTCTTCGGCGCGACCCTCAACATCAATTACGGCTTCTTCCAAACCGACCAGTGGGGCACCTCCGCGGTCATCCCGACCAAACCGCCGACGCTCGTCAACTTGGGCCGGCAGAGCCTGGATATCAAGGGCTGGGGCACCGGCGCAACGTTCGGCCTCCTGGTCAAACCGAACGAACGGATGAGCTTCGGGCTCACCTACCGGACGCAGTCAAAAATGAAGTTGCGCGGGACGATGGAGATCGAAAACATCGGGCTCCTGGGCCTGCCCGTCTCCTCGGATACGAGCCTCGATGTCCCCAGCCCGACTTGGCTGGCCGGCGGCGTCGCGGTCAAGCCGCTCGAGGACCTGACCGTCACCTTCGACCTGCAGTGGACCAATTGGACCAAGCTGTCGACGCTGAACCTTGTCTTCGGCGAGCCCCTCTGGGCCGCGGCCTTGGCCGATGAGTCCGCGATGGTGCTCGATTGGAAGAACAGGCTCCAAGTCCGCGGCGGCCTGGAATACACCGCCGGCGATTTCGCGATCAGGGCCGGGTATTATCACGACCCTGCCCCCGCCCCGGCCGAGACCATGAACGTCCTCATCCCGAGTTTCACGTTCAACAGCTTCACCGCCGGTTTCGGCTACAGGATGGGCGGCTTCAAATTCGATGTCGGCCTGGAATACCTGATCGGCCAAAAACGGACGGTCGCGGAAGGCATGATGCCCGGGATCTACGAGATGAAGATCTGGGTCCCGATGCTCGCCCTCGGCTACGGTTGGTGACCCCTTTCGACCCGGAGCGCGCATTTATGAACACCAAGGCGTTCGAAATTCTGTCCCTCGCCGGCCGTGTCGCCGTCGTTTCCGGGGCGGCTTCGGGCATCGGCCGGGAGACCTCCCGGCGACTGGCTGAATTCGGCAGCGCGGTGGTTCTTCTCGACGTCGACGAGGAGAAGGGACGTCAGGCCGAGGACGAGATCCATGCGGCCGGCGGCCGGGCCCTGTTCGTCCGCTGCGACGTCCGTTCGGAGGCCGACTGCAGGCTCGCCGTGGAGAAAACCGTGGCCGCGTTCGGACGCGTCGATATCCTTTTCAACAACGCCGGCCTGGTCATCCGCAAGAACACCGTGGACTGCAGCGAGAGCGAATGGGACCGGGCGGTCGACGTCATGCTCAAGGGCACGTTCCTCCTGTCGCGCCAGGTCATCCCCCATATGGCCCGCGCCGGCGGCGGAAGCATCATCAACATGGGCTCCGGCTGGGCCCTCAAGGGCGGTCCGGACGCCGTCTCCTATTGCGCGGCCAAGGGAGGCATCCTCAACATGACCCGGGCCATGGCCATCGACCACGGCCCGCAGGGGATCCGGGTCAATTGCGTCTGTCCCGGCGACGTCGACACGCCTTTGCTCCGGAGCGAGTGCGCCCAGCTCGGCCGGGACGAAGCGGAGTTCATGGCCGAGGCCGCTCGCCGGCCCCTGGCCCGGGTCGGGACGCCCGGGGACGTGGCTAACGCGGTCCTCTTTTTCGCCGGCGACCTTTCGAAATGGGTGACCGGCGCCTTCCTCGCCGTCGACGGCGGCGGCATCGCCTGAAACGTCCCTTTGAACGTCTTTTTTCCGGAGGTGCGCATGAGTGACGAAAAGCCCTTCGTCCACCCCTACATCCCGAATTCCGTCCCCGAGGTCAAGGCGCGGATGCTCCGCGAGATCGGCGTGTCGAGCGTCGATGAGCTCTACGCCGACATCCCGGAGCGACTCCGCTTCAGGGGCCGGATGAACCTGCCCGAGCCCTTGGCCGCGGAGGGGGCACTGAAGCGGCACGTCGAAGCGATCCTCTCTAGGAACCGCTCGGCCGCGGAATGCCTGTGTTTCCTGGGCGGGGGGTGTTGGCCCCACTACGTCCCTGCGGTCTGCGACGAAATCAACCGCCGGTCCGAATTTCTCACGGCCTACGCCGGAGAGCCCTACGAGGACCACGGCCGGTTCCAGGCCCTTTTCGAATACGAGAGCCTGATGGCCGAACTCCTGGACATGGACGTCGTCAACGTGCCCACCTTCGACTGGTGCCAGGCGGCGAGCACCTCGGTCCGGATGGCCGGCCGGATCACGAAAAGGGACGAGGTCCTCGTTGCCGGGACGACCGGGCCCGACCGCCTGATGACCATGAAAAATTACTGCCGGGGCGTGATGACGGTTACGACGGTCGCGCACGACCCGGAGACGGGCCGGATGGACCTCGACGACCTGGCGGCCAAGTTCACGGATCGAACGGCGGCCGTCTACTTCGAGAATCCCTCCTATCTCGGCTTTCTCGAGATCGAGGGGCGGCGGATCGCCGAGCTGGCCCACAGCCGCGGCGGGCTCTGCGTCGTCGGCGCCGACCCCAGCTCCCTGGGAGTCCTCGAGCCCCCGTCCCGCTACGGGGCCGACATCGTTTGCGGCGACATCCAGCCCCTCGGGATCCACATGAACTACGGCGGCGGCCAGGCCGGGTTCATCGCCACGAGGGACGAGGAAAAATTCGTCATGGAATACCCGTCTCGCCTCTTCGGCATCGCCCGGACGTCCGTCCCGGGCGAATACGGTTTCGGCGACGTCGCCTACGACCGGACGTCTTTCGGAGTCCGGGAAAAAGGGAAAGAGTTCGTCGGCACGGCGGCCGCCCTCTGGGGCGTCACGGCCGGCGTCTACCTCGCGCTCATGGGTCCCCAGGGGATGGCCGACCTCGGTCAAGTCATCCTCCAGAGGTCCCAGTACGCCATGAAGGGGATCGCCGGCCTGCCCGGCGTCAAGGCGCCCCGCTTCCGGGGGGCCCATTTCAAGGAGTTCGTCGTGGACTTCTCCGGGACCGGGAAAACGGTCGCGGCCCTCAACCGGGCCCTCCTCGAGCGGGGCATCTTCGGCGGGCGGGATCTGTCGATCGACTTCCCCGCCCTGGCCGGCTGCGCCCTGTACTGTGTCACCGAGATCCACGCCGCCGGGGACATCGACAGGCTCGTCCTGAGCCTTGAGGAGGCCCTCCGATGAGAGTCCGTGCTTTCCACCAGGCCAAGTGGGACGAAGAGGTCATCTTCGAGCTGAGCACGCCCGGCGAAAGAGGCATCCTCGTGCCGCCGGCGGAAAAGGCCGTTTCCGACTCGGTCGGGGACGGGATCTCGGCCGTTCCCGAAGCGCTCCGCCGCAAGGCCCCTCCGCCCCTTCCGGAGATCTCCCAGATGCGCGTCCTCAAACATTACCTGCGGCTGTCCCAGGAGAACCTCGGGGCCGACCTCAACGTCGACATCGGGCAGGGGACGTGTACGGTCAAGTACAGCCCGAAGGTCAACGATGTCTTGGCTGCCTCGCCCAAGGCCGCCGAGCTTCATCCGCTCCAGGATGAAAGCACCGTCCAGGGCGCCCTGGAGATCTTCTATGGCCTCGACCTCTTCCTCCGCGAGGTCTCCGGGCTCGACCGCTTCTCGTTCCAGCCGGCTTCGGGTTCGGCGGCCATCCTGGCCATGGTCTCAATCATCCAGGCTTGGCACGAATCGCGCGGGGAAGGGGGAACGCGCGACGAGATCATCACGACCATGTTTTCCCATCCTTCCGACGCCGCCGCGGCGGCGGTCAAGGGCTACAAGGTCATCACCATCTACCAGACTGAAGACGGCCTGCCCGACCTCGATGCTCTTAATAAGGCCGTCTCCGGTAGGACGGCCGGCGTCCTGATCACGAACCCCGAGGACACCGGTATCTTCAACCCGAAGATCGATGAGATCACCGCCGTCGTCCGCCGGGCCGGAGGGTTATGCGGCTACGACCAGGCCAATGCCAACGGCATCCTGGGCGTCACCCGAGCCCGCGAAGCCGGCTTCGACATGTGCTTCTTCAACCTCCATAAGACGTTCGGGACGCCCCACGGCTGCGGCGGTCCGGCTTGCGGCGCGCTCGGCGTCACCGCCCGGCTGGCCGATTTTCTCCCGGTCCCAATCGTGGACCGCGCCGCCGACGGGCGGTATGTCCTCCGTTACAACCTGGCCCGCACGATCGGCAAGATCCGCAGCTTTCACGGGGTATTCCCAGCGGTTCTCAAGGCCTACGCGTGGGTCATGAGTCTTGGCGAAAAAGGCTTGCGTGAAGTGGCGAACGTGGCCGTGCTCAACAACAATTACATTCTCTCCAAGGTCAAGAAAATTCGGGGGGCGAGCGCTCCTTTCGCGCCGGGGCGGCACCGGATCGAGCAGGTCCGCTACAGCTGGGAGAAGCTCCACGCGGACACGGGCGTCACGACCGAGGACATCACCCTCCGGATGGCCGATTTCGGATTCCATCTCTGGTCGAGCCATCACCCTTTCATCGTCCCCGAGCCGTTCACCATCGAGCCGACGGAGTCCTACTCCAAGGCCGAGATCGACGAATACCTGGCCGCCCTGGAGAATGTCGCCGAGGAGGCCTATGCCGACCCGGCCAAGGTCAAGGGAGCGCCCTACAACAGCGTCGTCCATCGCATCGACCCGGGCTGGTTCGACGACCCAGCCCAATGGGCGATCACCTGGCGTGCCTACCTGAAAAAGCACGGCCACGAAAAGATCCGCTAGGGGGAGAAGTGGGGTCGGATCTGGTCAGAGTGCGCGTCTTTGCCGGCGGTCGCGTCCAGGGCGTCGCCTACCGTTTCTTCGCGGAGAAATACGCCGGCAGGATGGGGATCACCGGTTGGGCCCGCAACCTCCCGGACGGCCGGGTCGAAGTCCTGGCCGAGGGGTCGGGGGAGAACATCGAAGCTTTCCTGGAGCGCCTCCGGGAGGGCCCGCGCCTGGCCCGGGTGGACAGTTTTACCGTTCGGCGTGAGGCTTCGACGGGCGAGTTCCACGATTTCCAGGTCGTCTTTCTTTCGGATTAGGCCGCCGCCGCGGTCAGCTTGGCTTGGATTTCCGGCGGCACTCCTCGGAGCAGAAGTAGCACTCGACGCCGCCGCGGACCTCAGTCAGGGATTCCTCGCGGGCGATGTAGGTGTTGCAGATCTCGTCCTTGACCATCTCTCCTCGAACCTGGCGCGGGGCCGGCCGCGGCCGCTGTTTGGCGCGCTTCAGGCCCAGATAGATGCGGATGAACAGGAAGGCGACGTAGGCGAGGAAGAGGAAGAGGACGAAACGGGAAAAACCCATCACCACTCGACCAGCATCGAAGCCCAGGTCAGGCCGCCGCCGAAGCTCAGGAGCATGACCAGGTCGCCCTGCTTCACCCGGCCTTCTTCGACCGCCTCGCGCAGCGCCATGAGGACCGAAGCCGAGGAGCAATTGCCGCGGCGATCGACATTGACGTAGAACTTCTCGACGGGAATCCCCAGCTTTTTCGCCGGGAACTCGAAGATCCGGGCATTGGCCTGATGGCAGATGAAGAGGTCCACGTCGCTCAACGCGACGTCCCGGGTTTTGCCCGGGATCCGGTTGGCCTTGTCGATCGTCCTCATGACCAGCTCGGGGATGATCTTCAGGACGAATTTTTGGATGTCATGCCCGCGGATGGCGATGTTCGGATGGACCGGGGTTTCATGATAGCGCATGTCCTTACCGGCGCTGTACGCGGCCTCGATACCCCAGGAGTCCGTGCCCGTTTCGGAACAGATGATCCCGGACGTCCCTGCGGTCCTCTTCAGGACGACGGCGGCCGCGGCGTCCCCCCAGAGGTCGGCGTTGGTGTCGGAAAAATCGAGGAGCCGGCTGAGGACCTCGGAGCCTATGGCCAGGCCGTATTCGGCCTCGGTCTCTTCGAAGAGGAGGTGCTTGCGGACGAGGTCGACCGCGTAAAGGCTGCTCGTGCATGCGGCCAGGAGGTCGAAGGCCGGAATGCGAAGGATCGTTTTGTAGTCCTTGGCCTCCCATTCACCGGACGCGGTTCTCTTCCGGACGGCCTTGTTGAGGACCATACAAGCCGTCGAAGGGAAGATGGCCTCGGGCGTCGAGCTGCCGACTGCAAGGATGCCGATGTCCCGCCAGCCGATTCCCGCCTCGGCCAGCGCCCTTTCGGCCGCGACGAGGGCCAGGTCGGAGGTGTTCACGCTGTTGTCGACCCAATGCCGTTCCCGGATGCCGACGAGGTTGACAATCCGCTGAGGCGTCAGTTCCTCCGGCAGCCAAGGCCGGTCGGAACCGGGCTTGATCGCCTTGTTGGCCAGGAGGATCTCGACGATCTCGTCATTAGTCACGATCCTGCCGGGGACATCCTTCCCGGGCAGGCATTTTCCGGTGCCCGCAATCATCACTCGCATGCGCGCCGCATCTCCTCGCTGGATTTTCTTGGCATGTATCAAAGGTCCAAGGCCCTATGACAACCCTACTATTATTATAAGGGAGCGGGGGATTGTCAAATGGCGGGCGGAGCGTCCCCGAGGCCCCGCGTTTGACCCGGCCGTCCCTTTCTGCTAAATAGGGGGAAGACCATGAGCGACAAGCCGTTGCGCGGAGTTCGTGTGCTCGACCTGTCCCGGCTGCTGCCCGGGCCGTTCTGCACGCTCCTCTTGGCCGACCTCGGCGCCGAGGTCGTCAAGGTCGAGGACGTTGAGGGCGGCGACTACATCCGGGCCATGGGCCCGACGATCGGCGGCCAAAGCGCTTATTTCCTGGCCTTGAACGCGGGGAAGAAAAGCGTCGCCTTGAACCTCAAGTCCCCGGCCGGCCTTGGCATTTTCATGAGAATAGCGGCCCGGGCCGATGTCGTCGTCGAGGGATTCCGCCCCGGCACGGCGGACCGTCTGGGCATCGGCTACAAAGCCATGAAAACAGCCAATCCCCGCATCGTCTATTGCTCCATCTCCGGTTACGGCCAGGACGGTCCGGACCGGGATCGCGCCGGGCATGACCTGAACTACATCGCCCGGGCCGGTATTCTCGGGCTCTGCGGCCGGCCCGGCGGAGCCCCGGCCATCCCTCCCGTCCAGATCGCGGACCTGAGCTCGGGGATGTTCGCAGCATTGGGTATCACGGCTGCCCTTCGGGAGAGCGAGCGAACGGGAGAAGGGCGTTATCTAGATATCGGCATGATGGACAGCGCCCTGGCCTGGATGGTCATGACTGTCGCCGAGTATGCCGCCGGAGAGCGGGGCGGCCGGGGGCGCCTGCCGCTGACCGGCAAGCATCCCTGCTACAACGTCTATCGGACCAAGGACGGCCATGACATTTGCCTGGCCGCGCTGGAGAGCAAGTTCTGGGAGGCTTTCTGCCGGACCATGGGGAGGGAAGACCTGCTCCCTCTGCAGTTTTCCGAACGGCCTGAGGATTTCGCCGCCGTCGAAGCTCTCTTCGCCGGACGGACGCGGGACGAATGGGCCCAACTCCTGAAGGCCACGGATTTCTGCTGCGAGGTCGTCCCTACCCTGAGTGAGGTTTTGATATCTCCCCAAGCGAAACACCGCGGCCTGGTCAGGGACATCCGGTCCGGTGACCAGATCAACATCCTCCTTGGCCATCCCCTCCGGGAATCCGGGGCCTACGAACCGGCGGCCTGCCCCGAGCACGGCGAGCACACAGCCGAGGTGCTGAGCGAACTCGGCGTCACCGACCGGGAACTGGCGGAGCTCGAAGCGGCCGGCATCGTCCGCGGCCGCTCCCGCTGAGGGGGGAACGCGTGGACGCGTTCTGGACGGAAGCGCAGACAACTTTCCGCAGAAAAGCCCGCGATTACTTCCGGCGCGACGTCGGCCTGCTCGGGGAGGCCTGGACAAGGGACAACCTCCCCGGGGACGAATTCTCATCCGAATGCGAAAGGAACCAAGCATGAAGCTCGAGACACTGTACAGGAAGGCCATCGCCGCCGGCATGGCCAACGACCCGAGGGGCCCCGAGGAACTCCGCAGGATCCTGGACGACGAACGGATGAAGTCCAAGAAGCTCAAGGAGGACGAGCGCGACGGCTGGGAGGAGGACCGCCTGTTCAACCCGTACGCCGACACGCGGATCCTCGCCGGCGACCCGGCCACCGACGTCAAGAAGGTCATCGTCGGGATCGACATGGAAGTGGGCGAGGTCCTCCTCGCCCACACACTGAACAGGGACCGCGCCGAGAAGATCGACCTCGTCATCGCCCATCATCCCCAGGGCATCGCCCTGGCCCAGCTCCCCGAGGTCATGCGCCTGCAGTCGGACATGCTGGCCGCCTTCGGCGTCAACATCTCCGTCGCCGAACAGCTCATGGACAAGCGGATCGGCGAAGTGGAACGCCGCGTCCTCCCGGTGAACCACAACCGGGTCGTCGACGCGGCCCGTCTCCTCGGCCTCCCGATGATGTGCGTCCATACACCCGCCGACAACTGTGTCAACACCTGCCTCACCGCGCTGTTCGAAAAAGAGAGACCGGCGCGGCTCAAGGACGTCGTCGATGCGCTGAAGAGGATCCCGGAATACGGGAAGGCCGTCCGGCGGATGGCCGGGCCGAAGATCGTCAGCGGTTCGGAGAACGCCCGGTGCGGGAAGATCCTCGTCGAGATGACCGGGGGGACCGAGGGCGCCAAGACGATCTACGAGCAGTTCGCCATCTCGGGCGTGAGTACGGTCGTCGGGATGCACATCAGCGAGGAGGCTCTCGAGAACGCCAAGAAAGCCCACCTGAACGTCGTCATCGCCGGCCACGTCTCGAGCGACACGCTGGGACTCAACCTGCTCTTCGATGAGTTGGAGAAAGACGGACCCTTGAGCTACGTCAATGCCTCGGGGTTCGAGAGGATCCGGGCGTCGGAGCGCGCTAGTCCAGGTTAGAGGCCTTGGTAGTGGCCTTGGGAGCCGATGGTCACGATCCAGCGGGCGAAGACCCGGGCATCCTCGAGGTCGCTCGCGTCGGGATGGGTGGCCGCCGAGGCCGCCATGTCGGCCCAGGCCTCGTGCTCGGGCGATTGCTTCAGGATCTCGAGGGCCTTCATCGACACCTTCCCCCGGCAGGAGAACGTCCCGAGGAGCTTGGCCTTGGCGACGAGGACAGAGGCGTACTCGAGCGCTTCCCGGGAAAGCCGGCTTCCCGTCACCGAGCCGTGGGTGGAGAATAGGGCGACCTTTTTTCCCTCGGGGATCGTCTTCAGGAAAATCTCCGCCGGATAGGGTACGCTGTGGGTCTGGATCGGGAAACCCGCGAAGACAAGCTGATAAAGCGCGAGGTCGCCCGTCTCGGCCATGGGCTGGAGCGTCTTGTCGCCCGGCAGGGCTTCGAAAATGGCTTCGGCGACGAGCTTCGTGTTACCCGTCTGGGTGAAGTAGGTGACCAGGGTCTTGGCCATCGCGGGTTTCCTTTCGATATTCGGCGCTGCCGCTATTTTCTCAGAAACCGGACGAAAACGCCAATCATTGGCCGGCCGGGAGATCGATCGCGACCGTCGTCCCCTTGCCCGGCCCGCTCGCGACCCGGATGGCTCCGCCGTGCTCCTCGACGATCTTCTTGGCGATGGGCAGGCCGAGCCCGGTGCCGGCGTCCTTGGTCGAGAAGTAGAGGTCGAAGATCCGGTCGACCGTTTCCTTGCTCATGCCCGGCCCGCTGTCGCGAACGGAGATCGTGAAGACCGGCCCCTTGCGCCCGATCGAAAGCGCGACTTCCCCCTGCTGGCTGATGGCCTCGACGGCGTTGGCGACGATGTTGCGGAACGCCGTCTTGAGCTTGGCCGCGTCGCCGCTCGCCCGGAAGTCCGACCCCTCGGCGACGAATTTGAAGTGGATGCGCTCGGCCAGGAGCCGGCTGTAGGGCTGGAACGCCTCCTCGAGGAGGAGGCGCAGGTCGACGGGTTCCTTGCGGACCGTCGTGTCCCGGGCGATCTCCATGAATTCCTGGGCGATCCGGCGCAGGTTCTCGACCTCGCTGATGATGTAGGACATGGATTCCTTGAGGGTCTTGTCCAGGTCGCCCCGCTTGTCCTCGTAGACCTTGAGGACATGCTCGGCTGACAGCTGGATGGGCGTCAGCGGGTTCTTGATCTCGTGGGCGACCTTGCGGGCCATCTCGGTCCAGGCCACCTTCTTGCTCATCTCGGCCAGCTCCTGCTCGTGGGCCTTGAGGTTCCGGATCATCGTATTGAAGCCGTCGATGAGGGTCATCATCTCGTCGCGGGAGCGGTGCTCGATGGTCACCTCGAGGTTGCCCAGGCCGACCTCGCGCGTCCCGGCCAGGAGCTTGCGCACGGGGACGATGATCATGCTCTTGATCCCCCGGGAGAAGAGGACGACCAGCGTCAAAAAGAAGGCGGAGAGGAGGACGAGGAACTCCACGATCTCCTGGGTGGCTTTGGTGAGCTGCTCCTTCTCGAAGGGGAAGGGGAGAGAGATGAAGAGCGTCGTGTTCTTGAAGTCGTAGGGGACGGTCAGGGTCTGGAAGGAGTAGCCGCCGAGGCGCGTCCGCTGGGTGAAGAAGGGCTTCCGGTCGTAGACGAGGGCTTGATAGGTTTCCCCGTCGAGGATCTCGGGCAGGAGGCCGCTGTCGAAGAACTCCCGGCGGCTCGACGCGAGAAGAACGGCGTCCCCATAGAGGATGACGTCGTTCGACAGGGTCGAGCTGATCCAAAGGGCCAAGTCCTCCGACGGCGCGAGGTAAGGCGAGGCCTCGATGCCCTGAATGATGAGGAAGGCCTCCATCAGGCCCTGGGCGTAGCTCGAGTGGATGGCGGCGTCCTCGACGAACCGCTCGGTGAACAGGCTGTCGAACAAGTTCCGGGTGAAGACCGTGTAGAGGAGCAGGGGGACGAGGGCCACGGCCAGGAACGAGGCGTAGACGCGGTTCGAGAACGACCAGAGGGGCTTGCGGACCGAGGTCTTGCCCGAAGCCAGGGTGATCACAAGGAGGACGGCCATGGCCGCGAGGAGCCCCAGGAAAAAGAACCTCAAGAAATCGACGGCCTTGGTCTTGAGGCTCTTCTGCGGCGCGAAGAGGCTGTAACAGCGCTCGCCCGAGCGGAAGAGATACGCGTCGTAGGCCGTTCCCCGTTCCTGGAATCGCGACCAGAACGGGGAGGAGGACCCGCGGAGCCGGTCGAGGTCGCCGGTCGAAAGCCCGGCGGTCAGCTTGCGGGGGTTGAAGAGGGAACGGCCTTCGAGGTCGAAGATCTCGCAGCCGAAGTCGAACTGATTGAGGGAGGGAAGCGAGTCGGTCCGGAGGACCTCGAAATAGGGATTGGCGGAATACAGGAACGGGAGCATCTCCGGGTCCAGGGAGACATAGAGGATGACGCGCCCGAGGCGAACGCCGCCGTCGTGGTAGTCCTTGTAGCCGACCAGGAAATCCTTTTCCTTTCCGATGAAGGTCTGGGAATACGGGAGGATGGTCCAGTCCTTGGCGGGCTCGAGGTCGGGCGGGTCGCCCAGGATCTTGGGGACGTTGAGCGAGAAACGGCTGAGCGTGTTGCCCTCGGCGTCGCGGACCTCGAGGCTCGAGTACCAGTTGAATTTCGAGACGGGGCATTTTTCCCAGAGCGAGTGGGCGAAGTCGGCGTTCTGGGGGTCCTTGAAAAAGGAGACGATCTGCCGCCCGCTCCGGTCGAGGCCGGGCAGCGATTCCTCGATGAGGAAATTGCCCCATGTTTCCTGCGTCAGGATGGTGTGGGCGAGAGTCGTTTCGAGAAGCCGGTGGGTCCTGGCGGCGCTCAGGCCGTCGAGAGAACGCGACATCCAAAGGGCCGCCAGGACGAGGCCGACGAACCAGACCTCGCGCCGCCGCGAAAGGCCGGGGACGACGGCGACAGCGAAGAGCCAGGCGATGAGGGCTGCGCTGACGGCCATGAGGAGGATCGAAGGGCTATTCCCGAGGAGGATAGCAGCGGCCGCCGCCAAGGCGCCGGCCAGGCCGGAGAGGAGGTCTGTCCGGGAATCCTGGAAGGCCAGCCTGAAGACGACAGCCAGGGCGACGAGAACGGCGACCAGGAACGTGAACAGCCCGAGCTGAAGGGCTAGACGCGAGATATCGAAGTCCCAGCGGAGGAGCGAGAGGTTGGAGTTGAAGACGACCCGACGGACGACCTCATGCAGGGCGAGGATTGCGCCGGCGGCGAGAGCGGCCGCCGGGATGTGGACCAGGGCGCTCCGCAGGGCGGACAAGCGGACCTCGTCCCCCCTCCGCGGCCTGGGAGCGCAGACGGCCAGACACACGGCCAGCCCAAGGACGGTCAAGGCCGACAGGAAGATGTCCGCCGGCGATTGGGTCAGGCCGCCCCAGGAGGAGAACCCGGCCACGGACGGCTTGAACAGGCGGAGGGATTGGACCTTCTCCAGGTGCCCCAGGGGAAGGGCGAGGAGTCGCAGTCCGACCAGGAGGGCCGCCCCGATGCCGCCCGACATGAAGTCCCGGCCATGGCGAAAATCGGGCGATGACCAGAAAAAAGCGACGGCTGCGAGGCCCGCCGCGAAAAGCAGGAGCAGGAGCACGAGAAGGAGGCCGTCGCGGGCACGGCTTAGCTTGGCGGTCAGCGACGGGGAGGCCAGGGTCACGGTGGCCATGATGCGTCCCGTCTCGTTCCGGATGGGGAAAAAGAGGGTCTGGATCTCGTTTTTTTGCCGCGGCTGGCCCGTGAACTCGTCCTTGTGCCGGCCGAAGAACTTTTCGAATCCCTCGACGTCCTCGCGGAAGTCCCAATAGTCGATGTTGAAGTCGGCCCGGAAGGCCGGCCGGAGGGCGTGGGATTCGCGGATGTGGGAGGATTGGAACTGGGGGATGAAGGCCAGCCGGACGAAGTGGGCCAGCATGCGGCCGCCGTCTTTCAGGGGCTGGAGGGCGATGAGATAGACCGAGGCCTTGCTCCGGACGAGGAACGAGCCGCCGCTCCGTTCCAAGCCCTCGAGGTCCTCTCTCCCGACCTGGTCGGCGAGACTGAGGACGTTGCCGTACCAGACTTCGAAGAACCCGTCGCCGTTGCCGAGGGCGATGCCTTCGGTCTCGGGGTCGAGGTTCTCCTTCCGGAATAGGGGATAGGCTTCCTTGGCATCCGCGGGGAGCGGCAGGCGCTCGAATCGGGCCTTCCGGGACTCGAGGGAGGTCAGGAGCGAAGCGAAACCCTGCCGCGTCCGGACGGCCTGCTTGCGCAAGGAGGCGAGGCTCTTGGCGTCGTAGTCCCGGGAAAAAAACCGGGGGAGCGCGAGGGACAGCGTGCCGACGACGAGAGCGAGGGCGACGGCCGCCCCGCTCACGGCCAGAAGGGTGTTGCGGGTCCAGAACCGGCGCCCGGCCATCAGAGCTTCTCCGCCCGGATCTCGACGATCTTGAGGGCGATCCCGCGACCGGGCGCGCCTGCAGACGAGGGCCGCCGCTCGGGGACGACGAAGAAGTAGACGCGGAAAGGATACTGGTCGCCCGTGCGCTCGTTCCGGAACGACCAGCGGGCTTTCAGGATGCCGCCCGGCAGCCCCGGTAAGGCGGATAGTTGCGGGTCGGTGGTAAACTCCGTTGTCTTGAAGACGGAGAAGATCCTCCCGAAGACGAGGTAGGCCTGGTCGGGCGACAGCTGGTCGGCGAGGGACAGGGGCTCGGGAAGGGAGACCGGGATGGTCCCTTCCGAGGTCATCAGCTCACGGAGGATCTGAGGCGAGTTTTGGAGGAAAGCCTTCTCGACGCGCGCCGCTATGGGGAAGGGCAGGGCGAGCAGAACGGAGAGGGCGAAAAGGTGAAAGTTGACCACGTTGCCGTCACCATCTTAGCACAGCCCTTCCCGGGCAGGCAAGAGAGGTTGCCCATCCGCCCTTTTCGGGACGGCCTCGCGGCCTGATCAGGGGACGGCCTTCAAGGGAAAGCCGGAGAGGAGATCAGGCGTCGCTCTTCTTGGGCTCGGTTTCCTGTTCGAGCTTCTTGGTCCGCTTGGCGTCCTTGATGCTGCTGATCCCGGCGATGAGGCCGATGAACCCTCCGAAGAAAAGGATCGGGGGGATGAATCCCAGGATCAGATGGTAGAGGGCGGACCGGAAGAGGGGCGAAAAGATGATGAGCGCCAGGCCGCCGGCCATGGCCGCGAGTCCGCCGATGACGGCGATGAATTTACCCATTGGTGGACCTCCAAGAGAGTTTGTTCCGGCGCGGATTATAGCAAACGTAGCCCGCTCTGGTCAATGAGCTCAGTTGCTTAAGATTTCATGCTCCGTCGGCCGCGGAGGGGCCTTGGGAATCGTCTTCGCTCGCTGCGGTGATTTTTCACGCCGGTCATCGCGCCGGACTCGGCACCAAAACAACTCGCTCGGCGTGCGCTACGCCGAGCTCAAACACGTTTTGGCGGTTTCCCCTGAAACTGCCCTCGTCCGTCACGCCGACCGACTAAATCACCGCTTATGCTCGCTCAGACGATCCCCTCGGCCCTTTATCCTTCGGCCGCCGCTGAGTATTTAGCCATATCTCCGATGTCCTGATGGATATTGCCGGGCGCTTCCGTTAGAATACCGGCGATAACTCCCGCGCAGGAGGTCCCCCATGATTTTGAGCACAATAAGTAAAGCGATTGGAGCCGTCGTTTTGGGCGCTCTCATTTTGGCCCTCCCGGCCTGGACCGGCGGAGAGGATTTCGCCATCGGCGGTGCCCGCGTCAAGAGCGGCAGTGCCTTTTCGGGTTATTTGGCTGTCCCGGAGAAGGACGGCGTGGGGACCGAGATCCCCTATACGGTCATCCACGGGGCGAAGAAGGGACCGGTCCTGGCCTTGGTCGCCGGCGTCCACGCCTACGAATATCCGCCCATCCTGGCGCTCTACCGGCTGAAAGACGCGATCGACCCCAAGACCCTGCGCGGGACGGTCTTCATGGTCCACATCGCCAACCTGCCGAGCTTCAAGCGTCGGACGATCTATTACGGGCCCGACGACTGGAAGAACCTCAACCGCGTTTTCCCGGGGGACCCGGCGGGGACGATGAGCCAGAGGATCGCGGCCGTCCTCAACGAGGAGGTCGTTAAGCGCGCCGACGTCCTCCTCGACATGCACTGCGGGGACGGAAACGAAGCCCTTATCCCCTATACCTACTGGATGACGAGCGGCAACAAGAAGTTCGACGCGAAAACACGGGACCTGGCCCTGGCCTTCGGCATCCCGTACATCATCATCGACGACTCCCGGACCAAGGACCTCAAGGACTCCAAGTACCTGGGCAACACCGCCATCCTGCAGGGCAAGCCGGCCGTCACGACGGAGTCGGGCTATCTCGGCCGCACGGACGAGGAATCCGTGGCCCGGAACGTCAAGGGCGTCTGGAGCGTCATGAGGCACCTGGCCATGGTCCCCGGCGACCCCGAGCCCGCTGCGGACCCGGTTTGGATCGACAAGTACGAGGTCGTCTATTCGAAATGGGACGGCCTCTTCTCGCCGCGGCTCGAAATGGGCTACTACGTCAAGCAGGGACAGGTCGTCGGCACGGTCAACGATTACCTCGGCCGGTGGAAGGAGGATGTCAAGGCCCCATTCACCGGCATCCTCCTGTATATCATCGGAACGCCGCCATGCAACGACGGCGAGCCCCTCTTCGAAGTCGGCCGGGTCCGGGAGAAATAAGGGAGCCCGAGAAGTTCGCCGGCTTCCCCGTCGAGGTCTTCCCCGACATGGCTTTCCTCAAGGAATGCCTGGAATCCCTCCTGGCCGTCTGACCCTCCCCCGCCGCGGATGGAACAAAACGGCGGCCTCCGTTGTATTAAGGGATGAAACACAGGCGCAGCAATTCACGCAAGGAGGAGAACATGAGTCAAGGACGAAGCGTTAAAACCCTGGCGGCGCTGGCCGGTCTGGCGGTTCTGCTGGCCGCGACGCCGGCGCTCCGGGCCGACGGTTTCATCATCCCCAACCCGCGGCCGGGGCAGGACATCCCGCCGCTCAGCGTCAAGTACCACCACGTCAAGGTCGAGATCGTCAACCAGGTGGCCCGAACGTCGGTCGACCAGGTCTTCATCAACCACTTCGACCGGGACATCGAAGGAACCTACATCTTCCCTGTCCCGGAGGGCGCCTCCGTCTCGGATTTCGCCATGTACGTCGGGAACGAAAGGGTCCGGGGGGAGATCCTCGACAGCCGCGAGGCCCGGCGGATCTACGAGGACATCGTCCGCCGGATGCGCGACCCGGGGCTCCTCGAATACATGGGCCGCAACCTTTTCCGGGCCAGGGTATTCCCCATCCCGGCCAAGGGCGAGAAGCGGGTCCAGATCTCCTACACCGAGGTCCTCAAGTCCGACGGCGGCCTGGTCAAGTACCTCTATCCCCTGAACACGGAGAGATTCTCCCGCGACCCGCTCGACGACGTCAGCATCTCCGTCCGGGTCGAAAGCGAGGTCCCGATCGTCAACGTCTATTCGCCCTCCCACAAAGTCTCCGTGAGAAAGGACGGCCCGGGCCGGGCCCTCGTCGGCTACGAGGAGAAGCGAGTCCGGCCGGACAAGGACTTCCTCGTCTACTATTCGCTCTCGAAAGACAATGTCGGCCTGTCCTTCATGAACTGGGAGGGACCGGATGACGGCTATTTCCTGCTCCTGGCCTCGCCGCGCTACGCCGCCGCCGGGGAGAGGGTCGTCAACAAGACGATCGTCCTCGTCCTCGACAGCTCCGGGAGCATGAGCGGGGCCAAGATCCGCCAGGCCAAGGAAGCGGCCCGGTTCATCCTCAACCATCTCGGCCCGCGCGACGAATTCTCGCTCGTCGATTTCGATGACGGCGTCACGGCCTTCTCGGATGCCCTCGCCCCGGCGACCGCCGAAAACATCGGCCGGGCCCTCAAGTTCGTCGACGGCATCGAGGATTCGGGGGGTACGAACATCAACGATGCCCTCCTCCAGGCCCTGTCCCGGATGAGGGGAGGGGAACGCCCGAACTACGTCCTCTTTCTGACCGACGGCCTGCCGACGGTCGGGACGACCGAAACGGCGGACATCCTGAGGCATGTCCAGCAGGCCAATTCCTCGCGCTCCAGGGTCTTCGTTTTCGGCGTCGGCAACGACGTCAACACCGAGCTCCTGGACAGGATTTCCTCGGATCACCGCGGGACGTCCGTCTACATCGGGGAGACCGAGGACCTCGAGGCGGCCATCTCGAGTTTCTACGAGAAGATCTCCTCGCCCCTCCTCTCCGACCTGGCCGTCACGTTCAGGGGGATCGAAACGAGCCAGGTCTATCCCCGCTCCCTGCCCGACCTATTCAAGGGCTCCCAGCTCGTCCTCGTCGGAAAGTACAAGGGCAGGGGGCCGGTGAGCGTCGTCCTGACCGGGAAAAGCGGCAGGGAGGAGAAACGCTTCGTCCTCGAGGGACGGCCCCTCGTCGCGGGGGATTCCTTCAATTTCCTGCCCCGGCTCTGGGCGACGCGGCGCATCGGCTACCTTATCGAGGAGATCCGTCTCCAGGGGTCGAACCAAGAGCTCGCCGACGAGATCAGGCGCCTCGGTCTCAAGTACGGCATCGTCACGCCCTATACATCGTTCCTGGTCACGGAAAAGGAAGCCCAAGCCCTCGACGCTGCGGCCCCGGCCGCCCGGGAAGCCATCCTCGGCGGCGTCGTCGGCGGCGTGGGCGCGGTCCGGGCGGCCAAGGCTACCCAGGCCTTCAAGCTCGAAGACCGGGCCGCCCAAGTCGCTTCGGAGCGGATCCTCTATAAGGACGATAAAACGTTCTACCTCAAGGACGGCGTCTGGACCGACAGCGAATACAAGGACGGCGCGCCCGCCGAAACGGTCAAGTTCAACTCGGATGCATTCTACAAGCTGATCTCGGATAAGCCGGCGATCGCCAAGTATCTTTCAGTCGGAAGCAAGATGATCGTCGTCTTCGAAGGTGTGAGTTACCGTATCGTCGAGTGATCTTTGCAGGCAAGAGGGACTGCCCTCATTGGGGACAAACCCCAATGAGGACTGTCCCCATTCTTGATTCATTCTTGATTTATCCCGCGCAATTGGTAACAATGGACGCGACTTCGGCGCGAGAGGACCATGATGTCTCAAGAAAAACTGCTCCTGATCCCGGGCCCCAGCCCGGTTGTCCCGCGAATCCTCGACGTCTTGGCCAAGCCCACGGTTTCCCACGTCGGGCCGGACATGGTCCGGGACATCAAGGAGGCCTGCGAGAACCTCAAGAAGATCGTATTCTGCGAGAACGGCGAACCCTTCATCATCTCCGGAGCGGGCACCCTGTCCATGGAGATGGCCATCCTCAACACGGCCGGCCCCGGGGACCGCGTTCTCGTCCTTTCCCAGGGCTATTTCGGGCAGCGGATGGCTCAGATCTGCCTGGCCTTCGGCCTCGAGCACGATGTCCTCGAGAGCGAATGGGGCAAGGCCGTCACCGCCGGGGAGCTCGAACAGAGGCTCAGGGCGAAGAACTACAACGTCGTTGTCTGTACCCACGTCGACACGGCGACCGGCGCCTGCGCCCCGGTCGAGGATTACAGCCAGGTCCTCGAAAAAACGGGAGCGCTTTTCATCGTGGACGGCGTCTGCGCCACGGGCGGCGTCCCGGAGCGGATGGACGCCTGGGGGATCGACGTCGTCCTGACCGCGGCCCAGAAATGCCTGGGGACTCCGCCGGGCCTGTCCATCCTCGTCCTATCCGAGCAGGCCATGGAGAAGCGCCGGAGCATGGCTGCCGTCCCGGCCTACTATTCCGACCTGCTCCGCTGGCTCCCCATCATGCACGACCCTTCGAAATATTTCTCGACGCCCTGCGTCAACGAGGTCCGGGCCTTTGCCGAAGCGACCCGGATCATCCTCGAAGAGGGGGTCGAAGAACGGTTCGAACGCCACGACCTTCACGCCGAGGCGATCCGGTCCGGACTAGCCGCCCTGGGCTTCGGCTTCTTCACCGACCCGAATTACCTCGCCCCGACGCTTTCCGTGGTCCGCTACCCGGACGGCATCGACGACAAGGCGTTCCGGGCGGGACTCTTTGAAAACGGCGTCGTCGTCGCCGGCGGGCTGGCCCAGACGCTGGGCAAGGTCTTCCGCATGGGCCACATGGGCAACCTGTCCTCGGCCCAGGTGAAGTTTGCAATCGGGGCCGTGGAGAAGACGCTCCAAGGCTGCGGCTTCCGGTTCAAGCCGGGGTCGGGAAGCGAGGCGGTCAACAAAGTCCTCAAGGCCTGACGGAAGGAACGGATTCTCCATGAAGAGCAAAGTCTATTTCATTCCGGCGGAAGCGAAAGAACCCGCCGAAGCCCTGGCCGAAAAAACCAAGAAGGCCTACCTGGCCATGGGGCTTAACGACAGGATCGCCGAGGGGGACTTCGCCGCCCTCAAGATCCACTTTGGCGAGGCGGGCAACACCGGCTACATCAAGCCCCAATGGCTTGCCGGCCTCATCTGGGAGATCCGGCAAAAAACCAAACACGCCTTCCTGACCGATTCCAACACGCTCTATGTCGGCAACCGCTCGAACTCGATCGATCACCTCCGCCTGGCTTGGTCGCACGGCTTCACGCCCGAAACGACCGGGCTGCCGGTCATCATCGCCGACGGCCTCATCGGCCGCGACAAGCAGGAGCCGCGGAGCGCCCAAGCCCGGACCGGTTCCTCCAAGATCGCCAGCGCCATCCTCGATTCCGACGCCCTCGTCTGCCTGACCCACGTCACCGGGCACGTCCAGACCGGCCTCGGCGCAGCCATCAAGAACATGGGCATGGGCTGCGCCTCGCGGGCGGGGAAACTCGACCAGCATTCCGTGACCCACCCGCGCGTCAACGCCAAGCAATGCCGGAACTGCAGCGTCTGCATGGCCTTCTGTCCGGAGGCCGCCATCGTCCAGGCCGAGGGCCACGTCGTCATCGAACCGGCCAAATGCATCGGCTGCGGCGAGTGCCTCGTCGTCTGCAAGTTCGGCGCCGTCAAGATGAAATGGGACGAGGATTCTCTCCGGATCCAGGAGAAGTTGGCCGAATACGCCTTCCGCGTCTTCGCCCACTTCAAGGGCAAGGCCGGTTTCATCAACTTCCTCGTCAAAGTCACCAAGGACTGCGACTGCATGGCCAAGGACCAGAAGCGCATCGTCGACGACATCGGCATCCTGGCCTCCCTCGACCCGGTCGCGGTCGATAAGGCCACGGCGGACCTCATCGTCGAACGGGGCGGCGGCAAGGACCCGCTGCGGGCCGGCTACGACATCGACTGGTCGGCCCAGCTCGCCCACGGCGAGAAGATGGGTATGGGGACGACGAAGTACACGCGGATCGAACTTCCCTGACCGGCGGCGACGCGGGGTGCTCACTCCTGACGGCGGAGGCGGGGCCGGGCTTCCCAGTCCCGCCCAGCTACGCGGGGTGCTCACTCCTGACGGCGGAGGCGGGGCAGGGGCTTCGCAGTCCCGCCGAGCTTGGTGGAGTGGCTACTCCTGT
>CAZGJS010000004.1:240664-244708 GCA_964525875.1 uncultured Eubacteriales bacterium
TCGCAGTCCCGCCGAGCTTGGTGGAGTGGCTACTCCTGTCTGCGAAGGCGGGGCAGGGGCTTCGCAGTCCCGCCGAGCTTGGTGGAGTGGCTACTCCTGTCTGCGAAGGCGGGGCATGAAGACGGCGATCGCGGCCGCGGCCAAGAACATGATCCCCGTCCCGATGAAAATGGCCGCCGGCTGGCCGATACGCTCGGCCGTCAATCCGATTCCCAAGCTTCCGATGGGGGCGAGCCCGAAGAAAGTCAGGGCGTAAATGCTCATGATCCTCCCCCGGAGCTCGTTCGGGGCGAAAGACTGGACCAGGGCATTGGCCAGGTTGAAGACCAGGATGAGCGAAAGGCCGGCCCCGAAGATCAGGACCAGCGAGAGGGGCGTCCAGCGGACGAGGGCGAATATGGCCGTCACGGCCGGGAGGGCGAACGCGCCGAACGTCAGGAGCCGGCCGCGGAAATGGAAGCGGCCGAGCGAGGCGATGAGCAGGGCGGCCGCCAGGGCCCCCGCGCCGCGCGCCGACTGGAGGAAGCCGTTCGTCCTGGCGTCGCCGTGAAGGATGTTGACCGACCAGGCGGGGATGAGGGTGATGAAGGAGATACCGAAAAGGCTGACGACGGCGATGAGGCCCATGATCGTCCGGATCATCGGATGGCCGGCGACGTACTTCAGGCCTTCCTTGAGGTCGGCCAGCGCGGAGGCCCGGATGGGCTTGGGCACGAACGGCTTGAGCTTCATCAGCTTGAGCGCGGCGAGGACGGCGATGAAGGAGATTCCGTTGATCAGGAAGCACCAAGCCGGCCCGAAAAGGGCATAGGTCAGGCCGGCCGCGGCCGGTCCGAGGGCCGTGGCCGCGTTGAACATGGCCGAGTTCAGGGCGATGGCGTTGGTCATGTCCTCGGCCTCGACCATTTCCAGGACGAAGGCCTGCCGGGCGGGCGCCTCGAAGGCGTTGGCCGTCCCGAGGAGGAGGGCGATGACCAGGATGTGCCAGGGTTGGACGAGGTGGAGAAAAGCGAGGGCAGCCAGGCCGAAGGCCAGGACCATCATGGCTGTCTGGGTGATCATAAGCAGGGTCCGGCGGGGCACACGGTCGGCGATGACGCCCGCGTAGAGCATGAAGATCCAGGTAGGGCCCCCCATCGCGAACCCGACGAGCCCGAGATAGGCGGTTGACCTGGTCAGGTCGAAGACGAGGAAGCCGAGGGCCGTGCTCTCCATCCAAGCGCCGAAGAGCGAAAACATCTGGCTCCAGAACCAGAGCCGGTAGTTGGGGTATTTGAGGGCGGTCACGGCCTGTTTCCAGCTCAACCTCTTGCGCAGGCCGGAGAGGCGGCGCAGAAAATCGGCAGGCGGCAGGGGAGGAGGGTTGGCCGTTGCGTACCGGGTCATGGGATCTCGGGACTTTTCTCTTGCTCCGGTCCTGGCCTAGAGTATCTCTTCTTCCCCGGCTTTGAAACCCGGCATGCCAGTGAGTGACTTGATGATCATGGGCCGAAAGATAAAAAAAATCGGGGAGGTGGGATTTGAACCCACGACCCCAGCGTCCCGAACGCTGTGCGCTAGCCAGGCTGCGCTACTCCCCGACCGTGAACGGCTTATTATACACGTTTCCCCTTCGGGTGGGAAGAGGGTCGGAGATGCCTCCGGACTTGACGGGAGAGGGCGTCTGTTATAAGAAAAGAAGCCGAAGATCTTGGGAAAGGAGACACGCATGCGTTCACGCGGTTTGATGGTTGGAATTCTAGCGCTGGGGTCGCTCGTGGCCCTGGCCTTCGCGGCGACCGCCGTCGATATCGACGGCGTCTGGGAGATGACCATGCAAACGCCCCAGGGCGACATGACGGCTGACGCGACCTTCGTCCAGGACAAGGAAGCATTCAAGTTCACGATGCCGGGCCCTCAGGGTATGGAGATGAAGGGCGAAGGAACGGTCAAGGACAAGGACCTCGAATGGACCGTGACCGTGAGCACTCAGATGGGCGAGTTCGTGCTCGTCTTCAAGGGCAAGGTCGAGGGCGAAACGATGTCCGGAGAGGTCCAGATGGGCGATTTCGGCACGGCCCCCTGGACGGCTAAGAAAAAGAAGTAACGGAAAGGACGTAGCGCGCGACTTCGGGAGCTTCCCGGAACTCCCACTCTCCCGCGAGTCCGGCTGCCCGCGCGCCGAGCTCAAAATGGAGCATGGCGATGCCGCAGTCCAAGCGGCGCGAGAGCTTCCATTCTTTCTTGTCGTTGTCCGTTAAGACCGTGACGCTACGGTCTTCGGCGCGGAAACGCCAGGGTTGACGGTTGTTCGCGGAAGGGGAGAGGCGGGCGGCCTCGACGGCCGTCTTCATCCCGCCCTCGGGAACGCGGCCTCCCTCCACCAACTCCTCGAGGGACTTCCGACGGGCCGAACCGGCGATAACCTTGAAGGTCCTATCGGTCAGGCTGGGCTTGGCGGCGGGATATCCGACCGGGCTGATGCAGAGGACCTTCTCGTTTTCGCCGAGTCCGAGGCGCGTAGAGACAACGCCCGGTTTGAACAGACCGCCGACCCAGCAGGTCGAAAGGCCGAGTGACGTCGCCTCCAGAACGAGGGCCTCGCCGGTATAGCCCACGCACTCCTGGATGCGGGCGGAGTCCATCCTTCCGATAAAAGCGAGGTAGCAGGGAGCGCCGCTGACACGGCCGTAACTGCCGATGATCCCCGCAGCGGCCTCGTCGACGGGTTCGCGGACGAGCGCGGCTCGGGCCTCCGGAAAGGGCCGAAATTCCCGGCAGACGCGCTCGAGCCGGTCCAGAAGCTCTCTCCGCGGCGTCTCGGCCGTGAAGCTCCGCCGGGAAACGCGGCTGGGGATGGCCCGCGACCAGATGTCGACAGGCAGTTCCATGGCTCCCTCCAGAGTCACCAGAGTAAAAAATCATTTTAGCACGACCGCGATTTGTTGTCGCGGGTCGTCCGGGAAGCGCCTAATAACGGTTAAAGGCCCGGCTGCTGGCATCGCACCGATCGGCGGCCTGGGACTTCGCACGGGCGGTCAACTCATCTTCCCGAACCAACCGCGCCGCACCATCCACTTTGCCAGCTCCAGCACCGGCGAGATCGAGAACGCCATGACCGCTACAATCAGCCAGTCTTCAAGCGTCAGGTAGAAGGTGCCGAATAAATCGTGCAGAAAAGGCCAGTAGATGACCAAGGCCAACAGCACTAACTGTGATGCGATGGCCAGGTTCAACCACTTGTTGGCAAAGGGCCGATTCAACACGGAGTTGCGATCAGAACGGTAGTTGTAGGCCTTGAAGAACTGGATGAGCACGAGCGAGACGAAGGTCATCGTCATCGCTTCCGCGGGGCTGCGGCCGGAGTTCAGCGCCCAGATGTACAGTCCCAGGTTGGCGAAGGTCGACCACAGCCCACCCACGGTCATGAGCGTCACCACCGGCCGGGTGAAGATACCTGTGCGCGGGTCGCTCGGCTTGCGCCGCATCAGGTCCCTCTCGGGCGGGTCCACCGAGAGGGCGAGCGCCGGCAGGCCGTCGGTGACGAGATTGACGTACAGGAGCTGCACCGCGGTCAGCGGCAAAGGCAGGCCCAGCAGAGTGGCCCCGGCCATCAAGCCGATCTCGCCGATGTTCGACGAGAGCAGATACATCAGGTATTTCTTGATGTTGCCGAAAATGCCGCGCCCCTCTTCCACCGCGGCGACGATAGAGGCGAAGTTATCGTCGGTGAGGGTCATGGACGCGGCTTCCTTGCTGACGTCCGTCCCGGTGATCCCCATGGCGATGCCGATGTCCGCCTTCTTGAGCGCAGGCGCATCGTTCACCCCGTCGCCGGTCATCGCGACGATGTGCCCCTGCTTTTGCAGGGCCGTCACCACGCGCAGTTTGTGCGCCGGCGAAACCCGCGCGTAAACCTCGATCTGTTCCACCTCACGCTCGAATTCGGCTTGGCTCATGGCCTCCAGTTCCGCGCCGGTGACAATGCGGCCGGTCTTGAGCAAGCCCAATTCACTGGCCACCGCCTGCGCGGTCAGCGGGTGGTCGCCGGTGATCATCGCCACC
>CAZGJS010000005.1:0-222921 GCA_964525875.1 uncultured Eubacteriales bacterium
TCAGGATAATCAATCGGCCGTTGAAGACAAGATCGGCTTTTTCAGCAGACCCTAATTAGGGCAATGCAAGTCAAATATAAAGAAATCACGGTCGAACATATTGAAGAATTAGTACAAGCATTTGAGAAATATGACATTATAAAGACCACGAGTCAGTTTGAGGAATAGTATGAAAGGAGATTATTGTGGAAAACATAGCCAATCACCTTGATAAGCGAATTGTTTTAACTACCTTGAATGAGGTTTGTTATGCTGGAGTATCGCGCCGAGTTATTCCCATAGACGGGAATGATGGACTCTTGGTACAAATCGATGATAATTCCGGATTTTCGATTTGGTGCCCCCTAGGATTTATTAAGGAAATCCTGGTCATCCCGATTCCGGACGAAGCGGAACGATAAGCCAAAGATATTTAAATTAATGATCGAGACGATTCTGTATTGCTACTTATTGTTGGTCCTTGGATATATTATCTTCCTCAAACAACTTTATTCCCCAGGGAAGCACCTTATTGCAAGGAAGATCGTCGGAACATTATTAGGAATGAAGTATCTTGGCGCAAAGGATATTGAATTCCAAAGCGGGGTATATGATTGCGGTGTCGCAGCGGTAAAGATGCTATTTAAGAAAATACATTACTCAGGAGCAATGGCTACATTCAACGATAGGGATAGAAGAAGCGGACACACGATGATGAGGATGTCCGATATATGCTTGTTCTTAAAGAACAATGGATTTGCATCAAAAGGGTATGAATTTATCAATAAAGATCAACTGAAAGCAACATTGAATGAAGGGGGGAAAAAGTATTCCCTACTCTTAATGAAGAGCGTTGACGCATACTCGGGATTGACACCTTCGTTTATTTTATTGTTCCCCTTTATTTTAGTAAAAAGGGCCCTATTTTCTGTAAAACTAATCCGTGGTGAGATCTTTCATTGGGTTCTATTGGATGAATTGGATGGAAAAGGGGTGACTTATTGTGATCCGCTTTTTGGTAGAGTCTTAGTAAAAAGATCACGATTTGAACGCATGTGGACCAAATATGGCGTGGTAGTCGATATTTAGCTGAATCGCTGCACTGGCGAGCCCCCCTAGATCTCCCCACGTATAATGTGAATAACCTGGGAAAGGGGAGTCTTGATGGGGAGGTATGAGCTACTCCCCAAAAACTGGACAGGGGGTATAAGTGGATTTTGAGCCTGCCATATCTCAAAAGGAGGTATGGTATGCTTTCGCGTATGAGGAAGACGTACGACGCGGCCTTCAAGGCAAAAGTGGCTTTTGAAGCGGCCAAGGGTGAGAAGACGATCGCCCAGATCGCGAGCGAGTTCAGCGTCCATCCCAACCAGATCCGGTTGTGGCGGAGCCATCTGATGGACGAGCTGCCCGAGCTTTTTTCCAGTCGCCGGCCGCAACGGGAGAAGGCCCGGGTGGAGCTGGAGGCGGACCTGTACCAGCAGATCGGCCAGCTGGAAAAGTACTTGACATTTACACACCCAAGCTCGACCACTTCATCACCACTTACACCGGCCCGAAGAACCCAGAGGTCGGACGTCTCGGCTGGTCGGACGACACCGTCTGGCTCGACGCCGCTGCCGCGAAGAAGGACCAGCCCGCCCCGCCCGGCACCGTCGGCTTCCGCGGCGTGCCCGAGGCCGTGTGGAACTTTCGTATCGGCGGCTACCAGGTTTGCGAGAAGTGGCTCAAAGACCGCAAGGGACGCACTCTTTCGGGGGAGGATATTGCACATTACCAGAAGATCGTTGTTGCGATTGTCGAGACCATTCAATTAATGAAGGGGATCGACAAATTAATTGATGTCCAGAGGCGCGATAATTTACGAGCGGATCAGCGTAAAGATTCACGGCGCGGGGCGTCGGTTATGGCAGCGCCGGCCGGCCGTTGACAATTAAACGCTTGAAAAATAAAATGGTTAAGCTGTGTTCGCCAACCTTCGGGAAAAATTATCCAGGACCAGGAACGCTTTCCGGAAAGTCGAAGACCTCTTCCAAAGCGGCAAGCGGCGCGAGGAGATCCTGGACGGCCTCGAGGAGGCCCTGATCCTGGCCGATGTCGGCGTCCCCGCCGCCGGCCGGGTGCTCGAAGCCCTGCGGACAAAAACCCTGAAGGACGCGAGCGAGACCGACCTGGAAAAGGCCCTCAAGGACGAGCTCGCGGCGCTTCTCTCCCGGCGCGCGGACGGCCGGCCCGACGGCTCCGGACCGACAGTCATCCTCATGGTCGGGGTCAACGGCGGCGGCAAGACGACATCGGCGGCCAAGCTCGCCGCCCGTTTCAAGGGCGAAGGAAAAAAGGTCATGCTGGCCGCCGCCGACACCTTCCGGGCCGCGGCCCAGGAACAGCTCGCGCTCTGGGGGAAAAAGCTGGGCGTCCCCGTCGTCAAGGGCTCCTACGGGGCCGACCCGGCCGCGGTCGTCTTCGACGCCGTCCAGTCCTTCAAGGCCCAGCAGGGCGACGTCCTCCTCGTCGACACGGCCGGACGGATCCACACCAACACCAACCTCATGAACGAGCTCGAGAAGGTCAAGCGCGTCGTCGTCCGCGAGCATCCCGGCGCGCGCCTCGAATCCCTGCTCGTCCTCGACGCGACGATTGGCCAGAACGCCATCCAACAGGCCCGGGAATTCCTGAAGTTCTCCGGCCTGACCGGGATCTTCCTGACCAAGGTCGACGGCACGGCCAAAGGCGGCGCCGTCGTCGCCATCGCCGAGGAGCTCGACCTGCCCATCCGCTTTATCGGCGTCGGGGAAAGAGAAGACGACCTTTTCGAATTCTCGCCCCGCGAATTCGTCGAGGCCCTGCTCTCATGAAAACCGCGCGCGACCTGGCCTACATGGAGATGGCCTACGGCCTGGCCGAAAAAGCCCGCGGACGGACGAGCCCCAACCCTCTCGTCGGCGCGGTCGTCGTCCGGAGCGGCGTGGTCGTCGGCCACGGTTTCCACGAAAAAGCCGGCAAGCCCCACGCCGAGATCCTCGCCCTGCGGATGGCCGGAGGCTTGGCGAAGGGAGCCACCCTCTACCTGACCCTCGAGCCGTGCGTCCACTGGGGCCGGACCCCGCCCTGCGTCGACACCGTCCTCGCCGCCGGGCTCAAGAGGGCGGTCATCTCGGCCGTCGACCCGAATCCCCTCGTCCAAACCAGGGGGATCCGCAGGCTCGAGGAAGCGGGTCTCGAAGTTTCCGTCGGACTCCTGAACGAAAGAAACTCCGTCCTTAACGAGGCTTACGCCAAGTACATCACCCGAAAGATCCCCTTCGTCACCCTCAAAGCCGCCATGACCCTGGACGGCAAGATCGCCTGCCGGACAGGGGATTCCAAATGGATCTCCTCCGCGGGGACGCGCGACTACGTCCACCTTCTTCGGGGCGAGCACGACGCGCTCATGATCGGCGTCAATACGCTCGTCGAGGACGACCCCCTCCTGACCGTCCGTCACGCGAACTGGGGGGCGAAGAAAATCGTCCGGGTCATCCTCGACTCACGGCTCCGCTTCCCGTTGACGGCGAAGATCCTGTCCACGCTCCCGCGGGGCCGGGTCATCGTCTTCGCCGGACACGGCGCCCCGGCCGCGAAGGCCCGCGTCCTCGAAGCGCGCGGCGTCGAGGTCGTCGTTCCCGGCGGCCGGAAAAAAGCGTGGGATCTCCCGGACATTCTCGCCGAGCTCGGCCGGCGCGAGATCACATCGCTCCTCGTCGAAGGCGGCGGCCGGCTGTTCACGGCGTTCGTCGAAAACGGGCTGGCCGACAAGGCCGTCCTGACCTACGCGCCGCGCCTCGTCGGCGGGGCCGCCGCCCCGGGGTTCATCGGCGGCAAGGGCGCGGCGAAGGTTAGCGAAGGGTTGGCCCTCAAAAAAGCGCGCTCGTTTTCGGTCGAGGACGATATCATCCTGGAAGGATATTTCTGATGTTCACAGGGATCATAACTCAGCAGGGGACTTTCCGCGGCTTCCGCAAGGGCCGCGGCGAAATGCTCGTCGAGGCGCCAGGGCTTGCGGCGAAGCTCGCGGCCGGGGAGAGCGTCGCCGTGAACGGCGTCTGCCTGAGCCTTCTCGCATCGGACAAGGAGGGCCTGCGCTTTAACCTGTCCCGCGAGACGCTTGAAAAAACTACGATCGGCGCCCTCAGGCCCGGCGGCCGCCTCAATCTCGAGCTCCCGCTCACTCTCGCCTCTCCGCTCAGCGGGCACCTGGTCTCCGGCCACGTCGACGCCGTGGGCAAGGTCCTCAAAGTCTCGTCCCGGCCGCCGGGAAAAAGGGTCACCCTATCGTTCCCGCCCGCCCTCCGTCCCTACTTCATCCCCAAGGGGTCGGTCGCGGTCGACGGGGTCAGCCTGACCATCGCCTCGCTCGGCCCGGCTTCGTTCGAAGTCGAGCTCATTCCGCTCTCGCTCGAGGGGTCCAACCTCGGCCTTCTCCGCGGCGGGGCGGCCGTCAACCTGGAGTGTGACATGATCGGGAAATACGTGTATAATTGGCTGTCTCAAGGACGCAAAACGGGCTGAAGGACGCCCGCCCGAGCGGATTCGAGCCTCGTTGGAAAGACCCATGACCGAAGAGCGCAAGACAGTCGCCGTCGAGACGGCCCTGGACGACGTCCGGGCCGGACGGATGATCATCATCGTCGACGATGAGGACCGCGAAAACGAGGGCGACCTCATGGTCGCCGCCGAAAAAGTCACCCCCGAGATCATCAACTTCATGGCCCGCCACGGCCGCGGCCTCATCTGCCTGCCCCTGACCCGGGAGCGGTTGGAGGAACTCCAGCTTCCTCTCATGGTCAGCGAGAACACGGCCCGCCTCCAAACGGCCTTCACGGTGTCGATCGACGCCAAGGAAGGGGTCACCACCGGAATTTCGGCCCACGACCGGGCCAAGACGATACTCGCCGCCGCAGCCCCCGAGACCAAGCCCGAAGACCTAGCCCGGCCGGGGCACATCTTCCCGCTCCAGGCCAAGGAAGGCGGCGTCCTGTTCCGGGCCGGGCAGACCGAGGCCGCCGTGGACCTGGCCCGCCTGGCGGGCCTGACGCCGGCCGGAGTCATCTGCGAGATCATGAACGAGGACGGCTCGATGGCCCGCATGCCCCAGCTCGAAGAGGTCGGCCGCCGGTACGGCATTCCCATCCTGACGATCGCCGAGCTCATCAGCTACCGCATGAAGCACGAGACCCTCGTCCGCAAGCTCGACGAGACGGACCTGCCGACATCGCGGGGCCATTTCCGTCTCCATGTCTACGAGGATACGATCCGCGGCGAGCACCACGTCGCCCTGGTCAAGGGCGAGGTCGGCGGGGACGGCCCCATTTTGGTCAGGGCCCATTCGCAGTGCCTGACGGGCGACACGTTCGGCTCGGCCCGCTGCGACTGCGGCGAACAGCTCCGCCTGTCCATGGAGATGATCGAAAAAGAGGGCCGGGGCGTCGTCCTCTACATCATGAACCACGAGGGCCGGGGGATCGGCCTGGCCAATAAGATCAAGGCCTACGCCATGCAGGACGAGGGCGCGGACACCGTCGAGGCCAATCGCCGGCTGGGTTTCAAGCCCGACCAGCGCGACTACGGCATCGGCGCCCAGATCCTGGTGGCCCTCGGCATCCACAGGATCCGACTCCTCACGAACAACCCCCGCAAGTTCGTCGGGCTGACCGGCTACGGCTTGGAGATCGTCGACCGCGTGCCCCTCGAGGTTCCGCCGAACGCCTGCAACCTCCGCTACCTGAAGACAAAAAAAGAGAAAATGGGGCACATCCTGGACCTGGTCTGAGGATGGACGAACGTCACCCGCCCGAAGAGTACGGTCCCTCCCGCATCTGCCGCGCCTTCCTCGACAAGCTCGCCCGCACCCCCGACAAAACAAAGAGGCAGGCGGTTATCGCGGCCTGTGCCAAGGTCCGCTCCCCTTGGGCCGAGGAGCTGCTGTGGGAGGCGCTGGCCGACCCCAATGAAGGCGTAAGGGACTTCGTGGTGAAGGAGCTCCGCCGCCGCGAGCCCTTGCATCTCGAGTTCGCCTTGAAACGGCTCCGGCTCCCGCCCTGGTATGCGCGGAGCTCCGCCTTGGGGATCATCGGTTGCCGGCGCATCCGGGCGGCCGTCCCGGAAATAGCTCGGGCCGTCGCCGACGCGAACGTCGAGGTCCGCCGGGCGGCGGCCGAAGCCCTGGGGGAAATAGGCGGCGACGAGGCGCTGAGGCTTCTCGTCGCGTTGAAGAAGGACGCCAACCCTTACGTCAGGGCGGCGGCCGAGGAAGCCATCCGGAAGACGAGCGGAGTCCGTTTCAGCTAACTGGCGTAGCGGACGTCGGCGCAGGCCTGGCAGCACATCGGGTTCGACGTGCAGTTGTCCTTGTGATTATAGGGGGCCACGGGCGGGGCCGTCTTGTATTTGCAGTGACACAAGAGGGTTTCTTCCGGACGCCCTTTGAAAAGAACCACCAGCTCAGGCGTCTGCCATTGTTTTTTCATGGGATCGAATCCTCCAAATACGCTTCCTTATCAACATATTAAGCCGTTATTGCGGCGGTGTCAACCTGATTGTAGCCCCTCCGCCCGGGCGTGGGCGATGCGGCAAAAGGCTTCGACCGGCAGGTCGAGCTCTCCCGTCTCGAGATAGGCGTGGGCCGGGCACCAGAGACAGAGATTGACGACGGGGCATATTCCGCACTTTTCCAGGTATTCCCGCCTGTCCGTCTCCCTTTTCAGGACCTCGGGGACGAACCGGGTCCAGGCGTCGGCCAGGCTGCCCTGTTTCAGGTCGTAGAGAAAATCGGGGTGGTGGAGGGACAGGCAAGGCCGCAGGAGCCCCTCGGGCCCGATGACGAAACTCCTCTGCCCCACGCCGCAGCGGAAGATGTGCCGGCAGTCCGAAACCGGCGCCGCCGGGGCGATGAGCTCGTCGCAGACCGCCGTCAGGGCGCCGAACCGCTCGGGGTCCGAACGCTCCAGCCTGGCGACCTCCTTGGGGTTGAGCCGTTCCGCCAGGATGCCGCTGTTCCGGGCCTCGTCCCGGTCGAACCTCAGGTGGAGGTGGGGGTCGAAACGGTAATAATCCTTCGTCCGGGCCCGGCAGAACTCGCCGATGGCCGCGATCTCGTGCTTGTTCGAACGCAGGGCCATGGCCTTGAGCCGCACGCGAGCGCCGCTTTGAAGCAGCCGGTCAAGCCCCCGCCGGAAGGCGTCGAAGGACCCCGGCATCCGCGTGACCCTCTCATAGGTCTCCTTCGTGACTCCGTAGACCGTTACTTCGATATCCCTCGGCGGGAATTTCTTGAAAAAGCGGACGTGTTCTTCCGTGACGAGCGTCGCGTTGGTGAAGACGGAGAGAAGAAAGCCCTGGCCGAGCAGGGCCCGATAGACGTCGAAGAAATCCTTCCGCAGGAGGGGCTCGCCGCCGGTGATCAGGCACCACACCGCGCCTAGGGCCGCCGCCTCGCCGCCCAGGCGTCCGATCTCGTCGGCGCTGATTTCGCTCTTTTTCGCCGCCCTGTCCCCGGCCGGGAGGTTGATGTAACAATGCCGGCAGTCGAGGTTGCAGCGGGCCGTCGTTTCGAGGTCGAAGCTGAAGACCGCGCGGCCTTCGGCCATCTTCTCCCAGAGGGGGAATTCAAGAAGCGGCTTGCGGACGACGAATCCCCGGGACATGTCAGCCCTCCCCTTCCCGCCGGGCGAACAACCGGCGGGCCCGCCGAGTCAGACGGGTGAACCAAAAGGTCCGGGACAGCCGGGCGATGACTGCGGCCCGGAACGTCGGCCCGACGGGACGGGCCCGGCCGCCGCGCTCGAGGCGGACGACCAGGCCCAGGATCATGTCCCGGGCGAGCGAGCCGTCGGCGGCGGGGGCGTTGTCCCCCTTCAGAAAATACCGGCCGGCTTCGACCTTGACGATGCGGTGGACCCGGACGCCGCTCGTCCCCGGCTGGACGAAAGCGGCCACGTCCCCCGGCCTCGGGCCCGGACCGGCGAGCGGGGCGACGGTGACCACGTCCCCGTCCCGGATGAAGGGATGCATGCTCGTCCCCCGGGCCTCGAAGCGGAAAGGCTTACCCTTTTCGAGGACCGCCCGCATCAGCCCGGCGAGCGATTCCCCCGAGAGCGGGAGCTCGCCTCCGGACGAGATGCGCGGAGAGGGTTTTTCGTCCATCCCGTTCACTTTTTCTCGACGACCATCTTCCTTACGAGGAGCTCTTCGAGGAGGCCGACGACATCGCCCTCGATGAGTCCGGCGGGGGCGTCGTATTCCTCGGCCAGCTCCCGGACGACCGCGGCCAGGGGCTTCGACCCGTCGACCCTTTTCCAGATGTCGCGCCCGGTCTCGTTGAGGGTGAAGAGCTCGTCCTCCATGTCCCCGATCCCGGAGACGAGAGGGACGATGACGACCTCCCCTTCGATCTCCCGGACGACGACGTCCTCGGACGGCGCGTAAACCTTGTCGAGGTCGATCTTGTCGCTCATGGGTCAACTCCTTCGTTTCGTTCTCGCCGCCCCGTCGGTGACGGTCCAGGCTTTCTCCCCCGGCTCGAGAAGACCGGCGGCGAGGGCCTGGGCGTGGGCGATACCACAGAAATACTCGACCGGCGTGTCCAGGGTCCCGTGCTCGGCCCAGGACTTGGCCGGGCACTGCTCGCAAAGGCCCTTGAGAAAACACCGGCCACAGCGCTCGATGTAGGCCCGGCCGGCCGAATGCATGTCCCGGACCCGCGGCAGGAACTCCGTCACCGCCTCGCGCAGCGAGCCGGCCGCGAGGTCGTAAACCGTGGCCGGATGCCGCAGGCCCAGGCAGTATTGGAGATGCCCGTACGGGTCGACCGCGGCCGACCCGCCGGACGGCAGGCACGAGAAAAGACGGCCGCCGCGGCCGCCGCCGGACCGGGCGCAGAAGTCCCGCCACTCCCCGACCGCTTCCTCGCCGTGACGCCGCGAGATCCGGACGAACTCATCGGCGTCCGTCCGCAGGCTCGAGATCAGCGCGTTCTTCCGGCCGTCCCGCCGGGAACGCAGGTCGAAGAGCAGGGCGTAGGATGGAAGCCCGGCCGCGCCGGGGAGGCCGGCCGCCCAAGCCTCGAATTCGCCCATCTCGCCGCAGGTGGCCGGCAGCACGGCGCCTTTGACGATGAAGGGCACGCCGCTCTCCCGGAGAAGTCCGAGGCCGCGGCGGAAGGCGTCGAACGAGCCGGGCGCCCGGGTCACCTCTTCATAGGTTTCCTTTTTCATCCCGTAAACGGAAACCTCGACGGCTTCGAGCGGGGGCATGTCCTTGAGAAGTCGGACCAGGCCGGGCGTCATGAGCGTGGCGTTGGTGAAGATCATCACCCTCAGCCCGAGTCGCCGGGCATGGATGTAGATCTCCTCGAAGTCGTCCCTCAAGAGGGGCTCCCCGCCGGTCAGCCGGACGACGAGACAGCCGAGGGCCGCCGCCTCGCCCAGGAGCTTTTTCCAGGACTCGGCGCCCCACTCCCGCTCCCGGGCTTCACGGTCCCCGGCCGGGCGGTTGACCGAGCAGTGGACGCAATCGTTGTTGCAGCGCTCCGTGAGCTCGATGTCGAGCCGTGTCAGCGGGGGCCTTCGGGACGGCCACAGGCGGGCCTCGCCGGAGCGGATCCTTTTCACGTAGGCCGTTCCGGTCATGGCCGCTCCACGAGCTCTTCCAAGATCTCGACGACGGCCCCGCTCTTGTCGAACCGGAGGTTGTAGAAGGGGACTTCGCGGACGACGTCTTCGGCCAGGGCGAGGGCCCGCTCCCACCAGTCGGCCGAGACGAGGGGCCGGACGAGCCGGGGCAGGAAATCGCGGAGGACGGCCTTCGGGTCGTCGACGCGCTCCAGGCGGTTGACCCGGGCCTGGCGGAGAAAGAGGACGGCCCGCAGGGGCGCCGAACCGGGCGAGACGCGGCGGACCTCGCCGTGGTTCCAGGTGCCGTGGACGCGGAAGCCGCCGTCGTCCTTGCGGACGACCACGCGGTCGTCGCAAAGGACCTCGCCCCGCTCGCCGATGAGCCTGACGATGGTCGATTTCCCCGCTTCCGACGGTCCGGCGAAGAGAAGGCCCCGGCCCTTCATACTGACCGCCGCGCCATGGACGAAGGCGCCGCCGAAGGCGGGTAGGAGCCGGGCCAGGATGAGTTGGTCCGAAGGGAGGAGGGCCAGCGATTCCAGGCCGCCCCGCCGGAAGAGCTCGTCCGTCGGACTGTAGATGCGTCCCCGCGTGTGGCTGTCGTTGAAAACCATGACCCGGTGAATGGTCGTGTCCGCCGGGTCGGGGGAGATCATCAGGTAGATCCAGGAAGCGCCCTTATGGTAGATGGCCCAGGGCGGTTGGCGGAAAACCTCCCGGCCCAGGTCCTCGCCGGCGAGGTCGGGCAGGGAAAAATGATGGCGCAGAACGACGTCGGCCGGGCCCTGGGCGTCCGTCCGGAAAAGCGCGAACTTGGGCTCGAAGGTCGCGTCCGTGATGGGCAGGTCGGCTTCGACGTCGACCGTAAGGCCGGCGATACGGAAGCGGCGGCGATTCGTCCGGAGCCAGTCCTCCCGGACCCGGCGCGTCTCCCTGGCGATGGCGCAGAGGTCGTCGATCTTGGCCTCATGGTCGCGGCATTCGAGATAGGCGTAAACGGGACACCATTTGCAGTCCGGCCGCAGGTCGCACGTCCCGCAATTTCCGGCGCGGGCCTTCGCCGGGGCCGCGGCCGAGGCGAGGAGAGGTAGCCTCGTGTCCCAGGCCTCGGCGAAACTCATCGTCCTCAGGTCCAGGCGGAGGGCCGGGTCCTTGACGAAGCCGCAGAAGCTCATCCCGCCGTAGGGGTCGACGTGGAAATCGCGCCGGCCGGCGAGGCAGTTCGCGTAGAGGCCGCCGGCCGCTGCCGTGGAGCCGCAGGAAGAAGCCGCGTCATTTTCCAAAGCACCCGATCCCGCGCCGCCCGCGCCATCGAGCTCGACGACCCGGGACGGGTCCAATCTCTCGGCCCTGATCTCCGCGTTCTTGGCCGTGTCGCCGGACGCGGAGAGGTAGAGCCAGGTCGCGCCGAGCCGCCAGCTCGGGCTCCAGGACTCGGCCAGCCGGATCATCGCGCCGTATTGGGAAATGTTCGTTTTCATGGGGACGACCTGGATGCTGAACCCCGCCCCCGCCTCGCGAAGGTAGGCGACGCCCCTTCGCAGGGCTTCGAAGGAGCCGGGCGTCCGGGTGACGGCGTCGTGGACCTCGGCCGTGGCCCCGTAGAGGGCGACGAGTTTCGTGCCTTTCCGCCGCAGGAGGCGAGCGATCTCCGGCGTAATTAGGGTGCCGTTGGTGTTCAGCGTGTACCAGGCCGACTTGGCTGTTATCTCGGCGAAGATCTCGGGGAAATCGGGCCGCAGCATCGGCTCGCCGCCGGAAACGAACCACTCCCGGCAGCCCATCGCCCGGGCGTCGTCGACGAGGCGGCGGATCTCCTCGGCCACGAGCTCGCCGGCCGCGTCGCCGGAATCCGGGGGCAGCCGAAGCCAGCAGTGGCGGCAGTCGTTATTGCACCGGTAGGTCAGGTCGAGGGTCCCGCGCAGAGGGATCCGGGGCAGACGGACGACCTCTTTCCGGTTGACGAATTGACTCATGGGCGAACTTCTCGAAGTGTGAACGGACTCTTCCTGATAAAACCGTCCGTACGCCATTCTAGAGAAGCGGGCGGCGGCGGACATGGCCGGGACCGGGGAATCCGAGGGTGATTTTTGCCCTTCTCCCCTCCCCCCAAAGGGTGGGCTGGAGCACGATCTTCATGGCCTCTCCTTGCCCGCCGCCCTCTTGAGGATCCCGACAACGCTTTTAAGGTCGGCCGGGCTGATGACCCGGAGGAGGGCCACATAAATGACGATGCCTGCTACGATCGCCGCGGCCAGCGCGCCCGCCCGAACGACAAAGGCCGCCCGTTCGAGCGCCGCAGCCGGCCAGAGAAGGCGTAGAGCCGTCCCCATGACCGCGGCCGCCGCCGCCGACTTCGCCGCCGGAAGGACCCACTGGCCCTTGCCCAGCGGCCCGACCTTGCGTTCGAGCCAGACAAAGAGAAGGACGAAATTGAGGACCTGCGACAGCGAGAGCGACAGGGCCAGGCCGCCGACCCGGAGCGGGCCCATGAGCAGGAGCGAAATGGCTGTGTTCACCAGCATGACGGCGATCCCGATGGCGACGGGCGTCCGCGTGTCCTTGAGGGAGAAGAAGGCCGGGGCGACGACCTTGACCCCGGAAACGAAGGGCAGGCCGAGGGCGAAGAACAGGAGGCAGGACGCGCTCAGGGCCGTCGATCCCCGGTCGAACATGCCCCGTTCGAAGAGGGTGCGGATGATCGGCCCGTTGAGGGCCATGAGACCGGCCGCGGCCGGGAAGGTGACAATGGCCGTCAGCTTGAGGGAAAAGCCGAGGGTTTTTTTCATCTCGCCGATGTCCCGGGCGGCGACCTGTTCGGAGAAGGCCGGCAGGAGCGCCGCGGCCAGGGCGATCGAAAAAAGACCGAGGGTCAGTTCCTCGATACGCGACGCATAGTAAAGCGCGGAGGTGCTCCCTTTTTCGAGCCCGGAGGCGATCATCCGGCTCAGGGCGAAGTTGACCTGGTAGACGCTCGCCCCGAAGATCCCGGGGACCATGAGCTTCCCCACGCGGCGGACGACCGGGTGACGGAAGGAGAGACCCGGCGTGAAGCGCATCCCCTCCCGCCAGAGGAACGGGACCTGGAGGGCGAGCTGGAGCACGCCGCCGACGACGACCCCGACGGCGAAGACGAGCGCGGGCTCGCGGGAGCTCCCGGCCCAGCCGGTGACGGCGGCGATGACGGCGAGGTTGAACAGGATGGGCGTCGAGGCCGGGACGAAGAACCGGCCGAAGGAATTCAGGATGCCGGAGAGAAGGGCCGCCAGGCAAATGAAAAAGAGGTACGGGAACATGACCCGGGTCATGAAGATCGTCAGGCCCCATTTCCCGGCGATGTCCCCGAACCCGTAGGCGATGACCTTGACGAGGCCGGGAGCGAAGAGGATGCCCAGGCCGGTCGTGACCGCCATCAGCAGGGCCAGGTCCCAGAAAAAGACGTTCCCGAAGGCCCAGAGCTCGGCCCGGCCCCGGTTCTGCTTGAGCTCCGTGAAGGTCGGGACGAAGGCCGGCGTCATGGCCCCCTCGCCCGTCAGCCGGCGGAAGAGGTTGGGGATGGTGAAGGCGATGGTGAAGGCGTCGGCGCCGTGGCCCGTGCCGAGGTAGTAGGCCTGGAGGAGGTCGCGGATGTAGCCCAGGACGCGGCTGACGAGGGTCGGAACGGCCACGGAGGCCGTGGAGCGGATCAGCCGGCTTTTACGGTCGTCGGATTCCATGGGGGTCTGCGCCATCCCGGGCCCCGGGGCCGTTTGACTTTAAGGCCAGGATATTCTAACATAGGACCCTTTAAGAGGAGAAAAAAATGGCCCGTCACAAATCGGCGTTACGGCAGCACCGCAGCAGCCTCCGCAAGAAATCCGTCAACATCCAGACGAAATCCGCTCTCCGGACCAAGATGCGCAAGCTCCGGGAAGCCATCGCGGATAACGACCGTGAAGGGTCCGTTCAAATGCTCCCCGGGGTCTTCCAGGCGATCGACAAGTCGGTCAAGAAGAGGGCCATCAAGAAGAACACCGGAAGCCGCTACAAATCCCGGCTCAGCCGGCAGGTCGGGCTCCTCACCCCCGCTCCGGCGAAATAATCGTTTTCTTTAATCTCGCCAGGCAGTACTCCCTCAGGAATATCTCCAGGGCCCTCTTCGGGACGGCTTCGGTCGTCTTGAGGAGAATGTCCACGTTGCGAAGCTTGCCCAGGAGGGCGTTGAGATCGGCGGGCGAAAGCCCTTCCACGACCCCGAAGAACTGCCGGGATTTATCGGCGTACATGCTCCAGCCCTTCTGGATTTGGGGGAAGAACGTTTGGAAGATATTCTCCTTAGTCCGGCTTCTCTCCCTGAGCCAGGTCTGGGCGGCGAGGACGTTGCGGAAGAAGCCGGCCAGCCGGCCGACGATCTGCTCCGGCCTTTCGCCCTCGGCCAGGAGGTCGTTCAGGATGGCCGCCTGCTTGGCGAAGTCGGCCGCGGCCAGGGCATCGTCGAGCTCGTAGGCCTTGAAGCTGCGCTGCCAGGCCGTGACCTGGTCGACGTCGTCCTCTTCGATCCCCTTTTTGTCGCCGACGTAGACGGCCAGCTTCTCGACCTCGTTCAACGTCAGGCGGAGATCCTGGCCGAGGACCTCGAAGAGCCTTTTTTTAGCCCCCTCCGTGAGCGTCTTGCCCAGGGAGCGGGCCTTCTCGTCGGCCCGCTTCATGAGCGCGGCGGCCGAGAGCGGTTTCATTTCGGCCACGGCGAAGACGCCCTTGGGCAGGGACTGGAAAAAGCGGACGACCGCGTCATCCTTCCTGACCCGGCCGGCCCTGAGGACGACGAGGACCGTCCGGGACGGAGGCGAGGCGAAATAGTCCCGGAGGATCTTCTGGTCGAGGACGGACAGGAACTTCGCCCCCTTCCCCTCTTCCCCGTCCGCGTCGCCCTTCTTGTCCCGGCCCTTGTCCGAGCCGGCCCGGCGCTCCGGGATGCGGACGACGATGGCCCGCCAGGACTCGAAAAGGAAAGGGGCGGTGCGGGCCGTGTCGATGACCTCCCGCCATTTCGTTTCGTCGAGGTCCATGCGGGTCAGGCGGAACTCGTCGCCGGCCGAAGACGCCAGGACACCCTTGAGCTCCTCGACGAATTCCTCGGCCAGGAATTCCTCCTCGCCGTAGAACAGGTAGCCGGCCAGGAGCGATTCCTCGCGGAGCCCGCCGGCGCGGGACGGCCCGCCCATCCTAGAACCCCTCCAGGATGCTGACGACGAGGCTCCGGGCGAATTTCCCGGCGATCTTGTCGATGGCCTCGGTCTCGAGCGACTCGAAGCTCGCGCCCGGCGGGACGTCGTACTCCTGCTGGTAGACGAAGGACGGATTCGAGAAAAGGGGCTTGGCCGAAGCCCGCTCCTTCAGCGTGACCTTGGCCGTCACGGTGATGTTGTACTTGTCGGCCTGGTTCCCGCCGCTAAAGCCGATGGGCGTCGCGCTGAAGGACGTGATCTCCCCCTCGAGGACGGCGTCCGACCGGGCCGCGTCCGCCGTGACGGCGACCTTGCCCCGGCTAACGAACTCGCTGATGACGGCGCGGGTCAGCTTGACGTCGAGCTCGAAGCGCGTCGTCAGGTTCTTGAACATGGGGATGCTCACCGTCTTGATCTGCGGCGGCAGGGAGGAGCCGGTGCCGCGCAGCCGGTAACCGCAGCCCGCGGCGAAGAGGAGGACGGCGGCCAGGACGACGGCCGTCATGACTCGTCGAGGTCCGGGGCTCTTCGTTTTCCAAGCCGTCTGCGGTCGAGAACGGGGTCCGGCCACGGCTCATCTCACGATACTGACGAGCTTGTTCTTGACCGAGATGACCTTGCGGGGAGACTTGCCGCCGAGAGCCGCCCGGATCTTCGGCAGGGCTAGGGCCGCCGCTTCGAGCTCGGGCTCCGGCAGGTCGGGCATGGCCTCGAACTTGTCCCGGAGCTTGCCGTTGACCTGGACGATGATGGTGGCCATCTCTTCGCGGGCCAGCTCGGAATCGTAGACGGGCCAGGCCGAACGCATGAGAAGCCCCCGGTGGCCCGTCTTTTCCCAGAGCTCTTCGGTCAGGTGCGGGGTGAAGGGCGAAAGCAGCTGCATGATAGATTCCAGGGCCAGGCGCAGGGCGGCCCGGCCGGCCGGAGTCTCCCTCAGCCCGTCCCGCTCCTTCTTGACCAGGTTGTAGAGCTCCATGATCGAGCTGATGGCCGTGTTGAGGTGGAAGCGGACGCCGATGTCCTCGGTCACTTTGCGGATCGTCTGGTGCGTTTTCTTGACCACCCGGGACGGGGCGCCCCCGGCGGAGGCCGGGACGGCCCCCGCGCCGGCTGTCGCCGGCGCGGTGCTGGGACCGGCGGCGAAGAGGTCGATGTTCTCATGGACGATCGTCCAGACGCGGACGAGAAAGCGGTAACAGCCATCGAGGCCCGACTCGTCCCAGGCGAACTCCCTGTCGGGCGGCGAGGCGAAGAGGATGAACAGGCGGAGGGTGTCGGCCCCGTAGTTTTTCAGGATGTCGTCAGGGTCGACGGTGTTGCCCTTGGACTTGGACATGGCCGACCCGTCCTTGGTCACCATGCCCTGGGCCAGGTAATGGGGGAAGGGCTCGGAGATCCCGGCGAGGCCGAAATCCCGGAGGACCTTGGTGAAGAACCGGGAATAGATCAGGTGGAGGATGGCGTGTTCGACGCCGCCGATGTAGAGGTCGACGGGAAGCCAGTGTTTCGCGGCTTCGGGCCGGAAGGGCAGGTCCGCATCTTTGGGCGAACAGTAACGGAAGAAGTACCACGACGAATCGACGAAGGTGTCCATCGTGTCGGTCTCGCGGCGGGCCGGGCCGTGACACTTCGGGCAGGTCGTCTGGACAAAGCTCTCATGGCGCTCGAGGGGCGAGCCCTCTTCTCCCGTGAGCTTGACGTCGAAGGGGAGCTCGACGGGCAGGTCGCGGTCGGGGACGCCGACGATGCCGCATGTTGGGCAATAGATGACGGGGATGGGCGTGCCCCAATAGCGCTGGCGGGAGATGCCCCAGTCGCGGAGACGGAAAACCGTACTCCGGCGGCCGATGCCATTTTCTTCGGCGTACTTCCCCATCTCGTCCATGGCCTTCGCGGACGCGAGGCCCGAGAACGGACCCGAGTTGACCAGGACGCCGACGCCTTCGAAAACCTCGGCGGGTTCGGCGTCGAAAGAGCCGCCGGCCTTGTCCTCGGGCGCGATGACCGTGCGGATAGGGATGCCGAAGGACTTGGCGAACTCGTAGTCGCGGGCGTCGTGGGCCGGGACGGCCATGATCGCGCCCGTCCCGTAATCCATCAGCACGTAGTTGGCGATCCAGACCGGGACGAGCTCACCGGTGAAGGGGTTGACGGCTTTCTTCCCGGTGTCGATGCCGTCTTTTTCGGTCTCGCCGATGTCCCGTCTCTTCCGCATCTCGGCGACGGTCCGGGCGACCCAGGCGCCGAGTTCCTTCTCCCCCGGGCCGGCGACGAGGTCAGGCACGATGGGGTGCTCGGCCGAGACGACGAGGAACGTGGCGCCGCAGATCGTGTCGAGGCGGGTCGTGAAGACCTCGATCGTCTTTCCGGTCCCGGCGAGGCCGAAGGGAACGTGCGCGCCCGTGCTCCGGCCGATCCAATTCTTCTGCATCTGGAGGACATGCTCGGGCCACTTGGCGAGCTGGGCGTGGCCGGAGAGCAACTCGTCGGCGTATGAGGTGATCTTGAGGAACCACTGCTCCATCTTCTTCTGGGCGACCGGGGTGTCGCAGCGCCAGCAGCCGCCGCCGACGACCTGCTCATTGGCCAGGACGGTCCGGCACTGGGAGCACCAGTTGACCCAGCTCTCCTTGCGGAAGGCCAGGCCTTTTTCGAGCATGCGCAGGAAGATCCACTGGTTCCACTTGTAATAATCGGGCAGGCAGGTGTTGACCTCGCGGCTCCAGTCGTAACTGAAGCCCATCCTCTTGAGCTGGACGCGCATGTGGTCGACGTTGTCGAGGGTCCAGGTCCGGGGATGGGTGCCGTGCTTGATGGCCGCGTTCTCGGCCGGCATGCCCAGGGCGTCCCAACCGATGGGGTGTAGGACGGAGTAGCCGGCCATGATCTTCTGGCGGGCGATGACGTCGCCGATCGAGTAGTTCCGGACGTGGCCCATGTGGATGCGGCCGGACGGGTAGGGGTACATCTCCAGGCAGTAAAACTTCGGTTTGGAGGGGTCCCCGGCGGCTTGGAAGGCTTTCTCGTCTTCCCAGGCGCGCTGCCACTTGGTCTCGATGTGCGCGAAATCGTAGGCGTCTGTCATGGTCCTTAAAATCCTCGAAAGAATGGGTTTTCATCTTAGATTCATCCCCTCTTATTGTCAAATCGGGCCGAATGGCTATACTGAGGGGAACGCGGACCGACCATGGCGATGCTTGAAATCAAGGACCTCTCGGCAGGATACGACGACGGATTCGTCATCCACGACGTTTCCCTTACGGTCGAGCCCGGGGAATTCGTCGCCGTCCTCGGCCGGAACGGCTCGGGGAAGAGCACCCTGATCAAGGCCGTCCAGAACCTCCTCGGGAACGTCCGGGGGCGGGTCGTTTGCGACGGCGAAGATGTTTTCCGGATGAGCCCGCGGCGGCTCGCAGCCAAGATCGCCTACGTCCCCCAGCTGGCCGAGCCCATCTTCGAATATACGGTGGAAGAGATCGTCCTCATGGGCCGCTTCGCCCGGCAGGGGCGTTTCGAGAAAGCCTCGGGCGCGGACGCCGCGGCCGTCGACGAGGCCTTGCGGCTGACCGAGGTCGGGAGTTTGAGGGCGAAGCGGCTGTCCCAGCTGAGCGGCGGCGAGCGGCAGCGGGTTTTCATCGCCCGGGCCCTGGCCCAGGACACTCCCCTTCTCCTGCTCGACGAGCCCAGCCTCCATCTCGATATCAGTTACCAGGCCGAGGTCTACGGCATCCTCAAGGGCCTTCAGAAAGAAAGGGGCAAGACCATCGTGGCCGCCGAGCACAACATCAACCTGGCCGCGGCCTACGCCGAACGGCTGATATTCCTGAAAACAGGCGTCGTCGCAGCCGAAGGAACGCCGCCGGAGACGGTCACGGCCGCGAACATCCGGGAGATCTTCGGCGCGGAGGTCGATATCCGCGAGAACATCCGAACGGGACTTCCTGAGATCTCGCTGGCCGGCGGAGAAACGGCCCGATGAAAACAGATATGTCCGCGCCTCGCCGCATTCTATTTTTTTCCGGACTGATCATTGTTGGGTTCTCTTTTCTTGCTCCCGCAACGCCGCTTCCTGGTGACGCCCGGACGGCATTTTCCTCTAATAAAAAAGGGCGTTCTCCCAAAATCGGGGAAGTCCATCGTGAGGTGGCGATGGATGTCGCCCTGACGACCCCCGTAGCGGAGGGGGACCCGCCGAAGGCGGGGGGACCGCCGGGACTGGTCCCGGGGGGGGCCGGGGGGCTAAGGGCGATATCCTTCGCCAAGCCGAATAGAGGACTTCCTCGACATCGGGAGAAGGGCCAAATTATTCCGGCGGCCGTCCCCCAAGACCTCAAGGACGACCTCGGTAGGCCGTTCCCCCTGCCCGAACGGACCCCGGACCGGATCGTGTCCATGGCCCCGAACGTCACCGAGATCCTCTTCGCCCTCGGCCTCGGAGACCGCGTCGTCGGAGCGACCCGCTTCTGCGACTATCCGGCGGAAGCCCGGTCCATCCGCAGGATCGGCGGCCTCGTCGACCCCAACATCGAGATCATCCAATCCCTCGACCCCGGCCTCGTCATCGCCTTCCGCGGCAATCCCCTCCGGCTAGTCGACCGGATCCGAAAGCTCGGTCTCCCCGTCTTCGTCCTCGATATCGGCGAAGGACTCGAAGCCCTCTTCCCGCTCATCGCCAAGATCGGCCGGGTCACCCGAAGCGAAGAGCGGGCCGACGCGCTGGCCGCCGGCTTGCGGCGAAGGCTCGAGGCCGTGGACGCGGCCATGAGCGGGCCCGGGATGCGGCCGAAAGTTTTCGTCCTTCTCTACGGCCAAGGGTTGTGGACGTGCGGCGGCGAGAGCTACGTCGACGACCTCATCGGCCGGGCCGGCGGGACGAACGTCGCTTCGTCCCTGCCCAAGAAATGGGTCCTTTACAAGCGCGAGCAGATCCTCGAGGACGACCCGGACGTCATCTTCATCCTGGCCCGCTCCGGGAAGGATTTCGCGACAGGCCGGGACTGGCTGCTGAGGAAGGCGCGCGTGGAGAGCGTCGCGGCCGTGAGGTCCGGGAGGATCTACGAGCTCGACGAGAACGCGGCCAGCCGCTTCGGGCCGCGGCTGGTGGACGTCCTCGACCGGATGGCCCGCCTTCTCCATCCGGAGCTCTTCGGAGAATGGCCATGAGCCGGAAAACCGGGCGCCGGCTGTTCTGGGCCATCTGCCTGGCCGCCTGCCTCGCCGGCTTTCTTCTCTCCGTCCTGACCGGCCCCGTCAAGACGACACCCGGAGACCTGCTGCGCTTCATCCAGAGCCAAGACCGCGTCCAGGCCGCGATCTTCATCGACCTCCGCCTGTCGCGGGCCGTGCTCGCCTTCCTCGTCGGGGCCGCCCTGGCCCTCTCCGGAGCCATCCTCCAGGGCTATTTCCGCAACCCGATGGCCGACCCGTTCGTCGTCGGCGTCTCATCGGGGGCCTCCCTCGGCGCCGTTATCGCGACTTCACTCGGATTCGAGGCCGCCGCCTTCGGTTTCTCGGGCCCCGGCCTCCTGGCCTTCATCTCCGGGCTGGGGATCGTTTCCCTTGTCTATGTCCTGTCCTTGCGCCGGGGAGGTTTCAAGATCGAGACCATTCTCCTGACCGGCATCGCCGCCGGCGCTCTGGCCTCGGCCCTGACGTCGTTCTTTCTCTTCATGCGGTCGGATTCCTACGACCAGGCGGTCTTCTGGCTCCTCGGCAGCTTCCAACTCGCCGAATGGGGCCAGGCCGCAACTATCGCCCCCTGGTTCGTCATCTGCTTCGTCGCGGCCATCTGGCTGGCCCGGGACATGGACCTCCTCGCCCTGGGCGACGAAACCGCCCAGGCCCTCGGCTGTCCCGTTCGCCGTGTCAGGAAAACCTTCCTGGCGATGTCCGCGCTTCTGGCAGCGCTGTCCGTAGCCGTCAGCGGGGTCATCGGTTTCGTCGGCCTGGTCGTCCCCCACTGGGTCCGCATCCTGATCGGCCCCGGCCACCGCGCCCTTTTCGCCTCGTCCGCCCTGGCGGGCGGGACATTCCTTCTCTACTGCGATCTCCTGGCCCGCAATCTCCTCCCCGCCGAGCTCCCGATCGGCGTCATCACCGCGGCCGTCGGCGCCCCGTTCTTCCTTTATTTGCTTCATAAAAAACGTTAGATTAGGAAAAAGGGACAGCCCTCATTCGGGGCAAAGAATAAGAGGGACAGTCCCCATTCGGGGACAGTCCCTTTTCCCGCACGCCCGCCAACAAAAGCCGCGTCCGGCGGGCCGACCGGCGTTAAAAATCACCGCAGCGGACGGAGACGACGCCCGAGGCCCCTCGACGGCCGACAGAGCGGCATGCCCTGGTCATTTCAAAATTTCGAACGTAAGCCCCCACGCGAGCTTCGGCTGAACTTTGCCGCCAATCCAGCCGTAATGATACAATGAGGCCGCATGAACTTCTTCTTCGTCCGCGATTACCGCCATCGCCACCGCTTCTTCTCGGCCGAGCCGCTCGGTCCCCTGCCGGCCAAGTTCTCGAAGTCGCGCGCGATCTGGGAGACGGCCAAGAAGAAAGTCACCGGCCTCAACCCCCGCCTGCTCCTCCAGGAGCAGGCCTTCGAGCGCGGCGGCCGCCCCGGAGACGGGCCTCTCCGCGTCCTCCACTCGGGCCATTCCGAAGACAAGGCCATCCGGACACAATTCTTCTTTTTCCTCCAGCGCCAGCGGACGCGCCATATCCTCGTTTTGGCCGGAGAGGCGATTGTCCTGCCCGTGAGCGGCCTGGCCGCCCTCCTGCCCGGGCCGAATATCCTCTTCTACTTCCTGGCCGTCCTGATGGTCATCCAATGGCAGGCCCTCCGCGGCATCACCCGGTTGATCCATAAAGATATCGAATTTGCCCCCGACCTCCTGCTCGCCGAGTGGGAGGCCGCGGTCGACGCCCGCGCCGAGGCCCGCTTCCCGGAGCTCCTCGCCCAGCTAGAGACGGTCCACGGCCTCCCGGCCGCCCGCAAGGTCCTTTGGAATTGACAAACTTCGGCAATTGACTTAGGGTATAGGTACCATGATGCTAACCTTGAACCAAGTCCTGGGGATCATCTTGACTATAGCGGCCGTCGTCGCCGTGACCTTCCTCGCCCTCTTCCTCAACCAGCTCCGCCGGACCGCCCGGGAGGGCGAGAAAACCCTGGCCAAGGCCCAGGAGGCGATGGACGCGCTGAAAGAGATCGAGGCCAAGGTCAGCGCCAGCCTGGACAACGTGGGGGAAGTCCTGGCCATGTCGAAGAAGGCGGTGACCGGACTCTCGGAGATCACGTTCTACCTCACCTCCAAGGTCATCCGTCCCTCGGCGAAATACTGGCCGTTCCTCTTTCCGCTGCTCCGCTTCGGCCTGCAGCAGATGAAAAAAAGAAAGGAGAAGAAGGATGGGTGAAGGCAGGGAAAGTCATTTTTGGGATTCGCTCTTGACGTTCATGGCCGGCGCGGCCACGGGCTTCATCGTCGGCATCCTTTTCGCCCCCGCGAGCGGCAAGGAAACGAGGAAGAAGATCAAGGACCAGGCCGCCAAGACCGGCGAGGCGGCCAAGGAAAGCTACGAGAAGATCGCCAAGGAAGCCGAGAAGGGCATGCGGATGGTCAAGGAAAAAACGGGCGAAGGCGTCGACGCCATCCGCGATTTCATCGAGAAGAAGAGGGAGGAATTCCTGCACAAGGCCGGGACCGAAGAGGACAAGTAGCCCGGTCCCTGCGCGCCGCTCCCCCTCTCCCCCTTATGACTATTCGACTCCCGCGCCGGGGGTCTGTATTTTTCTCGCCGCGCGCGCTACAATGAGGTGTCTTAAAAAAGGACCGAGGTGGTTGATGAAGAAACAGCGCGTTGTCATCCTGCTCGCGGCCGTCCTGGCCGGCCTGCCGCCGGCCGTCCGGAGCGTCGACCTGAAAACGAGCCGGCAGATCGACGCTGAGATCGAGAAAAACAAGGCCGAGATCATCAAGATCCGGCGGTTCATCCACATGAACCCCGAACTCGGAAACCGCGAGTTCGAAACGGCCCGCCTCATCAGCGCCAAGCTCGCGCCCCTCGGCTTCGAGGTCCGGACCGGCGTCGCCAAGACGGGCGTCGTGGCCGTGCTCAGGGGAAGCCAGCCCGGCCCGGCCGTCGCCGTCCGGGCCGACATGGACGCCCTCCCCGTCCAGGAGACGACGAATCTCCCCTTCAAGTCCCTGAACCCGGGCGTCATGCACGCCTGCGGTCACGACGTGCACTCGTCGGTCGTCCTGGGGACGGCCCTCGTCCTCAACGCCCTCAAGGACAAGATTAAAGGGACCGTGACGTTCCTCTTCCAGCCGGCCGAGGAAGGCGCGCCGGACGGCGAGGAGGGCGGGGCGGACCTCATGGTCAAGGAAGGGGCCCTGGATAACCCTTCCGTCGGCGCCGTTTTCGGGTTTCACGTCTGGCCCGAGAACGTCGGCACGGTGCTCGTCGCCCCGGGCAACGTGACCGCCGCGTCGGACACGTTCACCATCACGGTCAAAGGGAAAAGCGCCCACGCCGCGCGGCCCCACGAGGGCGTCGACGCCGTGGTCATCGCCGCCGAGATCGTCACGGCGCTCCAAACGGTCGTCAGCCGGGCCTCGGACCCGACCGACCCCGCCGTGCTGACCATCGGCACCATCAACGGCGGCGTCCGCCGGAACATCATCGCCGAGCGCGTCGTCCTCGAAGGGACGGTCCGGACGCTCAGCGAAACGAACCGGAAAAAGATCCCTCTGCTCATGAAGAGCATCGTCAGGAACATCGCCGGAATGTACGGCGCCGAAGGCCAGTTTGAGTATAAAGAGGCCCTGCCGTCCGTCTTTAATAATCCAGAGCTTGCCGCCGCCATGGCCCCGACCCTGACCAAGCTCCTGGGTAAGGACAAGACGCTCGAATGGAAACCGCAGATGATCGCCGAGGACTTCGCCTTCCTGGCCCGGAAGGCCCCCGGCTTCTACTTCTTCCTGGGCGTCAAGAACCCGGCCCAGGCGACGGCGGCGCCCCTCCACAGCCCCAACTTCAATCCGGACGAGAGGAGCATCCCCCTGGGGATCAGGATCCTGAGCCACCTCCTGCTCGACGCCTTGGACGGCCAGAGCGCCCTCGCCTCCGGCGGGCCAAGCCGCTAAGAACCAGCCCCTTCCCTTTTCTGTTCCTGGCGGCCGCCCTCGGCCTGGGGATCTCCGCGGCCTCGGCTTTCCCCATCCCGCCCGGCCCGGCGTGCGGTCTGTCGTTTATTCTGCTTGCGGCCGGATGGCTTGCCTTCGCTGTCCGCTCCGACCGGACGGCCGTCTTTTTCCTCCTGGCCGCCGTCGCCGCCTCGGGCGCCGCGCGCTTGGCCCTCCAAGACCGGGAATACGAACGCAATCCCCTTCATTCTCATGAAGCCGGCGACTACGTCGACATCGCGGGCCGGCTGTACCGCTCACCCGGCCGAGAACCGGACCGGGACCTCCTGTTCATCGATGTCCGGACGGTCGGAACGGGCGGCGCCGAACTGCCCGTCCGCGGCCATCTCCGGTTGAGCGTGCCCTTCGCGCGAGGCACCCGCCCGCGGCTCGATCTTCTGGCCGGGGACGAGGTCAGGGCTTCCGTCCGTTTGAGTTCGGGCGGCGCTTTCCGGAATTTCGGCGCCTTCTCCTACGAAAGATATCTCCGGGGAGTGAACATCCATCGGAGGGCCTCGACGAAGACTTCCCTCCTTGTCACGCGAACCGGGACCGCCCCGGCCGGCTCGGTCCGCGCCCGGATATCCCGCATCCGGTGCGGCATCCAGGCCGAGCTCGAGCGGCGGTTCCCCGCGCCCGACGGGAACGACATCTCGCCCGCGGGGGCCGTCCTCGAGGCTCTGCTCCTCGGTGAGGACGGCCGTTTGGACGAGGCGACCGTCGAGAACCTTCAGCAGACGGGCCTCTACCACCTGTTCGCCATCTCCGGCGGGCACATCGCCATTCTCAACGTCCTCCTCTTCTCACTTTTCCGGCTGGTCCGGATGTCCCCGCGGGCCTCCCGCCTGGCCCTGGCCGCTTTCCTCGTCTTTTATACGATCCTCGTCGAGGGCAGTCCCTCGGTCCTCCGGGCGACGTTCATGACCCTGGCCTATCTCGCCGGGCGGCTCCTCTGGAAGGACGTCCATGTCTTGAACACCATCTCCGCGAGCGCCCTCTTCCTCCTTCTCCTCAACCCCTCGAGCCTCTTCGATGCCGGATTCCAGCTGACCTACGTCGCGACCCTGTCCATCATCCTCTTCACGCCGCCGTTGCTCAATAAACTGCCGCGGCTGCCGCTCAAGGCGACCGAGCTCGCCTGTCTATCCGTCACCGCCGCGCTGGGGGTCGCGCCCCTCATCGCCGGGAACTTCAACCGCGTCACCCTCTCGTCCCTGCTTCTGAATTTCGCCGCCATCCCTCTCGTCGGCCTGATCATGGGCGTCGGCTACGCCTTTCTGCCCTTCGCGGCGGCTTTCCCCGCGGCGGCAGGGCCCCCGGCCGCTGTCCTCGGGTTTCTCGTCGCCGTCTTCGCCAGGATCTCCCATGCCCTCGACCCCTTCCCTTTTCTGTCTTTCCGGGTCCCGACGCCCCGGGCCGGGATCGTCTTCGGCTATTTCCTGTTCCTCGGGACGAGCCTCGTCCGGCCGCGTTTCAGGGGACAGCGTTTTTTTGTCGGCGCCGGCTTCTCCCTGTTCTTTTTCGTCCTCATCGTCTCCCCGTTCCGCCCGGGATCGCCCGAGCTGAGGGTGACCATGATCGACGTCGGCCAGGGCGAATCGCTGCTCGTCGAATTCCCGGGACGCCGGACGATGCTCATCGACGGCGGCGGCCTGGCGGCGAGCTCTTTCGACGTCGGGGAAAGGGTCGTCTCGCCGGTCCTCTGGAGAAAGGGGATCAAGACAATCGATTACCTTGTCCTCACCCATCCCCATCCCGACCATCTCGGCGGGCTCGTAGCCGTGGCCAAGAACTTCCGGATCGGGGAATTCTGGGAGGGTTGGCCGGCCCGGGCCGATGGGCTTTACGCGGACTTTTTAAGGGCCCTGCCGTCCGGGGTCATCCGCCGGCGCTGCGGCCGGGGCTTCGGCCGTCGGGAGGGCGAGGTGTCGATCGCCATCCTCCATCCCGAGAGGATGACGGCGGCCGGCCCGGGCCCGGCGGGAGCCGGGAACGACGACTCGCTCGTGATCAGGATAGCCCTGGGCCGGACGGCGTTTCTCTTGACCGGGGACATCGGCGCCGCGACGGAACGGGAGCTTCTCGGGGCGGGCCTCGACCTCGGGAGCTCGGTCCTCAAGGCCGGCCATCACGGCAGCGCCTCGTCGACTTCCGCGGCCTTCCTCGCGGCCGTCCAGCCGGAGGCCGTCCTCGTCTCCGCCGGCGAAGGCAACACCTACGGTTTCCCCAGCCCCGAAGTCCTCGGAAGATGCCGGAGCGCGGGGGCCGAGGTCTTCCGGACGGACATCGACGGCGCCGTCGAGATCAGCGCCGACGGGCGGAGGCTCCTCGTCCGGAAGGCGGCCGGAGCCGCGGCCAAGAGGGACCCGGACTTCCGTTTGACACGCACGACTAAATCCATGATAATCGTCGTAGACTAGAGGAGCATCACGGCCATGGGAAAGAAAAAATTCCTGGTTTATCTTTTTCTCCCCCTGCTCCTGGCGTCCTTCCTCCAGTCCCAGAGCCTGGGTGACCTGGCCAAGAAGGAGAAGGTACGCCGGGCGGCTCTGAAAGGCAAGAAAGCCACGGTTGTCACCGACGCCGACTTACGCAAGGCGAATAGACGGCCGGCCGTCGAGTCGGCGACGCAAGAACAGACCGCCGAGGAAACCGCGGCCCAGGCCGGGCAGGCCGACGTCAAGGCCCAGCAGGGAGAGGCGCCTCCGGCTGCCGGCCAGCCCGCGGGCGCAGCCGCCGAAAAGCCCGCCGAAGAAACCCCGCCGGGAGAGACGCCGGCCATGTCCGAAAAAGAATTCCAAGCTAAACAGGCGGAACTCGTCGAGGCTATCAAGCAGAAGCAGGAGATGATCGACCTCCTGACCCTCAAGATGAACTCCCTCTACCAGGAATTCTACGGGCTCGACAACATGAAATCGCGCGAGATCATCCAGATCCAGATCAGCGACACCTACGACAAGCTTCTCAAGGCCGAAATGGATGCCAACAAGGCGACTAAGGACCTCGAGGATTTCGTCGCCAAGACGAAGAGGGAAAACGTCCCCGACATCTGGATCAAGTAGTGGAACCGCTCCGCGCGGATAAGCGCAGGCCGACCGAGCTCCGGCCGCACAAGATCAGTGTCGACTACATCGACTTCGCCGACGGCTCGGCCCTGATCGAAGTCGGGCGGACGCGCGTCCTGGCCGCGGCCACGATCGAAGAGCGGGTCCCGCCCTTCCTCAGGGGGACGGGGCGGGGCTGGATCACCGCCGAATACGCCATGCTCCCCCGCGCCACCACGGAGCGGACGCAGCGCGAGCGGACCGCCGGCCGCGTCTCCGGACGGACCCAGGAGATCCAGCGTCTCGTCGGCCGCGCCTTGCGGGCCGTGACCGACCTCCGGGCCATCGGCGAAAGGCAGATCATCATCGACTGCGACGTCATCCAAGCCGACGGCGGGACGCGGTCGGCTTCGGTTACGGCCGGCTGCGTCGCCCTCGGCCTGGCCCTCAAGAAGATGCTCGACCAGGGCCTCATCGACCACATGCCCCTCCGCCACCTCGTCGCCGGCGTCAGCGTCGGCATCGTCGGGGGCCGCCCCCTCCTCGACCTCGATTACTCCGAGGACTCCCGGGCGGAGCTCGACATGAACGTCATCGAGACCGACAGGGGCGAGCTCGTCGAGGTCCAGGCCGGGGCCGAGAAAAACCCCTTCTCCCGCAAAGACCTCCTCGGCCTCCTCAAGCTGGCCGACCGGGGCATCGCCAAGATCATCAATCTCCAGAAAGAAACCCTGAAAAAGAAGAGCATCCTCTTCATGGCCTACGGCTACAGCGAATCTTCCCCCGTCGTCCGGGGATCAAACCCAAGGAGGTCGTCATGAACCTGACATCCTGGCTTATTACCGTCGGCGCCTTCGTCGTCTTCATCGCCCTCGTCATCCTCGTCCTGGCCCTGCAGTACCGGAAGGTCGGACCGAACGAGGCCCTGATCATCGCCGGCGGCGGCAAGCGGACCTTGACCCTGGCCGACGGGACCAAGCGCAAGGTCGGCTACCGTTACCGCCTCGGCGGCGGCATCTTCGTCTGGCCCGGGATGGAAAAGGTCTACGTCCTCCCCATGGACGTTATCTCCGTTTCGATCCGCACGCCCGAAGTCCTGACCCACGGCGGCGTCCCGATCATGGCCGAGGCCTCGGCCCAGGTCAAGATCGACTCCTCCGACGAGACCATCCACCTGGCCGCCGAGCAGTTCCTTGGCATCGGCCGGGACGGCATCCGCGACGTGGCCGTCAACGTCCTCGAAGGCAAGGTCCGCGAGGTCATCGGCGGCATGTCCGTCGAGGAGATCTACCGCGGCCGCCAGGAATTCGCGAACCGCGTCGTCCAGGCCGTCCAGGCGGACTTCTCCCGGATGGGCCTGGTCATGCTCTCCTTCGCCCTCAAGGACATCAGCGACACCCAGGGCTACATCGACTCTCTGAGCAAACCCCAGATCGCGGCCGCCAAGCGCGACGCGGCCATCGCCCAGGCCGAGACCGAAAAAGAGTCCATCATCAAATCGTCGCAGGCCCGCAAGGAAGCCGAGGTCGCCCGGCTCCAGGCCGAGGCCCTGATCGCCAAGGCCCAGTGGGAGAACGAGGCCAAGAAGGCCGAGTCCCAGGTTTTCGTCAACACCAAGAAGGCCCAGGCCGATTTCTCCTACGAGCTCGAGCGCCATCGCCTCAACCAGGACCTGAAGAAGGAAGAATCCAAGGTCAAGCAGATCGAGAAGGAAGAGGCCATCAAGATCGAACAGCTCGAGATCGCCCGCAAGGAGAAGGAACTCGAAGCCACCGTGGTCAAGCCTGCCGACGCCCGGAAGTACCAGATCAAGGCCGAGGCCGATGCCGAGGAGTACCGGATCTCTGCCGAAGCCAAAGGCAAGTCCGAAGCTCTCAAGCTCGAGGGCCTGGCCGAGGCCGACCAGATCAGGGCCAAGGGCGGCGCCGAGGCCGAAGCCATGACGAAGAAGGCCCAGGCCTGGGAGAAGTACAACCAGGCGGCCATCCTCGAGATGTACCTCAAGGTCCTGCCCGAGCTGGCCAGGGCCGTCTCCGAGCCGCTGTCCAAGGTCGACAAGATCGTCATCGTCGGCGGCGACAAGGAGCTGGGCACGACCAAGATCACGGCCCAGGTCGCCCAGGTCCTGGCCCAAATGCCCGACGTCGTCAAGTCCCTGACGGGAGCCGACATCCACGAGTTCCTCAAGAGGAAGCTCTCTCCGGAGGTCAAAGACGCGAAGAAGTGAGCGCCCCGGCCGGGCGTCGAGGCAGGTGAACCATGATCTCTGAAAAAGTCCAGCGCATCGGCGCCTCCCCCACCCTGAAGATCTCGGCCAAGGCCAAGGCCATGAAGGCCGAGGGCATCGACGTCATCGACCTCAGCGTCGGCGAGCCGGATTTCCCCACGCCGGAGAACATCAAGGAGGCGGGGATCAAGGCCATCCGCGACAACTTCACGAAATACACGGACAGCGACGGCATCCTGCCCCTGCGCAAGGCCATCGCCAAGCGGCTCAAGGAGGATTTCGGCCTCGAGTACGGGCCCAAGCAGATCATCGTCTCCGCCGGCGCCAAGAGCTCCCTCTTCCACCTCGTCCAGGCCCTGGTCGACGAGGGTGAGGAGGTCATCATCCCGGCGCCCTACTGGGTCACCTACCCCGAGTGCGTCTCGCTGGCCAAGGGCAAGTCCGTCATCGTCCCGACGCGGGAGGAGGACGGGTTCCTGCTGACGCCCGAGGCGCTCAAGGCCGCCATCTCGCCGGCGACGAAGGCGATCATCCTCAACAACCCTTGCAACCCAACCGGCGGCGCCTACACGAAGGACCAGCTCCTGGCCCTGGCCGAGGTCGTCAAGGGAGAGGACGTCTACGTCATCGCCGACGAGATCTACTCCAGTCTCGTCTACGACAATTTCAAGTTCACGAGCTTCGCCGCCCTCGGCGAAGACATCAAGAAGAAAACGATCATCGTCAACGGCGTGTCCAAGTCCTACTCCATGACCGGATGGCGGATCGGGTTCGCCGCCGGCCCGGCCGAGGTCATCGACGGCATGTCCAAGATCCAGAGCCACACGACGTCCAACGCCTGCTCCATCGCCCAGAAGGCCGGCCTCGAAGCCTACGACGGCCCCCAGTACGACGTCCAAAAGATGGTGGCCGAATTCCAGAGGCGCCGCAACTACTGCCTGATGCGCCTGGCCCCGGTCCAGGGGCTTTCCTGCTTCAAGCCGCAGGGGGCGTTCTACCTTTTCCCGAACGTCAAGTCCTTCTACGACAAGGAAGCAAGCGGAGCCAAGATCCGCAATTCCTACGGCCTGGCCTACTACCTCCTCAAGGAGGCGCGGGTGGCCATCGTGCCGGGCGACGCCTTTGGCGCGGACGACTACATCCGGCTGTCCTACGCCACCTCCATGACCAATCTCGAGAAGAGCATGGACTGCATCGTCGAAGCCCTGGGCCAGCTCAAGACGGCCAAGAAGATCAAGCGCGTCGCCTTGAGCAACGCCGTGACCCGGGTCAAAAAATCGGTCCCTATCGAAACGGTGGCCGATCACCGGATGCGCGACGCCCTGGCCGCCGAGATGGAAAGCCACCTGGGCTACGAAGGCCGCTACGAGTGGAACGCCGCCATCAATGGCGCCGTCATCCAACTCAGGACAAACGTCGCCCATCTCAATGACTTTTGGGTCGAGAATTTCTCGCCCGCCCCGGCCGAGGTCGACTTCAAGCCCCACGGCGCGATCTACGCCGTCGACGGGATCGCCGGCCGGGAGCCACGCGGCTTCTATCACTCGGAAACCCAGACCGGGGTCCTGGTCAACACGGACAACTACGGTTCCCTCCGAAGCCTGGCCGTCGGCCTGGCCATGGACCTCGCCGCGCGGACGGGCGGAGCCGGGGCTGCCGGCGCTGTGCGGGGGATGTCCGCCGACATCGACGGCGGCGGCCTCGTCCTGGTCGGGCCCCCGGGGACGAAGAAGACCGAGCTTTTCTTCGAGCTCCTGGCCGACCCGCGCTTCAAGCTCCAGGCGAACGACATCGTTTTCGTCCGGCTCGCCGGGGGACGGGCCGTGGCCGACCGCGTCGAAAGGAAGCTGTACATGCCCACGACGGCTGTCGAGCTCGACCGGAGGCTGGCCCCGCTCTTCGACCGAAGCAAGTGCGAGAATGTCGTCGTCCACAAGGATGATTGCTCGGATATGGACTGCCAACGGGCCGACGACTGCCGGCTCGACAGGGGCTCGCCGTATTGCTACAAGGCCGCCAAGGAGGCCCACGCCCTGCTCGACCCGAACTGGCTCGGCGGTCCGGCCGCCTGGGTCAAGCGGACGAACCTGAAGTGGCTCGTCCTCCTGAGGAACGACGCGACCTCGCCGGCGATCGTCAAGATGGGGAAGGACGAGGCCCTGCGGACCCTCGAGGTCGGCGAAGCGGCCGGGGCCAAGAAAGCCCTGACGGGGGGCAAAGCCCAGCCCTACTACAACCCCCATCTCCTCGGGTCATCGCCGGAGAAGCTCGAGGCCGAGCGGGCTTTCTTCAGCCGCCTCCTCGATTCGGTCGAATGCGTCCTTTTCAACAGCGGCGTCGCCGGCGCCGACAAGCTGAAAGAGATCGTTTCGGCCGGCCGCTGAGCGCCCCCCTCCGCGGCTAGCCATCAGGGGTGAGAAGCCTCCTCATTAAATCACCCTTCTTATCATCAGCCGGGGTGATTGCCGGAGTCCCGGGGGCGTCGGATAATGCGATACGGCGGAGAAGCCCCGGAGCCCGCCTTGAACAGGTGCCGATTTTGCTGTATATAATGAGGTAAAACGAGAGTTGACAAAGGGACAAGCCATGAAGAAGCATTACCAAGATCGGCCGGCCTCGGGCGGGTTCACCCTGATCGAGGTCCTCGTCGTCATCGGGATCATGGGGATCCTGATGCTCGTGTCGTATCCGAGCATCCTCAACACCATGGCCGTCCGGAACCTGGAGAACACGACCCGCCGGATCCAGACCTACCTCCAACAGACCAAGCTCCAGGCGGTCAGCACCAAGATCGTCCACCGCGTCCGCTTTTTTCAGCCCGAGGGAACGTACTGGGCCTACGACATGGAGCGGTTCCAGGCCGACGGGACCTGGGTCAAGGCCCTGGGCAACGTGCCGCGCAAGACCATCCCCTCTAGCTTCAACGTCACCATCACCTTCCCGGCCGAGGGGGCAGACCACGTGGCTTCCTTTTCCCCCTTGGGGACGTTCCCGGCCGAAGCCGTCTTTTCCCCCTTGGGGACGTTCCCGATTTTCAACCTCAGCCAAAACTCCATTACGCTACAGAGTCCGAAGCTCGACCGCCCGGGGCAGATGGATGAGAGGGTCCTCAGCATCTTCATGGGCGGTTCGATCCAATATGACAAGAGAAAGAGCGCCTGAGATGAAAACGAAAAAAAATTCCCGCGGCTTCAGTCTCATCGAGGTCCTCGTCGGCCTCTTCCTCGTCGCCGTGGCCGTGCTCGGGCTGGCCCAACTCTTCCTGGTCGCCGTCGCCAACAACCTCAAGGCCGACCGCGTGGCCAACGCGACCTTCCTGGCCCAGCAGCAGATCGACTGGCTGCGGGGATTCACCGCCGAAGAACTGGACATCTACACCAGCACGCCCCTGGAGTCGCGCGACGAAGTCCTCGACCTCAATCTGGACTCTACTGACGACTTCCGGCGGATCACGGGCATCAGCCGGGTCGATGGAACGTTTCATGTCATCGTCCATGTCTATTCGGCCGAAAAGATCAGCGGCTTGAGCGCGTTTGCGCTCCTGGATGACCCGGACCAGTATCGACCCCGGGCCATGATCTCAACGCTCATCAGTCGATAAAGGAGCGACAGCCGTGAGAACACGTTTGACGTCGTCTTCGAAACGGGCCGCTGGATTCACTATGATCGAGCTCCTCGTCGGGAGCTCCATCATGCTCATCGCCGTCCTCGGGGCCCTGCTCGTCTATGCCCGGAGCAACAAGGTCTCCGTCGAACAGCAGATGGTCACCGAGGTCCAGAACGACGTCCGGGCCTCGATGTTCTTCGTCACCCGCGACCTGCGCATGGCCGGGGCCGGACTGCCCGAGGAATTCGCTGGCTATTTCCTCGAGGGACAGGACAACGAGGACCAGGGCGCCGAGGTCGAGCCCGACCGGGTCCGGCTCATGGGCAACCTGGAAGACCCGCTCAACATATCCATAAAGAGCTACCAGGGCTCTTCAGTCACCCTCGACATCGAGGACTTCAGCTTCGAGCAGTACTCCTACCCGGACAGCTTTTACGTCAATAAGGTTGCCATCGTCCTACCCAACGCTCAATCGGGCTGCCGGGCGGCTGAAATCCGGGTCATCACCCACGTCACCCACAACCCCGGAGGTTCTAACGAGAAGTTCAACTTCTCCCCCGGCTTGGCCCCGGGCGTCGACCCGCCAGGCGGACTGTCGGGGACGTGCACGAGCTCCGACGACTACGACGGGGGCACGATCAGCTTCATCAACGTCAAGGAATACTGGCTCGACGTCACCGGGAACTACACCGGCTTGACGGCCGGCGTCAACGGCTACATCGGCGGCGGCGAGGGCGGCGTCCTCTACGTCACCCACAACGGCGTCCATTTCCCGCTGGCCCGGAATATCGAGAACTTCCAGGTCGAGTACTGCGGCGACATGGACAACGACGGCTTACTCGACGGCTGGACAACCTGGGACACCAGCTGGGCCTTGGACCAGATCGCCCGGATCCAGCACGTCAGGACCTGGGTCCTGGGCCGGACGGCCCAGGCCTTCACGTCGGTCGGGGGCACGGTTCCAGGGGGGATCCATGTCTACCGCCGGCCGGTCCTGTCCAACAGCCCGGCCGCGGCCGCCGACGACCGCCACAAGAGGTTCCTGCTCGATTCGACTTCCAACGTCCGTAACATGAGCCTCAACCTCTACAACCTCGGCCAGAGATGAGGAGCGCGCCATGAACAGACGAGAAAAAAACCGCCTCCGGCAGCGGGGCTCCGGCCTCATCGTCATCATCATGATCGTCGCCTTCATGCTGGCCGTCGGCATGCTGCTGCTCACCGTCACGGGCACCAGCCCCAAGGTCTCAGACAGCATGCGTCTCCAGGGGATGGCCTTCGACGCCGCCGAAGCTGGTTTCAACTCCGCCTGGGTCTTCCTCAACGACGCCCTCAACAGCAAGGTCATTTCGTCGTTCGCCGGCCAGTACCGGTCGAACTTCGGAGGCGCCCCGGGGTTGGACGATCCGTTGAGCCCGTCTTATTTCCGCGGGCTGACAGACGAGCAGATCGTCGCCGACTGCATCGCCAACCCGGACCCTTTGACCATCATCTTCAACAACGAGGTCCTGGCCACCGACCCGCGCTGTAGGTACACGGTGTTCCTCATCAACGACGAAGCGCCGAATACGATCACCCCCAACGACAAAGACTGTATCCTGGTCTGCATCGGCCGGGGGCCGATGAACACCTATAAACGCCTGGAAATCGTCATCGAGGTTTCCGAATAAGGAGATACCATGAAAAAAGTCGCATACCTTGCGGCCGCGGCCCTCATCGTCGTCGGAACGGCGGCGTTCTTCCCGGCTTTGGCCCAAACGACCTGCGACATCGTCGCGGGCCCAAGGATACTCGGCTTCTTGGGCGGCCCGGGTTCGGATTCCTATCTCGCCGAGAAGAATAACGTCGTGAACGACACCGGGCTGCAGGTCCTCCGCCTGAGGGGGCTGGGGGCGAACTTTTTCGGCACGGCCAACTACCCTGTCACCTCGAACCGCAGGATGACGGCCGCAGCCGCGGATTTCAACCTCGACGGCCTGGATGACTTGGTCCAGGGAGGCCGGGACTGCGACAGATTCAACTTCGTCGCCGGCGACACGAACCTTTCTATACACATCAGCCAGGGCGTAGATCTGGTCGATCCCAACCGGTTCAAGTTCCAAAACGCTGTCTACATCAACTATCTCGCGACCATTAACAGCGGGCCCTACCCTGGGACCTACGAGATGTGCGGCCTCGGGGCGGGCGACTTCGACGGCGACGGCGACCCGGACATCGTCGCGCTCTCCTGGCGCGGAATCGTCTGGGTTTTCTGGAACCGCTTCAAGGAGAACAACCAAACCCCCGGCGCTATGCCCATCATCGACCCCGTCCCGACCCCCATCCTGTTGTCGACGACGTTTGCGCTTTCGGTCGCGGCTTCGAACGTCACCTCGGACACCTACGGCGAATACGGCTCCTCTGGATCCAACTGGCGGTGGGAAACAAACCTCGCCACAGCGGATTACGACAACGACGGCGACCTCGACGTCTTCGTCGCGGTCCCGACGAAATGGTACCGCTGGGGCCAGGTCGTGGTCTTCATCAACAACGGGTCGGGCGTATTCTCCAGGGGCACGGCAGTCAATCCCTACGCCGCGTCCCTCCTCTACGGCTGCACCGGCATCGCTGTGGGAGATTACGACAGCGACAACAAGCTGGATTTTATCGTCTGCTCTGTCAGCGACAAGACGGGCGGCCGCCCCGACAGCCGGCTCTATTACTACCGTGGCGACGCGCTCGGCAATTTCACCAAACAGAACTCGAAAACCATCGACTTCCAGTACACCGACTCCTACGGTTACCCCAACTTCCTGAGAGGCGCCGACCTGGACAGCGACGGCGACCGCGACTTCGTCATGGCCACGGACGGCTACCTGACCGTACCCATTTTCCGGGGCGGCTATGTCTACTGGTACCGGAACGAGGGGAACGGCACCTTCACCAAGATCTGCGTTCCGACATCCTGCGCCCGCGTGTCGACCTCGGGCGACAGCGACTCCGGCGCCGTGGGCGACTTCGACGGCGACGAAGACCCCGACTTCTTCGTCGCCGACGGTAACGACTCGCGCCAGTGTTATTTCTTCATGAACGACACCTACCCGATCTATGTCCTGACGGGCACCGTCTGGTCCAAAAACCGGCTGGACTGCGACTTCCTGGACTCGGACAAAGCCGTCATCTCGGCGACCGCGTGGATCAACGACACCAAGCCCGCCGGTACGACGATCACCTACTACCTCTCGAACTCCAACGACGAGGCCGGCTTCCCGAAATGGGAGGGGCCCGTCACGGACGGTGTCGAGTGGATGTTCGCGGCCCCCGGCAGCTTCCTCCGTTGGAAAGCCGTCCTGGCCACGACGGACAATCGCGTGACCCCCACCGTCCGCAGGATCGACCTGGATTACAAATACCTCACCAAGCGGGAGTATTCGCGCACCTCCCAGACCCTGGCCCTCGTCGACATCGGGGGCAGCGAAGCCAAGGAAGAGGTGCTTTATTCGGCCGCTTTCGAATTCCCCAAGTGGCGGGGTCACCTCAGGTCCTGGGACGTCACCAACCTCGACCTGGCCTATACCCGCAACTCGGAGATCCAGGACATCAAGAGCGTCGATGCCGTCTACCTCCGCGACGCCGGCGTGGAATTGAACTCCAAGTCCTGGTCCGCCCGGAGGATCTACACGGCCTACGATGCCGCCGGCGACGAGAAGTACAACGACCGGATCCCGTTCGCCGTCTCGGAGAGCGAGACGCTCGACAACTACCTCGGCCTGGGTGAAACCAGCCCCGAGATCGATCCCCTCATCAAGTTCGTTCTCGGCTACGAGACGGTGACCGGCCGGGAGCGGCCGTGGAAGCTCGGAGACATCAACCATTCCTCGCCGCAATCCCTCTTCCCCCCGAACGCGAATCCCACGCTCATGGGCGGCGGCTACGAAGCCTTCATGAACGGCAACGCCGACCGGCCCAAGGTCATCCTCGTGGGCGCCAACGACGGCATGCTCCACTGCTTTGACCCCGTCACGTTGGAGGAGCTCTGGGGCTTCATCCCCAACAACCTCCTTCCCAAGCTCAAGAAGATGCGCATCATCGATCCCGAATGCGGCGGATACATCAACCACGAGTTCTTCGTCGACGGGACGCCGGCCATCGGCGACGTCTACTTCAACGGCGGATGGCACACGGTCCTGGTCTGCGGCCAGGGCGCCGGCTGGGGCCGCGACAACTTCTCCTATTACTTCTGCCTCGACATCACCGACCCCATGAATCCCGAGCCTCTCTGGGAGTTCACGGATCCCGATACCACCGGCCAGACCTGGTCCACACCGGCCATCGCCCGCCTTCCCGGCGGCAAGTGGGTCGCCTTCTTCGGCTCCGGCTACGACAACAATACGACCGAGGTCGTGGGCAACAGGCTCTATGCGGTGGACATCGAGACGGGCCAAGCCCTGGCGACGATGGAGCTCAGCGAGAACCATGAATCGAGCCCCTTCGGCATCCAGAACACCCTGCCCGGCGGGCCGGCGGCCGTGGACCTCACGAACGACGGCTACGTCGACGTCGTCTTCATCGGCGATCTCCTCGGCCGGATGTGGCGGATCGACGTCACCGGGAATGTCGGCGGCTGGAAGCCTGAGGTCATCTACCGCGATCCCTACATGCACCCCATCATCACCAAGCCCGCCGTGGACGTCAGTTCTTCCGGCCAGTACGCCAATCTCTACTTCGGAACGGGGGGCGACGAGGCGGCGCCCAACACCGGATACTATTCCTTCATCGCTCTGAAGAGTTCCGCCACGGGCTCGGCGGTCGTTAGCTGGTACCTCGGCCCGGACGACCTGGCCGTCCAGCTCGCGATCTCCCCGGCCCTGAAGAAGGGCGAGTTGGGGCAGGGCGAAAAGGTCTGGGCCGACCCTGTCGTGTCCAGCCATATCGTCTATATCGCCACCCTGTTCTTCAGCATCGAAAACCTCAACCCCTGCCTGACCCTTACAGGCAGCGGGAAGATCTATGCCCGGTTCACGGTCGGGGACCAGGTCGGCGGCTCGGCCCTGCTCGGGCACGAAGGCGCTGTGATCCAGTCCCTGGACACCAGGCAAAAGGTCCGCTCGGCGGTCGTCATAGGAGAAGTCCAGAAGGTTACGTCGGGAAGCCAGCCGACCATCAATAAGCAGAAGGTCTTCATTCAGGATTATTCGGCGCCCTCCGGCGAGGGTCCCGAGCCCCCGAGCGAGGTCCTGGCCCTCTCCGTCCCGTCGTCCAAAATGTTCATCAAATCGTGGCGGGAGGTTTATCGAATCATTCGGTAAGGCCGTCGCGATGACGGCTCATTCCGCGAAGCGTTGATCGATGGCGACCGGACGGGCCGGGCTTCCCACCGGCTTTGCAGTGCCGGTGCTGGAAACCGGCAGTCCCGGTCCTGGCACCGGCTTTGCAGTGCCGGCGCTGGAGACCGGCGAGGCCGGGGCCGGGCTTCCCAGTCCCGGTCTTACCAAGACCGGGGCCGGGGTTTGACAAGTGGAGACGGACAGAAGATAATGAAATGAGAGCCCCATGAAGAAAGCCTTGATATTCCTCGCGGTTATCGGACTAGCGGCTTCCTTGGGGGCCCAGAGCCTCGTGGAACTGGCCAAGCGCGAGAAAGAGCGTCGCGAGAGCTTCCGTGGCCGTCACGCCATCGTCGTTAAGAACCGGGACCTCCTCCAGGTCAAGAAAGTCGCCGCCGTCGAGGTCACTAACCCTTACGCCGTGCCCGGCGATGACTTGCAGGGCGCCGACCAGGGCGCCGCGGCAACGGATGTCTCGGACGATGCCGGGCCGGCTGCGCCGCCGTCCGGCTCAGAGGCGGCCTCGAGACCTGCTCTCATGGAAGACAACGCCACTGACGACCCGACCGAGGGCGGCGGGCCGCTCGAGGATCAGCTCAAGGCGGTCGACGAACTCGTCGACCAACTGACGACCGAAATGAACGCTCTCCTCCAGCAGTATGAGGCCCAGAACGCTATGGTTCCCGGCTCTGTCATCCAGGAGCAGATGGAAGAGACCAATCAGCGGCTCGTCCGGGCCCAGACCCGGCAGTCCAAGATCCGGGCGAAGATGGAAAAAAAGGGCCTCGCCCTCAAAAAAGACCTCGGATCCGTCGACCGCTAAACCCGATCCTCCAGCTCCTCCGCCAGAAGATGCAGGATGAAGAGGTGCGCTTCTTGGACGCGCGGCGTCGAGCGGGAGGGCAGGTCGAGGAGATAATCCGCGAGCAGGGCGACCTCGCCACCCCCCTCGCCCGTCAAACCGACCGTCACAAGGCCTTTCGCCCGGGCCATTTTCAGGGCCTCGATGACGTTCGGGGAGGTCCCGCTCGTGGTCAGGGCGACGGCCACGTCCCCCGGACGGCCCAGGGCCTCGACCTGGCGGCTGAAGACTTCCGCGAAAGACCTGTCGTTCCCGACCGCCGTCAAGCAGGACGTGTCTGTCGTCAGGGCAATGGCGGGGATTGGCGGCCTGCCTCGGTGGTGCATCCCGTTGACGAGCTCGGCGGCGAAGTGCTGGGCCTCGGCGGCGCTCCCTCCGTTCCCAAAAACGAAGATTTTTCCGCCCGCACGGAGGCTCGCCGCAACGGCCTCGGCGGCGGCCTCGAGAACGCCTGACCGTGTCTCGAAAAAGCGGCCCAGGATGCCGCGGAGTTCCATGACCGTCGCATCGTAAGCGCCGGCTGCTTCCCCCGCCTCAGCTACAGCCTTTGGATTTTTTTTGCCCATAACCCCTCCTACTCCTCGGCCTGTGGCCCGTCCGCGAGATAACGTAGATTCTGCCGGGATGGCCCGGTACTACCGGTCCTCGGACGATAGGATCGCCTCTCTCACCTTCTCCATGAGCCCGGTCATAGTCTCTATCGTATAGCCCGCTGTCGGTATCGGGTCGTGAAAGGCCACCTGGACGCTCCCCTTTCGGGCGTACTTCTGACCCTTCGGCATGAGCTCGAACGTGCCCCTGATGGTCACGGGGACGATGGGCGCCCCGGTCTCCAGGGCCAGGAAGAAGCCGCCCCGCCGGAAGCGCTGCAATTTCCCGTCCCGGCTCCGGGTCCCCTCGGGGAATATGAGGAACGAGTAGCCCTGCTCCCTGACCATCCGGACCGCCCTGGCGATGCTCCTCTTTCCTCCTTTAACCCCCTTCCTGTCCACCGGGACGAACCCGACGAAACGCATTACCAGCCCCACGATCGGGATGCGCAGGACGGATTTTTTGAGGACGACGCGGGCCGCTCCGGGAATGAGCATCTCGAGCAGGGGGCCGTCGAGGAAGCTGATATGGTTGGGCATGAAAATGAGCGCCGTCCGCGGGTCGATCCGGTCGAGCCCCGAAACCTCGACCTTGATCCCGAGGACATGCCCGGAAACGCGCATGGCCCATTGGCCGACGGCGATCAGCGGGTCTCTCAACCCCGTCAGCATGCAGAAGACGATGAACGGCGTGATGAGGATGACCAGGACGATGTAGAAGAGGACGAGGAGGACGGTGCGCATGGAACGGCCCGGATTATAGCACAGCCTTCATCTATACAAAACGGGCGGCCGCGGGTATAATGGGCCCAACAAAAACGATGTTAAGTCTTTCTCTTCCCCGGGCACTCGGCTTCATCAAAGCAAACCGGAACTCGGACGGCGGCTGGAGTTACCGCCCGGGCGGAGGCAGTCTCGTCGAACCGAGCGGGCTCTGCACGCTTGCTCTGTATGCGGGCGGAGACAAAACTGCGACCGGCAGCGGGCTGGCTTTCCTGAAGGCCTGCCAAAAAGAATCGGGGGCCGTCGGCATCAATCCCCAAGACCCGGAAGGAAGCTGGATGGCCTACGCCGCCCTCCTGGCCTTTCACGCCTTCGGGGCCGCTTCCGAAGAACGCCGGCTCAGGGACTGGATCCTGAGCTTTGAGGACGCCGCGGGCCTTTTTAGCCCAACAGATATCAAGGCCATCGCAACCGCCTACCGATTCGATGCCTCGATCCGGGGCTGGCCCTGGACGGCCAATACTTCGGGATGGGTCGAGCCGACCGCGCTTTTCATAATCGCCCTAAGCCGTGCCGGCGTCCCCGCAACCGAGAAAAGGATCAAGTCCGGCGTCGATCTCATCCTCGACCGGAAGGTGCCATCAGGCGGCTGGAATTTCGGCAACCCCTACAGCAAGTCCTACGAGCTCGATGCGAGCGTCATGTCGACCGCCCTCGCTCTGGCCGCGCTCGGCGCCGCGGGCGTCCCTGAAAGCCATCCCGCCGTCGGCGATGGCATCCGCTATCTCACCCGCAGCCTGGCCGGCGATGTCAGCACGGCTTCTCTCGCCTGGGTCCTGCTCGCCCTGAAATCCTACCCGGCCGGGGCCTCCCAGGCGCCTATCGTCGCCTCCCGCCTGGCCAGCCTTCAAGCGGCCGACGGGAGCTTCCGTCGGAACATATTCGAAACGGCCCTGGCGTATCTCGTGCTGAGCGAGACGGCAATATTCGTTCGAACTCCGGGGAAGGGCCGATGATCAAAAAGCCCATGACCCGCCGGGAGGTCGTCCGCGTCCTGGGGACGTCCGCCCTCTCGGCCCTGCCCGCCGCCGCTCTCGCGGCGGGGCGGCAACAGTCCGTCAAGGGGCCCGTCTCCAGCCCTCTCCTCCAAGTCGCTTTGGTCCCCTGCCCCGACTACGGCCCGGAAACGCTCGCCACGGCCATCCAGGCCGGTTGGCGGTCGAGCCGGCCGCCCGACGTCCGCGGCAAACGCGTCGTCATCAAGCCGAACATTGCCGATTTCTCGGCGGAGCGGCCGATCCACACCGACCCCCGGCTCGTCGAAAGTCTCATCCTCCAGCTCAAAAAACTCGAGGCTCGCGAAATCATCCTGGCCGAAGGCCCGCCTCATAACAGGGACACGGAATGGCTCTTCCGCAAATCGGGGTTCGAGGCGCTGGCCAAGCGTCAAAGCGTGCCCCTCGTCGACCTCAACTACGACGACATCAGCCCGGTTAAATGCGTCAATCCCCGGGCAACACTCCTGAAAGAGCTCTACCTGCCCAAGACCATCCTCTCGGCCGACGTCATCATCTCCGTCGCCAAGATGAAGACCCATAGGCATGCCGGCATCACGCTCAGCCTGAAGAACATGTTCGGCATCCTGCCGGGGATGAAGTACGGCTGGCCCAAGAACATCCTGCACTGGAACGGCATCCCCCTGAGCATCTGCGAGATCAACGGCACGCTCAAGACGCACTTCTCCATCGTCGACGGCGTCGTCGGAATGGAAGGACACGGCCCTATTATGGGCACGGCCAAGAAGGCCGGCGTCCTGGTCATGGGCGACAATGCCCTCGCCGTAGACGCTACGGCGGCGCGGGTCATGGGCATCGACCCTGCTCGCGTCGAATACCTGGCCATGGCGCATAAGATCAAGCTGGGGTCCCTCCGCCGCGAAGACATCGCCGTGGCCGGGGAGAAGATCGAAAAGGTCCGGACCGACTTCGTCCTGGACCCCGAGTATTCATTCCTGAGAGCCCCGAAAGGCTAACGTTCCTCCCGCTGGAGATTCCTCTCGGGCGTAGCACTCATCACTTAAGAAAAAAGAATGGGATTGAGAGAAAAAAAAGGGGCGGCCGAAGCCGCCCCTTGAACTGGCGTTAGTGCGTTCTGGGAAGATCAGGTGCCACCAACGAGAGACGTGCGGGGGCCGCAAATCCAGTTGCCGGCCCAAGCGACCAAGTCGCCGTCAAAGTCGGACATGCCGCTGACGTTGTAGAAGCCCGCTTCAGGCGTGGCTTCCGCATAAAGACCCGCCTCGAAGGGAGTCTCCACCAGGTTCCGGCCATAGGACGATATGACGAAGTCCTCTTCGCCGATGTTAGTCGGCAAGGCTCCGGTCAGGACGCCCTCAGAGGCCGCTTCGCCGCAGAAGACGTTGTAGGGCGTGTTCCACGGGTCGTTGATCGGGCAGGTCTTGATGTAGAAGTTGGCGATCGCTTGCGGGAAATCGTCAGTAGAAGCGCTCAGAGGGCCGTTCTGCACGACGAGGTCCCAGTTGCCGTGGTCCGTGATGTAGTCCATGGCCCCGGTCGAGACCGTCATGATCTCTTTCATAGCCGTTTTCTGCTTGGCCTTCTGGATGGCGGCCAGGGCGTTCGGGATGAGCAGGGCGGCCAGGATGCCGATGATCGCGACGACGATCAGCAGCTCGATGAGGGTGAATCCTCTCATCTTTTTTAACATTGTGAACCTCCTTAAGATTCCCTGCTGATATCCTCAGCCGGGTTGTTTGCCACTCTTAGTTGGCACCTATTCTTTAGCAATATCCGTGCCAACTTAATATTAAAGCTAAGTAATTGATAATATGTTACATGCAACTATTGTCTCGGGGCGAGCAGAAAAAGTGACGACATCTTTTGTCATTTTCGCCATTTTTTGTCGCTCAGACGGGATTCCGGTCCCCGTTGCCGTTCCGCTTTTCGGCCTTGCGGACCTGGTTGAGGTCGTACTTGCCGATGAGGTAACGGATGGTCCGGTAGCTCAGGCCCAGGAGGGGCGCCGCTTTCTGCAGGCTGCCGCCCGTGGCGGCCAGGGCCTCGTGGATGTATTTCTTGGTGATCTCGTCGAGATGGCCGGTCAGGCTGAACCCCGGGGTGAAGAGCGCCCGGGTTTCGAGCTTCTGCTTTTGGGGCGAGACGATCTCCTGGGGAAGACAGTTCACGGTGACCGTCTCGCGGTCCTCGATGGCCACGATGCGCTCGATGACGTTCTCCAGCTCACGGATGTTGCCCGGCCAGGAGTAGCTCTCGAGAAGCCCGACCACTTCGGGGGTGAACCGCTTTGGTTTCTTGCCCATCTTGTCGCAATATTTCTGGAGAAAATGGGCGATGAGGAGCGGGATGTCCTCGATGCGCTTGCGGAGCGGCGGCATGTCGCAGGAGATGACGTTGAGGCGGTAGTAGAGCTCCTCGCGGAACTTCCCCTCCTGGATCCGCTTCTTCAGGTCCTGGTTGGTCGCGGCGATGATGCGGACGTCCACGCTGATCTCGTCCGTGCCGCCGACCCTGCGGACCTTCCTCTCCTGGAGGGCGCGGAGGAGCTTGACCTGGGTCCAGGGCGACATCTCTCCGACCTCGTCGAGGAAGAGGGTGCCCCGCTGGGCCATCTCGAACATACCCTTCTTGTCGGAGACGGCCCCGGTGAACGAGCCGCGGACGTGGCCGAAGAGCTCGCTCTCGAGAAGGTTCTCCGGGAGCGCGGCGCAGTTGATCGACACGAAGGGGTGGTCGCACCGGGCGCCCCGGAGGTGGATGGCCCGGGCGGCCATCTCTTTTCCCGTCCCGCTTTCCCCCGTGACCAGAATGGTCGAGTCGGTGGAGGCGACCTTCTCGATGAGGATGTAGATCTCCTGCATGGCCCGGCTCTTGCCGATCATCTGCTCGAAGCCGTAGCGGTCCTTCAGGTCCCGCTTGAGGAGGATGTTTTCCTGCTTGAGTCGCTTCGAGGCCAGCCCGCGGCCGACGATGATCTTCAGCTCCTCGACGTCGAAGGGCTTGACGACGTAGTCGAGCGCCCCGGCCTTGAGGGCCTCGACGGCCTGGGCGATGCTGCCGTAGGCCGTGATCAGGATGACCGGCAGGTCGGGCCGGTTCTCCCGGGCATAGCGGAGGACGTCCATCCCGTCGGCCCCGGGCATCTTGATGTCGGTCACGACCAGGTCGACTTCTTCCTTCTCCAGGATCTCGAAGGCCCGGGCGGCCGAGAGGGTGGCCTTGACGCCGTACCCTTCCTTCTTGAAGACGACTGTAAGAAGGTCGAGGAGGCTTTTCTCGTCGTCGATGATCAGGATCGTTTCCATGCTTTCGACCTTACGCCCCGGCGGGCCCGCGGACCGGGAGCGTGATCAGGACCTCGGTCCCCTTGTGGAGCTCGGAGCGGACGTCGATCCGTCCGTCGTAGTCGTCTACGATCTTGCGGACGATGGACATGCCCAGGCCGCGGCCGTTCTCGAATCCCGAATAGAAGGGTTCGAAAAGGTGTTCCTTGTCTTCCTCGGTCATGCCCTTGCCGCTGTCGGCGACGAGGATCCGGACCTCTTTCTTCCGGGGCTCGGGGAAATCGAGCCGCAGCCGGCCGCCCTCGGGCATGGCCTTGACGGCGTTCTTGATGAGGTTCCAGAAGACCTGCTTGAACTGGCCCGCGTTGCCGTAATAATGGAGATCCGACGAGCGGAAGTTGCCCGTGACCTCGACCTTGCCGTCGAGCTCCCCTCCCCCCTGGAGGATCTTGAGTGTTTCGTCCAGGATGTCGGTCAGACTGATCACGGAGAAGACCTTTTTCGAGGGCAGGGCGAAGTACAGGAACTGCTCCAGGCTGTGGGAGACCCGCTCCGATTCCTTGATGACGATGCCCATGAGGTCGCGCTGTTCATCGCTGAGGGCGAGCTCTTTCTTGAGGACCTGGACGGAGCCCGAGATGGCGGCCAGCGGGTTCCTGATCTCGTGGGCCAGGCTGGCCGAAACGCGGCCCGCTTCCGACAGGCGCTCGCGGACGCGGAGTTCCTTTTCGGCAACGCGGAGCGCATCGCGGGTTTTGCGCAGGCTCCCGGCCAGCTTGCTTATCAAGCCGGCGATGACGAAGAAGACACCCCAGGCGATGAAGATGGTCACGAGCATGGAGCCGAGGGACGTCTTGACGGCGTGCTCGGGCCGGTAGGCGGGGATGAACCCGAAGTAGACGCCGTCGGCGAGGAGGCCGAACAGGATGGCCGATAGGGATGCCGCCAGGAAACCAGCCCGGCCGGAGACGACCAGGCCCGCGGCGATGATCGGAAAAAGATAGAGAAAATACATCGACGAGGCGATGCCGCCGGAGATGTAGACGAAGGAGGTGATGAGGAGCAGGTCGAAGACGACCTGGACGCAGGCCTGGGCGACGAGCCGGCGTCCCCAGACGTAGAGGCCGAAGAAAACGGCCGAAAAGCCGTAGGCGCCCAGGATGAGGTAATAAAAGGGGAGGTTGGGCAGGGATTCGGGCGAGGACAGCTGGATGATGAAGGCCGAGACGAGAAGGGACGTGAGGACGACCAGCCGGTACAGGTTGTACAGGAGGACGTGTTTCCTCTCGATCAAGTGTTCCATCTTCATTCCCCACGCCTCGCAGGGGTCACCTAGAACTTCGCCATAAGGCTGAAGATCGGCAGGTACATGGAGATGACCAGGGCGCCGACGATGCCGCCGACGAAGATGAGCAGGACGGGCTCCATGATCGAGAGGAGGGCGGAGACGGACGCGTCGACTTCCTCGTCGTAGAATTCGGCCAGCTTCGACAGCATCTCGTCGAGCGTGCCCGTGGCCTCGCCGACGTTGATCATCTGGAGCATCATCGTCGGGAAGCGCCCGGCCTGCTTGAAGGATTCGGCCATGGTCTTGCCTTCGGAGACGAGCTTGCGGGCCTCGACGATCTCCTGCTCGATGATGACGTTGCCGGCCGTCGTCGAAGTGATCTTCAGGGCCTCGAGCATGGGCACGCCGCCGGAGATGAGCGTCGCCAGCGTCCGCGTCACCCGGGTCATGGCCACCTTGTAGAGGAGCGAGCCGAAGAGGGGCATCTTCAGGATGAGGCGGTCGGTCGTCCAATGACCCTGCTTGGTGCTCCGGTAGTAGCGGAAAAGGAAAAGGAGGGCGACGATGCCGATGGCGACGAAGATGATGTTCTTCTCGACGAAGTCGCTCAGGCCGACGACGAAGGCCGTCAGCATGGGCAGCTCGGCGCCGAGGTCGCGGAAGATCGCGGCGAAGACGGGGATGACCTTCCAGAGAAGGAAAATGGAGACGACGAGGGCGAAGATAACGATGGCCACCGGGTAGATCATGGCCTGCTTGACCTTGCTCCTCAGCCGGACGGTCTTCTCGATGAACTCCGACAGGCGGCGGAGCATGATGTCGAGGGAGCCCGACTGCTCGCCCGAGGCGATGAGGTTGCAGTAGAGGTCGTCGAAGGCCTTGGGGTGCTTCCTTTTGGCCTGGTTCAGGGTCGAGCCGGCCTCGACGTCATCTTTAACCGTCTTGATGACCTTCTTGAAATAGGTGTTCTTCTGCTGTTCCTCGAGGATGCCCAGGCTCTGGATGAGCGGCAGTTCGGCGTCGATGAGGACGGACAGCTGTCGGCTGTAGACGGCCAGGTCTTTAAGCCGGACCTTCTCCCTCTTAAGGAAGGGGATGCCGATCCCCCCCTTGGCCGGGGCGATGCTGAGGACCGTGATCTGGTCCTTCTGGAGCAGGCGCCCCACCTCTTCCTTGGAAGCGGCGACACGCTCGCCCCCGACCGTGTCTCCGTAGCGGTTTTTACCTTTCCAAACATATGTCGGCATTATTCACCTCGCCTTTCGGGGACTCGCCCCTATTTTCTGGACAATCCCGCGGACTCGCCGCGGGTGATCTTCACGCCGTCGCGGCGTTGGATGATGTCGGTCAGCTCTTCGGGGGAAGAGGATATGCTCATGATCACGTCGAGGCTGACCAGCTTGCGGTAGTACAGGCTGGCCAGGGATTGGTTGAACGTCTGCATCCCGAACTTCTCCTGGCCCATCTGCATGGTCGAGTAGATCTGGTGGATCTTGTTCTCGCGGATGAGGTTGCGGATGGCCGGGTTGGGGATCATGATCTCCATGGCCAGGACGCGGCCCTTGCCGTCCGCCCGGGGCAGGAGCGCCTGGGTCAGGACGGCCTCGAGGGACATCGACAGCATGATCCGGACTTGCGTCTGGTACTGACTGGGGAAGATGTCGATGATGCGGCTGATGCTCTCGACGGCCGAGTTCGTGTGGAGCGTCGAGAAGGTCAGGTGGCCGGTCTCGGCGACGCGCAGGCTGGCCTCGACGGTCTCGAGGTCGCGCATCTCGCCGACGAGGACGACGTCCGGATCCTCGCGGAGGACCGAGCGGAGGGCGTTGCTGTAGGACAGGGTGTCGGCGTAGAGCTCGCGCTGGTTGATGATGGCCTTGCGGGGCGTCAGGTAGTATTCGATGGGGTCCTCGATGGTGATGATGTGGACCGGCCGCTCCGAGTTGATGTGCTCGATCATGCAGGCCAGGGTCGTCGACTTGCCGCAGCCGGTCGGCCCGGTGACGAGGACGAGGCCCCGCGGCAGGTAGCAGAGCTGCTGGACGCGCTGGGGGATGCCGAGCTGGGCGAAGCTCCACATCGACGGCAGGAAGCGGCGGAAGGCCCCGGCCACGGCGCCCTTCTGCATGAAGACGTTGGCCCGGAACCGGCCGAGCTCCTTGACCCCGAACGAGAAGTCGAGCTCGAGCTTCTCCTCGAACTGCCGTTTCTGTTTGTCGGTCATGATGCTGTAGATGATCTCTTTCGTCTCGGAAGGCGTCAGGGCCGGGTGCTCGAGGTTCATGAGCACACCGTGGACGCGGATCCGCGGCGGGATGTAGGTCGTGATGTGAAGGTCGCTCGCGTCGCTTTCCACGCAGGCTTTCAAGAGTTCGAATATCGGTTTGGCCATATCGTCCTCCGTTCCTTGTCGTTCCTTAGAATTGGTCCCGGACGGTTTCCCGTAGGACTTCCTCGATCGAGGTGACTCCGTTCTTGATCTTGACGAGGCCGCTCCGCCGCAGCGTCAGCATGCCCTTCTCGATGGCCTTCTTCTTGATCTCCCGGGACTGGGCCCGGGTCAGGATCATGGTCCGGATGTCGTCGTCGATGGCCATGACCTCGAAGAGGGCCGTCCGGCCCTTGTAGCCGGTCCTGTTGCAGACGTCGCAGCCGCCGGGCTTCATGGCCTGGAGGCCCTTGAGCTCGTCCTTCCGGAAGCCCATCTCGAGCAGGGCGGCCTCGGGCAGGGCGTGCGGCTGGGCGCATTTCTTGCAGAGTCGCCGGATGAGGCGCTGGGCGACGATGAGCATGAGCGAGTCGGCGATGAGGAAGGGCTCGACGTTCATGTTGACCAGGCGGACGATGGTGCTCGCGGCGTCGTTGGTGTGGATGGTGGAGAAGACCAGGTGGCCCGTCAGGGCGGCCTTGATGGCGATGTCGACGGTCTCGGGGTCGCGCATCTCGCCGACGAGCATGACGTCGGGGTCCTGACGGAGGAAGCTCCGCAGGCAGGAGGCGAAGGTCAGGCCGATCTCCTCCTTGATCTGGACCTGGTTGATGTTCGGGACGTTGAACTCGACCGGGTCCTCGGCGGTCATGATGTTCATGTCCGGCGAGTTGATCGTCGAAATGGCCGAGTAGAGCGTGTTCGTCTTGCCGCTGCCGGTCGGCCCGGTGACGAGGACGATGCCCCAGGGCTTGTGAATGGCTTCCTGGAAGATGGCCAGGGGCTCCTCTTCGAATCCGAGCTGGGTCAGGTCGAGCTTGAGCATCTCCTTGTCGAGGATCCGGGCGACGACCTTCTCCCCCCACAGCGTGGGCATGGAGGAGACGCGCATGTCGACTTCCTTCTTTTTCCCGTTGTCGAGGCGGATGCGCATCTTGATCCGGCCGTCCTGGGGCAGGCGCTTCTCGGCAATGTCCATGTTCGCCAGGATCTTGACCCGGGAGATGACCGGACTGCGGTACTTCAGCGGCAGGCTGACGATCTCGTAGAGGTCGCCGTCCATCCGGTAGCGGACGCGGAAGCTCGTTTCGTACGGCTCGAAGTGGACGTCGCTCGCGCTCCGCTTGATGGCGTCGATGAAGGTCTGGTTGACGAGCTTGATGATCGGGGCCTCGTCGGCCTCGCCATCCATGTTGTCGAGGACGCTGTCCTCTTTCTCGTCTTCGATGATGTTGACGCGGCCGTCGTCGGCCAGGGCGATGTCCTCGATGATCTTCTTGACCCGGATGGCGTCGGCCGTCCCGAAGTACTTGTTGATGGCGTTAACGACGCCCGTTTCCGAGGCGATGACGGGCTGGATGGAGAGCCCCGTCCGGAAACGGATGTCCTCGATGATCTCGAGGTCGGTCGGGTCGACCATGGCCAGGGTCAGGAAGGACCGGATCCGGTGGATGGGCATGACCATGTGTTTTTTGGCCACGTCGACCGGGATGAGGCTGATGACTTCGGGGTAAACGTCGAACTGGTCGAGGTCGATGTAAGGGTAGCCGAGCTGGCGGCTGAGGGCCTGGGCGATGTCCTCCTCGGTCAGATAGCCGAGCTGGACGAGCGAGGTGCAGACGGGCAGGCTGTTTTTCTTCTGGAAGTCGAGAGCGGATTTCAACTGGTCGACGGAAAGGATCTTTTCCCGTAAAAGCAGCTCACCCAGGTTGGATGCCATTTTTTATGCCGTAATCATATTATTTTGGACAATTCCTGTCAATCGCCGGTCGCCTCGGATGACCCTCTCTTAAGGACGGCCGGAAGGCCGATTTTTCTCTTACCCAGAAGAAACTCGAGAGATCAAAGGCATTGCTCCGATGGCCCTATTCTCTCTTATCGACAAATTGCGTCAATCACCCGCCGTGAGCATTGCCTGGGTGAAAATACCAAAAATTGTCTCCCCCTCAGGGGTGAGGGAGATCCTCGCGGAAAGGGAGTGGCGCGCCTGGAGAGACTCGAACTCCCGACCCGCTGCTTAGAAGGCAGCTGCTCTATCCACCTGAGCTACAGGCGCGCTTCGGCTGTAAGTAGATCGGGGAGAGCGGATTTGAACCGCCGACCTCCTGCTCCCAAGGCAGGCGCGCTAACCAGGCTGCGCCACTCCCCGTCAACGTCCGCCGTAGAATCTTAACAGACGCGCCCGCGGACTGTCAATTTGGGACGGCCGGGTCCCGCGAGACCTTCAGACACCAGAGGGACAGTCCCCTCCGGGGACAGTCCCTTAATACCGTTGCCCGTTATCTTCTTCCGAGGCCCTTGTCGATCGCGGACTTCTCGATGCGGACGACGACGGGGCGGCCGTGCGGGCAGAGGGCCGGCTGAGAGGTTTTGAACAGTTCCTCGACGAGGTAGCCCATCTTCTCCCTGTTCAGGGGCTCCCCGGCCTTGACGGCCGTCTTGCAGGCCAGCGTCGCCAGCATGTGCTCACGCCGGTCTTCGGCAGTCTTTTGGCCCGCCTCATCGAGCAGGCCGAGAAAGATGTCCACGGCCTGTTCGGGTTTGAAGATGTCGGGGTATTCTTTGAGGGCGTAGGAGCGCCCGCCCATGGCCTCGACGCGGAAGCCCAGGTCCTCGAAGAGGGCGGCGCTCGTCTCGAGGTTGACGACCGCCGAGGGGGAAAGCTCGAGGATGGGCGGGATGAGGAGCATCTTCCGCGGCCAGATCTTTTCGCGGTCGATCTCCCGGTATTTCTCGAAAAGGACGCGCTCGTGGGCGTTGTGCTGGTCGATGACGAGAAGGCCGTCCTCGCCGGCCGCGACGATGTACATGTTCTCGTACTGGCCGAGGACGGCGGGCCCTTTCGCCGCCGGTGAGTCCGCCGATGTCGATGTCCAATCCGCGCCGCCGCCGGGGCGGGCCGCTGCGCCAGGCGCCAAGCGGTCGGCCGCGACCGGCCCGAAACCGAGACCCCGAGACGTCCAGGCGACGCCTTCCTCCGCGACGCGCCCGGACGGCCCCTTATCCCCGGCCGCCGGGAGGACTTCCTTAATGGTATGTCCGCGGGCCGCCCCTTCGCCCACGGCCCGGAGGACGAGCCTGAAGACGAGCTGGGTGTCCTTGAACCGGACTTCGGCCTTGGCCGGGTGGACGTTGACATCGACATCGGCGTAGGGCAGTGACACGAAGAGGAACGCCTCGGGCGACCTCCCCCGCTCGAGGATGCCGGCATAAGCCTGGCTGAGGGCGGCCATGAGGATCCTATCCTTGACCGGACGGCCGTTGACGAAAAAGTGCTGGACGGTCTTGTCGGGCCGGCCGGCCAGCGGCCGCGAGGCCAGGCCCTCGATGCGGCCGCCGCCCTCTTCGGCGGCGACGTCCATCAGACCGTCGACCATCTTCTTGCCGAAGATCTGGAAGACCCTTTCCCGGAGGGTCATGACGGGCGGGCAGGCGATGACCTCCCGCGCTCCGTGGACGAGCGTGAAGCGGACGCCGGGCGCGGCCAGAGCGGCCTGGGCCACGTACTTGGCGATGGGTCCGAGCTCGGACGGGCCCGAGCGGAGGAACTTCTGCCGGGCCGGCAGGTTGAAGAACAGGTCCCTGACCTCGACGCTCGAGCCGCGCGGGAAGGCGATGTCCGTGACCGCGATGAGGCGCTCGCCCTCCCGCTCGATCATCGTCCCCCGGGCTTCGGTCCCGTCCTGGGTGCGCAGCGTCAGCCGGGAAACGGCGGCGATGCTGGCCAGAGCCTCGCCGCGGAAGCCGAGCGTGGCGATGCGCTCCAGGTCCTCCTCCGTGGCCAGCTTGCTCGTCGAATGGCGTCTGAAGCAAAGGGCGGCGTCCTCCCGGCCCATCCCGGAGCCGTCGTCCCGGACCTTGATCAGGCGCTTGCCGCCGTCGACGAGCTCGACGCGGACCTCCGTCGCCCCGGCATCGATGGAGTTTTCGACGAGTTCCTTGACGACCGAGACAGGCCTTTCGATGACCTCGCCCGCCGCGATCTTCTGGGCGACCTCCTCGGGCAGAAGATGGATCTTCTTCATGGAACGACCTCGCCTTCCGTCCGGCGCGAAAGGACGCGGTTGATCGCGACCCGGACGAGCTCGCATTTCGGAGCCCGGCACGAGGGGGCGAAGACCCGGATGGCATTCCCCGTCAGAAGCTCGGCGCCCCTCTCCGACGCGTGGATGACCACGGCCTCGAGCTCCCGCCCCTCGAACTGCCCGCGGAAGCGCAAGTCCTTCTCCGCCGCGAGCCGCCGGAGTTCCATCGCCCTGTCCCTGACGACGCCCGCCGGGACACCGGGCCGTGCCGCGGCGGGCGTACCCGGCCGCGGCGAGTACGAAAAGACGTGGAAATATGTCAGCGGAGAGCCGGCGAGAAAACTCCGCAGCTCGCCGAACTCCGTCGCCGTCTCGCCGGGGAACCCGACGATGATATCCGCTCCGAGGGCCGCTTCCGGCGACCTCGTCCTCAAATTCTCCAATAACCGGTCGTAGGCTCCCGGCTCCACGGCGCGGCCCATCAGCCGCAGGAGGCGGGCCGAGGCGTGCTGGAGCGAAAGATGGAAGTGCTGACAGATCTTCGGGTTCGCCGCGATGAGCTCGACGAGCGCGCCGTCCGTCTTCCCCGGGTCGAGGGAGCTCAACCGGACACGCCCGAGCCCAGGGATCCCCTCGAGCTCCCGGAGAAGGCCGAGGAGCGAGCCCGGCGGCTCGAAGTCCTCCCCGTAGGACGAGAGATGGATGCCGGCCAGGACGATCTCCCGGAAGCCGCGGCCGGCGAGTTTTCGGACCCGGGCCATGACCTCGTCCGGGCCGACGCTCGCGCTTTTTCCCCGGACGCTCGGGATGACGCAGAACGCACAGTGGTTGTCGCACCCGTCCTGGACTTTCAGGAAGGCCCGCGCCCGGAACGGGGCTTCCGTCTCCGGCCCCGCCTCCCGCGCCGCGCCCGCCCTCTCCCCTTCTCCCCCGACGATCTCCATCACCCGCTCCGGCAGACTGGCCTTGGCGCTGTTCGGGAGGACGGCGACGACGTTCGGCATCCCACTGATCTCCGCCGGCGCCCGCTCGGCGTAGCACCCCGTAACGACGATCCTCGTCCCGGGGTTATCGCGGGCGGTTTTCCGGATGAACCTGCGGACGTCCCGGTCGGCCCGGCCGGTCAGGGTGCAGGAGTTGACCAGGACGACATCGCTCCCGCCCCCATCCTCTTCGAGCCGGAGGCCCCTCTCCCGGAAGGCCTCAGCCCAGGCGAAGGCCTCGGCCCGGTTGACGCGGCAGCCGAAGTTCCGGACGGAAAAAGAGGGCATGGCCGGGGTTCACAGCTTTTCTTTGATCTTGAGCGAGGCCGCCTCGACCTTGTCCGCCATCTTCGCCCGGTAATCGACGAGCTTCTTCCGGAGCCCCTCGTCGTTAAGGGCCAGGATCTCGACCGCGAGCAGGGCCGCGTTCGAGCCGCCGTGCCGGCCCAGGGCCATGGTCGCGACGGGGATGCCCTTGGGCATCTGGACGGTCGAAAGGAGGGCGTCGAGTCCCGCCAGCGCTTCGCTCTCGACGGGGACCCCGATCACAGGCTTGACCGTTTGGGAGGCGACGACGCCGGCCAGGTGGGCGGCCTTGCCGGCCACGGCGATGAAGATCTCCGTCCCTCCGGCCTCCGCTGACTTAACCAGGCGAAGGGTCCGCTCCGGCGAGCGGTGGGCGGAGGTCACCTCGAGGCCGAAGGGCACGCCGAAGTCCTTGAGCAGGATGAGCGCGTCCTCGACCACGCCGAAGTCCGATTCGCTGCCGAGAAAGATCATGACTTTCATGTCCGTTCCTCCTTGGTCGCGCCGATGTCGCGGCGGTAATGCATGGCTTCGAAATAGATCCGGCCGCAGGCGTCGTAGATCTTGGCCATGGTCCCGGCCAGGTTGTCTTCCGAAGCGCAGATCCCGAGGACGCGGCCGCCGGTCGTCAGGCAGGTGTCGTTTTCATATTTGGTCCCGGCATGGAAGATGTTCACCCCGGGGATCTCGGCCGCCTCGGCCAGGCCGGAGATGATCTTGCCCTTCTCGTAGCGGACCGGATATCCGCCCGAGGCCACGACGACGCAGCCCGAGGGTTTGGCGGACCAGCGGACCTCCTCCCGCAGGACGTTCTCGTCGACCGCGGCCGTCAGGAGCTCGACCAGGTCGCTTTCCAGACGGAGGAGCTGGGGCTGGGTCTCCGGGTCTCCGAAACGGCCGTTGAACTCGAGAACGCGGGGCCCCTGCTCGGTGATCATCAGGCCCGCATAGAGGACCCCCTTGAACTTCCGGCCCTCCTCGAGCAGGCGGGTGACGGCCGGGGTTATCACGGTGTTCATCACTTCGTTGAAAAGCTTCTCGGTCATGAAGGGCGACGGCGATATGGCGCCCATGCCGCCCGTGTTCGGCCCCTTGTCCCCGTCGTAGGCCGCCTTGTGGTCCATCGCCGAGACCAGGGGCTGGACCCTCATTCCATCGGAAATGACGAAGAAGGACACCTCGCGGCCGCGGAGGAACTCCTCGATGACGATACGCCGGCCGGCCGGCCCGAACTTCTTCTGGACGAGCATCTCGCCGGCCGTGTCCTCGGCCTTCTTCTGCGAGGAACAGACCACGGCGCCCTTGCCGGCCGCCAGCCCGTCGGCCTTGATGACGACGGGAAAACCGAACTCTCCGGAGGCCAGGATCTTCTTGGCCTGGTCGAAGCCGTCGGCGACCTTGAACCGGCCCGTGGGGATGCGGTGACGGTCCATGAACTGCTTGGCGAAGACCTTGCTGCCCTCGATCTCGGCCGCCTTCTTCGAGGGCCCGAAGATCCTCAAGCCGCGCTTCTCGAATTCGTCGGCGATGCCCATGGTCAGGGGGACTTCGGGACCGACCACGGTCAGCTCGATATTTTCCCGCGCGGCGAAATCGGCCAGCCCGGGGATGTCCGTCTCGGCCAGGGGGACGTTTTCGGCGACGAGCCGCGTCCCGCCGTTTCCCGGCGCGCAATAAATCTTGTCCGCGTGCGGGCTCTGGGCGATCTTCCAGGCCAGGGCGTGTTCCCTGCCGCCGGACCCGACGATCAGTATCTTCATCGTCTCACCCTCCGTTCACAGGACGATCGATCTTCTCCTCAAGCCCCGGCGGCCAGGCGGAGGTTCTCGGCGAAGAGGGCCGCGTAGCCGGGGTCGGGGATGACACTCGAGAGGATCCGCGCCGCGAGCGGCAGGGCTTCGGCGGGCGGGATCGAAAAGCCCATGGTCAGGAAGTTCTTCCGGTACCGGGCCACTTCGCCGCCGGCGGGCTTGTTGCGGACGACGACGTCGCTCATCAGGCCGGCCAGGACGTCGAAGTCCTTCTCCTTCATGCCGAACCGGGTCATCTCCTGGACGCCGAGCCGGATGCCGCTCGAATCGAGGAAGGTGACGTCGTCGGGCAGGGCCTGGTAGTTAGTCAGGACGTTGTTCGTCTCGAGGCGCCGGGCGATCTCCATACCGGGGCCGAAGGCCTTGACCCGGATGATGACCTGGTGGGTTTCCGTGTAGCCGTCGGCAGGGTCCCCCTCGACCGGGATGCCGTGGGCGTGGAGGGCCAGGGCGAAGGCCCGGGCGTTTCTCCGGACTTGGTTCTGGAAGGCCTCCTTGAACTCGTTCATCTCGTAGGTCGCCAGGAGCAGCCCGAGGAGCGTCCCGAGGTGATGGTTGCTGGTCGAGCCGGGGAAGGCGCGGCCCTTGATCTCGAGCCAGAGCGGCCGCAGGGGCGAGCCCTTGGGGAAGTTCCCGGCCACGACGCCGCGCTGTGTCCCGAAGAAGGTCTTGTGCGTGCTTCCGGTGACGAGGTCCGCGCCTTCGTCGAAGGGGGCCTGGAAGGCCCCGTAAAGGCCGAGGACGTGGGCCATGTCGTACATCAGGATGGGCCGGTCCTTCCAGCCCCTGACGATGTCGGCCACGAAGCGGACGGGCTCCCGGTAGAGGAACATGCTCTTGCCGAACACGACCAGCTCGGGCTTGTGCGAATCGAGGACGGCGGCCAGCCGCTCGAGGTCGGGCTTGTAAGGATTCCCCTTTAGGACGGGGAAATTGACCACCCGTTCCTTGCCCGTTTCCGGGTCCTCCTCGGCATAGTTGAAGAGGGCCCCCATGGGCTGGGAACTGAGATGGCCGCCGTAGATGAGTTCGTTGTTCAAGACGAGGCGCATCCGGCGCGAGGGCTGCCCGGCGGCCCGGCCCCTGTTGATGTACTTGACGACGCCCTTGAAGACGACCTCGTTGGCCATCTGGCCGCTGATCGGACGGAGCTCGACGTCGGTGCACCCGAAATAGGCGCCGAGCTCCTTCTGGGCCTCGATCTCGACGTCCCGGATGAAGTCCGTGCCCTGGTAGAAGTAGACCTCCTTCCCTTTCATCGTCCGGTGCTCGGCGTAGCGGCCGGCCGGGTCGGCGATCTCGCACATCTTGACGAGCAAAGAAGGCGTCGATTCCGACGGGATGAGGTTGAAGCATTCTTTCTGGCGCCAGGCGCTGTTCCGCTCGACCCGGGCGGCCAGGTCCCGGACCTTCTCGGAAAACGCAAGCATGGAACGGCTCCTCACTTGAAATTTTCGGCTTCGAGGTCGCGGATCTTCTGGACCCTTCGGGCGTGGCGGCCGCCCTCGAACTCCGTTTCGAGCCAGACCCGGACGATGCTCAGGGCCTGCTCGAGGGAGTGGGTCCTGCCGCCCAGGGTCAGGCAGTTCGAATCGTTGTGCTTGCGACTCATCTCGGCCGCGTACTCGCTCGAACAAGGCGTCGCCCGGAGGCCCTTGAACTTGTTGGCCGTGATGGCCATGCCCAGGCCGGTGCCGCAGACGAGGATGGCCCGGTCGCAGGCGCCGGAGACGACGGCCCGGGCGCCCTTGGCCCCGTAATCGACGTAGTCCACGGATTCCCCCGGCCCGCAGCCGAAGTCCTCGAAGGCGATGCCGCGGCCGCGGAGATGATCGGCGATCCCCGTTTTGAGCTCGAACCCGGCGTGGTCCGAGGCGATAGCGATCTTCATTTCTGTTCGAGGAGCCTGGCCGCCTCGGGCATGACCTGGATGGCCTTCATGACGACGGGGTCGTTCACACGCGCGGCCCGGATCCCGGCCTCGACGCCCCAGACGGCGCCGGCGATCTCGCGTTCGAGTTCCCGGCGGATCTCGGCCTCAGCCTCCTGGAACGTCTTCTCGTCGTATTCGACCTTGCGCGTCCCGAGGAACTTGCGGAAATCGGCGACGACGTCGGCGTTGACGATGAACGTCGTTCCGACCTGGATCTTCCCGGGCGCGGCGGCCCCGGCGTCCTTCGGGTCCTGCGGAAAGACGAACTTCCGGCCGAGGTCGGTCTGGTGCAGGACGAGCCTCCGGGCGTAGGAGAAAAACGCCCCGCTCATGCGGAGCCGCCCGGTGAACGGCTGGAGCAGGGAGTTGACGGCGTAGTCGGGCGTGATCCCGCCCTGGCCGAGGACCTTGCGGCCGCGGTCGGTGTAGCGGACCTCGCGGCTGTCCTCGGGGGCGCGCTTGCTCATGAGGTAATCCTCGAGATGGCTGTAATCCCGCTGGATGGACCGTCCGCTCGGCGTCAGGTATTTGGCCACGGTCAGGGCCACGGCCATGTTCGGGGCCAGCGGGAAGACCGTCTGGACGAGGCCCTTCCCCCAGGAATCCTCGCCGACGACGAGCCCCCGGTCGTGGTCCATGACCGCCCCGCTGACGATCTCGGAGGCGCTGGCCGTGCCCTGGTCGATGAGTATGACGAGCGGAAGCTTCTCGTACTGGTTGTCCAGGAAGGCCGGGAATTCCCGGTCGTAGCCCGGATTTCGTCCCTTCATGGAGACGATGAGTGAGCCCTTGGGCAAAAAGAGGTCGGAGACCTCGATGGACTGGAGGAGGGTGCCGCCCGTGTTCAGGCGAAGGTCGAGAATGAGGCTCTTCATCCCCTGGCCGGTGAGCCTGACCAGCCCGTTCTCGAGCTCGCGGGGCGTCGTCTCGCCAAAATTCCGGATATAGATGTAGCCCACCCCGCCGTCGAGGAGAAAGGCGTACGGGACGCTCAGGAGCGGGATCTCCTCGCGGGTGATGGTCAGCTCGAAGGGCTTGTCGGCGCCGTCGCGGACGACGGTGATGGTGACATTGGTCCCCTTCTCGCCGCGGAGCTTCTGCATGGCGTCGTAGCTCGAGATGGGCACCGTCGATTCCCCGTTGATGTGGGAGACGACGTCCCCCGAAAGGATGCCCAGGCGCCAGGCCGGCCCGCCCTCGATCGGCGCGATGACGACGATGTTGTCGCCCTGTTTCTGGATCTGCATGCCCACGCCAAAGTACGTGCCCGTGTAGTCCTCGCGCATGCGCGAGAAGCTCGCGGGGTCCAGGAAATAGGAGTGGGGGTCGAGCGTGTCCAGGGTCCCCTTGATCGAGGCGATAGCCAGAGCCTCCTCCTCGAGCGGCTTGTAATAGCTCTCTTCGAGGACGCCGGCGATGGCCCGGGCCTTGGCCAGGGAGGCGGCCCAGAGGTCCTGGTCATGAGATGGCGTCTGCATGAGAACGAGCGTCACCAGAACGAAGGGGATGAGGCGCTTTTTCATGGACTTCACCTGCTGACAATTTTATCATCGGCCGTCCCCGTTGTAAAGCCGCACCGGCCTGCCGCCGATTCACTTTGTCACTCTGGCGGCCCCGTGCTATAATACCGCCGCGAGACGGACATGTTCGGGAGCATCGGGCCGATGGAACTCATCCTCATCTTCGTCATCGCCTTGCTCGTTTTCGGCCCCAAGAAGCTCCCCGAGATCGGCCGGTCGGTCGGCAAGGCCATCCGGGAATTCAAGAAGACGTCCGACGAGATCAAGGGCCGGATCGAGGAGGAGATCGAGGCCTCGGAGATCAAGGACATCCGCAAGGACATCCGGTCGGGCATGGACGATATCAAGTCCGGAGTCAAGAGCTTCCAGGACGACATCAAGAAGGACATCGAGACATATGAGACTGGGGAAGGGCCGAAAGTCACCTGACGAGATGACCTTCCTCGAGCATCTGGAGGATCTCCGGAAGCGGCTCTTCTACTCCTTCGTCGCCCTTTTCATCGGTTTCGTCCCCGGCTGGGTCTTCTCCAAGGATCTCTACGCCATCCTGGCCCGGCCCGTGACCCAATACCTGCCCGAGGGAACGAAGCTTGCCTTCACCACGTTGACCGCGCCCTTCATGCTCTATATGAAGGTGGCCTTCCTGGCCTCCCTCTTCTTCATGTCGCCCTTCGTCTTCCTCCAGATCTGGTATTTCGTCGCCCCCGGCCTCTACCGGAAAGAGAAAAAGTACGCCGTCCCCTTCGTCCTGATGACGACGTTCTTCTTCTCCCTGGGCGCGCTCTTCGCCTATTTCATCGTCTTCCCCTGGGCCTGCCGCTTCTTCCTGACGCTCGGGCGCGACTTCCAGCCGGTCATCACCGTCGACCAGTATTTCGGCTTCGCCCTGAAGGTGATCCTCGGCATCGCCCTCGTTTTCGAACTGCCGACGCTCGTCTTCTTCCTGGCCAAGATGGGGCTCGTCACGGCCCGCTGGATGGTCAAGAACTTCAAGTACGCCGTGCTCCTCGTCTTCGTCATCGCCGCCGTGATCACGCCCACGCCGGACGTGATCACCCAGAGCATCGTGGCCATCCCTATGCTGGCCCTATACGGTTTCAGCATCCTGATCGCTCTCGCCGTCGGCCGGGGAAAAAATAAGGCCCGGGCGGCGGGGACGGATCAGGCGGGGTAAAGCGATGGACGGACGCCTCATCATCCGCAACGAACGGATCGAAACCGCCGAAAAGCTCGTCTCCGAAAACCCGGCCACTCTCGAAGCCGTGGGCGAAGTCAGCCTGGCGTCCGGGGCTCTATGCGAACAGGCCATCCAGGCGGCCAAAGAGGCCTTCCCCGGGTGGCGATGGCTCGACCCCCGGAAAAAGAGGGACATCCTCAAGCGGGCGGAGAGGATCCTGGCCCGGCGGGCGGGCGAAGCCGGCCGGCTCATCGCCATGGAAAAAGGCTCGCCCTATCCCGAATCCTTGGCCGTCGAGGTCTTCGGCGCCCTCCAATCCCTCAATTATTACGCCGAAAACCAGGGGCGCCTGCTCCGTCCCCGGAGGGCCGGTCACCATACGCCCCTGTTCTTCAACAAGTCAGGCAAGTTTCATTTCCATCCCCTCGGTCCGACGCTCATCATCTCGCCCTGGAACTTCCCCTTCCTTATCCCCTTTTGCGACATCCTCGGCGCCCTCACGGCCGGCAACACCGTCGTCCTCCGTCCCTCGACGACGACGCCGCTCACGGCGCTCCTCATCGGCGAGGTCTTTGTCGAAGCCGGCCTGCCGCCGGGCGTCCTCAACGTCGTCCCCTGCCGCGTCCCGCAAGCCGAGGCCATGATCGTCGACCGGGACATCCAGACCGTCATGTTCACGGGCAGCGTCGGCATCGGCAAGCGGGTCATGGAGCTCTGCAGCCGGAACCTGACCAACCTGACCCTCGAGCTCGGCGGCAAGGACCCGATGATCGTCCTGAAGGACGCCGACCTCGAGCGGGCCGCCCGAGGCGCCGTTTGGACGGCCTTCATGAACTGCGGCCAGAGCTGCGGCTCGATCGAGCGGGCCTACGTCGCCCGCGAAGTCGCCGAGCCGTTCATCGCCCGGGTCATCGAGCTCGCCGGCCAGGTCAAGGTCGGGAACCCCCTCGACTCCGGCGTCGACATGGGACCGATGGCCACGGCCGGCCAGCTCAAAATCGTCGAGGAGCACATCGCCGATGCCCGCGGGAAAGGGGCCCGGATCCCGGTCGGGGGAAAAAGGGTCGCCGGCCTCCCCGGCCATTTCATCGAGCCCACGGTCCTCACCGGCGTCGACCACACGATGCGCGTCATGACCGAGGAGACTTTCGGCCCGACGCTGCCCATCATGGTCTTCGACCGGCCGGACGAGGCCGTGGCCCTGGCCAACGACAGCGTCTACGGGCTGACCGCCTCGGTCTGGACGCGTGACCGGAAGCAAGCCGCGTGGTTCGCCGAACGGCTCGAAGCGGGGTCCGTCACTATCAACGACCACATGTACTCGTTCGTCGAGCCCCGGGCGATATGGGGCGGCATCAAACAGACCGGCATGGGCCGCTCCCACGGTCCCTTCGGCCTCCACGAGCTCGTCAACATCAAGTACGTCGGCATGGACTTTTTCCGGAAGAAATCACAAACCTGGTGGTTCCCCTACGACCGGAGTCTCGAAGGCGTGATGGAAAAAGCGATCTCGGTCTTCCACGGCGCGGGCCTCGGCGCCAGGGTCAAGGCCGCCCTTGGGCTGCGCAAGGAATGGCGGCGGATCATGGCGACCGCTCCCATTTGGAACTATGTCCGGGCCCTGCCGCGGATCCTGAAAAAATGAAAAAGCCGCCGCGACTCATAGGACTGACCGGGACCAACGGGGCCGGCAAGGGCGAGACGGCGGCGTTCTTCACGGCCAGGGGCTACGCCTACTTCTCGCTCTCCGATATCCTTAGGGAGGAGCTCCAGGTCCGGGGCGAGACCGTCAGCCGGGACAGCCTGATCCGGACCGGAAACGAGCTCCGGGAGCGCTACGGGCCGGACGTCCTGGCCAGACGGACCGTGGCCAAGGTCGGCGGGCCGGCCGTCGTCGACAGCATTCGCAACACGCACGAGGTCGCTTTCCTGCGCTTGCAGCCGGGCTTCGTCCTGCTGGCCATCGACGCGCCCGTGGAAGTGAGGTTCGCCCGGGTCGCGGCCCGCGGCCGGGACGAATCGGCCGCCGACCTCGAGTCCTTCCGGAAAAAAGAAGAGCAGGAGAGGACGGGAGGCGAGACGTCCCAGCAGCTCGAAGCTTGCATGACCGCGGCCGACCGGCTTATCCTGAACGACGGGACCATCCCGGACCTTCATCGAAAACTCGAGGAGATCGCATGACGCCGCCGAGAACGTCCAAGGACCTTTACTATCTGGGCATCGCCAAGGAAGTCTCGCTCCGGAGCACCTGCTTCCGGAGGTCGATCGGGGCCATCGTCGTCCGGGACGACCAGATCATCTCGACGGGCTACGTCGGCGCCCCGCGGAAGACCCGCGACAGCCTCGAGCACGGCTTCTGCCTGCGCGACCGGCTGGGCATCCCCCACGGCCAGCGCTACGAGCTCTGCCGGAGCGTCCACGCCGAGCAGAACGCCATCATCAACGCCGCCCGGGCGGGCGTCAGCCTGCTCGGGGGGGACATGTACATCTACGGCAGCGCCCCGGGCGCGAGCGCGCCGATCAACGCCTTCCCCTGCTACATCTGCAAAAAGATGCTGATCAACTGCAGCCTCGACAGGGTCGTCTGCTCGACGACCGATGGCGGGACCATGGTCTTCCGGGTCGAGGAATGGATCCGGGACTGGCAGGAGCGCGACATCCTCGACGACGAGCACCAGTACGGCAAGGACAAATGAGGTTCTTCTCCCAATTTCGCGGAACTCTCCTTTTCGGCTCGGCTATCGTGACGTTGGTCGCGACGGGGATGACGCAAGAAACAGGGGGTGCAAAGGGGAATCTTCTCAAGTTGCTGGGGATCGAACCCTCGGCGGAATCCGTCGATTACATCCGGACGAAAACGCAGTTCCAGCTCCACACCTTGCTCACGGAGCAGCGCCATCAGAAAACGTGGCCACTCGGCGAGCGCATCCGGAAGGACACGCTGGCCGGGCTGAAGATGCTGTCCTCGGTCGACGACGATATCCGGGCGAAAATGGAGGAACTGGCGGCGGCGCCGGCGGTCCTCGAGCAAGCCGCCCGGGCCGTCGAGGACGCCATCCTGACCGGCAGGAAGATCTATGTTTACGGTTGCGGGGCCACGGGCCGGCTGGCCAAGCAGATAGAGAGCGCGTTCTGGCGGCCTTTTTGGCGGAGGGTGAAGGCGGACCGGAAGATCGCGGCGAAGCTCGCCGGTTTCATCCCCGAGGGGGTCGAGGAAGCCCTTATCGGCGAGATGACCGGGGCGGACAGGGCCCTGATCAGCTCCCTCGAGGGCTTCGAGGACCTCCAGCTCATCGGCCGCTTACAGCTCCATGACAGGGGCATCCGCAAGGGCGACGTCGTCATCTGCGTCACCGAGGGCGGCGAAACGTCGTCGGTCATCGGGACGGTCCTGGCCGCGCTCGACGAGTGGCGCGGCGAGCCGGGATACAGTCCCGGAGAGAGCCGCGAGCGGCTGTACTTCGTCTACAACAACCCGGACGACAGGCTCCTGCCCTTCGACAGGAGCCGGAGTGTCCTGACCGAGCCGGGCATCACCAAGATCAACCTGACGACCGGGCCCCAGGCCATTACCGGCTCGACGCGGATGCAGGCCACGACCATCGAGACCTATGTCGTGGCCGCCGTCATCGAGACGGCTGTGGGACGGGCGCTGGCCCGGGTCCTCGGGAAAAGAGAGATGGCCCGGCTCGGCTTCGAGGACAGCGGCGGGGCGGAGCGGGCGGGGATCGCAGGGGTCGCATCCAGGCTCAGGGAGTTCGGCGGCGTCCTCGACGCGGCGCGGGCGGCGCTCCCGGCCCTCGCAGCGTTGACCGACATCGAAACCGCGGCCTACGCGGGCGGTCGGTTCTCGACATACTACGCCGAGAAAGGGCTGATCACTGTTTTCATCGACAGCACTGAACGGAGCCCGACGTTCCGGCTCTTCCCGCTGGACACGGTCAGGGAGCAGCAGCGGAAATGCTGGATCCAGGTCTGGACGGGGGCGAAGACGGCCGGGGACGCTTGGCGCGCTTTTCTGGGCCGGCCCTTCCGCGGGTTGACGTCCGAGATGTACAGGCAGCCGTTCGAAACGGGCATCGACGACCCCTACCTGCGGCGGGCGGCCCTCGAGAGCCTGAAGAAAGCCGGAGACGACCAGGCGGAGCTCTACGATTTTTCCCTTTCCGCGGCGAACATGGAGCGGCGCGCCCCGAAGAAAGGCGACCTCTGCGTCCTGGTCGGCCTGACGCCCGAGGAAGCCGAGTTCGGGCGCGAAGGGTCGTCATTCAGGCATGTCCTGCGGCTCGCCGGGGAGAGCGGCGCCGACGCGGCGGTCGTGCTGGTCACCCGCAGCCCGCAGAAGGAGTTCCCTCGGATAGAGGCGGGGATCCGGCGTCTGTTCGAGGGGCGGAGCGGCCGGCTTATCGCCGTCCTCGTAAATGTCCGGGCCGCGGGCGATCCATTCGGCCTGCGGCAGCAGATCGCGGCCAAGATGCTCCTCAACGCCCATTCGACGGCCGTCATGGCCAAGCTCGGCAAGGTCGTCGGTAATACGATGACCAATGTCAGTCCCAGCAACCTGAAGCTCGTCGGCCGGGCCACTTATCTCATCCAGTCGCACGTGAACGACGTGCTGGGGCTGGCCGATTGGGTCAAGGCGAACGGCGGGCGCGAGCCGATCTCCTACGGCGAAGCCAACGCCGTCCTTTTCGATTCCATCGCCTACCTCAAGGACCGGCAGGCCGAAGCGGGGCAAACGGCCGAGGTCGCTTTTTCCATCATCCGCATCCTGGAGTCGCTGAAGCAGAAACGCGGCCTCAGCCGGGAAGAGACGTTGGGCATCGTCAAGGCCGTCGGCCTTAGCGCCTATCTGTCGAGCGTAAGGTAAGAGGGGGTCAAACCTACGGCAGGGAGCGGAGTCTTCGAAGCGACCGATAGACGTGAATAAGAAGGTACCGGGTCTACGCAATGCCAATTTTGGCATTGCGTAGACCCGGTACCTTCTTGTTCGCTCCCCCTTGAGAAAAGAATTGGTGTCTGTGCGTCTATCTTCATGAAATATGCTCCTTGAGAGGAGGCCATGGCGAGATCTCTTAGAATCGAATTCCCGGGCGCGTTCTACCATGTGACCTCTCGAGGGAATAGAAGACAGCCGATCTTTCTCGCCGATGAGGATAGATATTTCTTCCTTAACTGCTTAAGAGATGCCCATGAAAAGTTCGGCGTTGTCATACATGTTTATTGCCTGATGGAAAATCACTACCATCTTTTTCTGGAAACACCCCAGGGCCAGCTTTCGAGGATCATGCATTTGATCAACATGAGGTATTCAAGCTACTTCAACCTGAAACATGACCGCTGTGGGCACACTTTCCAATCTCGATTTACGGCGATCTTAGTTCAAGCAGAGGAATATGCGCGGGAGCTCGCGCCCTATATCCACCTCAATCCGGTTCGGGCCAGGATCGTTAACCGTCCCGAAGATTACGTATGGTCTAATTACCGTGAATATTTAGGGATAGCGGCGCCTCAACCATGGACAACCAACTCGTTCGTTCTTCGCCTGTTCGGAGCGTCTCTGACCGACGCGAGGAACAATTACGAAGAGTATGTCGCTTGGCGTCTGTCCCAAAAGCTACCGAGCCCGCTCGAAGCTGCGAAGAAAACCGGAATACTGGGGAATGCCGACTTCGTCGAACGGATCACAAAATTATTCCTGTCAGATACGAATGAACAACCAGTTCGAGACCTCCCTCAACTCCGTAAGCTCTTTCCCCGGCCGGGGCTAGAACAAATATTCGCAGCTACAGAATCGTCCCTTGGCTCAAAAAATAGGTTCACTCGAAATCTCTCGATATTTATCAGCCATAAGGAGACGGATTACCCGCTCAAGGAGATTGGAAAGTTCTACAAATTGGGAGTTTCCGGAATAACGGATATTTGCCGCCGGATACGAAAAGAACTCATTCACAACGATACGCTGGCTCGCGCCATTGGTGAAATTGAGCGTCGTCTTCGCCCCTAAAAAGAAGGTACCGGGTCTACGCAATGCCAAAATTGGCATTGCGTAGACCCGGTACCTTCTTTTTGACCGCTTACGGCATGGGGGGGGCGCCGTCGAAGCTATAGCAGGGGGCGCTCGCCGGCCGCGGCTTGCGCTTCGGCTTCGGCTTCACCTGCGGGTAGACGAAGAGCTCGCCGGCGTAATTCCTCAGCACGACCTGCTCGTCGGTGATCGACTGGAGGTACTTCGGCAGGACCGGGATCTTGCCGCCGCCTCCGGGCGCGTCGATGCAGTAATACGGGACGGCCAACCCGGACGTCCAGCCGCGCAGGTTTTCCATGATCTCCAGCCCCTTCTCGACCGTCGTCCTCAGGTGCTCGGTGCCGGAGACGTAGTCCGCCTGGTAGATGTAGTAGGGCCGGACCCGGACCGAGAGGAGCTTCTGCATGAGCCGGCGCATGACCAGCGGATCGTCGTTGACGCCCTTGAGGAGCACGGTCTGGTTCCCCAGCGGGATGCCGGCGTCGGCCAGCAAATTCAGGGCGCGCGACGATTCCGGCGTGATCTCGTCGGGGTGGTTGAAGTGGACGTTCATGTAGAGCGGATGGTACTTCTTGAGCATGGCCACGAGTTTTTCGGTGATCCGTTGCGGCAGGACGCACGGGGCGCGCGTCCCGATGCGGATGATCTCGACGTGAGGGACGGCCCGGACGCCCTTGACGATCGCCTCGAGCTTGCGGTCGCTCAGCATGAGCGGGTCGCCGCCCGAGATGACGACGTCCCGGATCTCCGAATGGCTCCGGATGTAGGCCAGGCCGTCCTCGATGTACCGGGGGTGGATCTTCGACGGGTCTCCGACCTTCCTCTTGCGCGTGCAGAAACGGCAGTACGAGGCGCAGCTGTGCGAAACCAGGAAGAGGCAGCGGTCGGGGTAGCGGTGGACGATGCTCGGCACGGGCGAGTCCTTGTCCTCCTGGAGGGGATCCGCTTCCCCGGTATCTTCCTTCAACTCGGCCGGGTCGGGCACCAGTTGGCGCCACATCGCGTCGCCGCGCTCCTTGATCAAGCCGGCGTAGTACGGCGTGATCTGGATCTTGAACGCGCGGGCGATGCGCCGGACCTCCTCGACATCAAGTCCGAAATGTTGGGCGATCTCTTCCGGTTTCCTGAGACTGCCCCTGAGCAAGCGTTGCCAGTCGTCCATCTCCTCTGCACTCCTCGTCAACGAAAATATTTCGCGTATATGACGCGGTCGTCCCCGGCCCTGTAGAAATCCGGGACCCGGGCGACTTCTTTATAGCCAAAATCCAAGTAAAACTGCCTCGTGCCTTGATACTTCGGCTGCGACGAGGTTTCGATGACGATCAGCCGGCCGGCGCGGCGCCGGACCTCGTCCTCGAGCCAGAGGATGAGCGCCTTGCCCCGGCCCTTGCCCTGCTCGGACGGCGCGACGGTCATCCAATAGATGTCATAGGCGTCCTCGGCCAGCGGCGTCGGCCCCCAGGTCATGTAACCCACGGCGTCCTTCCGGTCGTTCTCGATCACGACCACGCGGTAATCAGTCTGCTCCGGCTTCTCGAGATAGATGTCCATGAGCTCTTCGGCCACGGCGATCTCGGCAGGCGTGAAAAAACCCGTGGCCCGGACGTGGCCGAGGACCGGTTCCTTATCGCGCGGTTCCATCGGCCGGATCATGGACAACCTTTCTCTTCATGGCATTGTCGATCATCGCGCCCCAGAACGAGGTGTAGGCGATCCCGGCCGCGCTGAGGGCCCGGGCGTAGCCGGCGTTGGTGCTGATGTCGGGGTTCGGGTTGACTTCGAGGATGAACGGCCGGCCCTTGGCGTCCATCCGGAAATCGACCCGGGCGTAGTCCCGGCAGCCCATGATCCGGAACGCGGCGGCGGCCAACCCCTGGAGCTTGGCGCGGAGCTCCTCGTCGATGGGCGCCGGGCAGACCGGGGGAGTCTTCTGATAGAGCGGATCGTCTTCGAACCACTTGGCTTCGTAACCGAGGATGCGCGGCAGGTCCTTGGGCATAGCGGAGAAATCGATCTCGGAGACCGGCAGGGGTGTCACAGCGCCGTTCTCCAGGACCGAGACGTTGAACTCGCGGCCGTCGATGAACGCTTCGGCAAGGACCGGCTGCTTGTAATTCTCGAGACAGCGCCGAACCTGCCGGCGGAAGGCCTCCTCGTCGCGGACGACGGAGTCCGGGTAGATGCCCAGGCTGGCGTCCTCGGCGTTCGGCTTGACGATGAGGGGGAATTTCAGCTCGAGCGGCTCCTCCCCCGTCAGCATGAGCTGGGCCGGAGCCGTCGGCAGACCGGCCGCCCGCAGGACGGCCTTGGCCTTGAACTTGTCCTGGCAGAAGGCCAGCGTCTTGGATGCGCTCCCGGTGAACGTGAGGCCGAGGAGCTCGAAGATGCCGGCGACGTTCGACTCCCACTGCGGCCGGCCGTAGTACCCTTCGCAGAGGTTGATCAGGACGTCCGGGTTGAGCTCCCGGACCCGCCCCAGGAAATTGAGGAGGCTCCTCTGGAGGGGGATGAGCGTCACGTTGTAGCCGCCGACGAGGATGGCGTCGTGGGCCTGCCGGGCCATCTCGGCCACGGACTCTTCGGACAGGCGTTCCCCCGTCGCCGTCGGTCTCGGTTCGAAGGCGTTGAATACGATGGCGATGTTAAGGGCAGGGTTCATGCACGATCCGCGTGGACCACCGGCCGCTCGCTCGCCGCGGGCCGGATGCGCGTGGGACGGAGGCCGTGCCGTTTCGAGGCCTCCTCGACGACCTTGTGGATCAGGTCCGAATAGGAATACCCGGCCGTCCGGGCGGCCTTGGGCAAGCAGGAATTGTCCTCGGGGTTGGGCAGGATGCCCGGCAGCGGGTTGACCTCGAGGATGTTGGGTTCCCCTTTTTCGTCGAGCCGGACGTCGACCCGGCACCAGTCCCGGATGCGGAGCACGGCGCAGGTCCGCGTGACGTAGTTCTCGATCTTGGCTTTGAGCACCGGGCCGACGGGCGCCGGGCACTTGAAGATATCCAGGGGCTTTTCCCGCGTGTCCCAGATCCACTTCGCCTCGTAGGAATAGATCGGCGCCGCCCCGGAGGGCAGCTGGCTGTGGTCGATCTCCACGATGGGCAGGATCTCGTGGTTCGGGGTGTTGCCCAGGACGCCGACGGTGAACTCGCGGCCGGAGAGGAAGCGCTCGACGATGACCGGCTGGTTGTAGGTTGCGATGACCTCCTCCACGCGCTCGTAAAGGTCGCCCAGCGTGTGGACGAGGGAGTTGTTCTTGATGCCCTTGCTCGAACCCTCGAAGAGGGGCTTGACGATGGCCGGGAGCCGGACGCCGGCCGGGATGTCGGCCGCGGACTCGACGATCCAGAAGGCCGGGTTCGGGATCCTGTGGTAGGACAGGATCTCCTTGGCCCGCGACTTGTCGAGACAGAGGCCGAGGGTCAGCGGGTCGGAGCCGGTGTAGGGGATGTCCAGCATCTCGCAGATCGTCGGGATGTGGGATTCACGGTTCGGGCCGACGACGCGTTCGGCGATGTTGAAGACGAGATGGGGACGCTGGCGCTTCAGTCGCGCGTAGGCCTTCTCATCGGATTCGATAAAGACAACCTGGTGACGTTCCTGGAGCACCCGCCCGACGGCTGCGATCGTTTCGTCCGAATCGCATTCCGCGAGCAGGTCGACTGGCGATGGGGGTTCGTCTTCCTCGTCGCGTCGTTCGTCGGGGCGATGAGAGAGCGTCGCTTCCATCCCCGCTTTCGAACTGAAAAGCAATGCTACTTTCATCGCTCTATACCTTCTTTCAACTCATGCCTTCGCCATTTTCGATGGCCGTGATCACGTTATTCATTTTCATTTATAGACCATTCTAACCAAATGTCAAGTTTTTTTCTCACCGATCGACCACTTTTCTTTGTAGGACGGCGCCCCGCCCGCACCATTAGTAGTGTCGATCCGTCCCGCCGTGCGCGTTTCTCAAAACCGCCGGATGCGCCCGCGGACGAAGAGAAACAGCGCGGAACTTGCGGAGCGGCGAGGGCTGAATTCATCGCGGGATCCTGGTGATATTTACCTGAAAAAAAGGAGCGTGACGACGACGTAGAGCGGGATGAGGATGGCGAAGGAGTAGGCCATGTAGCCGAAGAACGAGGGCATTTTCAGCTTGTATTCCTCGGCGATGACCTTGACCATGAAGTTCGGGCCGTTGCCGATGTAGGAGTTCGCGCCCATGAAGACGGCGCCGGCGCTGATCGCCTTGAGAAAGATCGACGGGATGCCCATCACGTCACCGTTGAGGCCGAGGCCCTGCCCCATGGAGAAGAAAGCCAGATAGGTCGGCGTGTTATCGAGGAAAGAGGAGAGGGAGCCCGTGGCCCAGAAGAACTGCCAGGGCTTGGCGATGCCGAGCGCGGCGCCGCGGGCGTTGAGGATGAGCAGGGCCGGGATCATCGTGACGAAGATGCCGGCGAAGAGGATGGCCACCTCCAGGATGGGGTTGTAGGTGAACTTGTTGTCGACCCGGCACTCGCGCTTGGTCGTCAGCAGGGACATGACGGACATGAGGATGAAGACGCCTTCGCGGCTCGGGAAGGGCAGGAACATGCCGGCGATGACCCCGGCGATCCACAGGAAGTTGACCGTCCCGGTCATGTGCAGGGGGACGACACGGCGCCGGTCGCGGATGAGGTCGCGGCACTCTTCCTTGCGGTACTGATAGCTGTCGAAGAGGTAGAACATCAGCAGCACGCCGCCGACCATGACGGCCCACATCGGGAAAAGCCGGAGGGTCCAGAAGAAGGGCACGCCCTTGATGAAGCCCATGAAGAGCGGCGGGTCGCCGAGCGGGGTCAGGCTGCCGCCGATGTTGGAGACGAGGAAGATGAAAAAGATCGGGACGTGGAGCGTGTGCCGGCGCTCGGAATTCGTCTGGAGGAGAGGGCGGATGAGGAGCATGCTCGCCCCGGTCGTGCCGATGAAGTTGGCCAGGACGGCGCCGATGAGCAGGAACAGCGTATTGACCTCGGGCGTCGCCTTGAGGTCTCCCTTGAGGACGATGCCGCCGGAGATGATGAACAGGGCCGTGAGAAGGAGAAGGAAGGAAGAGTAATCCTTCATCGACAGGACGAGTTCGTGCGGGGCCTGGAACAGGAAGTAGACCGCTATGGGCAGGGACCACAGGAAGGCGACGAGGGCCTTGTTCTTGTGGTTCTCCCAGAAGCGCGGCGCGCGGAGGGGAAGGAGGGCGATGGATAGGAGAAGCCCCGCGAACGGGACGACGGCCCACAGCGACAGCGATTGCCCGAGTTCATGCGCGTTCATGAGATTCGTATTGTAGCGGAAGAGCAGGTTTTTTCAAGAGAAATCGGACGCTCACGGCATGAAAGCCGTGGAGAGGTAGTACGCCCGCGCCGGCACCTTCCGCTTCGCCGCGAGCGTCTCGATGGGACGCAGCAGGGACCGGTCGTCGCTCGGCGGCGTCAGGAAGAGGAGCGCGGCCCCGGCGGCCCAGAGTTCTTCCAGGACCTCGAGCGGCAGGCCGCGCTCGACGCGGACGACGGCCCGGGCGCCGGCCGCCGCGCCGGCGCGCGCGGTCCCGGCAGCGAGCCCGGCCCACGTCTCCTCCGCGGAGCCGCCGTCGGTCAGATGGACCCAGGCGCCCCGGCCCGCCGGCACAACCAGCTCCGCAGCGAGCGGCCCATGGTGATAAAAGACGAAATAGCCCCGGCCCGATTTGGACACGGCCGCGAGCTCGGCCATGAGCGCGGGGTCGCGCTGCATGTTCAGGTTCGAAACGTGGAAATCCATCCCTCGCGCTAGGAGGCCCTCGAGGGTTTGGAGCGAAATGCCGCCGGTCCCTTCCGCCGATGGAAGCGGGCCGTTCCAGAACACCGACAAGAAAGTCCGGGAAGTCCGGCAAGCCTCGAGCAGGATCTCCCATTCGTCGGCCCGCGGCCGGGCTTCGTCCGAGGTCAGGACGCGAACGCCCTCGCGCACGAGGGCTTCGAGCTCCGTGAGGCCGAGCCGGCCGGTGTCCAGCAGGCTCAACCGGATGCGCCGGCGGCGCGCGTAGCGGGCCGCGTCGAGCAGGGCTTCGTAGTCGAACTGGTCGTCACGGATGACGAGGTCCCGCCGCGTCCGGACGCGGTCGAGGAGCTCGTAGGTCTTGACGACCCCGGCGATGCCTTTTTCGATCTGATGTTCGCTCATTTTTCGAATTTCAAGATATACCATCCCGGCCCGGGAGTGTCAACCGGCCGGCGAGCTCACACCACGGCCGCGAGGACGCCGCCCTTTTTAGCTGCGACGGGAACCACCCATATCCCCCGGCCCCCCTGGGAACCAGTCCCGGCGGTTCCCCCGCCGCAAGCGGCGGGTCCCCCTCCGCTACGGGGGCTCTGGATGGTCCCCGTCGCAGCCCGGGTGGCGTCCTGCGGCTGACGGAACGGCACTCCCGGGGATTGGGCTTTATTGATACGTTCGACGGCGCCAACACCGATTTACAAATCTTTGCAAATCGGTGCAAAAGCGCCGTTGCTCAGTATTAACCCTGAGCATACTCCGGGCTTCAGACCGGGGAGGCGAATGGGTTGATATTCGCGGCAGTGTCCTTTATTATCGTGGTCGGAGGAAAGCCCCGGTGACATCCTGCGTGGTCTTGTTTTCTGGCGGGCTCGATTCGACGACGGCCCTCGTCTGGGCCCTGGCGCGCTACGACCGGGTCCACGCCCTGACCTTCGACTATGGCCAGAGGCACCGCATCGAGGTCTCCCTCGCCCGCAAGGCCGCCCGCAAGCTGGGAGTCGCGCACACCGTCCTTAAGGTCGACCTCCGGCAAATCGGCGGGTCGGCCCTGACTGACCCGGCCATCCCTCTCCCCCGCTCCGCGCGGCCGCCGAAAATAGCGACTGCCCCCCCCTCGACCTACGTCCCGTTCCGTAACGGCATTTTCCTCGCCCTGGCCGCAGCCTGGGCCGAGGCGCGCGCCGTGCGGGACCTCGTCGGCGGCTTCCACGTCGCCGACTCTCCCGTCTATCCTGACACCAGCGCGCGTTTCGTCCGGGCCATGGAGAAAGCCATCCGCGCAGGCACGAAAGCCGCTTTCGGCGGACCGCGGCCGCGCGCCCTCGCGCCGTTCGTCGGCCTGGGCAAGGCGGACATCATCCGGAAGGGCCTGGCCCTCGGCGTCGATTATTCCTACTCGGTCTCTTGTTACTCCGGAGACGAGGCCCCCTGCGGGACATGCTCCTCGTGCCGCCTCCGGGCCCGCGCTTGGAAGGCCGTCGGCCGCGAGGACCCTCTTCTTGTCCGCCTACGAAAGGGAGGTCAACGATGAGCTGGACACTCAAGGTCCGGGACAAGTTCTCGGCGGCCCACTATCTCAAGGAATACAAGGGCAAGTGCGAAAAGGTCCACGGCCACACGTTCCAGGTCGAGGTCGAGATCGCCGTCCGCGAGCTCGACCGGGCCGGCATCGGATTCGACTTCACCGAAGTCAAGAGGGTCCTGGCCGCGACGCTTCCCGACCACACCCTCCTCAACGAGGTCTTCCCGTTCAATCCGTCCGCGGAGAACATCGCCCGCCACCTCTACGGCGAGCTCAAGAAAAAGTACCCGGTCAAGTCGGTGACGGTCTGGGAATCCGAAGATGCGGCGGCCACCTACGCTGAAGACGACTGAGATCTTCGCCTCGGTCCAGGGCGAAGGCCTGCGCCAGGGCGAGCCGACGATCTTCGTCCGCCTCTCCGGGTGCAACCGCCGCTGCGGCTTCTGCGACACGAAGAAAGCCTGGCGCGGCGGACGCGAAACCCCCGTCGAAAAGATCGCGGAAGAAGTTGCCCGGCTCCGGCGCGGCTCCCCGGCCTCCTGGGTTTGCTTGACAGGGGGCGAACCCCTGGCCCAAGACGTCCGCCCTCTCGTGCGGCGCCTCCACGAAGCAGGACTCAAGGTCCAGGTCGAAACGAACGGGACGTTCCCCCCTGAGCCGGGGGCGGACTGGATAACGGTGTCGCCCAAGCCGCCGGAATATGACTTCCACCCCGGATACCTGAAGCGGGCGCGGGAGGTCAAACTGGTCGTCTGCCGGACGCTCACGCTCGACGCCGTGAGGACGGTGAGAAGATCCTTCCCCCCGGAAATCCCCCTCATCCTCCAGCCGCAGTCGAACGCGCCGTGGAGCCGAAAGAAAGCGCTGAAAGTCCTCGAAGACGCCTATCGGACGGGACTGTCCAACATCCGCGTATCCGTCCAGCTCCACAAGGTCTACGGACTGCGCTAGGCGGACACCGCAGGGCCCGTATCGCGTCCAGCGCCCTTCCGCTCGAAAAGCCTGTAGCCGGACCGCGTCAGGTAGACGCCGAACAAGGTGATGGCCGCGCCGGCGGCTTGGAGCATGGTCAGCCGCTCGCCGAGCGCGACCCCCGCGAAGAGGATGGCTAGGACGGGCATCAGGTTGCCGTAGACGCCCGTCTTGGAGCTCCCGACCGCCTTGACGGACTGGTACCAGAGGACGAAACAGAGAAATATGGCCACCAGGCCGGAATACAGGATGGCCCCCCAGCCCTGCCAGGGGATCCGCGCCCAATCGACCGCGGCCAGGTCCTTCGCCGCGAACGGCAGATAGACCAGGGTCCCGGCGATCGTCCCCACGGCGGCCAAACGGAACGCCGAATTCCGCTCCAAGACCGGTTTCGAGAATACGGTGTAGGCGGCCCAGAAGGCGTTGGCGACAAGGATCATGACCGCCCCGCCCATGACTTCCCAGGTTAAGACGATGCCCCCGTTCTCTCCGGAGACGACGAGAAGAAACCCGGCCACGGAGATGGCGATGCCGATCCAGCCGGCGAGCGAGATCCGCTCCTTCCCGACCGCGGTGGCCAGGAGGGCGATGAAGATGGGGCTCGTCCCCATGACGACGGAGGCCGTCGATGCGTTCATCCGGGCGAGGGCCTGGATGAAAACGATCTGATAGCCCGTGATGCCCAACAGCCCGAGTCCGGCCGCCTTCCACCCGTCCCCTTTGCGGGCCAGCGAGAACTTGCCCCGGCCCACCGCGAGCACGGCCAGATAGGCGATCGCGGCCAGGGCCAGCCGGACGGCGTTGAAGCCGTGGGGAGACATCGTCCTCAGGCCGATCTTGAGGACCGAAACGTTGATGGCCCAGAGCAGGACGGTCAGGAACATCAACAGGTCGGTCCGGCCCAGCCGCGGGCCGTTCGTTGATAGGGGCATATGGCTTTTCCTCGGGAGGAGACTCGCGGGATGGTGGGGTCGGCCCTCAGCGCCCGCGGGTCCGGGGGCGGGGGTAACGGGCCTCGACGACCGACCGGAGTCCGCCGCGCGGATTGAACTCGCCCCTGACGACGGCGCTCGACGGACGGCAGGCCCGGACGATGTCCTCGAGGACGCGGTTGACCACGTTCTCGTAGAAAATGCCCAGGTTACGGTAGGCCAGAAAATACTCCTTCAGGGACTTGAGCTCGAGGACTCTCTTGTCGGGGACGTAACGGAGGAGGATCGTCCCGAAATCGGGCAGTCCCGTCTTGGGACAGACCGAGGTGAACTCCGGGAACTCGATGGCGATCTCGTAATCCGGGAACTGGTTGGGGAAGGTCACGAGGGGCGGCAGTTTCGTCTTCAGGCCGGCTTTGGCCTCCCGGTCGGTGTGTCGCGCCATGGGACTCCTCACTAACCTCTTGAAGATGGATATGATACACGAAAGCCGCGGCCTCGACAACGGCGGCCACGGCTTTCGTGCGAGGGCGGTTTCATTATGGGCGGGGAAATCCTATAATAAAAGGAGAGTTCTATTCCTTATATAAGAGAGCGGCGAATGAGCGAGTGCAAAAGCGCGAAAAACAAGGCCCGGTGCAACTGCAGCTGGGAACCCTGCAGCCGGAAGGGGCTGTGCTGCGATTGCCTGGCCTACCACTGGAGCCTTCGGGAGCTCCCGGCCTGCCTCTTCCCCGATGCCGTGGAGAAGACCTACGACCGGTCCCTCCGGAAGTTCATCGAGACCTATAAGGGCAAGGCCTGATGGGCGGCCACCGCTATATCTACGGCCCCGTGCCCTCGCGGCGCCTGGGCTTCTCCCTGGGCGTGGACATCATCCCCTTCAAGACCTGCACCCTGGACTGCACCTACTGCCAGCTCGGGTCGACGCGGAAAACCGTAAGCCGGCGGGGGAGTTGGTTTCCGCCCGGGGAGATCCTGGCTCAGGTCAAGGAAGCCGTGGAATCGGGGCAGAAGATCGACGTCATCACCTTCTCCGGCTCGGGCGAGCCGACCCTCAACCGGGACATCGGCCGCATCATCCGGGCCATCAAGAAGATGACCCGGATCCCCGTCGTCGTCCTGACCAACGGGACCCTGCTCACCCGGAAAGAGGTGCGGCGGGACCTCGCCGCCGCAGACATCGTCGTGCCCTCGCTCGACGCCGTTCCCGGGAATTTGTTCCGTCGCGTCAACCGGCCTAACAGAACCCTCGATCCCGAAAAGATCATCGACGGTCTGGTCCGCTTCCGCAAGGGCTTCCGGGGCGAGATCTGGTTGGAGGTCATGCTCATCCGGGGCGTCAACGATTCCCCGGCCCACATCGAAGCCCTCCGGGCGGCCGCGGACAGGATCCGCCCCGACCGCATCCAGCTGAACACGGTCGTCCGACCGCCCGCCGACGTCAAAGCGAAGCCGTTGAGCCCCGGAGCGATGCGAAAGATCCGCGACGCCCTCGGCCCCCGGGCGGAGATCATCGCCTCGTTCGAAAAGCGGGATCAGGCGCCGGCCGCCGGCGATTTCGAAACGGCCCTCCTGACCGCGGTCGGGCGCCGGCCCATGACCGCCGAGGATCTCTCTCTCTCCCTGGGCCGCCATCGGGACGAGGTCCTCAAGGCCCTTTCCTCACTCCGCGGCCGGGGGGGAGTCCGGAAGGCCGTCCACGGGGGGAAAACGTACTTCGCCCGGGCACGCGGCTAACTTTACTCGGGCCGTTCGGCTGTGATAGCATGGATTTTTTTCAAGGAGTCGTCCATGTTTCTTAACACCCATTTTCCCAAGGCCGAGAAATACTGGTACATGGGGAAGCTCCGCGACTGGTCCGAGGCGGGCCTCCACCCCATGATTCACGCCCTCCATTATGGAACGTCTACCTTCGAGGGGATTCGGGCCTACGGCACGGCGCAGGGACCCGCCATCTTCCGCCTGCCGGAGCACGTCGACCGGCTCTTCCTGTCGGCGGGCGTGGTCAAGATGAAGCCTCCCTACAACAAGGACGAGATCACCGATTTCATCAAGCTGACCGTCCGCGAGAACAAGCTCGAGAGCTGTTACATCCGGCCCCTGCTCTTCTTCTCCTACGGCAACCTCGGGCTCGTGCCCAAGGCCTGTCCGGTGGAACTGGCCATCAGCGCCTGGGAATGGGGGGCCTACCTCGGCGAGAAGGCCGGCGCCGGAGTCAACGCCTACATCGTCCCCTGGCGCCGTGTTCACCACACCCAGTTCAACATGTCCGCCAAGCTCGGCGGGGTCTATGTTCAGTCGACGATTTGCGGCCTCGAGGCCCGCGAGGAGGGCTTCGACGAAGCGATCTTCCTGAACTTTGAGGGCCGCGTCGCCGAAGGGCCCGGCCAGAACATCTACATCGTCAAGAACGGGATGCTTGTGACGAACGACCAGAAGGAGTCCGTCCTCGAAGGGATCACCCGGACGAGTCTCCTCGAGATCGCCCGCGACCTCGGGTTCAAGACGGTCGTCCGGCCCATCACCAAGGAGGACCTCTTCGGGGCCGACGAGGCCTTTTTCTGCGGGACGGCGGTCGAGGTCATCCCCATCATCTCCGTCACGGACGGGTCCGATCCGGCCGGCCCGAGAATAAAGCACACCGTCGGGAAGGGCGTCCCGGGGCCGATCGCGCTGAAGATGGTCGGGGCCTACAAGGAGGCCGTGACCGGCCGCTCCCCCCGCTATGAGAAATGGCTGACGTACATCAACGGTTGACGGGCGCCATCCGGCTCCGGCCGGTGGGAGTCGTCAGGTCGCGTTTCAAGGAGCCGGCCGACCTGCCGCCTCCGGCCTTCGCCCCGCCCCGCTTCCTCGAACGCGTCGCCGGCCAGATCGAAGTCTTCCCCGAATTCGCCGCCGGCCTCGACGACCTCGAGGGCTTTTCGCACGTCATCGTCCTTTTCCATTTTCACCGCTCCTCGGGGTTCAAGCTCAAGACCGTCCCGCCGGGCGAGCCCGGGTTGCGGGGGATCTTCTCGACCCGTTCGCCGCATCGGCCGAATCCCCTGGGCATGACCGTCGTCAAGCTGCTCGGGAGGAACGGACGGGTCCTCGAGGTTTCCGGCCTCGACCTCGTCGACGGGACGCCGGTCCTCGACCTCAAGCCCTACACGACCCGGGACCGGAAATCGCGGATCCGGACGGGCTGGCTCAAGAAAAAGGGCTGCCCCGCGCGATAGCTCGGCCTCAAGCCGGAATAGGCCTGGGGTTCAGGTCTTCAGGACGTCCCCGGCCGCGGCGGAGATGATATCCCAGGCGCCCCGGACGTGGCGCTCCTCGGTCGTCCTCTGACCCACGACCAGCCGGATGGTGTATTTCCCCCGGAGCGTCGTGTGGGTCAGGAAGACGCGTCCCGAGGCGTTGACCCGCTCGAGCAGCCTGCGGTTCAGCTCGTCTAGCCCGCTTTCCGCCCGGCCGTCATCGAGACGGAAGCAGACGAGGCCGAGGTCGACCGGGGCCAGGAGCTCGAAGCGGCCGTCCCCATCCACCCAGTCCTTGACGAGCGCCGCCAGGCGGAGGTGCTCGCGGACCATAGCCTGGAGCCCCTCGACGCCGTAGGAGCGGATGACGAACCAGAGCTTGAGGGCCCGGAAGCGCCGGCCCAGCTGGATGCCCCAATCCCGGTAATTCTTGACTTTGGCGTCGACACCGGTCTTGAGATATTCGGGATGGATCTCGAAGGTTCGGACGAGGGTCGCCGGGTCCTTGACGAAATAGGCCGAGCAGTCGAAGTTGGTCGCCATCCACTTGTGGGGGTTGAAGACGAAGGAATCGGCCAGCTCGATCCCGTCGAGGATCCAGCGTTTTTCGGGGAGCAGGGCGGCCGTCCCGGCCCAGGCCGCGTCGACGTGGAACCAGGCGCCGTGCTTCCTGCAGATCTCGCCGACCGCCCTCAAGGGGTCGATGGCCCCGGACGACGTCGTGCCGACCGTGGCCACGACACAGGCCGGAACGAACCCGGCGTCCCGGTCCCTGGTCATGGCCTCCTCGAGTTTCTCCGGGATAACGGCGAAGCGCCCGTCCGTCGGGATGCGGCGCAGGTTCTTCTTCCCGAATCCGGCGATCTTGACGCCCTTTTCGACGCTCGAATGGGCCTCCTCGGAAGCATAGACGGTCAGGGGAGCCTGGAGGCCGGCGTCGTTCGATTCGAACCCGGTCGCCCTTTCCCTGGCCGAAAGCAGGGCGCACAGGGTGGCCGTCGAGGCCGTGTCCTGGATGACGCCGGAAAAGCCCTCGGGGAGCCCGGTCATCTGTCGCAGCCAATCGAGGACGACTTCCTCCAGCTCGGCCGCCGCCGGAGAGGTCTGCCAGATCATGCACTGGGCGCCGAGGCCGGCGGTGAGGAATTCCCCCAGGACCGAGGCCGGGCTGTTATTGGCCGGGAAATAGGCGAACCAGCCGGGGTGCTGCCAGTGGGTGACACCGGGCAGCAGCACTTTCTCGAAATCCCGGAAGATCCCCTCCATGGCCTCGCCCCTGGCGGGCGGGACAGCGGGAATATTTTTCTTGACGTCGCCCGGCTCGAGCGGGGAAAGAACGGGGAATTTCTCGACATTCTCAAAATAGTCGGCGATCCAGTCCACAAATTGGTGCCCAACGAGCCGAAATTCCTCGTTTTTCATGCCTTTCTCCTCGATAAATGGCATTTTTGTCCCTCTTGAGGGCCTCCCCACTATACAATTTTTCAGGGGAAATCTCAAAACGATGACCCCTGCCTGACCGTTTTTGGGAAAACCGTATGAAAGGGCGGTTTTATAGGTAATAATCTGTCGTTAATCCGGCCATCCCGGTATTTTTAAAAAGATCGAAAAAAGTCCTTGCTTTCCTCGCAACTTTGTGGTATAATTAAAAATGGTCATATGGGGGGATTCGAAAAACTTCGAAAAATAGAGGTTTGCTCATCAGGGTTGACTCCATCTTTCTTTTATATTAATATCCCCACGGCTTATTCGAAGGGAAGTCCGTTGGATGCGGACACAGCCCCCGCTACTGTAACCGGGGACGAATCCCAAGAGACGCCACGGCCGCGAGGCTGGAAGGCTTGGGAGGAGAGCGATCCGGGAGTCAGGAGACCTTCCGTAAGCCAGGGTCGACCGGTCTTCGGGCGGAAGACGGGAAACTAAAAGCGGCGGGGGCGGCTGCGGAGCTCCTGCCATGGAAATACGAACGCTCGCCCTCGCCGGCCTGCTGGCGCTCATCCCGGCCGGCCTTCGTGCCGACGACCCCCAGGATAAAACCACCTCGGCCCTGCGGCGCGACATCGTCGTCACGGCCACGCGGCTGGAGACCCCGGAGAAGAAGGTCGGAAGCTCCCTGACTGTCATAACGGGCGAAGAGCTGGCCCGCGGCCACAAGGCCTACGTCCTCGAAGCCCTAGAGGATGTCTTAGGACTGTCGACTCTCCGGAACGGGGGGCCGGGCGCGACATCTTCCGTCTCTATTCGCGGCGCCAACAGCGAGCACACGCTATTCCTTCTCGACGGCCTCGAGCTCAACGACCCGATCAACCCCTCCCGCTCGTACGATCTGACCCATTTGTCCCTCAGCCAAGTCGAGCGGGTAGAGATCCTCCGCGGCCCCCAGGGGCTCCTCTACGGTTCGGACGCGCTCGGCGGCGTCGTCAACATCATCACCCGGGCCGGCCGCGGCCGGCCCCGCCTGACCCTCGCCTCGTCGGCAGGCACGCACCAAACGCTCACCTCCGACCTCGGGCTCTCGGGTTCAAGCCGGAAGGCGGACTACTCGCTCTCCCTTTTCCACGAACGGACCGCGGGCATATCCGCGGCCTCGTCCGCCTATCCGGGCAACATCGAAAAGGACGGCTACCGCAACCTGTCTCTCGCCGCCCGGTTCGGCTACGCTCTCCGGCCGACGAAGAGCCTGACCTTGACCGTCAAGGCCGTGGAAGCCCGGACCGAGCTCGACAACTTCGGCGGGCCCGGAGGGGACGACCCGAACAGCCGCCAGGATTACGGGACCCTTCTCGTCCGCGGGCAGTATCGCGGCCTGGCCGCGAGCGGGCGCCGGGAACACGCCCTCTCCGTCTCCTGGCTGGGCGCCGGGCGCGAGAATAGGAATCCGGTCGACGAAGCCCATCCTCAGGACCGGGACGAGGGCCGCTATCGGAGCGACATCTTCAAACTCGACTGGCAGAACAATTTCTTCCTCCACCCGACGCACACGCTCACGGCCGGCTTCGAGCTCGAGCAAGAAAAAGGACGTTCCGATTACGTCTCGGAAAGCGCTTGGGGGGTCGTCGAATCCCGCTTCCCGTCCGTCAGGGCCGGGTCGGCCGGCGTCTATCTCCTCGACCGCTGGGAACTCGGAGAGCGGTTTTTCGTCACGGCCGGGATCCGGGCCGACCGCCACAGCCGGGCCGGGGCCGCGGTGACGTTCCGCGTCGCTCCGGCGTATCTCGTCGCCGCGACGGGGACGAAACTCAAGGCCTCTTTCGGCACCGGCTTCAAGTCACCCTCCCTTTACCAGCTGTTCGCGCCGGAGACTTCCTGGGGGCCGGTGGGCAACCCGGCCCTGCGGCCGGAGCGGGCCGCGGGCTGGGACGCGGGGTTCGAGCAGAGCTTTATGAAGGAGCGTTTCACCTTCGGGCTGACCTGGTTCGAGAACGTCTTCCGGAACCTCGTCGACTTCGACTTCGCAGCCGGCTACATCAACATCGGCCGGGCCCGGACGCGCGGCCTCGAGGCCTCGGCTAAAACGCGGCTTGCCGGAGGAGTCCGTCTGGGGGCCTCCTACACGCGGCTCCTAGCTAGGGACGAGGACACCGGGATGGACCTCTTCCGGCGGCCCCGCGACAAGTTCTCCGCCGATATCGGCTTGCGCCTCGCCGGCCGGTTCGACCTGACGGTGACGTCCCTCTACGTCGGACGCCGGCTCGACCGGGACTTCAGCGCGTATCCCTATCAGACCGTCCGGCTTCCCGGCTATGTCCTCCTCGGCGCCGTCCTATCGACGGCCGTCGGCCCCCGGCTCGAGCTTTTCGCCCGCTTCGAAAACATCCTCGGCGCCCGTTACGAGCAGGTCTGGGGCTACGGCGCCCCGGGTTTCTCGCTGACAACGGGCATCCGATGCGTTTTTTAGACAAGGATCCCATCGGCCCGGACGAACGAACGCCGGGCCATCCCATCCCTCGCCGGCGGCCGGCGAGGGATGGGGCTATTCCAAGGTCGTGAAGCCGCGGATGGGCGCCGGCCGGAGGACGTGCAGGTCGAATACAAGGACCTCGTTCTCCCCGCGCTTCAGGAACGGCGCAGGGCAGTAGAGCCGCTTCTGGGGCCCGATCTCCCAGTAACGGCCGAGGTTGTGTCCGTTGACCCAGACGACCCCTTTCTTCCATCCGGTCATGTCCAGGTAGGTGTCGCCCATCTCCTGGAGCTCGAAACTGCCGCGGAAGAAATTGGCCGGCCGGTCGGCCGGCCTGCCGCCGAACTTGAGCAGGCGCAAGTCGTCTTCGCCCATGGGCAGGCCGTGGACGTCCCAGGTCATCAGCGTCATGTCGTTCAGCGTCACCCGCTCGGTGATGCCCTTGCGGTCGATGAGGCGGGGACCGTAGTTGATCCGGCCCATTCCCTCGACGAGGATGTCGAGCGTCTCGTTGGCCGGCTCGGCCTTGGGGATGTCGATGGCCGTCTCTTTTTTTGTCCGGTCGATCGTCCCAAGGAACTTCCCGTCCACATAGACGCCGGCGTAGTCGTGGACGTCGGTGACCGTCAGCCTGCCGCCCCGATGGCCGAGGAGTTTCGTCCGGTAGAGGATGAAGCCGTGGTCCTGCCCGTAGGACTCCATCGGCCCGGGCTGGGGGCTGCGGACGGGCGCCGGGAGGTTGTCGAAAAGCGAAGCGCTCTCGTCGAGCGAGATCGCCGGGATCTCGATCGTCGGGACCGGCCGGGGAAGGTCGGGCAGCTTGGTTCCCTTCGGCAGGTAGCGCAGGAGAAGGTCGCGGATCGCGAAATACTTGGGCGTCGGCTGCCCCATTTCGTTCAGGGGCGCGTCGTAGTCGTAGCTCGTCACGTCGGGCTCGTACTTGTCGCTGAAGTTGGCGCCGGCCCAGAAGCCGAAGTTCGTCCCGCCGTGGAACATGTAGAGGCTGAAGGATTTCCCGTGGTCGAGGAGCCAGCGCAGGTCGGCCAAGACGTCCTCGGTCTTGACCCGGGCCCACTCCTCTCCCCAGTGCGTCAGCCAGCCCGGATAAAGCTCGCTGCAGAAGACGGGAACGCCGCGTTCGAGCCGGGCCGCCACGGCGAAATCCTTCTCGTTCGTGCCGGGGTCAAGGCCGATGGCTGCGCCGGGCAGGCTTCCGGCCTCGAGCATGTACGGCGTCGCGCCGTCGGCCGTGAACAGAGGGACTTCGATCCCGGCCTTGTCCCAGAAACCCTGGAGGGCCCGCATATAATCCCGGTCGTTGCCGAAGCTCCCATACTCGTTCTCGACCTGGACCATCCGCACCGGCCCGCCGCGATGGATCTGGAGGTCGCGGATGACCTCGGCGATCTTCAGGATGTACGACTCGCAGGCGGCGAGGTAGCGCGGGTCGGAACAGCGCACCTTGATGTCCGGCGTCCGCAGGAGCCAGATGGGCAGGCCGCCGAAATCCCACTCGGCACAGGCGTAAGGGCCTGGCCGGACGATGACCCAGAGCCCCAGCCGCTCCGCCGTCCGGATGAAGGCGGCCAGGTCGTTCCCGCCGGAAAAATCCCATTGGCCCGGCTCGGGCTCCAAGGCGTTCCAGAAGACGTAGGTCCCGACCGTGTTGAGGCCCGCGGCCTTGATCTTGAGAAGCCTGTCGGCCCAGTATTCCCGCGGGATGCGCTGGAAATGGATCTCGCCGGCCATGATCCGGTAGGGCTTGCCGTTGAGGAGGAAATCCTCCTCCCCCAACCGAAAATCGCGGCGCTGGCCGGAGAGGCCGGGACAAAGCGACAGGACGAGGAGACCGAGGAGCGCTTTCCTGGCGATTCTCATAAGGTTCTCCCGTTTCAGACGTTTCCGGAAATCAGAAGGATTTTATCACATCTTTGACATTCCCTCGCGGCCACGCCGCCGGCTACGAAACGGACGAGTCGGTGACGGGGCTGGCCGCCATGGCCTTCTTCAAGCAGAACTGGGCCAAGCGGACATGGAAAGCCGAGGCCGTCTGGGGGCAGAACCTCCATCACCTGACAATGCTCGGCGGCGGGGCGTCCTATGAAGAGGTCCTCCTCCGCCAGAGACAGCTGGCCACGGGCTATCAATACTTCTTTTCCGTCGGGTTGAACTTCACCTTCGGCTCGACCCGGAGCAACGTCGTCAACCCCCGGTTCGGCAACGGCGGGCGGGGCATCTCGATCAGCATGTAGGGGCGTTCCCGCCGGAGGGCTTGCGTCCTCCGGCCCGAATCATTACGATAGGGGCTCGCCGTCGATAGAACAAGGGGGCATCAAACATGTCCGTGAAACGCGTCAAGCCCGTCCCGAGCGACATCGACATCGCCCAGGCCACCGAACTTCTGCCCATCCTCAAGATCGCCGAACAGGTCGGCCTCGGCGAGGACGACCTGGACCTCTACGGTAAGTACAAGGCCAAGATCCACCTCGACGTCCTCGATCGGATGCAGGACCGCCCCCAGGGCCACTACGTCGACGTGACCGCCATCACGCCGACCCCGCTCGGGGAAGGCAAGACGACGACCACGGTCGGGCTCAGCCAGGCCCTCGGCGCCCACCTCGGGAAAAAGGTCGTCACCGTCGTCCGCCAGCCCAGCCTGGGGCCGACTTTCGGCATCAAGGGCGGAGCTGCGGGGGGCGGCTATTCCCAGGTCGTGCCCATGGAGGACTTCAACCTCCATTTGACGGGCGATATCCACGCCGTGACGGTGGCCCACAACCTGCTCGCGGCGGCCATCGACGCCCGCATCCTCCACGAGTATTATCAGGATGACGAAAAGCTGTTCGGCGCCTTCTGTCCGGCCGACAAGCAGGGTCGGCGGCGGTTCTCTCCGACAATGTTCCGGCGCCTCAGAAAACTCGGTATCGACAAGACGAACCCCGCCGACCTGACGCCGGAGGAGAAGCGCCGCATGTTCCGGCTCGACATCGACCCGGCCGGCATCACCTGGAACCGCGTCATCGACGTCAACGATCGTTTCCTCCGGAGGGTCAAGATCGGGCTCGGCCCGGAGGAGCTGGGGCTGACCAGGGAGACGGGTTACGACATCTCCGTCGCGTCAGAGATCATGGCCATCCTGGCCCTGACCACGGGTGTCGCCGACATGCGCGAGCGGCTGGGGCGAATGGTTATCGGCACGAGCCGGTCGGGCGAAGCCGTAAGCGCCGAAGACCTCGGCGTGGCCGGAGCCCTGGCCGTCCTGATGAAGGACGCCATTATGCCCAACCTCATGCAGACGATCGAGAACACGCCGGCCATCGTCCACGCCGGGCCTTTCGCCAACATCGCCCACGGCAACTCCTCGATCATCGCCGACCAGATCGCTCTTCGTCTTGTCGGCAAGGACGGTTTCGTCGTCACCGAGTCCGGCTTCGGCGCCGACTGCGGCATGGAAAAGTTCATGAACATCAAGTGCCGGGTGAGCGGCCTCGTCCCGAGCTCGGTCGTCATCGTGGCCACCATCCGCGCCCTCAAGATGCACGGCGGCGGGCCCAAGGTCCTGGCCGGGAGGCCTCTCGCCCCCGAATACACCGACGAGAACCTCGGCCTGCTTAGCAGCGGGCTGCCCAATTTGGTCGCCCACATCAAGAACGCCATCGGCTTCGGCGTTCCCGTCGTTGTCGCTGTCAACCGGTTCACCTCGGACACGGACGCCGAGATCGAAATGGTGCGCCAGTCCGCCCTCGAGGCCGGGGCCGAGGACGCCGTCATGTCCGACCACTGGACCGAGGGCGGGGCCGGGGCCGTCGCCCTGGCCGAGGCCGTCATCGCCGCTTGCGCCAAGCCCGGGAACTTCCGCTTCCTCTATCCGCTCGAGTGGGACATCAAGAAGAAGATCGAGACGATCGCGACGCAGATCTACGGCGCCGACGGCGTCGATTACACCCCGGAAGCGGAGGCCAAGATCGAGCTCTACACACGGCTGGGCTTCGACAAACTGCCCATCTGCATGGCCAAGACGCACCTCAGCCTGAGCCATAACCCGGCTTGGAAAGGCGTCCCCACCGGCTACCGGCTTCCCGTCCGCAATATCAAGGCGAGCGTCGGCGCTGGATTTCTCTACCCCCTCTGCGGGGACATAAGGACCATGCCCGGGCTGCCGACGCGGCCGGCGTTCTATGACGTCGACATCGACCTCAAGACCGGCAAGGTGACCGGGTTATTTTAGCGTGACCGTTTTCGAGGCTTTTCCGCCTTTGACGCTGTCGTAGGCGACCGTCACTGTCCCCGACCCCTTGACCAGGAGCACCGCCGTACGGGTGGTCTTCCCCGGGTGCCCGTTGCGGACGATGATCCGCTTCAGGTCCTTCTGGTCGATGAGCGGCGTCACCGAGGGGTTCGCCTTGTAGACGGTCTTGTTGTCGATGAAGCTGGCCGCGATGACCTCGACGTTCTTGCCGTCGACGAGGAGAAGGTCCGGCCGGACGACGTTGTTTTGTGCCGCCCTGGCCATGATCGTCGGCGTGACCTTGGGGTTGGCGATGTCGACGAAGACCCGGTAGACGTCGCCGCCGACATTTTCGACCGACGTCTCGCCCATGCGGATGAGAGGCATCTCGTCGGCCTGGTAGAGGGAGAAGGCCATGTTCCGGTGGCAGAGCTCCTCGTTCATGAACCGGGGCGGGATGCGGCCCTGGAATTTCTTCCAGACGCCGCCCATCTCGACCTTGCCGAACTGGGGGTGGTCGAAGGTTTTCCACTCGACGTATTCGTCTCCGAACTCGAGGTACCTGTCGAAATAATACCGGGAGACGTTCGGAGCGATGGGGCTCTGGGGGTTGGCCTGTTGCTCTTTGAGCTCCGGGCTCGTGAAATACTGGTCGCCGCTCCACAGCTCGTTCGAGAACGAGGGGATGCCCAGCCCGTCGTTGGTCCAGTCGATGAAGCCGCCGCGGACCGTGTACAGGCCGCTCCAGAGGACGATATAGCGGTAGAACGGGAGCATCCGCTCGCCGTTCTGCCCGAGCTCATCGTAAAAGCGGACGTCGCTCATCGGGTACTCGCCGACGGCCTCGGCGCCCGGCCCACGGAGGATCATGCCTCCGCTGTTGTGGTAGGACTGGACGCCGGAGATGTTCGGATGGGCCATCAGGAAATCGCTGACCGCCCGGGCCTCGGGGATCTGGAAGGGGTAGTCCATGGCCCCGCTCTGGATGTAGTCGGGCTGCCAGTCGCTGGCCCAGTTCCTGTTCGGGTCGTAACTGCCCGGCCCGTCCTCGTTGACCATGCCGTCGCCGTCGTTGTCGACGCCTTCGGAGCCGAGCAGGATGTAATCTCCCGTTTCGCCGAAGGGCACGGGTTCGAGGATGTTCGGGTTCGCCCGGCTGATCCGGTAGTTGCCGCGGCCGGGGACGGACATCCGGATCTGTTCGACGATGCCGTTGCCGTTGATGTCCTCCGTCGGGTCCTCGTCGAAGAGGCCGTCGTTATCGTCGTCGACAGGGACGTGCCCGGAGCGGGCGTTGCCGCCGGGTCCTTCCATGAAGAACTGCCGGCCGTCGGGGTTGACCGTCGGGACGACGTAGAAGACGCGCTCGTCGACGAGCCGGGTGACGTCGTCGATCCGGCCGTAGTTTTCCATGAGGTATCAGATCGTGTAAAGACAGACTTCGCCGCCCTGGATCTCGTTGCCGTGGACGTTGGCTTCGATGTACATCGCCGCCTTGCCCGCCTCCGGGCCCGTGGCCGGGTTGTTGATGGTCATGAGCATCAGGTCGCGGCCGCCAAAGCTCTTGCCGATGGACTCGAGCTTCAGGAATTTGGGGAAGGCGGCTTGGAGCCTTTTCATGTCCGCGTAAAGCTCGCCGACGTCGTGCCAGCGGTTGAAGTCGAGCTTGACCTTGAAGGCCGGGTCCGAGGCCTTCTGGGCAGGAGCGAAAATGGCCGTCAGGGCCAGCCCGGCGGCTACGGTCAGGACGAGGGACAGGTTCTTGCGTGTTTTCATCGTCGTCCTCCTCTCACTTCAGGGTGAGCTTGGCCGTGTCCGTGCCGCCCTTTTCCGACTGGACGACAAGCTCCACGACCTCGCCGGTTTTTCCCCGGATAAGCCATTCGTACTTGGCCCGCGTCCCGGAGCCGGCCAGGACGGGCAGGAAGTTCGTTTTGGCGTTTCCCGAAAGGATCGTCTTCGGGTCTACGCCGAGCTGGACCAGAGTCGGTTTGACCGCCCGGGCTGTTTGCCCATGGGCGAGAGAGGTCGGCCAGAAGCCGGCGTTCTCGACTTCCGCCCTGACCCGGAAAATGCCGCCGCCGTGGGCGATGACTTCCGTTTTCGCCACCTTCACGCGGGCGAAGAGAGAGGAGAGGTAGAGCGCGAACTTGGCGTGGGCGCCGCCGAGTTCGGCGATTTTGGCGGCCGGAGGGTTCGTCGCCGCGTAGGGCTTGAACCCGCCGACCTCCACCTCTCCGAGGTCGGGATGGTTTGTCTTCGTCCACTTGACGAAGCCGTCGATCTTTTCGGCGTCCATCCACTTGAGGATCTGCCTGTCGACGCCGGGGGCGACGGCCTGTCCGGCTTCCGCCGGCCCTCCGCCCTGCCCTTGGCCGAACCGAGACATCTGCCCGGATTGCATCATCTGCATAATTTCCTGGCCGCCGCCGGACACGACAACCGTGGTGGCGGCGCCGCCCGTCCTCGACTCCTGCCGGCCGGCCTGACCGGCCTGGGCCTGCTGGCCTGGCTCGCCGCCCGCCCCTGTCCCGGGCGGGGCCATGCCTATGCGGCGCTGGCCCGCGGACTCGACCACGGCCAGGCCGAAGCCCGGCGTCGAGAAGGAGGGGACGCCGAACTGGAAGTATCCGTACTGGAAGAAGGCGCCCTGGGGCTCCCGGACGAGGAGCGGCTGGCGGATCCCGGTCATCTCGATGTACTTATCGCTCGCGGCCTTGAAGTAGTCGTAGTCAGCCGAACTGACCGTCGTCGCCGGACGGGGGGCGGGCATTTGCGCCCGGCCGGACGCGGCGGTTTGGCTCGGACGAGCCGTCTGACGGGCACCGCCCCCGCCGCCCATCAACATTTCGATGGAAAACTCGCCCATGGCGAAGCGGCCGCCACGGCCGCCAGCCCCGCCGGTCTGGATGACGCCCATGGTCCGCGCGCCGGCCGCCGAAGAGTCGGCGAAGCGGATGAGGTCGAGTTCCCGCGCCGGCCCCAATCGGCCCGCGCTCGTCGGCGGGACGATGATGTTATCGCTTTCGCCGAAGGTCAAGATCGCGGCCACATTGCGGTGGGCGACGATCCATTCCATCAGGGCTCGGGACTCGTCCTCGCTGACCATATGCGGCCCGGCCTCGGCCATATAATAGGGATACTCGTGGGCGAAGTTCCGGTTGATGTCGGTCCCGCCGAGGGGATCCTCGTTGATGAAGCCGTCGCCGTCGTTATCCCTGCCCTCCCAGAATATCTTGTAGGCGCCGGATTCGCCCTTTTTCGGGTCGGCCTTTTTCATCAGGCGCGGCTCGTCGGGATCGATCATGTATTCCCCGCCGGCGGCCTTGACCCTCATGATCGTGATGAAGCCGTCGTTGTTCAAGTCTTCGGGCCCGTCTTCGTCGGTCCGGCCGTCGTTGTCGTCGTCGCGGGGGCTGGTGTTGGCCCTCCGTCCCGTCTTGACGGAAGCGAAGTAGCCTTCGGCGCCGTCGGGATTGACCCGGGGAATGACGTAGATCGTGGAGTCGTCGAGCCTCTGCTTGACCTCGGCGTTCCCGGCGTAGCTCTTGAGCAGGAATTCGACGACGGAGAGGGAAATTTCGCTCCCGACGAGGTGGTCGCCCTCGAAGTTGGCCGCCACGAGCAGGGCCGGCCGCTTGGCCGGCGGGACGCCGGCCGGGTTGGCGATCTCCACGGCCCAGATATCGCGGCCGCCGCGCGTCTTGCCGATGGATGAGATCCGGGCGATCGTTTTGTGAGCGCCGGCCAGCGACTGGAGCGCCGCCGTCATCTCCGCGTAGGTGTGATATCTCGGCGGGTCTTGGGCGGCAGCGGAGCCGGCCGCAGCCGCGAAACCCAAAACTAAAAGGACCGGCAGGATCGCCGCCGGACGGTTGAACCTGGCTAGAATTCGACGCAAGCGGACCTCCTTAATCATGACGGGGATGTCGGAAGAAGGCTGCCCATGGAGGGAGGGCCTTCGGGGGGATGGGACGCAATGCTACCATTCGAATTTTTAGACGAGCATCTTATCGAAATCTTCCGGAAAATGATAATATAATGTCCGCGAATGTCCCCAGGAAAGGATCGCCCCATGTCCCATTCCCATAGGATATCCCGCCGGCAATTCATCCGGACAAGCGCCGCAGCCGCGGCGTCTCTGGCCATCGTCCCCCGGCACGTTCTGGGAGGCCCGGGCTACCTCGCTCCGAGCGATACCCTGACCAAGGCGGTCATCGGCGTCGGCGGCATGGGCCGGGGCCACCTCGGCTACCCCGGGGCCGTTCTCCGGGCCGTCTGCGACGTCGACCGCGGGCACCTGGCCTCGGCCCTGGAGATCTCCGGGCCCGGCGTCGCCGGCTACACGGATTTCCGCGAGGTCCTGGCCCGGCCCGATATCGACATCGTCCATATCGCGACGCCGCCCCATTGGCACGCCCTGATCTCCATCGCCGCCGCGGCCGCCGGAAAGGACATCTGGTGCGAGAAGCCCATGACCCGCACGATCGCCGAGGGCCGCGCCGTCGTCGCGGCCGTCAAGCGCCACGCCCGCATCTTCCGGGTCAACACCTGGTTCCGCTTCGAGGACCGCTTCTACGGCTTCGGGACCGACGTCAAGCCGATCAAGAAGGTGGTCCAGAGCGGTCTCCTAGGCTGGCCGCTGAAAGCGACGGTCAGCGCGGCGACCGGTTTCGATTGGAAGTTCTACTGGAGCGGGCTGACCAACCTGAGGCCCGAGCCCGTTCCGCCCGCACTCGATTACGATCTCTGGCTGGGCCCCGCTCCCTATAAGCCCTACCACCCCCACCGCGTCCACGGCACGTTCCGCGGCTACTGGGACTACGACGGCGGCGGCCTCGGCGATATGGGCATGCACTACCTCGACCCCGTCCAATACCTGCTCGACAAGGACGGCGCGAGTCCCGTCGAGATCTCGGCCGACTGCCCGCAGCAGCACCCCGACGCCTGCGGCGCCTGGCGGCGGATCGAGATGAAATACGCCGACGGCTGTGTCATCGTCCTCGACGGGGAGAGCAGGGACAAGAACGCGCCCTTCCTCGAGGGCCCGGACGGGAAGCTCTTCCGGGGCTTCGAGTCGAACATCCCCAACCTCAAGGCCGTCCTGGCCGCCCTGCCCGACCCCGAGCCCCAGGTCATCGATTTCGCCGAGGCCGTCCGGACCAGGCGCCGGTTCGCGCTAAACGAGCGGAACGCCCATCGTTCCTGCACGCTTGTCAACCTAGGGAAGATCGCCGTCCAGCTCGGACGCCCGCTCCGCTTCGACCCGGAAAAAGAGCGCTTCGTCGGCGACGAGGAAGCCAACCGCCTCATCGACCAGCCCATGCGGGCACCCTGGCACATCTGAGCGGACCGCGAGGAGAGAGAAGATGAAAAAGATCCTGATCGCGATTCTCGTCCTCGCGGTATCATCCGGCCGGCTGACGGCCGCCGGTCAGGTCCCCGGTCCCGGCAGGGGGGAAGATCTGAAGCCGCGCGTCTCATCGATCCTCGAGCGCTTCCCGGCCGAGACGTCCTCGGCGAGGGACGGGCTTTGCGCCGAGATCCTTAAGCTGGGCCCGGCCGCCGTCCGGGAGGTCTGCGGCCGTGTTCTCGCTCCGGGGGCGGGCGACGACTCCAAGGCCAGGTTCGCCGTCAACGGTCTCGCCGTCTACGTCACGCGGCCGGGGGCCGAGAGCGAGCGCGCCCTCTTCGCCCGGGCCCTTCTCGCCTCCCTGGCCGGGAGCCGGGACAAGAATGTCGCCGCGTTCCTCCTGTCCCAGGTCCAGGCGGCCGGCAAGAAGGAATCCATCAGGCCCTTGGCCGGGTATCTCGTCGACGAGACGCTCGCCGGGCCGGCCGCCGCCGCCCTCCAAACGATCGGAGGCCCGGAAGCCGCCAGGGCGCTCTTAAAAGCGCTCGACGCGGCGCCCTTGACCGCGCGTCCGGCGATCATCAAGGCGCTCGGCGAACTCCGAAGCCGTGAGGCGGTGAAAAGAATCCTCCGCTTCGCCGCAAGCGGCGACGAAGGGCTGCGTCGAACAGCCTTATTCGCCCTGGCCAACATCGGCGACCCCGCAGCGGGCCCGGTCCTCTCGAAGTCGCGGGTTGTCGCTTCGTTCCGGGAAAGGTCCGCGGCGCCCTCGCTCTATCTCCTCTACGCCCGGCGCCTCGCCGAATCCGGGAAGACCTCCGAAGCCCTGAGCACGGCCCGGTCCGTGCTCGACTCTTATGTCAAACCCGAAGAAAGCCATATCGCCGCCGAGGCCCTGGCTCTCATCGTCTCGGCCCTCGGAGAACTCGCCCTGCCCGACCTTCTCCGGGCCATGGATAGCCCCCGTCTTGACTTCCGCGGTGCCGCCCTCGCCTTGGCCCCGTCGATCCCGGGGAGCGGAGCGACGGCCCGATGGGTCGAAAAGGCCGCTCAAAATGGGCCCGAGGTCCGGGCCGAGATCATCGAAATGCTCGGCCGGCGCGGCGATGTCTCGGCGCTCCCGTTCATTCGGGAAAGCCTTCTCAGCCGGGACAAAGTCGTGCGGCTGGCGGCCATTCCCGCCGCTACCCGGCTCGGCGGCGAGGCTGTTTTATCCGACCTCCTTCGGCTCATCGGCCCGGCCGATGAAGACGAGGCCGCGGCGCTGAGGACGGTCTTTCTCGGCTACCGCGCCGGCCTGGTCGTCCCCGAATGCGTCCGTACCCTCGACTCCACTCCGCTGCCGGGCAAGGCCGTCCTCATCGAGGTCCTCGGCGAAAAGGGGGCGCGGCAAGAGATCGACCGTGTGTTCGTACTGGCCCAGGATCCGGAACCGGCGGTCCGCTCGGCCGCCGTCGGAGCCCTAACCAACCTCGCCGGGGAAAAGGACCTGCCGCGTCTTGTGTCCATGCTGGAGACAGCCGTTGACGGCAATGACATCCTTCGTCTGCAGGAGGCCGTCGCGGCGGCGGTCCGCCGGAACCCCGACCCCACGAAAAGGGCCGACGCCCTCCTCGAACTCTTGAAAAATGCTCCTCCCGCCCGGAAGATCGCGATCCTGCGGGTCCTACCGAAGGTCGGCGGGACAAGGCCGCTTCAGGCGGCCGTCGAGGAGTACGGGAGCACGGACGCCCAGGTGCGATCCGTCGCCGTCTACGCCCTTTCGCAGTGGCCCGATTATCAAGCGGCCGACGAGCTTCTCCGCATCGTGAAGACGACGCGGACGAAAAAGCATCTTCTCCTGGCCGTCGAAGGCTACGTCCGGCTCCTCGGCCGGGCCAACACGCCCAACCCCAAAAAGCTCGCTCTCCTTCATGACCTCCTCGCCCTGCCCATGGACGACGCCGACCGGAAGGCGGTCCTCATGGGAGTCGCCATGGTCCGCGAGCCGGAGTCGCTCCGGCTCCTCGCAGGATACCTGGCTAATCCGGCCCTCGGCGAGTCGGCCGTCGCGGGCCTTCTGGACCTTGCTTCGGAGCAGGCCCCTCATGAGCGCTGGCTCTCGGGCCACGAGGCCTATTCGGTCCTCCGGCGCGGCGAGGCTTCCCTCGCCGATCCCGCCGAAAGAGAGCGGGCGGGGAAGCTCATCGTCGACCGTTTGCGCCAGGGCGGTTTCGTCCCGCTTTTCGACGGCCGCGGCCTCGACGGCTGGAAGGGCCTCGTCGCCGACCCGCCCGGGCGGGCCAGGATGACGCCCGCAGAGCTGGCCAAGGCCCAGGCCGAGGCCGACGAGAGGATGCGGGCCCACTGGAAGGTTACCGACGGCGTCCTCGTTTTCGACGGCAAGGGCGAGAGCCTCTGCGCACTCGGCGACTACGCCGATTTCGAGCTCCTCGTCGACTGGAAGATCGAGAAGGGCGGCGACAGCGGCCTCTACCTCCGCGGCTCCCCTCAGGTCCAGATCTGGGACGCCGAGGCCAACCCGGCCGGCTCGGGCGGCCTCTACAACAACCAGAAGTGGCGGAGCCTGCCTCTCGAAAAAGCCGACCGCCCGGTTGGCGAATGGAACACGTTCCGGATCTTCATGATCGGCGACAAGGTCTCGGTCTATCTCAACGACCGCCTGGTCGTCGACAACACCCTCCTCGAGAACTACTGGGAAAGGGACAAGTCGATCTACTCGTCGGGCCAGGTCGAACTCCAGGCCCACGGCAACCCGCTATTCTTCAGGAATATTTTCATTCGGGAGATCCCGCGCGACACGGCCGTCCCGGGGATCGCCGAAGCGGAGACGGCCGAGGGGTTCGCGCCTCTCTTCAACGGCCGCGACTTCGAGGGCTGGACGGGCGACACCGGCGGTTATGCGGCCGAAGACGGCAAGATCGTCATCCACCCCGAGCGCGGCAGCGGCAATTTGTACACTGTGAAAGAATATGCGGATTTCGTCCTCCGCTTCGAATTCAAGCTCACTCCTGCCGCGAACAACGGCCTCGGCGTCCGGGCCCCGCTCGAGGGCGACGCCGCCTATGCGGCGATTGAGCTCCAGATCCTCGAGGACGGGTCGCCGGTCTACTGGGGCCTCAAGCCGTATCAGTATCACGGCTCGATCTACGGAGTCGTCGCGGCGCGGCGGGGTGTCCTGCGTCCGCCCGGCGAGTGGAACACCGAGGAGGTCACGGTCCGGGGCCCGCGCGTCACCGTCGTCGTCAACGGGACGACGGTCGTTGACGCCGACATCGACGCGGCGAGCGCCGGGGGGACCGTGAACGGCCGCGACCATCCAGGATTGACGCGGAAGTTCGGTCACATCGGATTCCTCGGCCATGGTTCCATCGTCGAGTTCCGGAGGCTCCGGATCAAAGAGCTGAAATAAGGGTTCAAGACCCTCGAGCAGCGCGGCGTCCGAGTGCGCTGAGGCCCAGCGCCTCGCGCAGGGCGGCGTTGATCTGGGTGTTGTCGAGGATCAGACCCGGATACCACGTCCCCCGAAATTTCATGAAATAACGGGTCGCGGCGCCGGCCACAGCCAGGTCGACGAGCTCGTTCGTGTGTCCCGCCGTGCCGTAAAAAATCTCCTCGTCCGGATAGACGTTGGGCGAAGCGTAGACTGGGGTCTTGAGCGCGGCCCCGTTTGGGGCCTCTCCCCTGTCGCTGCCCGTGGGAGGAGGAGCTTCCGGGTAGGCGACGCGCGGGTCCTGGCGGGGCAGGTCCCCGAGGCCGAGGCGTTTCGCGCCGTCGAGGACGAGCCCGCCGGTGGCATGGTCGGCGGTCACGAGCAGGACGGTGTTCGTCCAATCCACCGCGTCTCCCGGACGGTCGACGAACGCCGTCGCCACCCGGACCGCCTCGTCGAGGTCGGCGACGCACCCGACCATTCCCCGGAAATCGTTGTCGTGGTTGGCCCAGTCGATGTCGCCCTGCTCGATGACCAGGAAAAACCCGTCGGGGTCCGCGCTGAGATAGTCGAGGGCGGCGAGCGCCGCTTCCGCGAGCGACGGATTCTCTTCGCTTCCGGACGTGACCCGGGGCCGTCCGGGGCTGTCCTCGGCATGGGCGATCTCGAAGTTGCCGCCCTTGCCGCCGAAGAGGCCGAAGAGCTTCTTGCCGGCCCGGAGGGCGGCCGCCGCGCCCTCGATGACGGCCCGGCCCCCGTCGCCGCCGGGCGTCCTTTCCGCCAGCAGATATTCCGGGGACGTCTTGAGGCCGAGGTAGAGGGATTTCGATATGTACCCCCGCTTGGGGTTGAAGTCCGGATTGTCGAGAAGAGGATGTCCGCCGCCGATGACGACCTCGGGCTTGACGCGGAAAATGATCTCGTCGGCGATGCCCAGGCCCGCGTATCCCTTGAAGCCCGTGTAATAGGAGTTCCTGCTCGTGTTATGGCTGACGAAGGCCGCGGGCGTCGCATGGTTGAACGGGACCGTGCTGACGACGCCGATCCCGGCCCCGGTCTTGGCCCGGTATTCCTCGGCGATCGTCGTCAGTCCGCCCTCCGGCGGGTCTCCCGGAAGCCAGGAGATGTTGCCGGAGTCGGTCTTGAAACCGGTGGCCAGGGCCGTCGTCGCCGAGGCCGAATCCGTGGCCGGCCCGAGCGGAAAGGCGTCCTCGTCGTCTCCGCCGACGCGCGGCCTTGGGCCGTCGGTCCTCACGTCATAGCCGAGCAGGGGCGTGAACGACGACCGGGAATACGGCGGGCGCCGCGCCTTGCGGGCGTTCCCGTTGTAGACGTTGACGTCCCACGTCGTGACATAAGCCTTCCCCGGGAACTTCTGCCAGGCCAGCCCGTCGTCCCGTCCGTAGAGATACCGACTCGCCGCGACCTCCGCCTGGGCCGACATCCCATCGCCGATGAAGAAGATGACGTGCTTCAGGGCCGGGGCGCGCCGGCCGCAGGCCGGAGAGACGACGATGACGGCGCAAATCAGGATAACGGCCAGGCCGGCGAGGAGGGCCGGGTTGGTCCTAGACCGTATTCTTTTCATGACATTCTATTATAATCCAGCCCCAAAACCCGAAGGCCGCGGGCCCTTGTTTCCCGGGCTTCCGCCGCCGTGTCCGATCCGTTTCACCACGCCACGAGGCCGGCCAATTTCAGGATCTCGAGCTGGTTGAGAACGGCCTGGAGCGTCGATCGCCTCTCGTTCTGGGCGTCGAGCATTTTCTTGATGTCGAGGGCGCTGTGCCTGCCGTTGATGAGCAGCCGAAGCTCGCCCTGGCTGGAAATGACCAGGTCCTTTCCCTGGACGGGGTACTTGGCCCGCTCGGCCGCGGGGACGGCGGTGATGTACTTCTGATATTCCCGGTAGCCATCCTGGCGGACCTTCGCCGTCGGCCGGGGGACGATCCTGGCCGCCCTTTTCTCGAGATCCGTGAGGACGACCGGCGTGAGCTTGGCGCCGAGCTTCCGGGCGACGGCGGACCGGTGGGCGTCGAGGGCGGCCAGCCCGGCCGCCCCGACTCCGTCGACGGCCTTGGCCATCTTGGCGAGGTGGCCGGAGAGGGAGGCGTCGCCGGGCGCCAGCTCGAGGACGGAGCCGAGGGTGTCTTTTTCGTTCATGACCGCGGCCTCGAAAATCTCCCGGGCGAAGCGGGCGTCCGCTCCGAAAGATTCCGTCGTGGCCCGGTTCAGGGTTTCGAGAGAAACGACGAGCTGGTGCCCGAGGCGGCGGGTCGCGTTCGAAACGACCTCTCCGGCGATCCGGACGGCCGCCGCCGCGTCGGCGCCGGCGACCGTATAGGCGCCCGCCGCGCCGATGATGGCCGCGCGCTTGAGCTGGGTCGGATCGGCTTTGTCGGCTGTATCGCCCGAGGTGTGGTACCACTTGTCGGGCCAGGCGATCATCATGATGCCGGGTACCCCGACACCCCAATCGTTGAAGACCTCGTGGTCCGAAGCCCCGTAATGTGTCTCGATCGAATAGACGAACGGCTCGTCGGCGCCCGAGGGCGCCACGATGCGGACCGGCACGCCGGCCGCGCCGGCCCGGTTCTGGATGCGCTCCCGGTTCCCTTCGCCGACGTAGCGGAAAAAGTTCTCCATGACGTCGTTGATGTAATGGGCGTTGCCGTAGGTCGTCCGCATGAGGCAGAAGAAGGACTGGCTCTTCGACAGCCACTCGCCGACCATGTCCATGTTGATGTTGCAGAGGGTCTGCTCCATGGTCTTCTGATTGGCCTGGACCCATTTGCCGATGCCCGAGAATTCCGGGCCCCAGATGAACCGGATGGACCTTCTAGGCCGGGGCAGACGGCCTTCGGCGATAAGCGTGTTGAGGACCCGGGCGACTTCGAGAATGCAGGCGCTCCCGGAGATATTGTCGTTGGCGCCCTGCTTCTGCATCCCCTCGAAAAGGTGGGAGGAGAGGATGACCTCGCCCGCAGCCGGGTCGGTCCCCGGGATGAGGGCCAGGACGTTTTCGAGGTCGGCCGTTTCCATCTTGGATTCGACCTGGGCCCGCGCGGTGATTTTTTCGTTGGCCAGGAGGCGGCGCTTGAGGATGTCGCCCTCGCGGACGGGCAGCTGGAAGGCGAACCCCGGCGCCTGGGGCGTGGCCGCCGGCGCGGCGGCTTGACCTGGCTGTCCGGCCGGGGCGTCCGCGGCGGGCCGGCGGCGCTGCGCGATCCCGCTCCAGGGCATCTGGATGGGGTCGAAGTAGGGCCGGGACATGCTGATGGCGATGACCCCGAGGGCCCCCTGCTGTCCGACCGCTCCGTAGGCCATCATCAGGCTTCCTTCGGTCACGACGATCTTCCCTTCGACCTTGGCGTCCAGGACCTCCTTGGGCGTGCCGCGGCCGACCCAGACGAGCTCGCCGGTGACATCCGCCGTCGCGCTGCCGGAGGCCAGCATGGGCAGCATGTCGTGGATGGAGGCGATTTTCTGCCGGCCGGGCTTGGTTTCCCAGAGCTCTCCCTTGACGGCCCGCCAGGCCTGGCTGCCCGGATAGGTGACGACCTCGACCCCGGCCAGGCCGTAGCTTTTGAGCTTGCGGAGAATGACCTGGGTTTCGAAGAAGTTCCCCGTGTATTCCTCGTCGAAGCGTTCGCGGTTGAAAGCGTTGATCTCGGCGACGGTATTCCAGGCGGTTTCACCCGAGGCCTCGCCGACGATCTCGTCGACTTGGTCCTTGGGCAGGAACGTCCAGTAGAGCCAGGGCGTGTATTGGGCCGAAATCGCGGTGGTCAGGATGAGAATCCCGGCAAAGACGATCATAAGACGTTTGGACATGGGCTTCTCCTCCAGGGGTGTGCTGACCGGGTCATGAAACGAGTTTATATACCAAAGACCGCCGGCGGGTCAACCGGGCCGTCGAGCGCGTTTGCCGCGTTCTTACATTCCGTACTTGGCGATGATCTCCTGCTTGGTCTTACCCAGGATGTCGAACTTCCGGCCGACCTTGACGAAGGCGTCGAGGGCTTTGTCGAGGTGATGGATCTCGTGCCCGGCCGAGATCTGGGTCCGGATGCGGGCCTGGCTTTGGGGCACGACCGGGAAGAAGAAGCCGATGGCGTAGATGCCCTCATCGTAGAGGGCCAGGGAGACGTCCTGGGCCAGCTTGGCGTTGAAAAGCATGACCGGGACGATGGGCGTGTCCCCTTCCCTGAGGACGAAACCGGCCTCGGTCAAACCTTTGCGCCAGTAGGCCGCGTTCTTTTCCAGCTTGTCCCGCCTCTCGGTCGACTTGGAGATGATGTCCATGACCTTGAGGACGCCGGCCACGACGACCGGGGCGATGGTGTTCGAGAAAAGATAGGGCCTGGCCCGCTGCCGGCACATCTCGACGAGCTCCCGGCGTCCGCTGACGCAGCCGCCGGACGCCCCGCCCAGGGCCTTGCCGAAGGTCGTGGTGATGACGTCCATCTTGCCGACGACGCCGCACTTCTCGTGCGTCCCCCGGCCGGTCTTGCCGATGAAACCGGAAGAGTGGGACTCGTCGACGAGGAGCATGGCGTCGTATTTCTCGCACAGCGCGGCTATCTCGTCGAGCTTGGCCGTGTCGCCATCCATGGAGAAGACGCCGTCCGTGACGACGAGCTTGAAGCGCTTGTCGGCGTGGAGCTGGAGCTTCTCCTCGAGGTGGCCCATGTCGGAGTGCTTGATCGTGTCGTGCATGGCGCTGCAGAGGCGGATGCCGTCGACGAGGGAGGCGTGGACGAGGCGGTCGGAGATGATGACGTCGTCCTTGGTCAAAATAGCCTCGAAAACGCCGGCGTTGGCGTCCATGCAGGAGGGGAAGAGGAGCGTGTCCTCGGTCCCCAGGAACTCGGTCAGCTTCTGCTCGAGCTCGCGGTGGATGTCCTGGGTGCCGCAGATGAAGCGGACCGACGACATGCCGTAGCCGCGGCTCTCGAGGCCCTCGTGCGCGGCCTTGATCACATCGGGATGACTCGACAGCCCGAGGTAGTTGTTGGCGCACATGTTGATGACCTTCTTGAGGGGCGAGCCGGCCGGGAACTCAACCTCGATGTCGGCCGCCTGGGGCGAGTGGATGAACCGCTCCTGCTTGAACAGCCCGGCGTCCTGGATGCCCTTGATCTGGGCCTGGTACGTGCCGCGGATCTTGTCGCTGTAGGCCACGGCCTTATCCCTTTTTCGCCAGGAATCTCTGGACGAGCAAGACGATCTTATTGACCGAGTCGAAGGCCTCGGGCGTCGCCTCGTCGTCCGGGATGGCGATCCCGTACTTGTTCTCGAGGAAGCGCTTCAGGGACACCATCGAGAACGAATCGACGATGCCGCCCGAGATGAGGGGTGTCTCGTAGGTCAGGGGTTCACTGTCGTCTTCGAGGTACTCTTTTGTGACGTAGTTCAGAACGACGTCTTTCAATTCGTCGGCCATGGTGAATCTCCTTTATTTTAGTGGGGGACACGCACCGTTTCTCCTGAAACGGTGCATGTCCCCCTTTTTCTAATCATTCTCTAGAGTGGACGTGTCGCCGATCTCCTCGCCCCACTCCTTGGCGTGGAGGATGCGGCGCATGATCTTGCCGCTCCGCGTCTTGGGCAGCGACGGGACGAACTCGATCTCCTGGGGCATGGCCAGGGGCGAGAGCTTCTTGCGGATGAAGTTCATGATCTCGAGGTCGAGGTCTTGGCTTGCGGTGAAGCCGGGCTTGAGCGCGACGAAGGCCTTGACGACCTCGAGGTTGATCGGGTCGGGCTTGCTGACGACGGCCGACTCGGCCACGGCCGGGTGCTCGAGCAGGGCCGATTCGACCTCGAACGGGCTGACCAGGTGGCCGGCCGTGTTGATGATGTCGTCGTCGCGGCCGGCGAACCAGTAGTAGCCGTCCTTGTCGATCTTGGACCGGTCGCCGGTGATGTACCAGCCGTTGCGGAACTTCTTCTGGAAGGCCTCTTCGTTGTTCCAGTACGTGCGCATGCGCGAGGGCCAATCGAACTTGAGGGCGACCAGGCCGATCTTGCCGTGCGTCGGGAGGGGCTCGTTTTTGACCGGGTCGAGGACGGTTCCGGTGATGCCCGGGAAGGGCTTGCCCATCGAGCCCGGCCGGACCTCCATGCCCGGATAGTTGCCGATGACGATCGAGCCGGTCTCGGTCTGCCAGTAGGTGTCGTAGAAAGGCATCCCGAAGACCTTCTCCGACCAGACGACCGCCTCGGAGTTGAGGGGCTCGCCGACGCTTGCCAGATGGCGGAGGGTCGACAGGTCGAATTTCTTGACGATCTCGTCGCCGGCCTTCATCAGGGAGCGGATGGCCGTCGGCGCCGAGTACCACATCGTCACCCGGCGCTTTTCGATCCACTTGTACCACGCTTCGGCGGAAAACCCGGCGTCGAGGACGCACTGGGTGACGCCGATGGCGAAAGGCGCGATGATCCCGTACGAAGTGCCTGTGACCCAGCCGGGGTCGGCCGTGCACCAGTAGATATCGTCCTCGCGGAGGTCGAGGGCCCACTTGGCCGTAAGATACTGGGAAATGAGGGAGTAGTGGACGTGCTGGACGCCCTTGGGCATGCCGGTCGTGCCGGAAGTGTAGTGGAGGACCGAGGGCGACTCGGCCTTGGTCGGGTGGATGTCGAAGCGCTCGACGGGCGCGGCCTTCTCGAGCGAGAAGCCGACCTCGCGATCCTTGAGCGGCGCGACGCCGTCGTGGTCGACGATGATGATGTGCCGGATGTGGGGCAGTTTCTCGAGGATCTTGCGGACCTTGGGGGCGTGTTTCTTCTGGGTGATGACGGCCGAGGCCTCGGCGTTGGAGAGCCGGACGAAAAGCGACTCGTCGCCGAAGGCCGAGAAGAGCGGCTGGGCGATGGCCCCGATCTTCAGGATGCCGAGGAAGCCGAGGTAGAGTTCGGGGATCTTGTCCATGAACAGGCAGACGCGCTCGCCGTCCTTCAGGCCGAGGCCGCGGAGGAAGGCACCGATGGTGTTCGCGGCCAGGCGGATGTCGTTGTAGGTGTAGGTCTTTTCGGCACCGGTGTGGCCCTCCCAGTGGAGGGCGACCTTCGAGCCTTTCCCCTGCTCGCAGATCCGGTCCGTGCAGTACCAGCCGATGTTGATAGCGTCGCCCGGATTGTAGCCGAGCTCTTTCTCGGCGATCGTCCAGGAGAAATTCTTGACGCGTTCTTCGTAGGAGCCGATGTTCGACATGCTCTATTCCTCTCCGTTCAGGATTGTGGCGTTTTCTTCTCAAGGACGACGACGGCCGAGGCCAGGTCCTTGATATGGGTGAGCGAGACCTCCATGGCCGAAACGCCGTGGGCCTCGCAGAATTCCTTGACCTTGCCGTGGACGAAAAGCTCGGGCTTGCCCAGGGCGTTGTTGACGACCTCGATCTCGGAAAATTTATGCCCGCCGCTCCAGCCCGTGCCCATGGCCTTGAGGAAGGCCTCCTTGGCCGCGAACCGGGCGGCGAAATGCATGGCCGGGCGGTGTTTGGATTCGCAGTAGGCGATTTCGGTCGGCGTGAAGAGCTTGGTTTTGAGGCTCTCCGTGCGGACGAGCTTCTCCTCGACCCTTTGGACCTCGATGATGTCCGTTCCCGCTCCGAAAATCAACGACTTATATGCCTTTCGTCCATGGATAACGGGGCCTGCGACGCTTGGCCGGCCTCGAGGGGCCGCGTTAGCCGTCGGCCCGTAAAGACGGACCATTATTATAGATAAGCACCGTGAAATGTCAAAGAGGGGTTGGGCGGGCTCCGAGCCGGTCGACGACGGCCTGGAGCTTTTTCCTGACCTCGAGCGTTTTGCCGAAAGAATATCTCATGTCGCCGGCCTCCCCCATGAATATGCCAGACAAGCGAAGATGGGGTAATACCTGCGTCCCGCCGGGACGACCGGGTAGCTGAGGTCGCGGACGTTGATGCCCTCGTCGAGATCGGCTATTTCGTTATTGCGGTAGATGAACTTCTTGGCCTTGGCCGGCCGGACGCCGTCAGGAGTTCCGTCCACAGACCTCGAAAAAATCTTCTTCCTGCATATAGTGATAGCCCAGGAGTTTCCCTTTATAGATGATATTGAACACTCCGTAGGGCGAGGGAGACAGTGTTTGGACATCCCGGGCCGTTCGGAATTCGACGACACGCGTCTTGATCTTCTTCTTGGCCGCGGCCTCCAGGAGGATCCGCGTCGCGTCCGGATGATAGGGGCATTGGTCGGAACGGATGATGGTCAGCCCTTGGCCGTAGCGCGCCGCCCGAACCGCCCAGTCGCGGGGGAACGATGGAAGCGGGCCGGGCCTGAGCTTCTTGACCATGAGAGTAAACGACGGCGGCGCCTTATCGACGGCCTGGAAATCCCGGCTTGCAAGAAGTTTCTTTCCGGCCAGCCAGTTGCCTTGGCTTGTCACCATGGCCACGCCGAACATCCCGGCTTTCCGGGAGTCTTTGACGCATTCAGCGAGAAGCGCGGCCCCAAGGCCCTTCCCCTTGCTCTTGCCCACGACCCAAAGGCAATGAATGACCATCCAGCCCTCGGCGTTCACAGCCCGCCAGGCGTACTCGCCGGGGATATACTCGATGAAGCCGCGCTCCGGCAGCTTCAGCATCTTGATCCTCATTCCTTCTTTGAGCCGCGCCTTGACCCAGGCGAGCTTCCGGAGATACCCTTCGGACTTCCGCTTGCTCATGTAGCAAAAGAAGCCCGTCTCCTCGACGTTGGACCGGTCCACGGTGACGATCTCTGCCTTCCTGGTATTGCCCATGACCTCGGACCTCCGCGCGCCGACTCCTAGATCCAGCCCCTTTTTTTATCAAGGCCGTATCATTTCATCCATCATAACATACCTCGCCACAGCCCGGCCCTTGCATCCCCGGCCTGTCTGTCGGAGAATAGCCCGGACGGACGGCACCATGACCAATCGGCAAGCGTTGTATCTCCTATCCTTTTCGGAATTGTTGGGCATGTCGGTCTGGTTCTCCGCGTCTGCAGTCGTTCCCGCTCTGGTTTCGGCCTGGGACCTCACATCCTCGGGCCAGGCCTGGCTGACGATGTCCGTCCAGTTGGGCTTCGTCGTTGGTGCGCTCGCCTCAGCCCTGCTCAACCTGGCTGACCGGATCCCGGGGCGATGGCTGTTCGCCGTTTCATCCTTGCTCGCGGGCGGGGCAACATTGCTCATCCCGGCGGTCGGAGGCGGCCTGCCTGCGGCCCTCGTACTCCGTTTCCTGACCGGCGTTTTCCTGGCCGGCGTCTACCCGGTCGGGATGAAGATCATGGCCACATGGACCCGGGAGGACCGGGGCGCCGGCGTCGGGCTTCTCGTCGGCGCCTTGACCCTGGGCTCTGCGGCCCCTCACCTGCTCAAGGTGCTCGGCGGGATCGGCGACTGGAAACCGGTCCTTCTCTTGAGCGGGGCGTTGGCCATTGCCGGAGGTCTCGTGGCTGCCACCCTTATCCGCGAAGGCCCATTCCGGACGGCCGCCCCGAAATTCGACTGGAAGTACGCCGCCGGGATCTGGAGGAATAAGGAGATAGCCCTGGCCAACCTGGGCTATTTCGGCCACATGTGGGAGCTCTACGCGGCTTGGACCTGGGTCCCGGTTTTTCTGGTCGCGAGCTTCCGCGGCTCGGGGGTGGACGAGAGATGGGCCGGGCTGGCCGGCTTCGCCTTCATCGCGGCAGGAAGCGCGGGAAGCCTCGTCGCCGGGAGACTGGCCGACCGTCTCGGAAGGACCATGGTCACGTCGGCAGCAATGGCCATCAGCGGACTAGGCTGTCTTCTCGCCGGCTTTTTCTTCGGGGGGAACCCCTGGCTCCTCTCCGCCGTCTGTCTCGTCTGGGGCTTCGCCGTGGTGGCGGATTCAGCGCAATTCTCCGCCGGCGTGAGCGAACTTTGTCCGGCCGAAAGAACGGGAACCGTCCTGACTCTTCAGACGAGTCTCGGTTTTCTGCTGACACTCGTGACCATCCGTCTCGTCCCGACGTTCGAGCGCCTCATCACGTGGCGCTGGGCCTTTGCTTTCCTCGCTCTCGGCCCGGCGGCCGGCATCTGGGCCATGCTCCGGCTGCGCCGCCTTCCCGCCTCGGCCAAGATGGCCTCCGGCCGCCGCTAATTCGGGGACACAATACCAATTTCCGAAATTCTCCAGCCATTTGCCTGGGGATGACGAAATTCGGAAATTGGTATTGTGTCCCGGATTTAACTTTTCCGGCTGACGAGCGTCGTCGAGGCCTGGGCCGTGGGCATGACCACGACCTCGCTGACGTTGACGTGGAGCGGTCGCGTCGCGCACCAGACGACGGCGTCGGCCACGTCGTCCGGCGCAAGCGGCGTCAGGCCCTGGTAGACCTTGCCGGCCCGTTCCGTGTCGCCGCGGAAGCGGACGAGGCTGAACTCCGTCTCGGCCATGCCCGGGGCGACCTCGCTCACCCGGATGGGGGTCCCGTTGAGGTCGAGCCGCAGTCCCTTCGACAGCGCCTGGACGGCGAATTTCGTCGCGCAATAGACGTTCCCTCCAGGATAGACCTCGCGGCCTGCGATCGAGCCGATATTGATGATATGGCCTCTCCCCCGCTCGACCATGCCCGGGATGACGGCCCGGCAGACGTAGAGAAGGCCCTTAACGTTCGTGTCGATCATCTCCTCCCAGTCGTCGAGCAGGCCCTGGGGGAGCTTGTCCAGGCCGCGGCTCAGCCCGGCGTTGTTGACCAGGATCTCGATCGCCCGCCATTCGGGAGCAAGCCCGGTGACGGCTTTTTCGACGGCCGGCTGGTCCCTCACGTCCATCTGGAAATAATGCACGGCCGCACCGTACTCGAACTCGAGGGTCTGGACCAGCTTTTCGAGCCTTTCGGCGCGGCGGGCGCACATCAGTATTTTCGCGCCTTGGGCGGCAAAGGCCTGGGCCGTGCTCTCCCCTATGCCCGAGCTGGCGCCGGTGATGAATACGATCTTACCTTTCAGGGACAACATGATCTTTCTCCTCTGTGCCGGGCTTCCCCCGGCCACACGTCCGGGAGAATCAAGCATATGAACGGGACGGCGCGAAGTCAAGCAATCCCTGCCCGCATCGATGGGAATCCGAAGGCACCTGGGCGGCCGGGGTTCTTTTGCCGGATTCCCCGGCTTATGGTATATATCCGGACATGCCTGAGACCCCTTCGCGAACGACCGAAAGAGCAGCTTTGAAAAAGTGGCTGGTCGCCGCCCGGCCCTGGGCCCTGCCGGCGTCGACTATGCCCGTCGTCTTCGGCACGGTCCTGGCCGTCGTCATCGGCGGCGCCCGTTTCTCGCCGCTCCGCTTCCTCTGGGCTATCGTCACGATGATGGCCCTTCACAGCGCGGCTAACATGCTCAGCGATGTCTTCGATTTCCGGCGAGGCCTCGACCGCGATGTCACCCCGGTCAGCGGGGCCATCGTTCGGGGCTGGCTCACGGACCGGCAGGTCCTTCGCGGCTCCCTCATCCTCTTCGCCCTCGGCGCGGGTTCTGGCCTCCTCATCGCCCGGGCGACCGGGAAATCGCTGTTCGTCGTCGGGGGGATCGGGGTGGCCGTGGGCGTCCTCTACACGCTCCTCAAGGCCCGCGCCCTCGGGGACCTGGCCGTCTTTTTGAACTTCGGCCTGCTCGGAGCGGCCGGCGCCTGGGTCGTCCAGACGAAATCCTTCTCCTGGCTGCCCGTCCTCTGGACCGTGCCCATGGCCCTGCTCGTCATCGCCATCCTTCACGCCAACAACTGGCGGGACATCCTCACGGACGGCGAAAAGCGCGTGACCACCGTCGCCGGAGTCCTTGGCGACAAGGGATCGCATGCCTACTACGGATGTCTCGTCTTCGCCCCGTTCGTCATCGACCTCGCTTTCATCTTCGTCCCCCGCCTGACCGGGGGCCCGCTGGGTCCCATGCCCCTGACGTTCCTCGTCGTCCTCCTGGCCCTGCCGAGCGCTCTCCGGCTCTGGAGGCGGGCCGTGCGCCGAGCTAACCCGCGTTCGCCTCTCGATTTCATCGTCCTCGACGGGGCGACGGCCAAGCACAACCTCGTCTTCGGCCTGCTCAGCACGGCCGCGGTCATCCTCGAAGTGATCGTCAAGTGGGGATGACCGGCGGAGGATCGCGGCCCAAGCCCGCGGCCGTTGCGGCTTGCGGCGCGGTCGCGGCCGTTCTTTTCGTGGCCCTGTTCCGCTTCCAACGCCTGGGCCCGCTCGATTTCTGGGCCTGGCTGGCCATGAACATCGCCGTCGTCGTCGCCCTGGGTTTCGCCGTCGATAGGGGTTACGGGCGAAGGCTCAGAGAAGACCTCCGCTCCGGCCTTCTGCGCAAGGTTGGTATCGGCGTCGTCTTCGCGATGGCCCTCTATGCCGTCTTCGCCGCGGGGCGGGTGGCGGCCCTCGAGCTCTTCCCCTTTGCCGCGGCGGATATAGGAAACGTCTATGCCCTTAGATCCGGCGTCCCTCTCCTCCGCGTCGTCCTCCTCATCGTCCTCCTCATCGGGCCCGGAGAAGAGCTCTTCTGGCGGGGCTTCTTCCAGGAGAAAGCGGGCGCAGGAATCGGCCGGCCGGCCGGGTTCATCCTGGCATCGCTGCTTTACACCTCGGTCCATCTGGCCAGCGGGAACATCATGCTCATCCTGGCCGCGGCGGCCTGCGGGGTCTCCTGGGGTTGGCTCTACCTCCGCTTCCGGTCCCCCCTCCTCAACGTCGTCAGCCACACGGTCTGGGACCTTCTCGTTTTCGTCATCCTGCCGTTCTGACTTGCTGCAACCGCCCGGGCGCTCTTTACGGTGACGTCCGCTCTTCTCTCTTTGCGCCCCTCGAACGCTGCCCGGGCAGCGTTCACCAGAATTCAGCGGGCGAGATGTTCGAACAGGATCTTCACGCCGATCCCGATGAGGATGAGCCCGCCGAGGAGTTCGGCCCGCTTGCCCACGATCCTTCCGACGACTGGGCCGAGCTTGGCCCCGACGACCGTCAAGACGAAGCTCGTCCCCCCGATAACGGCTGCCGGGTAGAGGATGCTCGTCCGGATGACCCCCAGGCTCAGACCGACGGCCAAGGCGTCGATGCTCGTGGCCAGGGCGAGAACGACGAGCCTCGTCCCCTGGGTCTGGTCGGGACGGCCGGCTTTCTCCTCGTCGCTGAGCTTGAACGACTCGTAGATCATCCGGCCGCCGATCAGGGCCAGGAGCCCGAAAGCGACCCAGTGGTCGAAGTCCCGGATAAAGCCGAGGAGCTTATCCCCGGCGAACCAGCCGGCGACGGGCATCACGAACTGGAAGCCGCCGAAAAACACCGCCATCCGGATGGCCTGTCGAGTCCCGAGCCCCCGGGACCCACAGGCCAGGCCCAGGGTGACAGCGAAGCAGTCCATGGCCAGGGCCGCGGCGACTCCCAAAATGAGAATAAGCGACATGGGTATTCTCCGAGTCGGTCATTATAACAGAATGGGGACACGCACCGCTTCAAGAGAAGCGGTGCATGTCCCCTATCCAATCAAAACCGGGTGGCGTCAAAGGCAAGCGGGGCATGTTATAATAGTCAATTCGGTATCAGCCATGGCGACCACAGACTGCATCATCCTCCGCGGCGTGAAGGTCCACAACCTCAAAAACATCGACCTCGACGTCCCCCTCAACAAGCTCATCGTGGTCACCGGGGTCAGCGGCTCCGGGAAATCCTCCCTGGCCTTCGACACGCTCTACGCGGAAGGCCAGCGCCGCTACATCGAATCCCTGTCCTCCTACGCCCGGCAGTTCCTGGAAAGGATGGACAAGCCCGACGCCGATACGATCGAGGGCATCCCGCCGGCGATCGCCATCCAGCAGAAGGGCGCCGCCAAGAACCCGCGCTCGACCGTGGCCACGGTGACCGAGATATTCGACTTCCTCAGGGTGCTCTTCGCCCGGATCGGGACTGTCCACTGCCTCCAGTGCGGCCGGCCGATCCTCCGGGACACGATCGACGGCATGATCGCCGAGCTGTCAAAGGAGCCGCAAGGGACACGGGCTCTCGTGACCTTCGCCTGGCCCCGCGAAAGGAACCTGGCCTCGCTCAAGAAGGACGGCTTCACCCGGGCCGTCGCCGCCGGCGCCGTCGTCGACATTGACGCGGCCGTCAAGCGGACCGGCCCCCTGGACATCCTGGTCGACCGCATCACCCTCGGCGTCGACGAACGCGATCGCTTGGTCGACTCGCTGGAGATGGGCTTGAAAAGGGGGGAAGGCCGGGTCCTCGTCCGGACCGAGGATGGCCGGGAGCTCCTCTTCTCCGAAAAGCTCGAATGCAAGTCGTGCCGGGTCGCCGCCGACGACCCCTACCCCAACCTCTTCTCCTTCAACAGCCCGCACGGCGCCTGCCCCGAGTGCCACGGGTTCGGCGACCTGGCCGTCGTCGACGAGGACAAGGTCGTCCCCGACACGTCGAAATCTCTGGAGCAGGGCGCCGTCGAGCCCTGGACGAAACCCCTGTCCAAGGGCATGCAAAAGGAGCTTATGGCCGAGGCCCGCCGGCGGCGCATCCCGACCAACGTGCCCTTCCGGGACCTCCGGAAAGAACATCAGCGCTTCGTCCTCGAGGGCGGCGACGGCTATTACGGCGTCAAGGGCTTTTTCGATTGGCTCCAGTCCAAGAAGTACAAGGTCCAGGTCCGGGTCCTGCTCAGCCGCTACCGCAAATACATCGCCTGCCCGGCCTGCGCCAAGACCCGCCTCAACGCCCGGGCCCTGAGCGTCCGGATCAAGGGGCTCAACATCGGCGAGGTCGTCCGGATGACCGTCGGCGAGGCCTCCGATTTTTTCGACGGTCTCCGGCTCGAACCGTTCGAACGCCAGGTGGCCGACAAGCTCGTCCAGGAGGTCCGCGGCCGTCTCAAGTTCCTCCTCGAGGTCGGACTGGACTACATCGCCCTCGACCGCATGACCTTCACGCTGAGCGGCGGCGAGGCCCAGCGCATCAACCTGGCCGCGGCCCTCAGCGCCTCGCTCGTCGGGACCCTGTTCGTCCTCGACGAGCCTTCGATCGGGCTCCACCCCCGCGACAATCTCCGCCTCGTCCAGATCCTCGAGTCGCTCCGCGACATCGGCAACACGGTCGTCGTCGTTGAGCACGACCCCGACATCGTCCGGGCCGCCGAGTACGTCATCGACATGGGCCCGCGCGCCGGCGAGGCCGGCGGCGAGGTCGTCTTCGCCGGCCCCTGGCCGAACTTCCTCCGGAGCAAGGACTCGCTCACCGCCCAGTACTTGCGTGGAGAGAAGGAGATCGCCCTCCCGGCGGCGCGCCGGTCGTCGAAATCGCACCTTGAGATCCGCGACGCCCACAAGCACAACCTCAAGCACATCGACGTCCGCATCCCCCTCGGTATTTTCACCTGCGTCACCGGCGTTTCCGGCTCGGGCAAGAGCACGCTCCTCCACGACGTCCTCTACCGGGGCTTCGAAGGCGTCTCCGACGACGGTTTCCGCGAGATCCGGGGCCGGGACAAGGTCAATAAGGTCATCATGGTCGACCAGTCCCCCCTGAGCGCCTCGCCGCGGTCGATACCGGCCACCTACACTAAGGCGATGGACGGGATCCGCGACCTCTTCAGCCAGACCCGCGAAGCCAAGCTTATGGGTTTCCGGCCCGGCTATTTCTCCTTCAATACCGCAGGCGGACGGTGCGATGACTGCAAGGGCGCCGGCGTCCAGGTCGTCGAGATGCAGTTCCTTTCCGACGTCAGCCTCGTCTGCGATGCCTGCAAGGGGAAGCGGTTCAAGAAGGACATCCTCGAGGTCCGCTGGAATGGCAGGAATATCGACGAAGTCCTCGGCCTGAGCGTCACCGAGGCCTGCCTCTTTTTCGCCGGGCGGTCCGAGATCACGAAAAAGCTTTATCCCCTGGTCGAGGTCGGGCTCGGTTACCTCAAGCTCGGCCAGCCAACGACGACCCTCTCCGGCGGCGAACTGCAGCGGATCAAACTCGCCTATCATCTCGTTCACGACAAGGGGAAAAAGACCCTCTACCTTTTCGACGAGCCCACGATCGGCCTTCACCCGAACGATGTCGCCGTCCTCCTGCGCTCCTTCCAGAAGCTCGTCAACGAGGGCCATACCGTTGTCGTCATCGAGCACAACCTGGACGTCGTCAAGAGCGCCGACCACGTCATCGACCTCGGCCCCGAGGGCGGCGAGGCCGGCGGCCGGGTCGTCGCCCAAGGGACCCCGGAGAAGGTGGCCCAGAGCCGCGCATCCATCACGGCCAGGTACCTGAAGGAATCGCTCGGCCGGGCGAACGGCGGGCAAAAGGCGACGCTGCGGGAGAAAAAATAGGCTCGCTAATTGTCCAAATAAAGAACTATAAAAACGATAATATTTGAATATATGACCGTATTTTATACACATTAATAAATATTCGCTTTTCTTGTTTGTTATAAATAACATATAACTATTTAGTCATATTATACTGTTCATTTATTAGACCTTATTTTTTTCAAAGAAGGCCTGATAAATTGGTCTATTGTATTCTTTATAATACATTTACGTAGAGGCTTGCTGCTTGGCACCGTTCTTGCCATTAAACGTGGTGTGAACGAAGGAAAAGGAGCGGCGCAAATGAAAAGCAAGCCCATTCTCATCGCCATGACGATGTTCGTCATCGCGGCCGGATCGCTCGCGGCGGTCGAACCCGCAAGCGAGGTCCTCATCGTCACTGCGCTCGAGCCGGCCGCAGCGCTCAGCTTTCTTACCCTACCCGACGCCGGACCTGTGGAGCTTCTCTTCGAGGAACCCGTCCCCGCGCCGGCCCCTCATCTTTCCATCCCCCGCACCATTCCTGTCTTCACGCCGGCCGCGAAATCCGGAAAGGCCCTGTTCGACGCCAACCTCGTCCTCATGGTCGGGCTCAACATCGCCGACTACATTTCGACCCGCGAAGCCCTAAAGTACCCAGGCCTGACGGAGACGAATCCCTTGATGAAGCCCTTCGTCAAGAGCCCCGCCGCCTTCGCCGCCATCAAGCTCGGGACGACGGCCCTGTCCTACTTGAGCATGAAGGCCATCTTCAAAAGGAACAAGACGGTCGCTTGGATCATGACCACGGCTTCCAATGCCCTGTTGTCCTACGTCGTGGCCAACAACATGAGGCTGATCCAGGGCGCCCGCGCCCGCTGAGGTTCGCCGATGAACGTTTATCTCCAGCGCTACCTCGGGCTGGATGAGGACCGCGAGTATGCCAAGCCCGCCGGCTTTCCGACCCTGAGAGACCTCGAAAAGGACTACATCGGCTTCCTTCTCGAGATTACCGACCACAACAGGGCCGAGGTCTCCCGGATCCTGGCCATCTCCCGGTCCACCCTCTATCACAAGCTGCGCCGGTACGAACTCGGCGACGAAAACGTGGACCCCCTCCTCTTTTAACCCTCCGGCCTACCCCGCCGAGGCCCCTGTCTCAGAGCCACTTCTTTCTGCGGAAGAAGGCGAGCATCGTCAAGATGGACCCGATGATGACCACCCAGACGAACGCATAACCCCAGCGCCACTTGATCTCCGGCATGAAGTCAAAGTTCATCCCGTAGACGCCGACGAGGAAGGTGATGGGGATGAAGATCGTGGCGATGATCGTCAGGACCTTCATGACCTCGTTCATCCGGTTGGAAACGCTCGAGAGGTAGGTCTCGAGCATGCTCGTCAGGATCTCGCGGAAAGACTCGACCGTGTCGATGACCTGTATGGCGTGGTCGTAGACATCGCGGAGGAAGACGCCTGTCGTCTTCTTGATGAGCGGCGATTCCAGGCGCTCCAGCTTGCTGACGACTTCGCGCAGCGGCCAGACCGCCTTACGGAGTTCGATCATCTCCCGCTTCAGAAGGTGAATCTCGTGGAGGATCTCCCGGCGGGGCTCGGCGATCAAACGCTCCTCAAGGCCGTCTATTTTTTCCCCCAGCTTCTCCAGGACGAAGAAGTAGTTGTCGACAACGGCGTCGATCAGGGCGTAGGCCAGATAGTCGGGGCCGAGCTTGCGGATGCGCCCCTTGCCGTTGCGGATCCGCTCGCGCACGGGGTCAAGGCAGTCGCCCGGCGTCTCTTGGAACGAGATGACAAAGTTGGGGCCCAGTATGAGGCTGAGCTGGTCGGTCGTCAGACCCAGCCCCTTGTCGTCGCACTCGATCATCCGCAGGACGACGAACACGGCTCCCCCCAAATCCTCGGTCTTCGGCCGTTGGGTCGTCGTCATGATGTCCTCGAGGACAAGGGGATGGATGTCGAACCGTCCGCCGAGCTTCTCGATGACCGAGGGGTCGTGGACGCCGTCGACGTTGATCCAGGTGACCGTGGCCGTCTCCTTGAACGGGAAACACTCTTCGACCGAGCCGACTTCTTTTTCGATGAACCCGGCCGCGTCGTAATCGATGATCGTGATCCGCGTCTTCTCGGTCTTCTTCTCCCCGACGTGCATGAGCGTCCCCGGAGACAGCCCCGCCTTTTCCGAACGTCTTGCTTCTTCGCTGGTCATACGGACCTCCTGGCTCGATTTCTCCTCAGGATAGCCCGTTTCGCGGTGATTTTCCAGGAGTTTCGCGGTCGGATCAGGGGCGGGACGGGCCTTTATTTGAGCCTAGCCCCGACGGCGGACCAGTCGATGTTCTTGAAGAAGGCCTCGATGTAGTCGGCCCGCTTCAGCCCGTAGTCGATCATGAAGGCGTGCTCGAAGACGTCCATGATGAGGAGCGGCCGGCAGCCGGCCGGGTGGCTGACGTCGTGCTCGTTGACCCAGAAGTTTATCAGGCGCCCGTTGGCCGGGTCTTCGTAGAGGACGACCCAGCCGATGCCCCGCATGGCGCCCGTCGCCCGGAAGTCCTTCTCCCAGGACTCGACGTCGCCGAACTGCTCGATGATCTTCCGGCCGAGCTTGCCCGCCGGGTCGAGGGCCGCCTTCCCGCCCAGGTTCTCGAAGTAGTACTCGTGCAGCCTCATCCCGTTGAATTCCCAGCCGAGGCGGCGCTTGAGCTCGGCGTACTCCGGGGTCGCCGTCTTGCCGTCCGCGGCCATGAGGCCCAGGATGTCGAGGACCTTGTTCGTGTTGGTGACATAGCCCTGGTACAGCGTGAAATGGTTCTTGAGGAGCGTCTCGCTGAACCCGGGCAGGCCGATGAGCTTGGAATAGTCCTTGGCGGTGTAATTCATGATCTTTCCCTCCTGTGGAAAAACAGGCTTCCGCGCTCCCGCGGCCAGGGTCCGGGTTGCCGCCAAGGCGGCCCCTCCGAAACCCGCGACTTTTAAGAAATCTCTGCGCCGGAGCACGGTTCCTATCCTCTTTCGATTAAATCCTATCAAACAAGTAGGTTTAATGCAAGCCCCCTTTGCGGGATGCTGCCCGGGCAGTGATGAGGGTTATGCATAGACCCCGTAGCGGAGGGGGACCCATCGGCAAGCCGATGGGGGAACCGCCGGGACTGGTTCCCGGGGGTCCGGGGGATATGCATAACCCCCATCGCTGCCAAAACGGGCGACGTCCCGCGGTCGTCCCTATTTCGAGGCAGGCTTCTCGGCAGCCGCCTTGTCCTCGACCAGGCCGACCTTCGCTCGGATCTCCGCTTCGAGCTGGGCGGCCAGCTCCTTGTTCTCCTTGAGCAGCTTCTTGACGTTTTCCCGGCCCTGTCCGAGACGCTCGCCCCTGTAGGAGTACCAGGTGCCGGCCTTGTCGAGGATCCCGGTCTCGAATCCGATGTCCACGAGGTCGCCCTCCCGGGAGATGCCTTCCCCGAAGATGATGTCGAACTGGGCCTCGCGGAAGGGCGGGGCCATCTTGTTCTTGACGATCTTGACCTTGGCCCGATTGCCGACGACGCTCTCGCCGTCCTTGATCACGGCCAGCCGACGGACGTCGATCCGCAACGACGCGTAGAATTTCAGGGCCCGGCCCCCGGTCGTCGTCTCGGGATTGCCGATGAAAACGCCGATCTTCTCCCGGAGCTGGTTGATGAAGATGAAGCAGGTCTTCGACCGGGCGACGATGGCCGTCAGCTTGCGCAGGGCCTGGGACATCAGCCTCGCCTGGAGCCCCATGTGCGAATCGCCCATCTCGCCTTCGAGCTCGGCTTTGGGGACGAGGGCGGCCACGGAGTCGACGACGATGACGTCGACCGCGCCGCTGCGGACGAGGACCTCGGCGATCTCCAGGGCCTGTTCCCCGAAATCAGGCTGGGAGATGAGCAGGTTGTCGATGTCGATCCCGATGCGGGCGGCGTAGGCCGGCGAGAGGGCGTGCTCGGCGTCGATGAACGCCGCCTGGCCGCCGCGCTTCTGGGCCTCGGCAATGACGTGCAGGGCCAGCGTCGTTTTGCCGGTGGCCTCCGGGCCGTAGATCTCGATGACCCGCCCGCGCGGGAAGCCGCCGATGCCCAGGGCCAGGTCGAAGGAGATCGAGCCGGTGGGGATGGCTTCAACGGCCACCGCCGCCCCTTTCTGCCCGAGCTTCATGATCGCGCCCTTGCCGAACTGCTTCTCGATCTGGGAGAGCGCGGCGTCGATGGCCTTGTGGCGGGATGTCTGTTTTTCGTCCGTATCGGTTTCTTTCAAGGGTCCTCCTTCCCGGGTCGTGTCCTTTTTTTGCATGTCCGTTCGCTCCTTCTCAATTTCCGTCTTGCCCCCCAGCGCCCTCCCCCTCTCGAGTTTACCCTGATTGCCCCTGTCTTTCAATCCCTTTTCGGCCGCCCTCCCTTTGCCCTCATCTCGGGAAGCCGTTGAACATCCGGTCGTAGTCGTCGATCAGGCCCTGGTCGGCGAAGCTGAAGTAGCGGTTGTTCCCGATGATGATGTGGTCGAGGACCTTGATCTGGACGACTCGGGCGGCGAAGATCAGGTCCCGGGTGACCTCACGGTCGCAGAGCGACGGCTCGGGGTCGCCGGACGGATGGTTGTGGGCGAAGATCAGCGCCGATGCCTCGTAGCGGAGGGCATCCTTGATGACCTCGCGGGGATAGACGGCGCTCGAGTCGACCGTCCCCTCGAACAGGGTCTTCTCCTCGACGACCTGATTCTTCGGGTCGAGGAAGATGACCTTGAACCGCTCCTTCTTCAGGTCGCGCAGGGCATGGCAGAGGTAGTCGTAGACCTCCTGGGAGGAGTGGCAGACCGGCCGGCTCATCATCTTGTCCTTGAGAAAGCGGCGGGAGACCTCGTGGACGAGCTTCAGGCCGAAGACGTTCCGGGAGCCGATCCCCGGGATCCTCTGCAGGTCCTCCGGGCAGGCCTCGAGGACACCGCCGAAGGTCTTGAATTCCCTCAGGGCCTCGCGGGCCGGCGTCTTGCAGTCGCGCCGTGGCGTGCCCAGGGTCAGGAGGAGCTCGACGATCTCGTAGTCCAGGAAGGCCGAGAGCCCCCCGTTGAGGAACTTCCGGCGCAGGCGGTCCCGGTGCCCCGCCCCTTCGGGGGTCCCTTTCTCCGGCCCGCTCGGGTTTTCGTTCATGGCGTCTTATATAAAAGACGCTTGGGAGGCCGGTTCTATCCCACTTCGGGCCGACGTTATTCCTTGTAGAGGAAGTCGAGCAGGGCCTTGAAGGTCTTCTCGACGATGTGGCGCTTGACCTTGAGGGACGGCGTCAATTCCGAGTCGACGTCGAAATCGCGGTCGAGGAGGACGACTTTCTTGATCCGCTCGTAGGACGCCAGGTGGGGCGTCGTCCTATTGACCTCGGCCAGCATGAAGTTGACGATCTCCTCCCGCCCGACGAGGTCCTTGCGGCTCGCGAAGGGGATGCCGCTCGTCCGGGCGTAAGCCTCGAGCCTTTCGAAATTCGGGACGATGAGGGCCGAAATGAACTTCCGCCCGGAGCCGACGACGACGGCGCTCTGGATGTAGGGGTTCGTCTTGAGCAGGTTCTCGATGGGCTGGGGGGCGACGTTCTTCCCCCCAGCCGTCACGATGAGGTCCTTTTTGCGGTCGGTGATGACGAGAAAGCCCTCCTCGTCGAAGTGGCCGATGTCGCCGGTGTGGAACCAGCCGCCTTCGAAGGCCTCGCGGGTCTCCTGGTCCTTCTTGTAGTAACCCTTCATCACGTTGGGCCCTTTGGCCAGGATCTCCCCGTCCACGGCGATCCGGATCTCGACGCCGGGGACGGGCGTGCCGACGGTCCCGAATTTCATCTTGTCGAAGGTGTTGCAGGTCAGGACCGGCGAGGTCTCGGTCAGGCCGTAGCCCTCGAGGATGGTGATGCCGACGGCATAGAAGAACTCGGCCACGTCGCTCGACAGGGGAGCGCCGCCGGAGACGAAAAAGTGGACCCGACCGCCCGTTTTTTCGACGATCTTGGAGAAGACGAGCTTGGCGGCCAGGTTGCGCCGGACGCCGAGTCCCCAGGGAATGGACTGGCGGCGGATCTTCCGGGCGCCGTATTTCTTGCCGACCTTCAAGGCCCAGAAAAAGATCTTCCTCTTGAGCGGCGACTGGGTCAGGACGTTGTCCATGACCTTGGCGTAGATCTTGTCGAAGAGCCGGGGGACGCTGATCATGATCGTCGGCCGGACTTCAAGGAGGTTCTCGCCCACGGTCTCGATGCTCTCCGCGTAGGCGATCGTGGCCCCCTTGTAGAGGAAGGAGAAGGTCGTCATCCTCTCCAGGACATGGGAGAGCGGGAGGAAGGAGAGGATCGTGTCCTTGTCCGTGAACTCGGTGACGGCGTCGAGCGCCTTGGAATTGGAGACGAAGTTGCCATGGCTGAGCATGACGCCCTTGGGGATGCCTGTCGTCCCCGAAGTGTAGATGATCGAGGCCACGTCGTCGGGCTTGACGGCGAGGGCCCTTTTTTCGAAAAGCCCGGGGTCCGCGGCCGCGACCGACGTCCCCCGGCCCATGACCTCCGAAAGGCTGAGCGTCCCCTCCGGTCCCTGCTCGTCGATGAGCACGAAGTGATGGACCGAAGGGAGATCGTGCTTGACCGCTTCGACCTTCAGCCAGAGATCGCGGTTCGAACAGACGACGATCTTGGCGTCCGAATCGTTGATGATGTACTTGACCTGCTCGGGCATGAGCGAGGTGTAGATGGGGACGGTGACCGCCCCGGCGCAGAGGACGGCGAAGTCCGTCATCGCCCACTCCGGCCTGTTCTCGGAGAAGATGACCAGCTTGTCCCCCGGCCCGAGACCCAGGTCGGCCAGGCCGAGGGAGAGATGCTTCACCCGCCGGGCGACTTCGCCGGTCGAAAGCGGGACGTAACGGCCTTCGACCTTGGCCGTGAGCAGACTGTCCTTGATGTAGGTCTTCACGGTGTTGAGGAAAAGCTGGCTGAGTGTTTCGACCATGTAAAGCCTCCTATTTATCCTGTTCCTCGGCGGGGTTGTCAACTCGTAGACAGGTCGTTCCCTTCGTGGCGGAGGAGCCATTCTTTCCGCCACAGGCCGCCGCCGTAGCCCGTCAGCCGGCCGTCGCTGCCGACGACGCGATGGCAGGGCACGATGATCGAAACGGGATTGCGGTGGTTGGCCCCGCCGACGGCCCTCGTGGCCGCGGGATTCCCGACGGTCCCGGCGATGTCCTTATAGGACGCCGTCTTCCCGAAACGGACGGCCCGGAGCGCCCGCCAGACCTTTTTCTGGAAGGCCGTGCCGCCGAGGTCGAGCTTGATGGAAAACGTCCGGCGTCGGCCCCGGAAATACTCGTCGAGCTGGGTCAGACAAGCGGCGAGCGGGGCCGGGAGCGGCCCCTTCCCGTCCCGCGCGAGGGCCGCACGGTTCGCAAGTGTGTCGACGAACGTGACGGCGGAAACGCCTCGCTCGCCGCCCCTGACCTCGAGGAGACCGATTGGGGACTCGTAGTAGGTCACTCTGGTTTCGGACATCGAGACCTCCAACCCGGCACATTAATACATTCCGGCCCATCCTTCAACCTTCGCTAAAATAACCCCGGGCGGGGTCGGCGGCGGACGCCGCGTTGACGGACCACCCGCCCTGTGCTAAAAGCTGGGCTGAGGAGAGAGGTGGCGCCATGAACGGAAACATCCCGACGCTCAGCGTGTCCGGCAAGAATCTTCCCGAGGCCTGGGAGAAAGCCGTCCTGGCCTGCTGGCGGAACGGCGTGGCCATCAAAACGGAATACGACAAGCCGGGCGACCCGCCGAGCCGGGACTGCACGATGCTTTGGACGGTCGAGGACCCGTTCGCCGAGCCGCGCATCCACCGGGCCTTCCCCGGCGGTCTCGAGGACCTCGAGGTCTACCGCCAGGAGGTCGTCGACGGCGTCCACGACCACTGGATCTGCCCCGAAGAAGGGAAATGGACCTACACCTACCACAAGAGATTGTTCGCCTACGAGATCGAGGGCGAGACCGTCGACCAGATAAGCGCCCTCGTCGATAAGCTCGCTCAGGCGGGCCACACCCGCCGGGCCCAGGCCATCACCTGGAACCCCAAACTCGATCCGCCGACCTACGACCCGCCCTGCCTCCAGCGGCTCTGGTGCCGCCTCCTCGAGGACGACAAGGGGGAGCTCGTCCTGAACATGAACGCCCACTGGCGTTCGCGCGACGCCTACAAGGCCGCCTACATGAACGTCTTCGCCCTGACCGATCTCCAAAGGGCGATCGCCGCGAGGCTGGCCGCGAAAACCGGCCGGCCCGTCCGCTCCGGCCGCTACGCCGACCTCGTCGACAGCTTCCACATCTACGGTTCTTACTTCAACGAGTTCGAGGGATTCCTGAAAATGGTCGAGAAGCGCTCGTTCGAAGAGCGCACCTGGCCGAGCGCCTATGCCGAGCCGATGTTCGAAGAGGCCCGCGAGCGCCTGCGGCAGGAAAAAGAGGAAAGGAAATAGGTCATGGCCGTTCCGATGTCCGTCATCATCCTCTCGGCCTGCGTTCTCATTTTGGCCGGCCTGACCATCCGGGCCGACGCCAAAGGGCGCCGGCGGTTGTTTCACGTTTTGAAGCCCCTGACGATGATCCTGGTCATCGCGACGGCCCTCATAGCTCGGACCCCCGTGCCGGCGGCCTACAAGACGCTCATCCTGGCCGGGCTGCTGTTTTCCTTGGCTGGAGACATCGCCCTGATGTTCCCCGAAAAATGGTTCACGGCCGGACTCGTATCCTTCCTCGTCGCCCACGTCTTTTATATCCTGGCCTTCAAGCCCGGCCCGGGCCATCCGATATCGGCGGGCATGTTCATACCCTTCATCATCTTCGGGTTGCTGATGTTCAGGATCCTGGCCCCGTCGCTCGGCCCGATGAAGTTCCCCGTCCTGGTTTACATCGCGGCCATCACGGCCATGGCCGGGCTCGCGGCGGGCCGCTTCGTCGATGGGGGCGGCACGCGGCCGCTTTTAGCCTTTGCCGGAGCGGTTCTTTTTCTTGTTTCCGACTCCGTCCTGGCCTATAACCGTTTCGCCAAAAAGCTCGGCCCCGCCCAGGCCATCATCCTCGGGACCTATTTTCCGGCTCAGCTTCTGATCGCCCTCTCCATCTGAACCGGGCTCAGGCGGCCTGAAGGACCTTCCCGTCGATCCCGACGACGACCTTTTTCACCTCGAGCGGCTCTCCCGCGAGCTCGACGGCCTGCCTGACGATGCGCTCGAGACCGGAACAGCAGGGGACGGTCATGATGGCCACGGTCAGTGATTTGAGGCCGTTTCGCCGGATGAGCTCGGCCAGCTTCTCGACGTAGCCCTGTGTCTCATCGAGCTTGGGGCAGGCGATGACGAGCTTTTTCCCTTTGAGCAGGCTGTCGTGGAACCCTCCGAGCGCGAAGGCCGTGCAATCGGCGGCGATGAGGAGGTCGCTTCCCTCGAAGTAGGGGGCCAGCGGCGAGATGAGGTGAAGCTGGATCGGCCACTGGCTGAGCCGGGACTTGGCGGATGCGGCCGGCCCGTCATCGCCATCGGGGCCGCAGGGGATCGTCCGGGCCAGGCTTCCGGGACAGCCGGAAGGACCGGCATGCGCATGCCCGCCGTCGATGCCGTGGACGCGCGAGGCCGCGTCGGCCCCCCGCGTCTTGAGGACGTGGTCGAAGGCGGCCCGGGAGTCGTACTCGTCGCTCTCCCGTTCGACGACCTTCAGGGCGTCGGTCGGGCAGACGTCGAGGCAGGCCCCCAGCCCGTCGCAGAAGATCTCCCGGACGAGGACGGCTTTGTTCTCGGCGTCGAGAACCAGGGCGCCTTCGGCGCAGGCCGTCGTGCAGAGTCCGCAGCCGTTGCATTTATCGCGGTCGATCTCGATGATCTTTCTTTTGGACATGAATGGACTCCTCTCGATAATTTCCTACCATTATACTCGGAATACGAAATCCGGGCTGGGCGGCTAGACCACCGTCGGAGGCGGATAAGATGCCGGCCGGGCCCCGTCCGGCGACCCGAACCAGGCCCGGGCGTCCGGCCCCAGGAGCCCCTTGAGGGCGAAGATGCCGAGCACCGTGCCCACAGGAACGGCCGGCAGCAGGAGGATGGCCAGGACGAGCCCGGCAATCCTCGACCAAGGCCGGCCCTTGGCGATCCCGGCGGCGGTGAAGAGACCGAAAACGCCGTAGGCGGCGAAAAAGACGGCGAGTATGATGCCCGTGGCTCCGAGGAGGGCGCTCCCGAGGAGCTCGGCGCGCTCCGTGCCCCAGCCGACGAGGACGGCCCCGGAGAGGAAAATGAAAAGGATAAGCGCCGCCGTCGCGATCTCCAGCCCCGCGGCGACAACGAGACAGATCCTTGTGGTCTTGATGCTATCCGGCATGGCCAGCCTCCATCGGTTTCACGGGGGCTATTTTACCTGATGCGCCTGATCGAGACAACTAGTCTCGATCAGGGAATTGCGGGTCCCCGGAATTCTGGCCGAGAACGGTCGATTCGCATATAATGCGCGTGAATCAACCATGGACAGGATCATCCGGATCAACCCCCTCCTCGAGGCCCTCAGGTCCGCGGCCGGAAGGGTCAACAAGGTCTTCATCCAGGAGGAGAAGGGCCACGCCCGGATCGGAGAGGTCATCCGCGAGGCCAAGGCCCGGCATGTCCCCTGCGTCTTCGTCCCGGCCCGCCGTCTCGACCAGGTCGCGCCCGGCCACCAGGGCGTCATGGCCGAAGTCTCCCCCAAGGGCTATGCCTCTCTCGGCGACATCCTGGCCCGCTCAGCCAAGCCCTTCGTCGTCATTCTCGACGAAGTCGAGGACCCCCAGAACCTCGGCGCCATCGTCCGCAGCGCCGAAGGGGCGGGAGCCGACGGCCTCATCCTGCCCGAGCGGCGCTCGGCCGGCCTGACCGGGACCGTCGACACGGTCTCGGCCGGGGCCCTCGAGCACCTCCTCGTCGCCCGGGTCACGAACCTCGTCCGGGCCATGGAAGAGCTCAAGGACAAGGGCCTCTGGCTCGTCGGCGCCGAGGGCTCCGGCGACGAACCCTGGTATTCGTTCGACTTCACCGGCCCGATCGGCATCGTCCTCGGCTCCGAGGGACGAGGGCTCCGGCCGCTCGTCCGCAAGACGTGCGACAAGGTCTTGGCCATCCCCCTGGCCGGTAAAGTCGGCTCCCTCAACGTCGCCGCCGCCGCGGCCGTCTTCTTCTTCGAGGTCGTCCGCCAACGGAGGGGCTTCGGGGATCATCCTCGCTCGCTGCGGTGATTTTTCACGCCATCACGGTCCGTATTCGTAGGGATGTCCTCGCTATTCGGCCCGTGATGACTAAATCACCGCCTATGCTCGCTCGGATGACCCCCTCGGCCTCGGATTAGGCGGTCGCCTCGCTCGCAAATGGGCGCGCTCGGGACTTCGGTTTTTTGGGGTGGACAGAGCGAGTGGTAAGAACCGTGGCGCGGCGGCGACGCCCGGAGGAGGGCGCATAAAGGCGCTGAGGGGTATCGTCGGAGGGAGCATAAAGCGGTGATTTAGCCGGCACGGACCGGATACGCGGACTCCTCCCATCGGATCCGGACCGGGATCGGCGTGAAAAATCACCGCGGCGGACGGAGACGATCCCTGAGGCGCCTCCGTGGCCGACGGAGTGGCCTGCCCCGAGCCTAGAAGTCCTTGAAGCGAGATCTGCCCCCCCGAGGCGCGTCTTGACTTCGCTTCCCTCGACACTTAGAATAGGCCCGTACCGTAAACTGCTGAAAGAGTTGAGCATGGAAAAATCGGTGGAGTTTTATACCCTGGAAAAGGGCATCCTGGCCCTCAAGGACCAGATCGACGCCCTGGCCGAGACCGACGACCTCGGCAAAATGGACAGGATCGCCGCCCTCAGGGGCGAAATCGAAAAAGAGTGGGCCAAGATCGCCCCCGAGCTCACGACCGTCCATATCGTCCAGATCGCCCGCCATCCCAAACGCCCCTACACCCTGGACTACATCGCCTTCCTCTTCCAGGATTTCATGGAAATGCACGGCGACCGCCGTTTCGCCGACGACCCGGCCATCGTCGCCGGGCTGGCCTTCTACAAGGGCCGGACCGTGGCCGTCATCGGCCATCAGAAGGGCCGGACGACCCGGGCCCGGATCGACCGGAACTTCGGCCAGGCCAATCCCGAAGGCTACCGCAAGGCCCTCCGGGTCATGCAGGAAGCCGAAAAATTCGGCTTTCCCGTGATCACCCTGATCGACACGCCCGGCGCCTATCCCGGCATCGGCGCCGAGGAACGCGGTCAGGCCGAAGCCATCGCCTTCAACCTGAAGACGATCTCCACCTTGAAGACCCCCGTCATCAACGTCGTCATCGGCGAAGGGGGGAGCGGCGGGGGTCTCGGCATCGGCTTCGGCGACCAGACCCTCATACTCGAACATTCCTTCTACTCGGTCATTTCGCCGGAAGGGTGCGCCGCCATTCTCTGGAAGGATCAGAACGCCATTAAGCTGGCGGCCGAGAACCTGGGTATCCGGGCGGCTACCCTCCTCGGGTTCGGGATCGTCGACAAGATCATCCCCGAGCCGCCCGGCGGGGCTCACATCGACCCCGAACAGACCTTCAAGAACGTCGACAAGCACCTCTACCAGGCCCTGAAGAAGTTCGAGGGCAAGCCCGTCGACGAGCTCCTCGACGAGCGCTACAAGAAAATCCGCAAACTGGGGGTCTTCGAAGAACGGTGACCGAAGACGCCTCCGCCAAAAAAGATATCGCCGTCGTCAGGGGCACGAAGGACATCCTCCCCAAAGAGGTCGAGAGATGGCGGACCCTCGAGCGCCTGGCCCGGGAGACCTTTGAACTCTACGGCTATCGGGAGCTGCGGGCTCCGGTTTTCGAGGCCACAGAGCTTTTCGAAAAAGGCGCCGGTCCAACCTCCGATATCGTCACCAAGGAAATGTATACATTCACCGACAAGGGCGGCCGCTCGCTGACCTTGAGGCCCGAATACACCCCTTCGGTCGTCCGGGCCATCATCGAGCACCGGCTCGACCTGGAGGTCGAGCCCATGCGCTACTATTACATGGGCGCCATGTTCCGTTACGACAAGCCCCAGAAGGGACGCTACCGCCAGTTCCACCAGGTCGATATCGAGGTCTTCGGCGAGAAGGACGCGGCCGTCGACGCCGAGATCATCGAGATGGCCGACTCCCTCCTCCGCAAGCTCGGCGTCGCCGGGACGGAGACCCTGGTCAACTCGGTCGGCTGCCGGGAGTGCCGGCCGACCTACAGCCAGGCTCTGCGCGAAGCGGCCGGGAAACGCAAGTCCGACCTCTGCCCCGACTGCCGGAGAAAAGCGGAAACCAATCCCCTGCGCATCTTCGACTGCAAGGTGGAATCCTGCCAGATCGTCGCCCGCTCGTTCCCCGTGATCCAGGACTTTCTCTGCGGCGAATGCCTGAGCCACTTCAACGCGTTCCTTGTCTTCCTCCACCAATATAGGATCACTTATCGGGTGGAGCCCCGCCTCGTCCGCGGCCTCGACTATTACACCAAGACGACCTTCGAGATCGTCTCCGGACATCTGGGCGCCCAGAACGCCCTGCTCGGCGGCGGCCGCTACGACGACATGATGAAGGACTTCGGCGGGCCGGACATCTGCGGCATCGGCTTCGCCATGGGCATGGAGAGGGTCCTCGCCGTCGCCGAGCTCGCCGTCCCGAAGAGGAAGTCCCTTTACCTCGCCTACCTCGGAGACGAGGCCAAGAGAACGGGCTTGGAGCTGGCCCGCTATTTCCGGGCGAACGGCGTCGAATGCCTGGTCGAGTTCAAAAACCGGGGGATGAAGGCCCACTTCGGCCGGGCCAATAAGATCGAGGCGGCCTGGGTCCTCATCGTCGGCGAAGACGAGATGAAGAAAGGCCGGTTCGGATTAAAAGAGATGGCGACCGGCCGCCAAGTCGAAGGAACACGGGAGGAGCTCTTAGCGCTCCTCCGAAACAAATAGCGCGCAACAGAGGCACCATGTTGAAAAGAACCGTGTACTGCGGCGAGTTGCGGGCGGCACACGAGGGCCGGGAGGTCGTGCTCTGCGGCTGGGTCCACAAGACCCGCGACATGGGACATCTCGTCTTCGTCGACCTCCGCGACCGCGAAGGCCTGGCCCAGATCGTCTTCCAGTCCGACCGCCCCGAGCTCGCCGAGGAAGCCAAGAAGCTCCGCAACGAGTTCGTCGTCGGAATCCGCGGCCTCGTCCGCCGCCGCTCGGCCGTGAACAAGGACATCCCCACGGGCGAGGTCGAGGTCGAGGCGTTAGAACTCCGCGTTTTCGCGGCCTCCAAGGTTCCGCCGTTCGTCATCGCCGACCCGCCACAGGCCTCCGAGGAACTGCGCCTAAAATACCGCTACCTCGATCTGCGCCGTCCCAAGATGCAGCGCCACATCCGTCTCCGGCACGAGGCCTCGCTGGCCGTCCGCAACTACATGAGCCGCAACGGCTTCCTCGAGATCGAGACGCCCATCCTGGCCAACCCCACTCCCGAAGGCGCCCGCGACTACCTCGTTCCCAGCCGCATCTACAAGGGCCGTTTCTACGCTCTGCCTCAATCGCCCCAGCAGTTCAAGCAGACCCTGATGATCTCCGGCTTCGACCGCTATTTCCAGATCGTCCGCTGCTTCCGGGACGAAGATCTCCGGGCCGACCGGCAGCCCGAGTTCACCCAGATCGACATCGAAATGAGCTTCATCGACCGCGAGGATTTTTTCGCTCTCAACGAGGGGCTGATGGAGGCCCTGTTCGCCTTGACCGGCCGGACGCTCCGGCGCCCCTTCCCGCGACTGCCCTACACCGAGGCCATGGAGAAGTACGGCTCGGACAAGCCGGACCTGCGCGTGCCCTATGAGATGCGCGACCTGACGGCCGTCGGCGGGGCCAGCTCGTCGGAGATCCTCAAGGCCGTCGTGGCCGGCGGCGGCGAGATCAAGGGCCTTCTCGTCCCCGGGGCGGGCTCCCTTTCGCGCGGCCAGCTCGACAAGCTCGGCGACAAGGCCCGGTCGCTCGGCGCGAAGGGCCTCGTCTGGGTCAGGAAACTGGACGGCTGGAAGTCGTCCCTCAAAGCGGCCGACGCCGACTTCGACAGGATCTGGGCCGCCCTCGGCGCCGCGGAGGCCGACCTCGTCCTCATCGTCGCGGACAAGCGAGCGACGGCCCTGAAGGCCCTCGGCGAGATCCGCCGGACATGGCCGCTGGAGGACGCGGCCCGGCGGGCGTCGCTCGAGTTCTGCTGGGTCACCGACTTCCCCCTGTTCGAGTGGAGCGAGGAGGAGAATCGTTTCGTCTCCATGCACCACCCCTTCACCTCTCCCCTCGAAGAGGACCTGGCCCTTCTCGAGACGGCCCCCGACCGGGTCCGGGCCAAGGCCTACGACCTCGTCCTCAACGGCGTCGAGGTCGGCGGCGGCTCGATCCGGATCCACGACATGGACCTCCAGCGCCGCGTTTTCAAAACGCTGGGATTGACGGATAAAGAAACCGAGGAGAAATTCGGCTACTTCCTCGAGGCCTTGAGCTTCGGCGCCCCGCCCCACGGCGGCATCGCCTTCGGCTTCGACCGCCTGGTCATGCTCCTCGCCGGCGAGGAGTCGATCCGCGAGGTCATCCCCTTCCCCAAGACGACGAGCGCCCTGGACTTGATGACCGGTTCGCCCTCCGGGGTCACCGAGCGTCAGCTCGAAGAATTAGGGCTCAAGCTCCGCGGCTAGGCGGCACGGCCCGTTCTGACGGCGATGGGGGCCATGTATATACCCCGGCCCCCCGGGAACCAGTCCCGGCGGTTCCCCCGTCGGCGAGCCGACGGGTCCCCCTCCGCTACGGGGTCTATACACGGCCCCCATCGCCGTCTCGGGCCGTGTCCCGAAGGATATCTCTAAGCTTAATTGGGGCGGGTCTCGGCGAGGAGGGCGCCGGGGATGGCGAGAAGCGCGAAAATAAACACCTTCCAGAGGACGCCGAGTGCGAGCGCACCGTTGAGCATGACCGGACCTGACGCTAAGCCAAGGCCCGGGAACAGAGGCGATAAGAAAATATTGATGGCGCCGTAGCCGAGTCCGACGAGGACGCCTGCCGTGATCCCGGCCGCGAAACGTTTCCCCATTTTTTTCCTCAGTGACCATACGGAAGCCAGATAACCCGCAACGACCGGCACCAGGAATGCGGCCCACCAGACGTCCTTGAGGATGGGCACTCGCCCGGCGGACCGAACGAAAAGAAAATCGAGGAAGGCGAGCAGGCCTGTACCGATGAGGACGGCCAGCGGGATGGCCCAGGCTCGAGGCCTTTTCGTGGCCGCGATCTCGTCCCGTTTCTTGATCCTGATCCCCAGGCTCAACGGATAGTTGTAGAACATGTCGAAGACGGCGTGCTCGAGCCAGGCGCCCCGCTCGCCGAAGATCGGAACGACATGGACGGCCTCCGTGGCCCAATGCCCGGCCATGAACCGGGCCAGCTCGGGAAATCGGTAGGCCATCTGGAGGGGGAAGGCCAGGTAGCCGATGATCTTGAAGAAGCTGACGGGGAGCGCCAGCCGGTAGTCCTTGATGTTCCTCTCCTTGATGCACAGGCCCAGGACGTAGAAGCCCCGGACGAGCGACCCGGGCGACACAGGAAGAAGGTTGAACGCTCCGACGATGAGGCCCGCCCGCAGGGTCGCCTGGGCCCAACCGAGCTCGGGATGGCCGAGGACGTAAATAGCGGCGATGGTCAGGAAGACTGTTTCCGATATGAACAGGGTGGCCAGGTGGACGGCCAGACTTTTCAGATACTTCTGGATGAAAGGCTCATCGATCTGGGCCAGGATATGGGCGGCATCGTCCGCGCTGAGCATGCCGTTCTTGCGGCCCTCCTCGACCATATCCCGGAGCCACTTCTCGCGGACCGCGGGCCGGAAGTAGAGCTGGAAAGGTTTGACGAACATCAGGTACAGGCGTTCCTTGAAATAGGCCTTGTCCGTCAGGAACCTGTGCCCTCCCGCGGGGAGGACCGCCAGCGACCGGTTGAAAAAGAAAAGCCCGGGTTTCCGGGCGATGGCCATGGCCCGCTTGTCGCTCACGCGTCCCGAGCGGTGCCAACGGATAAGGGCTTCGGCCACGTGCCCCCGGAAGGCGCGGCCGAGGTAGCCGGCCTTCGTCAGGATGGCCCCGATGTGGCGGCGATAATCCCGCCCACCCCAGAGCTTACGGACGAAAGGCCCTAGGAGCGGGACGAGCCAGAGGATCCAAAGGCCGGCCGCCCGCCCCGGGAATTCGAGCAGGAAGAGGGCCGGGGTGAGGACGGGCAGGAGGCCGAGGAGCAGGAAGAGGAGCGCCGCGAACCGGCTTTTCCGCAGCCGGCCGGCCGCCTCCGGGTCGGCCATGCGCCGGATCTCCCAGCCCCGGACCCAGGCGCTGTGGATCGCCGTCCAAAGCCGCGGCTGCGTGATCAGCCGGATGTGGTGATGAGCGATGTCAGGCAGGGAATCCCGGTAGGTTTGATCGGCTTTCTTGAGCTCCTCGAGCGCGCCGGCCATGTCGGCGAAGGCTGGGCCGTGGGCGGATACAAAGGCTTCGAGCCTGCGGAGGTCGCCCCGGTCGAACTGGACGAGACTGCCACGGGCGACGCCCCGGGCGATGAGCTTGAGATCCGCGGGGCACTGCGGCAGGAAGGGCAGGAGGGTCATGCCGGCCCGGAAATCGACGGCGACGAGCCCGCGTTCCGGGTCGTCGTCCGCTTCCAGGCGCTTGAGGGCGTTCGGCTGGCTCTTCATCGTCCACCATTCGTACTGACGGGCGAGCTCGGGGGCTCCCATGTCGTGCATGAGGCCGACGAGGTCCCTCATGAACGTCCGCTTCGTCCGGTATTCCGGCGAACCCAGGCCCTCCGCCGGCCGGCCGGGCTTCCCACCGGCTTTGCAGTGCCGGTGCTGGAAACCGGCAGTCCCGGTCCTGGCAGGACCGGGGCCGGGCTTCCAATCCAGCCGGGCGAAGAGGTTGTCGTCGACCTCGTAGCGCCAGAGCCGGCCGTCCACCCATTCACTGAGCTCGCCGCAGCTGCCGAGGACGGGGTCGACGAGAGTGGCCAGGACGTCGACGACGGCTCGCTCCGAACCCAGCCGCTCCCGCGCGCCCCGGCGGATGAACTTCTGCCAAAGGGCCCCGGCCCGGGCGGCGTCCGGGTTGACCTGGGGCGAGAAAGGGCCCTGGAATCCGATCCCGTAGAGGAGGTTGCGGATGAAGCGCCCGAAACCCGAAACCGGGACGAGGATCTTCAGGGCGCAGATTCGGCCCGGTTCGAGGCCCTCGACCGGCCCTTCCGGGCCCTCGACCTCAAGGATCCGGACCCGGTAGACCTGTCCGGCGAATCCCCCGCCGACATGCCGTTCGATGGAAAGCCTGACATGGGCCGGCCGGGCGGGCCAGACTCCCCGGATGTCGTATTCGAGGACTTCGCCCGGCTCGTGACGCCGGACGCGGAGAGGCCGGAAAAGGGACGCGGCCTCGAAGCGTCCTTTGAGCTCGCGGACAACGTCGCCGGAATAGGCGGGATCTGTCATCATTTTTCTTTCACTTATGCAGGGACGATCGCGATGCCGGCGACCGTCCCTCGAACCCTGCCCGGTTTTTCTTCGCCCGTTACGGGTTCTTGATCTCCTCTCCCGTCATCGGGTCGGTCAGGTTGATCCTGTGGACTTTGCCCAGCTTATCGAGCGGGCCGGGCCATTTATCGCCGCCCTTGTTGCAGGGTTCCCATTCGCCGACGATCATGAGGACCGCCTTGTCCGGGTGGATGTATTTCCCGGCGACTTCCTGGACGCGGGCCTTGGTGACGGCCTGGATCTTCGACCGGTAAGTTTTGTAGTAGTCCATGGGCTTGCCGGTCATCTCCAGGTTGGCGAAGCTCGACATCGTCGCTTGCGCGGACTGGAAGGCGTCGGCGAAACTCTCCAGGTAGTAGTTGACGGCCGTTTCCATCTCGGCGTCGCTCACCGCTTCCGTCCGAATGCGCTTGAACTCGGCCAGGATGAGCGAAATGGCGTAACCGACGGTCGACGACTTGGTCTGGACGTAGCCCGAGAACGTGCCCGGGAATCCCCAGCGGTAGCCGAAACGGCTGCCCTGGTTGTAGGAAAGGCCCTCGTCCGAGCGGACCTTCGTCGTGATCCTCGAGGTGAAACTGCCGCCGCCGAGGATGAAGTTCATGACCTGGACGGCGAAGTAGTCCGGGTTGGTGTCCTCGATGCCGAGGTGGCCGAGGTTGATGTAGCCCTGGTTGATGGCCTTCTGGATGAAATAGACGCCCGGCTCGGGGGCCGGGAACGACTTCGGGAGCGCGGGAAACGCGGCGGGCTTGCCTTTCCAGCCGGCGACGAGTTTGTTGATCTTGACCTTGAGGTCGGCCTTGGAGAAATCCCCCGCGACGGCCAGGATGACCTTCTTGGGCGAGAAAAACCTGGAGTGGAAGGCTTTCAGGTCGGCCGCCGTGATCCCCTCATAAGAGGCCTTGGTCGGCCGCCAGGTCAGGGCGTTGTCGCCGTAGAGGAGCCGTTCGTATTCCCGGCTGAGAACACCGTTCGGTTGGTCGTTGGCCTGGCGAAGCTGCTCGATGAAGCGGGCCTTGGCCAGCTTCAACGGCTCTTCGCGGAACTCCGGATTCATGAGGACCTCGAAGAAGATGGCCAGCCCCTCGTCGAGGTCCTTGCTCAGCACCGACAGGGTCAGCGACGAGGTCCTCTCCCCAACGTTGAAATTCAGCGAGCCGCCGAGAAAGTCGATACGCTCCTCGATGGCCGTGCCTTCGCGGGTTTTGGTCCCGCCTTTGATGAGTTGGTCGCCGAGGATGTTGTCCAAGCCGACTTTTTCCTTCGGCGCGTAGAGGCCGCCGCAGTTGACGATGGCGGTGATGTTGAAAAGGGGCAGGCCGCGGTCTTCCTGGACGTAGGCGCGGAGGCCGCCCGCGTATTCGACGCGGAAGGTCTTGGGGTCCGGCGGTTCGAACTTGAGGGACTGGTATTTCAGCTCCGAGGGGTGCCGCGCCTGGCCCAGTCCCAGGCTGACGAAGACGAAGGCGATGGCCAGAATGGCTATGGCTGTTTTTTTCATGTCGTCCTCCTTACCGGCCCGACTTCCGGGTGTAGATGGCCGCGAGGCTGTTGTCCTTGACAAAGTACTTAGCCGCGACGCGTTTGATGTCGTCGTTGGTCACTTTTTTAAGGTCGTCGAGGTCGGTGAGAATGGACCGCCAGCCGCGCATGAGGTCGGCCCGGCCGACCCGGGCGGCCAGCCCGGCGGTGCTCGCCAGGCCGCGGATGAAGGCCGCCTCGCCCTTGTTCTTGGCCTTCTGGATCTCCTCCTCCGTCAGGCCATCCTTCTTGACCTTCTCGACTTCGGCCCAGATCTCCTGCTCCAGGTCCTCGGGCTTGACGCCCTTGTCCACGCGTGGCGTCGCGTTGAACTGGAAGGCGCCGACATACCACTGGGGCCGGCTCGATGCCGAGGCGCTGACGGCCAGCTGTTTTTCTCTGACGAGGGTCTTATAGAGACGGCCCGTCCCGCCACCCCCGCCCATGCCGCGGCCGCCGCCTCCGGAGCCCAGCGTGCCGGCCAGGATAGACAAGGCAGGCGTATCGGGGTGCCCATCGGGCGGCATGTGGAACATCATCCGCAGGCTCGTCGCCGCCGGGCCTTCACCGTAGAGCCTCTTCTCGCTGTACTGCGGCGGCTCACCGGTTCGGATGGGCTCGAGGTCCGGCCCCTTGGGGATGCGCCCGAAGTACTTTTCGGCCATGGCGATGACCGCGGCCGGGTCGAAGTCCCCGACGTAGATGGCCACGGCGTTATTCGGGACGTAGTAGCGGTTGTGGAAATCGACGAGGTCCTTTTTCGTCATCTTCTTCAGGTCGTCCATCCAACCGATGACCCCCCAGTGATAGGGCGAAGCCGCGAAGAAGGCGGCGTCGACCTGCTCGCCGAAAAAGTAGCCCGGCTGGTTTTCGCTGAGCCGGCGCTCCTCCATGATGACGTCCTTCTCGGAATAGAACTCACGGAAGCGGGCGTTCATCAGCCGGTCGGATTCCATGAGCATCTGGAGCTCGATCTTGTTCGAGGGCAGGGTGACGTAGTAGCCCGTCGTCTCCTGGCTGGTCGAGGCGTTGAGCCCGGTGCCGCCGTTCTTCATGTACTGGGTCCAGAGGTCGTCCTTGATGATGAGCGCTTTCTGCGCTTTGACCAGCTCGTCGACAAGCTGCTGCCACGCGGCGATCTTGGCCGCGTCGCCGTCGGTCTTCCAGTATTTTTCCCGGTAGATCTTGTCCATGAGCTCGTCGATCTGCCCGTCGATCTTGGCGTCCGCGGCGTAGTCCGTGACACCCATGACCTCGGTGCCCTTGAACATCAGGTGCTCGTGGACGTGGGCGCTCCCGGTGATGCCCGGGCGCTCGTTGATCGAGCCCACCTTGAAATAGATGTGGCAGACGACGCGCGGGACGCCCGGCTTGGGGATCATCAGGATCTTCATCCCGTTCTGAAGGACGTGCTCCTTGACGTCCAGCGTGACCCCGGCGGCCTGAGCGAACGCCGCAAGGACGAACGCCGCCGTGACGAGTGTAATAATACGTTTTCTCACCTTCGACACCTCCTTCGAGATTTGCATTTCAAATATATTTTTTGAGCCTTTTCATTTTCTTCAGGGCGTCGACGATCTCCTTGACCTTCTGGTCGAGGGCCGCGTCGCAGACGAGCAGGGCGTCGCCGGCCTCGACGACGACGATGTCGCGGACGCCGATGAGGGCGGTCAGCCGGCCCGGATTCCAGACAAGGCAATTCTTCGCGCCCTGGGCCAACACCTCGCCGCGGCAGGCATTGCCGTTGCCGTCCCGGGGCCAGATTTCGAAGAGGGTCGACCAGGCGCCGACGTCCGACCAGCCGAAATCCCCGTCCGCCACGAGGACGCCCTCGACTTTCTCCATCAGCGCATAGTCGATGGACAGCGCCGGGGCCAGGGCGAACGCGGCCTGGAGCTTTTTCCTGTTCCCCGACCTCAAGGCGCCGACGATGCCTTTCCAGGCGGGCAGAAGCTCGGGAGCGAAGACTTCGAGCTTTTCGGCGAACACGTCCGCCCGCCAGAGGAACATCCCCGAATTCCAGGCGTAGTCCCCGGAGGCCAGGTACTCGTCGGCCTGGGCCAGGTTCGGTTTTTCCTTGAAACCTTGGACCGGATAGAAGACGGCGCCGCCGATTTTCCGGCCGCTCTCCCTGTCGTGACGGATGTAGCCGTACCCGGTGGCCGGATAAGCCGGCGGAATGCCGAAGGTGACGAAGGCCCTCTCTCGGGCGGCCGCTTCGACGCCCGCCCGGAGGATCCGCAGGAACCGCCCTTCGTCCCTGATGAGGTGGTCGGCCGGGAGGACGGCCACGACGGCTTCGGGATTGTCCAGCCAGACGCGCGCCGTCGCCAGAATGAGAGCCGGGGCCGTGTTCCGGGCCGACGGCTCGACGAGGAAATTCGCCGCGGGAAGCCGCGGCAGGAGCTTTCGGGCCAGCCGCGTCAAGGCGGCGTCGGCGACCAGCGTGACCCGGCCCGCAGGGACGAGCGGCCGGACACGGCGGACCGTTTCGAGGAGCATGGGCTCCCGCCCGGTAATGCGGAGAAATTGCTTCGGATTGGCCGCCCGGCCGAGAGGCCAGAACCGGGTGCCCCGGCCGCCGGCCAAGATGACGGCCCGGACGTCCCGGCCGGCTTTTTTCGCCCCGCCCCGGCCGATTCGTTCCCTCATGACGTCCCGAGCGCGTTGATGACCTTCTCGAGGACGCCGCGAACCTCCTTCTGGATGGCGGCCAGGTCCGCCTCCGTGTCCGCCTCGAAGCGGAGCACGATCACGGCCTGGGTATTGGAGGCCCGGACGAGACCCCAGCCCTTGGGGAAGATGGCCCGGACGCCGTCGATGTCGATGACCGGATAGCGGGCGGCGAGCTCGCGGCGGACCTCGTCGACGATCTTGAACTTGACCTCGTCGGAAGCGTAGATCCGGATCTCCGGGGTCGAATACGTCTTCGGCAGGTCGGCGAGCATCGCCGAGAGCTTCGTCCTCGACCGCGACAGGATCTCGAGGAGTCGGGCCGAGGCGTAGATCGCGTCGTCGAAGCCGAACCAGCGGTCGGCGAAAAAGATGTGGCCGCTCATCTCGCCGGCGAGGGGAGCCTTCTCCTCCTTGATCTTTTGTTTGATCAGCGAGTGGCCCGTCCGCCACATGATCGGCCGGCCGCCGAGCCTCTCTATTTCTTCGTAGAGGACCTTCGAGGCCTTGACCTCGGAGATGACGGCCGCCCCCGGCCGGGCCGGAAGGATGTCGCGGGCAAAGACGATGAGGAGCTGGTCGCCCCAGAGGATCCGCCCCTCGTCGTCGACGACGCCGATCCTGTCGGCATCGCCGTCGTATCCGATGCCGAGCTCGGCGCCGCTCTCTCGGACTTTGGCGATGAGTTTTTCCATGGCCTCCGGCAGCGTCGGGTCGGGGTGGTGGTTGGGAAAGCGGCCATCCGGCTCACAGAACATGTCGACGACCTCCGCGCCCATCCTCCGGAAGAGGGGGACGGCCACGGCGCCGCCGGTGCCGTTCCCGGCGTCGAGGACGACCTTGACCGGCCGGGAGAAGCGGACGTTCCCCGCGACGTAATCCTGGTATTCGGACACGACGTCGAGAGCGGTGAGGCGGCCTTCGCCGCGGGGGAAGACGCCCTTGCGGACGATCTCGTAGAGGGCTTGGATCGTCTTGCCGTAAAGCGTGTCCTCGCCGGACATCATCTTAAAGCCGTTGTGCTCGGGCGGGTTGTGGGAGCCGGTAATCATGACGCCGGCCTCTTTCTTCTTGAAGAACACGGAGAAGTAGAGGAGCGGCGTGGGGACGACCCCGAGGTCGGCGACGTCGCAACCCGTGGAGAGAAGACCGCGGATGAGGGCCCGGCCGAAGCCCGGCGAGCTCAGCCGGCAATCCTGCCCGACGGCGACGTCCTTCTGGCCGCGGCCGAGGAAGAACGTGCCCATGGCCCGGCCCAGGGTTTCGACGATCGCCTCGTCCAGGTCCTGGCCGACGATGCCGCGGATGTCGTATTCCCTGAAGATCTTCGGGTTGATGTCCAAATCGCCCTCCTTAACAGGGACCCGTAAAAACTCTATATATATTATTTATTATCTATTGCTTATAAAATTACTGCCGTATCTCACCCGGCCGCCGGCGCCCTCCCCGCCTGACGCCGCCGGGCATAGCTGGCCCCGATGAACGCCTTGAAAAGCGGATGCGGGGCCAGGGGCTTGGATTTGAACTCGGGATGGAATTGACAGCCCAGGAACCACGGGTGGTCAGGGGCCTCAACGATCTCCACCAGTCCGTAGTCCGGGTTCATCCCGGAGAAGACCAGGCCCGCGTCGGCTAGGGCGTCTTTATAGCTCGGATTGAACTCGTAACGGTGGCGATGACGCTCCGAGATCTTGAGCGCGCGGTAGGCTTGATGGGCGGCCGAACCCTTGACGAGGTCGCAGCGATATTGGCCCAGCCGCATCGTCCCGCCCATGTCGCAATCCCTGTCCAACTCGCGCCAGCGGACGATGATCTTGTGCGGGGCATCCGGCGCGAACTCCGTGCTGTTGGCTTTCTTCAGTCCGGCGAGCGAGCGCGCGTACTCGATCGAGGCGCACTGCATGCCCAGGCAGATGCCGAAGAAGGGGATCTTGTTCTCGCGGGCGTACGTGACGGCCCGGATCTTGCCCTCGATCCCCCGCTTGCCGAAGCCGCCGGGAACGAGGATGCCGTCCTTCGATCCCAGGATCTTCGCCGGGTCGTCCTTCTCCAGGGCCTCGGCTTCAATCCAGTCGATCTTGACCTTGAGCCGGTTGGCCAGCCCGCCGTGGATGAGCGCCTGGTTCAAGCTCATGTAGGAATCTTGGAGGCCGGCGTACTTGCCGACGAGCCCGATCTCGACCTCGTCCTTGGGGTTCTTGATCCGCTCGACCATGGCCTCCCACGCGGCGAGATTCTTCTTGCGGCGCGGCAGACGGAGCATCTTGAGGATGGCGGTATCGAGCCCTTCCTTCGCGAAGTTAAGAGGTATGTCGTAGATCGAATCGACGTCCTTGGCGGTGATGACGGCGTCGACGGGGACGTTGGTGAACAGCGCGATCTTGGATTTGATGTCGGCCGAGAGCTCGCGACCCGTGCGGCAGAGCAGGATGTCCGGTTGGATGCCGATCGCCCGAAGCTCCTTGACGCTGTGCTGGGTCGGCTTCGTCTTGAGCTCCCCGGAAAAGCCGATGAACGGGACGAGGGTCAGGTGGACGAAGAGCGTCTTGTCGGCCCCCAGGCTGAGCCGCATCTGTCTCGTGGCTTCGAGGAACGGCAGGCTTTCGATGTCGCCCACTGTCCCGCCTATCTCGCAGATAACAATATCGTTGCCGTCGGCAACGGATTCGAACGCGCTCTTGATCATGTCCGTCACGTGGGGGATGACCTGGACCGTCTTTCCCAGGTATTCGCCTTTCCGCTCTTTCCGGATGATGGATTCGTAGATCTTTCCGGCCGTCCAGTTGTGGGCCCGCGTCGTCTTCGCCGACGTGAACCGTTCGTAGTGGCCGAGGTCGAGGTCCGTTTCGGCGCCGTCGTCGGTGACGTAGACCTCGCCGTGTTGGAACGGGCTCATCGTCCCCGGGTCGACGTTGAGGTAGGGGTCGAACTTCTGGATGGTGATCCTGTAACCGTGGCTCTCCAGGAGCCGGCCTATGGAGGCCGAGGCAATGCCCTTGCCCAAACCCGAAATGACGCCGCCGGTGACGAAGATATACTTGGTCATGAACACGCCTTCCTAGAAATTGACCCCCCGATTATATCCTGCGGCCGCTCCGCACTCAAGCGGAGAAAGAGGGCGCGGGCGATTCCGCCGCGCCCGTTCGCGGTCAGGCGCCGGCCGGCTCTTTGGCCGCGGCGGGGGCGGTCTTGGCGGCGCCCTTCGTCTGGCAGGTCGCTTCGAGATACGCCCCTTCCTCGACGAAAAGGATGGGCGACAGGATGGTCCCGAACACGCGGCCCTTGTTGTGGATCTCGACCTTCTCGGTCGCCTGGAGGGTGCCTCGGATCTCGCCGTTGATGACGAGCTGTCCCACCTTGACGTCGGCTTCGACCTTGCCCCTCTCCCCGATGACGAGAAGGGAGTCCGAGTTGATCGTGCCCTTGAAATGACCCTCGATCCGGAAGGAACCCTTGAAGGTCAGATCACCCTTGAACTCCGAATCCATGTCGATCAAACCGGCCAGCTTGGTTTCGTTCAATTCCCGCGGCTTGTCTTTCATGCGCTTGCTCCTTTGATCCTGTCGTAGATCCGATTCAGGTCGTCCAGAGAGAAGTAGTAGATCTTGACCACGCCCTTGTTCCGATTTCCGGCGACGAGGACCTTCGTCCCCAGGATCTTGAGCATCTCCTCCTGGAGGGCGTGGAGGTCGGGGTCGGCCAGACTCCTCTGGGCGCGCGGCGCCCTTTTTTTCAGCCGGTTGACCAGGGCTTCCGTGTTCCGGACCGACAGGTTCCTGTCGATGACCTGGCGGCAGGCGTAGAGCTGGATCGCCGGGTCCTCGATGGCCAGCATGGCCCGGGCGTGTCCCATGGAGATCGTCCCGTCGGCCAGACGGTCCTGGATCTCCTGGGGGAGCTTGAGCAGGCGGAGGTAGTTTGTGACCGAGGACCTGTCCTTCCCGACCTTGTCGGCGAGCTCGTGCTGGGCATAGCCGTGGTCGTCGACGAGCCTCTGGTAGGCATGAGCGATCTCCAGGGCATTCAACTCCTCGCGGTGAATATTCTCGATGAGCGAGACCTCGAGCTGCTTGTCCTTGGGGATGTTCCGGATGAGGGCGGGGATCTTACGCAAACCCGCCCGCTGGGCGGCTCTCCACCGCCGTTCCCCGACGATGATCATGTAATGATCGTCTTCCGGGGCCACGATCACCGGCTGCACGATACCTGTCTCCCTGATCGATTGGGCCAATTCGTCAATCGTTTTGTCGTCGAACCTCGTCCGCGGTTGAAAGGGGTTCGGCTTGACGTCCTCGAGGTCCAGTTCGGCGAACCTCTCGTCTTTCAGGATGCTGAACTCGTTCGGGATGAACGCTCCCAGGCCTTTTCCCAAGGCTTTCTTGCTCATCTGTGAATGATCTCCTCGGCGAGGCTGAGATAGGCCTCGGCTCCTTTGGATTTGATATCATAAAGGACGATCGGTTTTCCGAAACTTGGCGCTTCAGCCAGACGGACGCTGCGGGGAATGACGGCTTCGAACATGATATTTTTCAACGACTTACGAATCTCCTCAGCAACTTGCTTGGAAAGGTTGGTCCGCTCGTCGAACATGGTCAGGAGGATCCCCTCGATGGCCAGTTTAGGATTGAGGTAGGTCCGCACGGTTTCCAGGGCTTGAAAGAGGTCCGGGATCCCTTCCATGCAGAAGAATTCCGTTTGGACGGGGATGAGCAGCGAGTCCGCCGCAGTCAGCGCGTTGATCGTCAGGAATCCAAGAGAAGGAGGGCAATCGATGATGATGAAGTTGAAGAACCTCCTCGCTTTTTCGACCGCGTCGAAAAGCCGTTTTTCCCTTCTCTCGACGGCGTACAGCTCGGCTTCGATGCCCAAGAGCTCAGGAGAGCACGGGCAGAGATAGAAATTCTCGAGGTCCGTCCCCAGGATGCAATCCATGAGGTCCCGGCCGTTCATCATCGCCTGGTATATTCCCTGCCCGGATGCTTTCGGTTTAGCCAATCCCAGCGTCGACATGCCCTGGGGGTCGAGGTCGATGAGAAGAGTCCTTCTGTTCTTGAGAGCAAGGCAGGACGAAAGATTGATGGCGGTCGTGGTCTTACCGACCCCGCCCTTCTGGTTGGCTACAGCAATGATCTTATTCATCGTCCGGTCAAGTTCCACGTGAAACAGGGGCCCTTGAGACCCCTATTTTCGCCTTTATCTCGAGATAAAGGCTGAGATTCTGGACGGCGGCCGGAGTCATACCGGGAATCTTCCTGGCCTCGCCCAAAGTTGCAGGTTTCGTTTTTTCGAGTTTCTCGATTGCCTCTTTGGTCAACCCCGAAACCTTACGGAAATCAACGCCCACGGGGATTTTCATCGAATCGGACCGCACGGACTTGGCGATCTCCCGCTCTTGCTTCTTGATGTAGCCTTCATATTTTGTCTCGGACTCGATGTGCCTGCAATCCTCGTCGCTTAACGCGCCCGGGAATTTCCCATATTCTAGCACACTTCTCAGGCCTATTTCAGGTTTTTTCAGATGCTCAAAGAGGGTTATGTTATCCCCGGCCGCCGATTTCAGTCTGTTCTTCCTTAAAAACGAAAACGCGCTTGTCACGCGATCCCGTTTTTCCTGGTATTCCCTCCAGACGTTTTCCTGAACGAGACCCAGATCCCGACCGTATGCCATCAGCCTGCGGTCGGCGTTGTCGATCCTCAGCAGGAGCCGATATTCGGCCCGGGACGTGAACAGGCGATAGGGCTCTTCGACGCCGGTCGTGACCAGGTCGTCGATGAGCACCCCGATATAGGCCTCGTTCCGCCTCAGGACGAACGGTGCTTTTTTTTGGATGGACAGGGCCGCGTTGATCCCGGCCATGAGGCCTTGGGCGGCTGCCTCCTCATATCCCGATGTCCCGTTGATCTGCCCGGCCAGGTAGAGGCGCCTGATCTTTTTCGTTTCGAGAGTGGCCAGGAGTTCGGTGGGGGAGACGGCGTCGTATTCGATGGCGTAGGCCGGCCTCAGGATTTTTGCCCTGTCCAGGCCGGGGATCGTGCCCAGGATCTCCCGTTGGACCTCGTAGGGCAAACTCGAGGACATGCCATTGATATAGATTTCCGTCGTTTCGAGCCCTTCCGGTTCGAGAAAGAACTGGTGGCGGGCCCGGTCGGGGAATTTGACCACCTTGTCCTCTATCGAGGGGCAATATCGCGGCCCGACACCCTTGATCTTTCCGCCATATAAGGGGGATTTATCGAGGTTGCGGCGAACGACCGCATGGGTGGCCGCGTTGGTATAGCCCAGATAGCAGATGACTTTGTTTTGGAGACGCCCGCTCGTCCTGTAAGAAAACGGCACCGGTTCCACGTCTCCCGGCTGCGGCGTGAAGGAGCTCCAATCGATGGTGTCCCTGTCCAGGCGCATGGGCGTGCCTGTCTTCAGGCGAAAAACCCTCAGGTCCAGCTTTTTCAACTGCTCCGCGAGGTCCACCGACGGCGGCTCGTTCGCCCTTCCGGCCGGATAACTTCGGAGCCCGATATGGATCGTCCCGTTGAGGAAAGTGCCCGGCGTCAGGATGACTGCCTTTCCCTCGAGGCGGGTTCCGTCCAGGGTTTCCACCCCTCTGACCGCGCCCCGCGTGACTAGGACTTCAGCGACGATACCCTGGAAGACCGTCAGGTTGGGCATCCGTTCGAGCCTGTATTTCATGGCCAGCCGGTAGGCCGCTTTGTCGCATTGGGCCCGGGGGGCCTGGACCGCCCCGCCTCGGCTCCGGTTGAGGAGCCTAAACTGGATGCCGGTTTCGTCGGCCAGGAGGCCCATCAGGCCGCCGAGCGCGTCGATCTCCCGGACGAGGTGCCCCTTGGCCAGGCCGCCTATGGCCGGGTTGCAGGACATCTGGGCTATCGTCTCGAGATGGATGGTCACCAGGCAGGTCCGGAGGCCCATGGCGCTCGCCGCCGCCGCGGCCTCGCAGCCGGCGTGCCCGGCCCCGACCACGATGACGTCGAACCCCTCTGCCGTCTTCATCCAGAGTCCCTATTTCCCCACGCAGAACCGCCCGAAGATGTCGTCGATGACCTCTTCGATTCGCACTTGCCCCGTCAGCTCGCCGACAAGGGGCAGGCAGTTGCGTATCTCCTCGGCATAGAGTTCGACGGAATGCCCCTCCGACAAGAGCTCTGCCGCCCGCCGGAGGGCTTCGAGAATGGCCTGGAGGAGGTCTTTTTGCCGGGCGTGGAGGATGACGTCCTCCTCTTTTACCGGTCCCGGGGCGAACTGCCCGCGGATGGCCCCTCTCAACTTGTCTATATTCCGGCCTTTCAGGGCGGAGACATCGATCGACGGGGATCCATCGGCCAGCTCCCGGATCCTCCGCCTGTCGATTTTCGGCGGGAGGTCGGATTTGTTGAAGACGAGGAGCATTTTTTTTGCCCGGTATTTCCGGACCAACCGTTCATCCTCGCCGCTCTCCCTCCGGGATGCGTCGAGGACGACGAGAAGGCCGTCCGCGTCCCGGGCGATCTTCTGCCCCCTGACAATCCCTGTCTTTTCGACGGGATGGGCGGGTTTCCCCAGCCCGGCCATGTCCACGAGGTGGAAAACGATGTCGTCGATGACCAGCTTCTCCCTGAGGAAATCCCGGGTCGTCCCCGGGTAGGGTGTGACGATGGCCCTGTCTTCCTCGAGAAGAGCGTTGAACAGGGTCGATTTCCCGACATTCGTCCTGCCCGTGATCGCCAGGGCGAGGCCCTCCCGGATGGCCCGGCCGGCCTCGTAGCCCGAGACGAGCCTCTCGACCTCGGCGGCCAGGGAATCGATGGTCCGGCGGTCTGCCTGGGTCCCGGTCCTGAGCTTCTCCTCCGGAAATTCCAGGCCGGCTTCCACCCTGGAGAGCAGGGCGATGAGCTTGCCGCGCAGCCGGAAAATCCTCCGGGATAAGCTCCCCCCGAGCTGACGGGAGGAAATTCGCGCCTGGGTCAGCGAGACGGACCTGATCAGGTCGTTGACGGCCTCGGCCTGGAGCATGTCCAGGCGGCCGTTCAGATAGGCGCGGAGGGTGAACTCCCCAGGCTGGGCCAGGCGCGCTCCCGCCCCGGCGCCAAGTTTGAGGACGGCCTCGAGAACGGCCGGGCTGCCGTGCGCGCTCAACTCGACGACGTCCTCCCTCGTATAGGACCGGGGAGCTTTGAAATACGTAAGGAAGGCTTCGTCAAGATCCGCTTTTCGCTCCGGATCGCGGATCGTGCCAAAAACCGCGCGCCGCGCCGGGAACGGTTTCTTCGATCTTTTCTTCGGCTGGAAAATTTGCCCGGCCACCGCGAGGGCCCTTTTACCGCTTATCCGGACGATCCCCAGCCCGCCGAACCCCGGCGGCGTCGAGATCGCGATGATGGTATCTTCGAGCATCGGCTTTCCCTTATCCGGCATCTCATTCTAGATGAGCCCCTGACATTAGTAAAGCTGTGCCTCTGGGGGCGATGCCTTTCGGGCCCTCGGGGGTCGTCTCCATCCGCTGCGGTGATTCTTAACGCCATCACGGTCCTTATCCGTAGGAACGTATTCGGACCGTGATGACTAAATCACCGCTTTATGCTCCCTCCGACGACACCCCTCGGCCCCTTATGGCATCGCGGGCAAGCGAGGATTGCGAATCTGTCCGTCGTTACCGATCTGACTAAAACAAGATATTTCCCGGAAGTGCGGCTCCGAGCTACTCCGCCGCGCTTTTATGAAATATCCGGATAAAGAAGGGCGATTCGTGCCGATCGGGGAAATTGCCGGCGCGAGCTTGAACCTCGGCGAGGAGGACAGCCGGACCCGACATTGGGAGAGTTTAGCCGGGCAACGTGCCGGACGAAGGGAGTTTCAGGGGAAACCGCCAAAACGTGTTTGAGCTTGGCGTAGCGCACGCCAAGCGAGTTGTTTTGGCGCCGAGGCCGGGACGCTGACCGGCGTTCCAAACTCTCCCAGGAGGGGGAGTGCTGCCCTCCGAGCTGAGCTTGCGAGCGCTGCCGCCCCCGTTACCGCTGTACTCGAAAAACTTTGACCTTCTTGAGGAAGCCGTCGCCGATGCTTTCGCTGCTGACGCCCCGGACCTCGTTGGCGACGATGTGGATGATCCGCCGCTCATAGGGGTTCATCGGTTCGAGGATCTCTTCCCGCCCCGTGTCCGACACCTGCTGGGCGACTTGTTGGGCGTATTCCTTGAGCTTCTTTTCTTTCCGCTTGCGGTAGAATTCGCAGTCGACCTGGACCTTGATCGGCGAGACCTTGTTCAGGACGTGCTGGATCGCAAGGAGCAGCGACCCATCGTTCCTGAGAAGGATCGTCTTGTCCGGGCCGTCGAAGACGATGAAGATGATGTCCGGGCGCTTCTTGACCTGGTAGCTCAGCTCCAAGGGAAAATGGGACATGAACCGGGCCAGAAAACGCTCGGCCGAGTTGTCCATATCCACGTCCTTGGCCCAGGCGCGGATGACGATCTCCTTGCACTTCAGGCCGAAGAGCCGGGTCTTCTCGGTGACGATCTCGTAATTAAATTTTTCCCGGGGAAGTTTGAGCCGATGCTCGGCCAGGCTGATGGCTTCTTCGAGGTTCCGGCCATTGTATTCCGGCCTCTCGTCAGCCGGCTGTCCGTTCTCGGGCTTAATTTCGTTTTCCATGGCAGCTCACTTGTTGCGGTGCATCATGCGGTTCATGATGGCCTGCTGGGCGATCTGAAGGACGTTCGTCGTCAGCCAGTAGAGGACCAGGCCGCTCTGGAAGTTCATGAAAAATATGGTCATTACGAAGGGCATGATGAGCATCATCTTGGCTTGGGCGGGGTCGGCCGAAGTCGGGGTCATCTTCTGCGAGACGAATTGAGTGATGCCCATGAGGACGGGCGTCACGTAAAAGGGATCTTTCACGGAGAGATCGGTGATCCAGAGCGCGAAGGGCGCGTGGCGGAACTCGATAGAGACGACGAGCATCCGGAAAACTCCCCAGAAGACCGGAAGCTGGATGAGCATGGGCAGGCAGCCGCCGGCCGGGTTGACGCCGTGCTCCTTGTAGAGCTTCATCATCTCTTCGTTCATCAGCCGCCGCTGGGCGATGTCGGACTTGGCCTTCTTGTACTTGGCCCGGATGGCCTTGACCTTGGGCTGAAGGTCGGCCATCTTGACCATCGATTTCGTCGAACTGTAGGTCAGCGGGAAGAAGATGATCTTGATGACTAAGGTCAGCAGGATGATGTCGAGCCCCCAGTTGGGGATGATCTTGTGGAAGAAACGGACGACGACGAGGAGGATCTCGGCGATGCCGCCGAACATCCCGAAGCTGATGACCTTTTTGGCCTCGTTCCCGAAGGCCTTGAGCGCTGGGGCTTCCTTCGGCCCGATGTAGGCCCGGCGGGGTGCCGTCACGTAGACAAAGTAAGCTGGGACCTGGCCGGCCGTCTCCATGAGGAAGGCCGCTTGTCCTTTCTGGGACGGGAGGACGAACAGGGCGACGAAATAGTTGTCTTCGTAGGCGGCCCAGTCCACAAAATTGTAGTTGCTCTGCTCGGCCTTGTACTTCCTCTCGATCATCCGGATAACCTTGCCCCCGGTGTACACGGCCGACCCCGTGCTGACGCTGAAGCTCTGCTTCAGGTCGGCGGGGGAGGGATTGCCTATCCCGGGGCCCCACAGGACGGAGGGGGAAACCGACTGGCCGTTCTTCCAGACCCGGATCTCCGTTTCCAGGGCGTAGCTGCCGCCCGTGAAGCGGAAGGCTTTCTCGGCCTTGATCGAGGCCCCGTCGGAGAAGACGAAACGAAGCTCGCCGCTCGCCCCGTCGCGAAGGTCGAGAACGGTCCGCGAGGCCTCGAAGAGCGAGGAGTTGAGGAGGCCGGCGAAAGCCGCATCGTCGAGGCCTAGAGAGAAGGGGTAGCGGCCGATCTCGCCGGCCAAGGCGGGGACGAGCTCGAGGTCTTCCTTTAGGCTGTTCTTGTGGTTCTTGAGCTTCCAGCTTTTGAGAACGCCGCCCTTGTTCGTCCAGACGGCCTTATAAAGCGATGTCTCGACGACGACGTCCGTCTCGGCCTGTCCGGCCACGGCGCCGAGGTCCGGGGCAGGAACGGCCTCGGCCGGGGCCGGCTTGGCCTCAGCCGGCGCGTCCGGCCTGCTTTCCCGGGCCGCTCCGACCGTCCCCGGCAGGGACGCGGCGGGGGTCGCGGACGAAGTTTCGACGGAGGGCAAGGCCGGCTTGTTGGGCTTGACGACAAGGTACTGGTAGCCCATCAACACCAAGAAGGACAGGACGATGGCCAAGATGAGTCGTTTTTCCATACTCTCTCACTCTCAGGGCACGAGATCTATTCCGCCCTCGTGAAAAGGATGACACCGGAAAAGCCGCCTAACGCCCAAGCAGGCGCCCCTAAAGACGCCGTATTTCACGATGGCCTCCTGGGCGTAGGCCGAGCAGGTGGGATGGTACCGGCAACGGGTGCCGAGAAGGGGAGAGAGGGTCAACTGGTACAGCCTGATCAATAAGAGCGCGGCGGCTTTCACGATGATATCCGTTTTCGAAAAATCGGTGTCAACGACGAGAAATAAGCTTCCCGGAAATCGGCCCAGGGGGCGTCTCCCGACTCCGGCCGGGCTATGACAATAAGGTCCGTCGGCTCTTTCAGGAGCTCCTTGTGCCGGCGAAAAAGCTCCCGGAGGCGCCTTTTGACCCTGTTCCTGACTACCGCGGAGCCGACTTTCCGGCCGGCGACGACCGCCAGTCGGGAATGGCCAAACTCGTTCCTGCGGAAGACCAAGTGGAAATATCTTCCCCGAATGCGGCCGCCGTCCCGATAGAGGCTCGCGAAATCGCTTTTTTTGCGTATTCTCTCGAGAGGCGTCAGGCGCTCATTCATCCGACAGAAACGCGCTTTCGACCCTTGCGCCTTCTGCTCTTGATGACTTCCTGGCCGCCCTTGGTCTTCATGCGGACTCGGAAACCGTGCGTTTTCTTGCGTCTTCTGTTGTTCGGCTGAAACGTTCTCTTCATGCTTGTCCAACACCTTTAAAGGGTGTATGTTACCCGAAGGCCGCCGGCCTGTCAACCCCTGGACTCCCGGGGTTAACCCTGAGCCTCGCTTCTCATCCCCGCCTTGAAAGTCGGGGCTTAGCGTCAGCGAACGGGTCAAGGCCGTTCCCCCGGGGAATGGCGTTGACTCTTTTCCCCTGTTCCGGTATAATAGGGCAGCATGAAATCACTTAAAATCGGCGATAAAGTCATTTATCCCAATCAGGGCCTTGGCGTCGTCGAAGGCATCGGCGAGGATTCCTACGACGGGGAACGGTTCACGGTCTTCCACCTGAGGATCATCTGCAACAACACCCTGGTCACTGTCCCGAGCACGACGGCCCTGGAGATCGGGATCCGCCGGCCGGTGAACGAGGGGTCCATCAAGAAGATCTACCACTTCATGGGGAACGGGGACGTGGACGTCACCACGGACTGGAAGGGGCGCTACAAGGAGCACCTCAACCTGATGAGATCGGGGACACTTTCCGACATGGCCACCGTCTTGAAGAGCCTGTACTACCTCAGTCTCCACAAGCCGCTCTCCTTCCGGGAGAAAAAGATGATGGAGAAGGCCAAAGAGCTCATGGTCTCCGAGATCTCCGAAGCGGTCGCCTCGCCGTCGGCCAAGGTGGAAGAGAAGATCCTCGGCACCCTGTCCCGCTGTTTCAAGGCCGCCAAATCGCGCGTCGCCGCCTGAACGGAGGCCCATGCTCCTGCCGGGGATAATCGTATTCGTGTCTTGTGTTTTTCTCTATGCTTTTTTTTCAGCCGCCGAGACGTCCTTCATCGGGACTAACCCCTACGCCCTCCAATACAGGGAAAAAGCCGGCTCCAAGCGGGCCGCCCTCGTCCGGAGGATGATGGGTAAGACGAACGAATTCCTGGCCGCCATCATGATCGGAAACACCCTGGTCAACGTGGCCGCCTCGGCCATCTCGACATCCATCTTCATGACCCTGATCCCCGACAAAAACCGCGCCATCCTCGCCGCGACGGCTGCCACGACCCTGATCATTCTGATCTTTGCCGAGACCGCCCCCAAGACTTTCGCCGCGCAGAACCCACTTCGGACGGCCCTCTGGCTCAGCTATCCTATCCGGGGACTCATGGTCCTTCTCTTCCCGCTCGTCAAGGTTCTTTCATTCCTGACCGCCCTCCTCGTCCCTTCCTCACGGAAGAGCGGCAAATTCTCAGCCGCCTATCTCAACGAAGAGGAGATCAAGATCGCCCTCCACGCCGGCGCGCGCGGCCTGTCCGCTCTCCGGCGCAGGATCGTCTCGGGCGCCCTCGACATGGGCTCCCGCCCCGTGAAGGAGGTCATGGTCCCCCGGCCCGAGGTCAAGGCCATCGAAATCGAGGCCACGCTCAGCGACGTCCTGGCCGCGGTCCGCTCGGCCGGCTATTCTCGCTACCCGGTCTACAGGGGCCGGCTCGACAACATCGAGGGCATACTTCACAGCAAGGACATTATCGGCTATCTTATTGATAATAAAGATATTATAATCAAGGACATCCTGCGCAAGCCGTTCTTCGTCCCGGAGTTCGCCTCGCTCGAAAAAGTCCTCCTCCAAATGCAGGAGAAGGCCGCCCACATGGCCCTCGTCGTCGACGAATTCGGGAACGTCGACGGCCTGGTGACGCTCGAGGACATCATCGAGGAGATCGTCGGCGAGATCCAGGACGAGCACGACGGCCAGACAGAGGACTGGTTCTCCCGGCTCGACGGCGGGCGCTTGCGCATCACGGGGGCCGCTCCGGTCAAGAACGTCAACGCGCTCGTCGCCCTGGGCATCCCGGAGAGAGGGGGCTACACGACGATCGCCGGCTTCTTCCTGTCCGAGTTCGGCCGGCTGCCGCGCGAAAAGGATTCGCTCGAATTCAACGGTTTCCGGCTGACCGTCGAAAAGATGAACAAGCGCCACATCAGCCTCATCGAGGTCGCCCCGTCGGGCTCGGCCCTCCTGCCGCCGCAATGAAGAACGTCGCCGTCAACAAGACCGTCTCCCACGACTATCTCATCCTCGAGACCTTCGAAGCGGGCCTGGCTCTCGTCGGGAGCGAGGTCAAGTCCGTCCGCGCCGGCCGGGTCAGTCTCAAGGAGAGCTACGCCGAGGTCCGGAACGGCGAGGTCTTTCTCCTCAAGTGCCACATCAGCCCCTACGAAGCAGCCAATATCTTCAACCACGACCCCCTCAGGGACCGCAAGCTCCTCCTCCACCGCCGGGAGATCAAGCGCCTGGCCGGGAAGACCCAGGAAAGGGGCCTGACCATGGTCCCGACCAAGGTCCTGATCAACGACAAAGGAAGGATCAAGCTCGAACTGGCCCTGGTCCGCGGGAAAAGGGAACACGAAAAGCGCGAGACCATCAAGAAGAGAGATGCGGACCGGGAGATCCGGGCCGCGCTTAAGAACCGCTCGCGCTGAAGACCGCGGCCAACCGGAGCGCCTCCTCCATGCTGCGGGGATCGGCGATACTCTTGCCGGCGATGTCGAAGGCCGTTCCATGGCCGGGGGAAGTCCGAACGAAGGGCAGGCCGAGCGTCGCGTTGACACCCGTGGCGAACGCATCGAGCTTGAAGGCGATGAGCCCGTGGTCATGGGTCAGGGCGACGACGACGGCCCCCAACTTCCCCAGGGCCTGAAGAAAGACGGTGTCCGGGGGGAAGGGCCCGGTTATCGGGACGCCGTCTCGCCTGGCCGCGTCGATGGCCGGTCTGATCTCCTCATCCTCTTCGCGCCCTAGGCTGCCGTCCTCGCCGGCGTGCGGGTTCAGCCCGGCCACGAGAAGCGTGAACGGTCCGCCGGGAATTTTCCCGAGCGCCCGGTGAAGCATCATAAAGAAGTCGCCCAGGGCGTCCTTGCGGACGGCGTCGACCGCCTCGTGCAGGGGCCGGTGATGAGTGAACAGGGCGACCTTGAGCCGTTCCGACCAGAAGGACATGATCGCCCCCGGGTAGAACTTCTCCAGGTATTCCGTGTGCCCCCGGAAGGGGTGACCGGCGAGAGCCCAGGCGGCCTTCGAGATCGGGGCGGTCACCACCGCCTCGAGGCGGCCGTTTCGAGCCCCGGCTACGGCCGTTTCGAAAAACCGGAAAGACGCTTCTCCGTTCTCCGCCGATACGCGGCCATGGACGGCCGCCCAGCCCGGAGCCGGGACGTGCGCGATGTACACCCCCGCCTCCCGCGGACCATCGGGACGCCACTCCCGGGCGGCGAGCCGGAGACCGAGCCGCTTTTCCTCGGCCGCGACGATCCGGGAGTCGGCGAAGAGGACATAGGCGGCCGGCGGCAGAACGGACGGGCGCGACAGCGTTTTGACGACGACCTCGGGACCGATGCCGCCCGGATCGCCGGGGGTCACCCCGATCCTGGGAACGGTCATTTCTTGCCGGGCTCGTTTCCCTCGGCCTCGGGGGCCTCGCCCACCTTGTAGATGCAGCGGATGCTCGACTTGTAGATGAGGAGGTTCGGGGCGTTGTCGCGGTTGAGCTTGATGCAGTTGCGGTCGTACCATTCGACGTACCCCTCGACGATCTCGCCGTCCGTGTAGACGACGGCCATGGGGGTTTTCTTGTTCATCTGCTTGAGGTAGTAATAGCTCTCGGCGAAGGTGTCGGTCGGCGGGTGCATTCTCTTGTGGACCGCTTCCTTTTCCCGTTCCTTGTCCTGGCTCATGCGTTCCTTGATCTCGGTGAGATTGGGCCGGATCAGCTTTCTGTTCATAGAAGCTTCTCCCAACGAAGGGTCGGATTAGGAGAGAATATCCTTTGATAAGGATTATAGCACGGCATCCCGGCCGTTGCAAGATAAACCGCTGAAAGCCAAGGGGTAGCGGCACCCGCCCTAATCCCCCCCGAGGCCGCCTCAGGTCCTCCACCAGTAGGAGAACTTGACGAAAAGGTACCGCCCGGTCGAGCGGAAGACACCGGTCACGTCCTTCTCCCGGCCGTCGTCGTACCCGAAGTAGAAAACGGTTCCCTGGTTGAGCTGATAGCTCAGCAGGAAGCTCATGTAGATCTTCCTGTAGTAATCGTTCCAGTCGGCGATCAGCCGGACGGAGAGCGGCTTGGAGAGCTGGTAGCTGACCCTCTCGCTGATGATGTTGACCCGGTATACACGCTCTCCTCCCCGCGTCATGCGGAAGTCGTTGTTCGTGTAGGACGTGAAGAGGCGCAGGCTGGCCAGGGGCTTGAGGGTCACGGTCGCCGACCAGCCCGCCTTGTAGCCGAGGAAGGGGTCGTCCGAATAATAGATCCCGTCGCCGAAGCCGTAGGAAAACCGGCCGCTGAGCCAAGCCAGGGGCTCGGCCGAGAGGTTGAACCGCCACTCCCGGGTCTTGAAATCGACGCCGTTGTATTTTTCGAAGGCATCCTGGTAATTCATCCAAAAGAAGGACTGCCCCCAACCGCTGACCATCAGGGAAAACTCGGTTTCCGTGTCGGTCAGCGTCCGGTTGAAGTCGTAGATCCGCCGATAGTTCAGAGAGGGCGTGACCGAAATGACATAGTCGTTTTGGGGAAGCAGAGAATACGCGACCCGCGCGGTCAAAGCATGGATGTCCTTGCGCCGCAGGAAACCGGCCGCCGCCTCGAAGTCGGGGTGAATGCTCGTCCAGTCGGCCGAGAGCTGGAGATGGCGCGACTGCCGGCTGAGGCCGAGGGTGAGGGCCGGAGCGAAGCCTGTTTTCGTTTCCCCCAGGCGGGTCTGGGAACCGAGCGCCTGGAAGGTGAACCGGTAAAAACGGGCGAATTTGAAAAGCCCGTCCACTCCGGCTACCCGGTTGTAGTTCCGGGTCAGCGACTCGCCCTCGTAGCCCATTTCCTTGTCCGTCAGGATGAACCCTATGGAGGACTCGGAAAAAAGGTCCAGCCTCATTCTGACGACGTTGAACAGCCCGCGAGGCCTGACGTCGAAGACCTCCGGAGGCGTCGCCCCGGGGATGTCCAGGTCGGGCGAATTCTGGTCAAGAACGCTCATGAAACCGAGGGTTGTCTTGCCGATCTTGCCGGAAAGCTTAGCTCCCCATTGGGGGTCGACGAGCTTCCTCGTGTACAGAACTTCGATCGGAGTTTCGTAGAAATCCTTGCCTTCCAGGAAGAAGGGCCGTTTCTCCGGAAAATAGAGAGCGTATCGCTGGTTGACGTCGACCTGGGGGATGTCGGCTTCGATCTGGCTGAAATCAGGGTTGTAAGTGGCGTCCGCCGTCAGGTCGGACGTTATCCCGTATTTGAGGTTGAACCCGCCCTGAGGGTCGAGCTTTTCACCGCTGGCCTTGGCCCCGGTGACGACGGGCATGAGCTCGAGGTTTTTCCCTTTTTCGATCGGACCGAGGATGCGGACCCGGCCGGCCTGGACGAGGAACCCGTTGACGTTCCTCGACCGCGGCGACCAGTAAACCTCCTCGCTCTTCCTGCGGATGGACCGCATGACCTGGAAGCCCCAGCTCTGTTCCGCGGAGTTGGGGAAGCGGAGGCTCTTGAAGGGGATGGCCATTTCGACAGTATAGCCCTCGCCGTCGACCTCCGCAGCGGCCCTGAAAAACGTGTCCCAGCTGCGGTCGACGCGGTCGAAGCCCATTCCGCCGCCGCCCCGGCGGCCGGTCGGCTCGGTGTAGACGCCGTCGCTCTGGATGCCGCAGGGGTTGACCTGGAAGACGAAAGCCCGTTTCATATCGTTGAAGGTGTCGAGATAGATCGACACCTCGTCGTCTCCCATGACCTTGTCCCGCTGGGTCAGAGAAGCCCGGATCGCCTTGGGGTCGGAATCGTAACATCGGATGGCGATGTAGAGGTTTTTGGCGTCGTGGCCGACGTAGGCGACGGTTCTTTCCGACGGCGGGGAGCCTTCCTGAGGCTCGTACTGGGTGAAGTTTTCAAGAACCGCGCCCGCTTCCCAGATCGCCGGGTCGAGCTTCCCGTCGATTACGGGCTCGCGCTCGAACCGCGGGGCCTCCAGGGTATAGGCAGCGAGACCGGGCCTAGTGGCAGCCCTTCCCCCCGCGGCCGCGGCGACGCGGATCCCCGCAAAGGCCAGGAGGGCCGCTATGATCAAGGATTTTCGGGTCGCCGCGTTCATGGTTCAGCCCGCCATTATACGCGAACAGCCCCGATTTACCATAAAGCTGCGGTGGATTCCCCCGGCTCAATCCAGGCCGGGGGCGATGTCCGAGAGCTTGATATTCTTCGTCTTCAGGTTCGTGCCCATCGCCTTTTCGAGCGAAGCCAGCGAGACGTTGTAGGAAATGATGGCGTTGAGCTCGGAGATGCGGGCGTTGGCCAGGTCCCGCTGGAATTGAAGGACCATGTAGTTGGTGCTCAGCCCGACCCGCCGCTTTTCCTCCTCGGCCGCGAGCTTCTGTTCGGATAGCTCCCTGGCCGTCGTGAAGGCGAGGATCCTCTTGTAGTTGGCCTCGACGGACCGGACGGCGTTCTTGATCTCGAGATAGATCTGCTCCTTCTGGTTCTCGAGCTCGAGCATGGCCTGCCGCATGTTCAGCCGCGCCTGAGCCAGGTTCGCCTTGGAGAAGATGTTGGCCAGGGGGATGCTGAGCGTCAAGCCCAGGTTCCAGTTCGGGTATTGGAAACTGGTGGTCTGCTTCAGGGCGCCGCTGATGCCGCCCGGGACGGTATAGTCAACGATCCCATCGAGAGGGCTCCCGATATAGAAGATCCGGGTGCCGTCGATGCCGGGGGCGTATAACGACCCCGTGAGGGTGAGGTCGGGCAGGTTCTGGTTCTTGGCGTAGCTGAGGTTGAGTTTTTCCGTTTCGAGGCCGATCCGGGAGATCTCGAGGTCGGTCCTGTTCTGGATGGCCGTCGCCAGGGCTTCCTCGAGGTCGACCGTCTTCTGGACATACGTGGGCTTGTCCTTGGGCACGACGGCCGTGATCCTCTTGTCCTCGTCGCCGCTGATGTTGAGGAGGAGCTTGAGCTGGTCTTCGTCGCTTTGGATCTGGGTCTCCGCCTGGATGAGGTCGGCCTCGCGGGTGGCCACTTCGGCTCGGGCGCTCAGGACTTCCATGGGGGCCAGAGTGCCGACCTCGACCGACCGCTGGTTCTTCTCGAGGAGATCCCTGGCGAGCTGGAGGGACTGGCGGCGCACGTCGAGGTTCTCGATACTGTAGACCAGGTTCCAGTAGGCGCTCTCGACATTGTAGACGGTGTCCGTCAGGGTCCTCTTGAGATTCTCCTCCGAGACCCCGAGGTTGTTCATGGCTATGCGGATTTCCCGGCGGGCCATTTTGAAGCCGAAGTTCCGGAGGAGGGGCTGGTTGAAATTGAACCGGATCGTCGTCCCGTAACGGGGGTTGATCGTCTGGCCGATCCGGTTGGTCGCCGTTTTATAGCCCGTGAAGTCGAGGCTGAACGTTCCTCCGGTCGGCAGGGCCTGGCTGGCATTGAGGAACGTGAAGTTCTGGGTTTTGTCGACCAGGCTTTCGCTAGCGTCGAGGTAGGAATAGGAGGCGTTCTCCGTGCTTCGGGTGCCGGCGCTCAGGCTCATCGTCGGGATGTATTTTTCCTGGGCTCGGGTGACGCCTTCGCTCGAGATCTCGGGGCCGAGGATCTGGATGGCGACGCCCAGGTTGTCCTTCAGGGCCTTGACGATGCATTCATCGAGGGACATCGATAGCGTGCTCTTGGCGTCCTGGCCGAAGCCGGGGGCCGCCAGGAAGAGGGCGAGAACCATCAGGGGGAACAGGGCTTTTTTTCTCATGTTCATTCTCCTTGTCTTCAGCCGGCGGCCCTCAGATGAGAGCGCCGAAGTTTATTCGTACCTCAGGGCTTCGATCGGGTCGAGACGGGAGGCCTTCCGGGCCGGGTAGAACCCGAAGAAAATGCCGATCGTCGCGGCGAAGAAGAAGGCCATCAGGACCGATTCGAGAGAAACGACGGTGTTGAACGAGGCGAACATCTTGATCTTCTTGATGAGCTTGGACGCGCCGATTCCGAAGCCGATGCCGATAAGCCCGCCCATCAGGCTGAGCACGACGGCCTCGGTCAGGAACTGGAGCAGGATGTCCTTCTCGCGGGCGCCGACGGCCATACGGAGGCCGATCTCGCGGATCCTCTCCGTCACGGAGACCAGCATGATGTTCATGATCCCGATCCCGCCCACGAGGAGCGAGATCGAGGCGATGCTGCCGAGAAGGACGGTCATCATCTGGGTCGCCTCGGCGGCCGTTTCGGCGATCTCGGACATGTTGCGGACGGTGAAATCGTCCTCCGCGCCCGGGGCGATCCTATGCCGGACCCGGAGGAGTTCCTCGATCTGGGCCTGAGCCTGAGACATCTGGTCCGCCGAAACCGCCCGGACGTCGACCGACTGGATATAGTCGATGCCCTGCAGGCGGCGCATGGCCGTCGTATAGGGGATCGTGATCATGTCGTCCCGGCTGCCGAACCCTCCCGACTCGCCCCTCTTCTTCAGGACGCCCAGGACCTTGAACGGGATCTTCTTGATCCGGATGACTTTTCCGACGGGGTCATCGTCCTCGAACAGGTTCGTCTTGACGTCGGCCCCGAGCACACAGACCTTGGCCGCGGACTTGACCTGGTTCTCGTCGAAATAGCTCCCGAACTCGACGTCCCAATTGCGGACTTCCGGGTAGCGGTCCCCCGTGCCCGAGATCGAGGTGTTCCAGTTCTTGTTGCCGTAGACGGTCTGGGCCCGGGCGCTGACGGAGGGCGAGATGTACATGACGGCCGGGCATTCCTGCCCGATCGCCGCGGCGTCCTCCTCCTTGAGCGTCTGCATGCTGCCCCACCCGCCGTGGACGCCCCGGGCGGCCTGGCTGCCGGGCGAGACGAAGAGGAGATTCGTCCCCATGGCGGCGAACCGGCTTTCGATGCCGCGCTTGGCCCCCTCGCCGATGCTGACCATGGCGATCACGGCGCCGACGCCGATGATGATCCCCAAGGCCGTGAGGAAGGACCTCATCTTGTTGCGGGCCAGGGCCCGGAAGGCCACCCGGCACGTTCTGACGCCGTGCATGAGGGCTCGTTTCATCATGATGAATTCTCCTTGGTAGACCTTCCCTTCCGGGTCAAGTCCGCTCTTCCCGGACGATGAGGCCGTCCTTCAAGTAGATCCTCTTCCTGGCCCAGGCGGCGATGTCGGGCTCGTGGGTGACCATGATCATTGTCATGCCCTTCTCTTCGTTGAGGGTCTTGAAGATGTTCATGATGTCCGAACTCGTCTTGCTGTCGAGATTGCCCGTCGGCTCGTCGGCCAGGATCAGGGCCGGGTTGTTGAGCAGGGCCCGGGCGATGGCCACCCGCTGCTGCTCGCCTCCCGAAAGCTGGTTCGTCTTGTGATGGGCCCGGTCCGTGAGCCCGACGGCGGCGAGCGCGGCCATGGCCCGCGCCGTCATGTCTTTGCCGTTCGTGCTCGAGTAGAGAAGAGGCAGTTCCGCGTTCTCCAGGGCCGTTGTCCGGGCCAGGAGGTTGAAGCTCTGGAAGACGAAACCGATCTTCTGGTTCCGGATGCGGGCCAGTTTGTTCTTGTCGAACTTGGAGACTTCTTCTCCATCGAGGATGTATTCGCCCGAGGTCGGCTTGTCCAAGCAGCCGATGATGTTCATCAGGGTCGACTTGCCGGACCCCGAAGATCCCATGACGGCCAGGAAGTCCCCTTTCTCGATCGTGTAGGACACCCCCTGCAGGGCGTCGACGTGGGTCTCCCCGATGTAATACGTCTTGGTCAGATTCCTGAGCTCGATGATGTTTCCAGACATGGTCGTTCTCCCGCTCCGGGACGGCGCTTAGCGGCGGCCGCCCGGAGACCCGCCCATGAACATCATCTGGTTCATCTGGGGCTGGTTAGCGGCGGCCCGGTTGGCCGGCGTTTCCGTTCCGGTGATGACTATGTCGCCTTCCTTGAGCTCGCCCCGGAGGATTTCCGAGTAACTCGTGTCCGAAACACCCGTCCGAAGGAATGACATTTTCAGCTTGCCGTCTTTGTCCAGGAGCCAAACGCGCGGCGCCTGCTGGCGCGCCCGGCCGGCCTGGCCTTCGCCGCCGCCCGGCATCCCGCCCTGGCGGTTGAACGCCACCTGACCGCCCTGGCCGGCCGGCTGGGCGCCGGCCCCGGCCGTAGCCGCGCCCGGCTGTCCACCCTGCGCCTGGCGCTGGGCCATCATCCGGTCCCTCATCTCCTGGGCCATCTTGGCCAGCTCCTCGGGGCTCAGGTTGGGGGTGAACCGAAGGGCCGCGTTCGAAACCCGCAGGACGTCCTTGGCCTCGCCGACGATGATGGACACGGTCGCGGTCATGCCGGGGAGGAGTTTTTTTTCCGGATTTTCGACGTTGACGATGGTCGTGTAGGTGACGACGTTCTGGACGGTCTCGGGCGAGAAGCGGACCTGCTGGACGATGCCGTTGAACGTCTCGTTCTGGTAGGCTTCGACCGTGAACCGGACCTTCTGCCCTTCCTTGACCTTGCCGATGTCGGACTCGTCGACGCTGCATTCGACCTTCATCTTGGTCAGGTCGGTGGCCACCTGGAAGAGGACCGGGGCTGCGTAGTTCGACTGGAGCGTCTGGCCGACATTGACTTTCCGGGTGATGATGACGCCGTCGACCGGAGCGCGGATGACGGCGTAGGCCAGGTCGACCTTGCTCAGGTCGAGCGTGCTCTTGGCTTGGGCCAGGGTGGCTTCGGCCGAAACGAGGTCGCTTTTGGCGCCCAAATACGCGGCCTCGGACGCCTCGATCTCCTCGATCGAAAGGAGGGCCTTGGCAAACAGGGCCTTGGCCCGTTCGTAGCCTTTTTCGGCCTGGGACAGGTTTACCTTGGACCGCTCGAGCGAGGCCATCCGGCTCTTGAAGTTGGCCTCGTTCTGGTCGATCTTCATCTTCAGGGGCTCCTGGTCGAGCTCGGCCACGATCTGGCCCTTGGTGACGGGCGAATTGAAGTCGGCGTAGAGCTTTTCGATCTTGCCCGAGACCTGGGCGCCGACGTCGACGATCTCGATCGGGTTCAGGGTGCCCGAAGTGACAACGAGGGCCTCGACGTCGCCGCGGGCGAGCGTCTCGGTTTTGTACTTGATCTCGCCGTTCTTGCCGTTACGGAACACCGTCAGGCCGAGAATGGCCCCGGCCACGATGACCAGGACGACGATGATCCAGATGATTTTTTTCTTCATGGTTTGTCTCCTTTATCTCTCGCGGTCCGGCGGCTGCCTATTCGGCTCCCACCGTTCGCGCGGATCGTTTCGGTTGGTACTCTTTCGATTGGACTCGTTTCTCCGCCGTTCTTCATGCCGGCGTATCATCTCTTCCATCTTCTTCTTCTGCTCGGGGGTGAAGACCGCGTCGAGCTCGCCCTTGAGCATCTTGCGGATTTCGCCGAGCTTGGCGAGGCCCTCGGTCCGGTAGGTTTTCATCCGCTCTTCGTTCTTCTTGAAGATCTCGCGGATCTTCGCCTGTTGGTCCGGCGTCAGCTGGAGTTCCTTGGCCCAGGCGTCAAGGGACGGGATGTGCGTCCGTTCCGCCGCCGGCCGGCGGTATTTCTTGTGGACTAAGTATCGTTCTCCCAGCACGCCGGCGGCGGCACCGAGGCCGAAGACGGCGAGAATCAGCAGAGCGGCGAGGATCTTGTGTTTCGTTTTCATGGCATCGGCCTCCTCTCCGGCGTTTTCTCCTCTAGGGAGGCGAAGAGGAGCATCATGTTCCTCGTGTCCGCCTTGTCCGCCGAGAAAATCTGGCCGGTTTCGGAGAACGGGTCGACGTTCCCGAGGAGAAGGGCCTCGGATTGGCTCAGCTCGGCGGCCTGCGGCGTGAAAAACAAGGCCCCCGCGGCGATGCACACCAGGACCAGGAAGACGGGGATGGCCCGCAGGCACGATCTCTCCCAGAAGACGAGAGGCGCGATCTCCATCTCCTCACGCAGCCGGGGCTCGAGGCGCTCCCAGAAACGGGGAAGAGGAGCGGCCTCCCCGCCGTCCCGCAGCAGGGCGAGCATCGACCGGTATTCCGTTTCCGCCTTCCGGCAGGACGGACAGGCTTCGAGGTGTTTCCCGAGGAGGCCCGCCGAGCGTCCGTCGAGGCGTCCGTCGAGGGACCTCAGGATCCGTTTTTCGGCCGTTTTACAGTTCATTTGCCCCTCCCTCTCTCAACAGATAAGGAACCAGCTTTTTGCGGAGCATCCTCCGCGCCCGGTGGAGTCTGGAGTCCACGGTCCCCGGCGAAAGATGGAGGGCCTGGGAGATCTGTTCGTAGGCCAGGCCCTGGATGTCCCGGAGCGTCACGATGACCCGGTATTTTTCGGGCAGCCCCTGGACGAATCTCTGGACGAGCGTCCGCCGGGCTTCCGTCTCCCGTTCCAGCTCGGCCCGTTCCGTCTGTTCCTTGTTGGAGAAGGCGATCTCCTGGACGTCATCCAGGGAGACTTCCTTGGCCCGGCCCTTTTTCCGGAGATAGTCCTTGATATGGTTGATGGAGATCCGGTACAGCCAGGTCCCGAACTCCGATTTCCCGTGGAAGCGGGGAAGAGCCAGGTAGGCCTTCAGGAAAACTTCCTGGGCCAGGTCGTCGGCCGCCTCCCGATTCCGGGTGAAACTCAATGCCATGCTGAACACCTTGGACTGGTATTTCGCGACCAGCTCCTCGAAGGCCGCCGGGCTTCCTTCTTGAGCCAGTCTAACCAGCTGTCTTTCTTCCATGCGGATATTCTCACTTGTCCTCCGCACCCTATTAGACGGGGGGAGGGGCAAATTCTTCCCGGAGCCGGATCATTTTCTTCAACGCCGGCCCTTCGGATCCGGTTTCAACAGGGATAAAAGGGGGCTGACCTCTTCGCCGGGGCCCGGCTGTCCCTCGCCGGCGCATCCTATTATACAGGAAATCGTCGGCCCCGAAAATTGGGCCCCCAGATTATTTCGTCCCAGCCGCCCCGAAAACCCCCGGCGCGGGCCCGGGCGGAGCTAGCCGATCTTCACTTTCGTCCGGGCGACGCCGCCGCGCGTCGAGAGGATGGCGACGTCGGCCTCGCCGGCCGTGCCCGGCTTGATCTTGACCTTCCAGCGGACCTCTTTTTTCTCGTTTTGTTTGAGAAAGCCGATTTCCTGACGCCCCCTCACGCCGACGAGCTCGGCGCCCGCGGGAAGGCGGACCTCCGCGGTGTCGGGCCGGACGATCTTGACCCGGTCGGCCATCTTGAGGGCCGTGGGCAGGAAGCCCTCGTTGGTGAAAACGGCGACGACCTCGAACGTGTCGGCCTCTTTCTTGACCGGCTTGATTTCGGCGGAGACGATCTTCACCTGGGGCAGGGACTTGGCCATGAAAAGGTTGAATAGGGCCTCTTCCCTGATCCACTCCTCGAGGATCTCGACAGGCGGGTTTTGCCGCCAGTACTTCGGATTGAAGCCGCCGATCTCGACCTCGCCGAGCGTCGGGTGGATGGACTTCGTCCAGGGCTTGAAATAGCGGCCGCCGAGCTCCTCGTCGATATAACGAAGGCTCTCGAGGTCGGTGATGCGGCCGTCGCCGTCGTAGTCCTTGACCCGGCCGCCGTTCCACAGCTCGTCGCCGTACCAGACGGCGCCGTAATAGAGATAGCCGAAGTCCGGCGAATGGCCGAAGAGCGGTGAGCCTTGGGGCTCGCGCGGCATCTCGAAGCCTCTCTCGGCGGTCCGGGCCCGCATGTCGCGGTCGTCCCGGCCCTGATTGGCGTAGTCCCAGTACGTGTCGCCGGCGCTCGGGTAGCCGGTGATCTTTTTCCCCTGCTCGTCGAAGTACTGGTAGATCTTCATGTCCTCGGGGAACATGGATTCGCTCATGCGGCTCGTCGACGGACCGTGGAGCAGCATGGGCACGGCCGTGTCCATGGTCTGGACGACGCTGACGTTGGGGTGCTCGAGGAGGAACGTGAAGACCGCCCGCGTCTCGGTCTCGGAGAGCGGATACTCGCCCGCCCCGCCCTGCGTCCAGCCGCGGCCGGTCATATCCAGGCCGGGCATCGGACGCCAGTTCTCCGGGTAGTTGCGGTGAAGGTCCAGGCCGCCGATACCGTCCTCGTTGGTCCGTCCGTCGCCGTCGTTGTCGACGCCCTCGGCCGAGACGATGTAATCGCCCTTGCCGTCGGTGGCCCGTTTCATCAGCCGGCCCGACGGGTCGGCCGGGTCGAGGATCATCGCGCCCTTGCCGGGCTCGACCTTTTTCCGCATCTGAAGGATGAAACCGTCGCCGTTGAGGTCCTCGGGCGGGTCCTCATCGAGGAGGCCGTCCCTGTCGTCGTCGTACGGGCGGACCGTGCTGCGGTTCGACTGGGCCGTGTTGAGATAGAGCTCGGAGCCGTCGGGGTTGTTCTTGACCCTGACGTAGATGGCCTTGGTGTCGACGAGCCTGGTCATTTCGGGGTCCTTGCCGTACGAGGAGAGGATGTGCCAGGCGAACCAGAGGGCGGACTCCGCTCCGGTGACCTCGCCGGAATGCCGGTTCCCCTCGATGAACATGGCCGGCTTGTCGGTGTCCTTCCCCGTGGACTTATTGGCGATCGTGATCTGCCAGATGTCGCGGCCCTCGAAGCTCTTGCCCACGGAATAAAGATCGACCAGGTTCGCGTATTCGGTCGCCCATTTCCGGAGAAAGGCGTTGACCTCGTCGTAGGTGTGATAATGGGCGAAGTCCATCTCGCCGGCGACCTTGGGCTTGGTGAAGGGCGTGTCGATCCTCGGGAAGTAGCTGATCCCATGTCGGATACCGCCAACCGTGTACATCTTCGACGGCTTTGACTCCTGAGGTCCCCGTTCTCGCGGCCCCGGTTCTTGGGCTGAGGCGACGATGATGACGATCGCAGCGATTGCCGCGGCCGGGCCAAGCTTCAAGGCGCGCTTATTCATGTGACCTCCTCGCGAGAATGTAAAGCGGAGGATATTCGGAATGCGCGGTCAAGTCAACCGCCGGCGATGCCTGCGGGTCCTCGGGGATCGTCTCCGTCCGCTGCGGTGATTCTTCACGCCTTCCCGGTCCGGAGTCGATGGGAGGAGTCCGCGTCTCCGGTCCGGAAAGTCTAAATCACCGCTTTATGCTCCCTCAGACGACCCCCCTCGGCCCCGCTTGGCATCGCCGCGCAGAGTGCAGCGAATCTAGTCCTTGTTGCTCTTCCGACCCGATCAAAATATATAAAAGTATTGTGGCTTCAAGACGTTCCATCACATTTCTTATTGTTGCTTCGAAGATTCCGCTCTCTGCATCTCCTAAATATCACCTCCCCATCGGCATCGGGGCGCTCGCAGGAGGAGGCCGCGGGATAAAGGGGCTGAGAGGATCATCGGAGTGAGCATAGGCGGTGATTTAGCCGGGCAGCGTGACGGACGAGGGCAGTTTCAGGGGAAACCGCCAAAACGTGTTTGAGCTCGGCGTAGCGTACGCCGAGTGAGTTGTTTTGGCACCGCTGGGGCGTGTGGATCCCAGGCCCCAGCGGTGTAAAAAATCACCGCAGCGAACGAAGATAATCCCCGAGGCCCCTCAGCGGCCGATGGAGCGGCACGCCCCGAGCAGAAAAGGTGGAATTCTTCCAGGAAACCCCTCGGCCTTTTTTTAAACCGTGGCGAGAACGCTGACTTCTGAGCTACTCCGCTCAGTCCGGGAAGCTGATGAGGGCGACGGCGTAGCAAGCGATGGCCTGCTTCTCGCCGACCGGCCCCAGCCCTTCGTTGGTCTTGGCCTTGATGCCCAGGCTGGTCGCGGGGATCCCGAGGACGGGACAAAGGACCGCCTTCATCGCCGGGATGTGCGGGCCCATTTTCGGCTCTTCGGCCACGATGACCGAATCCACGTTGACGATTGCGGCGCCGCGTTGCCGCAGGAGCCCGACGACGTCCCCGAGGAGCCCCACGCTCCGCGCCCCCTTGAAAAGGGGGTCTGTGTCCGGGAAGAGGCCGCCGATGTCGCCCTCTCCGAGGGCCCCGAGGAGGGCGTCGATGACGGCGTGGGCCAGGGCGTCGCCGTCGGAGTGCCCGGCGAGGCCCGCTCGGAAAGGGATGTCGACGCCGCCGAGGACGAGCTTGCGCCCGGCTTCCAGCCGATGGATGTCGTAGCCGAAACCTATCTTATGCATCGAGAAGCCCCTCCGCGATTTTCAAGTCGACCGGTGTGGTGATCTTGATATTGCGCGGGTCGCCCTCGACCGTGCTTACCGGGATGCCCGCCCGCTCGGCGAGCATCGCTTCGTCCGTGCCGTAGAACCTGTCCCGGCGGGCCTGATCCAGGGCTTTCTTCAGCACGGCGTAAAGGAACCCCTGGGGGGTCTGCGCCCGCGCGAGAAAGGTCCTGTCGACCGTCCCGACGACACGACCGTCCCGGACCTCCTTGACGGTTTCTTCGAGCGGCAGGATGGGCACGGCCGCCCCGGCGGCGCGGGCCGCGGCGATGACCCGGCTGACGAGGCCGGCGCTCACGAGCGGCCTGGCCCCATCGTGGACCAGAACGACATCCGCCGTCGCGGCATCGAGAAGGCGGAAGCCCTGCCAGACCGAGTCCTGACGTCTCTCGCCGCCGCGGACGATGTCGACGATCTTGGGGTAGCGCATCCGGTAGTGTTTCAGGTCCTGTTCATCGGGGAGGACGAGGGCGACGGCGTCCACCTCGCCATGGGCCTGGAACGCTTCGAGCGTCCATTCGAGGACGGGTTTGCCCCGCAGGTAGGCGAACTGCTTCATCTCGCCGAAGCGCTTGCCGGCCCCGGCCGCGACGACGATGGCCGACGCCCGGCTCACTTGGACTCTCCGTTGAAGCGGCCGAAGATCATCTTCCCGACCGTCGTCTGGAGGACGGAGGTGACGGTGATGTCGACCGTCTGGCCGATCATTCGCCGCGAGTTGTCGACCACAACCATGGTGCCGTCGTCGAGGTAGGCGACGCCCTGTTCTTTTTCCTTGCCCTCCTTGAGAATGAACACGTTCATGGTCTCGCCCGGCAGGGCCACCGGCCGCAGCGAGTTGACGACCTCGTTGATGTTGAGGACCTTGATGCCCTGGATGCGGGCGACCTTGTTCAGGTTGTAGTCGTTGGTGACGATCTTGCCGTTCATGGACCTGGCGCATTCGATGAGCTTGGAGTCGACGTCGGGGGTCTCGGGGAAGTCCAGGTCGGAGATGACGACCTCCACCTGGGAGGATTTCTGGAGACGGTCGATGACGTCGAGGCCGCGCCGGCCCCGCTGCCGCTTCAGCCCGTCCGCGGAGTCGGCCACGAACTGGAGCTCCTTGAGGACGAACTGGGGGACGATGAGCGTACCCTCGACGAACCCGGTGTCGCAGAGGTCGGCGATTCGGCCGTCGATGATGACGCTCGTATCGAGGATCTTAAAGCTGCGGCCGGCCCGTTTCTCCTTGAACAGCCCGATGAGGTGGGCTGGGTCGAGCCACTCCGGCTTCCGCGTCCCGACGAGGAGCCCGATGTAGGGCATGATGGCCAGGAAGAAGATGCGGATGAAGGTGGCCATCTCCGCTGTGTGGACGACGGACTGGTAGATCGCGCCGAGCATCCAGCCGAGGAGGATGCCGGCGAGCAGGCCCATGCCGGCGCTCCAGATGACCCGGAACTGGGCCTTCCGTATTCGGGTCTCCAGGAACATCATCAGGGCGCCCAGGAAGAAGGCCGCGGCGGCCCCGTAGGCCCCGTTGAGCCTGAAGGGCGGATAGAAGTAGCCGCCGATCGTGATCAGACCGATGATGAAGAAGCGGAAAATGAAAAGGCCCATAAGTTCTTTCCTTATATAAATGGGATCAAAAAACGTGGTCGAGGGCTTGGCGGACGGTCTTCGCGCCCACGCACTGGATCGCCGGCAGGTCTTGTTTGTCCAGCCCGGCCAAGTTGCCGGCCGGGAGGAGGACGGTCCCGAAACCCAGGGAATGGGCCTCCTTGATCCGGACCAGCGGCTGGTTGACGGAGCGGATCTCGCCGCTGAGGCCGACCTCCCCGAAGAAGACCATGTCCTGGGGCAAGGGCACGTTCTTGAGGGAGGAGACGACGGCCATGACGACGCCCAGGTCGACGGCGGGCTCGTCGATAGACATCCCCCCGGCTACGTTGAGGTAGATGTCCTCGCCGGCGAAGCTATATCCGGCCTTCTTCTCGACCAGGGCGAGGAGCATGGCCGCCCGGTAATGGTCGAGGCCGATGGTCATGCGCCTGGGGTTCCCCGTGAAGATCGTCGAGGAAACGAGGGCCTGGATCTCGGCGAGGAGAGGCCGGGTCCCCTTGACCGTGCAGACGACGGCGCTGCCGGCCTCCTCGCGCGGCCGTTCGCGCAGAAAGAAGGCCGAGGGGTTGAGGATGGGCTGGAGCCCCGCGGCCGTCATCTCGAAAACCGCCAGTTCCGACACGGGTCCGAACCTGTTCTTCATGGCTCGAAGGACGCGGTGGCTGTGGTCCCTCTCGCCCTCGAAAAGGAGGACGACGTCGACGATGTGCTCGAGGGATTTCGGCCCGGCCAGCGTCCCGTCCTTGGTGATGTGGCCGACCAGGAAGGTCGGGACCTGTCTGTTCTTGGCGTAGCGGATGATCTGGTTGGCCGCCTCCCGGACTTGGCTGATCGTCCCCGGTCCCGAGGTCATCTTGGCCGAGAAAACGGTCTGGATGGAGTCCACGATGAGAATCTTGGGCGCGAGGCGCTCGGCCTGGGCCAGGATGCGCTCGAGGTTGGTCTCCGCCAAGAGGAAAAGACGGCCGTCCCGGACTCCCAGCCGGTCCCCCCTGAGCTTGATCTGCTCCAGGGATTCCTCCCCGGAAACGTAGAGGACCGTGGCCTCCCCGGCGGCCATGTCCCGGGCCACCTGGAGGAGGAGAGTCGACTTGCCGATGCCGGGCTCGCCGCCGACGAGGACGAGAGAGCCGGAAACGAGGCCCCCGCCGAGAACCTTGTTGAAGTCCTCGATGCCGACGGTGAGCCTCTGGCGAGGGATGTCCTGGATATCCTTGTAGAGGACGGGCTCGGTCGGGGCGTAGCTGATGCCGCCGGACGGGGTCTCGTCCTCGACCTCTTCGACGAGGGTGTTCCACTCGCCGCAGGCGTGGCAGCGGCCCATCCACTTCGGCGAGCGGGAGCCGCAGCTCTGGCAGATGAAAACCGTTTTGTCCTTCATCCCCGCCCCATCGTTCAGTACTCCGGGGCGAACTGCTCCATGTCGGCGAAACGGGCGTACTCGCGGATGAAAGCCATCTTGAGGTTGCCGATCGGCCCGTTCCTCTGCTTGGCGATGCTGACCTCGGCGACGCCCTTGAGCGACTCGTCGTCGGGGTGGTAGAACTCGGGCCGGTAGATGAAGATGACGACGTCGGCGTCCTGTTCGAGGGCTCCCGACTCGCGGAGGTCGGAGAGCATGGGCTTGGGTTCGCGCCGCCCCTTCTCGGGGGCCCGGCTGAGCTGGGAGATCCCGACGACCGGGATGCGCAGCTCCTTGGCCAACTCCTTGAGGGACCGGGAGACGAAGGACATCTCCTGGTTGCGGTTCTCGAACCGCCCGCCCGTCCGCATGAGCTGGATGTAATCGACGAAGACGATGTCGAGGCGCTGCTCCATCTTCAGCCGCCGGCACTTGGCCTTCATCTCCATAACCGTCAGGGCCGGCGATTCGTCGATGAAGATCCGGGCCCGGGAGAGGGCCTCGCCGGCGAGCTTGAGCTTTTCGAACTCGCGGTCGCTGACGAACCCGGTCCGGGTCTTCTTGATGTCGATCTGGGACTCGGCGCAGAGGAGCCGGATGACGATCTGTTCCTGGGCCATCTCCATGGAAAAGAAGCCGACGGCCTTGTCCGTCTTGATCCCGACGTGGTGGGAGATGTTCAGGGCCAGGGCGGTCTTGCCCATGGACGGCCGGGCCGCCAGGATGATGAGCTCCGAGGGGTGGAACCCCGCGGTCAGGCCGTCGAGGTAGCGGAACCCGGAGGGGACCCCGGTGACGGCCTCCTTGCGCTCGGCCAGCATGCGGATCATCTCCAGGGTCGGCCCGGTCAGGGCGTTCATGGGCTGGAAGCCGGGTTTGATGCGCTGCTCGGCGACTTCGATGATGGCCGCCTGGGCGGCGTTGAGTAGTTCGTCGGCGTCCTCCTTCTGCTCGTAGCTCTCCTGGATGATCCGGGTGGAGGAGAGGATCAGCCGGCGAAGGAGCGCCTTCTCCTTGATGATCTTGGCGTAGTACTCGATGTTGATGTTGCGGGGGACGCCGTCGAGAAGGGACGAGAGATAGGAGGCGCCGCCTATCTCTTCCAGGATGCCCGCCCGCTGGGCGTCATCGGTCAGGCTGAGGAGGTCCACGGGGAGCCCCCTGTCGACGAGCCCGACGATCCGCTCCAGGATCTTCCGGTGGGCGTCCTTATAGAGGTCGTCCGGGGAGATCGTGGACAGGACGACGTTCAAGCTCTCGTTCTGGACGAGGATGCCGCCGAGGACCGTCCGTTCGGCCTCGAGGCTCTGCGGCGGCGTCTTTTTCAGGAACATCGTGTCGAGTTCCATGGCCACCTCGCTCCAGCCAGAACCGATCCGGGGAACGCTCAGGTCTTTCCGGTCGTCTGGTCTTCCGTCTTTCCGTCGGCTGCGCCGCCGTCCGTTCCCTCGGCCTCTTCGCGGGCCACGACGACCTTGATCTCCGCCCGGTCATCGTGGCTGATCTTGATGGGGACCGCGAAATTGCCGAGCCGCTTGATCGGGTCGTCGAGCAGGATCTTCTTCTTGTCGATGTCGTACCCCAGCCTGTCGAGGGCTTCCTTGACGTCGCCGGACGACACGGAGCCGAAGATGACGTCCTTTTCGCCGGCCCGGCGGGTGAACGTCAGGGAGACCTGGCTGAGCTTCTGGGCGAGCGACTGAAAGGCCTTCCGCTCGACCTCGACTTTTTTCTTCAGGGCCTGGCGTTCGATCTCGATCATCTTGATGTTCGTCGGAGTGACGGCAAGGGCCATCTTCCGGGGGATGAGATAGTTCCGCCCGAACCCGGGGGCGACGTTGACCACATCGCCGCGCCGGCCCAGTTTTTCCACGTCCTGTTTCAGAATGACTTTCATGTCAATCCTCGACGTAAGGGAGAAGGGCCATGAGCCGGGCCCGCTTGATGGCCAGGGCGAGCTTCCTCTGATGGAACGAACACGTCCCGGTGATCCGGCGGGGGGTGATCCTGCCCCGGTCGGGGATGTACTTCTTCAGGATCTCGACGGCCTTGTAATCGATGCCCCGGACGTCCCGCTGGCAGAACCGGCAGAATTTCCTCTTGGGCGTGAAATACTTCCTGTAGCCGCCCCGCTCGCTCCGTTCGCCTCTTTCGGATCTATCGTCTCTCGGCATCTCACTTCTCCTCTTTCACTTCGGCGGGAACGGCGGCCGTCTGTTCGACGGCTGGTTCGACGGCGGCCTGGACGGCTTCCTCGGCGCGCTTTTTCCTCTTCCGCCCAATGAGGTCCCGCGGGTCCCGGAGGACGGTCATGAACCGGATGACGGCGTCGGTCTGCTTGAACCGGCGCTCCAGCTCCGTGGAGATGTCGCCCGCGCCTTCATAGGTGAAAAAAACGTAAACGCCCTCCTGGAATCTTTTGATCGGGAAGGCCAGCCTGCGCTTGCCCCAGATGTCCTGCTTGACCATGCGGCCCTTTCTTTGGGCGACGACTTCGACCATCTGCCGCACGAACTGCGCCGTCTCTTCTTCCGAGAGCGTGGGGGAGAGAACGAACCCCGTTTCGTATTGTCTCACTGAGACCTCCTTATGGATGTAACAGCTCCTCCCCTCGGGAAGGAACAAGGAGTGCACCGACTATTCTAGCCGATTCTCCGGAAAATTCAACCTTCCGCCGCGCGCCGGCAGGGAATCCCTGTGTCCCGGGATTCCCAGTCATCGCCCGGCGATGGCAGGGGGTTCCTATTTTCCGGAATCCCCAGTCATCACCTTGTGATGGTTGAAACGGGTCATGGCCCGGTCGATCGCCCCGTCGAGGATCATCTCCAGAGCCTCGCCGGCCGCTTCGAGGCTTTTCTCGAGAGACGGACGCTCGTCCCGCTTGAAGGGCTCGAGGACGTAATCGGCCGCGTCCCGGCCGCCGGGGAGCGGCCCGATGCCGACCCGGATGCGCGGGAACTCATCGGTCCGGGTTTCGCCCACGACCGAGATCAGGCCCTTGTGCGTGCCGGGCCGGCCCTTCTTCCTGACCCGGATCTCGCCGAGCGGGATGTCGAGGTCGTCGTAGACCACGACGAGCCGTTCGGGCGGGATGCCCTTGCCGGCCATGGCCGCCCGCGCCGCCAGGCCGCTCCGGTTCATGTAAGTCTTGGGGAGGACCAGCAGGACGTCCTCCTCGCCGCGGCGGGCGACACCGGTCCTGGCCCGGAACAGCCGGCCCCGGAGAGGGACCTCCCAGGCGCGGGCCATCCGTTCGACGAGCATGAAACCGGCGTTGTGGCGCGTGGCCGCGTACTCGTCACCCGGGTTGCCCAGCCCCACAACCAGCCACAAGGACTATTTCTCCGGCTCTTCCTTCTCGGCCCGCTCTTTCTTGATGACCTCGGGCTCCTTGGGCTCCTCGGCCACAACTTCTTCCGGCTTCTCGCCGGGGAATTCCTCTTCCTTGTGGGGAAGGGACACGAGGACGAGGACGGTCGCGGGCTCGGTGATGAGCCGGACGCCGGCCGGAATGGCCATGCCCTCGGCCTTGTACGACTGGTTGATGTGAAGCTCGGAGATGTCGATCGACAGGCTCTCCGGGATGTCCCTTGGCAGACACTCGACCTCGACTTCGCGGGTGACGAAATCGACGAAGCCGCCCTCGGTCTTGACGCCCACAGGCTCGCCGCGATGGACGATGGGGATCGTGACCCGCACCGGCTTGTCCATGGAGATGCGGATGAGGTCGGCGTGGAGCAGCTCGTCGGTGACGGGGTCGACCTGCAGGTCCTTGATCATGGCGTCGTACATGTCCGCGTCGACGGCGACCTTGAAGATCGTGTTCTCTCCCGACTCGAGCCTCAGGATCTGGACGATGTCCTTCTTGCTCACGACGAGGGGCCGGCTCTCCATCGATTCCCCGTACAGGACGGCCGGGACGAAGCCCTGCTTACGCAGGCGCCGCGCGGCGTTGGACCCCAGCCCTTGGCGTTTCTCGCTCTTGACGACGATGTTCATCTTGTTCTCCTTAAGCGAAGAGAGAGCTCACCGAGCTCCCCTCGTTGATCCTCCGGATCGCCTCTCCGAAGAGTTCGGCGACGGAAAGGACGGCGAATTTTCCGGAGGCGGCGGCCCTTTCCGTCAACGGTATCGTATTGGTCACGAAGACGCGTTCCAGCTTCGATTTGTCGATCCTGTCGAGGGCCGGCCCCGACAGGACGGGATGCGTGCAGGCGCTGAAGATCCTCTTGGCGTTTTCCTTGGCCAGGGCGTCCACGCTGAGGGTCAGGGTCCCGGCCGTGTCGACGATGTCGTCGAAGATGACGACGTTCTGGTCGGCGACCTCGCCGATGACGTGGAGGACCTTGGCCACGTTGGGCGCGGGCCGTCTTTTGTCGATGATGGCCAGTTTGGCGTTCAGCCGCTGGGCGAACACCCGGGCCCGGCCGACGCCCCCGGCGTCGGGGGAAACGATGGTCAGGTCCTCGAGCTTCAGCGTCTTGATGTGGTTGGCCAGGACGGGCGCGGCCATGAGGTTGTCCACGGGGATCGAGAAGAAACCCTGGATCTGCGGCGAATGGAGGTCCATGGTCAGAATGCGGTTGGCCCCCGCCTTTTCGATCAAGTCCGAGACGAGGCGGGCCGAGATCGGGACCCGGGGCCTGTCTTTCCAGTCCTGCCGGGCGTAGGGGAAGTAGGGGATGACGGCGGTGATCCGGCCCGCGGACGACCTCTTGAAGGCGTCGATCATGATGAACAGCTCCATGAGGTGGCTGTTCGCGTCGGTCGACCCCGATTGGATGATGAACACGTCCTCGCCGCGGACGTTCTCGTCGATGTAGAAGTGTATCTCGCCGTCGCTGAAACGGTCGAGGACGCACCGCCCGAGGTCGATCTTCAAGTAGTCGACGATCTCCCGGGCCAGGGCCGTGTTCGATGATCCCGTGAATACCTTCATCATCTTTCCCTCGCCTTATATCGTCCGAACTGGGGCGGGAGGATTCGAACCTCCGAATGACGGAGCCAAAGTCCGTTGCCTTACCGCTTGGCTACGCCCCAGCACCGAGCTGTGCCCAATAGCCCTCCCGCGGCAAGGTCGCCGCGAGCCGGGCGGCAGGCGTTCCGGGGAGCCTCCTCTGCGCTTCAAGGGCGCTCTCCGCATCGGCGAAAAGCCCATAAACCGCCGAGCCCGACCCGCTGACCTGGGACAAGATGGCCCCCCGCTCCCCGAAAAACTTTTTCCAGCTCTCGAGCTCGGGATAGGCCCGGAGAATGACGTGCTCCAGGTCGTTTTCCAAAAGGCCGAAGTCTCCGGACTCCAGAAAACGCATAATTTTACTGACTTTGCCCGCGGAAGTCAAGGACGGCCCGATACCGGCGTAAATGGACGCCGTCGGGATGGGGAATGGCGGGAAGACGAGCAGGCAGGGGAGGGGGGCAAGGTCCGGGAGCCGGGTCAGGCGGTCCCCGATGTCCTCTCCCAGGCAAAGCCCCCCATGCAGGAAAAAGGGGACATCGGCGCCCAGGCGCCGGGCCAGCCCGGCCAGCCCGGGCGCGTCGAGGCCGAGCCCCCACATCCGATTAAGGCCCAGGAGCGCTGCCGCCGCGTTGGAACTGCCTCCGCCGAGCCCCCGGCCGGCGGGGACGCTCTTTTTGACCAGGATCCGGGCTCCCTGGTTAGTCCCCGATATTTCCCGGAGGAGACGGGCCGCTCGATGGACGAGATTCGTCTCGTCCCAGGCCACGGACGGGTCGTCCCCGGCGAGGTGGATGGCGCCGGCCGGGGCGGGCTCGAGATGCAGCTCGTCTGCGAGGGAGATCGTCTGGAAAAGGGTCCGGATGTCGTGGTAGCCGTCCGCCCTCTTGCCGACGATCTCCAGCCCGAGGTTGATCTTGGCGAAGGACTTGACGGTCATCTGTCCCGGATCTCCAAGATCTCCGGCCACGTTTTCAGGACATAGCCGCGAAGAAAGGATACGTCGAAGGCCGCTTCCAGCAACGGCGGGTTGAAGCCGAGCTTGAGGACCTTCATCCGCCCGGCCGTCCCCGGCCCCGAAAGTCCGATGTCCCTCGGGACTCCCGCCCCCGGGAAGAACTCCCGGACCGTGAACGCGAAGCCGTCCCGCCCGCCGCGGGCGACCCGTCCCCGTTCGTCCTGTTCCACATCCCAGCCGCTCCCGGCGCCGGTGTCGGCCCAGGTCCCGCTGAGGAGGCGGAGGACCTCGTCGGGCGGAAGGGAGATCCCCAGGAACCGTTTCATCATGGCTTCCGGCCCCTCTTCGGCGTAGGCCTTTTTTCCCGGCACGACGAAGTAGGCCCGGTCCTCGCGGAAGATCATGAGGAAGGCCGTCCTGCCGATCGGGTCGACGGCTTCGACCCGGCCGAGGCCCGGCCGGCGGAATAGGAAGGCGAATTTTCCCTTGACCGCCACGTCCTCTCCTCGCATGGAGGCCGAGCCGAACCCCTCGACGGCCTCGACGCCGCAGGACGGCGGGACGAGAACGGGAACGCGCCCCGCGCACGCGGCGAGCGCCGCGAGAAGACCCACGAGCCCGGGCAGTCCGAAACGCCGGGCCGAAGGGCTAATGAAATCCATAATCTTCGGTTTTCTGCGCCGCCTTCTCCCCGGCGCCCGTCGCCGCGCCGGCCTTTCCCTTCAGCCGCTTTTTCCTGAGGAGCGGATAGAACGGAGAGGTGATGCGTTTTCCGAAACAGGACATGTTGGGGTTGATGATGAGCAAAAGGACGAACGCCGCGAAGATGATCAGGATGACGTAGGTGCTCCAGCTCATCGTTCGACCCCCGTCTTTTTCCCCGGGCGGGGAAAAAGGGATTTCGCTCTATGCCGGACGAACCGCGGACCGCTCAGTCGTGGCTTTCGGGCTCTTCCTGGAATATCGGGATCTTGGACTTTTCCTTCTCTTTCCCGAGGTAAAGACCGAGGAAAAACACCGAACCCAACGTCAGCACGGCCAGCAGAAATTTGAAGAAGCCTTTCATCGTAACCTTCCCCTATTATTCTATTAAAATCCTGGAAAAAGTCAATTGCCGAAATTGCCGTTCGCCCACCGTTTCGTGTGATGAGTCGGTTTAAAGTGTTCTGGGGAATTCCTGGTACACGATACGAAATCCGGAGATTTCGTTCATGTCCCGGAATTCCAGGTCACGTCCATGTGGCAATTTCGGGCTCATTTGCTTTTTCGTTCCGCCGCCGATATATTGAAAGCCGGGGAGAAGGCCCATGAGAAAAAGCCTGTGGCTTCTGGCCGGGATGACGGTCGTGGCCTTGACCCAGGCGGCGGGCCAGGGCCTCCGGCCGGCGGCCTTCGCCGGCCTGTTCTACGCGGCCGACCCGGCCCGTCTGGCGGCCGAGATCGAAAGCTATTTCGCGGCCGCCGCTCCGGCCGACCCGCCCTCCGGCAAGATCTTGGCCCTCATCGTTCCGCACGCCGGCTACGTGTATTCGGGCCGGACGGCCGCCGCGGCCTACGCCCTGGTCCGGGACAGGGCGATCGACACGGTCGTCATCATCGGCCCGTCTCACCGTGTCGCGTTCGAGGGCTGTTCCATTTGGCCCGACGGCGGCTTCGAAACCCCGCTCGGAGTCGCCCGCGTCGACGCCTCCCTGGCCCGGGAAATCGCCAAGGCCTCGGGTTTCCGGTTCCGGCCCGAAGCTTTCGCCGAAGAACACTCGGTCGAGGTCCAGGTCCCCTTCATCCAGAAAGCCCTGCCCGGGGCGGCCATCGTCCCCATCGTCATGGGCCGCCAGACCTCCTCGACCATCCGGACCATGGCCGCCGCGCTGGGGAAAACCTGCCTCGCGAAAAACGTCCTCGTCGTGGCCTCGACGGACCTGTCCCATTTCCTGCCGAAGACCGAAGCGCAGGCGACCGACGCTGCGACGGCCGCGCTCATCCGGGCCGTGGACACGGAAGATCTCATCCGCAAAACCGAGGCCGGGGAGAATATCATGTGCGGCGGCGGTCCCGTCGCCGCCGTCCTCCTTCTGGCCGGGAAAGCGGGCCAAGCCCGGGTCGAGGTCCTTGCCCGGACCGATTCGTCCGGCTTCGGCGGCCCGGTCGTCGGTTATCTCGCCGCAGTCGTCCTCTCCGGAACAGGCCCCGGCCTTGCCAAGGCCGGGACTGCCGGTTTCCAGCACCGGCACTGCAAAGCCGGTGGGAAGCCCGGTCCCGGAGAGGGCGACTACGGCGCGTACTCGCTCACGCCGGAAGAAAAAACCGAACTCCTCCGCATGGCCCGGGCGTCCGTGACCGCATCCTTTGGAAGGCGGGAGGCGATCGATGACGCCTCCGGAAAGGCGAAGTTCTTGGAGCCGCGAGGCGTGTTCGTGACGCTCACGAAAGGCGGGGACCTGCGCGGGTGCATCGGATTCATCGAGCCGGTCGCCCCGCTGGGCCGGGCCGTCATCCGGGCGGCGGTCTCTGCGGCGACCGAGGATCCGCGTTTCCCTCCCGTCCGGCCCGCCGAGATCAGGGACCTCAAGTTCGAGATCTCCGTTTTGACGCCGGTCCGGGAAATCTCCGACCCGCGGGAAATCGTAGTCGGGAAGCACGGGCTGGTCGTTTCCAGGGGTGAGCATAAGGGCCTTATCTTGCCCCAGGTCCCGATGGAGAACAAGTGGGACCGAAAAACCTTTCTCGAGCAGGCCTCGCTCAAGGCCGGCCTGCCGCGGGACGCCTGGCGGCTGGGCGCCAAGCTCTACGTCTTCGAGGCCATCGTCTTCCACGAGTAGGCCTCGGGGTATCATCGACGTCCGCGCGGTGATTCTTAACGCATTCCCGGTCCGGATCCGATGGGAGGAGTCCGCGTATCCGTACCGGGAAAGCTAAATCCCCGCTTTATGCTACCGTCGACGATACCCCTCGGCCCCGGAAAGCGAAAAAAGGGGACACGTCCCGCTTCTCTCGAAGCGGGGCATGTCCCCGGGCCCCCTTGGCGGTTTCCCCTGAAACTCCCCTCGTCCGTCACGCTGACCGACTAAATCACCGCAGCGAACGGAGACGATGCCCGAGGACCCTCAGCGGCCGATGGAGGGATTACCCCGAGCGTTTCCGGGCAATAGCGTCAGCGACCCCTGAGTCAAGCGGTTCGCGGCGGCAGGCCGATTTCTGTTATAATGTGTATTCTATCGAGCCATAAGGACCGGGAGATAGCCGCGATGCCGATTTACGAATATCAGTGCACCGAGTGCCGCGAGGTCTGCGAGGTGCTCCAGAAAGCCAAGGACAAACCGCCGGAGAAGTGCCCCAAGTGCGGCGGTCCCGTCATCAAGATCACTTCCTCCCCGGCCATCCAGTTCAAGGGGAGCGGCTGGTATATCAACGACTACGCCAAGAAAAGCTCGGTGCCCGCCGAAACCAAGTCCGAGGCGAAGCCCGCCCCCGCCGAGGCCGCCAAGCCCAAGCCCGACAAGGCTTCATCTTAGCCGTCATATCGGAGGTCTTCGCCACCGGCGAACGCTTGTCATGCCGACACGCTGGGCCGTTTTCCTCGACCGCGACGCGTTCGGCCGCCACGGCCCTCGAAGCCGTCGGGATCCTTGGACAAGGGAGGCCGGCCGGCCATGATCCGGTTTGACGACATCCTCGACAAGGCCTCCTCCTACATCGGCGAAAAAGAGTCCCTCGTCCTCCAGAAGGCCTACGTGTTCGCGGGCAAGGCCCACAAGGGGCAGGTTCGCCGTTCCGGAGAACCCTATCTCAGCCATCCGCTCGAAGTGGCCGACTACCTCGCCGACATGAAGCTCGACAAAACGACGCTCGTCGCCGCCCTCCTCCACGACGTTCTCGAGGACACCGACGCGACGGCCGCGGACATCCGCGAGAATTTCGGAAAAGAGGTCGCCGGCCTGGTCGAGGGCGTGACCAAGATCAGCCGGGTCCAGGAGGTGTCGCCCGAGGTCCGCCGGGCCGAGACCATCCGGAAGATCATCCTGGCGATGACCGACGACATCCGGGTCATCTTCATCAAGCTGGCCGACCGGATCCACAACCTCAAGACCCTCCAGCACCTCGACGAGGGGAGGCGGCGGCAGATCGCCCGCGAGACGCTCGACATCTACGCCCCGATCGCCAACCGGCTCGGCATGGGGCGCATCCGGGCCGAGCTCGAGGACCTGTCCTTCCGCTACGTGGCCCCCGAGGAATTCGCCAAGATCGCCGCGTCCGAAGAGCCCGGGAGAAAGGCGGCCGAAACGGACCTCAAGGCCATGAAGAAGACGCTCGTGGAGCTCGTCCGGGAGAACGGCATCCCGGCCGAGGTTTTCTCCCGGATCAAGCGCGCCTACAGCGTCTGGAGCAAGATGAAGCGGCGGGACATCGCTTTTGACCAGGTCTTCGACTTCCTGGCCCTGCGGGTCATCACCGACTCGGTCAAGAACTGCTACGCCCTCCTCGGCATCATCCACCAGCGCTGGCCTCATCTGCCCCAGCGGTTCCGCGATTTCATCGCCATGCCCAAACCCAACCTCTACCAGGCCCTGCACACGACGGTCATCACCGAGGGGCGGAAGATGTTCGAGATCCAGGTCCGGACCCGGGAGATGCACGACCTCGCCGAGAACGGCATCGCCGCCCACTGGCGATACAAGGACGACTCGCCGGCTGGCCCGATGATAGAGGACCGCCGTCTCCACTGGCTCCGTGAAATGGCCGCCCTCTTCGAAGAGCAGAAGAACCCGCGGGAGTTCCTGCGGAGCCTGAAGACCAACCTCATCCCGGAGGAGGTCTACGTCTTCACGCCCAAGGGCAAGGTCGTCAACCTGCCGCCCGGCGCCACGGCCCTCGACTTCGCTTTCAAGATCCACACGGAGATCGGGCTCCACGCGTCCGGGGCCAGGGTCAACGGCTCCGCGTCCCCGCTCAAGACCGTTCTCAAGACCGGGGACATCGTGGAGATCCTGACGTCGGAGGAGAGGACGCCGACGCGGGGCATGCTCGCCGCAGCCGCGACCGCCGGCGCGCGCCAGCAGCTCAAGCGCTGGCTCAACCTCAAGAGCCGGACGACGAGCGTCGCCCTGGGACGGAAGCTTTGGGAACGGGAGATCCGCAAGTACATCCTCCCCGCCGAATTCCGGAAGGAAGAGGACCTCGCCCGGCAGCTGGCCGCGGCCCTCGGCCCGAGGGCCGGGTCCATGGAGGAGTTTTACCGGCTTGCAGGGCTCGGCAAGATCGTCGTCAACCCCGCACTCATCGAAACCGTCTTCCCCGCCGGCCGGGTCACGCCGCGCCGGCCGGGCCTGCTCGGGAAAGCGGCGGCCCGGTTCGCACCGGGCCCGGGCCCGGGGGTCAGGATCAAGGACATCGACGGACAGATGATCAAGCTGGCGAAGTGTTGCTCTCCGGTCAAGGGCGAGCCCGTCGTCGGGTACATCACGGCGGGGAAGGGATTGAGCGTCCATTCCCTCCGCTGCCCGCTCGTGACCAAGGAGATCCTGGACGGTCAGCGGCTGGTCGAGGTGTCCTGGGACCCGGCCTTCGCCGGGACTTTCAAAGCCCGCCTCTTGGTCAAGTCCGAGGACTCGCCCGGGGTCCTGGCCAAGGTCGCCACCGCGGTCGCGGGGCTCGAGGGGAACATCTTCAAGGCCGAGGCGGCGATGCTCGCCGAGGGCAAGGCCAAGATCAGGCTGGACATCAGGATCCGGGACATACGCCACCTCGAGGACATCACCCGGCGCATCTCCGCGCTGAAAGAGGTTTTGTCTGTCGAGAGAGTGTAGTCGGCGGGGCTAGGCCGCTTTTACCACTTTCCCCGAGCGCAGGCATCTCGTGCAGACCCAGATCTGGCGCACGCCCCCCTGCGGGGTCTGAGCCCTGACGTGCTGAAGGTTGGGCTTCCATTTTTTCGGGGACGACTTGTGGGAATGGCTGACGTTATGCCCGAAAATCGGGCCTTTTTGACAGATCTTGCAGGTTTTCGGCATAGTCGTATCTCTCTCGTCTCAGGATGAGCCGAATTTATACCATAAAAACCGGCGCGCGGCAAGTTAGCGAAGTTTGTTCCGCTTGACCGGGCGGTCCGAAAGGCGTAGCTTTCCTTCGAGGCCGGCATGAGACCCAATATTTTTCTGGCTCTCGTTTCTCTCTCTTTGCCCCTGGCTGCGGCCTGTCGGCCTCCCCTCGCCTCAAAACCCCTTGTGATCGGCGCCCAGGAGGAGAAGCCCGGCGTTCCGGTCTTTCCGCCCGGCCTCTTCAGCGAGATCATCGTGACGGATTTCCGCGACGACGCCCCGTCCCCGGATTTCGCGCTGGGCCGGGAACTCCAGGGCTATCTCGCGGCGGAACTCGGTCGGTCCTTCAGGGGCACGGTCTCCCGCATGGATCTCTCCCGGGACGGCAAGGCCGCCGGGGACGATCCGGCGTTCTGGAAACAGGCGGCCGCCGGCCGTGAACGGGCGGTCTTCCTCACCGGCTCAGCCCGGCTCGTCGGCCAGACCCGCAAGGCCCTGGAGAAAAAAAACCTTCCCGTGGACGGTCCGTTCAACCTCGACCGCCGCGGCCTCATCGAGCGGCGCCGCTGGACCCTCTCGATCGACCTCTCCGTCGTTTCCGCCGCGACCGGGGAAACCCTTTATAAAACAACCTTCCGCGAGGAACGGGATTACAGCGACCTCGATAAACCGGCCGAATTCGCTTTTGCCGAGCTCGCCGACCGTATCCGGGCCCGCCTTTTCCAGGTCCTTTTCGGCGCCCCGACGATCGAGGAAAGGACCCTCCTCCGGCGCTGAGCCGGTTCGTCTTCTAAGCGCGTAAAAACGAACGGTTTTCCCTGTCCCGCGAGGCCTTGCCCAGGCCCTTTTTTCGGCCCCTTTTTTGGCCCGCCGGGGACCTTCGGAAGCGCCTTTTCGGCGCCCCGGATCGGGGCCTTCCACAACGGCCCCCAAATACCGTTTTCCCCTAAAAAATAGCTTGAAATGACCTTCCCGTAGTGCTATGATTCGCAGGCCTCCCCCGGTCGGATCTATTGCCCGGAGAGGATTTTCCACAGATGTGGAAAAATCTGTGGATAAATTAGCTGTACCCATGGAACCTAAAGAAAATCAAAACCTTTGGACACAAATCCTCCGGGCCGTCGAAACCAAGGTCGACCCCAACTCGTTCGAGACCTGGTTCGATCCGACGAGCTTCATCGGCCAGGAACAGGATTGCTTGTACATCAAGGTCCCGAATTCCTATTTCCGCGACTGGCTGTCCTTCCATTATTCGACCATCATCAACGAATGTTCCCAGGACCTCTTCGGTAAAACCTTTGACGTCCGCTACATCCACGACGACACGCCGTCGTCGTTCATGAGGCGCTCGCCGGACGAGAGGAAGACCAAGCCGGGCCAGACCATCAATCCTAACCTCAATCCCAACTACACCTTCGAGAACTTCGTCGTCGGCAGCTGCAACCAGTTCGCCCACGCGGCCGCCCTGGCCGTGGCCAAGAACCCGGCCAAGTCGTACAACCCTCTCTACATCTACGGCGGGGCGGGCCTCGGCAAGACGCATCTCATGAACGCCATCGGCCACTTCAACCTCCAGCAGAACGAGCGGAACAAGATTCTCTACGTCACCACCGAAAAATTCATGAACGACCTCATCAACCACCTCCAGTACGGCAAGGTCCTCGAGTTCCGCGAGAAATACCGGAGCGTCGACGTTTTGTTGATCGACGACATCCATTACCTCTCCGGCCGGGAGCGGACGAAAGAAGAATTTTTCCACACCTTCAACCACCTTTATGACAGCCAGAAGCAGATCGTCATTTCGAGCGACTGCCCGCCCAAAGAGATCCCCCATCTCGAGGACCGTTTCCGATCCCGGTTTGAATGGGGCCTAATCGCCGACCTCAAGCCGCCGGATATCGAGACGCGCATCGCCATCCTCAAGAAAAAAGCCGAGGCCGAAGCGGTCTTCCTTCCCGAGAGCGTGGGCCTCTACATCGCCGATAAAGTCCAGTCCAACATCCGGGAGCTCGAGGGCTACTTGAGGCGGGTCATCGCGTTCGCCTCGCTCAAGGGCGAGAAGATCGATCTGGACCTGACCAAGGAAGCTCTCAAGGGCCTTCTCGACTCGTCGACGACGATCGTCACTGTGGAAAAGATCCAGAAACTCGTCTGCCATAAGTTCAAAATCAAGCCTTCCCAGCTCAAGTCAAAAAACAACTCCCCCAAGATAGCCTTCCCCCGGCAGATCGCCATGTACCTGGCCAAGGAGCTGACCAAGTCATCCCTTCCCGAAATCGGCAAGAAATTCGGTGGAAAACACCACACGACGGTCATATACAGCGTCCGCAAGATCGACAAGCTTCGGACCGACGATCCCGAATTCAACAAAGAGATCAACAGCCTCCTGGCCTTCATCCAATGAGGATTAACAGTATGTTCGGCGGGATATGCACATTTCCAGAGGACTTTATTATTTCTCTTCTTGATTTTAGTTATCTTTATAAATTAAATAATAAGAATTAAGAGTATCGAGAATCCGGTTCAAGAGGTGGTCAAATGAAATTCTCAATCCCGAAGGAAGCTTTCCTGGAAGAACTCCAACTCCTCCAGGGGATCGTCGAAAAACGGAACACCATGCCCATCCTGGCCAACATCCTGATGAACGTCTCGCCGTCGGACATCGAACTGACGGGAACGGACCTCGAGGTCGGGATGAGGACGCATCTCGGGGCGGCCATCGATAAAGCCGGGGCGATCACGGTTAACGGCAAGAAGATATTCGAGATCGTCAAATCCCTGCCGGAAGGGCAGACCGTCCAGGTGGAAAAGGTCGACGACAACATCGAGATCAAGTCGGGCGATAGCGAGTTCAAGATCATGTGCCTGCCCAAAGAGGATTATCCCCAGGTCCCTGAGCCGAAGTTCGAGAAGGGCATCCAATTGGCGCTAAAGGACCTCAACGACATGATCGACCGGGTTTACTACGCGATCACCCAGGAGCAGAGGTATTATCTCAACGGGGCCCAACTTACGCTCAAGAACCGGCAGATCGAACTCGTCAGCACGGACGGACACCGCCTGTCGTATACGAAAAAGGCCCAGGACGGGCTGAAACTCGAGCAGGAAATCAGCGTCATCGTGGCCAAGAAGACGCTCAACGAGATAAGGAAATTCGATGACGAAACGGTCGAGTTCGACCTCGACGAGAACAACCTTTTCTTCAAGGTCGGGCAGCGAACCCTCATATCCCGGATCATCGACAGCAAATTCCCCAACTATCAGGCGGTCATCCCCAAGGACAACCCCGGCCGGCTGGCCGTTTCGCGCGAAGAGCTGGCCAATGCCATCCGGCGCGTGTCCCTCCTCTCCGCCGAGCGGTCGAAGGGGATCAAGTTCACCATCGAGAAGAACCGGATGAGGCTGTTCTCCTCCAACCCCGAGATCGGGGAGGCGCGCGACCGGCTGGCCGTCGAGTACAAGGGCCAGGACCTGGAGATCGGGTTCAACGCCCAGTATCTGCTCGACTTCCTTACGGCGGTCGCGTCCGAACGGGTCGTCTTCGAGATCAAGGACGAGAACAGCGCCGTCCTGCTCAAGCCGGAGGCCGAGGAAGGCATCACCAACATCTACGTCCTGATGCCGATGAAGATCTGACCCGGCCGCGGCGCCGGTTCCCTACCCCGCGTCGAGGGCGCTCCGGAGGGCGGAGACGACCCGCCGGACAGCCCGGCCGACGGCCGGCGATACCGGCGCCCCCTCCTTGAACGATGAGGGCTCTATCCCCAGGATCGAGACCCGGCAGTCCATCGTCTCCCGGATATAGCGGGCGAGGCGCGTCAGGGGTATGCGGTGGGTGGAAACGTCCTCATCGGCGACCTCGGCGGGGTCCAGGAGAAAGACCGCGCCCGGCGGCCGCCCGGCCGCGGCGGAATCGACGATGACCGCGAGGTCGGGGGCAAAGGCGCGGACGACACCGGTGAAATTCTCGGGGACTTCTCCGGCGTCGATGACCAGGGCTTTCTCCGGAAGGGGGAGGCGTCCGCCCAGGAGGTCCCGAGCGGCGAGCGCGCCGGCGGCGTCATCGCCCCGGGCCGCGTTCCCCACGCCGATGACGGCGACCCGGGCGGACCGGCGGATCTCCCGCCGGAGAACTTGTTCCCACGATTCCATGGCTTGATTCTATGGATTCCCGGGCCCGCCCGCAAGGCCCGGCGGCAACGGGAAGGGGATGTCCGCCGCCGGCGGGTCCGAGAGCTCAGGCTTTCGGTTCGGCGGCCTGGGGCGCCGCGGCCGGGCTTCCCAGTCCCGGTCCTGGCAAGGCCGGGGCCGGCGCCGCCGCCTTGGGCTTGAGCACGGCCCGGACGTAGACCCAGTCCTTTTTCATCTTGTGACGGTCGTCGTCGGCGATCTCGAACAGACTGTCCATCAGCATGGCCTTGGGGGTCGTCGGACAGGAGTCGACACACTGGGCGCAGTGGATGCAGCGGTCGTTGTGGATGATCATCTTGAAACGCTTCTCGGCCTCGTTGACCGACGAGATCTCGATGGCCTCGGCCGGGCAATCGCGCTCGCAGGCCTTGCAGACGATGCACATCTCGGGATTGAGATAGGGCGTGCCCCGGAAATCCTTCGGGACCTTGAGTTTCTTGAAGGGATAGTCGACGGTGGCAGGCTTCTTGAAGAGATGGCGGATGAGTTCGGGGAGGAAGACCGCGATTTTCATGACAGCAATCCCTTCAGGAGGATGGTGACCAGGAGCTGGAGGACGGCCAGCGGGGCCAGGTATTTCCAGGCGAAGGACACGACCTGATCGATGCGTATCCTCGAGGTCAAGGCCCGGAGAAGGGACAGGAGGAAGATGACGAAGAGCGTCTTGACGACGAAATGGAGGAACCCGATGACGGCCCCGCCGGGGAACCCGCCCAGGAAGACGGCCGCGAGGAGGCCGCTCGAGACGACCATCTCGATGTCGAAGGTCAGGCGGAAAAGGGCCAGTTTCTTGCCCGAATATTCGGTGAACGTGCCGCCGACGATCTCCGTCTCGGCGTGAGGGATGTCGAAGGGGGTCCGCTCGAGCTTGGCCTGGACGGAGATGACGGCGACGAGGAAGCCCGGCAGGTTCGTCAGGAGGAGGAGGGGCTTCTGCTGGTAGAAGGCCGCGATCTCGGCCAGGCGCCAGGAGTCGGCCAGGATGGCCGGGCTGAGGACGGCCAGGAAGAGCGGGACTTCGTAGCCGAAGAGCATGGTCAGGACGCGGGCGCCGCCGATCGTGGAGAAGATGTTGGTCGAGGACCAGGCAGCCAGGAAGAGGATGAGGGTCGGCAGGCTGAGGAGGTAGAGGACGACGATAATATCCCCCGAGAACGATGTAAAGCCCGGCGCGGCCAGGTCGAAGTTCCAGACGGGGAGCAGCAGCCCCGCCGTCGAGACGATGGCCAGGCCGATAATCGGCAGGACGCTGAAGAGGCGCTTGTCCGCGGCGTCGGGGACGACGTCCTCCTTGGCCAGGAGCTTGACGAAGTCGGCGATGGGCTGGAGGAGCCCGAACCGGCCCGTGTGGGTCGGGCCCATCCGGTTCTGGAGCCGGGCATAAACCTTGCGGTCGAACCACTCGCAGAAGGTCGAATAGACGAACAGGAAGAGAAGCCCGGGGTAAACGACGAGATAGAGGAGTGTTCTCAGAGCGGCCATACGGCATTCCTTTTCACGGGAGCGTTTTGATGCCGGGCGATCGCCCGCCGGCGCAGATCGCTCATCCGGACGACCGACTCCTCGCCGCTTCCGGCGTTGATCAGGGTCACGGACCGCTCGGCGCAGCAGATGCAGGGGTCGATGGCGGCGAAGATGAGCGGGATGTCGGCGATGAAGCCTTTCCGGAGCATTTCCACCGTGGCCGGATAGTTGGCCAGCGTGGGGGCCCGGACCTTCAGCCGCTCGGGCTTGTCCGTCCCGTTGGACTTGATGTAGTGGATGTTCTCGCCGCGGGGCGCCTCATAGCGGCTGACGACCTCGCCGGGCTTGGCCTTGCGCGGGGCCTTGACGGCGATGTCCCCGGGCGGCAGTTTATCCAGGATCTGCTCGCAGATCTTGTAGGATTCGAGGAGTTCCTTGACCCGGACGACGACCCGGCCGAGGACGTCGCACGAATCCGCTGTCGCGACTTCGAAATCGACTTCGTCATAGACGGCGCACGGGTCATCCTTGCGGACGTCCCGGGCGACGCCCGAGGCCCGGGCGACGGGGCCGACGGCGCAGAGAGCGACCGCGTTTTCTTTGGAGAGATAGCCGACGCCGGCGATCCTGGCGACGAAGCTCGGCTCGTTGGCGCCGATGTAGAAATAATATTCGCTCCGCTTTCTCAGCGTGACGATGCCTTCCAGGATCTTGGCGATCTGGCCGGCGTCGAGGTCGCGTCGGACGCCGCCGATCGTGTTGATGGCGTAGTGGACGCGGTTGCCGGAGATCATTTCCAGGAGGTCCATGACGATCTCGCGGTCGCGCCAGGTGTACATGAAGAAGGAGTCGAAACCGGCCTCGTGGCCGGCGACGCCGAGCCAGAGGAGGTGGCTGTGGATGCGCTCGAGCTCGGAGACGAGGTAGCGGATGTAAAGGCCGCGGCGGGGCGGCGCGAGCTCCATGAGCTTCTCCACGCCCTGGACGTAACAGGTGGCGTGGGAATGGGAGCAGATGCCGCAGATGCGTTCGGTAAGGTAGATGTTCTGGATCCAGTTTCTGTCCTCGGCGAGCTTCTCCAAGCCGCGGTGGTTGTAGCCGAGGCGCATATCGACGTCGGTGATAACCTCCCCTTCGACCGTCATGCGCAGGCTGATCGGCTCCTTCAGGGCCGGGTGCTGGGGACCGATGGGGATCTGAAAATTCATGACTTTCCTCCGGGGATGACTTCCTGGGGCCGCTCGAACTTCCAGTCCTTGCGCAGCGGATAATTGCCGGCCGGCCAGTCGTCGGGGAGGACCAGGGGCCGGGGGTCCGGGAGGCCCTCAACGAGGACACCGAACATCTCCTGGAGCTCGCGCTCGTACAGGACGGCGCCCGGGATGACGGCGCAGATGGACGCGATGCGGGGCTCGGATTTCGGGAATTCGGTCCGCAGGTTGATGTTGGCGACGGGTGACGCGAAATGGTAGAGGAACTCGAACGCGTCGCCCTTATCGACCCCGCTGATCGTGGCCAGGTAGGCGCAGTCGTACTTGTCGCGGAGGAGCGTCACGGCCGGGAGGAGGTCCCGGGGCGCGACCCCCAAGAAAATGCGGCGGACGTCGGGGTTCGAGAGCTCGAGGGCCTTCTCCCCCAGGTCCCGCTTCAGATTATCGACGATTTCAATGTCGGACATGGCGGTTCCTTGATGCCTAGAGTTTACCCAGGAGCTTGACGACGCCGTCGACGATGGCGTCGGGCCGGGCCGGGCAGCCCGGGACGTAGATGTTGACCGGGATGACCTGGTCGATCCCTCCCAGACTATTATAAGCCCCGCGGTAGACGCAGCCGGACATGGCGCAGGCGCCCACGGCGATGACGAACTTGGGGTCGGGGACCTGATCGTAGATGCGGATGATCCGGTCCCGCATCTGGCGGGTGACCGGGCCGGTGGCGATGATGACGTCGGCGTGGCGGGGCGTGGCCTTGAGGAGGATGCCGAAGCGCTCGACGTCAAACCGCGGCGTCAGCGCGGCGATGATCTCGATGTCGCAGGCGTTGCAGGCGCCGGAGTTGAGGTGGAGGATCCAGGGCGACTTGATCCTGGCCCAGCGCGCGAGCTTGTTCAGCATGTTAACTCCTTGTGACCAGGGCCATGACGGACAGGAAGATCATGAGAAGGTAGAAGCCGGCGAAAAAGACGATCTTGCCCGAGGGAACGGTGGCGATGACCAGGGCGGCCACGTGCATGATGGTGAAGAACAGGGCGACGAAAAAGAACAGGCGGTAGCCGAACTGGATCTTGACGCCCGGGATGTCCTCGCCGCAGGCGTAGGTCTTGAGCTTGCCGCCGACCTTGGTCAGCTTGGGCCCCATTTTCGATCCCAGGCCGTAGAGGGCGAAGGCCGTCCCCAGGAAAAAGAGGAAGGCGACGGGCGGGGAGAGGAGGAAACCGATTCCCTTCATGGCTCAACCTTTCAACCTGGACAGCTGCCGGATGTCCAGGCTCTTCGTCTGCCGGTAGATGTTGATGATCAGGGCCAGGGCCGTGGCCACAAGGCTGACCTCGACGACGATGAACGTGACGACGAGGGTCTGGGCGACGAGGATGTTATCCTTGGCGAACCCGGTCCCCAGGAGGAGCAGGCTGATGCCCTTGGCGATGACCTCGATGGCGATGAAGAGCTTGATGAGGTTCCGCCGGAGAAGGAGGCCGAGGATCCCGGCGAAGATGAGGGCGGCCGCGAAAAACAGGTAGAAGTACCAAATGTTAGTCATGTTTGTCCCTCTTGCGGAATAGGGCCAGGACGGCGAACACGCCGGCCAGGATGACGGCGATCTGGCCGACGAGGTCGAACGTCCTCCCTTTCCAGAGGACGTCGCCGAAGGTGCCCGTCTCCGCTCCCGAGGCGAGGGCCGGGATCTTCTGGAGGAGTCCCTTCATGACCAGGGCGTCGATGATGATGAAGGCGACGAAGAAGAGGGGGAAGACCCAGTTCACGGCCCGGGCTTCCCGGACCTCGTCGCCGGCCTTGGTCAGGGCGATGGTCAGGATGAAGAGGACCGTGATCAACCCGGCGACGACGGAGATCTCGAAGACGCCGGCGTACGGGGCGTTCATCCGGAAGAAGATGATCCCCAGGAGCAGGCTGGCGGCTGCGAGCGATATGGCCGACTTGAGCAGGTCGCGGAGCAGGATGGCCAGGACCGAGAACAGGACCAAACCGATAAGGAGAGCTGTTTGCACGATCATCGTCTAAAATCCCCACGATCCGATCACGGCGTGGACCCCGTCCGCGAGCACGTCGGCGGCGGGCTGGATCCAGGTCGTGACGGTCGACGAGAAGAAGATGCCGATCCCCACGCAGAGGAGGGCCAGGAAGACGGTCGCGGCCGTCATCCAGAAGGGCGCTTCCTTGACGGCGGCCCACTTCTCGTTGAGCTTGCCGAAGAAGGCCTTCCGCTGCAGGAGGAGGTAGTACCAGAGGGTCAGGACAGAGGTCAGGACGGCGATCACGGCGAAGACGGGGTGGCCGGCCTGGATGAGAGCGACGATGATGATCAGCTTCGACCAGAACCCGTTGAGCGGCGGGACGCCGGCGATCGACAGGGCCCCGACGAGGTTCGTCGCGGCCGTGACCGGCATGCGCTTGGCCAGGCCGCCCATCTCGTCGAGGTTCCGGGTGCCCGTGGCCTGCTGGACGGAGCCGCTGGTCAAGAACAGGAGCCCCTTGGCCAGGGCGTGGTTGAAGAGGTGGAAGAGCCCGCCGGCGATGCCAAGGGGAGTCCCGATGCCGATCCCCAGGACGACGTAGCCGACCTGGCTGATCGAGGAATAGGCCAGCATCCTCTTCATGTCCTTCTGGCCCAGGGCCAGGAAGGCGGCGACGACCATGGACAGCGCGCCCAGGGACATCAGGACCGTGGACAGGGCCGGCGTCAGGCCGAAGACGTTGAGGAAGATCCGGGTCATGGCGTAGACGCCGGAGACCTTGATCAGGAGGCCGGACAGGACGGCCGAGATGGGCGCCGGGGCCGAAGGGTGGGCGTCCGGAAGCCAGGCGTGGAACGGGACGAGTGCCGCCTTCAGGCCGAAGCCCATGAGGAAGAAGGCGGAGGCGACGCCGACCACGGCGCCGGCGTTGAGTTCCTGAAGGGCCTTGGCCACGGCCGCGAACTCGAGGCTCCCGGTCATCCCGAAGATGACGGCGACGCCGGCCAGGATGAAGGCCGTGGCCACGACGGAGAGCATGAGGTACTTGAAGGCGGCTTCGAGCTCGTCCTGCCCCAGCCCGAAGGCGACGAGGGCGTAGGACGCGACGGCCGCCACCTCCATGAAGAGGTAGACGCTGAAGAGGTCCGTGGCCAGGACGAGCCCGTTCATCCCGGCGATCATGACCAGGAACAGGGCGTAGTAATTGGCCTTGGCCCCGTAGTGCTCCATGTAGTCGATGGAGAACAGGCAGGCCGCCAGCCCGACGAGGGCGATGGCCAGGAGCATGAACAGGCTGAACCCGTCGAGGACCAGCCGGATGGCGATGGGCTCCCCGAACCAAGAGAGCTGCTGGAGGACGGGCCCGCCGGCGATGAGGTGGCGTCCGGCGACCGCGGCGTAGACGAGCAGGAAGAGAAGGGCCGCGTTGGCCAGCAGGTCCGGCACGACCCGCCGGGAGACCTTGCCGACGAGAGGGAGAATCCCCGCCACGACAAGCGGCAGCGCAACGAAAAGTATGATCAACGCTCCTCCTCTATTTCGCGAGCAGGCTGATCGCGCCCGCCACGATGATCAGGCCGGCCAGGCACCAGGCGAGGTAGTTCGCGTAATGCCCGTTGTGGGCCTTCTTCAGGATGGCCGTGAATTTCTCCCCGGCGACGGTGACGACCTTCTCGTAGACGAAATCGATGGGCCGGTCGACGGCCTTGAACAGGACGAGCGACAGCCCTTGGAGGACCTTGACGCCCTGCTCGTAGGGGTCGAACACCCGGGCCTCGGCCAGGTCGTAGAGCTTGTGGACGACGGGGAGGTTGTGGATGGGTTCGGAGGCGAGGTAAGGCTTGCGGCCGGACTTCAGGAAGCCGTGACGGTGGAGGAGGAAGGCCAGGACCAGGCAGCCGATCGAGATGAGGGCCACCGGGTTAAAGATGTCCAAGGCGTGGCTCGAGAAGTCGAGGTGGGCGCCGGCCTCCACGTGACCCGCGAGGATCGGCTGGATGAAGAGGGTCAGGGGGAGCTTGTTGTAGACGCCGAAGAGAATGCAAAGGGCCGCCAGGACGAGGATGGGGACGACGATGGCCGGCTGGCTCTCCTTGACCGCCGGGACCTCGCGCGTCCGTTCGCCGAAGAACACGGAATGCCCGGCCTTGAGGAAGGAGGCGAAGGTGAAGATCGCCCCGACCCAAGCCGCGATGGCGAAGACCGTGTAGCCCGATTCGAGGGCGCCGTGGAAGACCATCTCTTTGGAAACGAAACCGTTGAGCGGCCAGACGCCGGAAATGGCCAGGGCGCAGACGGTGAAGCCGAAGGCCGTCAGCGGCATCTCTTTCCGCAAGCCGCCGAGCTTCTTGAGCTCGGTCGTGCCGGTCCGGTGCTCGACCGAGCCGGCGCTCAGGAAGAGGCCGCATTTATACAGGGCGTGGTTGATCATGTGGAAGATCCCGCCGGCGATACCGAATGGCACGGCCGTCCCGATGCCGAGGATCATGTAGCCGACCTGGCTGACGGCGTGATAGGACAGGAGTCTCTTGAAATCCTTCTGGACGAGGGCCATGAGGACGGCCAGGACGATGGTCACCGCCCCGACGACCATGAGCAGGATGGAGAGGCCGCTCCCCGGCCGGATCTTGAAGAAGTCGAGGGAGATCCGGGCCAGGAGGTAGATGCCCAGCAGCTTCTCGAAGGCGGCCGGCAGGAAGGCCATGAAGGTCACGGGCGCGTCGACGGCGGCGTCGGGGATCCAGGTGTGGAAGGGCATGGCCCCGGCCTTGCCGGCGGCTCCGATCATCATCAGGACGAAGGCGACCGCGGCCAGCCCCGTCGGCTCGACGGAGACCTGGGACATGGTCAGCGTGCCGCTCACGGTCCACAGGAGCCCGATACCCAGGATCATCGAGAAGTCGCAGAAACCGCTGATCAGGAGGGCCTTGACCGCGGTCCGGCCCGACGTCGGCCGGCCGCCGATCGTGACGAGGCCGTAGAGGGTGACGAGCAGCCCTTCCCAGAAAAAGACGAGGGGGACGAAGTTGTTGGCCAGCACCGCCCCGTTGGCGAAGGCCGCGGTCAGGAAGACGTAGGCGAAGAATTCCCGGGCCCGCGGCGCGTCCTTCATCTTGACCGTCGAGTAGAGCGTGATCAGGATGAGGAACCCGGCCAGGGCGAGCAGGATGAAGCTCGAGAAGTGGTAGAGGCGGAGGTCGAAGTCGATGCCCATGCCGAGCCAGGGGACGTTGAACCGGAGGTCCTTCAGGGAGAAGAAGACGATGCCGTAGTAGAGGAGGACGGCCGCGCCGGCCAGGGCCAGGGCGTCCCGGACGAGGCGGAGCGTCCGCGGGATGACGAGGAGGACGACGGCCAGGACCGCGGGCAGGAGGATGGGGAGGAGAAGCATTTTGGGGGTCATCGGAGCCACCAACTCATCTCGGTCGTCGCGATGTTGATGAGCTTCATCGGGTAGGCGACGAAAAGCCCGGCCGCCAGGCTGAGGAAGGCCAGAACGGCGACGACAAAGACCATGGATTTCGTTTTCTCGGGAGCCGGGCGCTTGAGCTCACCCAGGAACACCAGGCTGAAAACCCTGAAAAGGTAGTACATCGTCAGGACGGCGGTGAAGAGGGCCGCGGCGGCAAGCCAGGTCCGGCCGGCCTGCACGGTCCCTATGATGACCAGGAATTTCGAGAAGAAGCCGCCGAAGGGCGGGATGCCGATGACGGAGAAGGAGCAGACGAGGAAGGCGATCGCCGTGACCGGCATCGTCTTGACGAGGCCGCCCATCTCCCGGATGTCCTTGGTGTGGATGGCGTGGATGACGATCCCGGCGCAGAGGAAGAGCCCGGCCTTGGCCAGACCGTGCATCAGGATGAAGAGAAGCGACCCGGAGATCCCGGCCGCGTTGGCCACGCTGAAGCCGAGGAAGATGTAGCCGATCTGGCTGATCGTCGAGTAGGCCAGGATCCTCTTGATGTCGTTCTCCACCGCGGCCGCGCCGGCGGCGACCAGGCTGGAGACGACGACGATGATGGGGATCGCCTGCTGCCAGCCGTCAGGGAGCCGGAAGGTATAGAGGAAGAGGCGGGCGAAGGCGTAGACGCCGATCTTGACCAGGACGGCCGCGTGGAGTAGGGCCGTGACGGTCGTCGGCGCGACGCCGGCGTCCGGCAGCCAGGTGTGGAGCGGTATGGTTGCCGATTTCGAGAACAGGCCGAAAAGGATGAGCAGGACGGCCGTCCCCGGGACCAGGGTCCCCCGCATGGCCGTGATGTCGAACGTGTTCGTGACGCCGTAGATCTGGATGAAGCCGAGGAGCATGACCACGGCGCCGAAGAACGTCACCAGGAAGGCCTTGTCGGCCTTGCGGACGTGAGCCGGCTCCCGGTAGAAGCCGATGAGCCGCCAGCAGCTGATGGCGATGATCTCCCAGAAGAGGTAGAGGAAGATGAGGTTCCCGGAGAAGACCAGGCCCATCATCGCCCCGATGAAGAGCAGGACCATCAGGTAGTATTCGTTCTGGTTCTCTTCCTTGTGGATGTAGCCGACGGAGTAGACGACGATGAGAAAGCCGACGAACGACGACACTCCGGCCATGAAGATCGACAGTGGATCGATGATCAGGACGAAGTCGAGGCCCAGGGCCAGGCTCTTGCGCGCGACGAGCTCCCCCCCTTGGAGAGCGAGGGGGATCAGGGTCAGCGGCAAGACGGCCGTCACGGCGCTTACCAGGATGGCCCAGACCGAGCGGGCACGCCTGGACAGCAGACCGGCCAGGGGGGCCGCGAACGAGCCGACGATGGGGACGAGGATCGTTAGGAGGACGATTGTTTCGGCATTCATTGGGACAGGTTGCCTTCCTTATTTTGAGGGCCAAGTATAGTTATGGACTTGGGGGTTGTCAAGAATTTCCACATGCCGTCCTCACTTTTTTTAACAGGTTTTCCAGAAGCATAAATGGGTTGATATTTCCGCTGGAATGTAGGATAAATGGACGAATCCGCCGAGGAGAGTGAACAGAATGCCCGTCGAGATCCGCGAAGTCCTTTCCAAAAAAGACCTGAAGACGTTCATCTACCTGCCCGAGAAGATCCACGCCGGGCACGAGAACTGGGTCCACCCCATCTACATGGACGACTGGAAGTACTTCGACAAGAAGAAGAACAAGGCCTTCGGCTACTGCGACACGATCCTCCTCCTGGCCTGGAAGGACGGACGGCCCGTGGGCCGGGCCATGGGCATCATCAACCATCGCTTCAACGAACACCGGAACGAAAAGACGGCCCGTTTCGGGTACCTGGACATTTACGAGGACAGGGAGGCGCTCCGCGCCATCCTCGGTTTCATCGAAGACTGGGCCCGGGCCAAGGGCATGACCAAGATCGTCGGCCCCTACGGCTTTTCCGACCAGGACCCCGAGGGCTTCCTCATCGAGGGTTTCGAGCACCGGGCGACCATCGCCACTTACTACAATTTCGAATGGATGCCGCGGTTCCTCGAGGAGGAAGGCTACGCCAAAGACAACGACTGGTTCGTCTACAAGCTGGACGTCCCCAAGGAGCTGCCGGAATTCTATAAAAAGATCTACGAGCGGGCCATGAAGCGCGGCACCTACGAGATCATCGAGTTCCGCAAGAGGAAGGAACTCAAGCGCTGGATCCGTCCCATCCTGTCGCTCATGAACGAGTGCTACATGGCCGGCAACATCTACGGCTTCGCCCCTCTCGAAGAGGAGGAGATGGACGACCTGGCCAAGCGCTACCTCCCGGTCGTCGACCCGCGCTTTGTCAAGGCCATCAAGAAGGACGGGGACGTCGTAGCCTTCATCATCGCCATGCCCGACATGACCGAGGGCATCCGCAAGGCCAAGGGCCGCCTGCTCCCCTTCGGTTTCATCCATGTCCTTCGGGCGGCCAAGAAGACCAAACAGCTCGACCTCCTGCTCGGGGCCGTCAAAGAACAGTACCGGGGCCAGGGCCTCGACGTTCTCATGGGCGTCAAGACCCTCATGTCCGCCCACGAGGCCGGCTACGAGATGATGGACACCCACCACGAAATGGAAGCCAACGTCAAGGTCCGGGCCGAGATGGAGCGCATGGGCGGGACCATCTACAAGAAATACCGGGCCTTTTACAAGATGTTCTAGCAGGGACTGCCTTCAGAGGGACTGTCCCCTTCAGAGGGACTGTCCCTCTGAAGGGGACAGTCCCTCTTTTATTTCGCGTCGGCCCAGTTCGGGCCGAAGCCCAGGCGGACCTTGAGCGGGACCAGGAGCTCGGCCGCTCCCTCCATGGCCTCACGGACCAGGGGCTCGACCTCCGCTTTTTCCCTTTCGGGGACCTCGAAAACGAGTTCGTCGTGGACCTGGAGGATCATCCGCGTCCGCAGCCTCCGGGCCTCGAGCTCCCGGGCGGCGCGAAGCATGGCCTCCTTGATGAGGTCGGCCGCCGAGCCCTGGATGGGATTGTTGAGGGCGATCCGTCGCCCGGCCTGTTGGAGGGACCTGTCCGGCATGCGCAGCTCCGGGACCTGCCGTTTCCGGCCGAAGATCGTCTCGGAATAGCCCCGCTCACGGGTCTCCTCGACGACCCTGTCGAGGTACGCTTTGACACCCGGGAGTTCGCCGAAGTAGCGGTCGATGAATTTTTGGGCTTCGGCCGCCGATGTCCCCAACTCCTTGGCAAGAGAAAAGGCCGAGGTCCCGTAGACGATGCTGAAATTGATGATCTTCGCCCGCCGCCGCGTCTCCTCCCCGGCATTATCCCCGAAGACGAGCCGGGCGGTCTCCTCGTGGACGTCCCGGTCCTCGAGGAACGTGGCGATGAGCTTGGGGTCCTGCGAGAGATGGGCCAGGACGCGCAGCTCGACCTGGGAATAGTCGGCGGCCAGCAAGACGTGCCCCTTGTCCGGGATGAAGGCCCGGCGGAAGCGCGCCCCCCACGGGCCCCGGGCGGGGATGTTCTGGAGGTTCGGGTCGCTCGACGACAGGCGGCCGGTGGAGGCCACGGTCTGGTTGTAAGAGGTGTGGATGCGGCCCGTGGCCGGGTCGATGAGCAGGGGCAGGGCGTCGGCATAGGTCGACTTGAGCTTGGACATCTGCCGGTAATCGAGGACGTGACGGGCCAGCGGATGGGCCGCGGCCAGCTCTTCGAGGATGTCGAGGGACGTGGAAAAACCCTTGGTGATCTTCGTCCGCCGGACGGATGGCAGACCCAGCTTGTGGAAAAGGATGTCGCCCAGCTGGCGGGGCGAGTTGATGTTGAAGGCGCCTCCGGCGAGCGCGTGGATCTCCTTCTCCAGGCGTCCGAGCTCCCCCCCCAACTCCTTGGACATGGACTTCAGCACCTCGGGGTCGACGCGCACGCCCCATATCTCCATCCGGGCCAGGAGCCCGATGAGCGGCCGTTCGATATCTTCGTAGAGCCGGTCGAGCTTCTTGGCCTCGATTTTCTCCCAGAGGACGGCGCCGAGCTTCAGGGCCAGGGCGGCGTCCTGGCAGGCGTACGGGGCGGCCCGCTCGATCTCGACCTTGTCCATCGTCAGCTCCTTCTTCCCCCGGCCGACGATGTCCTCGTAGGGCGCCTTGGTCTCCTGGAGGTAATGGAGGGCCAGCTTCTCGAGGCCGTGCCGGCCCCAGTTCGGTTCGAGAAGATAGGACAGGACCATCGTGTCCCTGGAGACCCCGCCCAGGCGCACGCCCTCGCGCTCGAGGACGATGAGGTCGTACTTGATGTTCTGGCCGATCTTTCGGACGGCCGGGTCCTCCAGGACGGAGCGGAGGATGTCCAGGGCGCGCTCCTTGGGGATCTGGAGCGGGGCGCCCAGGTAGTCGTGGCCGACGGGGACGTAGAAGGCCTCTCCCGGGACGAGGGAAAAGGACAGCCCGACAAGGCGGGCCCGGGTCGGGGAGGCGCTGTCGGTTTCCGTGTCCAAAGCCACTTCTCCGGCCGCGGCGATCCGGGCGGCCAGCGCCCGGAGCTCGTCCTCCTCGAGGATCGTATGGAATTCTTTTTCGGCCGGGAGCCGCGGCTTCTTCAGAAAGTCGGCGAGGAGAGAGGAGAACTCGAGCTCCTGGAAAAGCCGGACGGTCTCCTTCTCGTCGGGCTCCTGGACGGCGTAACGCGCGAGGTCCAGCTCGAGGTCGAGGTCGCGGGTCACCGTGACCAGCCGCCGGCTGAGCTCGAGGAGCTCCCGGTTCTGGATGATCCTCTCCCGGACGCGGGGGTTTTTGACACGGTCGATGTTCCGGAGGAGGTTGTCGAGGGAACCGAACTCCTGGATGAGGGATTTGGCCGTCTTCTCGCCGATCCCGGGAACGCCGGGGACGTTGTCCGTAGGGTCGCCCCAAAGGGAGAGGACGTCGACGACCTCCCCGGCCCCGACCCCGAAGACGCCCTTGACGCTCCCCGCGTCGATGGTCGTTTCCTTCGACGGATTCCAGATGGACGTCATGGCGTCGACGACCTGGAGGAGGTCCTTGTCCGTGGTCACGATGACGGTCAGGATCCCCTTCGCGGCCGCCCGCGCGGCCAGCGAGGCCAGGGCATCGTCGGCCTCGTACTTCGGGTACTCGGCCGTGGCCACCCGCAGGGCCCCGAGGACGTCCTTGAGGACCGGGAGCTGGGCGGCGAGGTCCTCGGGCATCGGCTTGCGGTGGGCCTTGTATCTTTCGGATTCCTTGCGGTCTTTGGTCTCCTCATGGCGGAACGTCGGTCCCTCGACATCGAAAACGACGCCCAGATAGTCGGGTTTTTCCTTGTCGACGATCTTCCGCAGGGCGTTGAGGAAGCCGTAGATGGCGCCCGTCGGGAAGCCGCCGGAATTGGCGAGGCCCTGGATGGCGTAGTAGGAACGGTAGAGGAGGGAATGTCCGTCGATGAGGAAGAGGCGTTTCGGACTCAGTCGTACCTGCCTTCGACGATCTGTCCCAGGATCGTCTTGTGCTGGTCCTCCATCATCCGTTCGATCCGCTCCGCGACGTCGGGCAGGTTCATGTAGGCGGTGTAAAAGGCCCTCTTGGAGGCGAGCAGCCGCCCCGACTTGTAGATGAACGATTCGACGTACTGGGCCGCGAGCCCTTTGTCCTGGGTCTGGACGTTGTAGGCGTCCCCCCTGTATTCCACCCGGGTGTTGTAACCGCTCATGAAGGTCGTCCCCCCTCATTATACCTCTCCGGGCGGCCGGTTCAAGCCCGATTTCCCCGGCCTGGGCGAATTTGACAACCCGGTCCCACTTGGTATAATAAGGTGAAAATTTTTTGAGGACGGTCATTTGGACACCACGATGCTGATTGATATCGACCGCATGCCGAAGGAAGGCCTCCGCCTGTCCAGGGATTTCGAGTTCCTGAACCTGGACCTGGTCGAGGAGAACGCCGTCTTCCTCGAGCCGGCCCACGCCGAGGTCGCCGTCCGCCTCATCGGCGAGGAGATCCTCGTCCGGGGCGAGATCACGGCCCGGCTGAGCTTCGTCTGCTCGCGCTGCCTGACCCCGTTCGAATTCCCCGTGGCCAGCAAGTTCGACCTCGTCTACCTCCCCGAGGAGCTCGACGCTCTGTCCGAGGAGCTGTCCGACGAGAAGATCGACCAGAGGTACTACAGCGGCCGCCAGCTCGACCTGCGGGCCGTCGTCCTCGAGCAGCTGAACCTGACCTTCCCGGCGAAGCCCCTGTGCGCGGCCGGCTGCGAGGGGATCTGCGCCGTCTGCGGCGAGCTCATCTGCGACGCCAAGTGCTCGTGCCTCGTCAAAGAGTCCGATTCCCGTTGGAATGAAATCAAATTCAACGTGAGAGACAAGAGTTAAATGCCTAATCCAAAGAGACGCCATTCGCCGGCGAGAAAAGGGAAACGCCGGGCCCACGACGGGCTCACCCTTCCCACCTTCTCCGTCTGCCCCAAGTGCGGCAACCCCAAGCTGCCGCACCGGGCCTGCCCCGAGTGCGGGCACTACAAGGGACGGCAGGTGACGGAAGGGACAGAAGACTGACCCGGGTCTCGTGCATGAGAATCGCCGTCGACGCAATGGGGGGGGATTTCGGCCCTAAGGCCATCGTGCCCGGCGCCATGCGCGCGGCTGAGGATTTCGGCGTCGATATCCTCCTCGTCGGCCTCGAAAGCGCCATTCGCCGGGAGGTCGCCCGAACCGAACTCAAGAAATCCCGGATAACCGTCATCGACGCGCCGGAGGCGATCGGCATGGGCGAGAGCGTCCTCGCCTTTCGAAAAAAGAAGGCCTCCTCCATCCGGGTCGCGGCCCAGCTCGTCAAGGACGGCCGGGCCGACGCCTTCGTCAGCATGGGCAACACCGGGGCGGTCGTCTATATCTCCCGCGGCGTTCTGGGTTCCCTCAAGGGCGTGGACCGGCCGGCCCTGGCCCTCCTCGTTCCCGGTGTCGAGGGGCAGACCCTGCTCATCGACGTGGGGGCCAACGCCAACTGTCAGCCCCACAACCTCGTCCAGTTCGCGGTCATGGGCAAGATCTTCATGGAGGCGGTCGTCGGAGTGAAGGACCCCCGGGTGGGATTGATGAGCATCGGCGAGGAAAAAGGCAAGGGCAACGACCTCGTGCGCGAGACGTTCGACAGGCTCCAGGCGGTGCCCATGCGCTTCATCGGCAACGTCGAGGGGAAGGACCTGTTCTCCGGCGTCGCCGACGTTATCGTCAGCGACGGTTTCACCGGGAACGTGGCCCTCAAGGTTTCGGAAGGGGTTGTCCAGAGTGTCCTGTCGATGGCCCGCCACGAGATCACCAAGAACATCTTCGCCAAACTCGGCTACCTCCTCATGAAGCGGCACCTGAAAAAGATCTACAAGAAGGTGGATTACTCCGAATACGGTGGCGCCCAGCTCCTCGGCGTCGACGGCGTCTGCATCATAGGCCACGGCCGGTCCAACCCGGCCGCCGTCCGCAGCGCCGTCCTTCGGGCCCGGGAGTTCGTCGCGAACCGGGTCCAGGAGAAGATCCAGGCGGAGATACTGAGCTACGAGCACGCCCTCAAAGGAGTAAACGCATGAGACGCTTCGAAGGACGGGTGTCGATCGTCACCGGCGCCTCCCAGGGGATCGGAGAGGCCATCGCCCGCGACCTCGCCGCCGAGGGGGCGGCCGTCGTCCTCGTCGACGTCCAGCCGGAGAAGCTCGAGGCCGTGGTCCGGTCGATCGCCGACGCCGGCGGCAAGGCCGAGGCCCACCAGGCCGACGTCGCCGACGCGGCCGCCGTCGAGCGCGTCGTCAGCGCCGTCACCGCCGCGCACGGCCGGATCGACCATCTGGTCAACAACGCCGGCATCACCCGCGACGGTCTGCTCATGCGCATGCGGGAGGAGGACTGGGACGCCGTCATCCGGGTCAACCTGAAGGGGACCTTCAACCTCTCTAAGGCCGTCATCCGGACGATGATCGCGGCGAAATACGGCCGGATCGTCAACATCGCCTCGGTCGCCGGACTCATGGGCAACGCCGGTCAGGCCAACTACTCGGCCTCCAAGGCCGGCGTCATCGCCCTGGCCCGGTCGCTGGCCCGCGAAGTCGGCGCCCGGGGCATCACCGTCAACGCGGTCGCGCCCGGGTTCATCGCGACGGCCATGACGGACGTCTTGCCCGAGGACATCAAGAAGGCTTACCTCGAGATCATCCCCATGAGAAAATTCGGGCTTCCCAAAGACGTGGCGTCTGCGGTATTATTCCTGCTCTCCGACGAGGCTGCTTATATCACGGGCCAGGTGGTCAGCGTGAACGGCGGCATGTATATGTAGGCGGTCCGCCATCATCTGTATCAATTCTTTTTGAGGAGGACAGTATGGAAAGAGCCGAACTGCTCAAGAAAGTCAGGGCGATCGTTTCGGACAAGCTGAGCATCAGCGAGGAGCAGGTCACTGAAGACGCGTCCTTCATCGATGATCTCGGCGCCGACTCTCTGGATACGGTCGAGCTGGTCATGGCCCTGGAGGACGAGTTCGGGCTGGACATCCCCGACGACCAGGCCGAAAAGATGAACACGGTGGGCAAGGCCATCGACTACATCGTCGGCCACGCCAAGTAGATCCGCCCGCGCCTTTTTTCCTGATCGACCGTCAAATGGAAAGGGAAAGTTCTCCCGGCCGGCGGGCCGTCGTCACGGGCGTCGGCCTCGTGTCCCCGCTCGGCACGGGGACGGACAAGAACTGGCAGGCCCTCCTCCGCGGCGAAAGCGGCATCGCGCCCCTGACCCGGTTCGACGTCTCCCGCCACGCGACGCGCTTCGGCGGCGAGGTCAAGGACTTCGACCCCCTCCTGTTCGTCGACCGCAAGGAGGTCCGCAAGATGGACCTCTTCACCCAGTTCGCCATGGCCGCGGCCCATCTGGCCGTCGAGGATTCCGGGATCGCGCCGGGCGACCTGCAAAGCGACCGGGCCGGCACCTACGTCGGCTCGGGGGTCGGCGGGCTCGGCTCCATCGAGGAGTGGCACTCCGTCCTCCTCGAGAAGGGCCCGGAGCGGGTCTCGCCGTTCTTCCTCATCCAGGCGATCATCAACGAGGCCTCGGGTCAGATATCCATCCGCTACGGCGCCAAGGGCCCCAACTGCGCCAATGCGACGGCCTGCAGCACCGGCACCCACGCCATCGGCGACTCGTTCCGGATGATCGCCAGGGGCGAGGCCGACATCATGATCGCGGGAGGGGCCGAGGCCCCGCTGACGCCGCTCAGCCTGGCCGGCTTCAACGCCATGAAAGCGCTGTCCGAGAGGAACGACGCGCCGGCCAAGGCCTCGCGGCCGTTCGACGCGCAGAGGGACGGGTTCGTCATGGGCGAGGGCTCGGGCGTGGTCATCCTCGAGGAGCTGGGCAGGGCGCTGAAGCGGGGGGCCAGGATCTACGCCGAGGTCGTCGGCTACGGGATGACGAGCGATGCCTACCATGTCGCCGCACCGGCCCCCGACGGGGACGGCGCGGTCCGGGTCATGCGGCGGGCCATCGAGGACGCCGGGGTCCGGCCGGAGGACGTCCAGTACGTCAACGCCCACGGCACCTCGACGCCGTTCAACGACAAGACCGAGACCCTGGCCATCAAGAAGGTTTTCGGAGAGCACGCCTTGCGCGTGGCCGTCAACTCGACGAAATCCATGACCGGCCATCTCCTGGGAGCGGCCGGCGGCCTCGAGGCCGGGATACTGGCGCTCTGCCTCCACCATCAGGTCATGACGCCGACCATCAACTACGAGTTCCCCGATCCGGAGTGCGACCTGGACTACGTCCCCAACGTCTCCCGGAAGGCCGAGATCATCCACGGCCTGAGCAATTCCTTCGGTTTCGGCGGGACCAACGGCGCGCTCCTGTTCAAGAGGTTCGTGAAACCGTAGGGCCGGGTTCCCGGTCTTGCCGGTTTCCAGCGCCGGCACTGCAAAGCCGGTGCTAGGACCGGGGCGGGGCATTTCTCAAGAGGAGAGGACACATGAACATTCTCGTTTTCGTCAAGCGGGTTCCCGACACGGAATCCCGCATCCGGATCCAGCACGAGGCGAAATCGATCGTCGAGGACGGGCTGAATTTCGTCGTCAGCCCCTACGACGAATACGCGGTGGAGGAGGCCCTGAAGCTCAGGGAAGCCAAGGGCGGGACGGTCCGCGTCGTTTCGGTGGGAAAGGACGAGGCCGTCGCCGTCCTCCGCAAGTGCCTGGCCATGGGGGCCGACGAGGCCTTTTTGGTCAAGGACGATTCCCTTGAAACCTACGACGGTCTGCGGACGGCCCGCATCATCGCCCGGGCGGTGGAGCGGAAGTTCGCCGGGACGGACCTGCTCCTTTTCGGGAAGCAGTCGGTCGGCGCCGACAACAGCCAGGTTCCGGCCATGGTCGCCGAGCTCCTCGGCCTGCCCCAGGCGACCGTCGTGACCAAGCTCGAAGTCGAGGGGACCTCCGCGACGGCCCTCCGCGAGATCGAGGGGGGGATGGAAAAGGTCGCCCTCGCTCTCCCGGCCGTCGTCACCGCCCAAAAAGGCCTGAACGAGCCCCGCTACGAAACGCTCAAGGGCATCATGGCTGCTAAGAAAAAGGACATCCCCGTCGTCAAGCTCGAAGAGCTGGGCCTCGGGCCGGACGAGCTCGCCTCGCAGGTCGAGGTCACCGGCCTGGACGTCCCGGCCCAAAGACAGGCCGGGAGGATCCTGACGGGTGATCCGGCCGAGACGGCCCGCGAGCTCGTGCGTCTCCTCCGGATCGAGGCCAAGGTTATATAAAGGAGAAGGACGATGATCGCCGTATTCATGGAAAAGCGGGACGGGAAGATCAAGAAGAGCTCCCTCGAAGCCCTCTCCGAGGCCAAACGCCGGGCCGGAGAGATGGGGGTCGAGACGGCCGCCGTCCTGGTCGGCGACGCCGTCGCGGACCTAGCGCCTGCAGCCTTCGGCCGCGGTGCGGCCAAGGTCTATATTATAGAAAATAATACTCTGATGGACTATTCCTCGCAAGCTTACGCGCTGGCCCTGGCCGATTTTGTCAGGGAGGCGAAACCCGCGGCCCTCTTTTTCGCGGCCACGGCCATGGGCCGGGACCTCGCGCCACGGGTCGCCGCCCGGCTCGGCGCGGGCCTCGCTTCGGATTGCGTGAAAATCGCAGTCAAGGCCGGAGCGCTCGAATTCACCCGTCCGATCTACGCGGGCAAGGCGTTCCTGTCCCTGACCCTGAGATCCACGCCCAAGGTGGCCACCCTCCGGCCGAACGTCTTCCCGCTCGGCGAAGCCGTTCCCGGCGCCGGAGAAGTCATCAAGATGGACGTCACGGTCCCCGACGGAACGGTCAAGGGCCGCGTCACCGAAGTCATCAAGGAAGAGAGCGCGGAAGTCGACGTCACAGAAGCCGATGTGGTCGTTTCGGGCGGCCGCGGTCTCAAGGGGCCGGAAAACTTCGCCCTGCTCCGGGACCTCGCGGCCGTCTTCCCCCGCGCCGCCGTGGGCGCCTCGCGCTCGGCCGTCGACTCCGGCTGGATCGGCCATTCGCACCAGGTCGGGCAGACGGGAAAAACCGTCTCCCCCAACCTCTATATCGCCGTGGGGATTTCCGGGGCCATCCAGCACCTGGCCGGGATGTCGTCCTCGAAGGTCATCGTGGCCGTCAACAAGGACGCCGAGGCGCCGATCTTCAAGGTTGCCGACTACGGCATCCTCGGCGACCTCTTCGAAGTCGTGCCGCGGCTCAGGGACGAACTGAAGAAGGCCCTGGCGGAGTAGCCTGCGCTTAAAGGTTCTTCTCCCGTTTTCAGGGACGCTCCGAGGGGTAGCTTGGCGACAGATATCGCCCTTAGCCCCCCGGCCCCCCCGGGAACCAGTCCCGGCGGTTCCCCCGTCCCGCTTCTCTCGAAGCGGGACGGGTCCCCCTCCGCTACGGGGGTCTTTAGGCCGATATCTATCGCCAGCTCTCGATTCGCGTCCCCAATAACGGGAGAAGTACCTATTTATACGGGTCGGCGGACGTCTCCTTCGTAATGTCGAGGAGCAGCCTGTTCGTCGCCGACCGCGTCTCGCCGACGCTCGTGACGAAGATGGCCGGGTCGTCCATGACCGGGCACTTGTTCTCGCAGATGCCGCATCCGGTGCAGAGCTCGAGGTCGATAACAGGGGCCTTCTGGACGGCGACCGAGCCGTCGGGGAGCTTGGTCTCGACCTCAAGGAACTTGATGGCTTTCGGCGAGACGGGGCAGTGTTCCTCGCAGACGATGCAGGGCTTACCCAGGACAAAGGGGATGCACCGGTTCTTGTTGACCCAGGCCGTGCCGATCTTGACCTTGTTCTTCTCCTCGATCGAGAGCTTCTTGATGGCCCCCGTCGGGCAGACCTGGGTGCAAAGCGAGCAGTAGTACTCGCAATAGCCGACTTTGGGAACGAGCATCGGGGTGTAGATCCCCTCGGGCCCGGCCTCGGTCAGGACGGGCTGGAGCCCGCCCGTCGGGCAGGCCCGCATGCACTGGGCGCACTTGACGCACTTCGCCAGGAACTTGTCCTCGGGGAGCGAGCCGGGCGGCCGGATGAGCTTGGGCGAGGCCCGCTTGTGGAAAGGCGTCAGCCGGAAGAAGGGCACCGCGACAATGCCCAGCAGGGTGGTCAGGATAAGCTTGCGTCTCGAGAGATCGACGTTCGAGACGTTGGTCATTTTTTCGGGCCGAGCGGAAACCGGGAAACGTATGGCGCCGGTCGGGCAGATCGAGGCGCAGTTCTGGCAGTAGATACACTCGCCACTTTTCCACTTCTCATTCGGATAGGGCTGGGCCTGCGTTTCACAGTGCTGGGTGCAGAGGCCGCACTGGATGCATTTCTCTTGGTCGATCTTGAGCTTGAACAGGTTCCAGCGGCTGAGGAGGCCGAGGAGGGCGCCGGTCGGGCAGAGATAGCGGCACCAGAACCTTTCCTTTCGGGCGTTGAGCGCGACCGCGCCGAGGAAGAGAAGGCCGACGGAGAACCCCTGGATGAACGTAACGCTGATGGTCCAGTTTTCGAGGGCCTGGGAGATCGAACGGGCCGGGCCGATGATCCCGAGGCCGTAGAGGACGCCGTTGAAGTTGGAAAGGGCGTAGGCTAGCGAGGGGAACACGGCCGTAGCGAAGGACCGGGTCAGGAAGGAAAACGGGTCGAGGTATCCGGCCAGATCCAAACCGAACAGAGCTCCGGCCAGGACGATGATCAGGATGTAGTACTTCCAGGCCAGGCTCGTTTTCTCTTCCCGCGGCGGCTTGAGGAACTTCGTTTTCTTGAAGACGAAGGAGGAGAATTGGTGGACGGCGCCGAGGGGGCAGACCCAGCCGCAGAAGACGCGGCCGAAGAGGATGGTGGCCACGACCGTGATCAGCGCGAAAGCGAAGTAGGCGTAGACAAGACGCGCCGAAACGATGGTGACCAGGGCGAGCAGAGGGTCGAAGTGGAAGAAACGCTGGGCGGTCGAGCCGATGTCGTCCTGGCCCGTGTAGTGGGCGCCGAGCAGAAGATAGAGGAAGAGCCCGAAGAACGCCGTCTGGCCGGCCATCCGGAGGAGCTCGAGGACGCGGTGCTTCCTAGATTTTTCTCTTTTCAAGGCGGACTTTCTCCAGTTCGAATTCTCCGAGACCCCGCTCCCGGGCGAAACCGAGGTAGGGAAGCTCGCGCGGCGCGACCCCGAAGAACGAGGCGCCTAGGGCGTCCACGGCGACTGGGTCAGTCCCGGCGACGACGGTCTTGACGAGCTCGGTGTCCGATACCCGCCCGCCCTGCGGCCCGTTGCGGACGAGGATGCGGTAGGCGTCGAGGACGGTCAGCTGGGGTTTGAAGAAGGCGGCAAGATCGACCACGGCCTTGTCGAGGCTCTGGTGGAGCTGGTTGCGGGCGCCGCCGATCGCGCCGAGCCAGTTCTTCATGCCCAGGGTCAGACGGCAGAGCGAATGGTGCTTGGCGATGGGGACGTTGATGATCTTGTCCGCTTCGACGACGTCGAGGACAACGTCCCACTCCTTGAGCCAGGCGCCCTTTAGGGCCATCTTCTTGATCCGGTAGTCGTCGACGAAAAGCATGTCGCCGCCGGCCTGCTTCACGGCCTCCTGGATGCCGGAGCGGACGTAGCACCTCTTGGCCTGGTTGGTCGTGTTGTCGATGACGATGGCCGTCTTCGCCCCGGCATCTAGGACGAGCTCGACGAGGGCCTTGACCACCTCAGGGTTGGTGCAGGCGGCCATCTCCGGTGTCCGGTCCCAGCCGATGTTCGGCTTGATGACGACCTTGTCGCCCTTGCCCACGAACCGCTTCATGCCGCCGAGCGCGGCGATGGCTTCCTTGGTGATGGCGTAAGGGGATTCGCCCTCGACCGCGGCGAGTTGAAGGGCCCGGCCCTCGGCGGAAGCCTGTCCCGCGAATACCCCCGGCCCGAAGCGGAGAACCAAGCTGCCCGCGGCCAGGTCCCTGATGAAATCGCGTCTCTTCATCGCTTCTATCCTTTCCCGAGGGAACGTATGTATCCCATGATCCCGTCGTAGATGCCCTGGGCGGCCAGCTCGCGGTATTTCTTGGTCTTGAGCTTGGCTTCTTCCTTGGCGTTGCTGAGGTGGGAGATCTCGACCAGCACGGAGGGCATCTCGCCCCCGATGAGGACCCAGAAGGGGCCGCCCTTGACGCCCAGGTTCTTGATGGACGGGAGGTCCTGGGACAGGGCCCGGACGAGACTCTGCTGGATGAATTCGGCCAGCTCCCGCGATTCCTGGATCTTGCTGTTCCGGACGATCTGCTGGAGGACGGTCTTCATCTCGCCGATGTTCTTGGTCGAGGTGGCGTTCTCGAACGCGGCCAGCTCGATAACCGAGGGGTCGGGGCTGATGTTCAGGAAAAACGTCTCGACGCCGCCGCGCTTCCTGTCCCGGTGGGCGTTGGAGTGGATGGACACGAAAAGGTCGGCCCGTTTCTGGTTGGCGATGACCGTCCGGTTCTCGAGGGGCACGTCGACGTCCGACTCCCGGGTCAGGATGGCGTCGAGGCCGGCCTTTTCCTTGAGCAATTTCCGGAGGGCCAGGGCGACGTCGAGGTTGACGGTCTTCTCCTGGAGCCCGCTCTTGCCGATCGTGCCGGGCCGCGGGCCGCCGTGGCCGGGGTCGATGACGATGGTCCGGACACCGAGCCCGAGCTGGCGGGCCATGGAGGTCCCCGCGAGGCTCGGGTCCCGAGGGGCGACCTCGCGTTTCACGGGCGGCTGGGTCTTATCGGCGGGGGGCGGCGCCTTGCCGGGCGGCGTCGCTGAGGGCGGGGCTTTCGTCTCGTGGGGGTAGATGTCGATGACCAGCCGGAACGGGTCGAAAAGATGATAGACCCTGTGGGATAGGATTCTGGAAAAATCGACGTCGACGGCGACCCGGACCGTCGAGGGCGTTTTCTGCGAGATCCGGACCTGGCTGATGTAATCCGCCTCGACCGGGTAGGATTGGCCCTGGAGGATGGGGTTGAGCTTGGCCTGGAGGACGTCGACGTAGATCCGGCCGGGGTCTTGGAGCTCGCCGGGGATGTATTCGCGGAGCTTGCCGATGTCGAGGACGATGCGGGTGAAGTTCGTATGGGTGAAACGGCGGAGGTTGACGATCTCGACCCGCTGGTCGTCCTGAGGCGCGGCCGCGAGGAGGACAGAGAGACATGCCAGGACCGGAAAGAGCGGCCGTATCCTCATGGGCTTCAATTCATATTGATTTTATAGGACCGGTCGCCCGTTGTCCACCGGCAAGGCCGTGTCCGCTCATTAACGCTCGGGCCGCCCTCCCTAATACGGCGCCTTAAGGGGGCCGAGGGGATCGTCGGAGGAAGCATAAAGCGGTGATTTAGCCGTCATGGGCCGGAGCAGGCCCATGACGACGTTAGGAATCACCGCAGCGAACGGAGACGATCCCCGAGGCCTACTCTAGGCGCCGTATTTTTTCAACTTGAGGGCGTGGGCGAGCATCAGGGGCATGGCCGAGATGGAGCGGAAGCGTCCGAGAATTCCCTTGGCGCAGGCCCGCTCCGTGAACGCCGCGACGTCGTCGACGCCGGCCGTCGGCGAGACCAGGACGAAAGGGTTCGGATGCCAGGAGTGGCCCTTGAGCAGGGCCGGCGTCGAGTGGTCGGAGGTGACGACCAGGACGTCCGGCTTGAGGGCCAGGAGACGCGGGATGAAGGGGTCGAGGGCCTCGATCGCGGCGACCTTGGCCGCGAATTTTCCGTCCTCGCCGGCCGAGTCGGTCTTTTTATAATGGATGTAGAAGAAATCGTGCCCCGCCCAATTCTTCTCCAGGGCGTCGAAAAGATCCGTCGTTTCGCTCCCGACGTCCATCACCTCCATGCCGAGGAGCTTGGCCAGGCCTTTGTACATGGGGTAGTTGGCGATGGCCGCCGGACGGACCTTGAACAGCTCCTGGATAGCCGGGATGGAGGGGAATTTGGAGAAGCCGCGGAGGAGGGCCGCGTTGGCCTTGGCCTCGCCCGCGAGGACGGCGGCGGCGTCGTCGAGGAAGCGGTTGACGATGACCGAAGCCCTGGCCGCCTCGGGGACGAGAGGCGCCGTCGGGACCGGGGGCGTGCCCTCCTTCTGCGGGTCGGCGTCGGACAAGGCGTCGGCCAGGCCCTCGGCCGTGAACCGGGCGACGAAGCGGTGCTCTTTCCCTGGAAAAACCCGGACCTCGACCCCGGCGCGCTCTGGAAGACCGGCATTCAGGCGCCCGCAGATGCGGATGTTTTCTTCGGTTGGGATGCGGCCGGCCCGGCGATCGACGACGAGGCCGCCCCGGACCGTGGCGAAATTGCCGCGGGCCACGAGATCGTTCCGGCCGACCTCGACGCCCGAGCCCAGGGCCTCGAGAATGCCGCGGCCGAGCTGGTAGCGGAGCGGGTCGTAACCGAAGAGGGCGAGATGGGCCGGGCCGCTGCCGGGCGTGATGCCCATCATGACGGGATCGGATACCCCGCAAACACCGCGTTTCGCCAGCTCGTCGAGGTTCGGCTTGCGGGCCGTCTCGAGCTCGGTCTTGCCGTCGACGGGCAGGCCGCCGACGCCGTCCATGACGAGGAGGACGATCTTCGACTCGGTCGTTTGGCTCAATTCTCTGGCCAGGTCTTCCCATTCCATGGTCGCGTTCTCCTTGGAAAATCCCCTCTAGTTTAGCAGATATCGCTTGCCGGCGGCAATTTGGGCCTCTTCCGGAGACATGGCCAGGAACCCGGTTCGTAACTCCGGAGCTCCCGGGCGGGGCCGTTTTGGGCTATAATGCCCGAGGGGACAAAAATGGCCACGCTTTACATCTATCCCAAAGAGGGCAATCCGTGGAAGCTTGAAGTCGACAGGGAAGCCGTTTCCATCGGGCGCGCCCAGGGCAACGACCTCACCGTCGCCGATCCCAACTGCTCCTCGCGCCACGCGTTCATCGAGCGCACCGGCGAGAGTTTCGTCATCCGCGACGCCGGCAGCAAGAACGGCACGTTCGTTAACAGCCGCAGGATCGATTGCCCGGCGGTCCTCTCCCAGGGGGATGAGATCGCCCTCGGCTCCACGACCATGACCTTCGACAGGCCGAGGATGCCCCGCGTCACGATGGTCGACTCTCCGGGGTCGGCGACGGACGCCAGCGCCGTGGTCCCCTTCCGGGCGATCCTCGAAAAGACCTCCGCCACGGACGCCAGGACGTCACCCCTCGCCGCGCCGGCCGACCTCAGGGAAGAGAACCGGATCCTCCGGGTCATGATGCAGGTCAGCGAGGCCTTGGTCGCCCACAAGCCTCTCCAGGAACTTCTCGAGGACATCATGGACCTCATCGCCGAGAACCTCCCCATGGACCAGTGCGTGATCATGCTCCGCGGGGACGGCTCCGCGGCGCTCGAGACGCGCGCGGCCAGAATCCAGGGGCAGTGGCGCGGAGGCCGGGAGATCCAGGTCAGCCGGACGATCGTCGGCATGGCCTATGAGAGGCACCTCTCCGTGCTCCTTTCCGACGCCGCCGCCGTGGGCAGCGAGAGCATCATCGCAACGGGGATCCGGTCGGCGCTCTGCGTTCCCATCGGGGACGACGAAGAGGTCATCGGGGTCCTCTACGCCGACCGGCACGCCCGGCACGAGCCGTTTAAGGATGCCGACCTCCGGCTCATCACGCTTCTGGCCAACACGGCCGCCGTGAGGATCCAGCAGGCCCGCCAAGTCGCGGCGCTCATCGTGGCCGCTAAGCTGCAGCGGGATCTCGAAACCGCCGCGGCCATCCAACGGGACCTCCTGCCCCAGTCGCTCCCGTCCTGCGAGGGCTACGGGATGGCTGGCCGGGCCGTCCCCTGCCTGCAGGTCGGCGGCGATTACTACGACCTCGTCTCCGTCGACTGCAAGAGGACCGGCCTGGTCGTGGCCGACGTTTCGGGCAAGGGCGTCGGGGCGGCGCTCCTCATGGCCTCTCTCCGGGCCTGGCTCCACGCCGAGCTCGTACACGGGACCGACCTCGCCGTGCTGGCCGCGAAGCTGAACGATTTCATCCATCGATGCTCCGACATCCACAGCTTCATCACCTTTTTCTTCGGCGACCTCGACAATGAAACGGGCACCCTCCGCTTCGTCAATGCGGGCCACAACCCGCCGCTCGTCTTCGGCCGGGACGGCCTTGTCCGGGAGCTCCCGGCGACGGGGCTCTGCCTGGGGATGCTCGCCGGCCGCCCCTACGAGGTCGGGACGGCCGCCCTCGAGCCCGGCGAAGTCCTCGTCCTTTACACGGACGGGATCACGGAAAGCCGGAACACCGGAGAAAAGGAATTCGGCGTCGATGGCCTGGCCGGCGTAGTCCGCGAAGAGCGCGAGAAAGACGCGCCGGCGATTCTGGACGCCGTCTTCCGCCGCCTTACAGAGTTCACGGCCTGCGCGGAGCCGTTCGATGACCGGACCCTCGTCGTCGTCAAGCGGGACGCATTTGAATCCGCGCGGCCGCTCTGATAATATCTCTCCATGCAGAAAGTCCTCATCCTCGATTTCGGGTCGCAGTACACCCAGCTCATCGCCCGGAAGGTCCGCGAGCTCGGCGTCTACTCGGAGATCCTGCCCTTCTCGACCCCCCTGGCCGCGATCCGCGAGGAAAAGCCGGCCGCCCTCATCCTCTCCGGGGGTCCCCAGAGCGTCTACGACAAGGGCGCGCCGCATCCGGCTAAGGGCCTCTTCGAACTCGGCGTCCCCATCCTGGGCATCTGCTACGGCGTCCAGCTCATGGCCTACTCGCTCGGCGGCAAGGTCGTCCCTTCCAAGGAGCGCGAATACGGCTTCGCCGCCCTGCGCGTCGCCGCCCGTTCGGGGCTCCTGGCCGAGGTCAAGGACAAGGCGCAGGTCTGGATGAGCCACGGCGACCGGCTCGAAAGCGCGCCGCCGGGCTTCGCCGTCACCGGCAGCACGGCCAACACCGCGGCGGCCGTCATCGAAGACCCGGCACGGAAATTCTTCGGCGTCCAGTTCCATCCCGAGGTCATCCACACCAAGGAAGGCCAGAAGGTCCTGGGGAATTTCCTCTTCCGGCTGGCCGGCTTGCGCTCCGACTGGACGATCTCCTCGTTCATCGAGCGCAAGGTCAAGGAGATCCGGCGGACGGTCGGGACGGGCAAGGTCATCTGCGGTCTGTCGGGCGGCGTCGACTCGCTCGTCACATCGCTCATCATCCACAAGGCCATCCGGACGAACCTGACCTGCATCTTCATCGACAACGGCCTCCTGCGGAAGGGCCAGTACGAGGCCCTGATGGAGGCCTTCCGCCACAAGTTCGCCCTGAAGGTCATCGGCATCGACGCCTCAGACCTGTTCCTCGACAAGCTCCGGGGCATCGTCGCGCCCGAGCACAAGCGCAAGACGATCGGCCGGCTCTTCATCCACCTCTTCGAACGCGAAGCGATGCGGCTCGGCGGCGCCGCGTTCCTGGCCCAGGGCACGATCTACCCCGACGTCATCGAGTCCAACCCGGTCAAGGGGCCGTCGTCGGTCATCAAGTCCCACCACAACGTGGGCGGCCTGCCGAAGGGCCTGAAATTCAAGCTCGTCGAGCCCCTCCGCGAGCTTTTCAAGGACGAAGTCCGGGCCCTGGCCCTGGAGCTCGGGGTCGACGCGGACTTCATCCATCAGCACCCCTTCCCCGGGCCGGGGCTGGCCGTCCGGATGATCGGGGAGATCGATCGGAACAGCCTGGAGATCCTGCGGGCCGCCGACGACATCGTCCTCCAGGAAGTCACCAGGGCCGGGATCTACAAGAAGCTGTGGCAGGCTTTCGCCGTCCTGCTCCCGGTCCGCTCGGTCGGCGTCATGGGCGACCAGCGGACCTACCACCGTGTCGTCGTCGTCCGGCTTGTCCAGAGCACGGACGGCATGACGGCCAACTGGTACCCGGCGCCGCCGAAGCTCATGGCCCGCATCTCGACCCGCATCGTCAACGAAGTCCAGGGGGTCAACCGCGTTGTCTACGACGTGACGACCAAGCCGCCCGGGACGATCGAGTGGGAATAGCTCCGCCGCCGGCTGACGGATCGCCATGGAACCGACATTCGTTCATCTTCACAACCATTCCGAGTACAGCGTCCTCGACGGCTGCCTGAAGGTCGCCGACCTCGTCGACGCGGCCTACAAGAACAACATGCCCGCGGTCGCCATCACCGACCACGGCAACATCTTCGGCGCCGTCCAATTCTTCAAGCAGGCCAAGATCAAGGGTGTCAAGCCCATCCTCGGCTGCGAGGTCTACGTCGCCCCGCAGAGCCGTTTCGACAAGCATTCGAGCCCCGGCGACGCCATCCACCACTTCCACCTCATCCTCCTCGTCAAGGACGACTGCGGCTATAAGAACCTCTGCAAGCTCCTCACCCAGAGCTATCTCGAGGGCTTTTATTACCGGCCGCGGATCGACAAAGAGCTCCTGGCCGCCCACGCCGAGGGGCTCATCGGGCTCTCGAGCTGCCTCAAGGGCGAACTGGCCGCCTGGCTTTCCCGGGGGTTCCCCGAGAAGGCCGAGGATTCCGCCCGGGCCTACGCTTCGATATTCGCGCCCGGCGACTTCTACGTCGAGCTCCAGGACCACGGCCTCCCCGAGCAGAAGGCGGTCAACCCCCAGCTCGTCGCCATCGCCCGCAAGCTCGGCCTGCCCCTCGTGGCGACGAACGACATCCATTTCGCGCGCAAGGAGGACGCCGAGAGCCAGGACGTCCTCGTCTGCATCCAGACGAACCGGAAGATCTCCGATCCGGACCGGCTCAAGTTCAGCTCGGACCAGTTCTACTTCAAGTCCGCGGCCGAGATGACGGAGCTTTTCCGCGAGACACCCGAGGCCATCCGGAACACGGGCCGGATCGCCGCCCAGTGCGGTTTCGATTTCCCGACGAAAAGCTATTACCTCCCGAAATTCGCCCCGCCCAGCGGCAAGGACCTCGGCGAGTACTTCGAAGAGATCGCCTGGGCGGGCTTCCGGGCCCGCATGGCCAGACGCCAGTCCGAGGGGCCGAACGGCCTCGCCGCCCACTCCATGACGGAATACGAGGAGAGGATGGAGCGGGAGATCAAGCTCATCAAGGAGATGGGCTTCGAGGGCTACTTCCTCATAGTCTGGGACCTGCTCAAGGCCGCCCGCGAAAAGGGCATCCCCGTCGGGCCGGGCCGGGGGTCGGCGGCGGGCAGCCTCCTCGCCTATGCCCTCGAGATCACCGAGATCGACCCGCTCGAGTACGACCTCCTCTTCGAGCGCTTCCTCAACCCGGAGCGCATCAGCCTGCCCGACATCGACATGGACTTCTGCGGCCGCCGCCGCCAGGAAATGATCGAGTATGTGACCAGGAAATACGGACAGGAGAACGTCTGCCAGATCATCACCTTCGGGACCATGGCCGCCCGCGGCGCCATCCGCGACGTCGGCCGCGTCCTCGAGGTGCCGCTCCCCGAGGTCGACCGGATCGCCAAAATGATCCCTTTTGTACCGGACGCGACGATCGCCGATGCCCTGAAAAGCGTCCCCGAGCTGAGGACGCTTCGCGACCGGAACTCCAAGATCGCCCAGCTCCTGGCCATCGCCCAACGGATCGAAGGCCAGGTCCGGCACCCCTCCATCCACGCCGCGGGCATCGTCATCACGCCCCGGCCCCTGGTCGAGTTCCTGCCCCTCTATCAGTCGGTCAAGGGCGAGATCACGACCCAGTTTCCCATGGGCGACGTCGAGGCCTTGGGCCTGCTCAAGATGGATCTCCTGGGCCTCCGGAACCTGACCGTCATCGACGACGCCCTGGAACTCATCCGCAAGGAGACGAGCCTCGTCATCGATATCAACGCGCTGCCCCTCGCCGACAGCCTGACCTTCGACGTCTTCAAGGCCGGGAACACGGACGGCGTCTTCCAATTCGAGAGCCCGGGCATGAAGGACCTCCTGCGCCGCTTCCGCCCCGAGGAATTCCGGGATCTCATCGCCCTCAACGCCCTCTACCGGCCGGGCCCGCTCAAGAGCGGTATGACCGACGAGTTCATCCACCGCCGCAACCACCCCGAGCGGGTCGCCTACGAGCTCGCCGAGCTCGAGCCCGTCCTCAAGGAGACACGCGGTATCATCGTCTACCAGGAACAGGTCATGCGCATCGCCACCGACCTGGCCGGGTTCACCCTGGCCGGGGCCGACATCCTGCGCAAGGCCATGGGCAAGAAAGACAAGGAGACGATGAAGGCCCAGAAGCAGAAGTTCGTCCAGGGGGCCAAGAAGAAGGGCATCAGCCAGTCCAAGGCGGACAAGATCTTCGAGCAGATCAAGGAGTTCGCCGAGTACGGCTTCAACAAGTCCCACAGCGCCGCCTACGCCTTCCTGGCCTACCAGACGGCCTACCTCAAGGCCCACTACCCCGTCCATTTCCTGGCCGCCCTGCTGACGTCCGAGGCGGAGCGCGGGGCGACGCCCCAGGTCGTCAAGTACATCGGCGAGTGCCACGAGATGGGCATCCAGGTCCTGCCCCCGGATATCAACACGAGCGAGTTCCGGTTCACGGTCGAGGGCCGCGACATCCGCTTCGGGCTGGCCGCGGTCAAGGGCATCGGCCAGGCGGCCGTCGAGGAGCTCGTCGCGGCCCGCAAGAGGGCCGGCGGCTTCAAGTCGCCGTTCGACCTCTTCCTCGAACATGACACCAAGGTCCTCAACCGCAAGGCCATGGAGAGTCTGATCAAGGCCGGGACCTTCGACTCGCTGGGCTGGAAGCGGTCGCAGTGCTACCACATGCTCGACCGGATGATCGACTTCGGCCACGATGTCCAGAAGGCCCAGGCCACCCGCCAGACGTCCCTCTTCGGCTCGGGCGGGGCCGAGCCGCCGCCTATCCCCCAGGAAGTCCGGGAGATGCGGGAGTGGGACGAGTCCCAGGTCCTGTCCTACGAGATGGACGCCCTCGGCCTTTATATCACCGGCCATCCCCTGGCCCAGCACAAGGACCGGGTGCGAAAGCTCGTCAGCCACCTCCTCAACGAGCTCGACTCCGAACGGGACTTCGACAAGGAGGTCCGCTTGGCCGGCATCATCGGCTCGCTCAAGCAGCTCAAGACGAAAAAGGACGAGCGCATGGCCACCTTCGTCCTCGAGGACCTGACCGGTAAGATCGAGGTCGTCGCCTTCCCCGAAGGCTACGCCAGGCATGGGACGTACCTGAGGGAAGGCCAGCTTATCTGGGTCAAGGGCAAATATATGGGCGAAGAGGACAACCGCCGCATCAGTCTGAGCCAGGCCATGCCTCTCGTCGAGGCCTTCGAGAAGCAGGCCAAGCGCGTCGTCGTCCGCATCTTCCTGCCCGGGCTCGAGGAGGCGACGCTCTCCGAGCTCAAGGTGATCCTGGACGCCCACGAAGGGAAGTGCCCCGTCTACTTCGAGCTCGAGACGCCCCGTTCCTACCGCCTGACGGCCCAGAGCGCCGAGATCCAGAAGGTCACGCCTTCGGAGGCCCTCATCAAGAAAGTCGAGGCCCTGCTCGGCGAGAAATCAGTTTCGGTCGATTATTGACGGGCGGGGGCGAAAAGGGTAGATTAAGTTGAATATTTTGTTGAGTTTCTGAGGTTTGATGTGCCCTACAGGATTATCGTTGCCGACCCCAGCCCCTCGGTCCAAAAGACTGCCCAACTCGTCTTCGCCGAGCCGGAGTACAGGGTCTTCGTGTTCGAGGACGGGGCATCTCTCCTCGAATCGGTCGCGGAGGTCCGGCCGGACGCGCTGCTGGTCAGCTTGACGCTCCCCGGCCGGGACGGCTACGAGGTCGGCCGGACCCTGAGAAGCCGGAAGGACCTCGAGACGGTCCCCCTCATCGGCCTGAAGGGGACGTTCGAAGCCCTGGGCACCGACCGGAACCCGCCCGCCGATTACGACGAGATCGTCCAGAAGCCATTCGATTCGGAACGGCTGGCGGCCGTCGTCCGGGAGCTCATCGCCCGGAAGACCGGGCCGACGTCGCTGCCCGAGGAGCCGCTCCGGCCCGCGGTCGGGGGCGATCCCGGCACGAAAATCGGTCCGGCGTCCGCCGCGGACCGGGGCCTCAAGGACTGGGTCCGCGAGGAAATGGTCGGCATGGAGCGGGAGATCGAGAAACGGGTCCGGGCGCGCGTCCTCGCGGAGATCAAGGAATGGATGTCGAAACCATGAACAGCAAAGACGAGCCGGCCAAAGCCTACGACCCCAAACCCGTCGAGGAGAAATGGGGGAAATTCTGGTTGGACGAAGGACTCTTCGTCGCCGACCCCAAGTCCCCGAAGCCCAAGTTCTCGATGGTCCTGCCGCCGCCGAACGTCACCGGCATCCTGCACATGGGCCACGCCCTCTGCTTCACCCTGCCCGACATCATCACCCGCTGGAAGCGGATGCAGGGCTACAACTGCCTCTGGCTCCCGGGCACGGACCACGCCTCGATCGCCGTCCACAACGTCATCGAGAGAAGCCTGGCCGAGAAGGGCCTGACCCGGGAGAAGGTCGGCCGCGAGGAATTCCTCCGCATCGCCTGGGACTGGAAGGCGAAGTATGGCGGGGCCATCACCGGCCAGCTCAAGAAGCTCGGCGCATCGCTCGACTGGTCCCGGGAACGGTTCACCATGGACCCGGGCTTCAGCCGGGCCGTGAAACAGGTCTTCGTCTCCCTCTACGACGAGGGGCTTATCTACCGCGACTATTTCCTCGTCAACCGCTGCCCGCAATGCCGGACGGTCCTCTCCGACATCGAGATCGAGCACAAGGACCTCCGCGGCAAGCTCTGGCACATCCGCTATGCCGTCGAAGGTTCGGCCCAGTCCGTCGCCGCCGCCACAACGAAGGAATCTGTCGTTGTGACGACGACGCGGCCGGAGACCATGCTCGGCGACACGGCCCTGGCCGTCCACCCCGACGACGAGCGCTACGCGCATCTTCACGGCAAGCGCGTCATCCTGCCGCTCCAGAACCGGCCCATCCCGGTCATCACCGACGAGCGCGTCGAGCGGGAGTTCGGCACGGGCGCGGTCAAAGTCACCCCGGCCCACGACCCCGTCGACTTCGAGCTCGGTAAAAAGCACGGCCTGGAGCAGGTCATCGTCATCGACGGTTCGGGCCGGATGACCGAGGCGGCGGGCCCGGACTTCGCCGGCCTCGACCGCTTCGCCTGCCGGGCCAAGGTCGTCGATAAGCTGCGCGAGCAGGGGCTCCTGGTCAAGGTCGAAGACCACGACCACGCCGTCGGCCACTGCTATCGCTGCAAGAACGTCATCGAGCCGCACCTTTCCTGGCAGTGGTTCGTCCGCATCAAGCCGCTGGCCGACGAGGCCATCCGCGTCGTCGAGGACGGCTCGATCGAGTTCATCCCGGCGAACTGGGCCAAGACGTATTTCGAATGGATGTACAACATCCACGACTGGTGCATCTCCCGCCAGCTCTGGTGGGGGCACCGCATCCCGGCCTGGTACTGCCGGGACTGCGGCCGCATCATGGTGGCCATGGAAGCGCCGGCGAAATGCGATAAGTGCGGCGGCGCGCTCGATCAGGACGAGGACGTCCTCGACACCTGGTTCTCGTCCGCCCTGTGGCCCTTCGGGACGCTCGGCTGGCCCGACGAGACCGAGGACCTCGAGGCGTTCTACCCGACCGACCTCATGTCCACCGGCTTCGACATCATCTTCTTCTGGGTCGCCCGCATGATCATGATGGGCCTCAAGTTCCGGGGCCGTATCCCCTTCCGCCACGTCTTCATCAACGGCTTGGTCCGGGATCTCAAGCGGCGCAAGATGAGCAAGTCCGAGGGCAACATCATCGACCCGCTGGAGATGATCGAAAAATACGGCACGGACGCCCTGCGCTTCACCCTGGCCGCACTGGCCGTGCCCGGCATGGACCTGGCCCTGTCCGAGGAGCGCATGGCCGGCTATCAGGCCTTCGCCAACAAGATCTGGAACGCCTCGCGCTTCGTCCTGATGAACCTGAGTGAGGACCGTCCCGTCGTCCGGGAGGCCGAGTTGACGCTTGCCGACCGCTGGGTCCGGTGCCGGCTCGCCGAGGTCACGGCGGAGCTTTCCTCGAGTCTGGAGCAATACAAATTCTATGAAGCGGCCGACCTCGTCTACCACTTCATCTGGCACGAGTTCTGCGACTGGTACATCGAGTTCGCCAAGGTCGGGCTCCGGGGAGGCAACAGGACGACCGAGGCCGTCCTGGCCGACGCCTTCGACCGCATCCTGCGGCTTCTCCATCCGTTCATGCCCTTCATCACCGAAGAGATCTGGCAGCGCCTGCCCGGGGCGGGCAAGTCGATCACCGTCGCGCCCTACCCGGTTCCCGAAGCGGGCTGGAAGGACGAGGAGGCCGCCAAGGCCATGACCCTCGTCCAGGCCGTCATCGTCGAAACGCGGACGGTCCGGGCCGAGAACAAGATCGCGCCCAAGGAAAAGCTCCGCCTCCTCGTCAAGACCGCCGGCCGCGAGGAAACCGCCGCCCTGGAAGCCCAGGCCGCCTCGGTCCGGGCGTTGGCCGGTCTCTCGACGCTCGAGTTCACGGCCGCCTTGCCCGAGGGGCCGAGCGTCCTCAAGGGCGTGGCCGGACCGTTCGAGGTCGCCATCATCCTGGAAAAGCCGGCCGATCCGGGCCAGGAAAAAGAGCGGCTGCAGAAGGAGATCTCCAAGGTCGAAGCGGAAACGGCCAAGATCGAACGCAAGCTCGAGAACGTCGACTTCGTGGCCAAGGCGCCGGCGGCCGTGGTCGAGGAAAACCGGGCCAGGCTCGAAGAGCTCAGGACACGCCGGGAGAAGCTCGGCCAGAACCTGGCCAAGGTCGCCGCCGCGTCCTGAGGCCGGAAGCGGGGACCCATGCCCGTCGGAACCATCGTCCACCGGAGGGAGCGCGTCACCTCGACGAACGACGTCGCCCGCGAACTGGCTTTGGCCGGGGCCGACCACGGCACGGCCGTCGTCGCCGGGGAACAGACCCGGGGCCGGGGCACGAAAGGCAGGGTCTGGCATTCGCCGCCCGGCCTGGGGCTCTACGCGTCGTTCATCCTTCGCGGCCCGGCGGCGGGCCCGGTTCCCTTCCTTCACCTCCTGCCCCTCGCCGCGGGTTTGGCCGCTGCGGACGCGGTCCTGGCCGTAGCCGGCGCCGCCGTCCGGCTCAAGTGGCCGAACGACCTCGTCCATGACGGGAAGAAGTTCGGGGGGATCCTGTCCGAGGGCGTCTCCGGCGGACCGGCCGGGGATTTCGCCGTCGTGGGGATCGGCATCAACGTCGATCACGCTCCCCCGGACTTCCCCGCCGACCTTCGCGCGTCGTCGACCTCCCTCCGGATCATTGGAGGCCGGGCGGTGACGATCCAGTCCGTTTTTGACGGCCTTTGCCGGGCGCTCGACTGCTGGTATAATGCCCTCGCCCGGGGAGACAAGGGGTTGGTCATCAGGACGTTCGAAGCGAGGATGGCCTTTCCGGCCGGCCGGCCCATCCGGGTCGCGACGGCCGCCGGCACGTTCGCCGGCATCTGCCGCGGCCTCGACGATGATGGCCGGCTCGTGGTCGAACGCGCCGGCGCGGTGGGGACGGTCGCCCTCGACGCCGTCCTCGGCCTCGACGGGGCATGACAAGGAGGACCGAGATGCTCTTGGCTTTCGATGTCGGGAACACGACGATCGCCGTCGGGCTTTTCCGCGGCAAGAAGCTCGTCAAGAGCTGGAAGATCAAGACGGACAGCGACAAGACGGGCGACGAATACGGGGTCCTACTGCTCAACCTGATCCGGGTGGCCGGGCTGCAAGCCAAGACGATATCGAGCGCGATCATTTCGAGCGTCGTCCCTCCCTTGACGCCCGTCATCGAGGACTTGTGCCGGGAGTATTTCGGGACGGCGGCTTCGGTCGTCGGCCCCGGCCTCAAGACCGGCATGCCCATCCTCTACGAGAACCCCCTCGAGGTCGGGGCGGACCGGATCACGGCCGCGGTCGCCGCATTCGAGAAGTACGGCGGTCCGGCCATCGTCGTCGACTTCGGCACGGCGACGACGTTCGACGCCGTCTCGGCCAAGGGCGAGTACCTGGGCGGGGCGATCGCACCGGGCATCCAGATCGCCGCCGAGGCCCTCTATCTCAAAACGGCCCGCCTCCCCCGCATCGAGATCAAGAAGCCGAAGCGGGCCATCGGCCGTACGACCGTGTCCAGCATGCAGTCGGGGCTCTACTTCGGCTACGTCGGCCTGGTCATGAACACGGTCGAGGAGATGCGCAAGGAGCTCGGCAGGAACGTCCGGGTCGTGGCCACGGGCGGCTTCGGCAGCCAGGTTGCGGCGGAGCTTCCGGTGATCGAGGCCTACGAACCGGACCTCGTCCTCGAGGGTCTGAGGATCATCCACGAGAGGAACCGCGACGCCAAGCCCTAGACCGCGCGTCGGCCGGACGACCATGGACACCGAAGACAAGGGACAGAGCGGGTACTACCAAACGATCGCCCGCGAGTTCCTCGCCCGCCGCGGCGCGCCGTTCTTCCTGTCGCCGAGGGACCAGTCCGCGATCGCCTCCTGGGAATCCAGGTGGGTCCCTCTCCAAGTCGTCCTCGAAGGCATCGGCCGGGCCTTCGATGGCCTCAAGACGAGGGGCAGGGGGACGAAGGGGATATCGCTCGCCTTTTGCGACAGGCAGGTCGACGCCGCCCTGGCCCAACACCTGGACCGGTCGGCCGGCCGGGGAAATGCCGCCGGGCCGCGGCCCGGGAAAAAGGACCGGGCCCGCCGGGAGGTCGAGAAAGGGCTCCACGGCTTGGCCCCGGACGACCGGGAGATCGCCCGCCTGCTCGAGGCGGCCCTTGCGGTCCTGGCCGCGCCGAAGCCCGACGAGGCCGCGCTCGAGCGGATAGACGCCGAGGTCGAAGAGCTCCTTTGGGGCCGGGCGACGGAGCCGGAGAAGGGTGCGGCCGAAGCCGAGGCCCGCAAAGGGCTTCGAGGCCGGCGGCCCGAAGGGCTCGAAGCCATGGTCCGCCGTCAGTTCGTCAAGGAGTCGCGGGTTGGCCGCAAGATCCCCCACGTCTCCCTCTATTATTACTGAGAGGACATCCCCATGACCGCCCTCAAGGTCCTCGCCCTGCTTAAGAAACACAAGGAAGGGCTGTCCTTCGACGAGATCCTGACCGAGCTCGGCGTCAAGCGCCGGGACAGGGCCAAGGCGCTCGAGGAGATCCGGAAACTCGAAGCCCGGGGGCAAGTCCGTTACCTCCGCAGCCGCTTCTTCCTCGCCGAGAAGACGGACCTCGTCCGCGGCCGATTCGTCACCGCCCGTCCCGGCTTCGGGTTCGTCACGCCGGAAGGAGGCGGCAAGGACATCTTCATCCCCGCCCGTCATTCGCAGGGGGCCCTTCCGGGCGACGAGGTGGCGGTCGTCGTCAACGAGCGGGGCAAGTTCGGCAAGCCCGAAGGGAAAGTCGAGCGCATCCTCAAGAAGGGACGGACGGCGCTTCTCGGGATCTACCGCGAGCGTGGGGGCGTCCCCTTCCTTCAGCCGTTCGACTCGCCGTCGCAGGACGACGTCCCCCTCAAGTCCCGCGGCAAACTCGGGCCCGCCCCGGGGATGATCGTCGAAGCCGACCGTGCCTCCCTGGCCGTCACGCGGGTTTTCGGGATGCCCGAGGACCCGGGTGTCGATGCCCATGTGGTCATCCGCCGGTACGGGCTCCGGCCGCAGTTCCCGGAGGAGGTCCTGAATGAGGCCGCCGGGATACCGGAGGTTCTTTCCGCCGGCGCGATCGAAGGGCGGCGGGACTTCCGCGACTGGCCGTCCGTGACGATCGACGGGGAGAAGGCCCAGGATTTCGACGACGCCGTCAGCATCCGTCGGCTCCCCGCCGGCGGCTGGCTCCTCGGCGTCCATATCGCCGACGTCTCCCACTACGTCCGGCCCGCGAGCCCGCTCGACCACGAAGCCTTCGAGCGGAGCACGAGCGTCTATTTCCCCGACTTGACCCTGCCGATGCTCCCCGAGAAACTCTCCAACGACCTCTGCAGCCTGCGGCCGAGAGAGCCGCGGCTAACCGTTTCGGCCTTGATGGACATCGACGACGACGGCCGGGTCCGCCGGACCGAGTTCGCTCCTTCCATCATCCGCACGGCCCATCGGATGACCTACACATCGGTGTTCAAGATCTTCGAGGGGGACGCCGCGGAAGCGAAAGCCTACGCCGATGTCGTCCCCGACCTCCTGCTGATGCGGGAGCTGGCCCGGGCCCTTCGGAAACGGCGGCTGGCCGAGGGGAGTCTCGACTTCGACCTCGTCGAGCCCGAGCTCATCTACGAGGAGGGAAAGCTCCTTGCCGTCGCGGCCGCGGAAAGGAACGAGGCCCACCGCCTGATCGAAGAGTTCATGGTCACGGCCAACGTCGCCGTGGCCACGGCCTTTTCGGAGAAGAAAATCCCGGCCATCTACCGGGTCCACCCCCCGCCGGACGTCGGCGACCTCGAAAAATTGCGCGACCTCATCCTCAATTTCGGCTTGACCCTGCCGGATCCGGCCAAGGTCCGGTCGAATGACCTCCAGCGCGTTCTCAAAAAGGCCGAGGGCCTCCCCGGCGAGAAGTTCGTCGGCCGGCAGGTCCTGCGGGCCATGAAGCTCGCCGTTTATTCGACCGGGAACGTCGGTCACTACGGCCTGGCCCAGGACCAATACACGCATTTCACCTCGCCCATCCGCCGATATCCCGACCTCGTCGTCCATCGCATCCTCAAGGGCCTCCTTGCCCGTGAAGAGCCGGGCCGGCTTCCCCTCGATGCGATCGCCGCGAAGTCCTCCGAGCGGGAGCGGAACGCCGGAGAGGCCGAGCAGGCGCTCCTCGAATGGCGGATCTTCCGCATTCTCAAGAACCGCCTGGGCGACGAGTTCAACGGGATGATCGTCGACGTCATCAAGGCCGGCCTGATCGTCGAGGTCGACGAATACTTCGTCTCCGGCCTCCTGCCCTTCGACTCCCTGAGGGGGGACCACGAGCCGAAGCCGGCGGCCCGACGGCTCCGGCCGCACCGGCGCCGGAAAAAGTTTGACTTGGGGGACGAGGTTCGTGTAATCCTTGTCTCCTGCGACCCGGCCCTGCGCCGCATGAGCTTCGTCCCGGCGACGGACCCGGAGGAACGCCGCCCATGAAAGCGCTCGCATTCGACGCCGTCCTCGATTTCCCGCTGGGGAAACTCGGCCAAGACGTACCGGCCGAGGTCGTCTTCCTTGACGGCGTCGTCGCCGCCCGTTTCACCGAGTATCCGGTCCCCGGCCGGAAGGACGCCCCGTTCGTCCGGGCCCTGGCCGTCGGGCCGGTCGACGTCAAGTGGGGGGACCCGTTCGAAGTCCGGACGGCGGCCGGCGGCTTACTCGGCCGCGGCACCTGCCTTTATCCGGGCTCGCCGTCGCCCAACGAGCTCAAGCTTTCGAAGCGCAAGGCCCTCCTGACGCGCCTCTCCCTCGGGGAAAGGGACATGATCCTGGCCCTCGCGGAGGAGGGAGGCCTGAAGGGGCTGAAGGGGGAGGACATCTCCGTTTTCTGCCGCTTGCCCAGGTCTCGCGTCGAGGCCCTGGCACACCTGCTCGAAGAGGAAGGGAAAGCCCGCATCCTCGAGTTTTCGCCCCTGTTCCTCGTCTCTCAGGGCACCCTGGATTTCCTCCGCGGACGGGTCGTTTCCTTCCTTACCCAGTACCACAAGAAAAACCCCTCCCAGAGAGGAGCCCCCCTCGAGAAGCTCGAGAAGCGCTTCGACGCTCCCCGGGCGGTCCTCGTCCTGGCCCTCCGGTTGCTGGCCAAGGAAGGGCGGATCATCGAGGAGGCGGGGATCGTCCGGCTGCCCGATTTCCGGATACCCCTAACGGCCGCAGACGAAGAGACCGTGGCCGCGCTCGAACGGATGGTCCTCAGCGGCGAGCTCGGAAGCGTGACCATGGACGACATCCGGGCCCAATTCAAGCTCACCCAGGGAAAGCTTCATATGCTCCTCGCCGTCCTCGCCGAGCGGAAGAAGATCATCGAGGGCATGGACGGGTTCATCCTCCATTCCCGCTGGCTCGACGAGATCGTCCGCAAGATCCGGGGGTCCGGGAAGCGGGAATTGACCGTCGCCGATTTCAAGGTGATGACCGGCCTGTCGCGCAAGTACAGCATCCCGCTCCTTGAACTGCTCGATAGTATGGGAGTGACCCGCAGGAAGGGCTCAGTGCGGGATATTCTTTGATACACATCGGTCATGTCTGCTTTGTCCTCGGAGGGATGCAGTCCTAATGCTCGTCTCTTGAGGAGAAGGGCAGCGAAGCAGTCCTCATCCTCATGTTTTCATGAGGATGAGGGCAGCATCCCCCTTCTCGAACTGCTAGACAGCATGGGGATAACGAGACGAAAAGGTTCTGTAAGAGACATCCTTTGATCCCCA
>CAZGJS010000006.1:0-174829 GCA_964525875.1 uncultured Eubacteriales bacterium
AAAAGCGGAAATATTCACGTTGCCCAAACCGGAAGTTATCACGTTGGTGCAACAAGAATCCTTACCCCCGCCCCGAGCCCCGGTCATAACGAGGCCGACAATCGCTTAACCATAGCGTCCATCTCAACACGGAGAGCGTCCGGGCAACCGGCCTCCCCGAAGGCCTCAATATCCTCTGATAACGGCCTTGACTTTGGAGGGCAAATACCTTGAAATCACCCATAGGGCAATGTTTGAGGCAAACGCAGGAGAAGGCAATAATGGCTGAAAATGAAGTAGCTGAAATGATTTTAAAACTCCTAGATAGCGGCAGGATTAATTGGCCCAAAAGCGTGATTGAACGCAATGAATTTATCACCGAAAACGTTAGCAAGGTGTGGGATGCCTTGCTTGATATCAACATCAATGCCAATATTGAAATTTTCTCGCATATAGACGATAACACATCCATCTGTGGAGCAAGTGAAAATGCTTCAGGAACAGCTTGGCATGCGCTTAGCAATGTTCTTTTGCTGATTCTTATATTAGAAGACGCTCTCGGAATAGACATTACTTTTTCCTCAAAATACAGTGAGCCTAACGATATTTCTGTTGAAAAAGCCAAGGTTCGTTCAAGAATTCGGTCTTGATTCTTGATTTCAGAATTCTGCTTTCTTTCAAATAGGCCTCAGAATTACCCAAACACCGAAGGTCTCTCCCGGCCTCCAACCTTGACACCTCACCCCCCCGGCAGATAATATCTCCAGCGGAGGAGGGAACCATGAAATTATCCAAGTCGACGACCATCCTGATTAATGTGGCGTTGGTCCTGCTGATTGCCATTCTGGTGAAATCCCTCATCGCTGTCCCCAAGAGCGTAAGTGCGGAACAGACCAAGGAGTATCTTGTCAAAACCGTTGCTGGGGCCAAAGAAGCCCAACAGGTGCTGAGTGAACTGGCTCAGCAAGGATGGACATTCACCTTTGCGTGGTATAACGGAAAAACAGTTCTGATTATGGAACGATAAACTCCGCATCTATTCCTCCTGAGCGGATTCGCCCTCTCATACGTCCTCCTTGTGACCTTCACCGGGCTCCGTTTGGGCCTCCTGGAGCCTTCCAGCGGCCTTCTCCGCCTCATCTTCGTCCCGAGTAGCCTCGGCCAGCAGCTCCTGCGGCGTTAAGACCCTCGGCTCGAGCTTCTTGGGCTCGAGGCCCAGCAAGGGGGTCTTCGAGTGTCCCGGGTTTCTTCAGGACTTAAAACGCGACTCGTGAAGGCTAGGGAATCCGAAAGCATATTTATCCCCGTGTGACACGGTGTGCCAAAATCGATTGAAAACCGCTGAAACTACGGGTCTGCAGTTAAAAAGACAAAAGCACGGAACAGACTGAAAAATAAGGGAATAAGAGAACGCGCCCGGGGTGACTCGAACACCCGACCTGCTGATTCGTAGTCAGTAGTCTTTCAGAGAAGAACCGGCACGCTGTGTCGAGTTTTTATCGAGTTGATAGTCATACCGTTAGCCTTACGTAAGCGCTCGGGCCGCAGGGTCCGAGCCTTCCTCAACCTCTTGACGGAATTGCCCGGAATGTGAACTAATAACATTCAACGATTCCGAAGGGAGACTAAGATGAAAAGATGTTTTCTGGTTCTGATTATTCTCCTCTATCTCTGTCCTAATATTTTTGCTCAAAAATACATCTGGAAGTTCTCTATGGTGGAACCTACGCCAGCGGAGGCCCTACAGCCGTCAGATGACTTTGTGCCCGCTATGACATACAAGGACGAATTTATTACCGCCTCGTTTTGGGTAGAGTTCATTCCTGTCCAGTACATGAGTGACAATCAAGAATTTGGATTCGCTTTAGTGAATAAGACTAATAGAGTGATTAAAGTTAATTGGGACGACCTTTCTTGGATATCACCTGATGGAACCTCATCTCGAGTCATCCATAGAGGCATCAATTTTGCAAATACCAATGCCCCCCAAGTTCCTACGGTCATTCCCCCCGGCGCTAACATTAAAGATATTCTCATCCCGGAAGGCAATATATTTCTTGTTCCGGACGGACCGGTCGCAGGTTGGCATTTTAGGTTATTATTTCCAGTTGACTACCTCCAATGGGACGGCCGAGAATTTTCTGTTTATTTCCCCCTCGAGATAAACGGAAGCAAGAAGGACTATCTATTCAAATTTAAGATTACTGTCTCTAAAGTCGCCAAGAAATAGAGGAAGTAGTAATCTTTATACGCCATACTTCCTTTAGTAGCGCGTAGCGCATAGCAATCATTTCCAACAAGCCAGCCGTGTGACGGTGGCGCGCCGGGAATGTTCAACACCATTAAAGCAGGCGTCAAATCACCTTTCGTGTCACCTTTCGTGTTGGTGGCTGAAAATGGCGGTTTTTGGCACCTTTTGGCTCCCTTGACCCCTAACCAAAGCAGACCTCTATCAGATGTCTAAGTTGCTGATATTAATGGTGCCGGTGGAGGGAATCGAACCCACACCCGAGTCGCCCCGGACGGGATTTTGAGTCCCGCGCGTCTATTCCACTGGGAAAGACCTCTCCCCGTGTGGACAGGGCGGGGACAAAACCGCCTAAAATGGCTCAGTTGTGCTAACTCAGGCTAAAAAAGGAAATCAGGGTAAGTGGTTGAAATGACGGATAAATAGGACGTGCCCCTGGCCTGACTCGAACAGGCGACCTCCGGATTAGGAATCCGCTGCTCTATCCAACTGAGCTACAGGGGCCCTCGGCGGAATGAACCTTAATATAGCCGAATCGCCTACGGTTTTCAATTTATGTTGGCCGTGGCCGTTCAAGCGGGCCCACCGTTTCGCTTATCGCTTCCGTATCGCCTTTTTCCTCTGGCACTTGGGGCAAAAATGGCTCGACCGTCCGCCAATCCGCGTCATCCGGACCGGGGTAGTGCAGACGACGCACGGCTCCCCTTTCCGGTCGTAGACCTTGTGGAAGAACTGGAAGTTGCCGGCCTTCCCCTCCGCGTCACGGTAATCCTGGAGGGTGGAGCCTTTTTCGGCGATGGCCAGCGTAAGGATCTTCTTCATGGAGTCGTAAAGCCGCTCGACCGCCTTTTCCCCGAGTGAAGAGGCCGGGGTTTCCGGATGGATCCGGGCCTCGAAAAGCATCTCGTCGGCATAGATGTTGCCGATGCCGGCGATCACCGTCTGGTCGAGGAGGAGGCTCTTGATCCGGCCTTTCCTTCGCGCGATAAGAGCGGCGAATTCCGCGAGTCCGACTTCGAGCGGCTCGGGACCCAAGCAGGCGAGTTCCGCGCACGCAGCTAGGGGGTCGCCTTCAAGGCAGAGCAGGAAACCGAATTTCCTGACGTCACGGAATATCAGCTCGTTCGCGCCGTCCTCGAAACGGACCACGAGGCGAGTGTGCTTGTCCCGCGCCTCCCCGGGGGCCGCGAGGGAGAACTGGCCGGTCATCTTCAGATGGAAGACGAGCGTCCGACCGTTTTCGCACGCGATGAGAAGCATCTTACCCCGCCGATTCACCCCGAGGACGCGCCGTCCCGTCATTCCCTCGAGGCCCTTCCGCCCGCCTCTCCGGAGCAAGGGCCGGTAGAGAAGCTCGAGCCCTGCGATGACGCGACCGCGGACCGCCGGCTCAAGCGTCCGGGCGATCGTTTCGACTTCTGGCAGTTCGGGCATGCGACCATTATACCCCAGGGCTGAGGGGTCAGATCGAGCTTTTTCGGCAGGCGGCGCAGGGGCGATGCCCGGAGGAGGCCGTGGAAGGGCGGAGCGGGCACGGGTCCTCGACCGAAGGGAGAGGAGAGCGGAGCCCGGACCCGAAGCGGCCCGGCTCGCCGGGACGGGCCGCGGCCGACGGAGCGGCACGCCCCGAGCCGGATTTCGAAGAAAAAGCAAGAGCTGATCCCGAGGCCCCTATTGATTTACCACCGCGATTCCATTAATATGCATTCTCATGAAAATCAAGGGCATCGCCGTCATGATCCTCGGCTGGGCCGTCCCGGGCCTGGGCCACGCCGTCCAGAAAAAGTACCTCCGGGCCGTCCTCTTCTTCATCTCCATCTTCGCCATGACCATCCTCGGGCTGGCCATGGGCGGCCGCGTGTATCCGTTCCAGACCGACAACCCCCTGACCATCCTGGCCTTCTTCGCCGACCTCGGCAACGGCCTCTTCTACGGCCTCTCGCGCCTCTTCGGCTGGGGCGGGGGCGAGCTCGAGAGGGCCACGTTCGAGTTCGGGACTGCCTACATCGCCGGGGCCGGGCTCCTCAACTTCCTCATCGCCCTGGACGCCTACGACATCGGCGCGGGGAAGAAATCATGATCTTCGAAAGCCACCTCCTGTCGATGGTCGTCTACGCTTTTTTCGTATCACTCGTCCTGGCCCTCATCCGCCGCCCGGACAAGAAGGCCCGCATCCGTTACGGGCTGACGCTCTTCGCTATCATGACGGCCGGCGCCCTGGCCTTCGGCTGGTTCATGTTCCTGTTCATCAAACGATAATCGTCCGGTTCCCGGCCTCGGGAAGCGGGGGCGCCAAGAGATGATCGAGCTCTTTCACATCTGGAAGCAATACCAGAAGCCGTTCTGGGCCCTCTCCGACGTCTCCCTCCAGATCAAGGACGGCGACTTCTACTTCATCACCGGGCCGAGCGGCTCGGGCAAGACGACCCTCCTCAAAACCATGTTCCGGGAGACCCTGCCGACCGAGGGACAGATCCTCATCAACGGCGTCAACATCCTCAAGATCCACGATTCCCGCATCTACACGCTGCGGCGGACGATGGGCATCGTCTTCCAGGACTTCCGGCTGATGTTCCACCGGACGGTGTTCGAGAACGTGGCCGTACCTCTCCAGGTGATCGGCGTCGCCCGCAAGGAGATCCGCCGCCGCGTTTTCAACACGCTCCAGAAGGTCAACCTCCACCAGAAGATGTGGGAGCTGCCCTCGCGCCTGTCCTACGGCGAACAGCAGAGGGTGGCCATCGCTCGGGCCGTCGTCAACAACCCCGAGATCATCCTGGCCGACGAACCGACCGGCAACCTCGACCCCGAGCTCGCCTACGAGATCATCAGCCTGTTCAAGGACATCAACCGCCAGGGCGCGACCGTCATCATCGGCAGCCACGACCGGGAGCTCATCCGCCACTTCGGCGATAACATCCTCTTTCTTCAGAAGGGCAAGATCGTCGGGAAGGAAGGCCGGGCATGATCGAGAAGATCAAGTTCTTCCTGACCGTCACCGGGAACAACCTGTGGCAGTTCCGGACGCGGAATATCTTCAGCGTGACCATCATCTGCCTGTCCTTCCTCACCGTGGGCATCTTCATGTCGCTCGCCAACAACCTCCGGGCCACGGCCCGGGACCTCGCGAGCAACATGACCGTGGCCTTCTACCTCGATCGGGGCGCGTCCGCCGCCGACGCCGACGCCCTTCGCCAGGAGGTCGGCAAGCCCGCCTTCGTCGAGAGCGTCAGGATGGTGACGCCGGAGGAGGCCCTGGAGAAGTTCCGCCTGAGCTTCCCGGAACTCGCCGACATCGTGACCGGCCTCAAGGACAACCCCTTCCCCGCTTCGATCGAACTGAGGGTGAACAGCAAGGCCTCCGCTTCGGGAGAGGTCGTCGCCTTTGTCGATTCGATGAAAACGCGTCCCGGTGTCACCGACGTCCTGTTCAACCGGGACTGGGTGGAAAAGATGCAGGGTTTCAGCCGGCTGGCCGGGGCCATCGGGGCTTTCATGGGCGGCATCCTTATCCTAACGTCCTTCTTCATCATCTCCAACGTCGTCAAACTCAACGTCTTCGCCCGGAAAAACGAGATCGAGATCCTGCGCCTCGTCGGCGCGACCAATCTCTTCATCCGCATCCCCTTCTGGCTCGAGGGGATCGTCCTGGGACTTCTCGGGAGCCTGCTTTCACTCGGGCTCCTGTTCGTCGTCATCAATCTCTTCCCGATCTACCTGGGCGCCTCCCTCGGCGCCCTCCAGGAACTGCTGAGCTTCCGCTACCCGGACCTGACCCAGGCGGTCGGCCTGCTTCTCGGAGGAGCGGCGACCGGCTTCGTCGGCAGCGCCACCTCGGTTTCGAAGTTTCTCAAGGTTTAAAACCTGCCTTTTACGCTTTCCAACAATACTATTCAGATATTTCCCAGAAGCGCGGCTCCGAGCCACTCCGCCGCACTTCTGTTGGTCGCTGCTCAGAATCCGCTCCCCGCCGTAGGTTTGACCCCCTCTTATTTGACAGTCAGGAGGGATTGCCCTAAAATCGGGGCAAATGGCGTCGTTAGGGCAGGAACTCAGGGAAGCGCGCGAAGCGCGCCACATCTCCATCGAGGAGATCGCTTCAGCCACGAAGATCGGCACCCGTTACCTCGAGGCCCTCGAGTCCGACCGTCTGGACATCATGCCCGGCGAATTCTTCATCAAGGGGATCATCCGCACCTATTCCCGGGCCATCGGCCTCGAAGGGGAAGTTGTCCTGGCCAAGTACAGGGAGGCCGGGCTCATCGGGGAACCCGAGCGCAAGCGACATCTCCTCTCGAGATCCGAGCCGGCGAAACCCGAGCCGGAGCAAGGGCCTGTCCTGAAACTCCCACCGGAACAGCCCATCCAGGCCGCCCTGAAACCAGACCCCGCCCCTGACCCCGCCGAGCGCCTCATCGTGAGATCCGCTCCGGAAGCGCCGCGGCCTTCACGCCTGAAGCTCGCCCTGAAAACAGTTTTGCGCACCCGGGCCGTCGTCTGGGCCGGGTTGGGGACAATGGTCGTCCTGGCCGTTATCTTTCTGCTCGTCGTTCCGATGTTACGACGGCCCCTCGGGACCTCCGTCCAGGCCTCGGCTCAGGCGCCCGCCGTTTCCGAACCCGTCTCCGCCCCACCGCCGAAGGTCGAGCCCGAACCGCCTCCCGTCGTCGAGGTCATTTGGAAGGCCGTCACGATCGAGATCGCGTTCGAGGCAGAGACCTGGATCCGGGTCTACGCCGACGGCGTCCTCAAAGTTGACGGCCTCTTCCCACCGGGGACCACGGCCAAGGCCCAGGCGGAAGAACTGATCCTCATCCACACCGGTAACGCCGGGGGATTCAGTTTTCTCCTGAACGGGAAGGCGGCCAAGCCCCTCGGCCGTTCCGGGCAGGTCATCACGGACATCAAGATCACGCCCGACAACTTCAAGGATTTCCTCGAGGCCGAAACGCCCGGCCGGCCGGCCGGCTGAGTTTACGCCTCATGCCCCCGAGCCCGTGAGCCCATGCCCACCGACCAGGCGGAAGCGATCGTCCTGCGGACGACGAACATCGGCGACCAGGACAAGATCGCCGTCTTCTTCTCCCGGGACAAGGGCATCCTCAGAGGCGTGGCCAAGGGGGCCCGAAAATTCGGCAACCGCTTCGGGAGCAGCCTGGAGCCCATGTCCGTCGTCCGGGTGTTCTACTACGAAAAAGAGCGGCGCGACCTGGTCACGGTTTCCGGCTGCGACCTCGTCGAGTCGTTCTTCGAGATCCAGTCGCAGCCGGAGACGGCCTTCCTGCTGACCTACTTCGCCGAGCTCGTCGAGGAATTCGCCCCGGCCAGGGCCCGGGAGGAGGTGCTTTACCGGCTCCTTCTTTCCGTCCTCCGCTGTCTCAAGGAGGGCGGCGACAGGGCCTTCGCGGCCGCCTATTTCGAAGCTTGGTTTCTTCAAGGGAACGGCCTCCTGCCCGACCTCTCCGCCTGCCGGAAATGCCGGAAACCCCTCGTCCCCGGCTGGCTCGCCCCCAAAAGGGACGGGGCCTACTGCGCGGATTGCGCCCCTTTCAAAAAAGAAGAGGTCCCGGCCCAAACTCAGGCCTTTCTCCGCTGGGCCAAGAAGAACCCGCCGCCGGGAGCGTGCGTCCAGCCGTTCGCACCGGATGAGATCGCCAAGATCCGCAAGACGCTCCAGACCCTCATCGTCTATCACATGGAGCGGGAACCGCGGACTCTCCATTTCCTGAAGATGGAATAACTTGGATGAACGCGTTGAATTCCCGCAACCCTTCCTGTATCATAATCGTTTGATAGAGCATAACTTAACATCAACGAGCGTTGTCTTATCCATGGGCATAGCAATTGCAAATCCGGACGCGGATGAATCCGGTCCCGGAATGAGGAGGCTCCATTGAAAAAAGCCGCGCTGATTCTGGTTGTTCTCGCACTCGCGGTATCCTCGCCGGCTCAGCAAAGAACGGGGACGATCTTCGGCAGGATCGTCGACACCCAGGGCAAGCCTCTTCCCAACGTCACCGTGACCCTCTCGGGCCCCTCGATCGGCAGCATGAGGACCGTCACCAACGAAGCGGGGATATTCCGGTATCCGGCGATCTATCCGGGCAGGGGCTACACCGTCAAAGCCGAGCGGATCGACTTCAAGACCGTGAACCGGGCCAACGTCATCGTCACGATCGGCGCGAGCGCCGCGATCAACCTGACCCTCGAGGCCGGCAAGATCGAAGAGCAGGTCACGATCACGACCGTCACCCCCATCGTCGACGTTAGGAAGATGACCGAATCCACCAGCATCGGCCGGGAAGAACTTCAGACGCTGCCCACGACCCGCGACCCCTGGGTCATTCTTCAGCTCGTCCCGGCCGTCATGCTCGACTGCGAGAACGTCGGCGGCAACGAATCCGGCCAGCAGTCCTCGTTTGTGACCAAGGGCGACAACGGGAACGGCGCCAACAACATCTGGACGCTCGACGGCATCGACGTCACCGACCCCGTGGTCCTCGGCGACTCGGCCCTTTTCTTCGACTTCGACACGTTTGAGGAAATGAGCGTCGTCACCGGCGGCGCAGCCGACGCGACCATGCAGACGGGCGGCATCGCCCTGAACATGGTCACCCGCCGGGGCGGCAACAAGGTGAGCGCGGCGGCCCGGTTCTACCTGACCGACCACTCCCTCCAAAGCAGCAACCTGACCCCCACCCTCCGGGAAAAGGGCATCACCGGCACCAACAGGATCGAGCAGATCAGGGACTTCGGCGCCAGCGCCGGCGGCCCCCTCATCAAGGACAGGCTCTGGTGGTGGGGTGCCTACGGTGTCCAGGACATCTTCACCTACACGATCTACAACACCCGGGACCAGTCGCTCCTCAGCAATTACAGCTTCAAGCTCAACGCCCAGCCGTTCTCCGGCAACCGGTTCGAGGCTCTGGTCACCTCGGGCGCGAAGGAAAGATACGGCTGGAACGCCTCGCCGGCCAAGCCGGAAGGCGACCACCTGACCGGAAAGTACCGCTGGGGCAACCCGATCCTCAAGATCCAGGACGAACAGGTCATCGGCGACAACCTTTTCGTGTCCCTGAAATACTCCTTCAACGATGCCGGGTACTCCACCCGGCCGATGGTCGACGAGACCGTTTCGAATCCCGTGACCTTTGACGTCGGGAACGCGACCTATGTCCCCTTCAACTCGGCCTTCAGCAAATCTTGGGACTGGACCTCCGTGAGCCGGCCCAGGAAGAACTTCCAGTTCATGACCACGTATTTCCGTGATTCCCTCCTCGGCGTGTCCCACGAGTTCAAGGCCGGCTTCGAACACTCCGTCAAGAAGTCGATCACCCAATCGGGCTACGCGCAGAATTTCGAGGTTCGCCGCAACTTCGTCGAACCGCTCATCGACCTGGGCGAGGGCCTGGTCATACCTCCCGCAGCTTGGCAGCAGATCCGGTTCGGCCGCGAGACCCGCGACTTCGCCCTGGCCAAGCAGACCTCCGCCTACCTCCAGGACACCCTCTCAAAAGGGCGGTTCACCCTGATGCTGGGCCTACGCTTCGACCGCCAGACGCCCTCGACGGGCGCCTACACCTTGGAAACGGTGAAGTCCACGAATGCGGCCTGGTCGGCCGTCTTCGATCAGGCCTCGATGACTTCCTTCTACAATTACCTTCCCCCGATCGCGGTCAGGGCCATCAACCCGAAATACCATTGGAACACGTGGTCGCCCCGGATCGGACTGAGCTGGGATATCTCGGGCGACGGAAAGAACGTCGCCAAGCTCACCTACTCCGAGTACGGCGACCTCATGCCCGCGGGCGCGTTCACGCCCCAACCCCTCGGCCTCGGCGGCGGCATGGGCTTCTGGTGGAATGACACGAGCGGCGACAGCAAGGTCCAGCTCGCCGAGATCTACTGGCAGTATTCCTCCACGAATGCCGACCATCCCTACGAGCTCTACAGCCTCTACGACAGCGACGGCACGCTCAGCGACGCGGCCAATGCCGCGCTCGTCGGGGGCTTCGAGAGCGACGCCTACCTCGCGGGCAACTACTGGGATTTCGACTGGGCCAACCCCTCGGCCGTCAACTACGACAACCTGACGACGTTCTACCGCAGCGACGTCGACCCGGATGTGAAGAGCGTCAAGACCTCGCCCCGGACGCGCGAGATCATGCTCTTTCTCGAGCGGGAACTCCGCCCCGACTTGGCCTTCTCGGTCAACACCACCTACCGGCGCTACGACAACTTCGACTGGGCCAAGGCCTTCTATCCAGCCGACATTTACCCCGGGACACCCGACCTGGTCATCGACAACACGCAGACGTGGTACACGCCCGCCGGGACGATCCCCGCGACCGTGATAATCGGAGGGATCACCTACAATCTGGGGGACGCCGCAGGCAAAACCTGGTACCTCCCCATCGCCGGCTACCCGGGCACGACACCCTACAGGATGATCGACAAGAGCAACGCTTACAGGACTTACTTCGGCCTCGACCTTATCGTCACAAAGAGGCTGGCGAACCGCTGGTTCTTGAACGCCTCGGTCACGCTCCAGGACCAGCGCACCCACTGGAACGGCTCCTTCATCGACCCGACGAACAAGTGGGCCCTGGACGGCCAGCCCTTCGGCAACTGGAGCGCCGGCGCGGGCGGCAAGACGTACGTCCAGATGTACTCCCGCTGGATGGCCAAGGTCAGCGCCCTTTACCAGCTGCCCCTGGGCTTCGACGTCTCGGGGACGCTCCTCGCCCGCGAAGGCTGGAAGATCCCGACCTACGTCACGCTCGCCTACTCCGGCAACGACCCTTGGCCGGGCCTCTACAAGTCGAACACGGTCTTCATCCAGCTCCCGACGAAGGGCAGTCTGCCCACGTTCTACAACCTGAACCTCCGGGTCGAGAAAAAGATCGCCGTCGGCACCGGGAAGATGTACTTCATGGCCGACGTCTTCAACGTTTTCAATGCGGCCACCGTCAACCGGGCCTACGACGCGTATTACGGGGTGTACTTCGTCAATACCGAGGAATCCGCGTTCAACCCCTATAACGGCCGCTACAACGAGATCCTCAATCCCCGGGTCTGGCGGCTCGGGGTCCGCTTCGAGTTCTAGAGGAGAGAGAGAACGAAAAGCCCGCTCCGGTCTCGGCCGGGGCGGGCTTTTTTCGTTCGGGCTACTTCTTGATGGTCGAGATGAACGCTTCGACCTCGGGGATGCCGCCCTGGAAAATGAGGTAGCCGTTGGAGGGCTCGCGCTCAGTCGTCTCGCCCGCGACCGGCGTCAGCATGATCTTGCGGACCTCCTCGAGGTCGGCCGTCCGGCCCAGGGCCCAGGCCAGCTTGACATAGGCCACCTCGGGCAGCATGTTCGCCGCCGGGATGACGCCGAGCTCCATCATGTCGCGGCCCGTGTCGTAGACGTACATCTGCACGTAGCCCCAGAGGGTCTGGACGGTCATGTAGACGGCGATGCCCTTGTCCCGGCACCGCGCCAGCGCGGGGTAGAGCGGTTTGTTGACGTGACCCAGGCCCGTCCCGGCGATGACGATGCCGCGATAGCCGTTGTCGATGAGCGAGTCGATGATGTCCGGCTTCATGTTGGGGTAGTAGTAGACGATCGAGACGCGCTCCTCGAACGAGGTGTCGATCTTGACGCTCCGGTCGGCGCGGCGGCGCTTGTAGTCCTGGCGCAGGGGGGTGATCTTGTCGCGGCTGACCATGGCGATGGGGATGTCGCCGATCGTCCGGAACGTCGAGCGGTAGCTCGAGTGCATCTTACGGACACGGGTCCCCCGGTGGAGCAGGCCATACGTGTCGGAGGTCGGCCCAAACATGCAGACCAGGACCTCGGCGATGTCGCTCTCGGCCGCGGTCTTGACGCTGTGCATGAGGTTGAGGGCGGCGTCGGAGGAAGGCCGGTCGGAGGAGCGCTGGGAGCCGACCATGACGATGGGCACGGGCGAGTCCTGGACCATGAAGGACAGGATGGCCGCCGTGTGGTGCATGGTGTCGGTGCCGTGACCGATGACGACGCCCTGGACGCCCTTTTCGATCTCGCGGCCGATGGCCTTGGCCGTGGCGATGTACTGCTCCGGGCCCATGTTCTCGCTGAAGACGCCGAAAAGCTTCTCGGTCTCGAGGTTGCAGATGTCGGCGAGCTCGGGCACGGAGCCGTAGAGCTCTCCCGGCGAGAAGGCCGGGATGACGGCCCCCGTCCGGTAGTCGAGGCGGCTGGCGATCGTCCCGCCCGTGCCGAGGAGCTTGACCTTGGGTTTCCCCGGGTCGAAGGGGAATTCCTTTTCGGGGATCTTGTAATGGGCTTCCTTGCGGCCGCTGATGGTTACGGATTCGATCGAGCCGGCCAGAAGGCCGATGTTATAGCCCGAGGGGAGCTTGATGACGACATGGAGGGGGTCGGCCGTTTCCGAGCGCGGCAGGATGATGCCCGTATAGGCGCCCCGGGAGGTCTTGATCTCGACGTCGCTCCAGACCATGGCCCCGAAGCTCTTGAGCACGGCCAGGGCCTCGCCCCGGTAACCCTTGTAGGAGTCGTCGTCTGCCATCAGCATTTCTCCTCGGCGGCCGCCCGGACGCGTTCGACGACGGCCGCGCCCTCGACGCGGCCGCGAAGGGCCGACATGACCAGACCCATCAGAGCGTGGGGTTTCTTTTCGGGATTGTGGATCTTTATAGAGCGGAGGGCGGCAGACGACGCCTGGACCTGGGCATAGATCTCGACCTCGGAAGCCGGCCGGACTTCGCCCGCCGGGGGCAGGGCCTCGCCGCGGGCAACCGTTTCCATGAAGGCCAGGACGCCGTCCCTGGAGATTTTCCTGTCCCTGAAAAGGGCGAAAATCCGACGAAGGCTGTCCTCGTCCAGGCGGCTCGCGTCCAACCCCTTCTTCTTCAACCGCTTGCGGAACTGCACGAGGGCCACGGAAGAGGCGATCGGGCTGATCTTCCAATCCTTGACCAGGACTTCGAACAGCCCCGCCAGACGCGACGCGGCCAGGGATTCGACGACATCCGCCGGGACGCCGATCTGCCGGTACCATGATTCCCGCGTCCAGATCGGCGCCGGCAAGCGCCGCCGGATCGTTTCGAGCCGCTCCGCGGTGACTTGCTTCGGCGGCAAGTCCGTGTCCGGGTACATCCGGTTCGGGCCGGGAAGGATGCGCTCGAAGCCGTTCGTCCCGTCGCGGAGGGCCTGGCGCGTCTCGGAGGGGATCCCGGTCGCGGCCTCACGTGCCCGGATGGCGATCTCCTGAGCGCCCGTCTTAGCGTCCTCACGGTCGCCCCAAACGACGACGAGTGTGTCGTCCTTGGTCGCCTTGACGGCCTTCCGGACGGCCAGCCACTCGGCGCTCGACAGGGTCTCGGAGAAGCTGTCGGAGTGGACGATGTTGGGCAGCTTCGTCAGGCAGGCGACGACCCGGACGCGGTCGGAGACCTCGCGCGAGAACCGGGTGTTCGTCTGCGTCTGCCAATTGAGGAGGTCGCGGAAGCCGCGGAGGACGACACCGTTGGCCGTCAGCCCGGCGTCCAGGGCGTCGCGGATGGGCTGGTAGCTCGTCTTCTGGATGAGGCGGGTGACGTCCTCGGTCTCAGACTTGAAGGTGTCCGGAGTGATGCCGCGGCCGTAGAGCTCGTCGCGGAGGCGGAGGAGGTTCCACTGCCTCATGGCCTCGTAGTAGGTCAGAAGCGGAATGCGGGGGATTCGCGGCACGCCCTTGATCTCGACGCGCGTACCGCCGCGGACGCTGACGTTGACGTCCTCGCGGGCGGCGCCGATCCCGGTGCGGACGTCGCCCGTGCTGCGGACGAGACGGCGGCAGAGCTGGGCGACCTCGGCGACCTCCTGGGGCGTCCGCATGTCGGGCCCGGTCACGGTCTCGATGAGGGGCATGCCCAGGCGGTCTGTGAGATAGGTCCGGCGGTGGCCGACGTCGCTGACCTCGCGGCAGGCATCCTCCTCGAGGCCGAGCTGGACGATCGAAATGCGGCGGTCCTTATAAGGGATCCAACCGTTGACCCCGACGATCGTCGTCCGCTGGAAACCCGTCGGGATGCTGCCGTCGAGATACTGCTTGCGGGCGATGTGGAGCTCGTCGACGAGGTTGAGGCTGTAGAGCATAGCCACGCCCAGGGCGATGTCGAGGGCATGCTCGTCGATCATGAACGGCGGCGTGTCGTCCATCTCGTAGGTGCAGACCGTCTCCCGGTTGATCCGGTAGATGATCTCCTTCTTCGTTTTGAACTCCATGAGGGCCGTGCCGTCGTACTCGCCGAGTTCGGACAGCGTCGGCCGCATGTGGCGGAGGATCTCGGCGTCGTATTTATCGCTATAGCGGCCGGCCGGACAGCGGCAGAAAAGCTTCTTTTCGGTCAGGAGCTGCTGGTGGATCTCGAGGCCGGAGCGGAATCCGACCTCTGCGTAATCGGCGTCGGTCATCTCGGCGAACGGCTTGAAATTGAACTGGTATTCGCTCATGGGCCTGGCCCATTCTCCAGGGACAAGAGGGGCATTATAGCATAATAGCCGTCGATACGTTCGCCTGGGTTGATTTTTACCCGGAGTTATGTAAAATAGGCCCTTTCTCCCAGCTTTTTCCGAGGAGAGACGCATGAACATTCTGGGTCTGGCACGTCATGGATTGAATTCATTCGAGCAGATCGCCATCATGGGCGTCATGCTGACGGCCTTCATCAGCCTCTGGTACGCCTGGATGCTGCGCAAGGTCGTGCTCAAGAAAGACAAGGGCACGCCGAAGATGCAGGAGATTTGGAACGCCATCCGCATCGGCGCCGACAGCTACCTGAAGACACAGCTGCGCAAGATCCTGCCCATCATCGGCGGACTGACGGTGGCCCTGTTCCTCAGCGTCTACGTCGTCCCGGCCAGCCGCGAGGCCGTGGCCGAGTTCGGCGCCAAGAGCGCCCAGATCATCGTCGCTATCGGCCGGACGATCGCTTTCATCATGGGCGCGGGCTTCTCCCTCCTCGTCGGCCAGCTCGGCATGCGCATGGCCATCCAGGCCAACGTCCGGGCCGCGGCGGCCGCCAGGCGCGGCTTCAACGAGGCCCTATCCATCGCCTACTACGCCGGGACGATCACCGGGATGCTGACCGACGGCCTGGGCCTGTTCGGCGGCACCCTGATCTTCATCGTCTTCGGGACGGCCGCCCCCGACGCCCTGCTCGGGTTCGGCTTCGGCGGCACCCTGATCGCCCTATTCATGCGCGTCGGCGGCGGCATCTTCACCAAAGCGGCCGACATCGGCGCCGACCTCGTCGGCAAGGTCGAGAAGGATATCCCCGAGGACGACCCGAGGAACGCGGCCGTCATAGCCGACCTCGTCGGCGACAACGTCGGCGACTGCGCCGGCATGGCCGCGGACATCTTCGAGTCCTACGAGGTGACCATCGTCTCCGCGCTGATCTTGGGGTTGGCCCTGGTGGCCATCGATCCGACCCATGCCCTGAAGTGGATCGTCTATCCCCTGATTATCCGGGCCATCGGCGTCATTTCCTCGATCCTGGGGACGTTCACCGTCCCGATCTGGGAGCGCTTCCCGATCAAGTTCCTCCGGGCCAAGGACGCCGAGGAGGCCATGTTCCGCTCCTACGAAGTCTCGAGCGTCAACACCGTCATCTGGTCCTTTGTCGTGGCCGTCTATTACGCCCACGACTGGAAGCTGGCTATGCTGACCTCGGTCGGAGTCGGGCTGGCCGTGGCTTTCAACCCGCTGACTTCCTACTTCACCTCGACGCGCAAGGGGCCGGTCAAGGAGATCGTCAAATCGACCAAGACCGGGCCGGCGACGACCATCCTCTCCGGCCTGGCCGTGGGGATGGAGTCGAGCGTCTGGGCCGTCGTCATCATCGCCATCAGCTTCATCATCGCCCTGGCCCTCTACAGCTCGGTCGGAGCCATTTACGTCCTCTACGCCGTGGCCATGATCGGCATCGGCATGCTCAGCCACACGGGCAACAACGTGGCCATGGACTCCTACGGCCCGATCTCCGACAACGCCAACGGCATCGCCGAGATGGCCTGGCACGACCAGTGCGACGAGGAGACGGTCAAGGCCCGCCGGATCATGGCCGATCTCGACGCCGTAGGGAACACGACCAAGGCCATCACCAAGGGTATCGCCATCGCCTCGGCGGTCATAGCGGCGGTCAGCCTCTTCGCCTCGTACATCACCGACGTCGGACGCGTCCAGCTCCAGCTCGGCGTCAAGGAGATCATGACCTCCATCCGCCTTTCGGATACCAAGGTCTTCGTCGGCCTGCTCCTCGGGGGCGCGCTGCCCTGGCTCTTCAGCTCGCTCTCGCTCCGGGCCGTCACCCGGGCGGCCGGCCTCATCGTCGAGGAAGTCCGGCGGCAATTCAAGATCCCCGGGCTGATGGAAGGCAAAGTCAAGCCGGACTATGCCCGAGTCGTCGGGATCTCGACGGCCGCGGCCCAGAAGGAGCTCGTCCCGCTGGCCATGATCTCTGTCCTCATGCCGATCATCGTCGGCCTGGTGCTCCAGGTCGAGGCCCTGGGCGGCTTTCTTGCGGGGATCATCCTGAGCGGCCAGCTCCTGGCCGTCTTCATGGCCAACGCGGGCGGCGCCTGGGACAACGCCAAGAAGTCGATCGAGGACGAGCCCAAGGACACGATCGCCTGCACCGGCAAGGGCTCGGACCGGCACAAGGCCGGAGTCGTCGGCGACACGGTCGGCGACCCGCTCAAGGATACGGCCGGCCCGGCCCTCAACCCCATGATCAAGGTGACGAACCTGGTCAGCCTGATCGCGGCGCCCATCATCGTCAAGTACAGCAAGATGAGCATCGGCCTGGCCGCGGTCGTGGCCGTCCTGCTCGGCGGAGTCATCTGGGCCATCTGGAAGAGCAAGCGGGAGGCCCCGTCGATGTTCATGGAGATCGAGGACAAGGTCGCTAAAAAGTAAAGATTCCTCGGATTTCGATTCTTCGGGGGACATGTACCGGAGGTACGTTCCCTGCTGGACCTCCGGTACGTGTCCCCCTTCTTTAAAATATTGGAATAGGTAGGATAAGTATTTCCTTTTTCCACGGCATGTTGAATTCACGCCCATGGCGCTGAATTCCCCCTCCCGACTTTGAACTTGCCCCCCAATCCATGGTGGAACTGTACGCCTGGCCGGGCGGTGATGTCCATAGCCGCGAAAACCGCGCCCGCAGATCATCTCCGGACAAGAAACCCCGCCGTCGCGGCAAAAAGACGATAGACTCCCGCGACCTGGCCCTTATCAGAGATGTGCGAGGTCACCCGGGCGATGAACTCCAGAGATTCCATCGTCTCATGCTCCGCGCCGCCCCGGCTCCGAAGGGCAATCAGGTCGAGAAAATGTCAACCGCAGTTGACGCTTCCCCGGGAGAATGGATAATTCTTCTTAAAATTCTGGTACAGACGGGACATAAACAGGCTCATTTTTCACGTTATTTGAACTTTATAAAATTATAATTTCACGTTTATCGAAGTTAATTATTGATATTTACCACGTTTATTGACAGTAGTGCCTTATGAAACGAAATATTTATGCATCGCTACTGGAATGGAAAAAGTCGCCGTACCGCAAGCCATTGATCGTGAGCGGGGCGCGCCAGGTAGGCAAAACCTACGTCCTCAAGGAGTTCGCCGCCGGCGAGTATCTCCACTCGGTCTATCTCAACTTCGAGATGGACCCGCACCTGGGTGATTTTTTCAAAGGCCGCCTTGACCCCAGGCCGATCATCGAGAAACTCTCCATTTATGCTGAAAGCCGCATTGTTCCGGAAGACAGCCTGATCATCTTCGATGAAGTCCAGGAATGCCCGGAAGCCTTGAACAGCCTGAAATATTTCCAGGAGCTGGCGCCGGGCTACCATGTCGTGGCTGCCGGCTCGCTGCTTGGCACCATGCTGGGGAAAGCGACCCATTTCCCGGTGGGCAAGGTGAGTTTTCTTAACCTGCTGCCCATGTCGTTCGGCGAATTCTTGGAAGGCATTGGCCGGGCCGGCCTGCGCGGCCTGCTGGAACAAAAGGAAGACTTCACCCCCCTGGAAGCGGGTTTTCATGAAGACCTGCTCGGCCTGTTCAAGACCTACTACTACGTCGGCGGCATGCCGGAAGCGGTCGTCCGCTACTCCGAAACCGGGGAGTTGGGAAAGGTCCGCCTGGTCCAGGCCGAGATTCTCGGCGCTTTTGACCGCGACCTGGCCAAGCACACGACCAAGGCCGAGGCGGTAAAGAACAGCCGCGTCTGGAGCACGCTGCCGGCCCAACTGGGAAGGGAAAACAAGAAATTCCGCTTCGCTGCCGTGGCCGGCCAGGCCCGGGCACGGGATTACATGGACTCGGTGCAATGGCTGGTCAATGCCGGCCTGGCGCACAAATGCCATGCCTTGAGGACCCCGAAGCTCCCGCTGGCCGGCTATCGCGAAGACGACGATCATCACCTCCAACCGGTCGGTCAAGGACTGGGTCCAGATCTTCGCTGGCGACGAGATGGCCGCGACTGCGATCCTTGACCGGCTCTTCCGCAGCGGCCGGGGCCCCGGGCTTGCCCGGGGGTCCACTTCCGCCGCGAAGGCTCGTCCCTTGACAAGGCCCATATCTTCAACATCGACGGGCACAACTATCGGCTGAAGGACTTCAACCAGACCATGAAAGGAGCCCACCTGGAATGAGCCGCACTGTTCTCCCCCGGCAGCTCGTAAAACTACACTCCGATTTACCTCGTAAATCTATGCGCCGCTTGACACTTGCCCGGGAGAATGGAAACGATAGGGAACTATCTATATTATGGAGTCTCCGACTCGGAATCAAGAGAATCCCTTTTTATTCCCTTTATTGGGTTGGCGCGGGTGACCGCTTCCGCCAATTCCGGGCCTTTTCGAACAGGAAGCGGAAGACGAAGCTGACGCCTCGCAGCATCCTCGTTCCCAACCAGAGCAGGCCGAAGCCCAGCGCCGCGATCAGGAGCGCCCCGAAGATGTAGATGACCGTGTTCAGGGTGGGGTCGGGGACCAGCGGATAGATATCGATCCAAGAACTGGAAATACTACGACCACAGCACCGTGGCCTATCAACCGAAAAACATGTCGCCCTATGAATTGATGGTCGGGAAAATAAGATCAAGGAAGAAGTTCTACGGTGCATGGTCAATTCTTAGGCGGCTTTTGGGGAACTTCCATCATCCCGTGATCTACATGGCAATGAACTGGGGCCATATCAAAGCCGTCAAGGTGGAAGGGAAGAGGTTGGCTGTAGTTAAGCATGACATTTATGATAAACCTAAATGAAGTTCGTGGCCTTCATCGCGGATTATCAGGTGATCGATAGGATCATTGACCATTCCTGCCGCTGCCGCGCGGCCTGGGCGAGGAAAGCGAAGAGATCAACCTGCTGGCTATGCTGGGTGAGCCGAGTCCTCGGCCCAGGCGCGTTTGAGACTCAAGCGGAAGCGATGGCGTCCGGGGCGGCACCGGGCGGGACGGGTCGCTTCCGGTCTCCCAGCACCAGCCGGACTTGGTGCGGGCCGCCGTCATCGGCGAGAGGGATGGAGCGGGGGTCGACCGGCGCGCCATCCAGTTCCGCCTCGGCGATCCCTCGGCAGCGGCGCTCCGGGTTCGAGACCGCGATCTCGTAGCGTGTCCGGCCGAAGCGCCAAACGATCGCGTAGTCAAGCCAGGATGACGGGATGCAGGGATCCATCTCGAAGGTCGAGCCCCGGCGCCGGAGCCCGAGGATGCTCTCGAGGCCCGCGCGGTACATTAAGCCCGCGGAGCCGGTGTACCACGTCCAGCCGCCACGCCCGGCGTGTGCCGGGTCGGCGTGGACGTCTCCGGCGATGACGTAGGGCTCGGCCATGTAGCGCCCGACACCGGCCGCGGTCCTGGTATGGTTGACGGGATTAAGCATGTGGAAGAGCTCCACCGCCTCGTCGCCGCTGCCCAGTCGGGCCATGGCCATGACGACCCAGAGAGCCCCGTGGGTGTATTGGCCGCCGTTCTCACGCACGCCGGGCGGATAGCCCTTGATGTACCCCGGATCCTGGATGGATTCGTTGAAGGGCGGGGTGAGCAGCAGTATGACCTGATGTCCGCGCCGAACCAGGTGGGTGCGGACAGCGTCCATGGCGCGTTCCGCGTAGCGCACGGGAACCGCACCCGAGAGTACCGCCCAGGACTGTACAACGGCGTCGATCCGGCACTCGTCGTTCTGGGCCGAGCCTAGAGGCCTGCCGTCGTCGTAATAGCCGCGCCGGTACCACTCGCCGTCCCAGGTCTGCTCCAGCATGCTGCCGAGCCGGCGGGCCTCGCCGCGGTAGCGCTCGGCCCGGGCCTGGTCCCCCCGAGCTTCGCAGAGCGGCGCGAACTCGCTCAGGACCACGTGGAGGAAGAAACCCACCCAGGCGCTCTCCCCTCGCCCTTCCCGTCCCACGCGGTTCATGCCGTCGTTCCAGTCCCCGCTCCCCATGAGGGGAAGGCCGTGGGCGCCCGCGGTCAGTCCACGGTCGATGGCGCGCAGGCAATGCTCGAAAATCGGACTCTTTTCGGTCGAGATGCAGGGCTGAACGCAGGCGTCCTGCATTTCCCGGGCGAGCGGTGGGGCCTCCAGGAAGGGCGCCCGCTCTTCGAGTACGCCCGCGTCTCCAGTCGTCCGGACGTAGTGCGCCACCGCGTGGGGAAGCCATAACAGGTCGTCGGAACAGCGGGTGCGGGTGCCCCGGCCGCTCTGCTCGTCCCACCAGTGCTGGACGTCGCCTTCGAGGAATTGCCGGCCGGCCGCTCGCAACAGGTGTTCCCTGATGAGATCCGGCCGGGCCAGCGTCAAAGCCATGACGTCCTGAAGCTGGTCGCGGAACCCAAAGGCGCCGCCCGGCTGGTGGTAAGCGGACCGGGCCCACAGCCGGCAGCTCACGTCCTGATAGAGCAGCCAGCGGTTCATCAACAGGTCGAAGGAGTCGTCCGGCGTACGGACCTGGACCGTGTTGAGGATGCTGTCCCAGCTCTGGCGCACGGCCTCCCGGGCGATTTCCGCGGCGTCCACGCGACCATGCCGGCCCAGAAGCTCGCGGGCCTCATTCCTATCCTTCCCCTGCCCAACCAGGAACACAATGAGGCGCGTCTCCCCCGGAATCAGAGTGACGGAGACGTGCAGTGCGGCGCAGGGATCGAGTCCCGCTCCGAAGCGGCCCGACAGGGCTTCACGGCGGAGCGCCGCCGGTTGCGCCAGGGAACCGTTGCGACCCAGGAACGACAAGCGATCTCCCGTTGCCGAGCGCAGCCCTTCGCTCGCGTGCGCGAAAGCCACGCGCCCCGTGAACTCTTGGTTGTAGGGATTCCTGGCCAGAACGGCTCCGGTCGCGGAGTCGAGCTCGGTCACCACATGCGTGCTCTGGCCCGCCCGCGGCGGCCCTAGCACCCACTCGTTGTAGGCGAACACACTCAGGCGACGCGCCCTTCCGCTTTCGTTCGTGAGCGTGAGCAGTGAGAATTTCACCGGGTCCTTCGCGTCTACGAATATGTCGAGGTTTTGGCGCAGGCCGTGCGCTACGCGAGCGAAACGAGTCAGCCCGGCGGAATGCCGAATCACGAAGCGACCGTCCCCGCCCGTGCGGGGCATCGGGCCCGGCGTGGGGGACCAGGTCTCTCCGGTCTCATCGTCGCGGATGAAGAGCGCCTCGGCCGTGGGGTCGGTCACGGGGTCGTTCGCGAAAGGCGTGAGGCGGTTCTCGCGGCTGTTCTCCGACCAGGTGTAGGCCGACCCTGAGGCCGTGACCACCGTCCCGAACGCGGGGTTGGCGATGACGTTGGCCCAAGGCAGGGGCGTCTCCTGGTTCGCTTCAAGGACGATCACGTAGTCGCGCCCGTCGTCGGCGAAGCCGCCCATGCCGTTGGCCAGGGCGAGCGGGGGCACGGCCACCTGCGCCGGCGACGCGGCGGCTGAGCTCGACTCCGCGGAGGGCGCGAATTCCTCCGGCTCCGGGCACTCGGGATCGGGCCGGTCGAGTTGGTTGGCCAGATCGCCCCGCTCGCCGCTCAGGACGGCGCGCGCCACGCCCGCGAGGAGGATGCGCTCGGCTTCAGCCATGCGGTCCCCACGGAGCAGGTAAGCCCCGCCGGGCCGGTGCTTCCAGGTCCTCCAGGGTCCATTGTCGAGTAGGGCCACGAGCAGGGCATGCATCTCGTCGAGATAGCTCACGGGGTGCTCGTTGAGGATCACGACGTCGGCGCTTAACCCTTTGAGCCGCCAGTACTCCTGCGCCTGCAGGACCTGGCGCACCAACGGTAGGTCATCCTCCTCGACGACCCGCACCAGGAGGATGGGGAGATCGCCCGAGATGCCGTGCGGCCAGAGGCCTTTCTGGCCGAGGGTGTTGCGGGCCAGAAGCTCCGGGCTCGCGCGGAGCGATCCGTCGGTATACAGCACCCGCGAGGCCAGGCGTTCGAAGAGCAAGGCTTGTTCGCTCGAGATGCCGAGGTGGCGGAGGCCGCTCTGCGCATGTGCGAAGGCGAGGGCGAAGGTTCGCGCCGCGGCGCTCGGCTCGTGGTAGCGCTGGGCGAGAGCCAGGGCCGTCTCCCGGGAAGGCGCCATCCCCGTGGCGAAAGACAGCTTCATGAAGCCGCCCGGCGCGAGGCGAATGCGCTGCCGGAGGCTGACGACGGGGTCGAGTACGAACCCGGTCGTGCCGGACAAGGAGCGTCCGTCGAGGGCCTGGGGGTTCTCGGGACCGCGGCCGCGACCCAGGAAGCGCGCCCGGTCGGTCTCCCATTCCACCGGCCCCTGCTTCCGTCCTTCGAGGCTCAGGACGTGAATCGCCCACGCCCCGGGCTCGTCCGGGGCGTGGGCCCGGCGATGGCAGAGGAGGGCGGCGCTCTCGGGAAGGTATTCCGTCTCGACGAACAGCTTGCCGAAGGCCGGGTGGGCCAGGTCGTCGGCCGGCGGGGCGAGGACGATCTCGGCAAAGCTCGTGATCTCGATCTCGCGGGGACGATCGCTGTGGTTGGTCACCGCCAGGCGCCGCACTTCAACGTCGTCCTGGTTCGAGACGGCGATGTCGAGCTGGATGGCGATGTCGTCGTCGCGGCGGCGAAAGGTTGCCTTCTCCGCGAGGAACGAGACCAAGTACTCCTCCGGCTCCTTGGCGGTGGGGTGGAAAGTTGCCGACCACACCGAGCCGCTCCGCACGTCGCGCAGATAGAGGAACTGGCTCCCCGGGTCGCGGGTCGGATCCTCCCGGTGCCTTGTGACCGCGCGGCCTCGACAGAAGCTGGCGCCCCCTCCCGCATTCGTCACGACGGCAGTGTAGTTGCCGTTGGACAGGAACTGCGCATGAGGGAACGGCGTATGCGGCGACCAGAAGCGGCGAATGGCCAGCGCGGGCAGCGGGCCGGCCACGCGGGTCTCTTCGACCGGTCGCGGCTGGGTGATGGGCACCAGGCGCGGTACCTGCTCCTGCAACAGCAGCTCCGTGGCCTGCACGCGCGGGTCGGCATGAAAGCGTTTCACCATCGGATCGCCGAGGAGGACGTTGGCAAGGGACACGAGAGTCATCCCCTGGTGATGGGCCATGAAGGCACGCACCACTGTTCCCCGGGGGAGGCCCGCTCTTCTCCCGGCGCTTTCGGGCTCGTCGGTCTTCCCATGCGTGTAATCGATGGCCTCGTAGTAGCCGTAGGCGCCTTCGAGACCTTCCCCGGCCAGGCGCCGCAGATTGCGGGCGGCCTTCGTTGGTTCGAGCCCGGCGGCGAGCGCGGTGGCGTAGGGTGCGACCACCAACTCGTCGCCCAGGCCGCGCTTCAGGCCGAGGCCGGGGATGCCGAAGGCCTTGTACTGATAGTTGTCGTGCCGGTCCACGAGGTTGTAGGCGGACTCCGAGATCCCCCAGGGCACGGCGCGATCTATCGCGTACTCGATCTGCCGCCGCACGGCCATCCGGCATGTCTGGTTGAGGAGTGTTTCCGGAAAGCTCTTCATGAAGAGGAGCGGCATCAAGTACTCGAACAGGGTGGCGCCCCAAGACAGGAGGGTGGGCGTCCCGTCCACGCCGGTGATGAGCCGTCCCAGGTGGAACCAGTGCGTTTCGGGGAGGTCGCCCTTGGCGATGCCGATGAAACTCGTCAGCCGCGATTCCGAGGCCAGAAGGTCGTAGTAGGAAGCATCCAGCCGGCCCGGCCCCTCGGCGTCGGCGAGACGATATCCGATGGAGAGGATCCGGCGCTGCCGGTCGTAGAGGAACCGGAAGCTCATCCCGTCCGCGAACCGGGCGGCACGGCCCGCCAGGTCAAAGAGGCGTTGGGAGAGATCGACTGCCGGCTCGGCCGTGGGCGGCGGTTGCCGGCTCGCCTGGCGCAGCCCTTCCGCCAGGGTCATGAGCGCGCCCGCGAGGTTGCCGCTGTCGACGGTGGACACGTAGGCCGGCAGGAGCGGCGCCAGGCTCTGCGTGTCGTACCAGTTGAGCAGGTGACCGTCGAAGCGTTCGAGGCCTTCCATCGTGGTCAGCGTGGCGTCGATCCTGGAGGCAAGCTCGTCCGTCCGGATGAAGCCGAGATCGTGAGCGGCCAGGGTGGCGAGCAGCCCCATGCCGATGTTTGTGGGCGACGTCCGATGGGAGATCCGGGGTTCCGGCGTCTCCTGGAAGTTGTCCGCGGGCAAGCCGTGGTCTTCGGGGCCCATGAACGCCTCGAAGTATCGCCAGGTGTTGCGGGCAATGAGCCGGAGGAACCGGCGGTCCTCTTCCCCCAGTTCGACACGTCGCGGTACCACGGGCCGGCTCAGCGCATAGGCGACGAGCGGCGCGGCCGCCCACAAAGCCAGGACCGGGATGGCCGTGAGGAGCGCGCCCGGGCGTACCAGCAAAACCAGGAGGAGGCCGCTCGACGCGACCAGCGGGCTCGCGATCATCTCTACAAGGAACACCCGCGCGCTCGTTCGCCTTGCCTTGCCGGCCCCTCGGGTTTCGCTGGCCGCGGCTGTCTCCCACTCCAGCAGGCGGCGCTGGGTCGCCGCGAGACGGACGAGGGTCAGCACGATCGCGTGGGTCCTCTCGTAAGCCTGGCTGGCCAGGAAGGTGAGCTGCAGCGATACCTGAGCGAGCACGGTCTTCCCATCTTTCCACGTGGCGCGGAGGAACACCGGCCACGGCTGTTGCGGCCTGGGACCTGTGGCGGCCTCCAGGAGTAGCGGATAAAGGGGAAAGGCCATGGCGGCCAGGATGGCGGCCGTCCAGACCGCCGGGCTTCCCGGCAGGATCGCCCAGGCCAGAAGGAGCAGGGCGACGGTCGCGGGGGGCACGAGGCTGCGCCTCAGGTTGTCGAAGATCTTCCAGCGCGAGATGAGGGGCAGCCGGTTGCGCTTCAGGCCGGAGCGGGTTGGAACCCAAGGGAACAGCCAGCGGAAGATCTGCCAATCGCCCCGCACCCAGCGGTGCTGGCGCCGCGCATGGGCGAGGACGCTCGCGGGATAGTCGTCCACCACCTCCACGTCCGTGACGAGCGCTGTGCGGGCGTAGATCCCTTCGAAGAGGTCATGCGAGAGAAGGGTGTTCTCGGGCACGCGCCCCTTGAGGGCGGCCATGAACGCGTCCACGTCGTAGAGCCCCTTGCCCGTGAAGATCCCCTCGCCGAACAGGTCCTGATAGGTGTCCGAAACAGCGGTGGTGTAGGGATCGACTCCGGTGTGGCCGGCGTAGAGGCGGGCGAAGAGTGAGCCGGCGGCGCTGGCCATGATCACGCTGACCCGGGGCTGCAGGATCCCATAGCCCTCGACGACGCGGCCGAGGCGGACGTCGAAGCGGGGGCGGTTCAATGGGTGGGCGATGATGCCGATCAGCTTCTTCGCGGCGTCCCGCGGCAGGCGGGTGTCGGAGTCGAGAGTGAGGCAGTAGCGCACGCCGGGGAGGATCCCCACGTCGCCGACCTGCACGGAGAAGCTCGTGTCCGTGGCCCCGCGTAGAACGCGGTTCCATTCCTCGAGTTTTCCGCGCTTGCGCTCCCAGCCCATCCAGACGCTCTCTCCCGGGTTCCACTGGCGCACGCGATGGAACAGGAAGAACCGGTCCGTATACCCTTCGCCGAAGCGCGCGTTCAGGGCATCGATCCCCGCCCGGGCGGCGGAGAGGATCGCCTCGTCCTCGGGCATCTCGCGCGCGGGGGCGTCGACGAAGTCGCTGAGGATTGCGAAGTGGATGCGCGGATCGAGGTTTCCAAGAGCCAGCACCTCGATGTGCTCGATAAGCCGGGCCACGGCGGGCACGCTCGTCAGCAGCGTGGGCACGACCACCATGGTTCGCGCGTTGTCGGGGATTCCCGCAGGGAATTCGAGGCGGGGGAGGCGTCGCGGTGGTACCCAACGAGCGACCAGGCGCTGCACGAAGGCGATCGCCACCTGGCTGGCCGGAAGCAACAGGAGCAGCGCCGCTGCGGTCCGAACCCAGAGCGATGAGCGCTGATCATGGAGGTAGGCGAGTCCGAGGCCGAGCGGGAGGGCCGTCAGGAGCCCGATCGATCCGAGGTAGACGGCGGTCGCATGGGCGAAGATGAAACGCCGCACCCGCCGGCCGAAGCGGGGTCGAAAGGCGACGTCGGTCTCGAGGTCGGGGCGGCCCTTGCCGATGAGGTAGTAGCCGACGTGGGCGGCGCGATCCACCGCCTGTCCGCTCTCCAAGGCCTGGCGAGCGCGCCCAACGGCTCGCAGAGCCACGTCCAACTGCGCCTCTCCGGTGGGCTCGGACAGCTCCTCCACGGCCTGGCGGTAGCGGTCGCGGCTCAGGAAGTCCATGCTCCCATAAGCCCCGGCCGGGTCGCGCTGCAACACGCACTCGACCAGGCTGACGGCCTCGAAGTACTGGCTCCAGTCGAGCGCGGAGCAGAGACGGAGGCTGGTGATGACGTTCGCCACCGAGACCAGGGCCGCGGCTTGGCGCTGATGCTCGCTCCGGATCGCGTCCTCAGAGGCCAGGTGTTGGGCGGAGAGGTGCGTATTGACGGCGGCGCGGACGGCGGAAAGGCGAGGGCCGTACTCGCGCAGACGTTGGAGGAGCTGAAGGACGTAACCGGTGTGGAGGTGCGTTGGCAACGGCGGTGGCTTCCCGTGCCCGTCGTCCTCGACCCGCGCCACGTAGGCATCGGCCGCCCGGACGGCCGCGCGGGCCTCGAGCGTCTCCTCCGCGAGCCGCCTCAGGTTCTCGATGAGGGCCAGCTTCAGCATGCTCGGCCAGGCCCACACCTCGCCGATCGTGAGCGGAGCCACGGCCTGGAAGCTGTTCATGAAGCGCACCAGCTGCTGGCGGTCCAAGCGGCTGTCGCTGTGGCGGATGATCTCTTCGGCCAGGGCATAGACGCGCGCGTGGCCCGCGAGCTCCCGCAAAGCGAGTTTGGGCAACCCGCGATAGTAGCCCGGCGGGAGGTTCCGGCGCACGTCGATGATCTCGGACGCCACGAGATGGAAGTTGTCGAGGAGCCATTCCGCCGCGGGGCTGACGAACTCCCCCCGGTGCACATCGTCGGCCATGGTGATGTATGCCTCGCGAAGGACGCGGGCGTTGTCCTCGAAGCGCAGCAGGACGTTCCGCACCGCGCGGCGGGGGTTCGGGTCGAGCGTGAACCTGGCCGCGAGCGCTCTCGCCCTCTCTTCCAGTCTTTCGATGCTCAGCAATTCGTCGCGCAGGGGCTTCTCAGCCGGATGCGGAGTGCGGCTGCCGAACAAGCGGAAAAGCGCTTTCAAGGCTTGTGCCACCGCGACGCGTAATGATCCTCGAGGTCCCAACCCATATGTGCTCCACTATCGGCGGGTAAAAGCAATAAGTGATTTATATATATTATATTATAGGCATTAAAATATAACAACCGCCTCCGCCGTCGGGTGCTTTTCCAAAAGATCGAGCGGTTTGCATCGGAGTATAAGGCCGCTCCGCTTTGAGTCCGTGTACGAATATCGTTCCGACCGGGAATTTGTCGATCTTATCCGCAAGGCCGACTTATAGCCTTCAGACTGGGATTCGGGGCCCTGGCTTGTCTGAACATCCCGAAGCCCGCCAGCCATGCAAAACAAGATAATAAATTATCGGGATGGAATTCCTTGTGTCGCCTGTTCGAGTCAGGCCAGGGGCACTTCGTGTAACCCATTGATTCAGAAAAAAATCTCTTGCAATGTCCCTAATTACATATCATTATAAGTTCACAAAGGGGTCATAGAACAAAGTCCGCCAATCCGGATTTTTCGCTGGTCGCTTTCTCGATAGAGATGAGTGTCGGAGATTGTTCTACGCTGGCGGCACGTGGACCAGAAGCGGGGCCAGAAGCACCAACCGTGAACCAGCGCATGCGAATGCTTTTGAGGCAAGTGGCATATGGATGACTCACGGAATCTAACAACTCGCGTAACTCGCATGGTGCTCGCCCTGGTCATTCTGGGGGCCCTCCTTACGGGCGGGCTTTCGGCCGCGTCACGGGATCCGAGTCAAACCGCCGACGCCGGGGACGTCAAGGAGAAAAAAGTATCCTACTTCACCCGGCTCTGGGAGCTGGACAAGGAAGCGCGCAAGGGAAAACGCGGCGTCACTTACCACCGGTCCAACTACGCCCTGGCGTTCTCGTATAACACCTGGCCCAATGTCGCCGCCGTCCAGGAAGCGGACCCGACCAAGACGCTGACGAAGCCGGAGGTCACCTTCCAACTGAGCTTCAAAGCCAAGCTGTGGGAGGACGTTCTCGGCCGGAAGATGGACCTGTGGCTCGGCTATGCGCAGAGGTCTTTCTGGCAGCTCTACAACTTCGACGACTCCTCTCCGTTCCGGGAAACGAACTACGAGCCCGAAGTCCTTCTCAACTTCAGGACCCGTTTCCGCATTCTGGGGCTTCAGAGCCGCTTCGTCACGGTCGGCTTGAATCACCAGTCCAACGGCCAGTCCGAACCGCTGTCGAGAAGCTGGAACCGCATCGTGGCCCACTTCGGCCTGGAAAGGGGCGAGTTTTCGCTCCTTTTAACGGGTTGGTACCGCATTCCGGAAAGTGCCGAGAATGACGACAATCCCCGGATCGACAGGTACGTCGGATACGGTGAGGTCTGGGCCTTTTATTTCCTGAAAAAGCACCGGCTCGGGATCATGATCCGCGACAACTTGAATTTCGTTACCAACCGCGGCGCCGTCCAGCTCGAGTGGAGCTTCCCGCTCTTCGCCCAGTTCAGCGGCTACGTCCAGTATCACCTCGGCTACGGCGAGAAGGATAAGAATTTGCTTTTTCTGAGCGAGCTGAATTCCCCCTCCCGGCATTGAATTTGCCCCCCAGTCCATGGTGGAACTGTACCCCCGGCCGGGCGGCGATGTCAATAGCCGCGAAAACCGCGCCCGAAGATCCAACAGGGGCAAGAAACCTCGCCGCGACGGCTAAAAGACGATAGACTTCTGTTCCCCCATGATCACAAAATACTCAACAATATTCCCCGCCCTCCTCGGCCTCCGGCAGGGCGACCTCGGTAAAAACATGGGACGGCGGCCCTCATGGAAGCCATGAGGACTGCAAGGCTGAGGCTTCGCCGCCACGAACGTCAGCTTCAAGTGGTCGATGATGCGATCCACCACGGCATACTCCGTGAGGAAGGCGACGACCTTCATTCGGCTGCCGCACTTGGGGCAGACCATCGGGTCAACCTCATAGACCTTCCGTATCATGGCAGCGCTTCGCAGTCCTATATGAGGCTTCCGAATTAGGGCCGCCCAGCCCTTGGAAGGAATGCGCTTCAGGTCGTCCTCGACCAACCGGAGCGCCGACGGACTCAAACTCGCCTTCTTGACCTTTCCCCGGTGGGCGTTGGCGTAGAGCCCATAATAGCGCACCATGACTTGGCCCTTATCAGGGATGTGGGAGGTCACGCGGGCGATGAACTCCAGATAATCCATCGTCTCCTGCTCCGCGCCATCCCGCCCCCAGCGATAACCGACCTTGCCCTCGGGTTCCAGAAACGTCAGCCTCTCCAGGGCGAGCACCGGTCGGATCATGTACTTCCCCACCCGCTCGGCCTCCGGCTTCGTCTTGGCCCGCACAAGGCTGCCAAGGGCGAGCATTCGGCTCGTCCCTTGATTCCGGGCTCAGCAGCTCCTTGCGGACAAGCATCGACAGGACCTCCCGGGCGAAGATCTCGGCCAGCCGCGAGTCGTCGATCCGCGGGATCTTATGGAAGACACCCGCTACGTCCGCGCCGCCCTCGGTCACCAGGAAATGGAGGTGCACGTGAAGGTTGATCCGGTCCCCGAAGGTTTGGATGGCGGCAATGATTCCCGGCGTCAGCGCGCTCCCGGTCACAACCTCGAAGTATCGGGTCAGGGCCCGGAGGGCGCAGCGGCACAGATCGCCGAGGAGCCGACGATTGAACTTGAAGAAGACCCGCAGCCTCTTTGGGATGGTGAAGACGACCTGGCGATGCGGCACGTCCAGGAGAAGTGTCTCCCGCATCCACTCGCCCCACTCCTCGATCCGCTTGCCATGACACGACGGGCAGAATCCCCTGGTCCGGCAAGAGAACATGACGAGCCGTTCCTCGGCGCAGTCGGGACACCGGATTCGAGCGAACCCGCTGCGGGGATTGCCGTAGTCGAGATACTTCTCCACCACCTCCCTGACGATCGGCCGGAAAAAACCGTACTCCCGCTCGAAACGACCTTCATACTCAGCCAGGAACCTGTCGAAATGATGGAAAAGCACCCGGTAAAGGACGGTCCTCTCCGGATGTCGGGGACGATAGACTCCCGCCATGGCGGGAGAAGAGCCTCGAGAAACGGGCCAACATCACGGATCGGACCGCGTCTCCCTGAAAAACGGGATGAGCCCCGGCTCCGAAGAGCCATCAGGTCGAGAAAACGTCAACCGTAGTCGACGCTTGCCCGGGAGAATGGAAACGATAGGGAACTATTTATATTATGGAGTCTCCGACTCGGAATCAAGAAGAGCCCTTTTTATTCCCTTTATTGGGTTGGCGCGGGCGCGCGCTTCCGCCAATTCCGGGCCTTTTCGAACAGGAAGCGGAAGACGAAGCTGACGCCTCGCAGCATCCTCGTTCCCAACCAGAGCAGGCCGAAGCCCAGCGCCGCGATCAGGAGCGCCCCGAAGATGTAGATGACCGTGTTCAGGGTGGGGTCGGGGACCAGCGGATAAATATCGATCCAAGGATCGAGGAATCCCGGGCTGAAGATACGGATGATCATGATCACAGCGCTCAACCAGCCCGTTAAAATCAGACTGAAGGCCACGATGTAGAAGGCCAGAACCAGGGCCAGGACCGAAAAAATGAGACCGACGGCGACGCCCAGCCCGCTCATGCCGAGCGGGACGCCGAAGAAGGCGATGAGCACGCCGGCCAGGATGTAGAAGGGGAGTTTCTTCTTCTTCCCCATCGTGACCATGGCTTCCGGCATGCGGGCCGAAATGACGTTAATTGTTCATCTCCTTCATCACGGAAAGGACATGGTGATCTTCGTCGGCGTTTCCCGGCACCGGCCCGCTCTGGACGTTGACGACGATCGCGGAGAGCTTCCTGAATTTCCCTTCGAGCATTCGGAACGCCTCCTCCCCCTTGAGCGTCAACGTGTAGTATTTCCGGGGAGGCTCCTGGCTGGATTCGACCCACTCGGATTGGACAAGCCTTTCCTTGGCCAAACGGCCGAGGATCAGATGAAGAAAAGGACCAAAGCCTGGACGATGAACAGCCGCAGCAACATCGTCAACGGGTACACGGTGATAAAAGCCATCGATACCTCATCGGACGTGGGCGCCAGGGAATTCGCATAAGCAAGGGCCGGCAGGTTGGTCATGCTCCCGGCTATCAGGCCGCAAAGGGACAGGTAATTGAGCTTGAAGAAAAGCCTGGCGACGAGGGCCACGATGAGAATTGGAACGAGAGTGATCAAAACGCCGCCGAGGAACCAGGAAAGGCCTTCCTTGAGGAACGTCTCGACGAAGCCGGCCCCAGCCCGAAGTCCCACCGCGGCCAGGAAGAGCGAAATGCCGATCGTCCGGAGCATCTGGTTGGCGCTCGGCGGGATGTGCCAGACGAGCGGGCCGATCGAGCCGATGCGGCTCAGGAAGATGGCCGCGATGAGCGGGCCTCCGGCCAGGCCGATCCGGAAGGTGACGGAAGAGCCGGGGATCTTCAAGGGCAGGCTCCCGAGCAGGACGCCGAGGGCGATTCCTATGAACATCGGCACGACGGCAGCTTGGGATAGCCTTTCCCCCGTTTCCCCCGCGTCCCCCGCGAACGTGTCGAGGGCCTCCGCCTTTCCAACGACCCTGAGTTCGTCCCCGAACTGCAAGCGAAACCCGGCTCGAGGCGAAAACTCCATGCCTGTGCGGATAACGCGGGTCACGACCAGGCCGTATGTCTCGCGCAGGTTCAGCTCCTGAACGGATTTTCCCAGGATCCCCCGCCGGGTCACGATGATCCTCCGGCTGGTAAACTCGGAGCGCGCCCCGGTCAGGTCGAGGGAGATCTCCACACCGACAACGGATTTCAGCTTTTCGAGCATCTCGGGCGCCCCGACGGCGTGAATCCGGTCCCCAAGCCGGAGTTTGGTATTAGCCCTGGGAACCTCTTGGGCCCGCAGGCCGCGAACGAGCCGGGAGATGACGACACCCTCTCCGACCATGCTGACAATCCGGCTGACCGGGATCCCGTCCAGGTCCGGATTGCGGACCTCCAAGTTGATAGCGGCGAGGCGTGGCGTGTCTTTTTCTTTCGAAGCCTCGAGTTCGTCGGCCACTCGCCGGGGATCGACCCGGAGCGCGCGGCGTATCCCGCCCATCACCAGGATCACCCCGATGACCCCGAAAGGATAGGCCATCGCGTAGGCCACAGACGGGAGCCCGACGGCGTCGGTGTACCCCGGAACGAACTTCAGGGACTGTTGGACGGCGGCCAGACTGGGTGTATTCGTCGTCGCCCCCGAGAAAAGCCCGGCCGCCGCGGCCAGGGGGATGCCGGCAAACCGATGAAGGAGAAAGGCGATGACACCTCCGCCAAGGACGACGCCCGCGGCCAGAAGATTCAGCCGGAAGCCCTGCTTACGCAGGGAGGCGAGAAACCCCGGCCCGACCTCCTGTCCGAAGCTGTAGACGAAAAGGATCAACCCCAGGTCGCGGGCGAACCCCCACATCATGGGATCGATGGAAACGCCGAAATGCCCGAAAAACAGGCCGACGAAAAGGATCCCCGCGACGCCGATCCGGAACGACAGTATCCGGATCCTTCCGAAGACCACTCCCAGGACCGTGATCAGGCTGAGGACGAAAAGAGCGTAGCCGACGGCGTCATAGCGAAAAAGGTCGAGGAACCAGTTCATTAGGTCGGATTGTAACCCACGTCCCGCGCCGAGTCAAAATCGGGGACACAATACGCATTTCCGATTTCCCGTCCGCCCGAAATTCGGAAATTGGTATTGTGTCCCCTTTTTTATTAAAATGCGGCGGTTGGGAACGGGAGCGCCACCCGTCAAGGAGAGGCTCATGAAGCGAAACCATCCCATAACAGCGTTGAGACGTCAGGCCGGTAAGATCATGCTCGGCCTTCTCCTGCTGGCCTCGGGCGGCCTCGAGATGACCGGCGGCTCCGCGCAGGACGTGAGATATGGAGTCGGGTCATGGGATCCGGAATCCGGATTGGGCAACCACCGGGCCGTCGTCCGGGTCGAAGCGTCTGCCGCGCCGAAAGCCCTTTCGCCAAAGAAGGGCTCGAAAAAGGCCGTCGCGGCCCCGGTGATCGCGAAGCCCACGGCCGCGCGCGTCACCATCTATTGGCGCCGTCGCGACAATGATCCGGAAAAAAAGAACATCATCGTTATCGATGCCGCGACCGGCGAGCGAGTCAAGAACGTGTACCCGCTCACCATCAACCGGGAATTCGCCGACATTTTCTTCGAGTCCAAGACGGTCCCCGGCGATTATTTCGTCTACTACATGCCCTACAAATCCGAGGGCCGGAAAAACTATCCGAACGTAAAGTATGACCCGCCGCAGACGACGGTGGACCCCGACTGGGAGCTCGTCAGGTGGCTCATGAAGAGCAGTCTCACAGAAGCCGACCTCATCACCCCACCCTATATCGACGCGAAGGTCATCGAGATCCAGTCCGCCGACGAATTCAGCGCGTTCACGCCGATGGAGTTGATCGCCACGGCCGCGGAAACGAAGACGCTTCTCGAGGCCCACCCCCGCGTCGCGTATCTCCTCTTCCCCGAAGACCGCGCGCTATCCGTCCGCATGGCGGACGACCTCCCCTTCGGTTGGGCCGTCGACGGACCGAGCGGAGCGTTCCGGAGCAAAGCGGCACGCGGCGAGTATTTCGCGTTCCAGATCGGGCTCTGGGCGGCCCGGGAGCCCATCGCCGACGTCGAACTCAGATTCTCGGACCTCGTCCAGACTGTGCCGCAGATCGAGGACGGCTCTCCCGCCCCGCGGACGCTCATCGCCGCCTCGGCCATGACCTGCTTCAACAAGGGGGGCGTCAACTGGGACGGGACCTCATTCAAGAAAAGTCTCCCCGTCGAGCGCGGGAAAATCCAGGCCCTCTGGTGTGGCATCCAGGTGCCTCGCGACGCCCGGCCGGGCGTTTTCAGCGGCACGGTGACGGTCGCCCCCAAAGGACTGCCGGAAACGATTCTGGCGGTCGAGCTCCGCGTGACGGCCGACGTCCTCGAAGACGCCGGCGACGGCGACCCATCCCGCATGTCCCGCCTCCGCTGGCTCGACTCGACCCTGGCCCAGGACGACGGCATCGTTCCCCCCTATACCCCCCTTGGAATCGACGGGCTCACCGTCTCCTGCCTTGGCCGTTCGCTGACGGTCGGACGCGATGGGATCCCTGCCGGCATCCAGAGTTTCTTCGCGCCCGAAATGACCGAGCTCCAGACAAAACCCGTCCCCCTGACCTCCTCTCCTCTCAAGCTCCGTGTCATCGACGGCGGCGGCCGCGAGCTCGCCTGGGTCCCTAACGCAGGCGCCCCCGGTCCTCGCCCGATCCGGAAAGGCCCCGGCGCTGTCGTCTGGGAGGCCGAAAACAACGCCGGCGACTTGGTCATGAAGATCGCCGCCCGCATGGAATTCGACGGCTTCGTCGATTACAAGGTCGCGGTCACGGCCCGGCGCGATACGTCCGTCTCCGACGTCCGGCTCGAGGTCCCCTTCAGTGAGGACTGCGCCCGCTACATGATGGGCCTCGGCTTCAAGGGCGGACTCCGGCCGGAGACATTCGACTGGGCCTGGGACCAGCAGAAAAACCAAGACGCCCTATGGCTGGGCGCCGTCAACGCCGGGATGCAGGTTGCGCTCCGCGCCGAGAACTACTCCCGGCCGCTCAACACGAATTTCTACCTGTCCAAGCCCCTCAACCTGCCGCCGTCATGGTGGAATGAGGGCAAGGGAAAAGTGGAGGTCCGGACAGCAAGCGCAGAGGGAACCAAGGCGGGCAAAAAGGCCTCCGGGCCCCGGTCTGTGATCTTGTCCGCCCGCTCCGGCCCGCGGACGATCCGGGCCGGCGAGACGCTTCACTTCGATTTCACCCTGCTCATCACGCCCTTCAAGCCCCTCGACCCGGCGTCCCATTTCCGCGAGCGCTACTTCCACGCCTTCAAGCCCCTCGACGAGGTCGCGGCAACGGGCGCCAACGTCCTCAACGTCCACCACGCCAACGACATCAACCCCTTTATCAATTACCCCTTCCTCCGGCCGCGGGAGATGAAGGCCTACATCGACGACGCCCACGGCCGCGGCTTCAAGGTCAAGATCTACGACACCATTCGTGAACTCTCCAACCGCGCCCCCGAGCTTTTCGCCCTGCGCAGTTTGGGCCACGAGATCTTCTCGCCCGGCCCCGGGGGCGGCTATTCCTGGCTCCAGGAACATTTAGGGAGCGACTACATCGCCGCCTGGTTCGTCCCCGAGCTCAAGGACGCCGCAGTCATCAACAGCGGCATGTCGCGCTGGCACAACTACTACATCGAGGGCCTCGACTGGGTTGCCCGCAACGTCGGCATCGACGGCCTCTACCTCGACGACGTCGCCTTCGACCGGACGACGATGAAGCGGGTGCGCAAGGTCCTCGACCGCAGCCGTCCGGGCGCCCTCATCGACCTCCACAGCGCCAACCAGTACAACGTGCGCGACGGTTTCGCCTCGAGCGCCAACCTCTATCTCGAGCACTTCCCCTTCCTCAACCGCCTCTGGTTCGGGGAGTACTTCGACTACAATGGCAGCGGCCCCGACTATTGGCTTGTCGAGATGTCCGGCATCCCCTTCGGCCTTATGGGCGAGATGCTCCAGGACGGCGGCAACGCCTGGCGCGGCATGGTCTTCGGTATGACCAGCCGCCTGCCTTGGGCCGGCGATCCGCGTCCGCTGTGGAAAGTCTGGGACGAGTTCGGGATAACGGAAAGCGAAATGGTTGGCTGGTGGGTGGAGGGGAATCCGGTGAAGACGGGAAACGCCGAGGTCCTGGCCACGGTCTACATCAAGAAGGGCGACGGGAAAGCGGCGCGGCCGTCTGTCCTCGTCGCGCTGGCCAGTTGGGCGAAAGACCCCGTCGACATCCGTCTCACGATCGATTGGAAAAAGCTCGGCCTCGACCCGACTAAGGCCGCCTTCCGCGCCCCGGCCATCGAAAAATTCCAAGGGGCGGCGGAATTCAAGCCGAGAGATCCGATCCGCGTCGAGCCCGGCAAGGGCTGGCTGTTAGTCCTCCACTAAATCGGGGGCACGCTTGCGTTCGCCCCTCCAGAGGCCTAAGATGGAATCGGGGTGAGAGAGATGCGCAATCCTATCAAGTTCCGAGCTGCCGTTATCTTCCTTGTGCTTGTTTTCAGCATCGTAGTCCTCGGCCCCGGCCAAACGCGTGTCGACAATCCTGGCCGGGCCCTGGCCAAGAACGCCGGCCGGGTCGTCAAGCTCGAAGAGGTCCTGCGGATCAGGGACGACGGGGCTGCGGCGATATTCAAGTCTCCCCGGGAGCTCGCGCTCGGTCCGGATAGATCCCTGTATTTCATCGATCATGCCGAAGGGCCCCGGCTCTACCGCTACAGCCCCGAAGGCAAACTCATCGACAAGCTCTTGAAGACGGGGCAAGGGCCCGGGGAGGTCCAGTACCCATCGGGCTTTCTGGTCATGGAGGACCGGATCCGGGTGCTGTCTTGGATCCCACCGAAGATCATGGATTTCGGCCTGGACGGCCGTTACCTCTGGGAGTCGAGGGTGGCAGAGGATACTCACGGCCTGTGGTTCCTCGCCGCCGCAGAAGGCAGGATCTACGGCATCCGGGATGAGGTCTTCAGCTCGACCGCGTTCCAAAGCTCGGGCGTATTCTCCGTCCCGAATTCCGTTTATGAGATATCGCCCGACTTCCGGTCCTGGAAAAAGCTCTGTGAATTCCCGGTTCGCATGGTGATCAAGAGGGCGAACGCATTTCGCCTGGATCCGATCGACGCGGATATCCACGGATCGACGCTCTATATCCTCCATACGGCCGAATATCGAGTGGTCGCCTTCGACCTTCGCTCCGGCAAAGTGAAGCACGTCATCGCCAGGAAATACGACCGGGTGAAGAGCAGCAGCAAGAAGCCGGCGGACCCTGACCCTGAAACAAAGGGGATCGATCTCCCCGACGATACCTATGTTTGGGACATCTACAGGATCCATGCGGTTGCGGGGAAGCTCTGGGTGTTCACATCCGTCATGAAGCCCAATGGGGACGACCAGCAGGTCGATGTGTTCGACGAAGCCGGCCGCTTCATTGACAACCTCGTTCTGCGATATCCGGCCGGGGGACGGAGCCACCGCGCGAGGTGGACGGTGCTCACCGACGACGGGATCTTCATCATCCCCGAAGAGGAAAAGGACGGTCTCATCAGCATCGGCAAGTACCGGATCGTCGACGCCGACTTGTTCCCTTCGATGCCCGGCTCGAAACGCAACGCAGCGGCGGGGCGTGATCCGAATAAATAGTTCATGGGCCGGATTCTGGCCAAAGGAGGGGATCTTGAAAAAAATAAAATTTGCGCTAGGCGCAGTTTGCCTCATGGCCCTTTCGGCAAGCCCGGCCCTGACCGGGCGGCCTTCGCCGACAGCTGTGCAGGCTCCGACAATCAGTCTGAAACCCAACCTGACAATCGGCGTAGAGGACGGCGACGAAAGTCTGATGTTCGGGTCGATCAGCCGGATCGAGATCGACGGGAAGGGCAATATCTACATCCTCGACTACAAGTTCCGCAAGATCGTCATGTGCGGCCCGGATGGACGGCACCTGAGGACTATCGCCGTGCCCGCGGGACAGGGCCCCCGGGAAGCGACGAACCTCAGCGGCATCGCCGTCACACCCGGCGGAACACTCTTCGTCAACGACACGCGCAAGGTCATCGCCTACGGCCCGGACGGGCAATTCATCCGGTCGTTCCTTGTCGACTTCAGGATCTCCTCGATTGGCTGCCCGGGGACGGAGGACCTCGTAGCCATCGGGCCGAACGGTGGGAAGATCCTACATGTCTTCGACCAAACGGGGAAGCTTCTTGCTTCCTTCGGCGACACCTTCACTCCGCCCGCGGAACTGGAGCCGATGAAGGACATGCCGATGTTCGGCGCTCCCATCCTTTTCAACTGCGCGAAGGACGGAAGGATATTCGTCCTCAATCCTCACAAGTACGAGGTCGCGGTTTTCAAAGACCGGAAGCTCGAGCTCATCCTCGAAGGCAGGAGCGAGCTCTTCAAGCCGATCCAAAAGATGGGCCGGGGCTTCGTCTCCACGGCAGCCCATATCGTTAAAAGCGGCGATTTCGTCTTCGTCGCCTTCCAGAATCCCGACCCTAGGGCGCAGAAGATCGCCGATATCTTCCAGGCCGGAAAGCAGGTCGGGACGATGGACGTCGCGGGAACGCCGCACCTGGCCGATTCCCAAGGACGGATCTATTTCGCGGAGGAAGAGGGGTTCCCGAAGGTCGTCCGCTATACCGTCGTTAAGAACTGATCATCTGCAAAATTAATTCAGGGACACACAAAATTAATTCAGGGACAAAATTAATTCAGGGACACAATACTCATTTCCCAATTCATTCAGGGAAATTCGGAAATTGGTATTGTGTCCCCTTATTAGCGGGCGAGCCGGTCGAGGTCCGCGAGCGTGAGCCGGACGCTCATGACGCAGGACTGATCATCCAAAGAGCTTCATCAGCCAGCGATGGAGAGGCGCCAGCGGCTCGTAGCGCTCAAAACAGTAGTCGACGAGACGAGCCGAGAAAAGCTCGGCCGGGATCTTCGACTCGAAACTGGCGTAGAGGCCCTTATGCTTGAGGAGCGCGGCGTTCGGATGAGCGGGGTCGAAACCCGCCGGAACGCGCTTGTAGTGCTCACCGCCGAAGGAGAAGCCCGCCATTGCCGAAATCGCGGCCTTGATTCTTCGGATTTCCGCGCCGCTCTTCGGATCGACGATCGCTTTTCTGAAGCGGCCGAGGAGCGGGTCCGGGATCATGTACATGCCCACGCCGAGCCACAGGTCGGGCGGTTCGAGGTGGAAATAGAAACCCGAGGATTCCATCCGCGAACGGACGCCGTCCCAGAATAAGATGCCGAGGTTCGTCTTGTAGGGCGAGGAGTCCAGGCTGAAGCGCGTGTCGCGGTTGATGCGGAAGATAGATTTGTTGACTTTGGGCACGGCGACGACACGCGGCGCGATCGTTTTCAGCCTCTCGCCCATGGCCGTAACGAACAGCTTGGCCGGCGCCATGACGTGTTTGTCGTAGGTCTCCCGGTTCCTGTCGAACCATTCCTTGTTGTTGTTCTTGCGGAGCGCCGCGAAGAACCGGACGGTCTCTTTGGTGAATCCAGAAAATACGGCGTCGTCGGCCATGTTCGCCTCCTGCGGAGTATTCTATCAACCCATTCGACTCCCGGGTCTGAAGCCCGGGGCCGGGCTTCCCAGTCCCGGTCCTGGCAAGGCCGGGGTATGCTCAGGGTTAATACTGAGCGGCACTTTTACACCGATTTGCAAAGATTTGCAAATCGGGGTTGTCGCCGTCGAACGTATCAAAAGGCCCGGACCAAGCCCAGGCCGGATGCGGGCCGAAGGGATCCCGCGTTGCCAGGGACTTGAGGGCTATGGTATAACTCCGGACAACGAATTCCCCCTGGGAGAAAATCAGCACCTGCGGCTTCTCCCCTGTTGGACTGTATTTAGTTTGTTTTTCTTGCATTTACCGATCTTGATGGCTTTATCACGTTTAGGCTAGACTGAGCTATTTTGTGCAAGAGTTTGCACAATCTCTGCACAATTTTTTAGGGTAATTAGAACGGTTCTTATTGCGTTGTCCGACCACTCTGCCCATTTATCTCAATATCCTGACTAGCTCTGCTCTTCTAAATTGACGTAAGGAGCGGCACGCTGCCTTGATTTTGAAGGGCATGAGGCTTTCCCGATATGCCGTTGACTGGAGCCTCTGAATCGCATATACTGCCCGTCGGGTGCGCAGCGCATAGGGCGTTGCGTAGGTTTCAAAAGACGGATGGTCGGGCCGCCATCCATATCGTTCAGGGCGCTTCCCGTAGGTTGCCCTGAGCTCAGCGCTTGTTGAAAGCGCCGATATGGAGGCACTGTGACCATTCCCAATCAACAAGTCCCCGCAAACCCTGAATCATCTAGCGGATGCCTATCTATCATAGTTCGCCTGACCTGGATATTTGGGGCAAGTCTTCTGGTCTTTGGCGCTATCTTTATTATGCAGGGCAACTCTCCTGGTCTTGCCGACATAATTTTTTGGCTGATTGCCCTCGGGCTTATCTTGGCCCGTTATGTAGATATTAGGTATCTAAAGGGCGAGACTGCGGATAACAAACCGGCGACACTCAAGCATTGGCGCCGATATTCGGTGATATTGCTAATAGGAGCTGGACTGCTTTATCTCCTGGCGAAAATCCTCGCACCGTTGAACCTTCTGTGACGGGTTCCCGGCTGGCAATCCAATTTACCGCTCTACCCAAGGGGGTCCTATGACTCAAGGCATGACCACAAGTGGCTGGATCTTCTTTGTGCTCGGCTGGGGCTTCATTATGGCCCTCGCCTTCTATTGCTTCCGCCGTGTTCTATTTGGCAAGAAGCCGGAGGTCGTCGTCGAGGCCGGTGGCCGCGAGCAGTGGGGTTCGCGCATCGGCCTGATCCTGGCCGTGGCCGGAAACGCCATCGGCCTGGGCAATTTCCTCCGTTTCCCGGTCAAGGCGGCGGCTAACGGCGGCGGAGCCTTCATGATCCCCTACTTCGTCGCCTTCCTGCTCCTCGGAATCCCGATGATGTGGGTCGAATGGACGATTGGCCGCATGGGCGGTGCCCACGGCCACGGCACGACGCCTGGCATGCTCAACCTCCTGTGGAAGAAGGCGCCGTCCAAGTACCTGGGGGCCTTGGGCATCGTTATTCCCTTCCTCATCGTCATCTACTACAACTTCATCGAGACATGGTGCCTGGGCTACTCCTGGTTCTCGGTCACCGGCAAGTACTTCGGCCACGCCAACCGCGAGGCTATGGGCCAGTTCCTGCGCGGCTTCCAGGGGGCCGAGTCGAACCAGTTCTTCAGCTCCCTCGCCCCCGTCCTCATCTTCTGGTTCATCACCATCGCCCTCAACTTCTACTTCCTCTACAAGGGCATCTCCAAGGGCATCGAGATCCTGGCCAAGTACGGCATGCCCCTGCTCTTCATCTTCGGCATCATCCTGGTCATCCGTGTGCTGACCCTCGGCACACCCGACCCGTCCCAGCCGGAGCTGAACATCGCCAGCGGCATGGGCTACATCTGGAACCCAGATTTCAGCCGCCTGGGGTCGGCCAGCGTCTGGCTGGTCGCTGCCGGCCAGATCTTCTTCACCCTGAGCTTGGGCATGGGCATCATCAACACCTATGCCTCTTACGTCCGAGAGAAGCAGGATATCACCCTGAACGGCCTGACGACCGCCTCAACAAACGAATTCGCCGAGGTCATCCTCGGCGGAACGATCGCCATCCCGGCTGCCGTCATCTTTTTCGGCGCCGCAGAGACCCAGGCCATCGCCCAGGGTGGTGCCTTCAACCTTGGCTTCCAGGCCCTGCCGGTCGTCTTCCAGAAGATCCCGCTCGGGCAGATCTTCGGCGGCATGTTCTTCTTCCTGCTCTTCATCGCCGGCATTACCTCGTCGGTGGCCATGACCCAGCCAGCCATCGCCTTCCTCGAGGACGAGTTCAAGTGGAAGCGGGAGAAGGCCGTCAAGGCCGTCTTCGCAGTGCTCATCGTCTGCAGCGCCTGCGTCATCGGTTTCTTCAAGTTCGGCTTCCTAGATGAGCTCGACTTCTGGGCCGGCACGTTCGGCCTGGTCGTCTTCGCGGCCATCGAGGTCGTCCTCTTCTCCTGGGTCTTCAAAATCAAGAAGGGCTGGGTGGAGATGCACAAGGGCGCCGACCTCAAGGTGCCGAAGGTCTTCAAGTTCATCCTGACCTACATCACGCCGGTCTACTTACTCGTGCTCTTGGGTTTTTGGACCTACCAGGACGCAGTCAAGGAATTCCTGATGAAGGGCAAGGACCCGGCCAACCGGCCTTATCTCTGGGGCGCACGGGTGATGATCGTCGCCCTTTTGCTGGTCATGCTTCTGCTCATCCGAAAGGCATGGAACAAGAAGAAGGTCATAGGGCCAGAGCCGAGAACGGACTAGCCTAGAGGATTACGGCTCGCCCATGCCCCTGCTCGAAGTCAACATGACGCGTCATGGATTCCTAGAACGATTCATATTGATGAAATATTTATGACCATCACTAGGCATCGAACACCGGTCAAGCCCAAGCCGAGGGGCAACGCCCCTCCCCGGCTCTTCCGCTCGTTCTTTCTATGGGTAGGAGTTTCTGCCCTGTTCGTTTTTGCGGTATTGGTTGTGCTGCGCTGGGACCCCGGTTTGGCTGATTTTCTATTTTGGCTGACCACGATCTGGATGATCTTCATCCGATATGTTGAGATTGGGCCTATCGGGAAAGAGACTCAGCATATCCAGCCGAAGGCACTTCGGGAATGGCGCCGCTATTGCATCATACTGCTACTGGCCGCCGGATTCCTATACGCTCTCGCAAGAATGGTAGTTAATCTACATCTGGTCTGACGAGTATTCACTGCCCTTCGTCAGCCTCTATTCTCTACCTCTACACGCTCCGCTCGTTTTCTCAGCTGCCTCGCCCATAGCGTTAGCCAAAGAGCCACCAAGACCAGGAGCCAAACACATGCCTTCAAAATCGCTATGGTCCAGAACCACACAGTCTGGAAGAAAGACCAGGTGATGTCCGGGCCGCACCATGACAACATCCATGCAGGATGAGCAGACATGACCAGCAGGTACGCAATCCACTGAATCACAACAAACCCGACGGCGACCAGCACAGTCCACCAGCCTGCGACTGCTGCAGCCCTTACGCGCTTCTCTAAAACATCGTTCATAGAGAGTCTCCTATTCGGCAGATAGAATCCTTATTTTGAGCGGTGTCGGTGTTTTCAGAATGCCATTTAGGGCACTTGATGGCCAAACGAATTCCCCTTCTCGGGCTTGGCCTCAGACTAGCAGAGGGGTGGCCGGGAAGTCAATCGTTCTTGACGCCGCTTGCTCGAGGGAATACGATAACTCAGCCCGCGGGATGGTCAGGGTTCCGGTGAACCCTCCGGTCTTCAAATCCGGGATCCGAACGATCCGCAAGGAGGCGCCCATGAGATGGATCCGGGCGATCGTCACCCTCGTTCTCGCGGCGGCGTTATTCTGGGGCCTCGATAACCGTCACGGTACGTTCCCCGCACTGGGCAAGCTCCTCAACCCGTTCGCCGGCTTCTGGCAGAACGGCAGCCGGTCCGACGCCGTCCCCGAAAAGCTGGTCGTTCCCGGTCTGCGCGACGAGGTCCGGGTCGTCTGGGATGCGCGGCGCGTCCCTCACATCTTCGCCCAAAACGACCATGACCTTTTCCTGGCCCAGGGCTACGTCGCCGCTTCGCTCCGCCTCTGGCAAATGGAATTCCAGGCCCTGTACACGGCCGGGCGCATCTCCGAAGTCGTCGGCTCGGTCGGCTTGAGGCAGGACATTTTCACGCGCCGATTCGGGCTCCCCTGGGCCGCGGAAAACGCCGTCCACGCGTTCCGTGACGACCCCAAGACGCGGGAGGTTGTCGACGCCTTCACCGCCGGGGTCAACGCCTTCATCCGGACGCTCGACCGCAATAGCCTGCCCGTCGAATACAAGATCCTCGACTACAGGCCGGAGCCGTGGACGGATTACAAGTGCGCCCTTCTCCTCAAGGCGATGGCCTACTCGCTTTCCTCGTACAACCAGGATGCGGCGCTAACGCAGATGAGGAATCAAGGCGGCTGGGAGGAATTCCACATCGTCGACAGGCTTTTCCCCTTTTTCCCGCCTCTCGTCGATCCGGTCATCCCGCCGGGGACTCCCCTAGATTTCACGCCGCTTCCGGTCCCGACGCGCAGTGGAGCGGAAGGGGGCGGCGGAAATAGGGCCGGCGAGAGAGGCCACCCCGCCGACTCACGTCTCGAGGCGACCCCATCGGATACAGGCGGTTTCGAGTCGCCCGGGTACCGCACCGGCCCGGGCATCGGCAGCAACAACTGGGCCGTGTCGGGCAAGCTCACCCGGAACGGCTTCCCCATCCTATCGAACGACATGCACCTCGAGCTTTCGCTTCCGGCGATCTGGTACGAGATTCAGCTCTCCGCTCCCGGGGTTAACGTCCGCGGCGTCGCTTTTCCGGCTGCCCCCCTGGTCGTCGCCGGCTACAACGAGTCCATCGCCTGGGGTTTTACCAACGGCACCGACGACGTCCTCGACTGGTACGCCATCACCTTCAAGGACGACTCGCGGGCCGAGTATCTCTACGGCGGCGAATGGCGAAAGACGACCGTCCGTGAGGAAAAGATCAAGGTCAGGGGCGGCGCGACGGTCGTCGACAAGGTGGTCTACACGCATTATGGCCCGGTCGTCCGCTCGAAGGACGAGCCGCCTTTCACCAACATGAACGTCCCGCCGGGGGCGGCCCTGCGCTGGCTCGCCCACGACGCGTCGAACGAACTCCTGACCCTCTACGCCCTGAACAGGGCCCGGAACTACGCGGACTACGTCCAGGCGCTCGAGACCTGGGACTGTCCGGCCCAGAACATCGTCTACGCCGACCGGGAGGGGACGATCGCCATCCGGCACAACGGAAAATATCCCCTCCGCTGGAAGGGCCAGGGCCGCTTCGTCCTCGACGGCTCCGATCCGGCGGACGAATGGTGTGGCTGGGTCCCGCGCAGCCACGTCCCCCACGTCAAGGACCCGGACAGGGGCTTCGTTAGCTCGGCCAACCAGATGCCCGCCGACGCCGGCTATCCGTACTACCTCGGCTGGGACTACGCGCCTTACGAGCGGGGAGCGCGGATCAACGAGATCCTCGCGGCGGCGCGGGACGTTACGCCATCGGACATGGTCCGGATGCAGACCGACGTCCTGGACATCCGGGCGAGGGCCGTCCTGCCGCGCCTTCTCGAGATCATCCAGGAGAAGCCGGCGACAGAGGCGGAGAAAAAAAGCTTCGAGGAGCTTCGGGCCTGGAACTTCGAAGCGCGGGCGGCCCTCATCGCGCCGACGGTCTTCCGGGAGCTCTGGAACGAGCTCAACAGGCTGACCTGGGACGACGAGAAGACACACGATATGGAGCGCATGACCCGACCGGCGAGCCAGGTCATGATCGATCAGATCCTTAACTATCCCGATGGTGAATTCTTCGACGATGCCAATACATACGGAAGCATCGAGACCATTGAAACCCTCACGGACATCGCCGGACAGGCCTTTCGGGCGGCCGTAGCGAACCTGGAGAAACGGCTGGGGCCATGGGGAGACGCGTGGCGATGGGGCAAGGTCAAAGGAACTCAGCTCAGGCATGTCGCCAGGATCCCGGGCTTCGGCCGGGAGAAGCTCGAAGCGGACGGCATAGGCCACGTCATCGGCGCCATCGATACCGTCTGGGCGCCGTCCTGGCGGATGGTCGTCGAGCTCGGACCCGAGGTCAGGGCCTGGGGGAACTACCCGGGCGGGCAGTCGGGCAATCCCGGCTCACCGTATTATGACGATTTCGTCGACGACTGGGCCGCCGGGAAGCCCTACGAGCTCCTCTTCCTCAGATCGGCCGACGAACCTGACCCCAGGATCGTCGGACGGACGGTGATGAGAGGTGGAAAATGACGGCGGTTCTCATTTGCCTTCTGACCATGCTGGGTCTTCAACTCCTGACGCCTTACTGGTGGTGGGTCATGATCGTCCCCTTCGCCTACGGCGCGGCCACGGCGCGGCCGGGCTGGAAGTCCTTCCGGACGGGCTTTTTCGCGGCCGGCCTGCTCTGGCTCGGGACGAGCCTCTATCTCTATCTCACCGGCAGCGGACTCATCGCCTCGCGCATGGCCGGAATGTTCGGTCTGGGCAAGTCCTGGCTGATGATTTTTATCACCGGGCTCATCGCGGCCATCGCCGCCGGCGTCTCCGGATACGCGGGATACGCCGTCCGGGCGCTCGTTAAAAAACATGCGAAATAGGGGACATCATGGGCATGAATGATTGGGTCAAGGAGTTCCCCGGGGCGGTGACGGTCTGCGACACGGATGGGCGCATCGTCGCCATGAACGACAGGTCGATCGAAGCGTTCGCGGCCGACGGCGGGGCGAAGCTCATCGGGACCGACGTCCTCGCCTGCCACCCCGAGCCGAGCCGGTCGAAGCTCAAGAAGATGATGGACGAACGCCGGGCAAACGTCTACACGATCCAGAAGAAGGGGGCAAAGAAGCTCATCTACCAGGCGCCCTGGTTCAAGGATGGGGTCTACGCCGGCTTCATCGAGCTGTCCCTCGAGATCCCCTCGGACATGCCCCACTTCAACCGCGATTAAGAGGGGGTCAAACCTACCTTTTGCAGCAAAAGGTAGGTTTGACCCCCTCTTGATCAAAGCAGCGCGGTAGTCAACAGCGGCACATAGGTGATGAGCAGGACCGCGATCAATCCCAGGATGAGGAACGGCAAGACGTCCCGATACACCCGATGGATCGGCTCGTTGAACCGGTAGGACGCCAGGTACAGGTTCAGCCCGACGGGCGGCGTGAGATAGCCCAGCTCCAAGTTCGCCAAAAAGATGATGCCCAGATGGACGGGGTGGATGCCGAAGAGGTTCCCGAGCGGGATGATCAAGGGCACGACGACCAGGATGGCCGAGTAGATGTCCATGAAACAGCCGACGACGAGCAGGGCCAGGTTGAGGATGAGCAGAAAGACGTACTTCGACGAGATCGTCGCCGCGACCCAGGCGGTGAGCTTCTGCGGGATCTGGGCGTCGATGATGTAGTAGGAAAGCCCGTTGGCCAGGGCCAGGATGATCAGGACGCCGCCGATGATCGGGACGCAGCGGAGAAAGATCCGGGGCAGGTCGCGTATCCTCGCGTCCTTCTTGATGAAGGTTTCGACGACCCAGACATATAGAAGCGCGGCCGCGGCGCTTTCCTGCAAGTTGGTGAGGCCGCCGAAATACAGGCCGAAAACGACGAGCGGCAGGAGGAGCTCCCAGAAGGATTCGCGGAAGGCCGCCAGCGCCTCCTTCGCCCTCAGGGCATGGCGAGGGATGCCGTGCTTCCAGGAATAGACGATGCCGATGGTCATGACGGAAAGCACGAGGAAGAAGCCGGGCAGCAGCCCGCCGATGAACATGTCCTTGATGCTCGTCTGGGCCGTCACGCCGTAGATGATGACGGGCAGGCTCGGCGGAAAGAGCAGGCCGACGCTTCCCGACGCGGTCAGAAGCCCCACCGTGAACCTTTTGGGATAACCCGCCTTTTCCAGGATGACGGACAGGAGCCCCCCGAGGGCCAGGATGGTCACGCCCGAAGCGCCGGTGAACGTCGTGAAGAAGGCGCAGACGATGACGGCCATGACCGTGAGGCCACCGGGAAACCAGCCGAAAACGGCCTGAAAAAACCGGACCATCCTCTCCCCCGCCTTGCTCTCGGACAGGAAAAAGCCCACGGCGGCGAAGAGCGGAATGGCCGGGATGGCGCTCCCCGTGAGCACTTCGTAAGCCTGGTTGGGGATGATCTCCAGCGGCTGTCCGGCCTTGGCGAAAAGAAAGAACGCGATGCCGCCGAGGACGAGGAAGATGGGCAGGCCGAGGAAGGCGGACGCGATCAGCATGATGATGAGCGGCGTCCCCAGTCCCGAGAGCAGGGGCCGGAGGAACTCCTGGACCGACGTGAGGAACGGCAGGGACACCGTGCCCCCGCCGGTTAGGAGTTGGACGAGCGGGCCGAACCCGAAGAAAAGCCCCAGGAGCGCCGCCCCCGCCGCCGCCGGCACCCGCGCTTTCTTTTTCTCTAGCGTGGTGATGAACCGGGCGCTCATGGCCAGGAAACCCGCGGCCATGATCATCACCACGAGGCGCTTCGGAAAGGGTCCGACCTTGTCGGCGGCGGTGAAGGCGTTCCGGGCGAATGACAGGGCGCTCAGCCCGAAGGCCAGCGTCAGCGCGGCCGATAGCACGGCCGTGGAGACCGCGGCGACGGACTTCACCGGCTCGCGGAGCGACATCGCCGTCGCCAGCGCCAGGTGCTTCCCCTCCCGGGAGGTGATAGCCGCTGCGACGAAGGTGGCGGCGAGCACCAGGTGTTGGACGTAGCTGGTCGAGTCGGGGATCCCCGTGTGGAAGACCTTGCGGGCCACGGCTTCGAAGAGGAGGACAAGGGCCAGGCAGAAGATGGAGAGAAAGGCCAGCGATTGTTCGACGGCGTGGACGGCGCGGACGACCCTACTTGCCACGGGCCTTCCGGAATTCCTGGATGTACCCGAAGACCTGGTCGTACATTTCCTTAGAGAACCTCGACCCGATGAGGTCCTTGACGCCATCGGCGGCGGTCTGCCGCCATTTCTCCAGCGCGGCCGGAGGGGGGTCGTGGACGATGAGGCCGTTCTCCTTCATCATTTTCACGGCGTCGATCTCCAGGGCCTGCGCCTCTTCGAAGAGGCCGCGGGAGGCCTCGTCGATGGAGGCGATAAAAGGCTGACGCAGGTCCGCCGGGATGCTTGCCCAGGCCTTTTCGCTCAGGATGAGACCGGCGACGAGGGGCCCCAGGTTCATGGAGAGCATGTGGGGGACGACGGCGAAGTATTGCCCGGACCCTGCCAGGAGGGCCGGCAGGTAGGCGGCGGAGACCATGCCGCTCTGGAGCTGGACCATGAGGTCCTTGAAGTCGCCGGGGACGACCTTGAAGCCCATTCTTTTCCAGACCTGTTCGAGTTCCGGGTCGCTGTCCGTGACGCTGATCTTGAGTTTCTTCAGGTCCTCGGGATAGATAACCTTCTCCTTGGTGAAAAAGTTGACCCAGCCGGCGTGCGTCCAGAGGACGATCTTGAAGCCCTTCTCCTCGATCTTTTTCTCGAACGCGGGTTTCATCTTGTCGAAAACGACCCCGAACTCCTCGGTCGAATGGAAGAGGAGGGGGATGCTGAGGACCGTGACGGACGGCTCGATCTTCGACAAGCCCATGCTGGTGAAGACGCCGCCCTGGAGCCCCCCCAGGCGCATCATCTGGATCATGGCCCGTTCGCTTCCGGCGATGCCGCCGGGGTAGATCTTGACCTGGACGGTCCCGTTCGAGATCCTCTCCCAGTCCCGGGCAACCTTCTCCAGGGCCTTGCCCCAAGGTGACCGTTCGGGGGCGATACTGCCGATCTTGATGACCACCGCCCCGGAGGAGGCCGGCGCGGCGGGCGCGTTCGAAACCGCGAGCGCCAGAACGGCGAAAGCGGCGATGAGTTTATTGATCATGGTCGTTCCAGTTCGATGAAGAAGTCGTCGACATGCGCGAGGAACCAGCGCGCCTTCCGCTGGTTGAGGATGTTGACCAGGCGGTTCTCCGGGCTCTTGTCCGTGTCGAATTCGAGGACCTGGCCGAGGAGTTTCTTGAACTCTCCAGCGTTCTGCTCGTTGACGCACACCGTCGTGGCCAGGGCCATCAGGGCCGACGTGTCCTTCGTTCCGGCGATTCTCTGCGCCTTGGCGAAATGCTCCCGGGCCTTGACCGCATCGCCGCCCATGTAGTCGGGCAGGGATCCGTAGTAGCTGACGTAGAACACGTGGAGGGCGCCCTGATTGAAGCCGGGGTCGAGCTCGGCGACCCTGACCATCATGGCCGCGGTCTGGGGAAGCGTCTGTCCGAGGGTCATGTCAAAGGGATTGACGGAGAAGGCGGCGACCCAGCCGACCGCCGTCCAGTAGAGGAGCGAAACGTCCTCCTTCTTGAAGGGTGCCATGGCTTCCTTGTATTTCCGCTCCTTGAGCTGGCTGCGGATCAGGGGGTTCTTCTTTTCCAGGGCCACGAAAAGGATGTCCCGACCGCGTAGATAAAGGTTCTTGGCTCTGGCCAAGAGGTACTCTTTCAGCTCCCCTTCTCTACGGGGCGTCATATCGGCGGGCGTCTGGACGAAGGCGTTGGCGTACATGATATAGAGGCTGCCGGTGCGGAGCCGGAGCCCGGCGTGGTCGGGCAACGAGGAGAGCAGGGATTCGTAGAGCTTGATGGCGAAGGGCAGGGCGTCCCCAACGAGGTCGGGGTCGTTATCCGAGCTGAAGACGTCGGTCGACGAGGAGCCGGAAAGCATCCCGGCCACCTTCTTCATGGCCAGCTTTTCCAAGGAGCATGAACTTAGGGAGAGCAGCGCCACGAGTCCGATCGCGGCCACTTTTCCGGCTGTCTTCGAAGAGCCCGGCAAGCGTTCCTCCACAGTTAAAATCTTCCCCGCACCAACCCCTACCTACAATATTCAGAATAGTCCCAAGCTCGGTTTTAGTCAAATAGAGCGGGACGCGGCGGCGGTCCGGATCAGGCGCCCTTCCCGGCGCTCCTCTTGAAGAAAAAATACACGGGGATGCCGCCCAGGGCCGTGGCCACGGCGACGAGCGATTCGACCGGGCGCTCGAGGAAGGCCAGAACGAGGATCGTCGCTCCGATGAGAATGTAGAGGGCCGAGGCCACCGGGTAGCCGGGCAGTTTCACGGTGCTCCGGCCCGTCCGCCTCAATTTGAACACGCCCAGCACGGCCAGGAGGGGGAAGATGCCCAGGGAGAAGCCCATGTAGGTCAGGAGCTGCTCGAATGTCCCGAACAGGACCATGGCCGAAGCGATCGCCCCCTGGAGGACGATCGACCGTGCGGGCACGGAGCATTTCGGGTCGACGTAGGCGATGGTTTTGAAGAAGATGCCGTCCCGGGCCATGGAGTAGTAGACCCTGGGCCCGAGGATGAGGTAGGCGCTGAGCGAGGAAAAGAGGGCGAAGGAGATAAGGACCGACAGGACCGTTTCCGCGGATTTGCCGAAGAGGTTGCCCGCGGCCAGGCCGCCGACGGAGATCACGCCCTCCATCTGGGCCGGCGGGATGGCGTAGATGTAGAATAGGTTCAGGGCGATGTAAAGGAGCATGACCACCCCCGTCCCGATCAGGAGCGAGCGCGGCAGGTTGCGCGATGGGTTTTTGACCTCCGACCCGACATAGGCCGATGCGTTCCAGCCGCTGTAGGCGAACATGATCCACATCAAGGACAAGCCAAGGGTTTTCAGGCCGCCGAAATCGAAGCGGAACGGCGCCGCTGCAACAAGATGGCCCAGGCTTCCCTTCCCGACGGCAAACCCGGCGGCGACCAGGCCGACGATGAGGAGGATCTTCAGCCCGGTCAGGGCGTTCTGGACCCGGGCCCCGGTCTCGAGGCCGCGGGTGTGGAGGAAGGTGAAGGCGACGATGATGAGGATGGCATAAAGTTTTTTCATGACCGCAGCTTCCGAGGCCCCTCCGATGATACCGGGGTGAAGGAGGCCGGGGAAGGCCCGGGTCAGGTATTCCGAGAAGCCGATGGCCGAGGCGGCGATGGGAGCCGAGAAGCCGACGAAGAAGGAGACCCAACCGGAGAGGAAGCCGAGAATGGGATGGTAGAGCCGCGATAGGAACGCGTATTCCCCGCCGGCGTGGGGAAAGGCGGCGCCGAGTTCGCCGTAGCTCAGGGCGCCGCAGAGGGCGACCAAACCGCCGACGACCCAGAGGCCCAGCATGACCACCGGATGGTGGAGGTCTTTCATCAGGAGCCCCGACGTCGTGAAGATGCCGGCGCCGACCATGTTGGCGATGACGATGTTGGTCAGCGGGAAGAGCCCGAGTTTCCGCTCGAGCCCGTTCGCGGCGGCCTCAGGGGTCATGTTTCTGCCCTTTCTTCAACGGTCTCGCCAATTCTAACGTCGCTGCGGCCGCTGCCGTTCCCCGCGGCCATGAGCCTAACTATATATGTCACGGCCAGCCGGCTGTCAATCTGTTCAGCTCGCCCTCTTCCGCCGCAGGCGGTTCGCAATGAGGGCGAAAATGAAGAGCGGCCCGGCGAAGGCGGCCGCCCCGGCCGCGAAGCCAATGTTCGTGCCCTTTATGAGCTCGACGCCCCAGCCGAATTGATCCTCGTTGACGAGGTAAGTCCAGGTCGAGGACGGGCCTTTCAGGCCTTCGGCGTCGAGGTCGACGGGGCCTTCCCGCACGATGAAGGACTCCAGCGTCCTTCTCACTTCGCGCCCGATTTTCGCCTCCAGCCCGAGGAACGCTTCGGTCGCGGCTTTCTGAAACTCCCGGAGCGGCTCGTTGCGCCCGATCGAGACGAGGTGGATGCCCTCCCGGAGGTCGGCCAGCCAGGCCAGGTGGTCGGCCCACGCGCTGTCGATATGGAAGAGCGCGGCCCGGCGGGCCATGCAGTCGAACACCTCACGTCCAAAGCGGGCCGATCCGGCCGCGAGGAGCTCCAGAGAGGGACGGAACGGCGCGTCCGCGCCGGCCGGTAGGTCGAAAACGCCGTCCCGCCACACGGCGACGATTCGCCTCTGAGTCTCGACCAGGGTGGAATAATCCCAGAGGGCCCGGCGAATGTCCAGGTTCCGGCCCTCGATGACGCGCTGACCGTGGAGGATTTCCTTGCGGAGCATCTCGTTGTCGAGCGCGGCGGCCCGGCGGTCGAGCCGGTAACGCTTGAAAAGCTTGCGGCTAAGCCCGTATTTTTCGAAAATATCGTCCTCCAGGCTGATGAAGAACCGGGACGAGCCGGGGTCGCCCTGACGGCCGGCCCGGCCGCGGAGCTGACTGTCGATGCGCAGGCTCTCGTGGCGGTTGGTGCCGATGACGTAGAGACCGCCCAGGGCCGCCACTTTGCCGAGTTTCTCTTCGAGCGGCCCGCCGAGCTTGATGTCCGTACCCCGGCCGGCCATGTTGGTCGAGATGGTCACCGCGCCGGGAGCGCCGGCCCGGGCGATGACCGCGGCTTCGAGCTCGTCGTTCTTGGCGTTGAGCACATCGCAGAAGACGCCGGCGGCTTTGAGGGCGGCGGCGAGCTCCTCCGATTCCCTGACGCTCGACGTCCCGACGAGAATAGGGCGGCCCGCGGCGTGGACGCTCGCAATTTCCCGGACGAGGGCACTGAATTTGGCCTCCTTGTGGGTGAAAACGACGTCGGGGAGGTCGCGCCGGACGCAGGGCCTGTGGGACGGGACGACGACGACTCCCAAGCCGTAGAATTCCTTGATCTCCCGGAACGACGTACGGGCCGTGGCCGTCATACCGCAAAGCGCCGGGTAGAGACGGAAGAAATGCTGGAGAGCGATGGATCCGAGGATGCGGCCCTCAGAGCCGCGGCGGACGCCCTCCTTGGCCTCGACGGCCGCCTGGAGGCCGTCGGGCCAATGGCGCTTGTCCATGACCCGGCCGGTGAACTCGTCGACGATCTCGACGCGGTCGTCCCGGACGATATAGTCGACGTCCCGCTCGAGCAGGGTCTCGGCGTGGAGGGCGCAGTGGGCGGCAGCCAGGAGCATCTCGTTTTCCGGGTCAAAGAGGTTGCCGCATCGGAGCAGGTGCTCGATCCTGCGGATGCCGCCGTCCGTGGGGAAGACGTTGGCATTCTCCGCGTCGGTCTCGTAGTCCTTCCCCCGCTCGAGGCCGCGGACGACGGCGGCCAGGCGGCCGGCGTCGGCGCCGGGCGCTCCGGCGTTCCCCGAGATTACGAGCGGGATGCGGGCTTCGTCGATGAGGATGGAATCGGCCTCGTCGACGAGGGCAACGTCGAACGGCCGGTGGACGAGCTCCGTGGGCTCATAGGCCAGCCGGTCACGGAGGTAATCGAAGCCGGCCTCCTTGGCCGTGGCATAGACGACGTCGCAAGCGTAGGCGGATCTCTTCGCCGGCATATCCATGCCCTCCTGGACGATGCCGACGGAAAGACCCAGCAAGCGGTAGACCGGCCCCATCCAGGCCGCGTCGCGGCGGGCCAGGTAATCGTTGAAAGTCAGGATGTGGACGGCCCGGCCGGTGAGGGCAAGGAGCGAGGCCGGAAAGACGGCGGCCAGGGTCTTGCCCTCCCCCGTCGGTAATTCGGCGACCTTGCCGTCGACCATGGCCAGACCGGCGATCATTTGGACGTCGTGGGCGGCGAAGCCCGTCGCGCGGCGGGCGGCCTCATCGACGAGGGCGAAAACCTCGATCCTCGCCCTCTCCTCGGTATCCGTTGACGGCTCGCCCTTAAAACTCCGGCGCAGGGATACAGCCAGGCGCCCGAGCGCTTCGTCGGGTTTCAGGCCAAGCCCTTCCGTTTCATGGGAAGTACGGATCTTCCGGACTGTCCGCGCGTACCTTGCCAGGTCGGTTTCGACGGGTACACCGCGGAACCGGTTGAAGGCTGTCAGGAGCCTTGCCCGGAAACCACTCCGCAAGCCGGTCGCCGCGCCGGCTCGGGGATTTTCGCCCATGCGACGCCCCTTGGGGAAAAAGCGATGAGATGTATCGATCAAGCAATTCCTCCTCTTGTTGCCTTGAATGTTTCCGCGGACGGAGTGGCGGAAAAAGAGGAGGTCAAAGAGGAGGGCTTCTGAGGAGGATCGGCCCGGCGAAGCGGGAGATGACGGCGCAGGCATAGCCGGGCTCCCCGCGCGGCCGGACCGCGAGGAGGACGCCGAAAAAGAAAAAGCTGAGGATAAAGGGCAGAGGCAGGAAAAGTGCCACCAGGATCAGAACTGGGATCGCGGTGCGGGTTATCATCGTCTCTTACCCTCTGTCTATTCTAGGCCGCTCCCTGCTGTCCGTCAACAAGAAGGGGCCCCTCCGATCCTATTTAGAACGCTTATATTCGAAAACTCCCGCTGGCTGGCTGACCTCGAGGCCGGTCACCTGCCCCTTGGCGTCTTCCAGGAACTTCGCCCGGATGGTCTTGGCCACTTTCAGGGAGAACTCGCCGCCGACTTCGGGCACAAGGTCGTAGACCGGCTGGCCGGGGATGAAGAGGGTCAGAGTATCGCCCTTCAAGCTGACTGTCACGGTCTGGGAAGCCAGCGTATACAACCCCACCAGCGTCTTGAGGTAGGCCGGGTCGGACAGGCGGGCGTCCGGCTTTTTAGCGAAATAAATATCGTCGAGCGACGCCTCGAATGGCACGGCCACGCCGACCACGTTCCCGTTGACGTCGGTCCGGAAGGTCAGCTTCATGTCCTCGAAGGTCGGGTCCTCGGCCTTGCCGCCGTTGAACGTCTCGTAGTGCCAATGGCTGAGCGGGGTCGCGATGCCGTTGTAGAGGAAGCCGAGCTGGGTCCCCTTGAGCGTGACCTTGAGGTCGCCGTATCCGGGGTGGCGGTAATCGCCCGCATACTCATCGAGCTTGTGGGCCGGGGCCGTCCCGGGCCGCCGGCGCGTGGCCTTTTTCTCCTCGGCCTTCTTGCCGACCGCCTTGCCCTCGGCCAGCCGTTTCGCGGCGTCGCCTATCCAATCCACGGCCTCGAGTCCCAGAATACGGTCGGCCGCCGTCCGGATGAGGAGTTCGGACAGGCCGGTCCCGTTCTTGTTCGTCAGGACGACGAAGCCGAGCCCGTCGTTGGGCAGGAAGCTGACCATGGCTGAGAATCCGTCGATGTTGCCGCCGTGGTGGACGCGCCCATGGCCCCGATAGTTGTCGACCATCCAGCCCAGCGCGTAGTTGGGCGCCGTGATGTCGGGCCGCGTCGAAACGCTGCCCATCGTCATAGACGGCGTGTGGAGGTCGGCCAGCGTGTTGGCGCCTATGACCTGCTTGTCCCCGTATTTGCCGCCGTTGATATGGACGGTGACCCAGCGGCTCATTTCGTTTGCGCTGGAGTTGATGGACCCGGCGGGACCGACGAGGGAGATATCGCGGAAGGGGATCTTCACGACCTTGCCGTCCCGCTCGTCGTAGGGCAGGGCGAAGTCCTTGTCCTTTTGAGATTCGACGACAGAAAAATTACTGCGGTTCATCCCCAGCGGCGCGAAGACGAGCGTCCGGACGGAGTCTTCCCAGGTCTTCCCCGTCAGCGTCTCGATGAGATAGCCGGCCGTGAGAAACACCATGTTGTTGTACTGCCACTTCTCCCGGAGGTCGGCCGTCGGCGGCAGGTAAGCCAGGCTGCGGACGAGCTGTTCCCGGGTCGCGGTGCGGTTGTTGTACCAGACGAGGTCGTGACGCGGCAGCCCCGACCGATGAGTGACGAGGTCGCGCGGCGTCAGGCGCTCGCCGGCTTGGGCGTCGTAGAGGCGGAACCAGGGGATGTAGTTGCGCACGGGCTTGTCCCACTCGACCTTGCCCTGGTCGACGAGAGTCCCGAGCGTGAAGGCCGTGAAGGCTTTGGTCGACGAGCCGATGGCCATGAGGGTATCGGCCGTCATGGGTAGCTTGCCGTCCACGTCCCGGAACCCGAATCCCTTGGAGAAGATGACTTGCTTGTCCTTGACTATGGCGATGGCCGCGCCGGGGACTTTGAGCAGGGCCAGGCCCTTGGCGACGACCTCATCGAAGCCTTCGAGGGCCTTTTTCGCCTTGGCCGCGGGGTCGGCGGCGCGGGCGAGATCGAAGGGGAAAGAGCCGCCGCCCTGGCTGAACTTTCCCGTGAGCTTGGCTCCGTCGGCGCTCATCTGCCCCGTGAACGTCGGGTCGCCCGGAATGCCGACGATGGAGAAGGCGACGTCCGTCCCCTCGATCTTTATGCCGGCGAGGGGCAGGTCCTTGGCGCCCTGGACCGGAATGGAAATGTCGCCTTTCCAGGTGCCATCGGCCTGCTTGACGAAATCGAGGTTCACTTCGAGCTTGGTACCGGGGACCTCGATCGTCCCTTCCCAGTGACCGGCGAGGTCCTGGGGGACCGCTGCGACGGCCGGGCCGGAAACGGCGATCAAGAAAACGGCGATAAAGACAAATGAGATTCCCCCGAGGTTCTTCATGGCAGCTCCTTTCCTGCGGATCAGCGAAAATCTAGCATATCGCGGGGACGGGCGCAATCCTCGGCCTTGAATTCTCCGGCCGTTTTTTTCATAATAGGGCGGCATTGAACACGACGGCCCGCTTCCGCCCCGCCAGCCTCCCCCCGCAGGAGTCACCCTTCGTTGGCTGAGTTCCTCGAGTTCCGCGGCGTCTCCAAACGTTTCGGGAGCATCCAGGCCGTCGACCGCGTCTCCCTTGAGATCAAGAAGGGCGAATTTTTCTCCCTTCTCGGGCCGAGCGGCTGCGGCAAGACGACCATGCTGCGTCTCGCCGCCGGCTTCGAGGACCCGGACGCCGGACGCGTCTTCATCGACGGCCGGGACATCACAGGGCTCCCTCCGAACAAGCGCAAAGTCAACACCATCTTCCAGAGCTACGCCCTCTTCCCCCACCTGACGGTCCGCGACAACATCGCCTTCGGCCTCGTGATCGCCAAGCGCCCCAAAACCGAGATCCGGGACGAGGTCGACAGGATGCTCGAGCTCATCCGCATGGCCGACCAGGCGGCGAAAAAGCCCGACCAGCTCTCCGGCGGGCAGAAACAGCGCGTCGCCGTGGCCCGGGCCCTCGTCAACAAGCCCGACGTCCTCCTCCTCGACGAGCCCCTGGCCGCGCTCGACCTCAAGCTCCGCCAGAAGATGCTCATCGAGCTCGACCTCATCCACGACCAGGTCGGCATCACCTTTCTCTACGTCACCCACGACCAGGCCGAGGCCATGAGCCTGAGCGACCGGATCGCGGTCATGGACGGCGGCCGCATCGAGCAGGTCGGCGCGCCGGCCGAGATCTACGAATCCCCCCGGACGAGCTTCGTCGCGGCCTTCATCGGCGACACCAACTTCCTCGAGGGCCGGGTCGAGGCCTGCCCGGACCGCGAGTACTGCCGCCTGGCCATCGCCGGGCTCCCGGGGATCCTTTGCTTCAACGACAAGTCGCTCCAGCCCGGACAGCCCATCTATCTCAGCATCCGGCCGGAAAAAATCCACATCTCCCGGGAGCGGCCCGAGGAGAAGCCCCAGCGGAATTACCTCCCGGCCGTCATCGAAGACGTCATCTACCTCGGCTCCAACACGAAATACTGGGTCCGGGCCGGCGGCTACAGGATCCAGGTCTTCCGCCAGCACGCCCGCTATTTCCTCGACGAGAAACCTCTTTGCTGGAACGACGAAGCCTGGATCTGGTGGCATGCCGACGACGGTTTCATGCTCGACCACTTCCGGAAGGCGGACGAGGGCCTGCTGGCCGTGCCGCCGCAGAGCGTGGGTGAGCCGCTAAATGGGAAATGAAAGGGGGGTCAAACGAACAGAGTCTCTCGATTCAGATATTTCCCAGAAGCGCGGCTCCGGGCCGCTCCGCCGCACTTCTGATGGTCGCTCCTCGGAATCCGCTCCCGGCCGTAGGTTTGACCCCATCTTGAGGCGCCGCCGCGCCGAGTGGCTGACCTCCCTGCCCACCCTGGCCTGGCTCGGCCTGTTAGTCGTCGTCCCGACCGCCCTCGTCTTCGTCATCGCCTTCCGGCCGGCCAATCCCTACGGCGGGATAGGCGGCGGCTGGACCCTGGACACCATCCGCTTACTCTGGACCCCGAGCTATCTGGCCATCGCCTGGAGGACGCTCTGGATAAGCCTCCTGACGACGGTCATCTGTCTCGTCCTGGCCGTGCCCACCGGATATTCCATCGCCCGGGCTTCGGAGAAATGGAGGAACCGTCTGCTCATGCTGGTCATCATCCCCTTCTGGACGAGCTTTCTCGTCCGCGTCTTCGCCTGGAAGTCCCTCCTCCATCCCGAAGGGTTGATCAAGAAGGCCCTCGAAGCGCTGGGGCTCGTCGGGACGGCGACGACGCTCCTCTATAACCCGACAGCCGTCGTTCTGGTCATGGTCTACACGTTCCTACCGTTCACCATCCTGCCCATCTATGCGGCCGCGGAAAAGTTCGACTTCCGGCTGGTCGAGGCGGCCCGCGATCTGGGCGCCAGCTCCGCCCAGGCCTTTCGCCGGGTCTTCCTCCCGGGGATCAGCCGCGGGCTCCTGACCGCGTTCCTTGTCGTTTTCATCCCCGCCCTGGGCTCCTACATCATCCCCGACCTCGTCGGCGGCCCATCCGGAGAGATGCTGGGGAACAAGATCGCCCAGCGGGTCTTCACCGACCGCAACCTGCCCCACGCGAGCGCCCTGTCGGCCGTCCTCGTCCTGGCCGTTCTCGCGCCCCTCATCGCCGTCCTCGCCCTCCAGCGCAAGAACAAGAAGTCCGATATCATCATGGGGGAAGCGCCGTGAGGAGGAGCCGCTTTCCTCTCGTCGTCACCGCCCTCGTCCTGGCCTTTTTCTACCTGCCTATCCTCATCCTCGTCATCAACTCCTTCAACTCGGCCCGCTTTTCCAGCCGCTGGCAGGGTTTCTCGCTCGTCTGGTACGCCCGGCTCTTCGAGTCCCCCGAGGTCTGGCAGGCGCTGCGGAACACGCTCATCATCGCCGTTTCGGTCACGGCTGTGTCCGTTGTCTTGGGGACGGCGGCGGCCTTCGCCCTCCACCGCTACGCCGCGAGCCGCCTCCAGCGGGTCCACTACACCCTGATCTACACGCCTCTCGTCGTCCCCGAAATCCTGATGGGCATCAGCCTCCTGATGTTCTTCGTCGCTGCCGGAGTCCCCCTCGGGCTGTTCACGATCTTCCTGGCCCACGTCACCTTCTGCGCGAGCTACGTGGCCATGACCGTTCTGGGACGGCTCCAGGACTTCGACTTCTCCGTGATCGAAGCGGCCCGGGACCTCGGGGCGAGCCCGTGGCAGAGCGCCCGGAAAGTCCTCATCCCCATGCTCATGCCGGGGATCGTCGCCGGGGCCCTGCTCGCCTTCACCCTGTCGGTCGACGACTTCGTCATCACCTTCTTCGTCGCCGGACCCGGCTCAACGACCCTGCCCCTCCGTATCTACAGCATGATCAAGTACGGCGCGCCGCCGATGATCAACGCCCTGTCGACGCTCCTCCTCGCCGTCACGCTGACGGCCGTCCTCCTGAGCCAGCGGCTCGTCAATCGGCGAAAAGACGCCGGGAATCCCGGGACCAAAGAAAAATTCGGGACATAACCCTTTTCTCTTGAAAAGGGATTGTGTCCCGTGAATTTTTCGGAATATCGAGAAGCCGATTTGTGCTGCGCGTCAGATTGAAAAGACGGCCCGCTTGTTATATAGAGGGTTCGAGGAAAAGCGGATGAGAACGAAAGGCTGTGTCTTTCGCGCGGCTGCCGCGGCCCTTCTCGTCCCGGCGCTCGTCGCCGTCCTGATCGCTCCGACAGGCTGCGGAAAATCCAGGCCCGTCCTCAGCGTCTACACCTGGTCCGACTACATCAAGCCCGAGCTCATCCGGCGGTTCGAGCGCGAGCACGCCTGCCGGGTCGTCCTGGACACGTTCGAGTCGAACGAGGCCATGTACGCCAAGCTCAAGGCCGGCGCGTCGGGCTACGACCTGCTGACGCCTTCGAGCTACATGGTCAGCCTCATGCACGACCAGGACATGCTCCTTCGCCTCGACCGGAGCCTCCTGCCCAACCTCGCCCACGTGGACCCGGAATATCTCAAGATCGCCGTGGACGGGACGATGGACCATTCCGTCCCTTACATGCTCGTCGTCAGCGGCATCGCCTATCTCGAGGGACGTGTCGAGAATGTCATCCCCTCCTGGAGGATGTTCGGCCGGGCCGACCTCCGCGGCCGGATGACGATGTTTAACGACATGCGCGAGACGATCGGCGCGGCCCTCAAAACCCTTGGTCACAGCATCAACACGACGAGCGAGGCCGAGCTCGCCGAGGCCGAGGCCCTCCTCCTCGAGTGGAAGAAGAACCTGGCCAAGTTCGAGAACGAGCAGTACAAGATCGGGCTGGCTTCCGGAGAGTTCCTCCTCGTCCACGCCTGGAACGGAGACGTCTTTCAGGTCCGTAAAGAAAGCCCGGACGTCCGGTTCCTCGTCCCCGAGGAAGGGACGATCATCTCCTGCGACGACCTGGTCATCCCGGCCGGCGCTGGGGAACCCGCTCTGGCCCACGCCTTCATCAATTTCCTTCACGAACCGGAAGTCGCGGCCGAGAACACGGAGTTCATCTTCTTTCTCTGCCCGAATAAGGACTCGTACCCCCTGCTCAACCCGGAAATCCGCGACAACCCGGGAATATTCCTGAGCCCGGAGATCTGGAAGAAGAGCGAGATGATCGCCGACATCGGAGCGAAGAACGCCCTCTACGTCAAGGTCTGGGACCGCCTCAGGTCCGCCCGTTAAGAGGGGGTCAAACCTACCTTTCATCACTTTCTGATAAAAGGTAGGTTTGACCCCTTCTTGCCGCGGGCTAACGTGTCTCGATCCGGACGCTCCGGATGATGACGGGCTGGAGCGGCCTGTGCATGGCCATCTTCTTGTCCGGCCCCTCCCACCTCTCCTCGACCGGGACGGCGGCGATCCTTTCGAGGACGTCGAACCCCGCGCTCATCTGGCCGAAGACCGTGTACCTTCCATCGAGATGGGGCCGCGGCGCGACGCAGACATAGATTTCCGAGTCGCCGCTCCATTCGTCCCCCGTTCGGCCCAGGCCCAACGTGCCGACGACATGCGGTCGGGCGTTGAACTCCGGCGGCAGCTTGGGCGCGTCGCCGCCGCCGGCCTGGATGACGTGGCCGCGGACGACACGGTAGAAGTCCTTACCGTCGTAGAATCCCTTCCGGACGAGGCTCTTGAATTGGGCAACGGTTTTGGGCGCGTCGGCCTCGAAGAAACCGAAGACCAGGGTCCCCATGTTGGTTTCCATAACGCAGACTTCGGATACCCCGAGAACCGAGGCCTGAGACTGACCTTGCTGCGAAGAGCTCCCGGGGATGGTCGCGACGTAATTCCCGACTCCGACGACGATCGTCGACAGGATGAGGACGACGATCCCGGCCACGACGAGGCGGCGTGTCGGCTTCCCCGTGGCCTTCCATTCGTGGAAATAGATCCCCCACAGGCTGCTGAAGGTGATGATGAAGGCCATGTGGATCGTCCAGCTCGAGAAATCGTACTTCCCCATCTTCGTCGTGCCCATGCCATAGAAGAAGAACTGGAAATACCAGGTCGTCCCGGCCAGGGCCGAGAAGAGGTAGTTCGAGAGAAGGGACGGCATCGGCGAAGACGCCGCGGACCCCGCGCTCGCGGCGGGTTCGGCCGATCTGACCCGGAGGTAGTCGCGCCCGGACTTGTTGCGGACGCTCAGGGCCGTGCACCAGATGAAATTCGTCGTGAACCCTCCGAATAGGGCGACAATCAAGACCGGGAAATTCTGGAAAAGGGGCTTAGCCCCGCTCCGGATGGCGGCCTCAGCGATGGGCTTGCCGGCGGCGAAGGCGAAAGCCATGCACGAGCTCATGATCCCGGCGAAAACGGCTACCCAGACCCCTTTGACGAAGCTGAACTCGGCGATTGAGGCCTTTTTTTCGGCGTCCGAGAGCTCCCGCTCCTTCCTCATCCCGGCCCTGCCGCACATGGCGATACCAGTCAGGCAGACGAGGATGCCGAGGATGACGATCCGGCCGGAGGTCGTCGCCACGAGCCCGGCGATGCGCCCCTCGAAGACGGGCGGGACGAGGGTGCCGAAGACGGCGCAGAACCCGAGAGAGAGGGCCATGCCCAGGGAGAGACCGAGATAGCGCATGCTCAAGCCGAAGGTCAGGCCGCCGATCCCCCACATCACCCCGAAAAGATAGGTCCAGAGGAGGGTCTTGGAAGAAGCGGACCTGAGGACGCCGAGAAGCTCCGGACATGTCAGGAAGCCCACGACCCAGGGCGCGATGATCCAGCTGAAAAAGCCGCCCGTCAGCCAGTAGGTCTCCCAGGCCCAGCCGCAGACTTTTTTATACGGAATGTAAAAGCTCCCGGCGGCGAAACCGCCCAGGGCATGAAGGAAAACTCCAAGAAAAGGATTGGGACTCATCGCTCCTCCATGAGTCCCGGAATATATCTCCGGCGTTGGGCGAAGTCAATCACCGGAACGTTTGACCCCCTCCTATTTTTTTATTAGGATACGCCGGAACCCATGTTCGATGCGCGAAAGGCGGCCCCATGCTGAAAAAACACCCCCGCGCTCGGCCACCAGGTCGGCCGCAAAAAGATATTCTCCTCGTCAAGTGAGGTCGTTATGCCGTTAGGTAAAGCTCCGTACCTCCGCCGGATGGCGAAATTTTTGCTGCCCGTCGCCGCCCTCGCTGTCGTTGTCTCCTTTTTCATGCGTAACCGGTTCCCCGACAAGGGCCTGATCCACGAATCGCTCCTCCAGAGCCCCATCCAGACGAAAGACGATGTTCCGGAGCCGTTCGATGTCACGCGCAAGAACGTCACCTACACGGTCACCCCCCTCTTCAGCTACGAGCTCTGGGGGATGATCGTCTCCTATCACGACGCCGCCTCGTTCGTCGACGTCTCCCACAAACTTTGGAACGATTACATCAACGTCAAGGACGTATGTGTTATTTGGGGGAAAAACGTCGAGACGGGCGTCTACAAACGGATGACGTTCCGGAACCGCGATTTCACCTGCTTCTACCGCTACCCCGACAGCGAGACAGGCCGGATCTTCACCGAGAACTGCCTGTCCAACAACCACCTGCTCCCGGCCGACCCGTTCGTCGCCGGGGCCGTCCAGAAGGCGCGCAAGGGCGACCAGGTCCGCTTCAAGGGCTGGCTCGTCTCCTACGGCCAGAAGGGCGCGCCCTACGCCCGGGGCTCGAGCACGGTCCGCAACGACCGGGGCAACGGCGCCTGCGAGGTCGTCTACGTCACGGAATTCGAGATCCTCCGCGAGGCCAACGCCGCGTGGCGCGCGCTCTACAAGCTCTCGCTCGTCCTCATCGCCCTCTCCCTCGCCGCGCTTCTCTTTCTCTGAAGACGACGCCGCTCACCCCTTGAATTCACATGAGAGAATTCCCGGGCCTCCGGGCGTCTTTATGAAAGCGGCATGAAAATGGAGTTGACAACCCCAAATAAGTCAAATAGAATGAATATGAAGCTATGTAAAAGGATTTCATTCATGCCTAAGACCATCACCCTGAGACTTTCCGACGAGGACTATCGGAAGCTCTTGAGCTTTGCCCAAGCCGACAATCGGCCCGTCGCCAACGCCATCGAAACCCTCGCACTCCGGCAGCTCGAGGAAACTCTTTTCGTCGATCCGTACGAAATGGAAGAGATCATGTCCGATGAGAGCCTGTTGAAGAGGATGAAAGCCGGAAGCGCCCAAGCTCGCAAGATGAAGGGCCGGTTCGTTGAGTGATTTCCGGATATTCGAGACCGATCAAATCCAGGGGGATCTCGGGAAGATCTTCGGCGGCCGAAGAGGGAAGATCGTTGGAAAACTCGAAAAATATGTTTATCCGCAACTCAAGCAGCAGCCCTATTTCGGGAAGAACATCAAGAAGCTAAAGGGATATGCCCCCGAGACCTGGCGCTATCGCATCGGGAATTACCGTTTTTTCTACGAAATCGACGACAAGAAAAAGATCGTTTTTATGATCGCGGCGGCGCTCCGGGCCAAGAGCTACTGACAGGCCCGGCGTCCACCTCAATCCTCGGTGTGCCCCAGCCCGCGGGCGGACATTCCTTGACAACGCTCGCAGCGTTCCTTATGCTTCCCTACGACGGTCAAAGGGGATTATCGAGGCGCAAATGCACCGCTCGAGGGCGCGGCCGATAACGAGATCTCGAAAGCCCTATTCTTTTAGGGGGACGATCATGAAATCAAAAAGGGCCATGGTTCTTGGCCTCCTGTAGCCCGGCGGGCATGTTCTTTCATGACATTTTCGTGACAATCGTCGTTCACCTCACCCCTAGAATCTGATTAGGATTACGTCGGCAATGAAAACCCAAGGTCATCGGAAGCAGGTCGTGCTCTTCCTGACCGCCGTTCTCCTGCCGGTCATCGTCCTTGTGGCCCTGACGCTGCGGATGATCAGCCAGGAGAGGGAACTCACCCTGAAACGCGTCGCCGACGACCACCGGCGCGTGGCCACGGAAACCGGGCAGGACCTCGCATCGCGCTTAGACAAAGTCGTCCGGCAGGAAGCATCGGCACTAATGGAACAGCCCCATCAGCTGGCCTGGCGCGATTATGTCAATCCGGAGGTTATTCTTATCGCTAATGTCCATGACGCCCGGCTGGTCCTGCCCTGGGAAACCAGTCCGAAAGCGGCCGAATTCCCGACGCTTGAAAACGACGCCGAGTTCAGCCGGATCCTCCGACAAGGCGAGAGCGCGGAATTTTCCTTGAAGAATTATTCCCTGGCCGCTGAGCATTACCTGAGGGCCGCCGCCGTCGCCGGCGCTCCTTTCCGGGAAGGCTATGCCCGCCTGCAGCGGGCCCGTGCTCTGATGAGACTGAAAAGAGAGCGGGAGTCCCTTTTGGAATATGAGAAAGTCTTATCTCTTTCCCCCGAGGTACTCGACGAGTACGGCGTCCCCCTATCCCTCTACGCCGTTGAGCCGCTCCTGGAGGTAGGCTCGAGGTATGGCCAAGCCCTCGAACGGATCGGGCAGCAGCTCCGGTCCGGGATGTGGCTCTCTCCCGCGGGCCTCTATTTGATGAAGGACCTCGTCCAACAAATCATCGTGGCAGCTCCGGACGTCCCCGGAACCGCAATCCGTAGCGGCGCCGAGGACCACCTCCGAAAAATCCTCGCCCAAATCCAGACCCTGGAACAGGCTTTGAGTCTCAAGGAGGACTTTCCGCGCCTGGGTCTGGAGCCCTTGCCGAGGCCGAATTTGAGCGAAGACGAACCTCTCTGGGTGTCTTACGGATTAAAACCTTGGCTCGTGGGCCGATTTCCCCTTCTTACCGAGGGAAAGAACCTGCTCGTCGCCATCGATTTCCAAGCCTTCTCCTCTTCTCTCTTGCCGAACTCGGATGATTCAGCCGTTCTCCCGGGGGGAGTCGAACTGGTGATGGGACTTTCTGCCGATGCGACCTCCTTAAGCCCGGATTTCCCGGGCCTGAGCGTTGTCTTCGGGTCCGGCGCCAAAGAAGCATACTCGAAACAAGGATCGCTTCAGCGGCTCTTCTATATCCTTGCCCTGGTCGTCGTCCTGAGCGTAACTCTCTTCGGAGCGTATCTCCTGTGGAGGGATGTGCGGCGCGAGGTCCTCATGGCCGAGATGCGGTCGCAGTTCGTTTCCAGCGTCTCCCACGAGCTTAAAACGCCTCTGACGGCAATCCGGATGTTCGCTGAAACACTGCGACTGGGCCGAGCCAAGGATCCGAACACGCAGATGGAGTACTTGGATACGATCGTCAACGAGAGTGAGCGCTTGACACGGCTTCTGAACAACGTCCTCGATTTCTCCAAGATCGAGCAGGGGAAGAGAACCTATCATCCGTCACCGGCCTCCCTCCCCGAGATCGTCCGGACCGCGGCCCGGGCCATGGAATATCCCTTGAAGCAGCAGGGCTTCGAGCTCGACGTCCGGATCGACGAGGGCCTGCCGCAGATTCGCGTCGACCGGGACGCCATCGAACAGGCCGTGTTGAACCTCCTCAGCAACGCGGTGAAATACTCGGGCAAGTCGCGAACGGTCGGTCTGAGCGTGCGGCGGGAGGGCGATTGCGCAGTCATCCAGGTCATCGATAGGGGCTTCGGGATCGATCCGAAAGATCAGCCGCACATTTTCGAAAAATTCTATCGCGTCCAAACGCACGAAAACCAATCCCTGCCGGGAACGGGCCTCGGCCTGTCGCTCGTCGCCCACATCGCCAAAGCCCACGGCGGGTCCGTCAGGGTGGAAAGCACGCCGGGCCAAGGAAGCACCTTTTCCATCATCCTACCCTTGGAAGGCGAGCCGTGAAAAGGATTCTCATCGTCGAGGACGACCTGGCTATCCTCAGAGGACTCAAAGACAATTTTGAGTTCGAATCCTATGAAGTCCTGACCGCGGCGGACGGCGAGCTGGGCTACGGGCTTCTGAAGGAGAAAAAGCCGGACCTGGTCATCCTGGACCTCATGCTCCCCAAGCTGAGCGGTTACGACCTCTGCAGGAAGGCGCGAGTCGAGGGCATTACGACGCCCATTCTGATGCTGACCGCGCGGGGGGAGGAGATCGACCGCGTGGCCGGCCTGGATCTGGGGGCCGATGATTACGTGACCAAGCCGTTTTCGGTGCCGGAGTTGCTGGCCCGAGTAAGGGCGCTTATTCGTCGAGCCCAGCAGTCCAAGACCGGAGACCTTCCCGGCGAGCTTCGTTTCGATGATGTCTTCATCGATTTCAAATGCTTCGAAGCCCGCAAGGCTGGAAAGATCGTCGAGATGTCGCGCAAGGAATTCGGGATTCTGCGGTTGCTGGCGGCACGGGCCGGAGAGGTCGTGCGGCGGGACGAGCTCCTCAACGAAGTGTGGGGCTATGACCAGTATCCGACGACGCGCACCGTGGACAACCACATCGCCCTTCTCCGCGGCAAGCTCGAAGAAGACCCGGCCAACCCGCGCCGGCTCCTCACGGTTTACGGCGTGGGCTACAGGCTTGTCCTCGAGAAATGACGGTGAAAAAAATTACACTGTCATGACGGTCTCGTGACACTCTCCAATGTCCGATGACCTATCTTATGAGCGAACCGAAAACACGGGAGGGAGAAATGAAAAAAGCCATTTGGATATCGGCGATCATCCTGTTGCTTTCGTCGAGCCTCGGCTCCCTCGCCCTCCAGAACGGCTATGACCAGTTCCAAAAGGCCCTGGCCAAGGAGCGCGGCGAAGGGAACCTCGAGGAGGCCATCGCCCTCTACCAGAAGGTCATCAACGAGACGAAGGACGAGGCGTTGGCGGCGCAGGCCCAGCTGCGGATCGGCTTGTGTTTCGAGAAGCTGGGACGTGAGGAGGCCCAGAAAGCCTTTCAGAAGGTAATTGATAAATATCCAGCCCAAACCGAAACGGTTAGAACCGCCAAAGAAAAACTCGCGCTTCTTCTGAGAGTCCAGTCCGTGGCACGAGAAGGGGGTCGAGGACTCCAGCTCCGTCAGGTTCTCTCAACTCAAGGATCGCAGATCGCGCATCAGGTTTCTCCCGACGGCCGATATCTAGCCTACTTCGACTATGGAATTGGGACGATTGTCGTTCAGGAGCTGGCGACAGGAGAAGCACGGGCCCTCAAAAGCAAGATCAGCAATGATGAGTCCGCCGGCGAATGCTGGTTTTTCCGCTGGTCGCCCGACGGGAAGTCCGTGGTCTGTAATTGGTGGCAGGATACACCCTCATTGAAATGGGTCGATTTGCGTCTCTTGTTCGTCGACGGCTCGGTACCCCGTCGTATTCTCAGCGGGGATTATCTCGATGTCTATCCGTTTGGCTGGTCATCCGATGGCCGCACGATCCTCGCCGCAATCTACAGGGATGAAAACCAATCGGATACGATCATGGGGATCATTTCGGCCGACGACGGATCCGTACGCGTCCTGAAGACGATCGAAGGACGGTTGGGACATATGGGATTTTCTCCGGACGGCCGATTCGTCGCCTACGACTCCCCCTCCGAAGAGGGATCGGACAAACGAGATATCTTCGTCATCTCCGCCGGCGGAAAAGCCGACGTCCCGGTTGTGACCCACCCCGCTCAGGATACCTTTATAGGCTGGTCTCCCGATGGAAGGCTTGTCCTGTTCGACAGCGATCGATTGGGAACCGCGGATTTATGGGCCGTCGCTGTTGCCGATGGGAGACCGGCGGGGGACCCGGAGGTTATCAAGAGAGGGATCGGCGAAGTAGAAGGCGCCGGCATAACTCAAGCGGGATCGCTTTATTTCACAACATCGAATGGGATGATGGACATCTACGTCGTCGAAGTCGACCAGGAAACGGGAAAAATCATTGCCCCTCAAAAAAAGCTGGACCTGCCGCGGCAAGGAAGCAATAGGGGACCGCAATACTCGCCGGACGGGAAATACCTGGCTTATTTCCGGGATTCGTCCCCGGGACAGGGGGAATCGACCTTGTGCGTATTTTCCCTGGAGACCAAGGAAGAGCAGAATTTCCCCTTGGGAACGTGGGCGCGCATGCTTCGATGGTCACAGGACGGTCGCTTCCTTTACTTTACGACAGATCTCGGTGACAGCCAAGGGGGGATGTCCCGGTTGGACCTCCAAACAGGGCATCGCATCCCTTTAGGGCCCGGAAAATCGAACGATACGGCTTTGGACAACTTATTCATCGGATGTTCGTCCGATGGAACTTCGTACTATTACATGAATTGGGAGGCCGAGGAAAAGACCTGCCGGATTCGTATTCGCGATTTTGAGAAAGGGACCGAAAAAGAGCTCTTCCGGGCAGGGGCGGCGGCGACCCGCCCTTGGGGGCCCTCCGCCATTTCTCCCGACGGAAATCGCATAGCGATAGTAAGCCGCGATGACCAACGGGCCCTCACGCTCATTCCGACCTCAGGGGGGGAAGCCAAAGTGATCCATCAGTTTGAACAAAAGGGGGGTTGGCCCACCATGCTCACCTGGACGGCGGATGGCCGGTATATCATATTTAGCCGGAGCGGCGGATCGGAGAACAAGGGATGGGGCCTCTGGAGGATTTCCGCAAACGGGGGAGAACCTCATAGCCTTGGACTGAACACGAGGTTCATTTCCTGGCTTTGTGCCCACCCTGATGGAAGGCGGCTGGCCTTCAGCACGGGAGAGGGCTCGGATACGGAGCTCTGGGTCATGGAGAACTTCCTGCCTATTGGCAGCGCACCGGCCAAAGATAAACGGTGACAATCGCTTTTTCATTTCACATAATCTTCACCAAACAATCCATTAAGCGTCAAGGCGGAGGGCATAATCGATGCTATGCTTCCAACCGAAGGAGGCCGATGACGGTAAGTCCTTCTTGTCTTGGTTGCACTCATAGTCTAAGATAAGGGCAAATCATCGAGCTGGGGCTAGAGACCGCTTGAGCGTGGCGTGAAAGGCCCGATGCATCAACACCGGAGAATCGTCCTGCTTTTCGGGCTCGGGATCGTCTTGCCAAGCTTGCTCCTGGGATATCTGGCCTTCCGGGGTGTTCAGAATGACCGGGCATTGCTCGAGAAGGAGCGTCTCGAAGAGACGCGACGGACGGCCGACCTGGTGATCCGGGCGGTCGATGACGAGATATCGGCCGTTGAGGGAGCTCTATCGATAGCGGTCTCGGGCCTTGCCGAATCACCGTCCCCGGAGCTGCACTCGGCCTTGGAGAAGCTCGCTGCCGGGAATCCGCTCGTCGAGCAGGTCTTTTATCTGCAGGATTTCAAGGGTATTCAATTCCCTATCGCCAGGTTATTGTATTTTCTGGACGGCCGTCGAGAAGCCGGCCCCTCCCCTTCTATCGATCCCGGCCTTTCAGCTGAAATCCAAGCTGCCCAACGGCTGGAGTTCCGGCAAAAAAACTATCCGAGGGCTCTAGCCGCCTACCGTCAGGCTCTGAAACGCGCGAACGATCCTCGCCTCGTGGGGATGATCCTGAACGCCGTGGCCAGGGTCCAAAGGAAATCCGGACTTCTCAAGGAAGCTGTCTCGACCTATGAAAATATCGTTCGAGAGCACGGCGGGGTAGTCATTCTGGGGGGGATGCCGCTGGGCCCGTCAGCCGCCCTGGAAATCTGCGTGCTTTCCCGGGAACTCGAGGACTTCGCGAGATCCCTGCAGACGTCAGTCGGACTGTACAGATCCCTTCTCCGGCGAGATTGGAATCTTGAGCGGGCCGAGTTCGAATTCTTCGTCCAGCGCGCCAGGAGTCATATCGAAGCGTTCTTTTCGAGTCCGCCGCCCGGCCTCGATCTCCAGCCCTTTCGAAGCGAGTTCCAGGATCTTGGAGCGGAAGAGGCGGAGCGAAGAAAAAGAACGGAGAGAATGATCGTCTTCGAACAGGGCGCGGCCCCGGCCCTGGAAGCCAAGAGCACCGGCGGTACGGAAGCGTCTAATCCTCCCTTCGCCAGGCTGGCCCTAGAAATCGGGAATCTCCCTTATCTCGTCTCGATCGAGCGCCTTGCGGCGAGAGCGGGAAACGCCTCGGATACGGCTTGGGGGATCCTCATTGATGCCGAACGGCTAAGGGAGGATGTCCTCCACCCGGCCCTACAGGATCATTTCCCATCCGGAGGGACGTCATGGACCGTCAAGGGAAGTGACGGCTCGGTTATCCTGGCATCGGAGAATCCGTCGACGGGCCTGGTGACACTCCGAACGAATTTCGTCTCGAATTTTCCGGATTGGACCGTGGAATTCCATCAACCGCCGCCCCGCATCATCAAGACTTTTCTGCTGTCGAGACGGGGCCTCTATTCCTTCGTATTCCTGCTCATCGCGGGCATCCTCATCTTCGGCCTGGTCCTGACCATCCGCTCCGTCTCCCACGAGCTGGAGCTGGCCCGAATGAAGTCCGATTTCGTCTCGACGGTCTCCCATGAGTTCAAGAGCCCTCTGACCTCGATCCGGCAGCTCGCCGAGATGCTCCAATCGGGGCGGGTCCCCTCCGAGGAGCGCCGGCAGAAGTATTACGATGTTCTGCTCGAGCAGAGCGAGCGGCTGGCTCTGCTCACGGACAACATCCTCAGCTTGGCCAAGATCGAGGAGGGCCGGGCGGAATTCGCGTTCGAGACGACGGATATCTCCGTCCTTCTGACCGAGGTCATCTCATCCATTCGCGAACGGGTGCGTCACGAAGGCTTCGATATCGGCCTGGACGTCGAGGGAGCGCTTCCTCTTCTCGCGGTGGACCGGACGGCCCTATCGCAGGCCATGACCAACCTGATCGACAACGCCATCAAGTATTCCGGCGATTCGCGAAAAATATCGGTCTGCGCTCGCCTCGAGGAACAAGCCGTTGTCATCGCCGTACAGGACTTTGGCATCGGTATCAAAAAAGAAGATATCCCCAGGCTGTTCGAGCGTTTCTACCGGGGCGGAGACGAATTGACCCGGACTGTCAAAGGCAGCGGCCTGGGATTGACGCTGGTCAAGGAAATCGTCGCAGCCCACCGGGGTAAAGTCCATGTCGAAAGCGAACCCGGGAAGGGCAGCTTGTTCTCGATCCGGCTGCCGCTTCCGCAAAGGAAAGGGGGCTGAGATGACCAAGATCCTGATCGTCGAAGACGAAGAGAGCATCCTTATGCCGCTCGAGGATAACCTCCGGCTCGAAGGGTACGAGGTCTCGTGCGCGAGGGACGGCCTCGAAGGCCTGTCCATGGCCACCGAGCGTCCCTTCGACCTCATCGTCCTCGACATCATGTTGCCGAAGCTGGACGGGTTCGAGGTCTGTAAGCGGCTGCGCCAGGACCGGGTCATGACGCCGATCCTGATGCTGACCGCGAAAAGCCAGGAGGTCGACAAGGTGCTCGGCCTGGAGCTCGGGGCCGATGATTATGTCACCAAGCCGTTCAGCTCGCGCGAGCTTTTGGCCCGGATCAAGGCCATCCTCCGGAGGGTCAATGAGCCGCATCGAGGGATTGATTTCTACCGGTTCGACGCGATCGAGTTCGATTTCGTCAAGTACGAGGCCACGAAGAAAGGCCGGCCGGTCCCTCTGACCGCACTCGAGTTCGCCCTGCTCCATTTTCTCGTCCAGAACAAGGGGCGCGTGGTCCATCGAAATGAAGTCCTGGATAGCGTCTGGGGCAAGGACGTCTATGTCGACGCCCGGACCGTCGACAAACACATCTCCCTTCTCAGAAAAAAATTCGAGGACGACCCCCAGGACCCGAAATACATCCTGGGCGTCAGGGGAATCGGATACAAGTTCACGGGATGACCGGAGTTCACGGAATCTTCATGGAAGGGTCGCTAAAGCATCAAGCGCGCGACACGGCGCAGGCCTATCTTCCCTCATGGAGATAATCCATGAGGAGGTTTGAATCATGAAGCCAAAATTCATCATGTCCGTCGTGATCGCCGCGATATTGGCGCTGGCGCTTTCCGGCGCCGGCCAGCAGAGCGCCGAGCAGCTCTACAAATCGGGGCTTTACGAAGAAGAGGTGGGCGGGGACCTGCAGAAGGCCATCGGGATCTATCAGGACCTCCTGAAGCGGTTCCCGGATAACCGCGAAATCGCCGCCATGGCCCAGCTCCATATCGGCCTGTGCCACGAGAAACTGGGCACAAAAGAGGCGGAAAAGGCCTTCCAGAAAGTGGTCGACAATTACCCGGAGCAGTCGGAAGCGGTCAGGGAGGCCAAAGAAAAGCTCTCTCTTCTTCTCAGCTCTCGCTCTCTCACGAAAACGGGAGATGCTGAATTCAAACTCCGCCAGGTATGGGCCGGGCCCGAGGTGGATATTCTGGGAGGCGTATCCCCCGACGGCCGGTACCTCTCTTTTGTGGACTGGGTGACAGGCGACTTAGCTATCAGAGAGCTCGCCACAGGAAAGAACCGGCGCCTGACGAACAAGGGCCCGTGGACGCAGTCCCCGGAATTCGCGTTGTTTTCGAAATGGGCCCCCGACAGCCGGCGCATCGTCTATCAATGGTGGACCAAAGACGAAACCTATGAATTACGGGTTATGGACATCAACGATCCAACTCCGCGTGTCCTCTATCGAAATCAAGGAAAAGAAGACTACGTCCATCCGTTTGATTGGTCATCCGACGGAAGGTCCATTTTGGCAGGTTTCTACAGGGTGGAGAACTCTTCCGTCGAAGAGATCTCGCAGCTTGGCTTGATATCTGTTACCGAAGGTTCAGTGAAAGCTCTGAAAACTCATTTTGAAATTCAATCGGCAATTCTCAAACCCTGGGGATTTGTGTTCTCACCGGACGGAAAATATATCGCCTACGACATTCCGCTGGAAAACGAGGCAGATGAAAAGCGGGATATCTTCTTGCTCTCGGTCGACGGAGGCACGGAAATTCCATTGATCGAACATCCCGCCGTCGACACGGTCATCGCTTGGACGCCCGACAGCAAGGGCCTTCTATTCAATAGCGACCGGACTGGGACACAGGATGTGTGGTTCATCCGCATCGCCGAAGGAAAACCTCAGGGAAACCCCGAGTTGATCAAGCCCGGCGTCGGCCCGATCCTCCCGATGGGAATCACTTCCCAAGGTGCCCTTTTCTACGGGCTCCCGGGAAACGCGACCGATGTATACGAGATCGGGATTGATCCTCGAACTGGGAAGATCCTGAGCCCGGCAAAAAAGGTGGTTTTGCTCAACGAGGGCCACAACGCAAACCCTGATTATTCTCCTGACGGAAAGCACTTAGCGTATATCTTCACCTCGAGCATGCCGGCAATTCGAGCCCGGCAGGTCCTCGGCATTCTCTCTCTGGAAACCGGCCGCGTTCGTGAGCTGCATCCCGATCTGGCGACATTCAACTATCCTCTATGGGCGCCAGACGGCCGCACCATTTCTGTTGAAGGAAAGGGAAAGGATGGTCGTCCTGGTATCTATAGGGTCGATGTTCAAACAAGCGACGTTGCCCCGATTGTGCTGATCGATAAAGGAATGGTGGTTTACTCACACCGGTGGTCCAAGGACGGGAAGGTCATGTTCTATTCGACCGGCGATCGGGCCGGAAAAACAGGTTCTTTTTTCGTCCACAATTTTGAAACAGGCCAGGAAGAACGGATTACCGGCTCCCCTTCTAATGCACATTTTTTCGATATCTCCCCGGACGGGAAATGGCTGGCTCTCGCGAACAGAGAACCCAACAGAGTGATAAAAATAATGCCGACTTCGGGCGGAGATATTCGAGAAATATGCAGCTTCGAACAGGAGGGTGATGATTCAATAACACCGGCCTGGAGCGCCGATGGACGCCATATTTATTTCCGTAAACTCCAGGAGCCCATGGGAAATATGTGGGATCTCTATCGTGTCTCTGTGGACGGAGGAGAAGCCCAAAAGCTTGACCTATCGATGGTTAGATTCCGCTACATGAGCGTCCACCCCAACGGCCAGCACATTGCCTTTTCATCTATGGGCGCGAATCCTGAACAATCCCAGGTCTGGGTCATGGAGAATTTCCTGCCGGCGGACAAACCGAAAAAATAGGCGATTTTACAATTCTTTGACAATTCGACAATGCGATTTGTTACAATGAAGATGAAATCACCCGGATCGGGCCTCGATCGCGGGGTCAGCAATGAAGTATTATGCCGAGGGGATACTGGCCAGGAAGAAAATCGTTCTCATTTTTATCCTGGCCATCCTTCTACCGGCGCTCGTCGTCGGATACATGAGCTTAAGCGCCTTTTCCAAGAGGCGGGAGGCCGTCCGGAGGCTTCTCGAGTCGAACCTCTGGATTTCCGGGGAATCCACGCTCCAGGCCGTCGAGGCGGCGCTTCTCGAGCATGAAAAAGAAGCGCTGAGGACGGAAAATTTCGCCCGTCTGAGCAGACCGGAAAGCTCTGCTCTCCCAGGTACACGACCGGCCGCCGTGGGCGCGGCGGAGTATGCGCCTTTTCCCGGCATACCTTTCCTCCTCGACAGTGAATACCGGATCATCTTCCCAAGGACAGGAAGCGAGAAGCCGTCCCTTTCATCCACCGAGGAGATCGCCCCGGAAAGCGGGTTTTCCAAGGTCTTCAGAAGAGCGGAGACCTATGAGTTTTCCCAGAAGAACTTCGTCCGGGCGGCCCAGGCTTACCGGGAATCCTCCGCCCTCGCACCATCGGACCGGGAGAAGGCGATGGCTTTAGAGGCGTTGGGCCGTTGCCTGATATCCGCCGGCAACCTGAATGAGGCCCATAGAGCCTACGAAGAATTGGGCCAAAAGTACGGCCGGATCCAGGACCGGGCCGGGCATTTTTTCGGCCTGACGGCCGCTTTTCAGATCCATGAGCTCGAGAAACGCCGGCAGCGAGAAGAAGCCGGCTTGCGGGCCCTGCTCGACGTCTATCAAAACATCAAAGACGGGAATTGGCCGATCAGCCCTCCCGAGTATGACTTTTTCACGTCGGAAATCCAATCCCTGATCGAGACCGGTCTCCAGGCGGGCGGAGCCTCTGAGATCGAAAAGGCTTATCAAGTCCTCAAGAACCGCCCTTCCCCCTATCTCGAAGCCTTGCTTTTCGCGGAATTTCTCAAAAGAGACGCCGTGCCGAAAATCAAGGAGAGGATGGGCGTTTCGTCGTTCCGCGGCAGCCCCCAGCTCGAACCCGACCGCCTGCTGGCCAGCCAGAGTGAGGATTACTGTCTTGTTTCGTATACTCCGCTCCCGGCCTTTGACGGCCGAAGCATATATTACGGCGGCTTTTGCTGGGACCTCGAATCGCTGAAAAAAGGACTCCTTCCGGGAATCCTCGGGGAGATATCGAAAAAGACAGGGCTCGTGCTTGAAAACATCGAGGAGAACCGCCTCGGGTTGCCGGCCGATGACGGAGAGCCGGCGGCCAAGGATTCGCTGCTCGTTTCCTACCGCCAGTTCCCCCTTCCCTGGAAGCTCCTCATGACCCAGCCTGAGTTGGACGAGCTCGAGCGGACGGCGCGCCGGGAGAATTTCCTCTACGGGGCGCTCTTGGCGTTCATCGTAGTCCTTATGCTTCTCGGGACCTTCCTGTTGGGCCGCGACATCACGCGCGAGTCGGAAACGACACGCCTCAAGACCGAGTTCGTCCATAACATCTCCCATGAGTTGAAGACTCCCCTGACCCTCATCCGCCTCTACGGGGAAACCCTTCAGCGCAAGGAGAACCTCACGGAGGAGCAGAGGCGAGAGAGCTACGAGATCATCACCAAGGAGAGCGAGCGCCTGTCGTACCTCATCAACAACGTACTCGATTTCTCCAGGATCGACATGGGGCGGAAGGAATTCATCTTCGCAAAAGGTTCCCTGTCGCGGGTCGTTCAGGAGACTCTCGATTCCTACCGTTATCACCTCGAGAAAAAAGGCTTTCAAGTCCGCGAGGAAATCGCGCCGGACCTGCCGGAGATGGACTTCGACAGGGAGGCCGTGGCCAGCGCTCTCATCAACCTCTTGAGCAATGCCATGAAGTTTTCCCCCGATCGGAAAGACGTCACGGTGAGGCTGTTCCGGAGGAACGGCCTGGCCGTTATCCAGGTCGAGGATAAAGGTATCGGGATCTCCAGGCAGGATCTCGCGGGAATCTTCAAGAGATTTTACCGGGCGAGAAACAGTGCAGTCTCCGAAACCAGGGGGACCGGCCTCGGTTTGACCCTGGTCAAACACACCGCCGAGGCCCACGGCGGGAGCGTCGAAGTCGAGAGCGAACCGGGAAAGGGCAGCGTTTTCTCCGTCATTTTGCCGATCTCAGGCCCTGAAACGGGTGAAGCGAAATGAACGAAAAAACGAGAGAAAAAATATTGATCATCGAGGACGAGGCAGACCTCGTCAAGGGGCTAAAACTCAACCTCGCCGACGAGGGATACGAGGTGGACTGGGCGTCCGACGGGCGGGAAGGCCTGCGCAGGGCCCTGGAGGAGGCGCCCGACCTCGTCATCCTCGACCTCATGTTGCCCGGGATGAACGGACTGGAGATCTGCCGGGAGCTCCGCCAGAAAAAGACGAACATCCCCATCATCATGCTCACGGCCAAGGGCGAGGAAGTGGACAAGGTCGTGGGGCTCGAGATCGGGGCCGACGATTACATGACCAAGCCGTTCAGCATCCGGGAGCTCCTGGCCCGGATCAAGGCCCATCTACGGCGCGAAAAAAGGGAGCCGCGAAACGTTCCCAAGACCTGCGTTTTCGGGGAGGTCGAGGTCGATTTCGTCCATTTTAAGGTGAGGCGCGCGGGGAGAGAATCCGACCTGACGTCCCTCGAAGTCGATATCCTGAAATATCTCGTCGCCCACAAAGGCGAGGTGGTCTCCCGGGATGCTCTCCTCGACAAGGTCTGGGGATACGAAAAATTCCCCACGACCCGGACGATCGACAATCACATCCTGAAACTGAGGAAGAAGATCGAGGACGATCCGTCCAGGCCCCGGCATATCTTCTCCATCTACGGAGAAGGATACCGGTTCATGGACTGATGACAATCTTTGACATTCTTTTACTTTCATTTGACACCGGGGAACGCGGATAAAGCTACATTGTTGGTGAACGGAAAATCCACCCCGGGGAGGTAGCGTCATGAGACTCAATCGACTTTCGAGGAAGTCAACAAGATCCTTAATCCCATTCGTTTTGGCCATCGGGATGGCGGCCGCGGTCTGTGCGGCTTTCGCTCTTCAGAATTCTTCCCAGCACAAGGTCCTCTTCGAGAAAGCCAAGTTCACCATGGAGACGAAGGGCGACCTCAAGGGAGCTATCCAGCTCTTCGAGGAGATCATCAAGAAGTATCCTGAGGAGCGGGATTATGCCGCCAAATCCCTGTATCTCATGGGGATCTGCTATGAGAAGTTGGGAGAGAGACAGGCCCAACAGGCTCAAGCAACGTTCCAGAGGATCATCGAGGATTATCCGGACCAAACCAAAGAGGTCAACTTGGCGAAGGAGAAATTGCTGGTCTTTCAGAAGGCCCGAGTGCCGGCTGAGACAAGCGAAGGCGAATTCCGGATCAGGAAGATCGGTCCGCTCGAGGTCCTGGGAGCTCCCTCTCCGGATGGAAGTTTGATCTCGTGTGTCGATTGGGACACCGGAGATCTGGCCCTTTATGAGGTGGCCTCGGGAAAGAAGCGCCGGGTCACGGCCAAGGGCTCGTGGGCGGTTTCAAGCGATTGGGCCGAGGAATCGAGTTTTTCGCCTGACGGGAAAACCATCGCCTATAATTGGTACAACATCAAGGGTCTCCGTTATGATCTGCGCACCATCAACACAGACGGAACCGGACAGAACGTACTTTATGGCGGCGAAGATGTTAATTACATTTGGCCTTGCGGTTGGACTCCTGATGGAAAACACATTCTGGCGATCGTGACGAACAACGAGAGAGTCAGCCGGATTGCCTTGATTTCCGCCTCAGACGGGACGGCCCGGACCATCAAAGAATTCAAATCCGGAGCGCCGGGCAAGCTCAGCCTATCATCCGACGGTCAATGGATCGCTTTCGATTATCCTAATGAGGTTCCCTGGAGAACGTCATCCGAGAAGAGCGATATTTATTTATTGGCTGTTGACGGCAGCCGCGAGGTGCCCCTGGTGGCTCATCCCGCGGACGACTGCTTGCTAGGATGGACTCCGGACGGTAAATCGGTTCTCTTCTCGAGCGACCGGTCCGGCACATGGGACGCCTGGATCCAACCTGTCGAGAATGGTGGAGATGCCGGGGGGGATCCCCGGCTCATTAGGAGGGATTTCGGCGACCCCAAAATCATGCCGATGGGATTCACGAGAGATGGCTCTTTTTATTACGGGATTCGGATCGCTCTGGATGACATTTATATCCTTTCATTAGATCCCGCAACGGGCGGCCCCGCGGCTCGAGCGGAAAAAGCCGCTCTCCGTTTCGAAGGGTCCAATTCATGTCCCTGCTGGTCCCCGGACGGGGATTACTTGGCTTACACCTCGGTTCGAAGCCAAGGCAGATCAGAGCCAGGGGTCTTATGCATCAAATCCATGATCTCTGGAGAGGAACGGGAGGTCCATCTCTCATTAAAGAATTTTGACACCGTCGCTTGGTTTCCCGATGGAAAATTCATACTTGTGCGTGGAGTGGCTGAGGGACAGCGATTGGGATTGTTCCGCGTGGATATTGCAACGGGGCAAGCTGAGGCTTCTTTGATATTGGAAGATATGGAAGGGTTTCATGGCCCTGTTCTCTCTCGCGATGGAACGAGGATCTTTTATGATCTCGACGATTGGAAGAATGACTCATTCCGAATTATGAGCTACGACCTCAAGACGAAACAGAAAAAAGAACTCATCCAAAGTTCGAGGCAAATGATTCATTATGATCAATCGCCTGACGGAAAATGGCTGGCTTTCAAAGAAGAGGAGAAAGGAATCGCTTGCTTGAGGGTTATTCCGTCGGGAGGGGGAGAGAAAAAAACCCTTATGAAACTCGATAAGGGAGAGGGCATCAACGGCATTGTCTGGTCCCCCGATGGCCGGTACGTCTATTATTCCAAGTGGGAAAAGGGGAGTAGCAAGAGCGAAGCCTGCAACCTCTGGCGGATTCCTGCGGAAGGCGGGAGGCCTGAGAAATTCGATTTGACCATGGACGGCTTGGGGAAACTGAGCTTTCATCCCAACGGCAGAAAACTCGCGTTCAACTCCTGGCGCATCGAGTCCGAGGCCTGGGTCATGGAGAATTTCCTCCCCGTGGAGAAGGCGAAAAAGTAGGCGCTGACGCCGATAAAACAGTAGGACTTATTTCTTCCCCTTGATGAGGTCCTCCACCTTGACCTCCCAGATGCTCGACGTGGGACGTGTTTTGATGAATTCATCAGTGTAGTAGGAAACCCATTTCCCGTCCGGGGACAGAAAAAGCCCATCTTTCCAGCTTTTGTCGTCGGCGGCAAGCTCGGTGATCTCGCCCGTCTCTATGGAGGCGAGACAGATCTGCGTTTGAGCTCCTTTGCCCTTTTCCGGCTCTCCCACAAAAGCGACATGTTTCCCGTCCGGAAGCCACGAAATCCCCCAAAACCGCCCGGAGAATCCCTTGCCTTCAAGATCGAGAATCTCCTGCGGCTTGCCACCGTCGAGTGGAATATCCAACATCTTTTTATCGGAGATGACGGTAAGAGCCTTCCCATCCGGAGACCAACACCAGGTCTGAAACGTCTTAAGCTGGCTCAAGGGTGCCGCCGGCTCACCGCCCGACGCCAAAATGACCATGAGCTTCCTGTCGTTATCTTTGATCACTGAGACAAATCCGATCTTATCCCCTCTTGGCGACCAAAGAGGATCCCCTCCTGTTGTAGAAGTCATCGTGAGCTGGACCGGTTTTACATCTTTGGAAGATGTCACCCAGAGTTCGCCTTTGTGGATCAAGGCGATCTTTTTGCCGTCGGGAGACCAGGACGATTGAGACAGGACTTGACGCCTGTCCCAATCCTTGAAGACCATCACCGGGGGACCCGTTGTGCCGGGCTCGGCCAGCGAGACGGGAACCGTGTAGAGGTTCTCGTTCCCGTTTTCCAAATCGATGGAGAAGAGAAGGTATTTCTGGTCGGGGGACAATAAGAGAGGCTTAGGTTTTTCTTTTAATGCGACATTCAACTCAAGGGGAATGGGCTCTCCTCCCGATAGGGAGATCATCACGAACTGAGAGTCTCCAGCTCTCAAGGTGGTGATCTTATTGCTGTCAGCGGCCCAGAATTGTTTCCAGGGCCATAGCTCGAAGTTCCTGGCTAGATGGAAGGATGGACCCCCGGAAGTCGAACCGATCCCGAGAAAGGTCCTCCATTCATATGATGAACGGCGAAAGAGCATCTTTTCCCCATCTTTGGACCAGAAGAAAAATTCTCCGACGTCTTCAGGTGGAGCTATTGGAAAGTCGCGCTCGTCAGCCACTCTGTAGAGATGGAGGATTTGTCGATCTTTGTAGGCGATCCACTTCCCGTCGGGCGACACGGAATGAAGCTCGCCGGCTTCCATCCCGATGATCTTCTTTGACTCCCCTCCCGCGGCAGGCACTGAACGGATCTCAAATGTTTTTCCTCTCGTCAAATACACGAGGGTCTTGCCGTCGGGTAACCAACAAGCTTTCGTCTCATACCCCGGATCATCCGTGAGTCGAGTCAGCGCGCCGTCCTGAAGGGAGAGGGTCCAGAGGTCTCCCTCCGTCTTTTCGTCCCTTCTCGGAAGAACGATTTTCGTCGAATCGGGAGACCAGCTCACGGGATGTTGATACGCGTATTTTCCGTCCAACACCTTTTTTGATGGTCCCGTCGGGCGTCCGCTCTCCGGAGAAACGGGAACTATCCAAATGGCGTTCTCCGAGAAATAGGCAGCCATTTTCCCGTCAGGCGACCAGATCCCACGAAGCCCCTTTTTCGCCTCAAGGGTAAAAGGTTCCTGGCCATCCAAGGGGACAACGGTCGTTTCGCTGAGGAGAAATTTTCCGTTTGGCGATAAAAAAACGCCTGGACCAAAGTCCACATCACTCTTCCCCGAAAGAATATGGATCTTCCGGTATTCCGCGCCGGTTTTCGGTTCGATAATGAACTTTTGATCTGCCGCCGCAGAGCTCTTCGCGGCAGCTTTCTGCGCTTCCTTCTCCCGCTCAGCCCGAGAGACCATCAGCTGCGTGATCGGCACGATCGGACTTCTCGGATAGTCTTTGAGGAGCTTTTTAAAGACGGACAACGCCTCATCGTAATCACCCATCCGGAAATAGGTCTGACCGATCCAGTAGCGGGCGTCCTGGGCGATCGCGCTTTCCGGCAACAGTTGAATGACCTTTTCGTAGGCGGCGATCGCATCGGAGAAGTTCTCCTGCTTGAGCAGCGTGACCGCTGAGGCGAATTGCTTCTCCGCAAGACTGCTCGCCTCCGCGGACTGTTCGGCCGTAGCTTGGGATACCAGCCCGGCCTTTATCAGGCCGAATTGTCCCATGAAGACAAGGCCCAAGGCCGCGGCAAGAAAGACCAATCCCTTCTTTTTCATAGTGCTCTCCTCCCCCGAAGTCGGGTTTCTTAAAAAGTCCCGGCGAGCGACCTCTTTTCGGGGTCACTCGCCGATTATATTTGTGCTCTTACTTGCGGCCGTAAAAACCTGGGCGATCTCCATCAAGCGGGACATATCCGCCCGGCCTATCAAGACAAAAGAGACATGAGTGTTTTTCCAGGCCAGGATGGTGGTTCCCGCCTGATTCCCGGGACCTTCCGCCGGTGTGGAGCTCTTGTAAATGGCGTACTCCCTGAAGTCTTTCGCGGCAAGCCCCTGCTCTCCGTCAAGGAGCTGCTCGAACACGGAAAAGGTGTCGATCCCGTTGGTGTATAGAAGATGAAGGCTGTTGCGTCCCGCGACCTTCGTGATGCCGTCGAGGATATACCCGGGATGGACCCGGGAGGGTGCCACGGCGGCGAAGTCCACGGCGGCCAGGGCTTGGGACCGCGTCAGGGCCTTGGCGCCCGCGAGATCGGAATCCGGTGCGGCCGTCTCGGCGTCACGAATGGAGTCGGGGCCTCTCAAGATCACACCAGGGCGCGATATCCGGCGATAATCGTCGATGAATTCGTAATACATGATATCGTCGCGGCTCAAGGTCACCCGGGCAGCCGGCAGCTCAGCGGGCTCCATGGACGCGGCCTGCAGGACGGCTTCCTGGTGTTCCGTCATGTAGAAATTGATCGTGGCGAGATCGTCATCCGGCCGCGGCGGCGAGGGCCTCTGGAAATAATGGCTGACGGCGAGGGTGACAAAGACGACCACGGCGACTTCGGCAAACCGAAGGGCTGTTTTCCCGGCGAATACGGGCGTCAAAACCTTCCTCCACCACGATTCCCGGGACTCCAATTCGGCTTGCAGTCGTTCGTATAAATTCCCAGGGGGTTCTTCGGCCTTCCAAGTTTGGAGCACGCCTGATAGTTGTTTCAGCTGCCGGGCGACTCCGGCGCAACCCGGGCAATTCCCCATATGGTCCCGAATTGCCGTTCTTTCGGCCTCCTCGACTTCGTCGTCGAGGAAGGGTTTGAGTCGCTTCCGGATGTCTTCGCATTCCATCGTTTATTCTCCCAGATATGGGGCGAGAGTGCTCCTGAGTCTCTCATGGGCCCGGTGATTGATCGATTTCAAGGTCCCCACCGGCCGGTTCGTGATCTCGGCGATCTCCGAGTATTTCAGCCCCTGGTATTCTTTCATGACAACGACAAGGCGCTCGTCCTCCGGCAGAGCCCCGACGGCCCCCTTGACGGCCGCTTCGAGCTCGCCGGCCTCGACGGACCTATCGACGGCCGCAGACGAATCGGAAACGAGATCCTGAAGCTCGGCACGACAACCATCCTGAGAAGTAAGAGGAGAATTGAGCGAGATGTGAGAACGGTGCTTCATCCGCCTCGTCCTGTCCCGGCAGAGATTCACGGCGATCTGAAAGAACCATGTTCTGAACTGTGCCGTTGCCCGGTACTTTCTCTTCGCTCGCACGACTCGAAAAAATGTCTCCTGGAACAGGCTTTCGGTGTCGGTCGAATCCGGGACCAGGCGATAGATGAAGTCGAAAAGGGGCTTCTCGTAGCGCCGGTAAAGCGTTTCGAAAGCTGCCGCGTCTCCGTCACGGTACCTGAGCATGAGTTCTTCGTCCGTCCGCCATGTGATCATCGGGGCCTTTCCTGTGCCCTCACTCACTTAAACGCACGAGCCGGGGCAGGGTTGTAAATTATCTTATCACCGACCGCGCCTCTGTTCCAACACTTGACAGAATCTTCACACTCCCTTAACGTTTAGGGCAGAACAAGGGGATACGATAGGCCCTGCCGTCGGTTGTCGGGGTGCCGGATGCTCGAGAACCTAGGGATCGCCCTCAGGAAACAGAAGAAGCTGGTCCTCATCTTCTTTCTGACGATTTTTCTGCCCGCGCTCACCCTCAGCGTTTTCGGTGTCCGAGCCATCCGGAACGAGAGATTCAGGCTGGTCAAGCAGGAGGAGAACGAAGGCCGCAGGGCCGCCCGTTTAATCAGGGCCCATTTCCAGTCGAAATTCGAGGCGATCGCCGGCACCCTCGAGGGAATGGCCCGGGACCCATCGTTTATCGGAAAGGACCGCGCCGCCATCCACGATCTGGCCGAAAAACGATTCGCCGCCGACCCGCTCATCGGGCAGGCTGTCCTCATGTACAGGAACGAGGAGGCATCGTTCCCGCTTTTGCTCATCCCGCCCGATAAAAAACCGGACGACTCTCCGAAGGCCGGCGACGCCTCGCTGGCCGCGAGGATACGAAGGGCTGAAGCCCTTGAGTTCGTCGATAGGAATTTCCGCGCGGCCGCCGCTCTATATCGGGAGCTCACCACACTAGCCTCGGGCAGAAACCTTCAAGCCGAGATGCTGACCGGCCAGGCCCGCTGCCTCCAGAAAGCCGGGGATTACGACGAGGCTGTCCGGGTATATGCCCGGATCGCCGGCGAGTATTCCGATTGCCTGACCCCATCCCGCCTTCCCCTGGGCCTACTGGCCAGGCTACAGACCGTCGAATGCTACGAACGGTCCGGGGATTCCCAGGGAGCGGTAAAACACGCGTTGGACGCGTACCGTGAACTGCTCAAGAAGCCATCAGCTCTCACCGAAGACCAATTCAAATCCTATATCTCTCTCATCGTGGAGGCGATCGACGGGATTCTATCCATGGAAAAAGAGGTCCAGATTTCCGAGGAATATCGAAAAGAATACGCGGATCTGAAAAACCTCCAATCGGACAGAATGAAAGAATGGGAGGCCGTCGGGCTCCTCAGAAAAGAGGTCATCCCGGAGCTCGCGAGAAGGCTGTCCCAGTCTGAAGCGTACAGTCCGAATCCCTATCGCTTCTCGAGAAATGTCGGGGGGAGGGACCTCCTCCTTCTGGCCGCCTGGATCCCGGACCGGACGGGAGAGGGGACGACAGGAATCGTCGGCGTCCAACTCAACAACGATCATCTGTTGAAGGGTGTCCTGCCCGAGGCCCTCGGAAATGTTCAGTTGAATGCCGGCGCGGAAGTCGTCTTCGCCGACCTCGCCGGCCGTCCCCTCTCCGGAAAACGAAACACGTCGACGGCGCTCCCGCTGGTCACGGAATACTTCGAGGACAATTTCCCACCCTGGAAGATCGAGCTGTTCCAGACCCCCGCGAAAGGCCTGGAAATCCTCGACCTCCGCAGAAATTTTTACTTCTGGACGATCCTAACTCTCATCGTCGTCCTTGCCTTCGGGGCCTTCCTCATCGCCCGGACGATCGCCCACGAGATGGAGGTCCTCAAGATCAAGTCGGATTTCGTCTCCTCCGTCTCCCACGAATTCAAGACACCATTGACCTCGATCAAAGCCCTGATGGAAAGGCTCGTCGACGGGAAGGTCCGCGATCCGGGGAAGATGGACCAGTACTTCTCGATCATTGTCCAGGATACGGACAAACTGACCCGTTTGGTGAACAACCTGCTGGACTTTTCCAAGATCGAAGAGGGGAAAAAGGAATATGTTTTCTCCGATACGGATATTGTCCGGATCGCCACGGAGCAGGTCCAGGGCTTCAAAAACGAACGGGCGTTGGCGGGCCGGGAGATACGGCTCGAGATCACGGGCGAAATCCCAACTCTCCGGGCGGACGCTGACGCCCTATCCCGGGCCCTGGCCAATCTCCTGAGCAATGCCGTGAAATTCACGCCTCCCGGGAAGGCGGTCCGAGTGGGCGTCGTGAGCGATGGGGAAAACGTCGTTCTCGAGGTGGAAGACGAGGGAATAGGGATCCATCCGGACGAGGTCGGAAGGGTCTTCGAAAAGTTTTTCCAGGGGAGAAATGCCCTCGATCAGTCCGTCAAAGGAACGGGACTGGGGCTGACCCTGGTCAAGCACATCGTCGAAGCCCACGGGGGGAGGATCCTCGTCGAGAGCCGGCTCGGCCTGGGCAGCAAGTTCTCCATGGTTTTCCCGATAAAATCCTAGTCGGAGGGGCGTCGATGCCGAAGAAGATCCTTGTCGTCGAGGACGAACCGGGAATCCGTCTGAGCCTCTCGGACGAGCTCGAATCCACGGGCTATCAGGTCTTCACGGCCGAGAACGGCGAGAAAGCGCTCGAGACCGCCGGCCGCGAGAAGCCCGACCTCATCATCCTCGACCTCATGCTTCCGGTTCTCGACGGGACCGAGGTTTGCAAAAAACTGAGGATGCGGGGAGACAGGACGCCGATCATCATGCTTACGGTCAAAGACAAGGAGATCGACAAGGTCCTGGGACTCGAACTGGGCGCCGACGACTACATGACCAAGCCTTTCAGCCTGCGCGAGCTTGTAGCCCGGGTGAAGGCCATCTTCCGGCGGACGGAAGAAAAGCCCTCGAACCTGGACGCTTACAGCTTCGGCGGGATCGACCTGGACTTCAAGAAGTTCGAAGCCTCCAAAAAAGGGAAGACCCTCGATTTAACTCCCCTGGAGTTTCATATGTTGAAGCTGTTCGTCGAGAGACGGGGCGAGGTTTTGACGCGGGACGATTTCCTGGACGGCGTCTGGGGGGAAGACAATGTTTCCGTGTCGTTCCGGACGGTCGACAGCCATATCGCCAATATCCGCAAGAAGATCGAGGATGACCCGTCACGCCCCAGGCACATCCTCAGTATCAGGGGCGTCGGGTATAAGTTTGTAGACTGAAAAGCGGCTGCGAGCGAATTTCACGATGTCTTGATACTTCCTTGACACATCCAGCCCCCGGAATCGCTATCATGAGGGCGAAGAGACGATGAGGAGGGATTCCATGAAAAGCTTGAAGAAAACGCAGCTTCTTCTCCTGGCGGCCTCCCTGGCCCTTATCGCGCTAGGGAACGGGGCCGTTATTCAGCAGACAGCCGGCGAGCTGTTCGAGAAGGCCCTTTATGTTGAAGAAGGTCAGGGGGACCTGCAAAAGGCCATCGGGCTATACCAGGATATCGTGAAGAGGTTCCCGGAAAACCGCGAAGTCGCCGCCAAGGCGCTACTCCACATCGGGCTGTGCCACGAAAAACTGGGCAGCCAAGAAGCTCTAAAGGCCTACCAGCGACTCATTGCCGACTATCCCGGTCAGAAAGAAGAGGTGGCCTTGGCCAAGGAAAGACTGGCAGGGCTCGTAAAAATCGCGGCGCCGGCCCCCCGGAAACCCAATTTTCGAAAAATACGGACGCCGTTCAATATTCCCCGGTATAGCGGGGGCTGTCTTTCTCCTGACGGGAAAAGGCTCGCCTTCGGTTCTCAAAACTTCATCTGGACCGTCCCGATACAGGGAAAAGTCGATCCCGACCTGGCCGGTGAGCCCAACAAATTGCCTGGAACTGCGGGCACCCTGGGCCTAGGCCTGACATGGTCCGGCGACGGCCAATGGATCGCTTTCAGCCGGGCGTTCCATAAGGTCGGCGGAGGAGAGATCAAGTTCAATCCGGAGGAGGCCTATATTGATGTTATCTCCTCATCGGGCGGGGAGCCAAGGAGGATAGCCATCCCTCAGTGGGTCGCCTCGTTGGGAGCCACATTCCGTGAACTGGGTTTGTCGCCCGATGGAAAAACCGCCGCGTTTGATTCAGGAGGGCAATTATTTACGGCTTCCGTCGAAACCGGCACTATCAAGCAAGTCACCAAGGACGGAGGAATGGTGCCCTCTTACTCACCGGACGGCACGAAGATCGCCTATTTAACGCCCCCGATTATGCAAGGGAACCCTCCTCTCCCCCGAAACGATCTCTGGGTGATTCCTGCTGCCGGCGGTGATCCGGTGAAAGTCAGCGGCGATCTGCCGGAACTGATCAGGGGCTCCACTTGGTCCCCCGATGGAAGGATGATCGCCTATCTCCGACATAACACTTCGACAAAACCGCTGACATCGGAGGTCCGCATCGCTCTCTTGTCGGATGGGGGGAGGCCAGTCGCCACCCCGGTTCGAATCAAGCTTCCTTACTTTTCCCGCGATAGAATGACAGGATGGACGCCGGACAATAAGATCGGGCTTCTCCTCGAAATGCCCCCGCATGATTACGTTTACACGGTCCCTGTCCTCGGTGGTAAGGCCAGCCAGGTGAGCCCGCTCGACGGATTTGCCCAGAATCCCCAATGGTCGCCGGACGGGAAGCGGATCTATTTCCGATGGGAGGACGGCCGATTGGCTTTCGTACCCAGTGAGGGAGGGGAGCTGAGCATTCACCCCGCTCTCAAAGGCGCCCTGCTGAGCTCCGGTTTCTTTATACCCTATCCAGGAGGAGGATGCTCTGTTTCGCCAGACGGAAAATCGGTGGTGTTTTCAGCCGGAACGGCTTGGGCTGGACCGGAAATATGGACGATTCCCGTCGAGGAAGGGGAACCTAAGAAAATCACGAGCGGAAATGGTCCTCGCTTTCCATGTTGGTCACCGGACGGAAGGTGGATCGCATATTTGGGTTCAGAAGTCATCGCCGACAATAAAAATATAACAACGATATTCAAAGTTCGGGCGGAAGGCGGAGAAGCCAAGAAAATCACGACTGAATCCGCCAATGTCGCGTGGGCCTGTCTTGATTGGTCTCCGGACGGGAAATCGATGGCCTTTTTTTCCAAGGAAGCGGACGCCTTGGCGGGCACTTTAAACGTCATGCAGCTCGAGCGCGGCGAGCCGCGAGTGATTTGCCAAATCCAGGATGTCAGCCAAGAAAGCGATCTGTCCTGGTCGCCGGATGGAAAGAAAATCGCTTTTGTCTCCCAGGGCAAGATATGGGTGGTCCCGGCGGAAGGCGGCGAGCCCGTCGAAGTGAAGACGGACGTCGACGCCGATGCCATCAATCTCGATTGGTCTCCGGATGGCCGGAAGATCGCTTTCACCGGCAGGAGCAGTGGAAATTATGGGAATAAAGAATTTTGGTTCATGGAGGACTTCCTGCATTTGTTGAAGAAATGAGGCGTGCCTATATGATCTTGAGAAAATAGCGGTGGAATTTGGCCCGGCGGCCGGCAAGCCCATCCATTCTCAACGCAATCGCAACGTTTTCTTAAGGTATCCCCCCGATATTTTCTTTAGAATATCGCGTGTCCTGAGCGGTAAGGGCCCGGTCCTCTTATCGGGAGCGGGTTGACTCGCGGTGTTCGCGGGTATAACCTTCCTATCAGCCAGAGGGGACAAGCATCATGAGGCTTGATTGGCAAAGACGGGCGGTCATCTTCTTTACCGCATCTCTCCTGATCTTGAGCGTCGTCCTCGTTTTTTTCGCCATCCGAGAGGCCGAAAGGGAGAAACTGCTCAAGGAGAACGAGATCGAGGGCGCGCGACAACGGCTCGTCGAAACGATCGACGGCCGGGCGAGATCGCTCGTTAGCGAAGCCGAGAATCGCGTTCTTGAAGCCGTAAAAAAGGGCTTGAAAGAACCCCTGGCCAACATACTCCTCGTATCCGAAGTCTTTTTCGTCGATGACGAGGACCAAGTCGTTTTTCTGGGTGCCAAGCCGCTTTTCCTCCTCCCGGGAGAAAAGCCGCGATCCAGGGAAGTCGCGCGCTCTTTGGAAAACAATGAGCGCTGGAAACGGGCGGAGGCCGCGGAGTTCCGCCTGAACGATCATTCCCAGGCCGCCGCTCTTTATCAGGATTTGGCAGCCAAGACTGCCGACCCTGCCCTGGATGCCCTTCTCCTGAACCGGCTGGCCAGGTGTTACGCGAAATCGGGGCAAAACGAAAAAGCCCTCGCCGCGTACAGGCGGCAGCTCCAAATCGGCCTTCCCGAACTCACCTCCGAGGGCATCCCGCTCGAAATCACCGCGATGTACCAGATCGGGAATATCCATCTCCTGAGAGGGCAGGGAGCCGAGGCGGCAGGGGCTTTTCTCGAGCTCGATCAGGGCCTCCTGGATGCGAAGTGGGCTCTGAGCAGGAGCCAATTTGAATCTTTTGGGAAATTGGCGGAGGACCTGTTCCAGACGGCTGTCGGAGAGTTGGACGCCTCTCTCCGGGCGGACTGGGACCGCCGGCTTCAGGATCTGAAAAAGATCGAAGCAGAACGGCTGGCGAAAACGGGGATCCTAGAGAAGGTCCGCGAACGGATCATCCCGCGAATGCGGTTCGAAGCCCGGGAAACCGATACTGACTCCGGGAGATTCTTGCGCATCGCCGAGCCGATGGATTCCGGCTTTCTTCTGGCCTCCTTTCTCCCCTTAGACAAGAACACCATGCTCGGCATGCTCCTCGATCCGGAGGCCTTGGCCCGCGGTCTCCTCCCGGCAAGCCCCGGCAAACCTGAAGCTGAGGAAGGCATGTCCGTCTCGATCGTCGATGGATCCGGGAAGGTCGTCGTCGGCCAAGGACTTGGCTCCACTGAAGCATCGGAGAAAAGCGGGGATTCCCAGCTCGTCTTCACGGGCGCATTCGCCGACTCCTTCCCACCGTGGGCAATCAAAATATTCCGGAGTGGTGTCGGCGCCGCAGAGAGACAGTTCCGGTTACGACGGACCATTTATGTCCTGTCTCTCGCGGTTGTCATCGCAGCCCTCTTTTTTGGCGGTTTTTTAGCCATTCGGAGCACCGCCAAGGAATTGAAACTGGCCAAGCTGAAATCGGATTTCACGGCGACTGTTTCTCACGAATTCCGGACTCCCCTGACATCCATCCGCTACATGGCCGAACTCCTGCAGAGAGGCCGCGTCCGCGATGAGGCGAGAAAACAACAATATTACGAGACGATCACGGCTGAGAGCGAGCGGCTGAGCCATCTTGTCGAGAATCTCCTCGATTTCTCCAAGATCGAAGCGGGTATGAAGGAATACAGGTTGGAGGAGGCGGACATCGCGGCCCTGGCGGCCGACGTGGCCGGCCGGTTCCGCCAGCAGGCGGCCTTCAAGGATTTCACTCTGGAGACGGAGATCGCGAGCGACCTACCGTTTATCCGGGCGGACAAGGACGCCCTCGGCCGGGCGGTGCTCAATCTCCTCGACAACGCCGTCAAGTATTCGGGCGGGAACCCTCGCGTCATCCTGCGGGCGTGGTCCGGGGAGGATTCCGTCAATCTCCAGGTCGAGGATCACGGGATCGGTATCGCCAAGTCCGAACAGAAGAAGATCTTCGAAAAATTCTACAGGTCCGAGAGCGCGCTGGAGAGCGACGTCAAGGGTAGCGGCATCGGGCTTCCTCTGGTCGAGCACGTCGTCCGGGCGCATGGAGGAAAGGTCCTTCTCGAGAGCGAACCGGGGAAAGGGACACGGGTGACGATCCGGCTTCCGGTCAGGCCGCCTGAAGAAAAGAAGGAGGGCGAGAATGGATAGGATCCTCATTGTCGAGGACGACAAGGCCATCCTCATGGGTCTCCAGGACGATCTCCAATTCGAGGGCTTCGAAGTCGCCACGGCCGCGGACGGGAAAGGCGGCTTAAAGCAGGCCCTGGGCGGGAGGTTTCAGCTGATCATCCTGGACATCCTTCTGCCAGGGCTCAACGGGTTCGAGGTCTGCAAGAAGCTCAGGGAAGCGGACGTTAAAACGCCCATCCTCATGGTCACCGCGGCCAAAACAGAGGAGATGGACAAAGTGGTGGGCTTGGAGCTCGGCGCTGACGATTATGTCACCAAGCCCATCGGCTCGCGGGAGCTCGTCGCCCGGGTGAAAGCGATCTTGAGGCGCGCACGAAAAGAAGACGAGCCGAGCGATGTCTTTAAATTCGGCGAAGTCACGATCAACTTCAAGAGTCATGAGGTCTTCAAGCGGGACAAGGAGCTGGCGTTGACAGCCTTGGAATTCAACCTGCTCCGGTTCTTGATCGCCCGCCGGGGCCAGGTCGTGACCAGGGACGAGATCCTCGACGAGGCCTGGGGGAAGGCCGTCGTCGCTTACCGGACCATCGATCCGCACATCGCCCACCTGAGGAAGAAGATCGAGGACGACCCGGCCCGTCCCGTTCACATCCTCAGCGTCAGGGGTGTCGGGTACAGATTCGTGGCCTGAACGGGCGGCCATGAAAGCTCATCTGTATCGCAACGGGGGCTTAACCCCCCGGCCCAGGGGATGTCTTATCTTATCCTTGTGCGATCACCACAGGGAGGTTTGAAAATGTCTCAAAGAAAAATGATGAGTTGGATGGCGGTCCCTTTGGCGGCTTTCATCGTCAGCGCTTTTGCCGTCGACTTCGCTTCCTCCCATCCGTCCCAACAGTCGGCCGAAGAGCTCTATCAGGCTGCCCTGTTGAAGAAAGAAGCGGAAGGAGACCTCAGCGGAGCCATCAAGCTCTTTCAGAGCATCATCGTGAAATTCCCCGACAAGAGGGACGTCGCGGCTAAGGCGCTGCTGCAAATCGGCATGTGCCACGAAAAACTGGGCAGCCAAGAGGCTCTGAAGGCCTACCAGCGCCTTATCGCCGACTATCCCGGCCAAAAAGAAGAGGTGGCCCTGGCTAAGGAAAGACTGGCCGGGCTCGCAAAAATCACCGAGCCGGCCCCCCGGAAACCCAATTTTCGAAAAATTCGGACGCCTTTCAGCATCCCTCAATGGAGCGGGAGCCGTCTTTCTCCAGACGGGAAAACGCTGGCCTTCGGTTCCGGAAACGCCATCTGGACCGTGCCGATACCGGGCCGGGTCGATCCCGACCTGGCCGGTGAGCCGAAGGAGTTGCAGGGAGCGGCTGATGTTCTCGGTGACGGCCTGTCGTGGTCCGGCGACGGCAAGTGGATCGCGTTCAGCCGGGCCTATTTTCATGTCGGAGCGACACGTATCCTTTTCAGGCCCGAGGGGGCATATATTGATGTCATCCCTTCATCCGGAGGGGAGCCCAAAAGAATACCTGTCCCTCAGTGGGTGGCCACGAAAGGCGACACACAGCGCCGACTGAGCTTGTCTCCCGACGGAAAAATCGTCGCGTTTGATTCGGGCGGGCAAATCTATGTTGCCTCCGTCGATACCGGCAACATCAAGCAGGTTACCAAAGATGGAGGGGTAGCTCCATGTTTTTCTCCGGATGGGACAAAGATCGCTTATTTAACACCTCCAATCCGGCAAGATAAGCCTCCCTACCGCCTTAGCGAAGTATGGGTGATTTCTGCCGACGGCGAAGACCCCGCCAAAGTCAGTGGCGATCTACGCGAGAACCTGAGCGGGAAGGGTCCAACCTGGTCTCCCGATGGAAGAATGATCGCCTTCGGCCGTATTGTCCTGGGGCCTAGCTTGCGGGCAGAGGTCTGCATCGTTCCTGTATCGGAAAAAGGCAGGCCCGCTGCCTCTCCCGTTCAGATCGAGCTTCCTTTTATCAGTACCGATTTCGTGACCGGCTGGACGCCGGACAACAAAATCGGGCTCCTCCTCGCAACTCCCTATCATGAGTACGTTTACACAGTCCCCGTCTCCGGTGGAAAGGCCAGCCAGGTCAGCCCGCTCGACGGCCTTGCCAGCCATCCCCGCTGGTCGCCGGATGGGAAGCGGATCTTTTTCAGATGGCAGGGAGGCGGTCTGGGTTCCGTCCCTGGTGACGGAGGAGAGGTGAGTGTTCACCCCGGTCTCGAAGCCGCACGAAAGACTGGCTTCTTCATACAATATCCAGGAGCAGGGAATTCTGTCTCGCCGGATGGGAAATCCGTAGTGTTTTCAGCTGGAACGGCCACAGCCGGACCGAATCTATACACCATTCCCATCGAGGGAGGAGAGCCCAAGCAGATTACGAGCGGAGGGAGGCCGTGCTATCCGTGTTGGTCGCCGGACGGAACATGGGTCGCGTATCTGAATGTGGAAATCATCGGCGACGAAAAACGTATCGCCACAATATGCAAAATTCCGGCTGAAGGCGGAGAGGCCCAAAAAATCATGACCGAATCCGCTAATGTCACAGAGGCCGGCCTCGACTGGTCTCCGGACGGGAAAACGATTGCATATTTTTCCAAGAAAGCGGACGCTCCAGCGGGCACGTTGAACCTCATCCCGGTCGATGGAGGCGAGCCGAGGGAAGTTTGCCGGGTCCAAAACGTCAACGCTCAAAACGATGTGTCCTGGTCGCCGGATGGACAAAATATCGCTTTCGTCTCCAGGGGAAAGATCTGGATAGTCCCGGCGGCTGGCGGCGAGCCGGCGGAAGTGAAGACGGATGTCGATGCCGATGCCGGCAAGCTCGATTGGTCTCCGGACGGCCGGAAGATCGCCTTCTCCGGCGACAGTGGAATGGATATCGAATTCTGGTTCATGGAGGACTTCCTGCATTTATTGAAGAAATGAATCTCATCCGGAGTTTGACGCGGGGGGGCGGTTTGTTCTAGATTGCCGGGTGATGTCCACTCGGCGATTTCGGGAGCGCAAACGAGAACCAAGGGCTGAGCCCCGATTTTCCGCGGCCATCTTTGCCGCGGCGCTCATCGGGGCAACGGCATGCGCGCCCGGCGGAACGGCCCGGTCGGGTTCGCGCCCGACCCAAGTCAGTCCCTGCGGGCGCGCGTTCGTATTCGTGGACCATGGCCGGCCCGCGGCCGCGATCGAGATCCCCGAGGGAGCGGGGGACGCCGAGCTGCGAGCCGCCGAGATCCTGCGCTCCTCGGTCCTGAAAATAAGCGGGGTGGACCTGCCCATCCGGACGGCGGGAGAGCCCGGCCGGCCCGGCGTCGTCGCTATCGGCTTTCCCCGAAAGAACCTACCCCCCGGTCTCGTCTCCTCCCTCCCCTCCCTCCGTCACGACGGCTTCGCCATCGCCACCTCCACCGGCAACCTCTATATCGCGGGGGGCGGCGGCAAGGGCGTCATCTACGGCGTCGTCTACCTCCTCGAAAAATACTTCGGCTGCCGCCGATACAGCCCGTCGGCCGAGGTCTTCCCTCAGCAAAACGACCTGGCCCTCGGCTGCACCTTCGAGGTCGACAACCCGGCCAACGAGGTCCGCATCGTCAACGGCGAATTCGCCCTCGATCCCGACTATCGCGATTGGATGCGGCTCCATTTCCACGACGATCTCTACGGAACGGGTTACTATGTCCATACCTTCCAGAAACTCGTTCCCTGGCAGACCTTCTTCGCCGCCCACCCCGAATATTTCGCGCTGATGAACGGAAAGCGGATCATCGACCAGCCCTGCCTGTCGCGGCCCGAAGTCTTCGACATCGCCGTCGCCAAACTCCGCGAGGAGATGGCCGCCCAGCCGGACAAGAGAATCTGGTCGGTCAGTCAGAACGACAATTTTTCTTACTGCCAGTGCCCCGAATGCCTGAAGGTCATCGAGGAGGAGGGCTCGCCCGCCGGACCCATCATCCGCTTTGTCAACCGCGTCGCCGCCCTCTTCCCGGACAAGACGATATCGACCCTGGCCTACCAGTATTCCCGCCCGGCGCCGCGCCTCGTCCGGCCGGCCCCGAACGTCGAGGTCATGCTCTGCACGATCGAGCTCAACCGCAGCCTGCCGATCGCCGACGACCCGTCGAGCGTCTTATTCGTCCGCGACATCGAGGCCTGGGGCCGGATCTGCGGCAACATCTACCTTTGGGATTACACGGTCAATTTCTCCCATCACGTCTCCCCCTTTCCGAACCTCCACGTCCTCCAGCCCAACATCCGGTTTTTCGTCGGCCACGGCGTCCGCCGGCATTTCCAGCAGACGAACACGAGCCCGGGACACGAGTTCAGCGAACTCAAGTCCTACTTGCTGGCCCGGCTCCTCTGGGATCCGGAGACCGACGTGGACTCGGTGATGGACGACTTCCTTAACGGCTACTATGGCAAGTCAGGCCCGTTCATCCGGAAGTACATCGACGCCCTGCGCGCGGCGCTCGGGCGGACCGGCGCGAAGCTCGACATCTACGAACCGCCGGCGGTCCACGCGGAGGATTATCTTTCCGCCGCCGACATCGCGGCATACAGCGCGCTATTCGACAAAGCCGAGGCCGCCGCGGCCGGCGATCCCGCCGTACTCGCTCGAGTAAAAACGGCACGCCTACCCTTGATGTACGCGATGCTCGAGATCGGCAAGGACGACATGTTCGGGCCGCGCGGGTTCTACAGCGAGAGGGGCGGGCGGTTCTCCGCCAGACCGGAAATGGTCCGCCTCCTCGAGGACTTCCGGGTTCGGGCGGAGGATGTAAACGTACGGACGCTCAGTGAGGCCGGCCTGACCCCGACAGCCTACTATGACGCTGCCAAACGGTTCATCGATGTTCAGGTCGACGGCAATCTGGCGTTCCGGAAGCCGGTCGAGGCGAATCCGCCGCCGTCGTCGAAATACGCCAGGGGGGACACGGCCGTCCTGACCAACGGCGTGCGGGGCGCGAGCGACTTCAAGGTCCACTGGTTAGGTTGGGAGGGCGTCGACTTCACCCTGACCGTCGACCTCGGCAAGCCCGTCGCGGCGCGGGAGATCTCGCTGAGCACGCTCTCCGACCAGCGGAGCTGGATCCTCCATCCGGATAGAGTAACCTGCTCGATCTCCTCGGACGGAGTCTCTTTTCGGGAAGTCGGGACCGTGGCCCATGAGGGGAGCCACAAAGGAGAGGAGATCATCCGCGCCTTCTCCTGGACGGAGCTCATGAAGGGTCCGGGCTCGTTTGCCGGAGTCCGCTACGTCCGATTCTTCATCGAGGGGACTAAACGCCTGCCCGACTGGCACGCATCCGCCGGCGGGCTTTCCTGGGTCTTCGTCGACGAGATCGTCGTTCGCTGACGGCCGTAAACAACCCTATAACGCGGACACGTACGGGATAGTCTGCGGCCCCTCAGGCATGACGCAGATGGACGCGCCGCGGCCGTACTTGCCGATAAGTTCGGCTACGGTGTCCTCTATGCGGCGGCACGGCAGGAGCAGGGCCGCACGGATCTCGTCGTCCGTCAAACCATCGGACCGCACGTAAACGTCGGCCTTGAGCTGGATGAGGGCCTGGATGTGGGCCTGCCACTGGTCCTGTTCGAGGAAGCCGGGCGCGCAAATCCTGTCGAGCAGTTCCCGGGGGCTTTTCGACTCCCGCAGGATCTTCCCGTAGAGCCCATGCTCGGGAAGGCCGTCCCAACAGCGCGTAGCGATGATGATGGAGCCGCCTGGTCGGACGACCTGGTCGGCGGCCCTCATCCCCTTGACCGATTGGTAGAGGTTGATGTCGAGCGGGTACCCGGAATTGGTCGTGACGACGATATCGAACGCCCGCGCGACGGCGACCATGGCCGAGAGCTTGACGAAGGCGCAACCGGCCGCGTGGGCCTGGTCCAGGTCACCGGCGAAAACCCCGGTCACGGCCTTGTCGCGGTTGAGGGTGACGTTCATTAAGAAGAGCCGGCCGGCCTGGCCCGCGACTTCGCCCACTTCTTCCCATATGGGATTCCCCTGGGTCACACCCCAAATGGCTTTCGGGTGGCCGACCATCCCGGCGTCGTGGTTGCCGAGGACGGTGCGCTGACCGGCCATTCCGGGCATGATGGCCTTTCCCCCTCCCGAGAATCCGGCGAAAAGGTGGGGCTCGATGAAGCCGGTCAGGATCTTCAGGTCGCATCGCATGAGCTCGGCGTTGAGCCAGGTCTCGTGGCCTTTCGAGGTCACCCCGACGCGGACCTGGGTGGCCGGGTCGAAGGTGTCGTTCTGGACGATACGGCGGTGTTCGAAGATGTCGTCGCCGACCATGCCCCGGAGTTCGGCCTCGGTGTTGGGCCGATGAGTGCCCAAGGCATTGAAGAGCGTCGTCTTGACGCCGGGGATGGCGTCCAGGACTTCGAGAACGGCCGCCAACATCAAAGGATTGGGCGCGGGCCGGGTGATATCGCTGAAGACGACGCCGACGCGCATGCCGGGGCGGACAAGGTCGCATAGAGGCGGCGAGCCGATGGGCGCGCGCAGGGCATCGCGCACCGCGGCCTCCGGGTCGGCCAGCGCCGGGACAAACGATGGCTCGACGACGGTGACGTTGAGCGAATCGTCGAGCTCGATCGGAAGCCCCGTTTTTCCATAGGCCAGTTTGATGCGCATAGTAGGGCTATTCTACATCAAAGAGGCCCATGCTCGAAGGACGACGAACACGGGGGACACGTACCTGCGGTACATGTCCCCACTTTCCTGTCACTTCCCTGCTGGCTCGAGCAGGTAGAGGCCGGTCGCGCCGCGGCCCGGCGCGGCGCTTTGAAAAGAGGCCGGCAATCGGTTATGATGAGGACAGGTTCCGACGAGTTTCGAGGAGGTATGACGATGCCCGTATCCTACAAAAATCTCGGCCTGGCCAACACCAACGATATGTTCCGGCGGGCCTTCGCCGGGCAGTACGCGGTCCCGGCCTATAACTTCAACAACATGGAACAGCTCCAGGCGATCATCACGGCCTGCGTCGATACGCGCTCGCCCGTCATCCTCCAGATCTCGAGCGGGGCCCGGAAATACGCCAACCAGACCCTCCTCCGCTACATGGCCGAGGGCGCGGTGCGGATGGCCCGGGACATGGAGAAAGCCATGGGCTCGGACCGGGAGATCCCCATCACCCTCCACCTCGACCACGGCGACACCTTCGAGCTGGCAAAATCCTGTATCGACAATGGGTTCTCGTCGGTCATGATCGACGGGTCCCATCTCCCCTACGATGAAAATATCGCCCTGACGAAGCAGGTCGTCGACTACGCCCGGACGCGCGACGTCTCGGTCGAAGGCGAGCTCGGCCGCCTGGCCGGGATCGAGGACGACGTCCAGGCCGAGAAATCGACTTATACGCATCCCGACGAGGTCGTCGATTTCGTCCGCCGCGCGAACGTCGACTCGCTGGCCATCTCCATCGGCACCTCCCACGGCGCCTACAAGTTCAAGCCCGGGCAGTGCACGCGCGACGCCCGGGGCATCCTCGTCCCGCCGCCGCTCCGGTTCGACATCCTGGCCGAGGTCGAGAAAAAGATCCCCGGCTTCCCCATCGTCCTTCACGGCGCCTCGTCGGTCATCCAGGAGGCCGTGGCCACGATCAACCAGTTCGGCGGCAAGATGAAGGACGCCATCGGCGTCCCGGAAGATCAGCTGCGGCAGGCGGCGCGCTCGGCCGTCTGCAAGATCAACATCGACACCGACGGCCGGATGGTCATGACGGCCACGATCCGCAAGGTCTTTGCCGAATCGCCGGGGGAATTCGACCCCCGCAAGTACCTGGGCCCGGCCCGGACGGCCCTGGTCGAGATGTACAAGAAGAAAAACCGCGAGGTCCTCGGCTCGGCCGGGCGCTACGGGACGGAGATCTGAGGCCGAAAGCTATTTATTACCCGGGCGATAGACGCTGAGGATCCTCTCCCGGAGTTTCACGATCCCATCCGGGATCTTGCTTCGGGCGATCCGCTGGGCGACCTTGGTCAGGCCAAGGGGAACATGGCCCGGGTCCGTGTAGATGTGGTAGACAGCGAGCAGCCCGCCGTCTTCGAATTTGCGGATGTGCCAGAAGCCGGAGGTGTCGGCGACCGTCTGGCTCGGCTTAAGCTCCGGCCAAGGGAGCTTTTCCCAGGTCACGTCGAACCCGAATTCATTTCGCGTCGAGGTGTACCTCAAGCGATACTGCTTTTTCACGCCGAGCGGCAGGTGGAGTTTGACCTCGACGACAGAGTTCGGCCCGGCAACATCACAAACCCTGATGGCCCCGACGCTGGGCATGAAATCGGCGTAGCAACCGTAGTCCGTGAGGACCGCGAAGGCCTCGTCGAGTGACCCCTGAAGAATGCCGACCGCTTCGTAGGTCCTCCCCTTTCGGCCGGGGTTGGGCAGGTCCCTGAGGACAATCTTGCCTTTGAGGATGAGGGCGCGCTCTTCGGACGAGAGGACGATCTCCCGGTTCGACTCGGGACGGGGGCTCGCGGCGGCCCGCGCTTGTCCCGGCGCGAACAAGAGGACGAACGTCGCCGCCGACAGAAGCGCCGACAATAACGCCTTCTCTCCCTTTCTCTCCATGGCGGCCCCCATTCTCCGCCATCGGAGGCGAAATTTCAATAAAATAGCGGCCGCGCCCGGCGCGGCTTACTTCTTGATTGACGGGTCCGGCTTGAGCCCGACCTTCTTGTAGAGTTCCCGCCGGCCTTCCTTGTCCCCATCCATGATCTTCCGGGCGTACTTGGCCACGGCTTCCGCCTTGGCCCGGGGCACGATCACCACGCCGTCGCCGTCGGCCACGATGACGTCGCCGGGAACGACCAGAACGCCGCCGCAGACGATGGGCCGGTTGACTGATTCGAGCTCGTTGCGCCCCGGCCGGATGCCCCGCCCGACGTGCCGCAAGTAGAGCGGGACTTTCTGGGTGATGATCTCGTCGGTATCGCGAGCCGTGCCGCTCGTGATCACGCCGACGCAGCCACGGCTGTACCAGTCAAGTATGTTGTAGGAGCCGATCGAGCCGACGTCCGCGTTCGGAGCATCCTCGATGACGAGGGCCGTCCCCTTCCGGATGAGGGGAACGTAGGATTCGGGCGAACGCTTGTCGTACCAGTCGCCGGCCCAGTCGTCATAGGCGTCGGTCGATAGGACCCCGGCCGTCGGGTTCTGGGTCGGGACATAGCGGGCCGTGACGGCGATGCCGATGAAGCGGTGCGTGAAGTTCTCGGTGTCGCGCCAGAGCGAGTGGATCTCCGGATCCATCGTGCCGGTATCGACCAAGCCCGCGGCGTCCATCCCGTCGACGACATCGGCGACGCGGAGCCCCTCGAACAGGGCCAGGACCGTCTTGTCGGCGGCCTCCGAGTAGATCGGGGTCGCGATGTAGTTCCGCCCGGCCCGGAGCGCCTCCGTGTCCGGGGCTTTCGCGGTTTGCGCGGAAACCGGCAGGGATAAAGTAAGAACGAGCAGGCAAAGAACGATGATCACGATGAACCCTCCTATCGATATTCGGGCGCGGCGCACCCCACCCGGCTAGATGATGAGCTTGCCGATGCCGATGAGGAACAGGATCGCCCCGAAGGCGAGAACATACTTGAAGGGAATGGCCAGGCCTTCCTTGACGTGGACGACCCAGACGTCCTGTTCGTAGCTCGCGCCCGTCTCGCCTCTGTACGTTTCCTTGATCTCCTCGACGATCCTCTGGACCGTGTCGAGCTTGGCCTTGTGCTTGTCGATGGCGGCGCGGATCTCCTGCTGTTCGGCGTTCGTCAGGGTCCTCTCAAAGATTTTGTCCGTCTCATAGAACCTCAGCGCGCCGTCCACCTGGATGAAGAATACGACGAGCGGGATACCGATGGCGATGAGCATCAGGAGGAGGCCCTGGCTGCGGCCGTCGCCCCGCCGCCGCGTCCGCTTCGCCTCCGGGGCGAACCGCGCGTCCCAATCATCTCTCTTAGGCATAAGCGGCCTCCTTCACGGGTTTTGTCGGAATTCCCGGGGCGCAGGCTCAAAATATCTTTTTTACAGTGGGGAAGTCAACGGCGGAACATCAGGGCAGGGACCAAGATAATCAGGGGAAAAGGGCTTCATGAGGTGGTGGAGCTGACCAGGATCGAACTGGCGACCTCTTGAATGCCATTCAAGCGCTCTCCCAACTGAGCTACAGCCCCACCGGGAATGCCTAATATTACAGGAAGCGGCTTTTTCCGTCAAGAAGTCGCCGGGCTGGCCGCCGGTAAGCCATCCCCCCAAGGCGCCGACTCGGAATTGACCAGGAGCCGAACGCTGTGATAATTAGGTAGCACCGCATTCGAAGGAGGTTCCCCATGACCCCGCCCATCTGTCTAAGGTTGACAACCCGTTTGACTTTAGGCTTCTCGGCTTTTGCCCTACTTGCGGCCTTGGCCGCGACTCCCACCCCGCTCGCCGCATCTCCCGCCCTTTCGGCCCCTGAAAGCCCCGGGCCCACGGCCCCGACGGCCTTGCGCTGCGAATACCTCGACAATCCGATGGGTGTCGACGCGCCGAAACCCCGCTTCTTCTGGGTTCTCGGCCACACGGAAAGAGGCCAGGTCCAGTCGGCCTACCAGGTCATCGTTTCGACCGACCCCAAGGCCGCCGCAGGAGATATCTGGGACAGCGGCAAGGTCGCCTCGGCCAAATCCACCCAGGTCGTTTTCGCCGGGAAGTCCCTCGAAAGCGGCAAGACTTATTACTGGAAGGTCCGCACTTGGGACCGGGACGGCCGCGAAGGGCCCTGGGGCGACACCGCACGCTTCGACACCGGGCTCTTCAATAAAAGCGATTGGAAAGGCGTCTGGATCGGGAAAAAGAACCAGCTCCGCAAAGAGTTCAGCCTTAAGGGACGCGTCAAGCGGGCCAGGGCCTATATCGCCGGCCTCGGCTACTACGAGCTGCGGCTCAACGGCCGTAAGACCGGAAACCACGTCCTCGACCCGGGCTGGACGACCTACGACAAGCGCGTTCTCTACGTGACCTATGATGTCACGTCATTTGTCCGGGAAGGGGCGAACGCCGTCGCTGTGACCCTCGGGAACGGCTGGTATAAGTCACGGGCCCTCCTCCTCCAGCTCAACGTCGAACTCGAGGACGGGACGACGGAGAGCGTCGTCAGCGACGCCTCCTGGAAAGCCGCCGACGGACCCATCTTCGAGGACAGCGTCTACAACGGGGAATCATACGACGCCCGCCGCGAAACGCCGGGCTGGGACCGGCCCGGATTCGACGATAAGGAGTGGCCCGCGGCCGAGGCTGTCAAGGCGCCGGCCGGAGTACTCTCTGCCCAGATGATGCCGGCCATCCAGGTCGTCGACACCATCGTCCCGCTCGGAATGACGAATCCGAAGCCCGGCGTCTACGTCTTCGATATGGGACAGAACTTCAGCGGTTGGGCCCGCCTCAGAATGCAGGGGCCGCGCGGCACCGACGTCCGGCTCCGCTTCGCCGAGCTCCTCTACGATAACGGCCTGCTCAATACGGAGAACCTGCGCTCGGCCCGAGCCGAGGACCACTACATCCTGAAAGGCGAGGGCGAAGAGATGTGGGAGCCGCGCTTCACTTATCACGGCTTCCGCTATGTCGAGGTCACTGGCTTTCCCGGAACGCCAAAGCTCGACAGCATTCGCGGCCGGGTCGTCCACTCCGCGGTCAAGCCGATCGGCAGCTTCGCTGCCTCAAAGGACATCCTCAACGGGCTCCAGCGCATAATTACCTGGGGCCAGAAGACCAATCTCCACAGCATCCCGACCGACTGCAACCAGCGCGACGAGCGCATGGGCTGGATGGGCGACGCCCAGGGCACGGCCGAGGAAGCCATCATGAACTTCGATATGGCCGCGTTCTATACGAATTTCGTCCGCGATATCCGCGACGTCCAGGACGACAAAGGGCGGCTCTCGGACACCGTGCCGCGCGTCTGGGGCGGGGAAAACGCCGACCCCGCTTGGGCCACGGCTTATCCCCTGATCTGCTGGTATATGTACCAGTACTACGGCGACACGCGCATCCTCGAAGAGCACTACGACGGGCTCAGGAAATACGTCGAGTTCCTGAGGACCCGGGCCGAAAACGGGCTGGTCAAGTTCAGCTCTTATGGCGACTGGGTGGCTATCGAGAAATGCCCCGGCGCGATCGTTTCGTCATTCTATTATTACTACGACGTGAAGATCCAAGCTGACGCCGCCCGCGTGTTGGGTAAAACCCAGGATGCGGCCCTCTACGACAAACTCGCCGCCGACATCCGGACGGCCTTCAACAAGGAATACTACAATCCGAAGACCGGCGACTATGCCGACGGGACGCAGACCGCCAACACCCTGCCGCTCTTCCTCGGCCTCCCGACAGAGAAAGAGGGCAGCACATGGGGCCGGCTTTTCGACGATATCGTCTACAAGCACAATTCGCACCTGACGACCGGCATCATCGGAACGAAATACATCATGGAGCTCCTGACCCGGAACGGCGCGTCCGACCTGGCCTATGACATCGCCGTCAAGACCGACTATCCGAGCTGGGGCTACATGATCGCCAACGGGGCGACGACCCTCTGGGAGCTGTGGCAGAAGCGCGAAGGCCCGTCGATGAACTCGCACAACCACCCGATGTTCGGCAGTGTCGGGTCATGGCTCTACAAGGCGCTGGCCGGGATCAACCTGGCGCCGGGGCCGACGGGCTTCGAGAAAATCCTCATCCAGCCGCAGATGGTGCGGGACCTGCGGCACGCTTCAGGGTCGACGATGACGGTCCGCGGCGAAGTGGCCTGCGCCTGGTCGCGGACGGAGAAGACGATCCGGGTCGAAGTCACCATCCCGGGCGGGTCGGAGGCCGAGGTCGTCATCCCCAAGCTCAATATCCGCAACATCAAGGTCAGCGAAGGCGGCCAGACGATCTGGGTGGGGGACAAGTTCATCGTCGGCGCCGCCGGGGTCACCGGCGCGGTGGACAAGGACAACGCCATCCGGATCAAGACGGGCGGCGGCCGCTACGTCTTCGTCCTCGAGGGAGATTAGCCGACTGGGAACATGCACCGCTTCGAGAGAAGCGGTGCGTGTCCCCGTTCTGTAACGTTCTGTAAAGGAGAACAACGATGAACTTCCAGGAGTTGATAAGGGCACGGTACAGCGTCCGCGCTTATAAACCGGACCCGGTCGAAGAGGACAAGCTCGCGCGCGTCCTCGAGGCCGCACGCCTGGCGCCGACCGCGGCCAACCGCCAGGCCTTCCGCGTCATCGTCCTGCCGACGAAAGGCCGCGAGACCGAGCTCCGCCGCGTCTACGGCCGCGACTGGTTCACCCAGGCCCCGCTCGTCCTGGCCGTCTGCGCCCTGCCCGCCGAGGGCTGGGTGAGGAAGGCCGACGGCTGGAACGCCGCCGAGGTCGATGCGACGATCGCCATGGACCATCTCATCCTGGCCGCGGCGGAGGAGGGGCTGGGGACGTGCTGGATCGCGGCCTTCGATCCGACGGCGGCGCGCGAGGTCCTCGGCCTGCCTGTCGATGTCGTTCCCGTCGCTTTCACGCCGCTCGGGTATCCGGCCGACACGGCCGTATCCAAAAAACGCCGGCCCATCACAGAACTCATCCGCCGCGACCGCTGGTAAGCCGAGGGATTGACCGGGTCGGCGGGCCCGCCGTCATTTTTTCTTAAAAATCACTTGACTCTGACGTTACGTCATGGTCGATAATGGTTGCGTGGACAAGGCCATGAAGAACGGATATCTCATCAAGGAGTTCGCAGACCTGACCAAGGTGACCGTCCGGACGTTGCACTATTACGACCAGATCGGCCTGCTCAAGCCGAGCTTCGAGAGGGCCAACGGCTACCGCGTCTACACGGATGCCGACCTCCTGAAGCTCCAGCAGATCGTCACCTTGAAGTTCATGGGCTTTTCCCTGGGCCAGGTACGGAGACTTCTCGACAGCAAGGGCTATGAGGCCGTGAAATCCTTGAGGATCCAGGCCGGGGCCGTCAAGGACGAGATCTCCCGACTTCGCCAGGCTTCACGGGCCATCGAACAGGTCCTTAGCCTTCTCGAGGCCAAGGGCCGTATCAACCGGCAAAAACTAATAAAGATCATGGAGGTCATTCAAATGGGCGAAGACGTCAAGAAAGACTGGCACGAGAAGTTCTACACGGAGGCGGAGCTCAAGGAGTTCGCCGAGGTCGGGAAGAAGTACACCCCCGAGATGGTGGCGGCGTATCAGCGTCGCTGGGCCGAGCTCATCGAGGAGGTCAAGCAGAATATCAAGGCAGACCCGGCGAGCGAGACCGCGCAATCCCTTGCCGAACGGTGGACGGACCTCCTCAACGAGGCCTACGGCGACCGCCCGGAGCTCAAGGCCAGGATCGGCGAGGCGTACACCGCCGGCGCCGTTCCCGACGACTACAGGATGTTCGGCCCGGAAGTCTGGGACTTCATCAAGAAGGCCCGAGAGGCCGCCAAGAAAAAATGATATAATTATGCCCTGGTGATAATGAAGCGGATGAAGGGCGGTGAAATGAGAATTCTACGCATTCTCGAGGGAATTGGCCTTCTTCTCCTCTTTCTCTTTGCCGCGACGCTCGCCGGGCAGACCGTGAGCCCTCCCCAGCGGCACGAATCCGTCGTCGTGAACATCGAAGTCCCGGTCCGGGTCATGAAAAAGAACGCCTTCGTGGACAGTCTGACGCTCGAGGATTTCGATGTTTTCGAAAACGGTGTCCGCCAGGCCGTCGAAGCCGTCTACCTTATCAAGGACAAGAAGGTCCTCCGGGAGGAGAGGGCGGGCGGTGCCGCGCCGCCGCCGCCCCAAAACGTCCGGCATTACATCCTTTCTCTAGACCTGAAGGAATACCTGCCTAAAATCGGAGACGCCTTGGATTTTTTCTTCACCGAGGTCCTCGGCCCGGAGGATACCCTGGTCGTCATCACGCCGGCCAAGACATACCGGTTCAAACCGGAGGCCTTGTCCCGATTGCCGAGACCGCAGATCGCGAATCAGCTCAAGTCCAAGCTCAAAACCGACATCCAGCTCGGGAATTCCCAGTACCGGACTTTGATGAGGGACTTCTATCATCTGGAGGAGGAGGAGTACCCGGCGGATCTTGCGGAGGTCAAGGAAAACATGCTCTTTGAGCTGGCCAAGCAAATGCGGGACCTGACGGAAGTCACCGAAAGCCAGTTGATGGGTTTCGCGGACGCGCTGAAATCCCAGGAGGGGGAGAAACACGTTTTTCTGGTCTATCAGAAGGACGTCCTGCCGGAGCATGAGTTCGCGGAGGACAGGCAGATGGAGCTGTTCAAACCGGTGGACTTCGACGTGGAGAAGGTCAAGTGGTACTTCGCGGACGCCTCCATCACCATCCATTGCCTCTATATCACCAAAACACCGGGATTCGCCCAGAATCCCTCCAACCGGCTCCGCTCCAATCCAGCCGCCCGGCCCCAGGACCTCTCGTCCGATATCTACGCCTCCTTCAAGGAAATGGCGGCCGCGACGGGCGGCCTCACGGAGAGCACGACCAACCCGAATTTCGCTTTGCGGCAAGCAAGTGAAGCTTCGAGCAACTACTATCTTCTGTATTACCGGCCGCTCAATTACCGGGCGGACGGCCGTTTTCAGAAGATCGAAATCCGGGTCAAAGGCGAAGGTCTCAAGATCATCCATCGTCTGGGCTATATAGCGGACTGAACATCCTCGGCGACCCGCCGGCCGCCCAAAAATCGATTGGTGCCCGGCGGCCGAACGGCCTATAATGGCCTCGAATCCGGACGAAAGGACAGGCCATGGCCGAGAACAAGCCCAAACGGATCGAGGACTTCAGGAAAAAGGACGACCTGCTCGTCATTACCGGGGCCGGCGGCTTCATCGCCGGGTCCCTCGTCCGCTATTTTCATGACAAGGGATTCAGCCGCATCCGGGCCGTCGACAAGAAGCCCCTCGACGAGTGGTACCAGGTAACACCCGGCATCGAGAACCTCCGCCTCGACGTCAGCTACAGGGATAATTGCGTCAAGGCCTGCGAGGGTGCGGTCGAGGTCTATAACCTAGCCGCCGACATGGGCGGGATGGGTTTCATTGAGCGCTTCCGCGTCGAATGCCTGCGGAGCGTCCTCATCAACACGCACATGATCGAGGCCGCCCAGAAGGCGGGCGCGGACCGCTACTTGTTCTCCTCCTCGGCATGCGCTTATAACATCGACTTGCAGCACGACACCCATTCCCTGGCCCTCAAGGAATCCGACGCCTACCCGGCCAACGCCGAGCGCGGCTATGGCTGGGAGAAGCTCTTCTCGGAGATCGTCTGCCAGGAGTACTGGGCCGAGCGCGGCCTCAAGACCGCGATCGCCAGGTTCCACAACGTCTACGGCCCGTTCGGCACCTGGGACGGCGGCCGCGAGAAGGCCCCCGCCGCCCTCTCGCGGAAGGTCATCGAAGCCAAAGACAACGGCAGCTCCGCGGTCGAGATCTGGGGCGACGGGACGCGGACCCGGAGTTTCATGTATATCGACGACTGCCTCAACGGCATCGACATGATCATGCACTGCGACGAGCTCATCGCGACGCCCATCAACCTGGGGTCGAGCGAGTTCGTCTCGGTCAACGAGCTCCTAGGCATCATCGAGGGGATCGCCGGCTTCAAGGTCGAGCGTCGCTACGACCTCGGCGCCCCCATGGGCGTCGGCGGCCGGAATTCCGACAACACCATGATCAAGAGGATCCTCGGCTGGGAACCGTCGACGCCGCTCCGCTCCGGTATGGCCAGGACCTACGCCTGGATCGCGGAGCAGTACGCCCTCCGAAAGGCGGGAAAGAAGGTCGTGCTATGAAACCTAAAGACATCGAAGAAACGAGGGCCCGGGCCGCAGCGATGCTCCGGAAAGCCCGGATCGCGGTTACCCGGGACGAGCTCGAGACGATGGAGGTCGCCGACATGGGCCTGGGCGACATCAAACGCATGGGTCTCGAGGTCATCGTCTACGAGAACAACGACCGCTACTGCGCCAAGGAGCTCATCCTCCTGCCGCGCCAGATATGCCCCGAGCACAGGCATCCCCGGGTGAACGGCCGGAACCTCGGAAAAAAAGAGACGTTCCGCTGCCGTTACGGTGAGATCTATCTCTATGTGGCCGGCGAGCGCACACCCAAGCCGAAGGCGAAGGTCCCGAAGAAGTACAGGGCCTTCATGACGGCCTGGCACGAGATCGTCCTGCGGCCCGGCGACCAGTACACTCTCCCTCCGAACTCCATCCACTGGTTCCAAGCGGGCGACAAGGGCGCCGTCGTCTCGGAATTCTCCTCGACGAGCACGGACGAGAACGACCTCTTCACCGACCCGCGGATCCGGAGGGTCGGGCAATAATCCGTCGCCGTCACTCCGCCGCGGCTTCGGCCATGGCGGCGACGTTGCGGGGAGGGACGTCGGGCAGGATGGCCTCGTGGCTGGGGCTGACGATGAGGCAAGGGCCAAGCAGGGACTTGACCCGCCGAACCTCGGCCTTCACTTCGTCGGGCGTACCCAGGTTTAGGACGCCCTGCGTATCGACCCCGCCGAGGAATGCGATCTTCCCGCCGAAATCCCGGGCCAGGGTTTCGGCGTCCATGTTCGCGGCCCTGGCCTGGAGGGGGTGGAGGCAGTTGACCCCGGCCGCGATGAGTCGCGGGATGACCCTATGGATCGAGCCGCAGGAGTGGAGGATGACCTGATAGCCGCGGCGGAGCGCCTGGTCGGTGAGCTTTTTGAACCAGGGCAGGATGAACCGGTCGAAATGCGGCAGGCCGACCATCAGGTCGAGCTGGGTGCCGAAGTCGTTGCCGAAAAAATAGCCGTCGATCCGGGCTCCAGCGGCGTCGAAGAACCGCTCGTTGGCCGCGAAGTAGAAGCCGCAGATCCTGTCCGTCACGGCCTCGACGACTTCAGGATGGGTGTGCATCTTGGTGAAGTAGGCTTCCAGGCCGAAGAGGTCCATGATGTCGTGGAAAAAGGGCGACCAGAAGCCGCTGGCCCGGTAATAAGGCCCCGCCGCCTCGAGGGAGTCGACCGCCTCGCGGAATTCGAGGACTCCGGAGTCCGGCCACTCGAAACGCTCGAGTTCGGCCGGGTTTTCGACCGGGGACAGGGGACCGGCCTGGCCGTGGGCTACCTTGGAGGCGCTCCAACCGAGAAGACCCTTGCTCGCCGGGTGGCTCCAGGTGGCCTCGAAAAAGCTGGGCGATATCCAGCGGAAGTCGTCGCCGAGCTTGCGGCGGAGCTCCTCTTCGGTTTTCGTACCGAAATAGCGGTGGAGGCCCGGCCAGGAATCGGGGTGGGGATTGCCCAGCCAGAAGCCGCAGCGCGGCCCGGGCCGCAGGGCGACGATGTCCTTGAGGAGCTCGCGGCTGGTCACGGGGCCAGGAACTTGATCGATTACGGCCATCCTGAAAAGACTATAGGGCCGGCCGCGGGCCGGTGTCAAGAACCCGATTCTGATATCATAAGGAAGAAATCGGCGGAAAATCATCCGTTTTATCAAGGAGAACTCATGAAGGATCGTTCCAAGAAAACGTCGTTGATTTGGTTATTTTTCACGCTCCTCGTCTTTTTATCCCTGGCTGCCTCGGCGGTGACGGGACCGCCGCCGTCGACAAAACCGGTTTACTTGTACAAGACGACGTTCGTGCGGGCGGCGCCGGGAAAGCTCCTGGACCTGATCGCTCTCTACAAGGACCGGATGGCGGTCATCGAGGCTTCGGAAGACGCGCGTCCATTCTGGTGGCGGCACACGCAGGGCGACCAGTGGGACCTGATGCTTCTCACGCCCATGGGCAGTTACACCGAATACTACGCGAAAAACAAGATCGCCCGGAGGAAAAAAGCCGCCGAAGCGTCCGGCCTTTCCCAGGAGGAATTCGCCCGAAAACTCGATGCCTGTTCGTCCTGGCGGGAGGACGTCTTCGTCATGGGGCTGCCGCTCGAATTCGTTAAAAAAGCGTTCGAGGGCACGGCCTATTACCACATCGAGATCTTCGTCTCGCTCCCGGGAAAACAGGAAGAGCTGTTCAAGGAGCGCGAGATGGAGAATATCTACGCGGTCGAAACGGGACGGCCCTATAACATGATCTTCGTCCGCGATCAGGGCGCCGTTTGGGACCTGTTCACGCTCGGGTGCTACCGGGACATCAAGCATTGGGCCGTAGGTGATGAGATCACCAAGGAACAAAGGGCGGCGGCGGCGCGCAAAGCCGGCTTCAACAACCCCGACGAGATCGGTCCCTACATGAGGACGCTCATCGACATGCACCGGGACACGATGGGCGTGGCGATTAAGTAAGCGGCGAGCCGCTATCTGTCCTCTTCGATCATCCGGACTGCGCGCCAGGTCCCGTCCCTCTCGACGCGCAGGGTCTTGATCTCGAAGGGCTGGAAGGATAGGGGGACACGTACCTTCGGAACATGTCCCCGTTCTTGGCCGCCCGGGACCCACGCGGGGTTCACGATGGGGACATGTTCCGAAGGTACGTGTCCCCGTTCTTCTTTTTCGGTCTTCGGGGCGCATGCGGCCACACCCAGACGAGCCTTCGTCTTTCTCCCCACGGCTTCCTGGAGCCGGACAATCAGGGCCTCGCCGTCCCACGAGCGCTTGCAGGCGAGGAGACGGATGGAAGCCGGGCGCACATCGAGCAGCAGCTCGACTGAGGGAGCCCGCCCGGAGTCGTAGGGCAGATGGGGGTAAGCCGCGGGCGGGGCGGCCAGGTGGTCGGCCAGGCCCGGCATCATGGCCCTGACCGCGGCGGGACTGCCGGTGGTGACGAGGAGGCGGAACTCGTGGACGCCGATGTCGGCATACTTCCATGCCGGGGGACACGTACCGGAGGGACATGTCCCTCCGATCCGTGTCCCCGCGGCGGGCGCCGAGCGGTCGAGGTCGAACCCCTGTTCGTGACAGTAGGCCGAACTCCGGAGGACGGACAGCCGCAGCTCGCCGTCGCGGAAATCGAGGCCGTGCTGACCGCTCGACGCGACGCCGACGGCCGCGGCCTTCCTGCCGGACTTCCCTTCGATGACGAGCCAGCGCCCGTGGACATGCTCCTCGCCGTCGGACGGACGGCGGATGGCGCCGCCGGGAACCTCGCAGAGAAGGCCGGCCGAGGCCAGGGCCGTCGGCACGCGCAGCTTCAGCCTCCGCCGTTCCTCGTTCCAAACGACGCGGAGCCGGAATTCGAGGACGGGCCAGCGCGGATAGGACACGGCGTCTATGACGATGCGGCTTTTCCGGTAGACGAGGACCGAGCGCGTCACCGTCCGGACGGGGCCCTGCTCGATGACGGAGGGACGGCAGGCCGACCGGAACCGCCCGGCGATCTTCCGGTAACTGGTGCGTCCCGTTCCCCACGAGTCCGCGGTGTCCTCGATGACGAGAGGTTCGAGGAGCGGGCCGGCGAGAGCTTCCCCGGCGCCGCCCGCCTTGAGCGACGTGACAAGCCCGGTCTTCCGGTCGATGCGATGGACAAGCGCGGAAGACTCGGGGACACGTACCGGAGGTACATGTCCCCTTTCGTCGTGTCCCCCCTCTTTGTGGTCGGGGTTTATGATCTCGAACGCTTTGATAAAGTACCGCGAAACGCCAACCCCCGGCAGGTCGTCGATGAAGCTCACCCGCCGCCGCCAGTCGTTGAACGGCAGGAGCGCTTCGGGCCGCTCTTCCTGGCAGACGACCTCCCGGCCGTCGGCCCGGAAGAGACGGAGACGCCAGTGGCTCTTCCAGAACGGCCGGTAGTCGGCCATGCATTCGAACTCGATGGGGGCGCGGCGGAGGGACGGGTTGGCGCTGAACACAGTGATGGGAAGCGCGGGGCTCGAGGCGCTGCCCAGGTTCAACGCCGCCGCGGCCCGGAGCGCGGCCGACCGCGACACATCTTCGGCCCGGCCGTACAGGTCGAGGGCGTCCCGCTCGGCCGGCTCGACGCAGGAGCCGGTGAGGATGTCGTGGAAGTCGTTGAAATTATGCATGTTCCAGGCTTCGCCGAGCTCGGTCTCGGGGAAATCCGCCCCGGCCAGCCACCAGGAAGCGGCGGAGAAGGCTTCGGCCTGGACGAGACGCCCGAGGCTCGCGACGGCCCGCCGCTTGACCCGGGAGAGCGAGGTGTAGCATCCGGTAAAGCAGCGCTGCAGGTCGCCGTCGAAGACGGGCGCTCCGGCCGCGGCGTCCTTCACCGTTTCGTAGAACCTGTCCGGCGTGCTGTGGAGGATCCGGACCCGGCCCTCGCCGGCGATGAAGGCGTCGATCACGCCGAGGTCGCGCCGCGTCGCCCCGCCGCCGTGGTTACCCAGGCCCCAGAACACGGGCACGTCGCGTCCGAGCGCCAGGGCGAGCGCGACGCCGGCGCACAGCCTGTCCTCGATGTTGTCCCGTTCGGTGTGGTAGAGCCCGACGGCGATCCGGTAGGCCGGGATCGTCGTGCCGTCGACGCCGCGCCAGCGGTAGAGGTCGGCGGGCAGGGCCAACTCGGGAGCCTGGGGCCGCATGTGGATGTACATCTCATAGCCGGCCCGGCGCAGGATCTGGGGCAGGCCGCCGCTATGGCCGAAAGAGTCGAAATTGTAGGCGACGCGGGGCGCGGCGCCGAAACGGTCGAGGAAGAAGCGCCGCCCCTCGGTGATCGTCCGGACGAGCGACTCGGTGCCCGGCAGGTTGACGTCGGGTTGGATGAACCAGCCGCCCGCGACGGCCCAGCGGCCGGCCCGGACGTGGCGGAGGATCGCGTCGAAAAGGGCCGGGTCGAGCTCCTCAGCCCATTGGTAGAGGACTGCCTCGTTGTGACAGAAGACGAGGTCCCGGTGCTCGTCGAGGATGTCGACGGCGTTGCGGAACGTCGCCAGCGCCTCGGACGCCCCTTCTTCCCACCGCCACTGCCAGACCGGGTCGAGGTGGGCATTGCAGATGAGGTGGACCGTTAAATTCGGGGACACAATACCAATTTCCGAATTATTCTTGTTCTTTTTCTTATCCATCTTAGTCAGCTCGCCTTAACTCGAAATTCGGAAATTGGTATTGTGTCCCCAATTAAGGTTCATCCTTGGCGGGCAGGTTCTTGTACCACGTAAAATAAAGGACCATCGCAAGCCCGGCCGTGGCGCCGGCCCAAAGGCCGAGCTGTTTCCAGTTGCGGAGGAAAAGGTAGAACGGCAGGATGGCCAGCGTGAACTGGAAGACGGCCGTGACGAGGCCGTTCAACATGTCGATTTTCGGCATCTTGTCGTTGGCCGGCACGAGCCCACGCCGCACGCACTCCCGCCGCACCGGCCCCCAGAAGCCGAACGGCCGAACCTTGGCGTAGAACTTGACCAGGACCTCCATGTCCGCGGGCTTGGTCAGCGCCGCCGCGGCGAGCGTCGCCGCGAGACTCAATCCTACATCGATGGCCAGGCTGGCCGAAGCGTGAAGGCCTTTCAACGAAAGGAGCCGCAGCGTGATCAGCCCCGCCGAGGCGCCCATGCCCCAGACGAAGGCCTTGGCCCCGAACCGCCAGTAGTGCCAGCGCAGGGTGGCCGGCACCAGGATGACCGTGACGACGACGAAGACCATGGTCTCCCAGGCCGTGACGATGTTCGTGAAGGACAGCGAGAAGACGAATCCGACGAGGACGGCGACGACCGAGGCCACCTGCCCCAGCCGGACGAGCTTCTTCTGGGTCATGTTTTTGGCGAAGTAGCGCTTGATGAAATCGTTGATGACGACCGAGCTCGTCACGTTGATCATGGCGCTGATCGTCGACATCAGCGCGGCCAGGAGCACGGCCATGAACAGCCCCCGCAACCCGACGGGCATCTTCAGGAGGACGAGGGGCATGATCTTCTCGGCATCGAAGCCCGCCTGCGACCCCAGGTAGAAGATCCCCAGGACCATGAAGGCGCAGCCGAGGACCCAGCGCAGGTTGTAGCCGACCGTCCACATCCCGGCCGCGAGCTGGGCGTCGCGCGGCGTCCGCGTCGTCAGGAAGAACTGGAAGTCCCAGACGTTCGGCCCGCTGAGGAGCCGGAAGACCATCCAGAAAAAGCCGGCCGCCAGGAGCGGGCCGAAGAGCCCGAAATGCTGGTAGGCCGGCGGCGTATCCGTCATGAAGCCCGTCCACAGCTTCCAAGTCGGGGCGAGCGAGAGCCAGGCCGGGTCCTTGTGAATGAACGTCGTCGCCGCGGGCTGGGCGAAAACCATGACGGCCATGATGACGGCGCCAGCGCCGATGAGGATCGTCTGGAAGACGTCGGTCAGGATGACCCCGAAGAAGCCGCCCAGGGTCACATAGACGCCGACGACGGCGAGCACGATGAGCGTCGCCTCCCAGCGCGGCAGGGGCAGGAACTCCTCGGCGAACTTCCCCGTCCCGACGCTGATGAACATCAGGTTGCAGATCATCAGGACGAGGAGGAAGATCGACGACGCCAGGCGGGCCGCCTCGGCGTCCTTCGTCGCCCCAAAACGCGTCTCGTTCCACTCGGCGAAGGTCATCACGCCGGACCGCCTGATGTACTTGGCCTGGAAGGCCATGTAGAACGAGATCATGAACCAGCCCCAGAAGATGTGCGTCGCCCACATCGACTTGAGGCCGAGGTAGAAGATGAGCCCGATCATGGACATCGTCCCGCCGATGTCGATGTAGCTCGAGCACCCGGACAGGCCCAGCATCCACCAGGGCACGTTCCGGTCGGCCAGGTAGAAGGAGTCGAGCTTTTTCGTCGCCCGCTTGCGGACGACGACACCGATCATGGCGACACCGAAGAGGTAGACGGCGATGATGGCGAGGTCGACGGGATGGAGGTTCATGTCCATTGGTATACCACCGCCCGCGAACGAGCGTCAAGAAAGGATCGGGGGCACGAAATTCGGGGACATGCACCGCTTCTCTCGAAGCGGTACGTGTCCCCGGCTTCCGCCGGAAATGCCGAAATCATCCGCCCCCCCCTGTTTTTCCGCCGGGAATCGTGATAAAATGGCCACTAAAAAGGATTGATAATCATGCCTACGACTAAGAATAAACCGATGAAAAACCTCCTCTTCTGGATCTCCGCTGGGGTGCTCATCATCCTCCTCTGGAGCCTCCTCCAGTCGCCCGCGATGGCCAAGAAGGACGTGACCTTCTCCCAGTTCATGACCGAGGCCGAGCAGGGCAAGGTCGAAGAAGTCACCATCCAGGAGAACCAGCTCCGCGGCAAGTTCACCGACGGCCAGACGTTCAGGACCGTCCTCCCCGCGGGCTACAACGACCTGATCAAAATCCTCCGCGACAACAAGGTCAACATCGTCGTCAAAGACTCCGCCCGGAGCCCCCTCTTCGCCATCCTCGTCAGCTGGTTCCCGATCCTCCTCATCATCCTCTTCTGGGTCTTCTTCATGCGCCAGATGCAGGCCGGCGGGAACAAGGCCATGTCCTTCGGCAAGAGCCGGGCCAAGCTCTTCTCGGCCCAGCAGAAAAAAGTGACGTTCAAGGACGTCGCCGGGGTCGAGGAGGCCGAGGACGAGCTCCAGGAGATCATCGAGTTCCTCAAGGACCCGCGCAAGTTCCAGCGGCTCGGCGGCCGGCTTCCCAAGGGCGTCCTCCTCGTGGGCGCGCCCGGGACCGGCAAGACCCTGCTCGCCCGGGCCGTGGCCGGCGAGGCCGACGTGCCCTTCTTCTCGATCAGCGGCTCGGATTTTGTCGAGATGTTCGTCGGCGTCGGCGCTTCGCGCGTCCGCGACCTCTTCGACCAGGGCAAGAAGCACGCCCCCTGCCTCATCTTCATCGACGAGATCGACGCCGTCGGCCGCCAGCGCGGCGCCGGACTCGGAGGGGGCCACGACGAGCGCGAGCAGACGCTCAACCAGCTCCTCGTCGAGATGGACGGCTTCGACTCGAACGAGGGCGTCATCCTCATCGCCGCCACCAACCGCCCGGACATCCTCGACAGCGCCCTCCTCCGGCCCGGCCGTTTCGACCGGCGGATCGTCGTCGCCATGCCCGACGCCAAGGGCCGCGAGGCGATCCTCCGCGTCCACGTCCGGAAGATCCCCCTGGCCGAGGACGTCGAACTCAAGGTCCTGGCTCGCTCGACCCCCGGCTTCTGCGGCGCCGACCTGGCCAACCTGGTCAACGAGGCGGCCCTGCTCGGGGCCCGCAACGGCCAGGACAGCGTCACCATGAAGGACCTCGAGTTCGCCAAGGACAAGGTCCTCATGGGCGTCGAGCGGAAGAGCCTGATCATCAGCGACGAGGAAAAGAGGAACACGGCCTACCACGAGGCCGGCCACGCCATCGTGGCCACCCTCATCCCCGAGGCCGACCCCATCCACAAGGTCAGCATCATCCCGCGCGGCCTGGCCCTGGGCCTGACCCAGCAGCTCCCCCTCGACGACCGCTACACCTACACCAAGGATTATCTCGAGGCCCAGCTGTCCGTGCTCATGGCCGGGCGGGTCGCCGAGATCCTCTTCCTGGGAAAGACGACGACCGGCGCGGCCAACGATTTCGAGAAGTCGACGGAGATCGCCCGGAAGATGGTCTGCCTGTGGGGGATGTCGGACCTCGGCCCGCTGACCTTCGGCGAGCGGGACGACCTCATCTTCCTCGGACGCGACCTGGCCGTGAACAAGAATTATAGCGAGAGGACCTCCGAGCGGATCGACGACGAGGTCAAGAAGATCGTCCTGCGAAACTATGCCCGGACCCAGGACCTCATCGAGAACAACAGGGACAAGCTCGTCCGGATCGCCGAGCTCCTCCTCGAAAAGGAAGTGCTGACGTCCGAGGAGATCAACAAGGTCGTCGACGGCAAGCCGAAACCGAAGGCCCCGACGGCCGCGGCTGCGCCCCTCTCCGACGTCGGCGTCGAAGTCCCGGCCCGGGAAACCAAGGACGAAGAGCCCGGTCAGGTTTGAGGACGATGGGCAGAGAAACGCGCCGCCTGGACATCCGGGGGCGGCGTTTCCTTCTCGGTCGTCGCACCTGGATCATGGGCATCATCAACGTCACTCCCGACTCGTTCTCCGACGGCGGGCGGTACTTCGACGCCGGGGAAGCGGTCGCCCGCGGCCTCGAGCTCGCCGCCGAAGGCGCGGACATCCTCGACGTCGGCGGGGAGAGCACGCGGCCCGGCTCGCTCCCCGTGCCCGAGGCCGAGGAGATCCGGCGAGTCATTCCGGTCGTCGAATCCTTAAGGAAACACACCTCCGGCCTCCTGTCCGTCGACACGACGAAGGCGGCCGTCGCCCGCGCCGCCCTCGACGCCGGGGCCGACATCGTCAACGACACGAGCGCCTTCCGTTTCGACCCGGCCATGCCGGGGGAAGTCGCCCGATCCGGGGCGGGGGTCATCCTGATGCACATGCAGGGCACGCCCCTCACCATGCAGCGGTCGCCGCGCTACGACGACCTCCTCGACGAAGTCCGCGGCTTCCTCGGGGAAAGGATCCGGGTGGCCGAGGCCGCCGGGATCCCCCGGGAGAGTATCATCGTCGACCCGGGCATCGGCTTCGGCAAGACCTTCGAGGACAACCTGGTCCTCCTCCGCCGCCAGGAGGTCTTCCACGAGCTCGGCCGGCCGCTTCTCCTGGGCTTCTCACGGAAGGCGTTCCTCGGCCGGCTCCTGGGCCTCCCCCCTGAGCAGAGGCTGGAGGGGACGATCGCGGCGGCGGTTCTATCGGTCGAACGCGGCGCGCACATCCTAAGGGTCCACGACGTCGGACCGGTCGTCAGGGCCGTCCGCGCCGCCGAAGCCATCCTGGGCCTCGAGGCCGATGCCGCCGCGGCCGCCGAAGTGAACGATAACGCCGTCGAGAGGAAGGCGGGCGATGTTCGCTGATATCGGAACGATCCTCCGCCAGGTCACGGTCCTCGACGTCCTCGACATCCTGCTCATCACCTTCATGATCTACTACGTCATCCTGCTCATCAGGGACACCAAGGCCTATCAGGCCGCCGTCGGTCTAGCGCTGATCGGCGTCCTCTATCTGCTGACGGATTGGGGACGCCTGGGCGTCTCCAATCGGGTCATCCGGTCTTTCATCAACTACGTCATCATTGCCATCATCGTCCTTTTCCAGGGCGAGATCCGGAGGTTCTTGACGGAGATCGGCTCGCGCACGTTCCGCAAGCCCTTCGTCCTCCGGTCTTTCCAGGAGAAGATCGAGGACCTCTTCCAGGCCATCGATTACCTCTCCCAGAAAAAGATCGGGGCCTTGATCGCCATCGAAAAAGAGATCTCCCTCTCGACCTACGCCGACCGTGGCGTCGAGGTCGACGCCCTCCTCTCCAAGGACCTCCTCGTTTCGATCTTCTTCCCCCATTCCCCCCTCCACGATGGGGCCGTTATCATCAAGGGCGACAGCATCGTCGCGGCGGGATGCCTCCTCCCCCTTCCGGCCGCCCACAGGCTGAAAAGCCCGCTCCAGACGAGGACGAGGCACCTGGCGGCCATCGGGCTTTCGGAGGAGACGGATGCAGCGGTCATCGTCATCTCCGAGGAAACCGGGATCGTCTCCCTGGCCATCAAGGGCCAGCTCGAAAAATACGACTACAAGGACGTCATGGAAAAACGCCTGCTCGGCTACCTGAAAAACCGATGAAACGATATTTAAGTCGATGGTTCGTCCGGGACTGGAAGCTGAAACTCGTCTCGCTCGTCCTGGCCATGTGCCTGTGGCTCATCATCGTCCCGTCCGAGAAAATGTATTCCGAGAAGGCCCTGACCATCCCTCTCGAAACGCGGAACATCCCGGCGGGGCTGGAGATCGTCGAGAAACTGACCGCGACGATCGACGTCACGCTCCGGGCGCCCAACCGGCTCCTCGACGAGATCGGGCCGTCGGGCCTCGTGGCCAGGGTCGACCTCGACCGGGCCACGGTCCTGCAGCAGGAATACCCCCTCAACAACTCCATGATCGCCGTCCCCCCCGGCGCCGAAGTCGTGAAGATCACGCCGAACAAGGTCACGATCAAGCTGGAGAGGACGGCCGAGGCGACCCTCGATCTCCATGCCACGGTCCGCGGGAAAGCGGCCCCGGGTTTCCGGATCGCCCGGACCGAGATCGAGCCGTCGAGCGTCCGCGTGCGCGGAGCGGAAAGCCGGGTCCGGGGCAAGGAGGCGGCGACGACGGCGCCTGTCGACGTGTCGGGCCTGGCCGAGTCCACCGTCTTCGAAGTGGACATCATCCTCCCCCTGCCGGAGCTCCGGCTCGTTTCGTCCCAGACGAGCGCCAGGATCACGGTCCACGTCGAACCGGACAAGGGCGCGGTCAAAGCGCCTCCCGCCAAGAAAATAGAGTGAAGAAAAAGCTCTTCGGAACCGACGGAATCCGGGCGGTCGCCGGCGCTTTTCCGCTTGACCAACCGACCATCTCGCGGCTCGGGCAGGCCCTCGTGGGGCTCCTGGAAAAGAAAGGACTCGGGACGAAGGTCCTCATCGGCCGGGACACCCGGGAATCCGGGCCGTGGATGGAACGGGCCCTGGCCCGAGGCGTGCGCGCCGCCGGGGGTGAGACCGTGTCCGCCGGCGTCATCCCGACGTCGGCCGTCTCCTACCTGACGAAAACGCATGGCTTTTCGGCCGGGGCGGTCATCTCGGCGTCCCACAACCCGTTCCGCGACAACGGGATCAAGGTCTTCTCGCCGCTCGGCATCAAGATCCCCGACGCTTGGGAGCTCGAGCTCGAGGCCGACGTTTTGGGGGGACGCGGGCGGCTACCGGGCCACGACCTGGAGGTCGCCGCCAACCCCGGGCTGGCCGGCGACTATGCGGATTATCTGGTGAGCCGGGTCCGCCTGACGGGACCGCCCTCCGGACTCAAGGTTGTCATCGATTGCGCCAACGGCGCGAGCTCCGCGCTGGCGCCCCGCGTCCTCCGCGGGCTCGGCTTCGAGGTCGAGGCGCTCCACGCGACGCCGGACGGCACGAATATCAACCTCGACTGCGGCTCTCTCCATCCGGAGCGCCTGGTCACGCGGGTCAGAGAGACGGGCGCAGCGATGGGGATCGCCTACGACGGGGACGCCGACCGCGCCCTGTGGGTGAACGGAAGCGGACGGCTCCTGTCCGGCGACCACACGCTCTTCGTCCAGGCCCTGCACATGAAGGAGACCGGCCGGCTCCTGACGAGCGACGTCGTGGCCACGACCATGAGCAACATGGGACTCGAGGCGGCCCTGGAAAAGGCCGGGCTCGGGCTCGTCCGGACGAAAGTCGGCGACAAGTACGTCCACGAAGAGATGGTCGCGCGGGGGGCGAACCTGGGCGGCGAACAGTCGGGTCACACGATCTTCCTCGACGATTTCCCGACCGGTGACGGCATCCTGACCTCCCTGCGGATGCTCGAGGTCATGGTCGAGCGGGGCGCGAGCCTGGCTTCTCTCGTCGAGGACATGACCGAGTTCCCCCAGACGCTCGTCAACGTCCGGGTGACGCGGAAACCGGACTTCGCCGACTTCCCGGAGATCACGGCGGCCGTCGAAGAGACGCAGGCCCGCCTCGGCCGGGAAGGGCGCCTGGACCTCCGCTATTCGGGGACGGAGCCCTTGGCCCGGGTCATGGTCGAAGCGCGCGACCGCGCTCTCGTCGAGGCGTGCGCGAAAAGGGTCGCCGACGCCATCCGCAAACACCTGGGAGAGAAATAACATGAGACTCGCCGTCAACATCGACCACTTCGCGACGCTCCGGGAGGCCCGAAAAGCGACGGAGCCGGAGCCCGTCCTCGTCGCCCTGCTCGCCGAGCAGGCCGGCGCCCACGGCATCGTCTGCCACATCCGGAGCGACCGGCGGCATATCAAGGAACGCGACCTGCGGCTCCTCCGGGACGCCGTCAAGACCAAGCTCAACGTGGAGATGGCCGCAACCGAAGAGATGAAGAAGATCGCCATCGAGCTCGGACCCGACGTCGTTTCGCTCGTCCCCGAACGTCCCGAGGAGCTGACGACCGAGGGCGGGCTGAAAGTCGCGGCGAACAGGAAGGTCCTCGGCCCCCACATCAAGGCCCTCGGGAAAGCGGGCATCCGGACGAGCATCTTTATCGACACGAACCTCGACGAGATCGCTGCGGCGCGGGAGCTCGGCGTCGACCTCATCGAGATCAACACCGGAAAGTACGCCGAACTCAAGGAAGGGCGGGCCCGGGACAAGGCGCTCGAGGCCGTCCGGAAGGCGGCCGAGTTCGGACGCAAGATCGGTCTCGAGGTCCACGGCGGGCACGGACTCGACTACCGGAACGTCGGCCCCATCGTGGCCATCCCGGAAATCGGCGAACTCAGCATCGGCTTTTCCATCGTCGCCCGGGCGGCCGTCGTCGGTATCGAGCGGGCGGTCTGGGAGATGCTCGACCTGCTCTAGAGGGACAGTCCCCTTCGGGGACAGTCCCTCTTCTCCAACCGGACGGACACGGACCGGAGGCAGGGACGGGGAAACAGGGACTGTCCCCGAGGGGATTGTCCCGAGGGGACTGTCCCTCTTGTTGATTGAGAGGCTGGCATGGACATACGCGTCAATATCGAACGTCTGAAACAGGACCTCGAAGAACTGGGCCGGATCGGCCGGGACGAGCATGGCGGAGTCAGCCGGCCCTCGTTCAGCCCGGCCGACTTCGAAGCCCGGGCCTGGCTCAAGAAAAAAATCGAAGAGGCGGGACTCTGCTATCGCCAGGACGGAGCGGGCAACCAGTTCGGCCGGGTCGAGGGCCAGGGCAAAACAGTTATGTCCGGCTCCCATATCGATACGGTCCCTAACGGCGGCATGTTCGACGGCGCGGCGGGGGTTGTCGCGGCCCTGGAAGCCGTGCGCCGGATCCTGGAAGAGAGAATCCCCCTCTCCAAACCGCTCGAGATCGCCTCGTTCACCGACGAAGAGGGAAACCTCGTCGGCGACTTCCTGGGGAGCCGCGCTTTCATGGGGCTTCTCGATAAGGACGAGATCCGGAACGGCAAGACCTCATTCGGCATGCCCTTCCGCGACGTCCTGAAAAGGACGGATTTTTCGGCTGACGGCATCCTGGCTGCGCACAAGCAGAGGCCCGATCTCGAGGCTTACATCGAGCTTCATATCGAACAGGGCCCGGTCCTCGAAGACGAGGGCATGCCCATCGGCATCGTCGAGAGGATCGCCGGAAAACACTACCGGCAGTGCGCCTTCATCGGCGAGTCCGGACACGCCGGGACGACCCCCCTCGAGCTCAGGCGGGACGCCTTCCTCGGTCTGGCGGATTTCGCCCTCAAGGCAACTCAGCATGTGGCGACGAAACACTACGGCAGCATGCTGACCATCGGCCAGGCCGCCCTCCATCCCGGTTCCTTCAGCGTCATCCCCGGCCGGGCCGATTTCACCCTGGAGTTCCGAAGCGCCTCTCCCGAAGCCCTGGAAGCGATCGAAAAAGAGGTCTTCGCCCTGGCCGAGGATATCGCTTCGACGCGGGGGTTGACCTTCGCCTCGCGCCTCGTGGATAAGACGACGCCGGTGACGATCGCCCCCCGGACGTTGAAGCTGATAGAAGACGAGTGCCGGACGCTCGGCTATCCATCGATGCGGCTGACGAGCGGGGCCGGCCACGACGCCCAAATCCTCGCCGGCGCCTGCGACGTGGGCATGATCTTCATCCCTTCACCCGACGGCGTCAGCCACGCGCCGGGAGAACGAGTCAATTGGGACGACTTGGAGAAGGGCGCCAACCTTCTTCTGCGAACCCTTGTCCGCCTCGCCTCCTAAGAGGGGGTCAAACCTACCTTTTGCTGCAAAAGGTAGGTTTGACCCCCTCTTGTCCCTTACTCTATACTGGCTCCCGTGACCAACGCCATCAAACCGCTCCGGATCGGCGTAATTCCCGTCGATTTCCCGGTCGGCCTCGGCGCCCTGGCCGGGTACAGCGACCTACCTTACCGCCTGGTCTGCCGCGCTCTCGGCGCGCCCTATTGCGTCACCGAGGCCATGCTCGACCGCCAGGTGCTCCTCGAAGGCAAGCTCCGCAAGCGCCTCATCCGGCTCGACCCGGCCGACCACCCCGTGGGCGGGCAGATCATGGGCACGGAGCCCGAGGTCATGGCCGAGGCGGCCCGCTCACTCGACAGAATGGGCTTCGACGTCGTCGATCTCAACTTCGCCTGCCCCGTGAGGAAAGTCGTTTCCCACAAGCGCGGCGGCGCCTTGATGAACGACCCCGACCGGGCCCTAGCTATCGTCCGGGCCGTCGCCGACGCCGTCCCCGGCCGCCCCGTGACGATCAAACTGCGGCGGTCGTTCCGGGACGCCGACCAGACCTACGCGGAGTTCTGGAAGATCGCCCGCGGCGCCTTCGAGGCGGGCGTCGCGGCGATCGCCGTCCACGCCCGGAGCGTCGAGCAGAAATACACCGGCCGGGCCGACTGGAGCTTCCTCGCCGCCCTAAAGCGCGAGTTCCCGGACCAGACGATCCTCGGCTCGGGGGACGTCATGTCGCCCGCCGATGCCCTGCGCATGATCGCCGAAACCGGCGTCGACGGCGTCCTGGCCGCGCGCGGGGCCATCGGCAACCCTTGGTTCTTCGAACAAGCCCGCGACCTCGCCGCCGGACGGCCGCCCCGCAAGCCGGGCCTCGACGAACAGCGGGAGGTCATCTATCGGCATTTCCGGCTCGCTTGCGAAGCCTACGACCCGCAGCGCGGCCTCAAGATCCTCCGCCACTTCAGTCTCCAGTACGCCAAGATGCACCCGCGCCGGACCGAATTGCGCAACGCCCTCGTCATCGTTCGGACCGAGGACGAGTGGCGCACCGTCATCGACGCGTTTTATGCGGTCTGAGCTCTTTACAGGCCGGCCCCGATGTGCTATCTATGACGGTGCTCCGAGTCGAAGGAGCTACAGCCGGGACGGCCAGGCCCTTCGACCGACAGGGAGGAGCGGGAAACGGCTCCTCCTTCCGTATTCGAAAAGGAGACACCGTGGGCCGCCTCACCTCCATCCTCCTCGGCTTAGTCCTCAGCCTGTCCCCCGTTTTTCCGGCCGAACGAACGCTCATGCTGGCTACGACGACGAGCGTCGATGCCACGGGCCTTCTCAACGTCCTCGCCGACGCTTTCAAGAAGGACACGGGAATCACGCTCAAGTGGATCGCGGTCGGGACGGGTGCCGCCCTTAAGCAGGCCCGGGACGGGAACGCCGACGTCGTCATCGTCCACGCCAAAAAGCTCGAGGACGAATTCCTGCGGGACGGCTTCGGCATCAACCGCCGGGTGATCGCTAGGAATTATTTCATGATCGTCGGGCCCGGGGACGACCCCGCCCGTGCCGCCGGCTCGGCCTCCGCGGCAGAAGCCTTCGGCCGCGTCAAGTCGAGCGGCGCCCCCTTCGTCAGCCGCGGCGATAAGTCCGGCACGCACACGCGCGAGCTCGACCTCTGGGCCCTGGCCGGCGGCCAACCGGAGACCGCTTATCTCGAAACGGGCCAAGGCATGGCCGAAACCCTCCGCGTCGCCGCCGAAAGACGGGGCTACACGCTGACCGATACCGCAACGTTTTACGGGCTCCCGGGGCTCGCCGGACTCAAGCCCGTCTATGAAAACGCGCCCGAGCTCGAGAATATCTATTCCGTCATCGCCGTCGACCCTGTCCGCATCCCCTCGGCCCGCTACGGCGAGGCCCTGGCCTTCATCGCCTTCCTCACCTCGCCGCGCGGCCAAGAGCTCATCGGAGAGTTCAGGGGAAAAGGCGAGCGGCCGCTCTTCGAGCCGATGGCCGCGACACCCGGAGTGGACCTCATCAAATGATCTTCCGCGAACTCGCCCTGGCCATCTGGGTTTCGCTCAAGACGAGCGGGCTTGCGGCCCTCGTCGCCAGCGCCATCGCCGTCCCGGCCGCGCTCTTCCTCGCGGGGCGGGACTTCCGCGGCAAAAGGCTCATCCTGCTCATCAACCAGACCTGGATGGCCGCCCCGACCGTGGTCATCGGCCTCCTCTTCTACTCGCTCCTCAGCCGGGCCGGCCCCTTCGGCCGCCTGGGCCTCCTTTACACCCAGACAGCCATGACCGTCGGCCAGGTCTTCCTCATCCTGCCGCTCATCGTCGGTTTCTCCTACACGGCCCTCCGCCAGGTCGACAAGCGGGCCCGCCTGACCGCGCTGACCCTGGGCGCCAGCCGGCGGCAGGCCGGATGGGTCGTCCTTCGCGAAGCGAAGTACGCCCTTCTCATCGCCGTCCTGGCCGGCTTCGCCAGGGCCATCTCGGAAGTCGGCATCGCCATGATGCTCGGCGGCAACATCCGGAACGCCACCCGGAACATCACGACTTCGATCGCCCTCGAAACGGCCAAGGGGGAATTCCGGAACGGCGTCGTCCTGGGCGCGATCCTTCTCGTCATCACCCTCGGCATCAACCTCCTCGTCCAAACGGGGCTCCGGGGCAAGGACAAGGACTGAGATGAGCGACTCCATTTATCGGCTCGATGACATGGGCTACGCCTATCCCAGCGCGGCCTCATCCTTCTCTCTCGAGCTCGAGTCCCTCCGTGTCGGCCCCGGCGAGATCTTGGCCCTCGTCGGGACGAACGGCGCCGGCAAGACGACGCTCCTGATGCTCCTCGCCTTCCTCGCCCGGCCCGGCTGGGGCCGGTTGGAATTCCTTGGCGGCGACCCCTGGGCGAACGAGGACAGCGTCGTCAGGGCCCGCCGGGACGCGGTCCTGGTGACCCATCATCCCTACCTTTTCAAGGGGACGGTCGCCGACAACGTGTCGTTCGGGCTCAAGCTCAGAAAGATCCCGGAGGCCGAACGTCCGGAGCGCCTCCGTTCCGCGCTGGCTCTCGTCGAACTCGAGGGCTGGGAGAAAAAATCCGTCTCGGGACTGAGCGCGGGCCAGGCCCAGCGCGTGGCCCTGGCCCGGGCCCTGGCCCTCGGTCCCCGGGTCCTCCTCCTCGACGAGCCGACGGCCAACATCGACGCCGGCCTCGGCCTGCGGATGGAGGCGGTCCTCCGCGAAGTCAGCCGCGAGTCGGGGACCACGGTCGTCTTTTCGACGCACAACTTCTCCCAGGCCTCGCGCCTGGCCGACGACATCCTTTATATCTCGGACGGCCGGCGCGTCGAGTTCAGCCACGAAAACTGCTTCAGCGGTACGACCGCGACCGACGGCCGGCGAAGCTGGATCGAGCCGCGGCCCGGCGTCCGGATCGTCTTTCCCGGCGAAACGCGCGGTCACGTGACCTGCGTCATCAACCCCGCGGACATCCGTTTGTTCGCGGCGGACGACGCCGCGGCGCCACCGCCCGGCCCGAATGTCTTCCGTGGCAGGGTCACCCGGATGGAGACGACGGACGCGGCGACGGCCCTCGTCCGGGCGAGCGGCAGCCTGACGTTCCGCATCGCCCTGCCCGTCGCCGAACTCGAGGCCAAGGGCATTTCCCTTTCCCGGGACGTTCTGCTAAGATTTGAACCTGAATCCGTCGAGATCGTCGGACCAAGAACGCCTGGAAACTCCCATGATTGATTATAATGAGGCCCGAGCGCTCATCCTGTCCGCCCTGAAAACGCGCCCGCCCGAGTCCGTCCTCCTGGCCGAGGCGCTGGGCAGGACCCTGGCCAGGGACATCAAGGCCCGTGAAAATATCCCGCCGTTCACCAAGGCGACCATGGACGGGTATGCCGTCAGGGCTGAAGACATCCGGGCGGCGGGAAAGGACGCGGCGGTCGAGCTCGAGGTCTTGGAGGACCTGCCCGCGGGACGTGTCTCCCGAAAATCCGTCGGCCGGGGACAGGCCGTCCGCATCATGACCGGGGCTCCCCTGCCGAAAGGCGCCGACGCCGTGGTCATGGTCGAGGATACGGAGAAATTTGGCGGCCGCGTCAAAGTCCGCCGCTCGGTCCGGCCCGCCGACAATACCGGCCAGGCCGGCGAAGACCTGAAGAAAGGCGAACTCGTCCTCGAGCGGGGCGGAGTCATCGGGCCGGCAGAGACCGGCCTGTTGGCCGCGGCGGGGCTGGCCCGCGTCCCCGTCGTCAGGCGCCCGAAGCTGGCCGTCATCGCCACGGGCGACGAGATCGTCGAGCCCGGCGAGAGAAAAGCCGCCGGCCAGATCCGGAACTCCAACGGCCCCGCTCTCCTGGCCATGGCCCTTCGGACGGGAGCGGACGCGAAATACCTCGGCATCGCCCGGGATAGGAGCTCCTCGCTCCGCGCCAAGCTCGCCCGGGCGAAAGGGGCGGACATCCTGGTCCTCACCGGAGGAGTCTCGGTCGGCGACTACGACCTGGTCAGGGACGAGCTCCGGACGGCCGGGGTCAAGCCCGTTTTCTGGCAGGTCCGGATCAAGCCGGGCAAACCCGTCTTCTTCGGCCGGCGCGGAGGCCAGCTCGTTTTCGGGCTGCCGGGCAACCCGGCGAGCGCCATGGTCACGTTCCTCCTCTTCGTCCAACCGGCCATCGAGCGCCTGCTCGGCCGGACAAGCCCCGGCCCGCGGGGCGGCCGGGCGGTCCTCGCGGAGGACGTCGTCCTCAAGCCGGGACGGACGCAGTTCCTGCGCGGAGTCCTCGACGCCGAAGGGCCCGTCCTCACAGTCGCCCCTTATCCCGACCAGAAAAGCGGCGTCCTGAGGTCCATGGCCAGGAGCCATGTTCTCATCGTCGTCCAGGCCGACGTTTCGCGTCTCGAGAAGGGTCGCGACGTCGAGATCCTGTACATGGATGGGCGATAGCGCATGGCCAAGCTCAGCCACACCGACCGCAAAGGCAAGGCCCGGATGGTGGACATCGGGGCCAAGGCCGTGACCCGGCGCGAGGCCGCGGCCTCGTCGTTCATCCGGCTCAGCCCGCAAACGCTCCGGCTCGTCAAGGCCAACAAGATCGCCAAGGGCGACGTTCTGAACACGGCCCGGCTGGCCGGCATCCAGGCGGCGAAAAGGGCCCACGAGCTCATCCCACTGGCCCATCCCATCCCGCTGGAGAACGTGGCCGTCGAGCTGGAGGTCATGAAAACAGGCATCAAGGTCCGCTGCCGCGTCGCCGCCGAAGCGAAAACTGGCGCCGAGATGGAGGCCCTGACCGGCGCCGCCCTCGCCGCGCTCACGGTCTACGACATGGTCAAGGCGGTGGAGCGGTCGGCCGAGGTCGTCCGCCTGCGCCTCGACTTCAAGTGCGGCGGGAAAAGCGGGGTCTTCCGGAGACGGACTTGAAAGCCTCCGCCGCGGCGGCGGCCGGCGCCATCGTCTCCGTCAATACGAGCCGCAAAAAAGGGCAGGTCAAAACCCCCGTCCCGTCCGCAGAGCTCGTGGCCGGCCAGGGTATTAAGAACGACGCCCATCGGGGCTTCGCCCATCGGCAGGTTTCCCTCCTGATGATCGAAGACCTCGAGGAGCAGAGATCCCGTCTCGCGGCCGGGTCCTCCGTCCCGCTCGGACCCGGGGCCTTCGCCGAAAACCTGACCACGCGGGGGATCGATCTCGGCGCTCTCGGCATCGGCGACGAGCTTGCCGTCGGAGACGCGATCCGGATGCGGGTCAGCCAGATCGGCAAGGAATGCCACACCAAGTGCGCCGTCTTCCATCTCGCCGGCGACTGCATCATGCCCGTCCGGGGGATTTTCTGCGAGGTTCTGGCGGGCGGGACGGTCCGCGCCGGAGACGTCATTGAAAAACGGTAAGGTCCTGCGCATCTCGGTCACCGACCGCTGCGACCTGCGCTGCGTCTACTGCATGCCCGAAACGGGGGTGTCCCTGGTGCCGGTGGCGAACATGCTGACCTATGAGGAGATCTCCGCCGTGGCCCGCGCGGCCATGGCCCTGGGCGTCCGGCGCTTCCGGCTGACGGGCGGCGAGCCCTTGGCGAGGCGGGGCGTCCTCTCGCTCGTGGACCTCGTCGCCCGGCTCGGAGCCGAGGACCTGGCCATGACGACCAACGGCCTGCGCCTGGCTGAGTTCGCCGCCGACCTCAAGGCGGCCGGCCTCACGCGAGTGACGGTCAGCCTGGACACGCTCCGCCGGGACCGCTTCGAAACGATCACCCGGAGGACCGGTTTCGACCGCATCTTCGAGGGCCTCGACGCCGCCCGGGCGGTGGGACTCGTCCCGATCAAGGTCAACACCGTCGTCATCCGGGGCGTCAACGACGACGAGGTCCTCGACTTCGTCCGCTTCGCCGAGAAGGAGAACGTCGAGGTCCGCTTCATCGAGCTCATGCCGACGAGCGGACTCAGCCCGGAGTGCAAGGAGCTGGGGAGCTGGCGTCCGGCGCTCTTCGTCAAGGGCGAGGAGATCCGGGAACGGGTCGCCGAGGCGTTTGGCCCGCTGGAGTCGGTGCCCGACGCCGACGGCGTCGCAGACGTTTATCTCGTCAAGGGGAAGACGCGGCTGGGATTCATCACGCCCGTCTCGGCCCCCTTCTGCCGCGGCTGCGAGCGGCTGCGGCTCGGCCCGGATGGGAGGTTGAAGGTCTGCCTCTTCGACCGGGGCGGAGTCGACCTCCGGAAGGCCCTGCGCGAGGACAAAGCCGGCCCCGTGGAGCTCGAGGCCATTCTAAGGGCGGCTTTCGAAACGAAGACGACCTGGGAGCGCGGCGACCTGGAATCTTTGTCGAGCGACATGTTCAGGATCGGAGGGTGACGATGAAGGTCGGAATTCTCACCATCAGCGACAAGGGGGCGAAGGGCGAGCGCGAAGACAGGAGCGGTCCGGCCATCCGGGAAATGATGGAGGCGGCCGGAGGGGAAATCGTTCGCGCGAGGATCGTCCCCGACGAACAGGATGAGATCCGGGCCGCCCTTATTCAGTGGTCGGACGAAGGCCTCGACCTCATCCTGACGACGGGCGGGACGGGTTTCAGCCCCCGCGACTGGACCCCAGAGGCGACCAAGGCCGTGATCGAACGCGAGACGCCGGGCATCCCCGAGGCCATGCGCCGCGCCGGCATGGAGAAGACGCCGACGGCCATGCTCAGCCGGGCCGCCGCCGGGATCCGGAAATCCACTCTGATCATAAACCTGCCCGGGAGCGAGAAGGCCGTGCGCGAAAGCCTCGATGCCATTCTGCCGGCCCTCCCCCACGGGGTCGAGATCCTCAAGGGATCGGCGACGGAGTGCGCCAAGCCCCATCGCGGCTGACCGGATCGACGCGTCCGGAAGTCGGGGGGAAGCCGTTGCCGAGCGTGATATAATATCAGCGCGCGGGCACGCGTTCATGTCAACTCGATCAAGGACCGCTTCCATGAAAAAAACGACGAGACGCTCCTGCCTGCTGGTTCTGGCCGCTTGTTTTTCCGCGACCCTCTCCGCCCAGGACATCCGGCACGAGACGAGGACCATCAATATCGAGGTCCCCGTTCGCGTCTTCAAGGGCGATACGTTCGTCGACAACCTGACGATCGCCGATTTCGAGCTCTACGAGGACGGCCGGCTCCAAACGCTGGACGCCATCTACTTCATCAAGAAGACGATCATCGAGCGCCAGGAAGAAAACAAGCTCTTCGTCCCCGATGTGGGCCGCTGTTTCTACCTGTTCTTCGAAATGACCGAATACGACCCCAAGCTACGGCAGGCCCTGAAATATTTCATCGAAGAGGTGCTCATTCCCGGCGACGAGCTCGTCATCGTCACGCCGATGAAAACATACCGCATGAAGAGCGAGACTTTCAAAAGCGCTGGCCGGGACAGGGTGTTCGAGCAACTCTTGGGGATTCTCCGGCGCGACATCCAGACCGGAAACTCGGAATACAGGGACGTCCTGGAAGACATGAAATCCGTAGCTCTGAGCATGGTCGCAGCCATCGGCCTTAACACCACGAGCGCCCAATCCTTCATGACGGGCGACCCTTTCTCTTCGTCAGCCTCGCTCCTCGAGGTCACCAGGCCCGTCGAGGAGAAGCTCCAGATCTACGCGGACTGCCTGAGCCGCCTCGAAAACCTGAGACAGGTGGACCTGGCCCAGGTCGTCCGCTTCGCCGATTACCTCCGCGGCCAGTCCGGTCAGAAAGAGATCTTCCTGTTCTACCAGCGGGAGTTCATCCCCAAGCTGGACCAGACAGTCCTCCAGGCGTACATGAACGCCTACAACGACCGCCCCGACATCCTCCAGGCGGTTACGGGCCTCTTCGAGTTTTTCCGAAGGGAGACGCCGTTCGACGTCGACCCCGTCAAAAGGGCTTATTCGGATTCCGGGGCGACCGTCCATTTTCTTTTCCTGACGCGGCCCACCCCCAAGGTGCCCGGATTAACCATGCAGGAGCAGTCCGAAGACCTCTTCGCGCCCTTCCGGGAAATGAGCCGGGCGACCGGAGGGTTTATCGCGTCGACGGCCAACCTCGACGCCGCCATGAAAGCCGCCATCGCTGCTTCCGAGAACTACTACCTGCTGTACTACACACCGAGGGATTATCGAAGCGACGGGCAGTTCCGAAGCCTACGGGTCAAGTTGAAAAGCGGCAGCTACCGGCTCAGCCACCGCCTCGGCTATATCGCCGACTGACGCGGCTGGTTTTTCCGCCCGGAATTCTGCCTCTCCCCTCCGGCGGCCCAGCGCGCGCCGGCTTACTCGTCCCGAGGGTCCGGCTTGAAGGTGCGGCCCTGCTTTTTCTCGGAGACATGGCGCTTGTCGGCCAGCATCTTCTCCTTGGCCCGCTTCGAGCGCTTCCTCTTTTGGCGGCGGATCTTAGCGATCCTCTGCTCCTCCGCGCTTTGCCGGCCGAGGATCGCCGTCTCGATCTTGTCGACCAGGATGCGGCGGGCCAGGAACCGGTTGAGGGATTGCAGCCGCTCCTGCTGGCACTTGACCTCGAACCCGGTGGGCAGATGCTTGAGGTAGACGCAGGTCGCGACCTTGTTGACGTTCTGGCCGCCGTGGCCTCCCGAACGGATGAACTTCTCGACGATGTCCGCCTCGCGGATGCCGAGCTTCTCCATCCGCTCCGCGAGGGCCTGTTCTTTATCGGGGCTGACGCCGAATATCGCCATGCCGATATCCTACTTTAAAACGGGGACACAATACCAATTTCCGAAATAAGTCTTCCGCCCTTGAGCGAAAACCGGAGGAACGAGCGTCTATCCGGTGTCCGGATAAAGCGGCAGAAATGCTTTAGGATGCGCCTTGACAATACACATTTTATGTGTATTATTTGTGTATAACAAGGAGCATGAAAATGCAAGTGAGACATAACATTACACTTGACGAGGACGTCTCGAGGGAACTCGACAGCGTAGCCGAGGAACTCGGGGAGAAAAAGAGCGCCATTATCGAGAAAGCCCTCGAAACGTATTTCGACTTGCTGGACCTGAAGCTGGCCAAGAAACGGCTCGCCGACCTCGAAAAGGGACGCGACCGGCTCCTCGATTCAGAGGAAGTCTGGAAAAAGCTGGGCATATAGGTTGTTCAAGCTCCGTTTCCTCGGCCGGGCCGTCGACGATCTCGGAAGGATCGACCGTCCGCAGCAGAAGATCATCAAAGAGAAACTGCTCATCCTGGCCGAGAACCCCGAAGCCCTGAAAAACAACATCAAGAGACTGAGCGGAGCCGATAAGGACCTCTATCGCCTGAGAGTGGGGAGCTATCGGGTCATCTTCAAGAAGGATAAGAAAGAGCTCGTAATCATCATCGTCCGGATCGGACATCGGAAAGAGGTCTATTTATCGCTCAATTGAGGCCGCGTTTCGGGAAGAGCGAATTCGGAAAACTGATTACTTTTTCTTCTTCTTGGCCGAGACCAGGTACTTGCCGCAGTTCTCGCACACGTAGATGTCGTTCGAGCCCTCCATAGCCGAATACATCTGGGTCGAGATGTTGATGTTGCAGCCCTGGCAGACCCCTTCGATCGCGTCGGCGACCGCGAAGCCGTAGCGCTCCATCAGCCGGTCGAAGCGCGACACGAGGTCGCGATCGAGCTCCTCGCGGATCATGGCCGCCTGTTTGTGGATCTCCTTCTGCTGTTCTTTCGTGCCTTTCTTCTTCTTGAGTTCGATCTCCTGGAGCTTCTTGAGGAGGCGGGCCCGGCTGACGATCTTCTCCTCGTGGACGAACTTGAACTCGATCTCGGAGAGGATGCCGAAGAGCTCCGCCTTGTCCTGGGCGACCTGGATCCGGCCCCGGTTCTCGGCCCGGATGAGGAAGCGGGCCAGCCCGGCGAAGAGGTGGTTGAAGAGCCCCGGCAGCGTCGGGTTCCAGACGACGAGGATGATCAGGTGGACCTTCTGGCCGTCGTGGGCGTCGAAGTCGATCCCCTTCTCGGAACGGCCGACGGCAACGGCGATCTCGCCGCCGGAATCGACGCGGGCGTGCGGCAGAGCGACGCCGTAGCCGATGGCCGTGGAGACGAGGTTCTCCCGGTCGATGATCCGGGTCAGGATGAGCTTCTTGTTATCGATGAGCTTCTGCTTGGCCAGGACGTCGAGAAGCTCTTCGATGGCCTCGACCTTGTCTTTGCTCTTGAGGTCGAAGATGACTTGAGGGGGTTTGAGATAATCTGAAAAATAGCAGCTTCGGGGAAGGATTTTATTCTCCATTACCGCGAGAGTTTAGCACACTCCGCCGAAAAAACCAACATTCAGTTTTTCCGTTTGAACGAGCTTGTCGGCAGGAATTGGGGAAGGGCCTCGCGTTCCTGGAGGATGGCGATGATACCTCTGGCCCAGTCGGTGATCTGGAGCGCCCCGCGGAGGTCCCAGTCGGGCTGGATCTCGTCGGTCACCTTGTGGTATTTCGTCTTCCGGTAGTCCTCGAATTTCCGCTGGATGAGGTCCTTGTCCGGGCCCTTGGCGACGATCCCCTGGCTGAGCCAGACGCCGGGGATCCCCGCCTGGGCGAATCTGAGCTGGTCGGAGCGGTAGAAAAAGCCGAGCTCGCCGTTCCGTTCGGGAATGTAGCGGAGGCCCAGCTTTTCGGCGGCCCGCCGGCAGACCTCGTCGAGGTCCGAGTGCCTGGCCCCGATGGCGAAGACGTCCTCGGTCTCGCCCCAGACGTTGGTCATCTCGAGATTGATGTCCGCGACGACCGTGTCGTTCGGGAACGGCAAATTCCGGGCGAAGTAGTCCGAGCCGAGGATGCCCTGCTCCTCGGCGGTCACGGCGACGAAGCAGAGGTCGGCCTCGAGCTTCTCCGGCCTCTGGGCGAAATAGCCGGCCAGGGCGAGGAGGGCGGCCGAGGCGGAGCAGTTGTCCACGGCCCCGTTGTAGATCTGGTCGCCCTGGAGCGTCTCGTCCTTGCCGAAGTGGTCGTAGTGGGCCGAGAGAACGATCGTCCGCTTCCGGGCGGCGGGATGCTTGGCCCGGACGACGCCGGCGACGTTGACGCCGTCGACGGTGCGGAAGATCCTATGCTGGCGCGCCCTAGCCCGGAGTCCGAGCGGGACAGGCGCGAAATCCACGCTTTCGGCCCTGGCCCGCAGGGCCTGACGGTCGAGCTTGACGGCGCTCAGAATTCTGTCGGCCGTCTCGCCGCTGATCCAGCCCTCTAACAGGAGCCGGGGGTTCCGATCAAGCAAGAAAAAGCTCTCGTTACCCCAGGAGGCCCGGAGGACGTCCCAGCCGTACGCCGCTCCCTTCGTTTCGTGGATGATGAGGACGCCGGCGGCGCCGAGCTCCGCGGCCTTTTCGAATTTGTAGGGCCAGCGGCCGTAGTAGGTCATGTCCTCGCCGTCGAAGACGCCGCCGGGGCGGTTGCCCGGCTCGTTGACCTCGACGAGGAGGACCTTGCCGGTGAGGTCCACGCCCTTGATGTCGTCCCAGTTCCGCTCGGGCGCCTGGACGAGGTAGCCGCAATAGACGAGGTCGCCTGTGGCCTCGGCCGGCGCATCCTCGCGCTCCGTCCTGATGACGAACTCGTCGCCCGGCACGGGCGTGATGGCCACGGCCGGCCCGACGAACTCGAGCGAAGCCGCGGGGTCGGGCTTGGACCCTTTCAGGGGGAAATTCTGCCTGTAGCTCGTCCCGAAGGCCGGCTCGAGGCCCATCGTCTTGAAGTAATCCTCCTGGTAGCGGGCGGCCATCTCGATGCCCTTCGTCCCCACGGCCCGGCCCTCGAGGAGATCATTGGAGAGATAGCGGATGTGGGCGTCGAGTTCCTTGACCGTGATAGGTTCCATCCGGTCCGATGAACCTTGACAGGACCAGAGGCCGGCGAGCAGGCCGACGCCGAGAAGCCCGATAAATCCAATTCGGACGTTCATCGTTTCTCCCTCCTAAATCTTCCCATCGTTTCTATCGCGGACGGGACTATACCACAGCGCGCCCGGGACGCTAAAGCCTGGAATTCTTGACCATCGCCGGGCTTTGACTTAACATAGGCTCCTGTGGCCGATAGGGCCGAAGAGAGGAGCGCATCATGATGACGTCCCATAAATCCCTCGCGGCTTTTCTCGCCGCGGTCCTCGTCCTGTCCCTGGGCCCGGCCTCACTCTTCGGCCAGGGCCAGGAGGCTAAGGCCGAGCTTCCCGTCCTGGTCACGTCCTGCGGCCAGAGCATCGGGCCGACGACGATCAAGGTCGTCCTCCAGCGCTTGAAGCTCGCCTACGACATCGACCCGCTGGCAACGCCGGACGTCCTCCAGGCCAAGGCCAAAGCGGGGACCCCCTACAAATCGCTCATCATCACCATGGGGGCCAGCCTCAAGGGCATGGGAGCGGCGGGGATCGAGATCGAGGACGAGCTGGCCCGCACCGCGGCCCTCATCGCCGAGGCCCGCAAGCTCGGGATCAAGGTCATCGGCGCTCACATCGAGGGCATGAAGCGCCGTTCCCAGGGCGCGGCGGCCGGCGATACGACCGACGAGCAGAGCATCGACGCCGTGGCCCCGAACTCGGCCATCCTCCTCGTCTTGAAAGAAGGGAATTCCGACGGCCGCTTCACGGCGATCTCCCAGGCGAAGAAAATCCCGCTCGTCGAATTCGAGAAGACGCTGGACCTGATCCCGGCCTTGGAGAAGATGTTCGCGAAGTAAGCCTATTTCTTCCGGAATGAAGTTCCGGAGTTCCATCTCGGCCATCATGATGGCCATGGGCGGCTGAGAAGGGGATGGCCCGGCGGCGGGGATATGTGCTACAATGCCGCCGGGACAGAGGTGGACGGCGGGGGTTCGAAGGGAGGTCAAGCCATGGTCGCCACGGAAACCGTCAAAACTGTTGTGCTCGTCCTTTTCGGGCTTTGCATCCTCTGGCTCATCATCATCGTCGTCAAGAACGACATGCAGACGATCGTCCGGGCCCTGCTCGTCACCGCGGTCATGGGATTGGCGCTTTATTTCCTCAACCAGACCAAGCTCGAGAAGCTGTCCTACACCGCCGTCAAGAACGAGCTCTTCCCGGTGAAGACGCGGAACTACGCGTTCGAAATGCGGGAGGGCCACATCGCCGGCAGCCCGACGACCACCTACGTTTTCCAAGACCCGGGCCCGCCGCTCCCCCTGGTCATGATGAGCGGCGGAAAGTACATGGCCATCAAGGACGTCCGTCCGGTCAACAGCGTCTTGGAGCTCCTCGGCCTCCCGCCCGTTACGGAGGGCGTCAGCGAACTGGCCTCGATCACCCACCAGACCCTCGACGCCGACAAGTACCGCTGGGACGATTACGAGAAGGGCATCCTCCTCCTCGAGCGGGGGATCTGCCGGGACATGACCTCGGCGCAGACCTTCACCTGCATCGCCCGGATCACGATCCACAGCCGCTAAGCCGGATGGCCCGATGAACGCGACGACATCCGCCGCCCTCGTTCTGGCCGTCATGGTCGCGGCCTACATCGTCGCAAAAATCCTCAAAGTTTCGACGGAGCTCTCGCTCTTCGCCGCCGCCCTGGCCGGGGCCCTGGCCGGCGGCAGCGGCATCCCGGCCCGGCACATCGTCGAAGGCGCGTTCACCTACTTCGACATCGTCCTCATCTTCGTCACCGCCACCCTGTTCATGAACCTGCTCAAGGAATCGGGGGCCGCCGTCTTCGTCGTCCGGGCCATCCTCCGCCGGTTCCACCGGCACAAGGCCCCCCTGTTCGTCCTGCTGACACTCCTCCTCCTCGTCCCGGGCGCGCTGACCGGGGCCGGCAGCGTCACCGTCCTCATCATGGGCGGCATGGCGGCCACGGTCCTCGGCACCATGGACATCCCCAAGCCGAAGGTGGCGGCCATCATCTTCGTCATCGCCGGCCTGAGCGCCGCCGCCCCGCCCGTCAACCTCTGGGCCATGCTGACCGCCGCGGGTACCAACATGCCCTACGTCGGCTTTTTCCTGCCGCTCCTCGTCCCCTGCGTCGTCCTGGCCCTGTTGACGATCTTCATCCTCGGCTGGAAGGCCAAACCCGTCGATCTGGAGAAAGCCCTGGCCGAACTGCCCGAGGCTCCCCCGAAGATGAACTGGGTCCGCGTCGCCTTCCCCTTCCTCGTCTTTTCCCTCCTCCTCGTCGTCGCCGGACGCGTTTTTCCGTTTTCGTTCCCCATCCTCGGCCTGCCGCTGATGTTCGCCGCGGCCGCGGCGGCCGCGTTCGTCCTCTCCCCGGTCAAGCTCGCCTTCTTCAAAACATCCAAGGACACGGTCCGCCAGCTCCTGCCCCTCATCGGGACGCTGACCTGCGCCGGTATCCTGGTCCAGGTCATGGCCCTGACCGGGGTCCGGGGGCTCATCGCCATCACGACGGTGACCATGCCCATCACGGTCGTCTTCCTGACCCTCTTTCTGACCCTGCCCGTGTCCGAGGCGGTCCTGATGTGGGGGGCGGCGCCAGTCCTCGGCGTGCCGCTCGTCCTCCTCTTCAACACGATCGGGCTCAATCCGGTCGTGGCCTTGGCCGGGATGAGCGTCATCTGGCCCCTCGGCGACGCCATCCCGCCCACGGCCATCATCGGACGCCTGACGACGACGACGGTGGGCATGAAAGAGCCCTACACGAAATTCCTGAAATATTGCCTCGTGCCGGCGGCCCTCATCGCCGTCGTCGGGACACTGATGGTCGTCTTCAGCAAGAAGCTGGCCTTCTTGACGGTATTTTAACATGAACACGATCGTGACCATCCTCTATTATCTCTTGACGGCCTACGTCGCCGTCCTCCTCGTCGCGAATTTCCTGAAAAACAAGAAATGGCAGGACGAGGTCCTTTACATCATCGTCCTCATCCCGTTCGTCCTGAGACTTCTGAGGCTGAAATGAAGCGGAAACTCGCCATCGCGGCGTTCGGGGCGGCCCTCGCTATCGCCGCCGGCCTGAGCTTCTACCAGAGCCGACATCTCCGGGAGCCGGTCGTGCCCGGTCCGAGCGTATCCCGGGTGGCCCATCTCGGCGACTACTTCGGCCCCATCAAGGGCACGGTGAACGACGTCAACGTCTACGTCCTCGAAGGGAAAGAGCCCGGCGGCACGGTCCTCATCCTGGGCGGGACCCACCCGGAGGAGCCGGCGGGGCGGCTGGCGGCCTGGGTCTTCGCCGAGAACGCCGAAATGGCCCAGGGCCGGATCTTCGTCATCCTGACGGCCAACCGGAGCGCTTCGACCGTGACCCGCCTCGGCGGGGCCTATCCGCCGGACTTCACCATCCCCACGCCATGGGGCGGCCAGAAGTTCCGCATGGGCGACCGCTGGTCAAACCCGCTCGACCAGTGGCCCGACCCCGAGGTCTACCTCCACTACCCGACCCGCCAGGAGCTGGCCTACGTCGACATCCGCAACCTCAACCGGGCCTTCCCCGGGCGGCCGAACGGGACCCTGACCGAGAAAACCTGCTACGCCATCACCGAGCTCATCCGCCGCGAGAAGGTCGACATCGCCATCGACTTCCACGAAGCCGAGCTCCAATACCCCGTGATCAGCACCATCGTCGCCCACCAGAAAGGCGCGGATTTGGCCGCCGCGGCGTCCATGTTCATCAGCAGCGTGGAAGGATTCGCCATCGGGGTCGAGAACTCGCCCAAGGCCCTCCGCGGCCTCTCTCACCGCGAGATCGGGGACGCGACCGACGCGATCTCCCTCCTCCTCGAGGCCCCGCAGCCCTTCCTCGACGCCACGCGCGGCCGGACCAACCGCGAGCTTCTGCTCGACGGGAAGGACGAGTTCGTCGTCCGGGCCGGAAAACGCGGGCTCCTCTTCGAGAAGATCGACGAGAAGGGCTGGCCGATCGACATCCGCGTCGGGCGCCACACCTCGACGGTCCTTCAGATCCTCGAGATCTGGTCGGGCGACAACCCGGCCAAAGCCGTGGTCCTCTCCGGAGTCCCTCGCTACACCGACGTCGTCCGGGACGGTGTCGGCGCCTACCTCAAGGACCCGAAAACGGTGGACCCGGTGAAAATCATCTACGAGTAGGACACTACCCGTTTCTGGCTGTAGCGGGGCCGTAGCGGGGACATGTCCTAAAGGGCCCGGTAAAGGCCCTTTAGGGCGTGTCCCCGTTCTTTCCCATCACCGATCCGGCCAGCGTCTTTGTCGGATTGTGACAAATACGAGGAATATAGCCAGGATGTAAATGGCGGTCAGCGCCGCGCCCGGCCATGACCTAGCCGCGGCCTCGCGGAAAATCTTTCCTTCGCCCGGCCGGGGCAGAGGACGGGGGTCCCAGGGAAGGCCGTAGCGCTCGCAAAGGCCCTTGACGTTAAGGAGGTGGATGATGGGGACGTGTCGCGCGGCCATGGACTGGAGAACGCCGCGCTCGGCCGGAGGCGGGACGAACACGTCACCGGTAAGGCCCGGCCGCAGTTTCAGCGCTTCGGAGTTCGTGCCGATGTTGGCCCAACTGCCGCCGATGTTGACGAAGGCTTTGATGGGCCTCGTCCCGGCCGCTTCGCCGTAGAGCTCCATCCGAAACTCGACGTTCCGTTCGAGGTCGGGCTCCTCGATAAACGGGACGCCGCTTTCGCGGACCCTCGACTCCAGGAGCGCCCGGCCTTCCGGGCTCATGTTTCGTCCAACGTCCTCGTCCCCGCCGACGGCGCGGGCGATCGGCCGGATGTCAAGAACACCCTCGGCCCGAAGGCAATCTTCCATGTCGGTCCAGTTGAATTCGGGGATGTTCGCCCCGAACTCCGACGCGCCGAGGGAAGAGATGACGAGCGGCTCGACGCCCATGACCTCGGCCGCGGCGAGCGTCGCGACGACGAGCGCGGGAAACGAGCTCGAGGCGCCGACGGCGACGGTGTCTCCCCGCCTCGCTCCGGCTTCATAGAGGAGGAAAACGACCAAGCCGGCGAAATCCGGGTTCGTCGTCGTCCTTTTCGCTTCGAGCCGGCCGGCCGAAGTCGTGATCGCCGACGTCTCCAGGCCGATGAGCCCGGTCCCGTTCGGATCGGTTTCCCGGTCGACCTTGACGTCCCGGCTCTCGCGGCAGTCCTTGATCGCCGCGGCCGCCGTGGCCATCAACCGCGAAGCATCGACCATCTCGGCCCGGACGGCGGGCACGGGGACAGGGAGAAAGCGGACCAAGAGAAGATAGACAAGACTCAACGCCGCGGCCGCGTAGACGGGCCCGAACAGGCCTCTCCCGAAAGGCCGTTTCATAGGAGCGACACCAGCCGGACGACGGCGAAGGTCAGGGTGGCCACGGCGGCGAGGGAGGCCAGGGTCGGCAGGGCCTTTTGCCGGACGAGGCTCGAGGCCAGGATGCCGGGGATGACCCAGCCGATGACCCGGAGCTCGACGGGCGCCGCGAAAACGCGCGGCAGGACGAGGAGCCAGGCTTGAGACAGGACCGCGCCGACGAGGACCGTCAGGACGAAACGGCGCCGGCCGAAGAGGATGAGATGGCGGGCCAGGAGCCTGTACACGGCCAGGGTCAACAGGGCGACGGTCAGCGTGGCGGCGACCCGGAGCGGCCGGTCGAGATAGAGGGCGAAGTAGCCGGGCACGATGATGCCGCCGGGCGAGATGTCCGTGATCTCGGCCCAGAGGAGGGCCAGGACGAGGCCGATGAGGAGCGTTTCAACGATCATGAGGCATCCCCTTCTCGTTCCAATAACGGACGAGCCGCTCGCCCGGCCCGACGATGTTTCCGAGGCCGATGACGACGGGTTCGCCCGGAGCGGCCGACATGACACAGTTCATGAGCACTTCGGGAGACAACCCGTCGTAAACAGAAAAAACCGTGCCGACCGGGAGCAGCGAATTCCGGATCTTCCGCAGGGCCGCCCGGGCCGGCGGGCCGAGGAGGACGACGCGGGCAAAGTCCCGGAAGAAGCCCTCTCCGGCCGCGCGGACCCACTGGAGCGTCCGGTCGCCGCGGTCTTCGCGCAGGCTGAGAAGCCCGACCCACAGTCGCGATGCGGGCTGGGAATTCCCGCCTTCATCGCGACGATGGGGCGGGAATTCCCGGCTGATCTTCAAGAGCGCCGAAGCCGAGGATTCCGGGTCGTTCGCGGCGAAGGCGCTGACGCAGACCGCCGGCCGGGGCGGGTCGCCGAACCGGCCGCGCCAGGCCCTGAGGCCGCCGAAATCGGGCGAGGCGCCGGCAACCCCCCGCTCCGCCGTCTCTCTCTCGACGCCGAGGGACGCGAGGACGGCCAGCGCGAGCCGAACGTTCGGCTCGAACTCCCCGAACGATGAATGCGGGCCCGCCCTCGGTCCGGCGACCTCAGCCAAAGGGGCCACCGGATGGAGCCTCGACGCGGTTCGCGCGGCCGCTTCTTCGAAGACGGGATAGATCTCTTCCTTCGGGATGAAGATGTCCGCCCGTTCGGGGAACGCCGACGCGAGGGAGCGGGCGATATCGTCCTTGCGCCGTCCCATCTCGTCCAGGTGGTCGAGCCGGACGTTGGTCAGGGCCAGGGTGCCGGGCCGGAGGATCCGCCGGGATTCCGCGGCCAGGCACTCCGCGCCGATGCTCATCATTTCGGAAACGAGGGTGTCGGCGCCCGTCGCCGCGGCCAGCCGGATGAGCCGGATCTGTTCCCTGATGGATGCCGGTCCGGCCCGTAGGATCTCCTTTTCCGAACCGTCCGGGAAAATTAAAACGGGCTTCGAGCCGGTGGTCTTGGCCAGGACCCGGACACCGGACTCCCTCAGGCCGGCCGCGACAAGCCGGGTGACGCCGGACTTGCCCCGCGTCCCGGTGACGGCCACCCGCCGCGGGACACGCGCAAGCGCCCGCGCAAGACGGAAGCGCTCGATGGAAAGATAGATAAGGAGGGCGCCCAGACAGGCGGCAAGAACGAAAAGCTCGCGCGTGGCAGGTCTCTCCGGGTTCGCTCGGAACGGCTACTTCTTTTTTTTGAGGCCGGCCAGTTCCTGTTTGTATTTCTCGATGTCGATAATGCCGAAGGTGATGTTCTTGTTGAATTCTTCGAGTTCGCCTAGGTAGCGGTTGCCCGTGGCCTGGGTGATCTTCCACTGGTAGGGCTGGACGAAGGCGAAAGTGTACTTGATGAAATACTTGTTATAGGGATAGATCCAGACTTCGGCCCGGTTCGCCCCGACATCCTCGTTGGTGCGATCCGTAGCTTGGGCCATTTGGCCGGGCATGGCCTGGGCAAAGGCGACGTTCTGATCGTAGTCGATCGACACCGGACTGCCGTTGAGGAGGTAGACCCGCGACCGGTCGGTGTTCCAGGGTTGCTGGTTGTTCTCTTTCCAGAAATTCTTGGTGACGTACTCCAGCCGGGCCTGGAATTTCGCCCGGGCTTCCAGGGTCCGGGCGGCCCAGAAGAGGTCCTGGAAGGCCTTCCGACCGTCCTCCGACAACGCGCGATATGCCTTCCGCTCGAAATCCTGCATGATGGTATAGTGCTGGGTATACCACGTATCCTTTTTCGGGATGGCGCTGACGCCGGTAGCGGCTAGTGCCAGGACAGATAGAAATATCGCGCCCATGGCAAAGAGGATCCGACTATTATTTCCGTTGTTCATGATCGACCTCCCCGTGGAAAAAGCGTTCCATAGCCAGTATAGGCCCCGGGCGCCCGTCCGTCAACAAGACGCCGGAGGCCGGCTTGACAACCGTTCCCGTCGGGAACATCATAAAGGAAGGGATGGATGTTGGTGTATCATTACCCGGGAATCGGCCAAGGGGACGGACCTCTTCGCCTACGACGCCTTAACCTTCGAAACAGGCGCCCGGGGGCTGGCCGGTCAACTCTGAAGTTAATCTTCTGGGCCGGCGGGAAGTCCAAGAATTCGCCCAAAATCCAATTTTTTGGATAAGTCCAAAAAATTGCAGAAAACGATTCTCGATTTAACATTTAAATAGTTAATAATAAATGAAATAATCGAACCATCGTATTGGCATGATATTTGCTAATAAAGGAACCTAGAGCAATGATGGATACTAATATTTTTGTATACGAGGAGGTGAGAACAAGAGGACGAGCATGCATGAGGGTTAGGGGAGGGGCGGGAGCGCATCGCTCTTGTTCCGGGGCGACCGGCCTTTCGGCCGGCAACCGGCCGACCGAAAGCGGGCCGCCTTTTGGCCGATATTTTTCAAAATCTCTAGGAGGATTTTTTTATGAGTAAAAAGTTAGTTATCGCGATTCTCGCGCTTTTCATGGCCGGGATCGCCTTCGCCCAGATGGTTCCGACCTCCAAAATGGAAGGCAAGGTCGTGGACGAGACGGGCGCTCCGCTTCCCGGCGTCTCGGTCGAAGCGACGAGCCCGAAACTGGTAGGCAAGGCGACGACGGTCACGGACGGCGAGGGAAACTACCGACTGTTTTCGCTGCCTTCCGGCAACTATGAGGTGACCTTCACCCTTCAGGGCTTCAAAACCCTGATCCGGCAGAACATCGTCATCCAGCTGTCCCAGACGATCGTCCTGAACGCGACGCTCGGCCAGGCCGCCCTGGAAGAGCAGGTGACGGTCATCGGTCAGAGCCCGCTCATCGACGTCAAGAGCACGGTCAAGGGCCAGACCATGACCAAGGAAGTGTTCATGAGCCTGCCGCGGACCAGAAATTTCGACGGCCTGCTCAGCACGGTGCCCGGCGTCCAGTATGACAACAGGACCGGCGGCCTCTCGGTCGACGGCGCCACCGGGACCGAGAACATGTGGTACATGGACGGCGCCGACATCTCCCAGGTCCATTTGGGCACCCGAGCCCAAGGCGCGGTCATGGAGATGATCGAGGAAGTCAAGGTCACGGCGTCCGGCTACAACGCCGAATTCGGCGGCTCGATGGGCGGCGTCGTCAACGTCATCACCCGCTCCGGCGGCAACGCCTATCACGGCGACGTCAGCTTCTACTACAACGACAACAGCCGCTTCATGCAGGGCAAGAGCCGGGACTACTTCCGCTGGGACCCGACGAACTCCAATATCCCCGAGTACGTCAACGATGACAACCTCTACTGGAAAGGCGGTAACCAGCGGGACGACTACAAGCGCTACGAGGGCGTCTTCAGCCTCGGCGGCTACATCCTCAAGGACAAGCTGTGGTTCTACGGAGCGTTCAACCCGACCTATTCCCGGACGTTCGGCAACCGCTTCTTCAACACCGACACCCCCGCCGCGTCCCGGCCCGTCTACCCCTACTTCCGGAAGGACCTCGGCTTCGACGGGCAGATCAAGCTGACGGCCGCGCCCATGAAGGGGCTGCGGGTTTCGGCTAGCCTGGTCAACAACTGGTCGAACTACCGGGGCGCCATCCCCAGCATCCTCGGCTCGAGCACGAAGACTTATGCATGGGGAAGCGAAGGCTTCGATTACCCGAACTTTAGCTCGGCCTTCCTGGCCGACTACAGCGCCAGCAACAACTTCCTGGTCAGCCTCCGCGGCGGCTACCACATGCAGAACACGACGAACCAGAAGATCGCCAACCGCTTCACAACCTATTATTTCAACTACGAAAACCTGATGTATGCCAGCGACCCGTTCTACGTCGCCAACCCGAGCCTGCTCAAACTCGCCGGGGCCGCCAACTATGGCGGGTCCAGGTCGCTTATTGACCGGTATAAGCTCGAAAAATTCTCCGGCAACCTCGACCTTTCCTACTATGTCAGCCTGGCCGGCGAGCACGCCTGGAAGGCCGGCTTCCAGATCGTCCGCGACCAGGAAGACGTCCTCAACGGCCCCACCAGCCCCATGGTCAACCTCAGCTGGAACGAGACATGCACGACCCTGGAGCCCTATGGCGTACCGGCTTTCCGCGGCACCTACGGCTTCTACGACATCCGCGGCAGCTGGCGGCAGCCCTACGGCTACGCCTGGGATATCCACCGGAACACCTACGCGTTCTACCTCCAGGATTCCTGGACGATCAACGGCAAGCTGACCATCAATGCCGGCCTCCGGACGGAAAGCGAGTACATCCCGACCTTTAACCCGGACGTTCCTGACGAGTTCAAGAAGCCGATCTCCTGGGGCTTTGCCGACAAGCTGGCTCCCCGTCTGGGAGTCGTCTACGATGTCTTCGGTGATTCCACGCTGAAAGTTTTCGGCAGCTTCGGCATTTACTACGACGTCATGAAGCTGTACATGGCCGAGGGCGCCTTCGGCGGGTTCAAGTGGCAGACCGATTACTACAAGCTGAACGTCGCCGACTACCGGCTGATCGCGGCCAGCGGCCTCCTCAGCGACCAGGCCGGCCAGGAAGCCGGCGGGACGTATATGGGCACCGTCGACTGGCGCATCCCCTCTTTCGACACCCTCCAGCCGGGCATGAAGCCCGTGGCCCAGCAGGAGGTCTCCATCGGCGCAGAAAAGAAGCTGACCGAGGATATCTCCTTCTCGGCTCGAGGCGTCTGGAAGAAGCTCCTCAGGACGGTCGAGGACATCGGCATCATCACGCCCGATGGCGAGCATTACTACCAAGGCAATCCCGGCAGCAAGTGGATCAGGGACCTGTTCCATGAACTTCAGGAAGTGCCCACCGGGCTGGATTATTGGGATCAGCCGGAGGCCAACAGGGATTACTACGGCCTGAACATCTCCCTCGAAAAGCGGTTCAGCCACAACTGGCAGGGCGGCCTCAACTACACCCTGAGCCTGACCAAGGGCAACTACGGCGGCCTCTCAAGCACGGAAGAATTCGGCCGCAACTCCCCGAACGTCGAGCGCTCGTTCGACCTCTGGTTCATGAGCTACCAAATGGACGGGACCCCGATCAACGGCGCCCTTCCCCAGGACAGAACCCACTACGTCAAGGCCTACGGCTCCTACAGCTTCCCCATCGGCCTGACCGTCGGCGCCGTCGCCTACGCCCGCAGCGGCCAGCCCATGAGCACCCGGCTGTCCTTCAACAACAGCTACATCTACCCCTACGGGTACGGTGACCTTGGGCGCCAGCCCTTCACCGCCTGGGCCGATGTCTACGCCGAGTGGGCCATCAAGATTTCGGGCAAGTACACCATGGCCTTCAACGCCCAGATCAACAACGTCACCAATACCAAAACCTGGCAGAGCTACCGGTTCAATCCCGTCAGGAACAGCATGTCCATTCCGGACAATTACGTTCTTGACGGAACCGCCGTCAACCCAACCACCCCGCTCGTCGACTCGCTGGGCAGGACGTATTATTGGGCGAACCGCGTCCAGTACTACCGCCCCGACGTCTCTTACAAGGGAAACACCACGCTCGCACAGCAAGGCTACAACGACCAGTTCGGAACCTGGTCGACCCGCCTGGGCCTCCGGTTCACGTTCTAAGCGGAAAGCAGAAGCAGCAGCAGTACGCACAGAATCACGAAGGCCCGCCCCCCGGCTGGGGGGCGGGCCTTTTTTTTGGTTTGACCTCTTCTTATTTCTTGAGGGAGGCTTCGAGGTTCTTCAGCTCGGCTTCCGCCGCCTTGATCGAAGCCACGCTCTCGCCCCTCGGGTCGGCCAGATAAAGACGCAAGGCCTCGGCCGCCGCCTGAATATCGCCGGCCTTCTTGTGGGCCACGGCGAGGTTGATATAGGCGGTCGGCGTGGGGTTGATGGCTATCGCCTGCTTGAAGCTGGCGATAGCGTCGGCGTAATCCCCGGTGACGCCGTAGGCGACGCCGAGGTGCTGGCGCAGGACGTGGTCGGCGGGAAAATCGGCGACCAGGGCCTTATAGATCTCGATGGCCCGGCCGATGTCCCCTGTCGAGGCCAGGTTCATGGCCAGGCTGGTCCGCAGGAACTTGTTCTCGGGCTCGACGGCGATGGCCTTCTCAAGATAATCGCGGGCTTCGGCCTTCCGGCCCAGGGCGTCCAGGGCGGAGGCCGCCGCCGTGTAGGCATCCACGTTCCTCGGCTCGAGGGTGATGACCCGGTCCATGGAGGCGAGCGCCTCGGCGGGCCGGCCGGTGACGAGATAGGTGTGCCCCAGGCGGACGTGGAGGACCGCCGAGTCCGGCATCCGTTCCGTGCCCAGCCGGAGCGTCGCGATGGCCTGGTCGAATTTTCCCAGCCGGGCCTCGCTCAGAGCCAGGTTGACGTAGCTCGCCGGGGATTCGGGGACGAGCTCGAGCAGCCGGGCATAGGCGTTCTTGGCCTCCGCGTAGCGGCCTTCGAGCTCGAAGCCCTCGGCAAGCTGGGCCAGCTTAAGGACGTCGAGCTTGTCCTTGGGGTCGGCCGCTGAGGAGGCCGCTCCCCCGCCCGAAAAATTGACGTAGCCGAGCGACCTCAGCCGTTCCTGCTCTTCGGCCGTCAGGGCCCGGTTCGGGCCGGCCGCAACTCCCGCGCTCTTCCGGACGAGGTCCTCGAGCTTCCGGTCGAGGCCGGCGACGATCTGCCCGGCCGAGCCCGCTTCGTTCCGAGTTTCGGCCGGGTCGGTCCTGAGGTTGTAGAGCTCGGGTTTCGGGGCCCGGATATACTTCCAATCGCCGGAGATGAGCCCGACGAGCTCGGACCAGCCGTAGTTCTCGCGGGGGTAGAACGTCTCGATGTAGGTCTCGAGGTCCCTCCCCTTTTTCCCCCCGGCGAGCGGCACCAGAGTTTCCCCCTCGACCTGGGCGGGGACAGGCAGGCCAACCATGTCCAGGACCGTCGGGACGATGTCGGTCAGGCGGACGCGCGTGGGGACGACCCTCCCGCCGGGCAGATGCCCAGGGGCGCATAGGATGAGCGGGACTTTCAGGGTCCCGTCGTAAAGGAAAACGCCGTGGCCCGTTTCGACTTTTTCGCCGAAGGCCTCGCCGTGGTCGCCGGCCAGGATGACGAGCGTCCGCCCGAGGAGGTTCTTCTCCCGGAGCTTGCCGACGACCGCTCCTACCGCTTCGTCCATGAAGGCGATTTCGCCGTCGTAGGGATTGCTCGAGAACTCCCGGTCGTAAGGGGCGGGAGGCCGGTAAGGAAGGTGCGGGTCGAAAAAATGGACCCAGGCGAAGAACGGCTCCGCCGCTCGGCCGTGGAGCCAGGCCGCAAAAAGCGCCGCTACGGCGCCGGCGGGACGCTCCGAGTTGACGGGCTTCATCGGGAGTCCGGGCAGGAAGTTGTCGTCATAGAGGTCGAACCCCTGGTCGAGCCCGAAGCGGGAATCCACGGAAAACGAAGCGACGAAGGCCGCCGTGCGGAATCCCCGGGCCTTGAGCATTTCGGCCAGGGTCGTCTCGCCGGGAGCGAGGACGTAGCTGCCGTTGTTGTGGACACCGTGGGAAAGCGGCGTCAGCCCGGTCATGATCGTGGCGTGGGAGGGCAGGGTGAGCGGGACCTGGGCGTAGACGTTTTGGAAAAGGACGCCGCCGCGGGCCAGCGCGTCCAGGTTGGGCGTCTTGCCCCCGATGTAGCCGTAACACCCCAGGCGGTCGGCCCGGGTCGTGTCCAGGGTGACAAGGAGGACGTTCAGCCGGCCGTCCCTCTTGACGCCGCTCTTCCCGGGCCCACTCCCGGCAAAATAGACGACCGCGCCGACGGCGGCGGCAGCGAAGAGGATCGCTCCCAGGGGCGGGCGGCGGCGCTTCACTTCTTGATGGCTTCGAGGATGGCCTTGGCCTGGGCCGTCCGCTCCGTCTCCGGCTCGAGCTTGATGAACTTCTCCAGGTTCTCGGCGGCCTTGGGGTTGTCGCCCTTGTTGAGGTAGGCTAAGGCCACCCTGTAATACGGGTCCGGCCAGTCGGGCTTGATCTGGCTGGCCAGCTCGAAATAGCGGATGGCGTCGTCGATCTGCTGGTTCGAGAAGTAGATCTCGGCGACGTTATAGGGCAGGTTCTCGTCCTGGGGGGCCATCTCGATCGACTTCTTGAAGTAGTCCTGGGACTCGGCGAGCTTCCCCTGTTTCATGAAGCATAGCCCTATGGCGGCCAGGCCCTTGGCGCTCAGGTTTTTCCCCATGGTCACGTCGCCGGCCGCCTGCTCGATGAGCTGGTTGTACTTCTCGATGGCCTTGTCGTACTCGCCCTTCTCCCGGTAACAGTCTCCGATGTTCAGGAGGACCTGGTAGGCCCCGGGATTTTTGGCCAGAAACTCGTCGTACATGGTCAGGGCCGTGTCGTACTTGCCGTCCTTGAAAAAGGCGTTGCCCTCCTCGAGGGTCAGGAAAGTGGCCTCGTCCTCGACGACGCCCGAGCCAGCCGCCTGCTTTTCCAACTTGATGGTGACCTTGGGATTCTTGTCGAGCTGGCGGACGTAGGTGTTGACGGTGACGGGCAGGTAGCCCTTGGCATTGGCAGTGATCTGCCAGTTCCCCGTTCCGACACCCAGGAAGGCCCAGTCCCCCTTCTTGTCCGTGGTCGTCTCGAAGGCAGTGCTCCCGGCCTGACCGAAGACGGCAGTCACTTTGGCCCCCTCGACGGGCTTGCCTTCCTTGTCGACGACAACGCCGCCCATGCGGGCGATGCCGCGGCCGGCCTGGCCGATGGCCAACCCGGCGGTCAAGAGGATGATCACGGCGCCGGCCGCGAATTTCGAAAGAACTTGTTTATGCATCACTGCCTCCTGTGGCGGGCTCGACCGGTTAAGACGTCCTGGCGGTTCCCGCGTTCCACCGATGAGATGATTCAACCCTATTATCCAGCTTGGCTGGTTTTTTTTCAAGGCCGCGGCGGGAATTCCCGCCCGCCGCCGGTCCCGAAATTCGTCGGTGCCGGCGGAAGGGAGCTTTCTCAGCGATTCCGGGTGTAGGTTTTGCCGCGCCTTTCTGCTAAAATCTCCCTCAAAAGAGGTGTTCTGATGAAGCGCAGAAACGACGCCGTCCTCACCGCCGCCCTTGTCCTCGCCGCCCTGGCGCTTTTCCCGTCCTCCTGTTCCCGCCGCCAGCCCGACCCTTCCCCCGCCGCAACGCAGACGGCCGACGATGTCCGGGCCAGGGAGACGACGGTCCGCAACGTCACCGAGAATCCGGTCGCTTACAAGATCTATCCCTCCGGCAAGCCGGAGGCGCGCGAGACGCGCGAGATCGCGCCGGGAGCCATCGACCGCTTCCGGACGGCCGTCCCTCTCGAGATCGAATTCAACACGGGCTGGAAGGACGCGATCTACTCCCTCGACCCAGGCAGTCCCTATTCCTTCCGCTACGACGAAGGGGCGACGATCGAGCTCTTCCTCGGCTCCCACGGCCGGACCGACGCCGTCGACCTCGCCCCCTGGGTGGCGACGCCCGCACCCGTCATCGATAGGATGCTCGAACTGGCCGAGGTCACCAACCCGGACGTCGTCTACGACATCGGCTGCGGCGACGGCCGCATCGTCATCACGGCGGCCCGGAGATACGGCGCCCGCGGCGTCGGCATCGACATCGACAAGGCCATGATCGAGGAGTCGGAGCGGAACGCCGAGTCCGCGGGGGTCGAACGGCAGGTCAAGTTCATCTGCATGGACGCGACGAAGGCCGACATCTCGGAAGCGACGGTTGTATGCCTCTACCTTCTGCCCGAATCGAACGCCCTGATGCGGCCCCTGCTCGAGGCCCAGCTCCGGCCCAAGAGCCGGGTCGTTTGCCACAACTACACCATCCCCGGCTGGGAGGAGAAGCAGGTCCAGAGCGAAACGGTCAAGGACGAGAACGGCGAGGACCACTACATCTATCTGTACGTCCGTTGATGCCGCTCAGGAGGAGCCGACCATGAAAATTACCGACATGCCCTTCACGGTGACGGATTTCCTGGCCATCGCGCCCGTCGAGCATAAGGGCGAGACCGGGACATCCTTCTGGCGGGTTTTCGAATCCGGCTACGTCCGGGCCAGGGTCGTCGACTATTCGGTGGCGTACCGCTCCGACCACTGGTGCCCGCGGGGGCATGTCTTCTACGTCCTCGAAGGCGAATTCGGCGTCGCCCTCAAGGACGGTCGGGATTTCCGCCTCGGGCCGGGGATGAGTTTCGCAGCCGGGGACGACGAGGCGAACCCCCATCTCGGCTACTCGGAAAAAGGGGCCCGGGTCTTCATCGTCGACTGAAGGAAGGACCTTCTCCCGATCTCGGGGCCTCAATAATGAGGCAGCCTGGCGACAAATATCGCCCCTTTCCCCCCGGCCCCCCGGGAACCAGTCCCGGCGGTTCCCCCGCCGCAAGCGGCGGGCCCCCCTCCGCTACGGGGGTCTTCGGGGCGACATTTATCGCCGTCTCCCATTAATTAGCCCCGATATCGAGAGAAGATATGAGAAAAAAATAAGGGCGCATCCGCCCGGCGGAAGCGCCTTGGTCGTTCAGGACGAGCAGGTTCGAACTTTACTTAGAACGCGATGCCGATCGTTGCGGCCCAGACGCCGTTCTTGAAGTCGGGCTGGACTTCGCCCTCGAACGTGGCGATGACCTTCTGCATGCCCAGGCTGTAGCGGACGTCGAGCATGAAGTTCCGCCCCAGGTTCAGGCCGGCTCCGAAAATGGCGCCGTAGTCGTTGTTCTTCAAGAGGGCCTCGGTCAGAGGGATCTCCTCGCCGTTCGACATCAGCTTCTCGTTGAGCTTGAAGCCGACGGTGGGTCCGGCGAAGACGAAGGGCTGGATGACCGGCAGGGGGATCTTGATCTTCAGGAGAAGGGGGACCTCGATGTAATCGCTGTAGAGCTTATCGGTGTAGCTGTCGTCCAGGGCCACGTAGTTGGCGCCCTTCATCGTGTACAGGGCTTCCCACTGGATGGTCACGACTTTGCCGAAGTTGAAGGCCAGGAAAATACCGCCCATGAAGCCCACCTTGGATTTCAGGGTGGCCAGGGGATCCTGGGCGTCGGCGCCGATCGGCTTGGCCATGTTTCCGCCGGCCTTGATGCCGAACTGGATGTTGGCGGCGGCCGACTGGGGAAGCGCGGCGAGGCCGACGATGGCCGCGATCACGAGAACCGTCATAAGTCTTTTCATGATGCCTCCTAGCTTTCGACGGATGTCCGGACGCGTCTCCGGCGTCCTCATTCCCAGTCTGGGCGCGGAGACCTTCTCGGGCAATCCCCCCCGGCGGGGATTTGTCGGGGAATCTCGGCCCCCCCCGGGAGGTGAGGGGGGGCCGTTTTCTCATCGTTGCCCGGATCGTCGACTGACCGGCCCGCCCGGCGCCCTCCTTGGGGTGCGCCCGGGCAAAACAAAAAAAGGCGCCTCCGCCCAGCGGAAGCACCTTTGCCGTTTCCGACGAAAAGCCGCTTAGAAGCCGATGCCGATCGTCGCGGCCCAGACGCCGTTCTTGAAATCGGGCTGGACTTCGCCCTCAACCGTGTTGATGACCTTCTGCAGGCCCAGGCTGTAGCGGACGTCGATCATGAAGCTCCGCCCCAGGTTCACGCCGGCCCCGAAAATGGCGCCGTAGTCGTTGTTTTTGAAGAGGACATCGCCAAAGGGCACGCCGTCCCGTTCATGCTTCTCGCTGAGCTTGAAGCCCACGGCCGGCCCGGCGAAGATGAATGGCTGGATGACCGGCGAGGGGATCCTGAGCTTCAAGAGAAGAGGGATCTCGATGTAATCGGCATAGAGCTTGTCGGTGTAGCTGTCGTCCAGGGCCACGTAACTCGCCCCCTTCATCGTGTAGAGGATTTCGGGCTGGATGGTCAGAACGCTGCCGAAGTTGAACGCCAAGAAGATGCCGCCCGTGAAGCCCATTCTGGATTTCAGCGTGGCCAAGGGGTCGTCGGCGTCGGCGCCGGTCGGTTTGGCCATGTTGCCCCCGGCCTTGATGCCGAACTGGATGCTGGCGGCGGCCGGCTGGGGAAGTGCGAGTAAACCCGCGAAAGCCGCGATCACAAGAACCGTTATCAGTCTTTTCATATTGCCTCCTCATTCGAAACGGATGTCGGGACGCATTGCCGCGTTCCTGTATCCATTGTGGCAGGCCGAGCCTGTTTTGGCAAATCCCCTAACGGATTTCTCAACCTTGATTCGGGCGGCCCCCCGGCCGCGCCGCTCTATAAATTGATCAGCTTGAACTTCGCCTTTTCCTTGAGTTGCTTGATGTAGTCCTCGACTACCGTCCCCTGTTTCCCGTCCTTGAGCCGCGACTCGAGCTCGCCGCGGACTTCTTCGAAGGGCCGGGTTTCCTTCTTGCGGTCGACGACCTGGAGGATGTGGTAGCCGTAGGCGGTTTCGACGACGCCGCTGAGCTGGCCGACCGGGACGGAGAAGGCCGCATCCTCGAACGGCTTGACCATCTGGCCGCGGACGATGTTTTCGTAGAGGCCGCCGTTGTCCTTGGAGCCGGGGTCCTCGGAGAACTGCTTGGCCAGGGCGGCGAAATCCTCCCCCGCCTTGGCCTTCACGAGAACGTCCTCGATTCTCTTCCGCGCCTCGGCCTTTTCCGGGTCAGTTTTGCCCTGGGTCAGGAGGAGGATGTGGCGCACGGAGGCTGTCTTGTCGCCGGCCGTCTCCTCCTGGTAGGCCTTGCGGATGTCCGCCTCGGAAATTTTGGCTCCGGCTTCGGCAACGCCCTCGAGGTATTTGTTGATAAGGAGGGTCTCCTGGACGCTCTTTTTGACGTGCTCGATCGAGATCCCCGCGCTTTTCAGGGCCTCCAGGAAGCCCGGCTCTCCGCCGGCCTGGGCATATTGGGCCTGCATGGCCTTGTCGAGCTCCTCGGCCGGGACGGCCGTTTTGGCCGCGGCAGCGAGAAGGAGCTTGCGTTCGGCGAGCTGGGTCGCCCCCTGTTCGATGATGCTCTTCAGCTTTCCGGCGTCGACGCTCTTGAGCTGCTCGGTCCGGGTCCCCAGGTTGTCCTGGATGGCCTGGATGACCTCGGCGGCCGTGATCGCCAGGCCCTTGCCCTCGACGAGGATGGTGACCTTGTCGGGGCCGAGCGCGGGCATGACCGCCGCGAGGTCCTTGGCCAGGGTGTAGGCCGGGGTGCCCTCCTTGAGGGCGAATTTTTCGGCCTTCGGGGCGCAGCCGGAAACGAGCAACGTCGAAAAAAGCGCTAAAACGAACATGTTCTTCATGCGATTCTCCTTGGGTTCTCGGGAAAACACCCCGACATTCAACCACAGCTGGGCGGGCAACGCAAAGGATTTCTCGGGCTCTTCAGGCGGCGACGACGCGGTGGAATTTCTTCTTGCCGGCCTTGAGGAGCATGCCGCCGTCGGGGCCGAGGTCTTTGATGGTCAGGAGACGCTCGGCCGTGTCGATGCGCTCGTCGTTGACGTAGAGGCCGCCCTGCTCGACGAGACGCTTGGCCTCGCGGCGCGAAGGCGTCAGGCCGACTTCGGTGAACAGCTCGGCCGGGCTGACGCCGGCTTCGAGCCGAGCGCGCGCGATGGTGGTCGTCGGGAGCACGGTGATGTCGCCCATGACGTCCTTTTTCCCGCTCACTGTGATCTCTCCGCCGCCGGAAACCGCTGCAGCGCCGATCGCGCCCTTGAAGCCGGATGCATGAACGGTCCCGCCGCCGGAGATGCCAGCCGTACCATGGCCGCCGAAAGCAGCGGCCGCCGCTTTTCGGGCATTTTCGGCTTCAACCTCGCCATGGGTGATCTTCGTCACCTCATAGGCCAATATCCGCTTGGCCTCGTTGATGCCGCTGTCCTTGAGCGTCTCCAGGCGCCGGACCTCGTCGAGCGGCAGGAGGGTGAAGATCTTCAGGAAGCGGCCGACGTCCCGGTCGTCGCAATTGACCCAGTACTGGTAAAAATCGTAGGGACCGAACTGCGCGGCATCGAGCCAGACGGCGCCCTGCGCGGTCTTGCCCATCTTGGCCCCCGCCGCCGTGGTCAGGAGAGGGAAAGTCAGGGCTTCGGCCGCCCCGCCATCGACCCTGCGTATGAGATCGACCCCGGCCAGGATGTTGCCCCACTGGTCGTCGCCGCCCATCTGCAGGGTGCAGCCATATTTCCGGAAAAGGGTCAGATAATCGTAGGCTTGGAGGAGCTGGTAGTTGAACTCGATGAAGGACAGCCCTTTCTCGAGGCGGAGCTTGTAGGCCTCGGCGGCCAGCATCCGGTTGACGCTGAAGTGACGGCCGATGTCGCGGAGGAAGGCGACGTAGTTCAGGGACAGGAGCCAGTCGGCGTTGTCCACCGCTATCGCATTTTTTCCGTCGAACCGGAGGTAGCGGGCCAGCTGGATATGGATGGCCTGGCCCTGGGCCCGGATGGTGGTCTCGTCGAGCATCTGGCGCATCTCGGTCTTGCCGCTCGGGTCGCCGACCATGGTCGTCCCGCCGCCGACGACGGCGATGGCCCGGTGGCCCGCCCGCTGGATGTGGACCATGGCCATGATCGGCACGAGGCTCCCGGCGTGAAGGCTCGAGGCCGTGCTGTCGAAGCCGACATAGAACGTGGCCTGCTTTTCGCCGAGCATCTTCCGCACGGCGGCTTCGTCCGACACCTGGGCGACGAAGCCGCGCTCCTTGAGTTCGTCATACACATTGCCGCTCATGGCCTTTCCTCGGGAGTTTTATACCACAGGAGGCCCGGCCCCGTCCATCCGCGGCCCGGGCCTGGCCCGGGCCTCATCACGTCTTTCCAGGGAGACGCGGTCCGATCCGTGACTTTGGCCCGTTTCTTGAGGCCATTCTCCCGCCATGGGCTGACGTTGAGTATTTATTTTGCATTGTAGCTTTTCAGACAGATTCTTTAGGCGGGTTGTATTCTCTGGGCAGTCCGGGATTTTGTACCTCTGGTTTGAATGTCTTTATCCTGATCAGATGAGTAGTAACGCCGACTGCAATACCCAACAGAATTAACTTTACCCACCACGGTGACACGACAAACCATGCCGCATAGCCAATCGTTAACCACAACAGCGAAATTGTGAGTACCTTTTGCTTGAGTGGTATGCCCCGGCCCTCTCGATAATTCCTGATGTATTCTCCGAACCAGCGATTGGTCAATAACCAATGATAAAGCCGTTTTGAGCTACGTGCATAGCAAATGGCGGCTAAAAGCAGAAAGGGAGTGGTTGGCAACACAGGCAGGAACATACCGAGAACACCCAATGCTACAAGAAGCGTGCCACTGACAATCAGCAGAATTCTTGTCAGGCTTCTCATTTTGACCATTGCACCATCAGCGTACTGATTGATGTTGTTAGGGGGTCGGAATCGGATCGTCGAACAATCTCACACACCAATTTTGTCTCCATGTTTGCTCGCGTTGATTTGCCGCGATGGCCGCCTAACGTATTGTCCCGCGGTGGCCGGCGCCACCGCGGGACCTGAATCTACCCGAATGATGCTCGCGCCGGCCAGCCGCCGGTTCGGCTGTTCCTATGGTTGAAAGAGCTGATCCTCCACGATGATGTTCATGGCCTCCTGAATCGAGAGATCTGCATATACTTGCCACCACCTGCCTGTGTGGCGCATGTACGCCAGGTGGAACGTTCCGCTGCTCTGATACTCAAGCCGTGCAAAACCAGATTCGAAAAACGGTGACATCGCATTTGGGCCTGGACATGCGTACTTGGAGACGAAGTAGAAGAAGCGGCCGTGCCACTTTGCCGAAATATCCACAAGGTAGTTGAACTTGGGGCTTTTCGGTGGGGGCTCGATGTGCGTTCGCTTCAGTTGCGAATCGATGAGATCGTGCGCTCTCGCGGACACATTAGCCTTGATCTGCTGTGGCGCTTTAGATGGTTTTGCCGGTGCCCAGGTCCAGCCCTTGCGTATCGCAATCACATCTCCTCCGTGCTGTCCGTTTTCCTTTGACCCCCTTCGTCTCAAGCGGGATTCTAGATTGGCCCGGCTGGGATGTCAAGCCTGGAATTCCTTGTAGAAACGGCGTAGCGTTTCACGTTCGAACTGAGGAAGAGAACGTCAGTCCAGACCCCGTTTCTTCAGGAGCGGCTCAATCCTTTGGCTCGCGGCCGAAGTCAAAAGACGGCCTCAGTAGAGGACGGCGGCCTCGCCGTGCTCGGCGATGAGCCTGTCGACCTCCTTGAGGATGAGCTCCTTGCGGGCGAGGACAGCTCCTATTTCTTTGCCGCTCAGTGTTTTACCGACAGCCTCCCGGATCGATTTTTCATCGAGGGCCTTGACCTTTTCGACCAGGGCGCGCGGCAGCTCCCGCATCACGCCAACCCCGGGGAACTTCTCCTCGGAGAACGGCAGGATTTCCTTAAACGTCTTCGTCGTCCGGAAGGTCCGCGAGTGGTCGATCAGGATCGACCGTTCGTCCGGGGTTATCAGGACGTTGCCCTGGTGACGGTCCTCGTTCCCGATCAAGTTGTCGAAAAGCTGCTGGATGTAGGCCTGGCGCAGCCATTGCGGCTTTTCAAGGACCTTCGACGACAGGCCTTCCTGGAGCCTTTTTTTGAGGACGGCGGTGTCCTCGATCCAGAGCTGGCAAGATCCGAGCATGCCCCGGAACCGCTTCTGGACCGTCGGCGGCACCATGGCCAAGCCGAGCAGCTTGTCCAAGTTGTAGGCCGCGATCTCATAGAGCCAGCTGTCCACGATCCCCCGCGGACTGCCGCTCACGTTTTTCCAGAGCGCGTGCCGGACGACGCCGTCCTTTTGGAGGGTCAGCTTCCACGGGGTGGTCACGGCCTCTTCTTCCCCGAACTGCACGGCCCCGACGATATTCGCGGCACGCAGGAAATCTTCCCAGCGGGACCTCTCGGCGATCTCCGTGGGCGAGAATTGAACGGCCATCACGGCTGCCGAAAGAAGAAGAAGGACGGCCCCCTTCAGGATCCCAGATTTTGGAGATGCCGAGATTCGGCTCATAGCTGACCCCCATTCCTACGGTAGGCCAGCAGGCCCACTCGTGTCAACCTGCCCGGCCGGGAGGACCGGACGGAGACGAGGCTACTTCTTCAGAGTCAGTTCGATCAGGTCCGAATTGCCTTCGGGGTCGAACCAGGCTCCCTTGAGGGTCTCGCTGTCCAGGGTGAGCTCGATCTTGATCAGCATGGATTCCGCGCCCTGGGCCAGGTCGAACTCGAAGGCGAGCTTGCCGTCCTTGAAGACGATGTTCTTGAGCGGCGACTCGGGGACCATGCCGGTCGCCTCGCTGAGCTTGCCCGTATATCCGGCTTCGCCCTTGTCGATGACGACGGTGATGTCCACGCTGCTGCCGTCGCCTACGAAGGCATAGCCGATCCACGTGCCGATGACGTCGGGCTTTTTCTGGGCGAAAACGCCGCCGACCAGGACAAGCAGGGTCAGCGTCACGATAACCAGGATAAGCAAGGTCTTTTTCATGATCGGGCTCCTTTCGGGGCAGAGGAATATGTTCTCCATATACTTCCAGACGCATTTTCCTGTGGTTTCGTTCCCTGGTCAACTAATTCTTTTTACAAAAGGACCGCTCCCCCAGGGGCGTGCTGGCATGGAGCTCACCCTCATCACCGGCTACCGCCTCTAAAAAGTCCGGTAAAGAACTTCGCCTTGACGGCCGGTGACGGCTCGGCTAGATTAGTGAAGCCGGGAGGACCTTCCATGAGCCGAAAGCCGCAGGACCGACGAACATTCATCAGGACGATGGCTGGAGGCGCCGTGGCCTTGGGGTCCTCTCTGGCCGGGCTCGCCGGCGGGGACCGGACGGCCCCGGCCCGGCTCGAGAAAAGCGGCATGTTCTACCGCCGGCTCGGCCGGACGGATCTCCAGGTCTCCGAGATCTCGCTCGGCGGCAGCCCCCTGCCCGACCCCAACCTCCTCAGGGCCCTCGTCGACCGCGGCGTCAATTACATCGACACGTCCCACAACTATGAAAACGGAAACAGCGAACGCCAGATCGGCCGCCTCCTCAAGGATGTCGGCCGCGACAAGGTCCGTGTCAGCACGAAATTCCACGTCGCGGACAGGGACACCGCCGCCTCCATCGTCGCTTCGGTCCACGGCAGCCTGCGCCGCCTGGCGACGGAGACGATCGACGTCCTCTGCATCCACGGCGCGGAATCGGCCGGCGTCCTCGTCGACGAGCGCGTCCTGGCCGCCTTTGAACAGCTCAAAAAGGAAGGCGCCTATCGGTTCAGGGGGCTGTCCTGCCACGTGAATCACGATGAAGTCGTCCGGAAGGCCGTCGACTGCGGGCTCTACGACATGGTCCAGGTCGGCTACAACGTCTTCGACATCCAGGAGACGTCCGGCGAGGTCGAGAACTACCCCGACTATCTCGGCGCGAGCGGCCTCCGGGGGCTCCTCGCGCTCGCCCATTCCCGCGACGTGGGGATCATCGCCATGAAGACGCTCAAGGTCGGCGGCAGGCGGCAGGACTTGGAGAAATACAGAACCGGGTCGGCGTCCATCTTCCAGGCCATGCTGAAATGGGTCCTCGAGGACTCCCGTGTCGCTTCGGCCGTGACCGAGATCCTCAACGAGCGGCAGATGGAGGAGGACCTCGGCGCCGCCGGGACGCGCCTGACCGGGGCCGAGGAGAGGACCCTGACCCGCTTCGTCCGGGAAAATGGAAAGGATTACTGCCACGGCTGCGCCCGCTGCCGGCGCGCCTGCCCCTCGGGCGTGGCCACGACAGCGATCCTCCACGCCCTCGCCTACCACGAAAGCTACTGCAAGACCGTCCGGGCCCGGGATTCCTATGCGTCCCTCGGAAGCGGAGAGAAAGCCTCGGCCTGCCGTGACTGCGGCGCATGTGAAAAGTCGTGCCCCTACGGCGTCGCCGTCCGGTCCAGGATCCGAGAAGCCGCGCGGCTTCTGGCCTGAAAAGTCCCCCCGGAATCAGATCTGCCAGGCGTAGCCGCCCGGAGGACTGCCAGGCCTGCTCTCAGAGGCGGGTCCGGGTTATCGAACACACTTCACCACACCGGAATTCGCGGCCTAAACGCAACGGGCGGCCCGGGCGAATTCTGAAGTGAGAGGAGCCCGGGGGTGAAGAACGGTCGGGAATGGCGGAGGTGACGTCATGAGGCGCTGCGGACAGAAAGCGGTGCTGATGTGGGCTCTATCCTGGCTGGCCGCCTGCGCGCCCATGAAAAAGGCGGCGGTCGAGCCGGCGGAGCCCCCGCCCATCGACTGGGAAGCGAAAATCGGAGAAGCCGATGCGCTCTATGCCCGGGGCCATTACACGGCCATCAAGGACGCCCTTCGTATTTATGGGGACGCCCTCGAGGTCCCCGGCCGGAGAGCCGCCGTCGCCGAAAAATACATCCGCTCGGCCATCGCCTTCGGGCTTCGGGAAAAGGAGCTCGGAGTATTGGTGCCGGTCATCGGCTTGGGCGGCATCATGACCGGTACGGATGACCTGGCCCATTTCGTAACCGGCCAACCGTCCCTGGCTGCCTACGCATCGTGGCTGGAGCTCTTGGCCGGGCTGCCCAACAAGGTCAAGGGCAAGCCGGGGGACGTCGAGACGGGCGGCCGGACTTTGGAAGCCCAGCTCGACTGGGTGAATGCCAGGGTCCCGGACCTCGACGGCGAGATCGGGGAGCGGGCGCAAACCGACGACCTTGCGGCCGCCTTCCGCCTGGCCCTGCGTGCCGCCTTCTTCTACAAGTTCCAAAACAAGCTCGCGCCGGGGATTTACGCGGACCTTTATCCCGGTTCCCGGCTGGCGGCTTTCCAGACGGCCGTCTCTCCGTCCCTCGAGCCGGACCGGCTCGAGGCGCTCCTCGCTCTCGAACCGGAATTCTCCGAAATCCATTACTATCTCGGCGAGGTCGCTCTTCTCGCCGGGAAGCTCCTGACTGCCGAACGGCACTATCTCGCCGTCCATGAAAGGATCGCCGAATCCTTGTCCGTGCTCATCTCCCTGGCCAAGGTCGCCTTCCAAATGGAGGAAACCGAAATCTGCCTCGGATACAACGAAAAGGCGCTGGCCCTCCTCCCGACGTACCGCGACGCCCTGCTCGGCAAAGGCCTCTGCCTCGGCTACCTCGGGCGGAACGAAGAAGCCGTGGCCGTCCTCGAACGCCTCCTCGAGCTCGGCACCTACTACATCGGCGAAGCCTACTACTGGACGGCCTGGAACCTCAACGAGCTCGGGCGCCTCGAAGAGGCCCGCCGGGCTATCGACCAGGCCAAGGTCTTCCTCGTCGGCGTGAGCGACGTCGCGGCGCTCTCGGGGATCGTCGCCTACCGGCAGGGACGCCTGGGCGACGCCGAAAAAGACCTCCGCGAAGCTCTGGATATCGAGCCGTCCGCGAGCGACGCGGCCTACCATCTGGGGCGGCTCTACGCCGACCGCAAGGAATGGCTGAACTCGGGCGTCTATTTCGCCGGGGCCGCGTTCTCGCTCGAAGAAAAGGAGCGGGGGATGGAGAAGAAGATCGAGGAGATCGAGGCCTCCGAGATGACGCCGGACCGCAAAGCCAGGCTGGTCGTAAAAAAGAGGGTCCAGATCCTGTCCGTCCAGGCGACCAAGGCGACCTGCCAGTATAACGGCGCCGCCGGCTTCCACAACGCCGGGGCCTTCGAACGGGCCCTCGACCTGGCCCGACTCGCCGCCGCCCACCCTGCCTTCGCCGAGAAGGCCGCGGAACTCGTCAAGTTGATCCGGGACCGCTGAACTCCGGCCCGGAATTGTTGTATAAATTGCTGTATAATAGGTTGTCAATGAATGATTCCCGCATGCCCGATTACGACGTGACCACCCTCGGACGCCTCTTCCTCCAGGCCTGCCGGACACATAGGAAACCCGACAGGATGATGGTCAAGAAGGACGGCGCTTGGAAGTCCATCTCGACGGCCGAATTCGAAACCACCGTCCGGCGCCTCTCGTTGGGTTTCCAAGCCCTCGGCCTGAAGCCGGGCGACAGGGTCGCGCTCCTCTCGGAGAACAGGCCCGAGTGGGTCATGGCCGACTTCGCCACGCTCACGGCCGGCGGTGTCACCGTCCCCATCTACACCTCCCTCCTCCCCGACCAGGTCCGCTACATCGTCGACGACGCCGGCGCGACGATCGTCGTCTGCTCCGATCGGGACCTCTTCCGAAAGGTCGAGGCCGTGCGGAGCGCGCTGCCCTCGGTCGAACACGTCGTCCTCCTCGAAGGCGAAGCGCCGGAGGGCACGCTCGCCTTCGCGGATGTCCTGGACAGGGGCAAGCGGCTCGAGGAGACATCGCCCGGTTTGTTCGAACGTTCGGCCGAAGCGGTCCGGCCCGGGGACCTGGCCTCCATCATCTACACGTCGGGGACGACGGGCGTGGCCAAGGGCGTGATGCTGAGCCACGGGAATTTCGTCAGCAACATCAAGTCGCTGGTTTCCGTCATCGATTTCCGCTCGACCGACACCGCCCTTTCCTTCCTCCCGTTGTCCCATGTCCTCGAACGTACGGCCGCCTTCATCTTCATCCACCGAGGCTCGACGATCGCCTACGCCGAAAGCATCGAGGCCGTCGCCGCGAACCTCGTCGAGGTCCGCCCGCACGTCGTCATCAGCGTGCCCCGGTTTTTCGAAAAGATCTACGCCCGGGTCATGGACCAGGTCCTGGCCGGCTCCCGCCTGAAGCGGGCGATCTTCGTCTGGGCCCTGGGGACGGGCAAGAAATACGCGGCCAAGGTCATCGCCCGCGAGCCGGTGCCGAAAGCGCTGGCCTTCAAGCGCGGCCTGGCCCAAAGGCTCGTCTTCTCGAAGATCACCGCCCGGACGGGCGGCCGGATGAGGTTCTTTGTCTGCGGCGGGGCTCCCCTCTCCAGGGACATCACCGAATTCTTCTATGCCCTGGGGCTCTTCATCATGCCCGGATACGGGTTGACGGAAACCTCTCCCGTCCTCACCGGCAGCACGTTCGAGAACTACCGGTTCGGCACCGTGGGCAAGGCCATCCCGGACGTCGAGCTACGGATCGCCGAGGACGGCGAGATCCTGGCCCGCGGCCCCAACGTCATGATGGGCTACTACAAGAACGAGGCGGACACACGCGAGGTCATGAAGGACGGCTGGTTGCACACCGGGGACATCGGCCGCTTCGATGACGACGGCTTTCTGATCATCACCGACCGCAAGAAGGATATGATCGTGACCTCGGGCGGAAAGAACATCGCCCCCCAGCCCATCGAAAGCCTCATCCAATCGAGCCCGTATATCGCCAATGCCGTGGTCGTGGGAAGCAGCCGCAGGTTCATCTCGGCCCTCATCGTCCCGGACTTCGACAAGCTCGGAAGCCATGCCCGGGCCGAGGGCATCCCCTTCAAGGACCGGGCCGATCTCTGCCGCCGGACGGAGATGATCGATTTCCTGCTCGACGAGGTCAACCGCATGACGCCCGACCTGGCCTCCTACGAACGGGTCAAGAAAATCGCCGTCCTCGACCGCGACTTCGAGATGGGATTGGGCGAAGTCACGCCGACGCTCAAGGTCAAGCGGAACATCGTCGAGCAGAAATACGCGGACCTCATCGAAGCCCTTTACCGGGATTGAGCGCGGCCGCCGGCCTCCGATCAGGCTGACATGGAGGCGCAAATCATGTTAGAAGTAGTCCGATGACCAAGAAATGCTATCTGTCGCACCTCGAATGCGGGCTGTGCGGCGAACGCTTCGACGCCGACAAGCTGTGGAACCTCTGCCCCGCATGCCAGAAACCGCTTCTCGTCCGCTACGACCTGGACGCGGCCCGCGCCGTCTTCACGCCCGCCGTTCTGGCCGGCCGCGAACCGACGATGTGGCGCTACCGGGAAGTTCTCCCGCTCCGGGACGACGCGTTCAAGCTCTGCCTGGGCGAAGGCTTCACCCCTCTTTTTCGGGCGGCCCGCCTCGAACATGAGCTCGGACACGGTCGCTTATATATCAAGGACGAGGGGCTCAACCCGACGGGTTCGTTCAAAGCCCGGGGCCTGGCTGCGGCCGTCTCTCGGGCATTCGAACTTGGGGTCAAGGCCGTTTCCATTCCCACGGCCGGGAACGCCGGGTGCGCCATGAGCGCCTACGCCGCCCTGGCCGGACTCGAAGCGCACGTCTTCATGCCGGTCGACGTTCCCCGGCCGTTCATCAACGAATGCCGCGTCCTCGGCGCGCAAGTGACGCTCATCGACGGCCTCATCACCGACTGCGGCAGGGCCGCCCGAGAGGGAGTCGAGAAACACGGGCGGTTCGACGTCTCCACGCTCAAGGAGCCCTACCGGATCGAGGGCAAAAAGACGATGGGCTATGAAGTGGCTGAACAGATGAATTGGACCCTCCCCGACGTCGTCATCTACCCGACCGGCGGCGGCACCGGACTCGTCGGGATGTGGAAGGCCTTCGACGAGATGGAAAAGCTCGGCTGGATCGGCTCCAAGCGGCCGCGGATGGTCACAGTCCAAGCGGAAGGCTGCGCGCCCATGGTCAAGGCCTTCCACGAGGGCCGGGAATTCGCCGAGATGTGGCCGAACGCCCGGACGATCGCCGACGGCATGCGGGTCCCGGCGGCCGTGGGCGATTTTCTCATCCTGCGGGCCCTGCGCGAGAGCGGCGGCACCGCCGTGGCCGTCCCGGACGCCGAGATATTGGATTCAACTTACCTCATGGGAAAGATGACCGGGATCTGGCCGGCACCGGAGGGCGGAGCGACTTTAGCCGCTTTCTTGCGTCTTAGGAAAGACGGCTGGATCCGGGACGGAGAATCCGTTGTCCTCTTCAACACGGGGAACGGGGCGAAATACTCGCATATCTGGGATTAATCTGTGCCTTAAAAAAAACTTGACAAAACTACGTAGTCTGTATATATTGACTATGTACGGTAGATACAAAGTGAACACAATATACGGAAAAGCAACGCATGGGAAATCATGAAGATCATCATATCTAATTCTTCTCCCGACCCGATCTACGAACAGGTGACCCGCCAGATCAAAGCCCAGATCATCAACGGCGAACTGCGGGAGGGCGAGTCGCTTCCTTCGATCCGCAAGCTCGCCCAAGGCCTCCAGATCAGCGTGATCACGACGAAGCGGGCCTACGATGAGCTCGAGAAGGAGGGCTTCATCGACACGGTCGAAGGCAAAGGGTCCTTCGTCGCTATGCAGAACAAGGAACTCCTCCGGGAAAAGAAGATGAAGATCGTCGAAGAAAAGATGGTCGAAGCGGTCGAGGAGGCCCGGCTCCTCGGCATCACCCGGGCCGAGCTCGAGGAGATGCTGGGCCTGCTTTACGGGGAGAAAGACTGATGGACAACGCGATCGAGATCAAGGGCCTCCGCAAGGAGTACAAGGGTTTCAAGCTCGACGACGTGACGTTCGCCGTCCCGCAAGGATACATCATGGGCCTCATCGGCCCGAACGGCGCCGGCAAGACGACGGTCGTCAAGCTGATCATGAACCTCATCCGCCGCCACGCCGGCGAGGTCCGCGTCTTCGGTCTGGATAACCTCCGCCACGAGCCCGAGATCAAGTCGCGGATCGGTTTCGTCTACGACGTCCCCCGCTTTCCCGAAGACCTGCGGCTAGACACGCTCGCGGCGGCCGTGTCCGTTTTTTACGACAAGTGGGACGAGGGACGGTTCAGAGGACTGCTGGAGGAATTCCAGCTGTCGCCGCGCCAGGTCTTCAAGAAACTCTCCCATGGCATGAAAATGAAATTCTCTCTGGCCATCGCCCTGGCCCACGACGCCGACCTCATCCTCATGGACGAGCCCACGGCCGGCCTCGACCCCGTCTTCCGTTTCGAACTCTTGACGAAGCTCCGGACCCTCATCCAGGACGAACGGAAGACCGTTCTTTTCTCGAGCCACATCACCTCGGATCTCGAGCGGGTCGCCGATTACGTCACGTTCATCCATCAGGGGCGCGTCGTCTTCTCCGCCGCTAAGGACGAGATCCTGGATACTTGGGGGGTCGTCCGGGCGGCCGGCGACGGTCTCAATCCCAAGGACATCCCGGGAGCCATCGGTTTCCGGCGGACAGAGCACAGCCTCGAGGTCCTGACCTCGGACCTCGCCGCCGCCCGGCGCTCCCCGCTTTCCGGAAAGGTCTACGACAAGGCCTCCCTCGAGGACATCATGTTCTTCATCAGCAAAGGAAACGCCCATGCTTAAGATCCTTCGCCTGGAATTCCTCTTCAACCGACGGCAGGTCCTCATCGTACTGGCCATCTTCACGGCCTATTTCGCCTACATGGTTTTCCGGATCGATTCGCCGCGGGTATTCGTGGTCTCGACGAGCATCATGATCGGCCTGGCCATGCCCTTCACGATCCTCGGCCGCGAGGACAAGTTCAAAACGGCCGCGCTCGTCTGTAGTCTGCCCATGCGCCGGTCAACGGTCGTCCTGGGCAAATACGCCGCCACCTGGGCGGCCATCGGTCTCGGACTGGGATATACCCTGCTCCTCGCGGCCGTCTTCCCGTTCTCGAAAATCCAGGTCGCCGAGATCCTGACGGCCAGGAACCTTTTCGTGGCCCTTTTCCTCATCAGCCTCATCTTCGCCGTCATCCTGCCTTTCACCATACGATTCGGCCTCGTCGGGATCATCATCCTGCTCATCGGCTTCCAGCTCCTGGGGATCCTCGCGCTCGTCCTGTCGCAAGTCCTGGGCGGGGCGAATAACCCGCTGAGGGTATTCGTTCGCGCGGTTGCGGGCGGGCTCCGAACTCTCTTGACCCACGAAGCGACGCCCGGCTTTTTGCTGGCGCTCCTGGCCGTGGGCGTCGCCGTCAGCGCGGCATCCCTGTTCGTCAGCCGGGCCCTCTATGTCCGGCGCGACTTTTAAGGCGGCCCATGGAATACACCCTCGAGATCAAGGACCTGTGCAAAGGATACCCGGGCTTTAGGCTCCGGGACGTCTCCTTCGTCCTCCCCCGCGGCCACATCATGGGTCTCATCGGACCGAACGGGGCCGGCAAGACGACCGTCATCAAGCTCATCCTGAACATCGTCCGGCGCGATGCCGGCGAGGTCAAGATCTTCGGGCTCGACAATCTCCGCCACGAGGAAGAGGTCAAGTCACGGACAGGGTTCGTCCTCGATGAGACACCCTTTTACGGCTACCTCAAGGTCGCCGGAGCGGCTTCGGTCATCGCGCCGTTCTACAAAGCCTGGGACGGTGCCCGATTCGAGATGTTGTGCCGGGAGTTCGACCTGCCTCGGACGAAGCGCGCGAGCGCCCTCTCCCGGGGGATGAAGATGAAGCTCGCCCTGGCCGTCGCCCTCTCCCACGGCGCGGAGCTCATTCTCCTGGACGAGCCGACCTCGGGCCTCGACCCCGTCTTCCGGCGGGAGCTTCTCGAGCGGCTCTCGGGTCTCATCCAGGACGGCCGGACGTCAGTCCTCTTCTCGACTCACATCACCTCGGATCTCGAGAGGGTCGCTGACTACATCACTTTTCTGCGGGAGGGCGACCTCATCTTCTCGGCCGGCCGTGACGAGATCTTAGAGAATTGGGCCATCGTCAAGGGTGACACGGAACTTCTCGACGGGAGGACCGCGAAGCTTTTCCGGAGCGTGAGCAGCGGTCCCTATGGGTTCACTGCCCTGACCGCTGACAAGGAGGAGGCCCGGCGCGTGCTGGCCGGCCGAGGAGCGGTCATCGAGCGGATCCATCTCGACGACCTCGTCTTTTTCCTGGGACGGGAAGGACGACAAAAAGAGGAGGCCGCTCGTGAGTAAACCGGCGATCGCCCTGCTCAAGAAGGACCTGAGGATCACGAGGATCCTCTGGGCCCCCATGGCCTTCTCCTACGGCGTTTTCCTCCTCATGTTCATGGAAAACGTCTGGATCTATCTGGCGATGGGCGCCTGCCTGGCCTTCGTCGCGGCGGCGACTGCGCTCGGCATCGACGACCGGTATCAAACCGAACCGCTGTTCGCGGCCCTTCCGGGAAGCCGACACAGCCTGGTCATGGGGCGGTATCTCGCCTGGGGAGCGGTCACGGCGGCCGGCCTAGCGCTTTTCCTCGTCTATACGGTTCTCATCCATGCCAGTTTCGGCTCACGGGCGCCCCGTCTCGCGTCCCTTGTCTCTTTCAAGGGCGGGACCGCCTTCCTCGCCGGGGCTCTGCTCGCGGGCCTCGTCTTCCTTCCCTTCCACTTCAGGTTCGGCTTTTGGCGGGGGATGTGGTGGTTCACCGCCGCCGGCTTCGTGCTCTCGGTCATCGCCCTCAATGCCGCCGCCCTTCTCGTGCCCGCCGAGGCATACGGCAAAGGCCTGGCCGACGCCATGCCTGGGCCTCTTGTCTCGACGGCCCGCGGTCTGTATTCTCTCGCCTGGCTCATCGCCCGTTATCTGGGGCGCCCGGTCGTCATCGCGGCCGCCGCCATCGTCCTGACGCTATTAGTCTATCTCTCCTACCGCATGTCCGTGAGTTTTTATCGCAACCGGGATCTTTAGGAAAAAACCATGAAAACCGTGATCAAGCTCATCCTCATCATCATCGTCCTCATCATCATCGTCTTCAACATCATCGTCTTCAACCTGGCGGCAGGCGAAGACCTGGACAAATTCGCTTTCACCGCCGTCTTCTCCCCGGCGGCCTCTCCGATCGTCACCAACGGTCAATTCAACGGCTACACGAATTATTGGCAAAGCGTCTACTGGAAGTGGCTGCAATACGGGAATCTCTACGTCGCAAGCCAGCCGGACATCGAGCGGTCGATCGCCCAGAACAAGGTCGACACGGCCGAGGAGCTGGGGATACCCGGCCTGTCCCTGGCCGAGGGCTTCCTCGAAGCCTGGCTGAAGGGCCCAGTAGCTGAGCTCGAGGACCCGGAACCGGCGGCCCTCGAGCAGGCTCTCGACCGCGGCGATATCCTTGTCTGGGCCAAAGCCGCAAGCCCCCTCGGGAAGAGGCTTCTGGGCAAGCTGCCGGGCCCGCCGGCCATGCGGGATTCCCTTGGGAGTTACCAGAGGAACGCCCGGGATTATCACGACGTGCTCGCTTTTCCCCTCGGCAGCGGCCAACGCCGGCTCTTCGCGGTCGTCGCCGACTCAGCCGACTGCCGCCGCCGGTTCAAGGAGCTCCTCGGCGAACTGCGGTCCGTCATCGGCCGTTACGACCTCCACCGCGGCTGGTTCGGGACGGGGACACTTCTTCACAGCGTCACATGCCATCCCGGTCATCCCCTGGAGGTCATCGGCCGGGGCCTCGGGCAGGGCAACGACTGGTTCACGTTCAGCGGCTACATGGATTTTCTTATGCAGAGCGATCTCGCCGGTTGGTTGGGCAAAGTCGGCCTCGACCTGGCCGTCGACGTCGGCACGGGAAAGGCCACGCACAGCTTGGGCACCGTCGCTTACGGTCTCGGGAACTACGACGGCCTCAAGATCCAGGACATGCCCACCGAGGAGGAATGGATCCGGTTCGTCAAGGACCGCGGCGGGTATATCTTCCGGCCCGTCTTCGCGACCGAGTGCGATAAGTACGCCTACGACGGCATCATCGGGATCGACGGCAATAAGAAGCAGGTCGACACCGAGGCCGTCCCCTTCATCCTCCAGACGGGGCTCATCAAGGACGAGGCCCCGTCCTCGATGGTTCTCTTCGCGGCCAAGGGGCGCCGCCTGACCCGCCGGGAAATGTGGAAGGCCATCCTCGACCGGCGGGCAGTGGGGGTCCTGCCGCAGGGCCGGATGATGGGGCCGGCGCTCCTGCGGAACGCCCTCCAGATGCTCCTCCTCGACCGTGTTTACCTGGAAAACCTCTTCGCCGACAGGGTCCAGCTCGACGCCTCGGTGGAGGGTTACGAACTGCGCGTCCGGCTGGCCAACCTGGGCGAATCCTCACTAACGGGAACGCTCGAGGTTCGGCCCGCGCCGGAGCTCGCGGTCGACGGCAGATCGACCGAAGTTACGCTCCCCCCGGGAACCGAGCGCGCTTTCTCGTTCGCCGTCAGGCCTTCCGCCGCGGCCATGGCCAAGACCAACCCCGTCCTCGTCGAAATGCGCTGGAAGGGAGGCCGGAAAAGGACGCTCGCGGTCCTCGACCTGCCGCCCGCCGTTTCCGTCCACAAGCTCCTCTACGGGCAGGCGCCCGAAGTCGTCTATCCCGTTTCCATTCATAACTTTACGGCAAAGCCGGATTATCCGGTCGAGGTCAGGGTTTACGCTAAGGGGAGTCTACGGACCCCCGTATTCGAAACCTCGCGGCCCGGGGCGGCCCGGACGGGCGAGCACCAGGAGATGGAATTCCGTCTGCCCCTCGAATCCGGTTCCTACACCGTCAAGGTCGCCGCGCTCGGCGCGTCAAGCGAGACCCAGCTCGGCGTCGGCCAGCCGGCGGGGAAGGTCACGGTTTCCGCGGTCGACCTCGACGGAGACGGGATCAAGGAGTACCGGCTCGAAAACGACAAGGTCCGGGTCACCCTGCTCGCCATCGGGGCCCGCGTCATCGAGTACATCGTCAAGGAAAAGAACGACAACGTCCTTTTCAAGCTCTGGCCGGAGAGGGAAAGCACGGACAAGCGGCCTTTCCGCGAGCGGGGCTTCTATCCCTACGGCGGCTTCGAGGACTTCCTCGGCCAGGCCTCGATCGAGACGCACAAGGTCTACGACGCCGAGGTCGTCAAGGACGGCGGGACATCCGCCTCCGTCCGCATGGCCGCGGACTATTACGGCAACCGCCTGGAAAAGACGTTCACGCTTGACGGGGACTCGCCCCTCATCGAGGTCCGTTTCGCCCTCGAGTTCCGCAACCCCGAGCTGAACATGCTCGGGCCCCAGCCTATCCTGGCCCTCGGAGAGAAGCATTGGACGGAAGACGTCTTCGTCGTGCCCGCGATGTCGGGCCGCCGCGAGGTCCGGATGCGGCCCGAGGAGTATTTCGGCGAGGTCTTTTTTCTCAAGGAGGGCTGGAACGCGGGACGCGACACCGTCGAGGACGTCTCGTTCGTCGGGGCCTTTCCCGTGAGCGAGCCGGAGTTCCTCCACATGTGGATGAACCACCCCTCGAACGGCGAGTCCCAGCACTATTACTCCGAGTTCCAGCCGTGGGTGCCCATCTTCCAGAAGACGGTCCGCTATTTCTCCTACTACCTGTGGGGCGCCGCCGGGCCGTGGGAGAAGGGACTCGAGGAGCTCCGGCGGAGGAACCTCATCACTTCGAGGTGATGAAGCGGCCGGTCAGCTCCGGCCCGAGGCCTTCCGGATCTTCTTGGACGCGGCCTTGAGCTGGGGCAGTCGGGCCGCTTGGCCGGGCTCAAGCCCGTGCCAGATCGTGCAGAGGTGCCCGAGCATCCTGTCCGACGGGACGGCCAGGGATTGGTCGATGAACATCTTGACGACCTTGACGTCCCGGAAGCTCGTCGGTAGGACACGGAAGCCCTTGTCGATGAAAATGCGGACCGACGGGAAGGTCGCCTTCTTCGTCCCCTGCTTCTCATACCTCCGCTCGTAGTGCCAATCGCACATGATGATATCCTTGGGGATCATGTCGATCGCCAAATGGGTCCCGTTCTTGGAGGCTTCCCACAGGCCGTAGCCCGTGGCCTCGCTGTCGATGAGGCGGTCGGCCCACATCATCATCTCCTTGCCCCTCTTCTTGATGATGTGGTCATGGGCGTCGTTGACCGCCCGGGCGAAGAGCTCGGCCGTGGGCTTCCCGGCACAGCGGGGGCAGTCGGCGTCGCCGATGATGAAGACCTCGTCCATGCCGACGTGCAGGGCGTCGGCCTCGAAAACGTCGATAAGCTCATCGTAGAGGTCGGTGATAATGGGCTGGACGTCGGGGTGGAGCGGGCACCAGCTCCGGCAGTAGAAGTCCGTACCCCAGGGGTCCTTGCCTTTATTCCCGGCGTACTTGCCGGGCGACTCGTCGAGGTGCGGATATTTGACGAGGAGCGGGTAGGTCTTTTCTTCCCAGGACTGATGGCCGAGGCTCTGGAATTCGGGGACAAGGCGGATGCCGAGGGTGCGACAGAGTCCGACGATCCTCTTGATCGTCGCCGCGGGAATGGGATCCTCCCCCCTCAGCTCGGGGTGCGAGACATATTCGTAGTTGTAGTCGACCTCGACGATGAGCAGGTTGACGCCCTGCCGGGCGAGCGAAGGGATCTCGCCAATGAGCGCGTCGGCCGCCTTGCTGCTCTCGATGAGGACATGGAAGCCGAGGACGAAAGGCCTACGGGCCGGGGTCACGGTTGCGGCCGGCCTCGGGGCGCAGGACGAAGAGAGCCAGATCGCAGCCATAAGCGACAATCCGAATACGCGGGTGCGCTTGGTCATGGGTTCACCTCAAAGTCGGACATCCGGCAGGAGCATAATACGAACGGGCCTCGATTGGCAAGAACGCTCCCTCTTCGACCATGACATTCGTCTGGCGGTCCGGGCGCAAATCCTGTTAGAATAAGGCTGATCGCGACTGGAGCCGAAAGGAGTCCCGATGAAAACCTTGAGAATTTCTCTTGGCGCTCTCGTCCTGGGCATGTTCGTCCTGGCTGCCTGCTCTCCGCCCAAGGAGCCCGCGGCGCCGCCCGCCCACCCCGACGTGCTCGGCTGGGCGAACCTCTTTGCGACCGACCTCTCCAACGCCGATTTCCCGGCCGGGATCTGGACCGTCGCCGACGGCGTCCTCACCGCTTCCGAGGACCAGGCCATCTGGACGGCCCGGGATTACGAGAATTTCACTCTCGACTTCGAGTTCCAGACGGCGCCGGGGACGAACAGCGGCGTTATCGTCTATTGTTCCGACATCGCGAATTGGATCCCGAACTCCGTCGAGATCCAGATCGCCGACGACTTCGCCGAGGAGTGGGCCAAAGAACCGGCCACCTGGCACTGCGGAGCGATCTTCGGGCACCTGGCTCCGACGAAGAGCGTCGTCAAGAAGCCGGGCGAGTGGAACCGCTACACGATCACCTGTCTCGGCCAAAAGATCACCGTCGTCCTCAACGGCGAGCGTGTCACGGAGATGGACATGAGCCGGTGGACCTCGGCCAAGACGAATCCCGACGGGAGCGAGATCCCGGCCTGGCTGAGCCGGCCCTTCGCGGAGCTGGCCACGAAGGGGCGGATCGGTTTCCAAGGCAAGCACGCCGGCGCCCCGATCTTCTTCCGGAACATCAAGATCAAAGAGATGAAGTAGGTCCGGCTGAGTCTACGGCATCTTGGATTAACCCAAAATCGATTCTGAGTTAATCGGGGCTAACACACAATGAGGCTTGATATCGCTATTTTCCCTGTTTGAGAAGCCCCCGCAGGAACTTCCGGGCGGCGGGCGACCGTCCAGCGGCGCCGTCGTTCGGCTCCCACTGAAAGCGTTTCAGGTCGACCCGTCCGCCGCGGCCGACCACGACGCCCTCGGCGATAAGCCTCTTTTTCTGCTCCTCGAAACCCCGGCCGCGCCCGAGGGAGATCCCGCCCCGGCCGTTGATCACGCGGTGCCAGGGAAGTCCCGCCGCGTCCGAGGAGGAATGGAGGACCCAAGCGACGCCCCGGGCAGCCCGCTCACGCCCGGCCAGGGCGGCGATCTGGCCGTAGGTCGCGACCCGACCGAAGGAAATGGCCCGGATGACCTCCTTGGCCTTGCGCGTGAAAGCCGACTCGGCGCGTGTGTCCATGATTCGTAGCACTCATATTATGTAGGGTCTGCTGAAAAAGCCCATAACTTTCTGTAACCACTTGATTATAAGATAG
>CAZGJS010000007.1:0-167200 GCA_964525875.1 uncultured Eubacteriales bacterium
CTATGAAAATCCTTGTCAGACGTGCTTCAAATGCGAATCATGCAACAGGCTCTAAAGAACACTAAAATAATGCTCTCTTTGTAGCTATAACCGCCTTAGGTAGCTGAGGTAAATTTACGAAAATTGCTCAATTGAGAAGAATATTGCAGCGATTATTTGGCAGCCAGCTCCGGCGCAACATGTTCTCCGGAGTGGCTTCCAATATAATAAACATAATATTACTACTTATCTCGTACCCAGTATACCTTCAATTTTTGGGATATGAGAAACTGGGTGTCTGGATGGTGCTTTCAACCGTCCTAACGTTCATGCAGATGAGTAATCTTGGCATGGGCCCGGCGATAACGAAGCTCGTCGCCGAAGAATACGGCGGTAAGAATGTTCAAGGAATTATGAGCTATGCCAAAACGGGTTTATTAACCGTATCGGCGACAGGGATCATTGCACTTACTGTTCTTATCCTTTTGAAGAAGCCGATCATTGGCATCTTTAAACTAGGGCCGGAAAATGCCGCCCTTGCATTGTCCCTCTTGCCGTTCGTGGGCATATTAACTGTATATGCTTTCTTGGTACAAATTCTCACGGCAACACTTACCGGATTGGGGAGAATAGATCAAGTCAACTATAGGGATTCTGCGTGTCGCGCCGTTTCTTTGGGTGTAGCCGTAGTTCTGCTTATTTCCGGACAAGGGATAGCAAGTTTGCTTATTGCTTCAGCGGCATCCTCTGTTGTCATGCATATCTCGAGCATAATTCTTATTCGAAAAATCATCAATCTACAGATCCTGAAACTAAGTTGGGATCAAAAAGCATTTAGAAAACTCGTCTCATTTGGAATCGCGGTATTGGGAAGCTCAATATTTGGCATGCTGCTTAGCCCATTCAATAAGATAATGCTTTCGCGATATGCCGGGGTTGCGGTCATTCCTGTATATGAAATTGCATTCAATGCGAGCTTTCAGGTTAGGAATTTGATAGAGACTGCCTTTCGTGCATTGGTGCCTGAAATCAGTCGCATCAGTGCCAACATAACGGTACAAGCCAAAGAGAGGATTGGCCAAATATATCGCCGTTCTATGCGACTTATATTTCTTCTAGGTACGCCGACATATGTAACGCTAGTAATTGTTTCACCACTGCTTCTCAAGTTTTGGCTTGGGGACAGATTTGAGGGAAGCCTACCGGGAGTATTGCGTATAATGCTATTAGGGACATTCTTGAGTCTATTAAATGTCCCTGCTTACTATATTATAATGGGCCTTGGGAAGATGTCATATTGTTTTCTTTCTCATGTAATACAAGGAATATTGAATGTAGTATTGGTGGGTATAGCCATCTTTTCTATAAAAACTCTTTCAGCAGCTTCAGTCGCATTTTTTTCCACAGTGGCGATGAGTATGACAACGATTTATATCATATGGCAAAAACAACGCGTAGTTCGCAACCTTGCGCTCACACCTCATGGTTTCCATAATATTGCGGATATGGAGCAGTCCTAGCTTTTTGTCTATTGTTTTCAGAATTCCTGTTGGGCATAGGTGCTGGAATGATCGATCTGGCGGTTCAAGCCAAAATATTTATTGCTGGCCATAGGGGATTAGTGGGAAGCGCGCTGGTACGGTGCTTTCAGAACCAAGGATTTAATAATCTTCTGTTGCGGACGCGCGCCGAACTGGATTTGACATCCCGTGCAGCCGTTGGGCGTTTCTTTGAGACGGAAAGACCAGAGTATGTCATTATTGCTGCAGCAAAAGTGGGGGGGATTGCCGCAAACATAGCTGAACCGGTTCAATTTCTGGTGGAGAATCTAGATATTCAAAGCAATATCTTACTGGCGTGTCGAGATTTCTTGGTCGCCAAGACAATATTCCTTGGTAGTTCTTGCATCTATCCGCGTGAGGCTCCTCAGCCGATGCGTGAGGATTATTTTATGAAAGGACCCTTGGAACCGACAAACGAATCATACGCGGTAGCTAAAATCATGGGCATCCGCCTAGCGCATTCGCTCCGACAGCAATATGGAACAAACGTGATCTGCCCGATGCCGTCGAATGTGTACGGACCGGGCGATCATTTCGAATATGAACGATCTCATGTTGTGTCTGCACTTGTCAGACGCCTTGTAGAAGCCAAGCGGAAGGGTATTCCCACGGTCACTCTATGGGGAACAGGCGAAGCCCGGCGCGAGCTAATGCATGTAGATGATCTAGCGGATGCTTGTTTGTTCTTATTAAAGAACTACGATTCGCCCGATATTATCAATATTGGCACTAGCGAAGATGTAAGCATACGCTACCTATCGAAGACTATTGCCAGAATTGTTTGCTATACAGGCAACTTGGAATGGGATTTATCGAAGCCGGATGGCATGCCTAGGAAACTGATGGATGTGAGCCGCCTGCGCTCGCTTGGCTGGTGCCCTCGGATTGATCTAGAATCCGGTATTCGTACGGTTATTGTGGATTTTGAGCGCCGTTATCCCCTTTTTCCTTCGGAGACCTGAAATGAATCTAGAAAACACGTATAAATTGCGTGAACCGATTCAAGCCTTATTGCGAGAAGCTTCTCGAATTAACAGCTACAAACAACAAAAGTATTGGTATCCCCTCAGCATGGCGACCTACGATTTGGAGGAGATTCTGGCCGTCATAGATTCTTTGTGCTCGTTCCGGACGACAATGTGGGAAAAAACGGTGGAATTTGAGCGACAATTCACGCAGGCATTCGGCGGCGCGGAGGCCGTGATGGTGAACAGTGGGTCCTCAGCTGATCTGCTGATCGCTTTCGCCCTGGTGAATCCACAAATAAAAATGCTGAATCCAGGGGACGAGATCCTAGTGCCATCGGTTACTTGGCCGACTCAAATCTGGTCACCGATGATGGCGGGATTGAAAGCGCGGTTTGTGGATGCTGATCCGCGAACCCTGAATATTAGACTGGATGATCTTGAATCTAAAATTGGCCCCCGGACGCGCGCCATCTCTCTAGTTCATCTGATGGGCAATCCCTGTGATATGGAAAGGGTGACCTCAATTTGTCGAAAACACGAGCTAGTTCTAATTGAAGATTGTTGTGAAGCATTGGGGGCGAAGTATAAAGGTCAACCCGTGGGCACATTTGGGATCGCGAGCAGTTTCTCCTTTTTCTTTTCTCATCATATCACTACGATGGAAGGAGGCATGATCACCTGCCAGGATCAGCAGTTGTCTGATCTCTACCGGGTGTTGCGCGCACACGGCTGGGCACGCAATACGAAATATAAACCAGCTGAGCCGCAGGATGGCATAGATCAGCGCTATCTGTTCCTGAATTGGGGATTTAATCTGCGACCTACAGAATTGCAAGCTGGTTTCGGGTTGGAACAACTGAAACGCTGGCCTGCCTTCCATATCCAGCGTCTTCAAAACGCGGCCTATTTCCAAAGCTATATTGAACGTCATCGAGACCTGATGCGATTAATGCATGTGGAACCGGACGCCGAGTGTTCATGGTTCGCATTGCCCATAATGCTGACGCCCGAATGCCCTTTCAAGAAGGCGGAATTCCTGGAGTATCTAGATAAGCAAGGTATCGAGACGCGCCCTATTGTGGCAGGCAATCTAGCGCGACAGCCTGTGTGTAGGCTGTTTCCCGAATTGCGGGCGGGCGACCTGCCCGGGGCGGACGCGATCCATGAGCGCGGGTTTTATCTTGGTCTACATCCATTTGACGCTAAGCAAAATATAGACAGATTGGTTGACAGCTTTGAGAAGTTCATTCGACAATCCTCATGAGAAAAAAATGATCATCACCGGCTTGTTTGTTGATTAGAGTTCATCAATACGATGAGGAAAACACCTAAAGGTATATCTAAAGAAATCCGAAAGACAATAGCGGAGGATAGCGGTGACTACATATGACGAGAGGCGAACCTGTCGTATTTGTGAAAGTGATCATCTCTTATCCGTGCTTAGCCTTGGATATCAAGAACTCACGGGTATTTTTCCGACGTCTCCATCCCAGCCTATCACGAGGGGTCCGATCGAATTGGTTTGGTGCCCTGCCTGCCACCTGCTTCAGTTGAAACACTCTTATGACGCCTCGGAGATGTATGGAGAAAATTATGGTTATCGATCTGGCCTAAATCAATCGATGGTTAACCATTTAACTGAGAAGGCTAACTATCTTGGGAGATTAGTGCCACTCAAAAAAGGCGACGTGGTCTTGGATATTGGAAGTAACGATGCGACATTGTTGAAGGCATTTAGCATACCTGGGATTAGTCGAATCGGGATCGATCCGACAGGCAACAAATTCTCACAATTCTATACGAAGGAAATTACCCTGATTCCCGATTATTTCTCATCTGAGGCATATAGATCCATAGAACATCGACCTGCCCGAATCATTACGTCCATTGCCATGTTTTATGATCTAGAGAATCCGCTTGAATTTGCGCGCCAGGTGGAGTCTGTCCTAGCAGCTGATGGCATATGGCATTTCGAGCAGAGTTATATGCCCTCGATGCTTCGATTAAATTCTTATGATACAGTTTGTCATGAGCATATTGAATACTACTCACTTGGCGTTGTGAAAAGAATCGTCGAATCAGCTGGCCTAAATATTATCGACGTTGGCATGAATAACATCAATGGCGGTAGTTTCGCTGTAACTGCGGTCAAGCGATCAAACACCGCAATTCAGAAGAACTCCCCGGTGATCGAATGGCTATTGGACCAAGAAGATCGAATGGGATTAAATACTCCTCGCCCGTTTCGAAACTTCGAGAAGCGTGTCTTTCGCCACCGTGAAGACTTGAACCGCCTGATTAAAGGGCTCAACGCAGATGGAAAAAAGGTGCTAGGCTACGGGGCTTCTACAAAAGGTAATGTCGTCCTGCAATTTTGCGGTTTGACAGAAAGGGACATCCCTCTGATAGCTGATGTGAATCCCGATAAGTTCGGTTGCTACACACCGGGCTCTCGCATTCCCATAGTGGCAGAAGAAGAGGCGCGCGCAGTGAGGCCTGATTACTTCTTAGTATTACCATGGCATTTTAGGGATAGTATTCTTAGGCGCGAAAAAGAGTATCTTGCGATGGGTGGGAGGATGATATTTCCTTTTCCAGAAATCGAAATTGTTTGAAATGTTGACCGGGTATAAATATCGATAAACAGAAAAGATAATAACCAAGTATACATTTGGCCTGAATAACCGTAAGCCATAAGAATCTTGCTAACGGTGCAACGTACCAATAATATGAAACTGTTATCCTTTTGTATCCCGACATTCAATAGAGGGGAGACAATTCAAGCTACCCTAGAAAGCATTTGTCGGCAATATAATAATTCTCTGGAGATTATTATATATGATAGCGGACAAGACGAATTAACCTCACAAGTTGTCCACAAATACAAAGCTCAATATCCCAATATCCACTATATACATTCCGGAAAGCGAGCGGGCATAGATAAAGACATAGAAAATACTCTCTCGTTAGCGTCGGGAAAATATTCTTGGCTTCTTTCCAGCGATGATGCGCTTGTTGCCGGAGCTGTTAGGTTTTTAATAGAAAAATTACAAGCAAACCATGACATATACCTGTGCAACAGAATTGTGTGCAATCATAAATTGGCGCCTATAAAAAACAGAAGCTGGTTATGCGACAATAACCGAACTTTGTATGATTTTAAGAACAGGGAGGAATTACTCAGCTATCTTATAAAGGCAAGAGAAATGGGCGCTATTTTCAGTTATATGAGCTCTCTTATTATTAAGAACGCTACATGGCAGGCAGCTCCCGACAACAGTCACAACTATGGCTCCTGCTATGCACATATTATTAAGCTTTTTGGCATATTGCTAAATGGAGGATTGTTAAAATACATAGATACCCCACTAGTTCTTAATCGGTCCTTCAACGATAGCTTTCTCGAAAACGGTATCCTCAATAGGTTCTTGATCGATTTTAGGGGCATACCCAAAATCGCAAAAACTATCTTTCCCGATGACTCTGAACTTCAGCATCGCATGGTCAATCTAATGATCTTGGAACACCCCTGGTATCAGCTTTTAAAAGTAAAGAGCTATACAAATGATCATAAAATATGGATAGAAATAAAGAATGGTCTAAAAGAATACGGATATGAAGATAGGACGATAAGTTTTATAGAAAAGCTTGGCAAGTACCGGAAGATGGTCCGAGCCTGGGTGAAAATAAAGATGATGCTAAACAAACATTTCGCAAGAAAATACTTTTATTTGATTACACAAAATAAGCTCGTCATTAAATGAAGAGCATATTACTTTCTATCTGTATTCCGACATTGAACCGCGCGGAATATTTAAGAGGACTTTTAGAAAGCCTTAAAAGTCAAATAGATGAACGAATTATAGATATCGTCGAAATCGTTATCGTAGACGGATGTTCAACCGACAATACGAAACAAGTGATTAAAAAATTTGAAAAAGAACTAAAAATAACAAGCTTTTACCGAGATCGAGGGGAGGGCATAGATAAAGATCTCCTAAAGTGTATCGAATTATCTAAAGGAAGATATTGCTGGCTCTTGAGTGATGACGATAGATTTTGTAATAGCGCAATTCATTATGTGATTGAGATATTAAATAAAGCAGAAAACGTTACAGGGATTTTTTGTAATAGGATTCCTTACGATAGAGAATTAACAAAAAGAGTAAACGAAGTAAAAAAATGGCCTTGTAGGAGAACGCCTATTACTGAGGAATTAACCAATAAATCGGAGTGCTTTAAAAGAATAGGCATGGACTATGGGTACCTTTCATCGCAAATAATTAGAAGGGAGGCATGGAATGCGGTTTTAAAAAATTACGACACTACAAAACTAGACGGGTGTATGTACTTGATGGTTGACATTATTGCGAACATGATGAATTCCGATTTTACGTGGAAGATAATAAATAGACCACTTATAATGCAAAGAACTGGGAACGATTCGATATTGGCCAGAAATGGGATTGTCCATCGACAACAGATTGAACATAACGGATTTGAGAAGATATTAGGCCTTCATTATAAGAGTAACGAACAAGAATATCGAATATTTATTAATAAAATAATTGCGAGATTGCCAAGAGTTCTAGCAAATATCAAATCTCAAAACATTCCGTATCATAGGCAACTAGCAATTTATAAACTACACATCGGGAAATACCATCAATACCCAGCTTTTTGGTTAAAGGCACTTCCTATCATGCTGATGCCCAACGGCATCTTTGTTGTCATAAAAAAAATGTATTATAGATACTGGATTTAATGATTGTGGTCGTCTATTCATTTGAGGTAAAAGCTCCTTGAAAATAGTGTACGTCGGGAATGGAGGGCAACGTAAAGAGGGCCAAGCAATTGTTTTATCGGCTAAGACGAACAATAGCAATTTAATAGCGCAGATAATCGTTTATTTATCACTTTTTGCTCTTTTTAACGCTCAAATCAGGAGTATCGGTCACCTTAGTGTCGTTTCGGACATTAGCCTATTTCCTAGATTCTGGCTGTCAGACATTGGGCTTTTGTTGCCGATCATATATCTGAAAATTAGGAATATCAAATTCCTTAAAGGGCCAGTTCTAAAAGCAATTGTTTTGATTTCTTTATATGGGGTATTTATTGCCATCCTAAGGAATAATCCACTGAACTCAATGGGGCACGATTTCAGGACAATAATCGCCTTTTTTAGTGGATTTTCTACCATTTTGATTATGAAGGATATCAAAGCTGATATATTTAAAGTTGTTATTCATATAGAACTTATATTAACAATAGCAGCCACCGCCGTAACGATGTTCTTGCCAGGGGCGGAACAGGTTGCCTCATATGAGCGGCTGACGCATCCCAGCGCTTTCATTTTGAGTGATATGCCTCTTATTGTTTTTAGTACGGCAATATTATTGGCGAGTTTCTCAGGCAAGAGAACGCTTATAGTAAAATCTTGGCTATGTGCCTTATTATTGATTATTAATGCAGCACTAATTACGCAGACAAGATCAATGGCCCTCGCAGTGAGTATAGGTATCTTCTTCACCTTGGTTTCCTTATATTTTATTAGGGAATCAGCTAATATTTCTAAACGCAATTATTTTGCAAGTAACAACATTATTCTCATATTTATTATCATTATTCTTGTGGCTATTTTTCTTAACAAAACGCTCAATCTTAACAATTTCATTGAGCGGCTACAAAGCGGAATACATTATTATGATGATGTTGGGGTGAAAATAAGGTTAGATGAGATACCGTCGGTATTTAGTAAAATGACCGTTCAGCAGCATATTTTTGGGATGGGCCTGAACCCCCCCAGTGAATTAGTTGATTACCGAGGATTCGAATATAATAATATTCATATCGGCATATTTAATATTTGGTGGCGATTCGGAATAGTAACATTTATCTTCGTTAATATAATAATAATAAGGGCACTAGTGAGTTGGCTATTTATTTTACTAAGGAAAGACAAACGATCAGATCTTAGAACTGAAAGAATGGCGAAAATATTATGCACGCCGAGTCTTTTGATCGCTTATACTATAGCACTCACATCGGGAGGATGGTCCCCCTCATTCACTTATGGGCTTGGCATTGCCCTTGGGATTTATTCAAAGTTAAGCAGAGCGGCTTCTTTTAGTAACATGAAATAATCGATAAGAAACAAGAACCTAGAAATCCATCTAAGCCTCCAACAAAAACCATGAGAATGCAAACTATACATGAGTTTCAATAAATATTTGTTGATCCAATATTAGGTATCGTCGTGCTTATTACCATTATTATCGCAGTTTATAACAACGAGCGTGGCCTAGAAAAATCTATACAGAGTGTTATCAATCAAGAAGAAATTGAAAAAGAGTTGATTGTGATAGACGGCGGATCGCTGGACGGAACAGTCGAAGTAATAAAAAAGTATAATGATCAAATCAGCTATTGGGAAAGCAGACGCGATCATGGAATTTACAACGCTTGGAATAAGGCCCTGAAAAAATCAAATGGAGATTGGGTATGCTTTATAGGTTCGGACGATTATTTATGGAATAATCACGTATTGAAGGATGTGACTGAAATAATAAGGAGGAACTCAAATTTCTATTTTGTTTATGGCAAAATCGCTTCAATTAACAAATATGGTGCAGTCAATTCAATTCTCGGGGATTCATGGACATGCAGAAGTATAAAAATGCATCGGATGCCTCCTGTGGCAGGAACCTTTTATAGAGCCGAGATGTTTAAGCACCACGGTTTATTTGATGAGTCATTTAGGATTGCTGCCGATTATGACCTGATGTTGAGAGTGCTCAGATACCACCCTCCGCTATTTATGCCTAGTATTATTGTGGCCGGAGTAAAAGATGGTGGAGTAAGTGCAAAAATGAGTAGCTATTTGCAGCTATTTATTGAGGACCTAAGGGCTCGAAGAAATAATTCGATCTGTATTTTTAATGCTTACTTATTTTTCTATTATATTAAAATGTTGGCCCAGTGGATCAAAAGAGACATAAAGAATATGCTATCGAGCTAGCATATTATTCAATCGGAACAGTAGCAAATTGTTATCACCTGGCGATTGGTAATGGACAGGAATCTCCCTATAGCATTTTCGTTTATCATTCCCACGATGGGGGAAAAATGTAAGCTAAATAAGTGTGTTGAATCAATTATCGAAGCTAGTAAATTAATAAATCATAACTACAATATAGAAATTCTTATAATTTACTCTAAAGATTCCAAAGAGATCATTTATCATAATTATCATGGCAATGTGATTATTAAAACCATTATGAATGTAAACAATAATGTTAGCAGAGCAAGGAATATTGGCATCCAAGCAAGCCGAGGAGAATATGCTATTTTAGTCGATGATGACGCTTATATAGGCCGAGAATTTTTCGTTGTTCTGAATAAATATGCCTTTCACAAAAAACTAAATTGCGTCTGTGGCAGGTGGTTAAGCCCCCTAACGAGAGCGGCGGTAACGCGGAATGAGGAGGATATAAGATATAAGTATCTTAGAAAGTGTAATTTCAGCCTTTTCAGGGGAACGTGCATAGTAATTAAGAAAAACATCATTGAAAGTGTCGGATGCTATGATGAAAATTATGGGCCGGGGGGAAAATTCTTCTCTGCTGAAGAAAGCGACCTGTTTTTTCGATTGAAAAAAAATAAAGTGGATATTCTTTTTGTACACGATTTAGTATTTTATCATCCCATTGAAGAGAATAATTCAAGGGCTAAAGTATATCAATACTCATTTGCCACAGGCAAATTGTTATTGAATCAAATATTAGCAGACAAATTGTCTGCGCTTGTTTATTTATATTTGCTGTTAAGGATAGTATTCATATGCAATATCAGATTACTCCAGCTAATGATCTCCCCGAGCAGATTCGAATATAAAGACAATAGGCATCGTTATTTATATGTGCTAAAGGGATTATCGTGTGCGTTTTCCAAGCCCTTCCGGAGGAATCCGGCCATCGCTTCTGAACACGGAGAGTGTACGAAAAAACTGGACAAGAGATGAAGGATAATTTAAATGACTAAAATAAAACAAAGGCTAAAGCTCAAAAGACAAGTTTTTGTTGGTAAACTTATAAAAAAGGTTCTTGGGTCAAATTTATTTGGTTTTATTGCAAAGACAAGATATGGGCTGTTTGCAGTTGATCCGGAAGATTGTGGTGTCGGTCTTCATTTACTTAGGCACAGTAGTTATGGAAAAGTTGAAATCGATAGTCTCAAGCCTTATATTAATTTAGAGAGTGCAGTTCTGATTGTAGGTGCTCATATCGGCTCTTTGGTTATACCTTTATCAAATTATTGTAAAAGAGTTATTGCAGTTGAAGCAAATCCTTTTAGCTATAAGCTGTTAACTATAAACATATCATTAAATGGTGTATCTAATTGCGAGGCGATCAACATTGCAGCAAGTGATAAGTGTGAAAGCATTAACTTTTTACTTAGCAGAGCCAATACGGGAGGAAGCAAGCGTGTGCCAATAATTAGAGATTACATGTATTATTATGATAAACCACAAACCGTTTCTATTAATGCTGTTAGTCTTGATAATTATCTGAAAGAAAAGATTTTTGACCTCATTATTATGGATATAGAGGGGTCAGAATATTTTGCCTTAAAAGGAATGCAAGAAATACTTGAAAGATCAAAAGTGCTTGTAGTTGAATTCTTGCCACATCATCTAAAGAACGTAAGCGGTGTAAGTGTGGAAGAATTTTTATCTGTTATTGAATCACATTTTTCTAATCTAATGATTCCATCGAAACAGCTTAAGGTTGACAAACCTAAGTTTAAGGAATCTTTAAAGGAAATGTACGACAAAAATCAGGGGGACGAAGGCATAATATTTGAAAAAGCCTAGCAAGGCGCTGAACCGGATTGCATTTCCGGCACGTCCCGTTGCCGGCGGTGAGCTTAGTTGATCAACGCCAACAATTATTTATCGCTGGCAATAATCAGAATGCTCGATTTCTTATGAATTTCTCTCGATAAGTCAAAATATCCCGAATGAAAGTTCTTCTTATTAACCCGCCATTCCTTCCCAAGTTCTCACGGAGTTCACGGAGTCCCGGGGTAACGAAAAGCGGTACGATCTATTTCCCGATATGGCTTTCGCACGCTGCAGGATTGTTAGAGAAGCAGGGACATGAGGTGATGCTGATCGACTTTCCGGCCGAGTGCAAAGAATTAGATGACTACCGCCAGACGATCGTTAAATTTCGACCTTTCATGGTGGTATTTGATACATCTACACCCAGTATAGAAGCGGATGTCCGCGCCTTAGAAACAGTAAAATCATGGTTTTCCTCCCTGCCTTTAGGGGTGCTGGTCGGCACGCATCCGAGCGCTCTGCCTGAAAAGACTCTTGCCATGTATCCTCCGGTAGATGTCATTGCTCGTCGCGAATATGATTGGACGCTGTGCGAATTGGCCGAGAGGCCGGATCAATTATCCGAAATATCGGGCATAAGCTTTCGATATTACGGTCAGATAGTAAACAATCCGGATCGTGCATTTTCCGAAAACCTTGATGAAATTCCCTTTGTCAGTAAGGTCTACAAGAAACACCTGAACATCAACAATTACTTTTATGCACATTGCCAAAATCCAGTCATTTCTATTTTTGCGGGAAGGGGGTGTTTAAATCACTGTTATTTCTGTGTCTATCCTCAAGTCATGTTTGGGCACCGATACCGGCATCGTTCGGTTATGCATTTTGTAGAAGAACTCGCTTATATCCGAAATGAATTCCCCCAGGTTCGTGAGATCCTGGTTGATGATGACAACTTCACGGCTGATCAAGAATATGTCGCTGCGATATGTGATGAGATTATACGTCGTGGGCTTGAGGTTACCTGGACCTGTGAAGCTAGAGTCAATCTGCGTTACGAGATCATGATGAAAATGAAACGGGCCGGCTGTCGACTCCTAGTAGCAGGCTTCGAAAGCGGAAATCAGTGCGTGCTCAATAACATAAATAAAGGAATAACATTAGCACAAGCAAAAGAATTCGCGATTAATGCTAGAAAGGCTGGATTGCGTGTCCACGGATGTTTTATGGTCGGGAATCGGGGTGAAACCCGGGAAACATTATTACAAACCCTGAGATTCTCGTTGAGTCTCCCTTTAGACACGGCCCAATATTTTCCTCTTATGGTTTACCCCGGTACGGAGGCCTATGATTGGGCGGCAAGGAATGGTTATATTCGGGCGGAAAGCTTTAGGCAATGGCTCACGAAAGATGGAATGCACAATTGTGTCGTTAATACTGAGCAATTAATAGCCCGGGATTTAGTGGATTTTTGCGATTATTCTCGCCGTAGGTTCTATTTGAGACCCCGCTACTTAGCGTACAAAATGGTAGATGTCATAAGAAACCGCGGTGAGGCTAAACGCACGGCTAAAGCTGCATTTAAGCTCATCACGCATTTATTCAAGAAGCATCACTGATGGAAATTGTATATTGGCTTTCCGTCTTTATTATTTTATATCCACATCTCATCTACCCTGCGATACTGCACTTGTTGGCTCGGAATAGGAAGAAGATAATTGGCTCAGGGGCGAGGGGCCCCGTGGCCGTGGTCTGTTCAGTTTATAATGAAGAGAAGGACATTGCCCGAAAGATCGATAACTTCTATTGTCTTGATCAACCAAACCTCGAGATGTACCTTGGCTTGGACGGATGTTCCGACAATACGCTTTCCGAGATACGACAAGCTGTTCGAGATAGTCGCATTAAAGTATTTGAGTACCCGCGCGGTGGAAAAGTCAACGTCATCAATTCAATAATGTCGGAGGTCTGGCAGCCTTTTGTTGTAATGACCGATGCCAATAGTATGTTTAAGCTGGATGCGGTGACGAAGCTTATGGCTTGCATGAACGATGATGTTGGGGTGGTATGTGGACGACTCATACTGGTCGACGAACAAGGAAAATCGGGCGAAGGCATCTACTGGCATATTGAAACCTTAATTAAGAAGGCCGAGAGCGTTTTTGGTTCAGTAATCGGCGCGAATGGTGCGATATACTTATTCAGACGAAATCTATATGAGCCGCTCCCCCCCAATACGATTAACGATGATTTTTCTATATCAATGCGCATATTCGAGCGCAATTATAGTGTGGTTTATGCAGAAGATGCGGTTGCTGAGGAGTGCCTTGTTACAACCAACTCTGAGGAATTTAACCGGCATGTCCGCGATTCTGCTGGCCATTTTCGTGCCCTGAAATATCATTGGCGTTTGCTCAACCCGTTTCGGGGCAAGATGTTTTTTTTCTATGTCAGCCACCGTGTTCTACGGTGGCTGGTTCCTTTCTTTCTCATTATTGCTTTCTTGTTCAATATATTGCTTGCGTTGCACAATCCAATTTATCGCATTCTGCTAGCGATACATGGCGCAGGATATGTACTTATCCTAATCACGCATCTTCTGCGTCTTCGCTGGAAGCCTCTTTATATTCCTTATTACTTCATGCTTGTAAATTCAGCCATTTTTGTAGGATTTATTAAAAACCTGCTTGGCTTACAGAAGGCAAGTTGGGAATCTACTCGGAGATAAGCGACGAGGAAATACGCACCAGAGGGGATATCTAGGATTGCTGACTATTAGTCTCGTCACCGCAGCTGGCGCGTTTGTATTGTCAACGCTGTGCGTCGAAGTGTCACGACGCTGGGCTTTCAAATGGATGCTTGACATCCCGAATGCGCGCAGTTCGCATACTCGGCCGACTCCCCGGGGAGGAGGGCTAGGTATTGTTATCGGTGTTCTTGTCGGAGCCTGGAGCTTATTTATTTTCCGAATCCTAAACATGTCGTTTAGAGAGATTGCGGCGCTCAGCCTCGGCGGGGGTATCGTGGCGTTGGTTGGATGGCTTGATGATATCCATCGGCTTCCGTATCGAATACGCCTGGTCGTCCAAGCGATATGTTCAGCAATTACCTTAATTGCGATCGGCAGTTTTCATACTTTAACAGTCCCTTTTGTTAGCGATATTCATCTGTATTCAATAGGTATCCCGTTCGCGCTTTTATGGATAATGGGCTTAACGAACGTTTATAATTTCATGGATGGAATTGATGGGATTGCGGGTGGGCAAGCGGTTGTCGCTGGATTAGGTTGGACAATTATCGGCTTTATGAGCGGTCAATCGTTCATTGGCTTAATTGGAGTGCTAATAGCTGCGTCCAGCCTGGGTTTTCTGTTCCACAACTGGCCTCCCGCTAGAATATTTATGGGGGATGTGGGGAGTGCTTTTATTGGATTTACCCTGGCTGTTATTCCCATCCTTGCGGCCCAAAAGGACCCACGCTGCATGGTTGCAGGAATCTTGATGGTTTGGCCGTTCATCATTGATACTTCTTTCACGTTGGTTCGCCGATTAAATAATAAAGAAAATGTTTTCGTGGCCCATCGGTCTCATATTTATCAGCGGCTTGTCATCGCCGGATATAGCCATCGTTTCGTGACGTTCATCTATTTGGCTTTAGCTTTGATAGGGACCGTTATCGCTCTGCTATGGTATAAAAATGTGCCTTTAGTTGATGTGGTAGTAGTCGTGCTTCCCCTCCTGCTCTTCGCCGGCTTATGGAGGTTCACTATTCGGGCTGAAGTGCGAGCGTCAAAGAGCTAGTGGCTGATTTCTTCTATATATAGAAAAGGTGACAGAACTAATTAAGGGGTTGATGTTATGAACAAACGTTCTTTGAAACTAAGGGAAGCCATAGTCCGTATTACACCGCTCAAGAGGCTAGCGTTTTTCTTTCTTGCCGATTCGCTCTTGATCGCGATATCGCTCTATGCGTCGTTTTGGTTGAGATTCGACGGTGCGATCCCCGGAGAGTTTTCTCGTAAAATTCCGATTTATTTCGGACTCGCTCTTATCATTAAAACAACCTTCCTTGCAGTTTTTGGTATGTACAAGATCTCTTGGCGGTTTTTCGGACTTAGCGACTTGCAGAAACTCTTCGCAGCAGTTTCTCTGGCATCTCTCGCCCTGGCAGCGGTCTTACTGGGCTTTCGAAGCCGAGGACCGTTTTCCGGCTTTCCTCGTGCCGTGATGCTTGCTGATTATATGATCACGCTAGGTGCCCTTGGCTTGCTTCGCATTTCCAAAAGGGCGGTTATCGAATACTTCAGTAAGTCGGGGAGAATGAGACGAGAGCGCACCCGTATCCTGATTGTCGGCGCGGGCGATGCTGGTAGTGCAATTGGCCGGGATATGCTGGTCACTAAGAAATCCAAGTATTTTCCGATTGGATATGTCGATGACGATCTATCCAAGCAGGGGATGAGTGTTCACGGCATCAAGGTACTCGGAACTAGGAAAGATATCCCCATGCTATTAAAAACTAACGCGGTGGATGAGGTCCTGATCGCTATCCCGTCGTTTCGTTCAAAGGATATCCGGGCGGTGATGGAGATCATCCGAAATGCCGGCGGGCCGACGAAAGTCAAGATCCTCCCGGGGATCCTGGACCTCGTAGCCGGAAATGTTACACTATCGGACATTAAAGAAGTCCGGGTCGAGGATCTCCTGGGGAGGGCAAAAGTTGAGATCGACTTCGCCGCTATCCGCAAATTCTTGAAAGAAAAACGTGTCCTGATCACGGGGGCAGGTGGGTCCATAGGAAGCGAGCTCGCCCGGACGGTGCTCAAGTATGAACCCCGTGCGGTCGCCTTCCTGGATATTGATGAAACTGAGCTTTTTAACCTAATGAATCGTTTCCGCGAGTCAGGTGAAGAGATAGTTGAAGTTATAGGGGATATCAGGGATAAGGTCAAAATGGAACATGTCTTCGCCAACTTTCGGCCCGAAATCGTGCTCCATTCGGCCGCTTACAAGCATGTTCCTGTTTTGGAAAGCTACCCTGAAGAAGCGGTAAAGACAAATGTCTTGGGGACGAAGATATTGGGTGAGTTGGCCTTGAAATTCAATGTTGAGAAATTCGTTTATATCTCCACGGACAAGGCCGTCAACCCCACGAGCGTCATGGGCTCGACTAAACGGGTGGGAGAGGAGATGCTCCGGGCGCTCAACGGGAGGAACGGAACCAAATTCATCTCGGTGAGGTTTGGGAACGTTCTTGGCAGTCGCGGGAGCGTCATCCCGATTTTTGAGGAACAGATCAAGAGGGGGGGGCCGGTGATGGTGACCCATCCCGAGATGAAGAGATATTTCATGGCCACGTCCGAAGCCGTGCTCCTCGTCCTCGAGGCGGCGGCCATTGGCGAAGGGGGCGAAGCCTACATCCTCGACATGGGCGAGCCCGTTAGGATCCTCGACCTCGCTAAAGAAATGATCCGGCTCAGCGGCCATGAACCGGACGTGGATATTCCGATCGTCTTCAGTGGGATCAGGCCGGGAGAGAAGCTTTTCGAGGAACTGCTCGGGGCAGAAGAAGGCTCGGAACCGACTGAGCATGCCAGGATCTTCAAGGCGCGTACTCCTTGGGTCAGACCAGAGGACGAAATGTTCCAAAAGATCGAGGAACTGATCAACATATGCAATGATGGGAACGATCGCAACTGCATCATCAACAGCCTCATGGAAATCGTGCCGACATATAAGCCGCAAACGCTGGGAATTGGGGCGAGGCCTGGGCTGGGAAGTTGGCAATAGTCCGGAAAGACAAGAATAAGCAGATGCCCAGCCGTAAAATTCCGATTGCCGCCTTCGCCTTGTTCGCTACTTTCGTGGGCATTGCCTCGGGCGAAACCTGGCGCGGCCTCGAACTCGAACGGAAGTGGCACGACGCCGCTTGGAAGTTCGGGCCGTTCCGTATCCAGCCGTCGCTTGTCATCTCGAACGCTGGGGTGGATTCGAATCTCTTTTACTCTCCGGCCGAGCCGATCAAGGATTTCACGATCACGGCGGGGCCGGCGGCCACGATCTACGTCCCGATCCACAGGAAATTTGCTTTGTCAGTATACGGGTCCCCGCAGTACGTCTGGTATTCCAAGACCGAACAAGAACGCACCTGGAACTATTATTTCAACGGGGCGGCCCAGCTCAGTCTGAAGAACGTTTTCTTCAGCTTGGAGGGGACATACTCGGACGCCCGGGAACGATGGAACACTGAGATCGATATCCGGCCGAGACGGAAAGAGGAGGGCTATGGAGGTTCGATCCTGGTCAAGGCCGCTTGGAAAACCTCGTTCTCGCTGGGCTATCGGACGGTCAATTACGATTATGAGAGCATAGTGTACGGGGATAGTTTCGACGTTCGCGAACGGCTAAACAGGCAGGAGAGCTACGCTAATTTCTCGTTTTTCTACCAGGCAGCGACCCAGAGGCGGTTTTTCTTGGACTTCGAATATGGCCTCTATCAATTCGACTTCGCTACCCAGGCGGCCATCGGCGATTCGAGGAGCGGCGCTGTTTATGCGGGGCTCGAGTTCTCTCGGCTCGGGCGTCGAGTGCGAGGGCGCATCCGTGTGGGCTACAAGAAGTTCGATGTCCGTGCGGTAGATGGGCCAGATTACCAGGGAGTCGTCGGCGATTCTCAGCTCTGGATCCGACTCGCCAAGCCCTTCGTTATCCGTGGGTCGTATGTTCGCGACGTCCGTTTTTCGCTCTGGTACGACAATCCCTATTACCTCGAGAGCCGGCCGGGCGTGGGCGTGTCGTTATATCCGTTACGGTTCCTGCGTCTTGACTATGATTATTCAGTTGGGCGGAACACGTATCCTGTAATCGGCGGTGGAGGACCGGATGTCAAACGGCTCGACGAATACACGATTCAGTCGGCGGGCATTTACTTCAGGATCAAGAAGAGCGTCGCGCTCGGGTTCATAGCCAGTTGGTGGGCGCGCGATTCGAATTTAGACGCGGAAGATGACAAACGAACCTTCGTTGGGTTAAACTTGACGTACGACTTTTAGCCTTGAATTGCGAAATCGCGGGAGAAGTGCGAAATTTCGGGACACGTACCAATTCAAGAGAATTGTTACATGTCCCGATTTCGCGGGGACACGGACAAAAAGTACATGTCCCCAAGTGATGGGACTGAATAGTTGGAGAGGATAATGATGATGAAAGCCGCGCGCGTTTTTACACTCGCCCTATCGGCGGCGCTGGTCTGCGCCGGCATGGTCGCCGCTCAAGGGGTGCCCCAGGCCAAAACCCAAGTTCAAGCCCAGGAAGCGCGGGACGTATTCGTCCGGGCCTACCGGGTCGGGCCGGGGGATCTGCTCGAGCTCAAGGTCTTCGAGGTAGAGCAACTCAGCCAAATAGTGCGCGTGTCCGAGGATGGCTCGATCACCCTGCCGCTCCTCGGGCGCATTGTCGTCGAGGGCCTGACCCAGGAAGGGGTCGTCCAGAAGCTCACGGGCCTGCTCCAGGCCAAGTATGTCAAGAACCCCCAGGTGACGATCTTCATCAAGGAGTACAAGAACCAGCAGGTGGCCGTGATCGGGGCGGTCGAGAAGGCCGGGAGCTACGAGCTCGTCGGCCGCAAGAACCTGCTCCAGATCATCTCCATGGCCGGCGGGTTCAGCGAGACCGCCGGGAATGAGATCTTCATCCTGCGCGAGGGGCCGGACGGCGCGACTTCGAGCGTGGCCATCGACCTCAAGGACCTCCTCGTCAACGGCAATCAGAAGCTCAACATCCCCATCGAGCCGAATGACGTCATCAACGTGCCGGTCGACAGGGAGATCCGGGTCTTCGTCATGGGCCGGGTCAACAAGCCCGGGGCGATCAGGGCCAAGCTCTCCGAGGGGGTGACGTTGCTCCAGGCGATCGCCGACGCGGGGGGGCTGGCCGAGGGGGCCAAGGAGAGTGCGATTATGATCACGCGCAAGGACAGGGCGGGGAAAGAGCAGAAGATCAGAGTGAACCTCAAGGACATCATCAAGGGAAAGAAGAAGGACGTCGTGCTTCAGGAAGGCGACGTCGTGTATGTGCCGGAGTCGTTTTGGTAGAAAGAGGCCATAAATGAAAAACGGAAACGAGATACAGATCGCGGATTACGAAGTCGCCGAAGGGCAGGAGATTAATCTCCGGGAATACTGGGAAAAAATTCGCAGGCGCAAGGGCACGATCCTTTCGGTCACCCTGGCCGTCTTTGTCCTCGGGGCGTTCTGGACGTTCATCCAGAAGCCCGTCTACACGGCGAAATCGACGCTCCTCATCGAGAAGGAGCCGAATATCCTCTCGTTCGACCAGGTCCTCCAGATCGAGTCCGGGAGGGACGATTACTACCAGACGCAGTTTAAGCTCCTGAGCAGCCGGGGCCTGGCCGACAGCGTCATCGACAGGCTCAAGCTCTATGAGAACCCGGAGTTCGTCGGCAAGCCCGGCAAGCGGAAAAAACCTATCGACCCGACCGACTACGTCTTTCGCGAGGGCCTCGTCGGCGGATTCCTGGCGCGGCTCAAGGTCACCCCGGTGAGGCTGACGCGCTTGGTGGAAGTCTCGTTCTCGGCCAGGGATCCCAAGCTCGCGGCCGACTGCGTCAACGAGCTGGCCGCCGCCTTCATCGACCTCAACATCAACATTAAGTACGCCGCGACCGAGCAAGCGACGACCTTCCTCTCGGAGCAGATCAAGGGGCTCCAGAGCGAGATCGAGCAGAAGGGAAAACAACTTCAGGGCTTCGAGGCCGAGGCCAACATCATCGCCCTGAGCGACAACGAGACGACGGTCATCGATCGGCTGAGCCAGCTCAACAAGGCCCTGACCGAGTCCCAGATCGACCGGTCGAACAAGGAGGCCACCTGGAACGGGCTGAAGAACGTCAGCCCCGACTACGTGCCCGAGGCCATCGTCAACCCACTCATCCAGCGCCTGCGCGAGGACTACGTCCGGCTCAAGCGCGAATACCAGAAGATGGAGGAGCGTTTCCAGCCGGACTACCCCGAGCTCCAGCGGACCAAGGTCGAGATGGAGTCGGCCCGGCGGTCGCTCGCGGACGAGACCCAGAACCTGGTCAAAGGGGCCTACTCGGACTTCCAGACGGCCCTCAACAGGGAGCGGTCGCTCGAGGCCGTCTTCAACGAGCAGAAGGGCGAGGCTTTCAAGATGAACTCGAGCGCGGTTCTCTACAACGGGCTCAAGGTCGAGATCCAGAACAAGAAAACGCTCCTCGACTCGCTGTTGAGGAGAGAGAGCGAGACGGGAGTCGAGGCCCGGCTCAAGGGTCTGCGGACGTCGAACGTCAGAGTCGTTGACAGGGCGCGCGTGCCGGTGCGGCCGTCGAGCCCGAACAAGAAGAGGAATTTGATACTGGCCCTGATTCTGGGACTGGGCGGGGGAGTGGGGCTGGCGTTGCTGTTCGATTTCCTCGATAACAGCGTCAAGACGAGCGAGGACGTGGAGCGGTACGCCGGGCTGCCGACGCTCGGGGTCGTGCCCAAGTTCAGCCTGGAGGGCGCGAACAAGGCCTATAGCTATGGGCGTAGGTTGAAGGGGAGAAAGGAGCCGCCCCAACTCGAGGCGGGTGCGGGGACGGCGGCTTTGGCGGGCGCCGGCGCCGCCGCGCCCTTCGTGGCCGCCGTGGAAAAAGCCGAAACGCCGCGGGTGATCGAGCTCGTCCCGCACTTCTTCCCGAACTCGCGGCTGGCCGAAAGTTACCGCTCTATACGCACGGCGCTCCTCCTGTCGTCGGCCGACCGGCCGGTCAAGTCGATCGCCGTGACCAGCGCCCTGCCCGGGGAAGGGAAGACGGTTTCGGCGGCCAACCTGGCCATCACCCTGGCACAGTCGGGGAAGACCGTGCTCGTCGTCGACGCCGATTTGAGGAGGCCGCGGCAGCACCGGCTGTTCAAGGTCAAGAACACCTTCGGGCTGACGACCTACCTCACGGATTCGGTGTCGATCAAGGACGTCGTCAAGTCGACGGACATCCCGAACCTCTACCTGATCAACGCCGGGCCCATCCCGCCCAACCCGGCCGAGCTCCTGGGCTCGGAGAAAATGACGCGGTTCATCAAGATGATGACTGATGAGTGCGACTTCATGCTCTTCGACCTGCCGCCCATGCTCGAGATCTCCGACGCGCTCGTCTTGGGCGCCAAGGTCGATGGTGTCGTCCTCGTCGTCTGGGGCGACAAGACGTCGCGGGAGGCGCTGAAGAAGTCGCGGGAGAAGCTGGACATGCTCAAGGTCAGGACGCTCGGCGTCATCATCAACAACGTCACGTTGCCCCATCACGGGGCGTATTATTATAAAGATTATTATCAGAGCTATCACAGATCATGAAGAACGCGATCAAGAAAAAAAAGAAGGGGTCAGGCCTGCGCAATTACGCATGTCAGGAATAAAAGAAAGAAGAATTAAGAGGGGGTCAGACCTACCCGATTTCACATGCCAGGCCCCTAAGGGGGCAACGATGTTCATGTGTAATCGAGTACGTCAGACCCCATTACGAGCGACCCCTAAGAAATAACATGATCGACCTGCACACGCATCTGCTCTGGGACTGGGATGACGGGCCGGACGACCGGGCTCAGGCGCTCGGGATGTGCCGGATGGCCGAGAGGGACGGGACCAAGGTGATCTGCCTGACGCCCCATGTCTTCCGGGCGAACCGGTACGGCGACGACCTGGAAATACTCCGGCAAAGGATGGTCACTTTCAAGGACGAGATGCTCGGGGCCGGGGTCGGCCTGGAGCTGCACTGGGGGGCGGAGGTGTATGTGCACGCCGAGGTCGTCCGGGCGATCGAGAAGTACCGTTTCACGATCGATCAGACGAGCTATGTCTTCCTCGAGTTCGCCGCCGCCGGCGTGCCGGTCGGGGCGGCCAACATGCTGGCCCAGCTCATGAGCAAGGGCTTCGTGCCCATCATCAGCCACCCGGAGCGGAATAGGGGATTTGCGGCCCGGCCCGAGCTCCTCTTCGAGTTCGTCAATATGGGTTGCGCAGCCCAGGTTACGGCGGCGAGCCTGACCGGTGAGCTGGGGAAAGAGGCCCGGACGACAGCCGGCCTGTTCCTGGTCAATAACCTGGTCCACATCATCGCCAGCGACGCCCACCAAGCCATCGGGAGGCCTCCAGGGCTTCGCCGCGCCGTCGAGGCGGCCGCGAAGATTGTCGGCGAAAGCAAGGCCCGGGCCATGGTCACCGAGATGCCGCGGGCGATCCTCGAGAACAAGGCCCTGCCGGACTGGGGCGAGCCGGAGAATCCGCTTAGGCACAAGACCTGGACTCAGCGGCTGATCGGGATGCCGCGCCGGTCGCTCAGGCCTGCGGGCGGGGGAGGGGGCGGGGGCGGGGCTACGACCATCTTAAAAATCAAAAAAAATAGTGCTTGACCGACAAAAAATGGTGTATAATTACCCTAAGGAGCCTGAAAATGTTAAAATTAGCATTGTTTCGCTCTAGGGTTTTAGCCGGCGGGCTGGTCGCGGCTTTTGTGCTCCTTCTGATGCCGCTCGCGAGTTCTGCCCAGACGCAACCTCAATCCTACGCCAGACAGGGATCTCTCGAGGGGAACGTCTACTCGGAGGGGATGAAATCGCGCGTCACGAACGCCGTAGTCAAGATCAGGAACCTCAACAACCAGAAAGAATATGTGAGCCTGATGACCGACGCCAAGGGCGGCTATAAGATCTTGGGGATCGAGGAAGGCTGGTACACGCTGGGGGTCACGACGGCCGCCGGGGACTTCAATTTGAATTACGGCGTCTACATCAAGGCCGGCGAGAAGGCCAAGCTTTCCGTCGAGATGCTCCCCGGGGGGATGCTCGAGGGCAAGGGCGGGGGCGGCGGCAAGAAGGGCTTTTTCAAGACACCGGTCGGCATCCTGACCATCGTGGCTCTTGGGGCCGGGGCGGGGTTCGGCGTCTATGAGCTGACCAAAGAAAAGGAAGTTTCGCCGATAAGATAGGGGAGGCCAAAAATGAGAAAATCCCCTATTTTTCGTTCCAAATTCTTGGTTGTGTTTTTGGCAGCGGCGTTCATCCTGCTGACGGTTCCCGTCCGGGACTTCGCCGCGGGAGCGCCCAAAGCGAATGGGGCGCTTTCCGGCTACATCTACGGCGAGGACATGAGAACACCCGTCCGCAACGCCGTGGTCAAGCTCCGTAACGTGGCCAGCCAGAAGGAATACGAGAGCGAGCCGACCGATCTCGAGGGCATGTACAGGATCCCCGGGATCGAGGAAGGCCGTTATGTGATGGGGGTCATGTCCGTCCAGGGAGACTACAACTTCCATTACAGCATCCTCATCAAGTCGGACGCGCTGGCCAAGCTCTCGGTGGCCATGAAGCCAGGCGCCGCGCCGGTCCGGATCGAGGAAGGGTCGACTGGCAAAGAGAAGAAGGGGATCGTCGAGTTCTTCAAGTCTCCTGCGGGCATCCTGACCCTGATCACCGTGGCCGAAGTGACACTCTTCGCCATCGTCCTGAGCGAGGGCGAAGCTTCGCCCATCAGGTAAGCGGCCGGTTTTCCGTCTTGTGTTGAGGAGATAACCCGAAATTTCCAAAGAGACAAATCTGCCCCCTTTCTTGTCTCATTTCTGTCCCTTTTCTGACTGAGCAAGCTGAAAATATCTCGAATTTCTGGTCGGACCGGGTTATAATATATATATTATCAGCGTGTTACGTAATTTAGGTATTGAGATTATCGGTTGGCACTGTTTTTGCATATAAAAGAGAGTTGATACGTTCGACGGCGCCAACACAGATTTGCAAACCTTTGCAAATCGGGGTAAAAAGCGCCGCTCAGTATTAACCCTGAGCATACCCCGGCCTTGCCAGGACCGGGACTGGGAAGCCCGGCCCCGGGCTTCAGACCGGGGAGTCGAATGGGTTGATATAATCGCAAAGTGAGGCTCGAATTCGGGAGCCGGAAATCTCAATAGGGAGGTTTTATATGATTCACAAATTGGTTTTGAGGTCCAGGTGGATGATCTGGGGTGCGCTGGCGGCGTTTGCGCTGTTTGTCGTCCCAGTCAGTGAAATGGCCTGGGCGAATGCCCAGGGCGGCGTGCTCGTCGGGTTCGTCTACGCGCAGGACTTGAAGACGCCCGTAGTCGGCGCCGTCGTCAAGGTCCGGAACATCGCCAACCAGAAGGAATACGCGAGCGGCACGACCGACGCCAATGGGATGTATAAGATCGACGGCGTCGATGAAGGCCGGTACATCCTGGGCGTCACGGCGCCGAAGGGCGATTTCAACTTCGATTACGTCATGCTTCTCAAGGGCGGCGAGATGGCCAAGCTGTCGGTCGCCCTGGCGCCCGGGGGGCAGACCACGGGTGAAGACGCACCGAAGAAGAGCTTCTTCAAGTCGCCGGTGGGGATCATCACGATGGTCGTCGTGGCCGGGGCGCTATTGTTCCTCATCTTCTCCGAAGGAGAAGCCTCGCCCATCAGGTAAGCAGCCGGTTTTCCGTCTTGTGTTGAGGAGATAACCCGAAATTTCCAAAGAGACAAATCTGCCCCCTTTCTTGTCTCATTTCTGTCCCTTTTCTGACTGAGCAAGCTGAAAATATCTCGAATTTCTGGTCGGACCGGGTTATAATATATATATTATCAGCGTGTTACGTAATTTAGGTATTGAGATTATCGGTTGGCACTGTTTTTGCATATAAAAGAGAGTTGATACGTTCGACGGCGCCAACACAGATTTGCAAACCTTTGCAAATCGGGGTAAAAAGCGCCGCTCAGTATTAACCCTGAGCATACCCCGGCCTTGCCAGGACCGGGACTGGGAAGCCCGGCCCCGGGCTTCAGACCGGGGAGTCGAATGGGTTTGATATAATCGCAAAGTGAGGCTCGAATTCGAGAGCCCGGAAATCTCAATAGGGAGGTTTTATATGACCGTAAAATCCATCTCGAAGTCCCGGTGGCTGGCTTACGGCGTGCTGGCGGCGTTCGTGCTGCTCGTGATGCCGATAGGGGAGTTCGCGCGTGCTCAGGCGACGGCGGCCCAGGGCGGGTCGCTTGCGGGCTTCATCTACGGCAAGGACATGAAAACTCCGGTAGCCGGCGCGGTCGTCAAGATCCGTAATCTCGGGGACCAGAAGGAGCTCACGAGCCTGCCGTCGGACGCCAACGGGATGTACACGATCCCGGGGATCCCGGAAGGCCGCTACATTCTCGGCGTGACCTCGGCGGAGGGCGATTTCGATTTCGATTACGCCCTGCACGTCAAGAGCAGCGAGATGGGCAAGCTGTCGGTCGCGCTGGCGCCCGGAGCCGGGGCACAGACTGCGGGCGAAACCGCTACGAAGAAGAAGGGCTTCTTCAACAGCTGGGTGGGCCGCGCGCTTCTCATAACCGCGGCCGGCGTGGCGGTGTACTTGGTTTTCTTTACAGAAAAAGAGGCTTCGCCTATCCGGTAGTTGCTCCGATTTCCTCCGGAAACATAGAGGCGCGGCCCACGGTGCTGAGGGCTGTTCATTAAAAGAGAGGGGGCGGAATGGAAATCGCTCTATTCTTAGAGCTGGCCACAGAGCTGGAAACGCGGATTTCCAAAGTGTACGAGAAATTATCCGGTATCGCGGACAATGATCCGCTGGCGGGCCGGCTCCTCTCCATGTCGGACGAAGAGATCAACCACGCCAACGTCCTGCGAAGGGGGAAAGACTATTTGAAAGAAATGCCCGATGTGTTCCGCCGAGTCCATGTTCAAGAGGACGAGCTGAAAAAAGGATTGGACGAAGGCGAAGCCTTTCTGGCTGAGCTTGATGCGGGGCTGAGCTTTCAGGATGGATTGACGAGGCTCCTTGAATTCGAGAGGCGGTTCGAGCGCATCCACCTCAACGTGGCGCTGGAGGTCGGCGAACCTTCACTGACCAATCTTTTTAATGCCCTGATGGCAGGAGACCAGGATCATGTCCGTGCGATTTCTGAGATCATCGCCGGCCTCCATTAGACAGGGGTCGGACCACAGCGAGTCCAATAAAATCAATCGCTTAGGTATGTTCTGAGGCCGATTTTAGGCCTTAAATCCCGCTTTTCGCCCCCTAAAACCCCGAATTAACTTCAAGGGTGGAGTTGTGGCAATTCACCCCGATTTTTCATATGATACAGGCTCGGGTGAAACGGGCACGGGCATAAATTGACCAAGCACATCGTCTTCTGGGGGCTTTGCGCGGTCCTCGTTTTCGTCCCCCTGCCCATCGGCTCGGTCGAGGAGTGGGCGGTCTTCGTCTTCGAGGCGGCGACGCTCGGCCTGTTCCTCATTTACTTGGGCGGGGAGATAGGCCTCCGAAGAAAACGCCTTCCTCTCGTTTTCAAGGTCCTGCTGGCCGTCTTCCTGGTCGTTTCGCTCCTCCAGATCGTCCCTCTCCCGGCCGGGGTCGTCAAGATCCTCTCGCCCCGCGCCTACGGAATCACGCTCGGCCTCGTCCGCGACGGGCTCACCGCGCCGACGCCATGGCTGACCCTTTCTCTTGCGCCGAGCGCCACCCTGTCCGAACTCGTCCTCATCCTCTGCTACGGGATTTTCGGTTTTCTCGTCCTGCGCACGGTCCGCTCCCGGCGTCAGGTCGAGATCTTCGTCCTGGTTATGATCGGATCGGCCCTCTTCCAGGCCTTCTACGGCATGGCGGAGACGTTCAGCGGTTCGGAGAGAATTTTCGGATACACGAAGAAATATACCGGATGCGTGACCGGAACTTACATTAACCGCAACCATTTCGCCGGTTTCCTGGAGATGGTCTTTCCGCTAAGCCTGGGCTATCTCCTGGTCAAGGCCCGCTACTTCGCCATGGAGAAGGGACTGTCGCTCCGGAGGAGAATCCTCTGGTTTGGCCAGGAAAGCCTTCAGTGGACCCTCCTTCTCGGTCTAGTCCCCGTGTTATTGGGCGTGGCCCTGGTTTTCTCGAAATCACGCTCCGGCATTACGGTTCTTTTTCTGACCATCATTCTAGCCGCTCTTGCCGTAGCCACCTGGCGGGAATTCTCAGATGATGCAGCCGACCCGGGAACCGTGGAGGAGAGGCGAGGTCAGAAGCGCCGCTTCGGGAGGATCATCCGGATTATTTTCGCCGCTGTCCTGGCCATGGTCGCGTGGCTCGGCGTCGGTCCGGTCATCGAGCGGTTCGCCGAAATGGACCTCAGCCGAGAAGGGCGGCTTGTGGTCATGAAGAACACGGTCGAGATGATCGGCGATTATCCCTGGGTGGGAACGGGCAAGGGGACCTATGTCGACACCTACGCGATGTATGAGAAAGTCGATGACGGGTTTAGGCTTTCCTTCGCCCACAATGACTACCTGGAGTTCGCGGCCGAAAACGGGGCCGTCGCCGGCGGGGCGCTCGCCGCGGCCGGCATCGGATTGGCCGTCTGGCTCGCCGCGATGTGGCGCCGACGCCGGAGCGCGTTCGCCAAGGGCATCGGGCTCGGGGCCATGCTGGGCGTCACGGCCATCCTCATCCACGGCTTCACGGACTTCAACCTCCAGATCCCGGCCAATGCCGTCTATTTCACGGCGCTGGCCATGCTGGGCGTGGTGGTCGTTGGCAGGACAAAGAAAGGGGATCAAGACGAAGAAGGGGGACACGTACAAAGAGTACATGTCCCCAGAGAGGCCGGCATCGGCAGGGGGCGCCTCAAGCGGCTCGGCCCGCCCGCGACCGTGGCGCTCCTCTCCGTCGTCCTCTTCGTCCCCGCCTTCCACGATTTCCGCGGCTTCCATTACCTGGGGCAGTACCGCCGGGCCCGGAGCGAGGCGCGGAGCGTCGAGAGCGCTTTCACCCGCCTCGAAGCTCTCCTCGATAAAGCCGCGTCCTCCTCACCTCAAGCCGTCTTCAGGGTCGAGCTGGCCCGGCTCTACCAGGAGATGGCCCGTGTCGCCAACGACTCGGGACGCGACGAAGAGCGCGAAGCTTTCTGCGACCGTGCCGCCTCGGCCTACGAGCGGGCCATCGCCGCGAACCCCGTCCATGCCTTCACCTATTACGAGACGGGGCTCGTCTATCTCCTCTCCAACTATCCACTGATGACCTACGCCGACCGGGCCAAGACCTATTTCCGCAAGGCCATCGAGCTCAAGCCGGCCGACGATTTCCTCAACCTGAATGTCATCTTCCTCTATTTCAATTGGTGGACGACGCTCGAGGATGCGGAGAGAGCCTACGCCGCCGGGCTCTACCGCCAGGCCGTCGCTCGCGACCCCGCCTTCGCCGCCAAGCTCGAGGCCCGTTGGAAGCAGAGCTTTCAGATGACAGACCGCCTCGCCGCCGTCCTGGCCGAATTTCAGTAGCCAAAAAATAAGTTGTTGATCGGCGGATCCGGCATTATAATCACAAATAAGGTCAACATGAGTTTCAACCCTCGTTTTCGCTACACCGAGTCGATTATGCGGGACTTCGACTTGATCGAGGCGGCACGGGCCGTCGTGGATGTGCTCCCTTTGCCGCCGGACCGCGTCCTCCGAATGCGTCAGGCGGCCCGGGAGCGATCGACACGAAGTTCGACCCGTATCGAAGGCAACACACTTGAGGGAGCGGAGATCGGCCGGGCGGTTGTAGCGCCTGGGAAAGTGTCGAATGTGATGCAGCAGGAAGTCCGCAATTATTGGAGGGCGCTGGAGTGGATTGAAGAACAGATCGAAGCGAAGCGTCCGGAATCGGAAGAATTCATTCGAGAACTGCATGCGATTATTATCGTAAAAGGCCAGGGCCGACGCGGTCAACGCAGTGATTACCGGAGACATGAATGTCCGGTTGTGGATACTGCAACCAGATCATTTGACTATGGACCTCCTCGTCCGGCGGACGTGCCTGAATTGATGAAGGACCTGGCGGCCTGGTGGCGCGATCCGGCCACAGCCAAGTTGCTTGGGCCAGTGCGCGCCGGATTGCTCGCCCATCGATTCGTCAGTATTCACCCCTTTAGTGATGGGAATGGACGTGCGGCCCGGGCGTTGGCGACGACCGAACTCTGGCGAAGCGGTTACGAGATGCGCGGCTTTCTCTCGATCGAGGAATACTATACGGCCGATCTTCAGGCTTACTATTCGAGTCTTCAAATGGGACTTCCAGTAGACTACTATGAGGGTCGTCATGATCCCGATCATACGCGATGGCTGGAATATTTTTTTACCACAATGGCAAAGGCCGCAGATGGGTTGAGGGAACAAGCCGTGACGCTGTATGCACCGCAGGTCCGCGAAAACCCGCCTTGGGAAAGACTCCGCAGAGTCCAACAGCAGCTTCTGACCAGGTTGGTCATGCGCGGAGACCAAAAGAAATCCGATGCGACGGTATTTACACCCGGCGATGTCGTCGACTGGTTTGGCGTTTCGGCAAACACTGCCCGCGATTGGCTCGAAAAGTGGATGGAAGAAGGCTTCGTTTGTCCGGAAAAGGCCGGCGTTCAAAGGATTCGAAACTATGTTTTGGCCCCGGGGTGGGCTGATATCCTGAAATCCGCCCTGATTAGCGCGCCTGTTAAGACAACCTGAATTGTGGTGTTCTGAGGCTCGGGCGACCATGGATACAATATATTGTATGTGTTGGAATATTTAGAACAAGGCGGTCGACCTGTATAACGTTGATTACAAATGGTGGTTTGGAGCGTGGGCTGAGCTTGACATTCTTACATAATTAACATATATGTTAATTAAATAGGAATTGCTCGATGGATCAGAACATTGCCGAAAGTGCAGCCAAGAGGCTCAAGATCGCTGTCGAACAGGTGGTCAGGGAGGAGCTCGAGCTTTCTCTCCTGAAGAGCCTTTTCGAATCCGGGATCGGCAAGGCCCTCGTATTCAAGGGCGGGACGGCTCTCCGCCTCGCGTTCGGTTCCCCGCGATTCTCGGATGACCTGGATTTCTCCGCAAGTTCCGCCATCCCCGAGGCGGCCTTCAGGACGGCTGCCCGGGCAGCGCTGAAAGGCCTGCCCGAGGCAACCCTAGTGGAGGCGCTGGCCAAGCGCTTCACCCTGTTCGCCCTGTACCGGTTCGATGTCCCCTACATCGCCCGCCCTTTCTCCATCAAGGTCGAGGTTTCCACCCGGGAGGAGAGCCGCCGCCAAGCCGACGAGTCGGAGCTTCGGCTCCTTTCGAGCGAGGTCACGAATCTCACGGTCCTCGCCAGGGTCGCGACGCTGGAACGGGCCCTCGAAGACAAGAAGGCCGCCTTTGCCGCGAGGCGCCAGCCGCGCGACCTATACGACCTGTGGTTCATCTCCCAGAAGCTGGGGCTCCCCTTTCAGGCGGACCTCGCCGGTTCCGACCCCCGGATTGTCAGGAGGGAACTCCGAAAATACCTTCCAAGGACCCACTGGAGCGTCATCGACCAATGGACAGGATAAAGCCGCGGGATATGGACCTCGTCAGACAACTGGCCCGGTTCAACAAACCTTTCTGGTCGGTGGCCGACCTTGAGAAGGTCCTGGGGTACGGGACCAGGAAGAGCCTCCTCGTCGCGCTCCACCGGCTGGCTGCGTCGGGGATCCTGGAAAGGGTCCGCCGGGGTTATTACCGGGTATCGACGCGCCCCGCGGACGAAGCCACCCTGGCCAACGTCCTATACAGGCCTTCTTATTTGTCTTTCGAGTCGGCCCTGGCGCGTCATGGGATCCTGAGCCAGATCCCTTACACCATGACGTTCGCCACGACGCGGCGGTCCAAGAGGATGACGATCGGCGGCCGGGAAGCGGAATTCCGACAGATCAAGAAGGATCTGTTTTTCGGGTACAGACTCGAAGGCGGTCTTTATGTCGCCGAGCCGGAGAAGGCGCTGTTGGACGAGCTCTACATGATGAAGAGGGGCCGGGCCGCGATTCCGCTCGAGGAGCTGGACGTCGACAGGTTGTCAAAGCGAAGGCTCCGGGAATTCGCGTCACGCTTCCCGGACCGGGTGAGGGGTCAGCTTGACAACGGCGGATTGTAATATAAAGTGTAAGATAAACATATACATATTTCTGACAGTTTGCGGCCATGAAAGATAACTATTACATTGCCCGGAAGATACTTGCGCGAATAAGACGCGGTACAATAAAATCTCCGGCCTTCGCTGGAGATTTTATTGATTTGGGAAGCCGGACAGCGGTGGATCAGGCATTGTCCCGGCTGGTGCAGCGCGGACATTTGCACCGTGTTGGGCGCGGTCTGTATGCCTTGTCGCTAATCAGCCGGTTGACCGGAACGGTCATAACTCCGCCGCCGGATACTGTGGCGCGTTCGCTTGCTCGGAAACTTGGGCTTCGAATCTTGCCTTCACCGGCGTATGCCGCCAATCTACTCGGCCTTTCCACCCAAGTTCCCGCCAAGATTATCTACCTGACCGACGGCAGGGCCAGAACTGTTAAAGTTGGGGCGGTTACCGTCATCTTCCGTCACGGGTCGCCTAAAACAATGGCGGTTTTAGGACGCGTTGCGCCGCTCGTATTTCAGGCTCTGCGCTATCTTGGCCGCGATGGCGTTTCCCAAACCCACATCGCATGCCTCCGCCGCTTACTCAAAAAGAAAGACAAAAGGGAACTCATGCGGAACCTTCACTATGCACCCGCATGGATGAAGCGCGTTTTGCTTCAGATTACCGAGACAATCGCCCAGGGAGAATGATGGATCGGATCGCACAACTGTCGCCGCGTGAACGAGCCAACCTCTTCCAGGAGGCAGCGGGACTTCGTCCCGGACTTCCGGCTTTCATTATAGAGAAAGATTTTTGGGTCTGCTGGGCTTTGAAACACATTTTTATGTCTGTTGAGCTGCCGTTACATCTAATCCTTAAAGGCGGAACAACGCTCTCCAAGGTCTTTCATGTTATTGAGCGATTTTCTGAGGATGTGGACCTTTCATTTGATCGCCGGGAGCTTGGCTTTGATACAGATCGTGATCCGGCAAATGCAAAGAGCGGCAAAAGACAACGGGCGCTATTGGATGAATTGAAGGCTGAATGTGAAACCGTAATCCGCAAGCTTTTTGTGCCTGCACTTTTGAAGGACTTCGCGTTAGTTTTGGGAGAACCAAGTCAAGGGCCAAGCGGTTGGGGCATCGCGATTGACCCTGATGATTCCCAGACCCTCAATTTCCGTTATCCGCCGGCGTTGGCCCCCCTTGGATTAAATGTGCCGGCTTACATTCGGCAGAATGTCCGTTTGGAGATGGGCGCGCGGTCCGATTCCTGGCCGGCGAGCAAGTACCCGATCACACCTTATGCGGCGGAATTATTCCCAAATATGTTTCAATCTGCGTTCTGTGAAGTAAATACCCTTGAAGCCATACGCACATTCTGGGAAAAGGCAACGCTTCTGCATGCTGAGTTTCATCGGACTGATCCAACAGCCGGAAGTGAAAGAATGTCGCGTCATTATTATGACCTGTATTGCCTCTCGAAGACTGAAATCGGCGCAAGAGCATTGAGGGAAACAGCCCTTCTGAAACGGGTGATTAAACATAAGCTGGTCTTCTTTCGGTCGGCGTGGGCACATTACGAAACGGCAGTGTCAGGCTCATTCCGCTTAATTCCGTCTGCTGGAAGGATACAGCCCCTTCGAAACGACTACGCGAAAATGAAAGCCATGATTTTCGGCGAAAGTCCTGAGTGGGATATCATTATGGAAGGTTTAAGAAATCTTGAAGATCGGATCAACAGAAATTAATACCTGAAATGCGGGAAGCGTATTCTGAGCGGCTGAGGGGTCATTCCCTATACATTCTCATTTAATTAACATCTATGCTAATTATCTACGCCTAAAGCCTAGCCGGAGAGGTGGATGAGATAAATGAACAAACGTGAACAGGCAGCGGTCTATTCAAGAACGAAGTTCAAAGACGTGCCCCGCGACCTGGCGGATCTGCTTTCCTCTCTCAACAGTTTTCACGGGGCAGCCATCGGGGAACGGGACTACGGCAGTCTGGCAGATTCCATCGCGAAGACCGAACCCTTCACCATCATTCTTTTCACCGAGCTGCTTGCGTTTGAACATGCCCGCCGCAAGGAATATGTCGAGACCATAAAGCACAGGATTGTTTCCGAGCTTGATGAGACCGTGTTTAACAAATTTGGAAATGAGATTAACGAAAAAATGGCCGTATTTTTCCGTAACCATAAGGACCCGAAGAATGTCCATCTCAACCGGTTGATACGGCAGTATTATCCGAAGGCAAAGAGAATTTTACGACAACGCCATCCGCTGACATGGGAAAGGAACTGGAAGTCGGGAAAGTATACGGCAGCAAGAATTAGAATCGAACACAGGCGGAAATACGACATGCCGAAACCGTTGTGCTGGGGCATGATCAACTTGCCCCAGCAGTTCTATTTTATGAAAACGACCAGGACATATGCGCGGGGTTGCTCGTCTGGTTCCGGAACAAGAGAAGCCCATAGCTATTTCGGTTTGGCTTTCGTCAAGTTGTCAAAACGCATGGCCATTCCGTCGTACGTCCTTGTCTACGATAGAGACAACGTTCTGCGGTTCGTCACCCGGCGGAATGAATTCCTGATCATCCCGGATTCAATGGGCTCCAACTGCGAGGTGGATAACAAAATAGTCAGCGCCCTGATGGCAGGGACTTGGAAGGTCAAAATAGTCGAATCACCGGATTACAGCGAGATCAAGGAAATCAGAATATTTAAGGGTCAGGGACCCGTCCCCTGACATGCACTGGATGAATCACATATGAGTTTCAAACCTCACGAAGTTCGACCCGTATCGAAGGCAACACACTTGAGGGAGCGGAGATCGGCCGGGCGTCGTCATGGCCATCAAGTATCTCCATGATCACTACGACGCCAAGTTCTTCCTGACCGGCTCGAGCAGTTTCTACCTGAAGAACCTCTTCCCCGAGAGCTTGGCGGGAAGGAAGGTGGCCTTCGAGCTCATGCCGCTGGATTTCAGGGAGTTTCTCGTCTTCAAGGGCCGGGAGGCGCCCGAGGGAGATGGGCCTCGCCGAACGCTACATCGTCTCGCGGGAATACATGGACGGCCGCGGGATCATCCCCGCGACCGAGATCTGATCCCTTAGCGCACGATTTATCTTGACTTTTATGTGCATTATCATATATTAATAATGTGCGCAGTAAATACACACTGGAGTTTAGCCATGAGATCCACCGTGACCCTCGATAAAAAACGCCTGGACGAGCTCGTCTATGAAACGAAAGCCAGAAGCAAGGCTTCCGCCGTCAATGAGGCCATAACCGAATATCTGAGGCGCAGGAAGATCGAAAGGATCATGTCGATGAAGGGGAAGCTCGAGTTCGACATGACTGCCGAAGAGATCAGAGACAATGAGCGTTGATAAGGTCATCATCGACACGTCGGTCTGGATCGATTATTTCAGGGGCGGCGATCTCCCCCTGTCCCAAATGGTCGATGAGATCATCAACGGCGGCGAGGTCTGTGTGCCGGGCATCGTCCTGGCGGAGCTTATCCAGGGCGCCGGGTCCGAGCGGGAGATCTCAATCATCGAAGACATGATCGAAACGTTCACGTTCCTGGATATAGGGCCGGGAAACGGAGGGTGGGTCGAGGCCGGGAGGTTGTCGTATGATATGAAAAAGGCAGGCGCGGCGGTCCACCTCGCCGATTGTCTGATCGCTGTCCTCGCCCGGAAGAACGGATGCCGTGTCATCACGCGCGATCGGCATTTTCAAGCCCTGAAAAGCATGGCTAAGATCGAGTCCACGACGATTCTGGAATAATGATTGAACAAAATGCAATTCATTATTGACAATCATTTACTAAGATGATATTATTCTCACTATGAGTATTACTGAACTTCAAGCATTAGATGCCTTGGCGCGCGTTGAGGCCAAACGATTTCCGATCCACAGGGAAGCGTTGGTTGCGCTTCGAAAAGAACAAGGCCGACGTTTTATCGGGATAGTGGGACCGCGCGGCGTTGGCAAGACAGTGATTCTGAAGCAGTTGGCCATGGAAACAAAGCGGTCGTTCTATGGCAGTATCGATACATTTAAGGACGTTACTTTATTTGAGTTTGCCAAGGTTCTCTTTGAGAAGCAAGGGATTCGAACGCTGTTGCTGGATGAAATCCATTTTCTGCCTGGTTTCGATGGCGAGTTGAAGAAGATTTTCGACTTTTTACCCGATGTCCATGTGGTTTTCACCAGTTCGGTTGCATTGGCGCTTCAACAGTCCGCCTTCGATCTGTCCCGTCGTATTCGCTTGATTCGGCTATTACCGTTTTCGTTTCGAGAGTATGTGCGCTTCAAGGAAGGCGTGACGCTTACCCGCTTGACGTTGGATGCCGTGGGGCGTGGTGATTGGACTTCAGATCATGCGCGCTACGGATATCTTTTCGATGCGTATCTGAAGGGAGGATTATATCCATTTTCGTTGACGGAACCCGATCCGTTGAGCGTGTTGCGAAGCATTCTGGACACGGTTCTGCAGCGTGACATTCCCAACGTGGCGAAAGTGACCTATCAGGACGTAGACTTGATCGGAAAGGCATTGACGTTTATTGGACGGTCCGCCGTGGATGGCGTGAATCCCACAACAATAGCCAGGAATCTGGGGATCACGCGGTATAAAGCAGTTGGATACGTTGACTTGTTGAGTAAAGCGTTCATCCTTATTCAGGTTGATCCGGAGGGGACCAATGTCCTTCGGGAGCCGAAGATTCTGATGCAGGTACCCTACCGATTGCTTTACAGGTCATGGGACGATGCCATCGGCCCCGTGCGGGAGGATTTCTTTGCCACGGCCATGAGTATGGCGGACATGCCGTTTCATTACCTGAAATCAACCACGGGACGGAAAACGCCCGATTTCTGGCTGACAACTGAATCCGGCGACTGGGTTGTGGAAATTGGCGGGTCCGGCAAGGGGCGGACTCAGTTCAAAGGGGTTCGCGTGGAAAGGAAAATGGTGCTGGCGCACGAGGCCGACTCTCGTCGCAACGCCAAGCCTCTGTTCATGGCGGGATATCTGGCCTGAGAAGAATTTATCTGGCCACCTTCAGGAAACCCCTCAACGAAAAGCCCTCTGACGCCCAGATATTTGCAGATGATTTTCAGACCAAAAAAGGGCATACTAATCACACGAGGGTAGACAATGAAAAAAGAGACGAAAGTCCAAAAAAACCTGACTCTAATATACTGGAAGGGCAAACGCTACTGGCTGGGAAAACTCGTTGAGAATCCGGAGATCATGTCCCAGGGCCGGACACTCAAGGAGCTGGTCGAGAACATTAAGGACGCGGCCCTGCTTATCGCCGGGCGGGCTTCAGCAGCAGATCCTGGAAGTCGTAGCTGAAATCCGTGTCCGGCGAGAAGGCCTTCATCCGGCCCTCGACGATCGCTCCGTCCGGGTCGAGCGTGAACGTGACGTAGGCGTCGGCCCGGAGCTCGCGGTCGCGCCAGCGGACGACGAACGTCTCCCGGCTCCAGTGCTCCATGTCGCCGACCATGCCCGGCGTCTTGGCGAAGCTCATGACGAGCTTGCCGCCCTCGAGGGTGATGGCAATCGGGCCGTACCAGGCGTCCTCGTAGGTCCCGGCGTAGTCCGCGAGCGGAAGCGAGGGCCGGGCCGCCGCATCCCTCTTCGCCGCCGCCTTCTTCAACGCTTCGGCCGTCCCCGTGTTCCCCCTTTCCCTGACCTTCAGGTAGGCCTGCGCCCAGTCGGTCGGGGGGACGCCCATGGCCTGGTCGAGGACGGCGTAGATGACGGAGTTATAGGCCTCGTTCGATTCCTGGTTGGTGAGGACCACGATGCCCAGTTCGAGCTCGGGGATCATGACCAGCCGCGAGACGTAGCCCGAGAGGCCGCCCGTATGGCTGACGACCTTGCGGCCGCGGTAGTCGTTGACGCTGAAGCCGAGGGCATAGCCGCCGAAGTTCATCCGGAGGGCGGCAAGCTCGGCCGGTGGGGCGGGGATGGGGATCGGCGTCACGAGAGAAGTCAGTTCGCGCTCCGTTCTCTCCGCGAAGAGCCTGGTCCCATCCGCGAGCTTTCCCTCGTTGAGGTGGATGAGCATCCATTTGGCCATGTCCTCGGCGCACGAGAGGATCCCCCCGGCGGGGTTCATGTTGTCGTTCTCGTCGGGCGGCACCGGGACGATACCCGTTTCAAGCGGGGCGTGGGGGATGGCCACGTTCATCCCCGCGACGTCGGCCGAGTGGCGCGGTCGGCTCTCCGCCATCCCCACCTTCTTCAGGATGCGCTCGCCGATGAAGTTCTCCCACGTCCGGCCGCTCACGGCGGCGATGACCTCGCCCGCGGCTAGGTAGAGGATGTTGTCGTAGGCGTAGGCGCTGCGGAAGCTCGTCGCCGGCTTGACGAAGCGGAGGCGCTCGAGGATCTCGCGCCGGCTGTAGGTCGACTCCGGGAAAATGAGGAGGTCGCCTGCGCCGAGCCCGAGTCCGCTTCGGTGGACGAGGAGATCGCGGACGGTCATCTCGCGCGTGACGTAGGGGTCCCACATCTGGAACCAGGGCAGGTAGCGCGTGACCGGCGCGTCCCATGCGATTTTCCCCTCCTCGACGAGGAGGCCGAGGGCCGTGGCCGTGAAGGCCTTGGTGTTCGAGGCGATGCCGAAGAGCGTTTGGGCGTCGACGGGGGCCGGCTCGCCGAGCTTGCGCACGCCATAGCCCTTGACCAGGACGACCTTGCCGTCCTTGACGACGGCGATGCCCATGCCGGGGACCTCGAAGGTCTTCATCGCCCGGGTGACGATGGCGTCGAATCCGGGTGGGAGGACGGCCGCGGCGGTAGCGGCCGCGGGCGCGCGCGATACGGTTTTGGCCGCGGCCTGGGGAGATAGCTGCGCTGTATCAGAGCCGGGGCCGGCGCTCGCGCTCGTTGTCGCGGGAACGGAGGTGACCGCGACGGCCAGGATAGCCGCCAGCGCCACGACGGCAACGGCCGGCGGCTTCCCGAAGAACAATCCGGTTTTTTCGAAGAGGGGGGTTCTCTGTCTCATGATAGAGCGATGGTAATTCGCCGTCCTCAGGTTTGTCAAACAAGAAGAATGGGGACACGTACCGCTTCTCTCGAAGCGGTACATGTCCCCTTCGTCCCTGTCAACAAACCGCTGCAATTCCCGGGACACGATACGAAATCCGGAGATTTCGTTCATGTCCCGGAATTGCGGGACACGCTCGTCCGCCGCTTCCAGGGCTAATTACTTAATCGTCATAAGGGCGCCGGCGGAGTAGGCGGCGAACTCAGGGGCGTACATCGACTGGAGCGTCGCCGGCGCGGCCTTGAACGTCCCGGCCATAGCGCAGCGCATCCGGTGCTTGAGCGTGTACTCTCCCTCCGGCAGTCCCTCCATGAAGAAGTTCGTGCCGCTGTCGCGGATCTCCTCGTAGCGGACAAGCCCCAGGTCCCACTTGTAGCCCGACGTGAGCGCCGACGGCTCGCACCCCGACGGCCGCGGGTCCCGCAGGTGGACGTATTCGGCCTGGTGCCGGGACCGGATCGACAGCTGGACTTCGATCTCGTCGCCCACGGCGAGCGCCGTGCCTTCCGCGAGCGGCTTCAGGACGACCTCCTCGCCCTTCTTCTCCCGCTTGAAATAGGTCCGTTCGACAGCGAACAGGTCGCCGTCGCCCTTCTCGGGCATCTTCTCGGTGCTGAAGTGCCAGGTCGCGCCGGCGAAGGCCATGCCTTTCCCTTCTTTCGAAACCCGGACCGTGGCGCACTCCGGTCCCATCTTTTCACCCGGGATGACCAGCTGGTTTTTCTTGCCGGTGTACTTGTCCGGCTCGAAGATGAACGTCGTCCGCGTGCCGCAGGCCTCGGCGATCACCGATTCCCGGACGCCCAGCGCGCCCGTTTTCTTCAGGAAATAAGCCACGGAGTAGATGACCTCGGACGTGGCCCGCGTCGATTTCCAGTGGTTGAGCTTCTTGTTGAGGAAGAGCCACTGGACGAGCCCCTCGCTGCGGGTGTCGGCCGGCTTGAGTTCCATAAGCGTCCGCAGGGCGAAGGCGTGGGTCTCGATCGTGTCGTTGTACCAGAGCCAGCCGCGGTCCTCCGGGGCCCAGCTCGTGCCGCCGTCGACCGTCGTCTTGGCGCTGTCCATGACGCTCGCCCAAACGAGCTCCGCGTCCTTCGGCCGTCCGGCCCGCTTGAGCGTAAGTGACAGGTATCCCTTGAGATAGGGGGCGTGGTCCTTCCAGTGCTTGAACGAGAAGTCGAGCATCCGCTTGCGGTCGGCGTCGGTGAAAACGCCGCCCGTCCACATCGCGTCGGGGAAATTGCTGATCGTGTAGTTGAGGAAGGTGACGAATTCCCAGCCCGTGTCGTGGGCTATGAGGGTCGATACGATCTCGTCGAGATAGTGCCGGTGGAGGTAAGCGAAGGCCCTGACCACGACTTCCTTGGGCACGTCGACGCCGAACTCGAGCGCCTTGGAGAAGCCGTGGACGATGTAGAGCGTCATGTAGGGCGACGGCGGCCCGCCCGGCCACCACGGGAAGGCGCCGAGCGACGTCTGGGCCTTGAGGAGCTTGGCCAGGGACGTTTCCCGCTGGGCCTTGGCCACGCGCGGGTCGAGGACCCTCTCTACGCCCATTCCCGCGTCTTTCCCGCCCCGCGCCGTTTCGAGCCAGGGCGTCTCCTCGAGGGCCATCTTCCGGTTCGGGTCGGCGGCGTCGAACGTCTCGTAGATCGTCTCCCGCTTGCTCAACGCCTGGGCCATGCGCGCCACCGAGGGGTACTTATCGTACAGGCTGGTCAGGATTCCCGTCGAAAGGAAGCGGTTGAGCGTCTGCTCCGTGCATTCGTAGGGGTAGTTGATGAGGTAGGGGAGGGCTTCGAGGAGCCCGTAGAAGAGCTGGGCGTCCACGGTGACAACGAGCTGTTCGTTGATGCGCGTCGGGTCGTCGGTTTTGGCCAAGTCGTCGAACCTGAGTTCGCGCGCCTTGCCCTCCTTGATCGTCGCGAAACGCGACTGGACGAGATGCATCCGCCCGGGCAGGACCGGGAGCAGCCTGAGCTCGCCGTCGGACAGAGCGCCGGATTTCGCCACGACCTTAAAGGCGACCGTCCCGACGCGCGCCGGCGCGGCCAGCGGGAAGACGACCGTCGCCCCGCTTCCGGCCGCGACGCTGAACGCCCTGGCCGGAACGCTCGCCGGCAGTCCGAAAGCCGGGGCCAGGTTCTCGTTCGTCAGCGGGTCGTAAATCTCGAGAGAAACGTCGCCCGCGAGCGCCGCGGTCCCGGCGTTGTTGACCATCACCCGGAGTTCGGCCTTGTCGCCTTCGCGGAAGAAACGCGGCAGGTACGGCCGGACCATGAGGTCCTTGACCGTCCGGGCCTCCGCCGCAAGCGTCCCGCCCAGAAGGTCGCGGGTCACGCCGTGGACGAAAACGCGCCAGCCCGTGACGGAATCGGGCACGGTAAACTCGAGCGTCGCCGTCCCGTCCGCCCCCGTGAGCAGGTGGGGCTGCCAGAAAGCCGTCTCGGCGAAATTCGAGCGCAGCTGCGGCGCTCCTTCCGCTCCGGCCGCCGCTTCTTGGGCGGGCGGGGCGCCTTCCTTGTCTTTCTTGGATTCTCCAGCCGCGTCCAGCGCCATTTCGGACTTGGCCGCGGATCTCGCCATTTGGAGCGACGGTCGCGCCGCTTCGCCGACCACCCCCCCGAGAACGCCCCCGACGACGCCGCCCATCACGCCGCCGCGCATCCGGCCGCCCGGGCCGCCGATGCCGTAACCGCCGAGCGATAAGAGATCGTCGGGCCTGAACGAAGGGTAGCCGGGGACGCGGGTCCAGTCGTGATCGAAGGCGAAAGACATCGGCGCCGTCCCGAGCGCGGCGTCCCACCAGGCCGTGCCCGTCCGGTTGGGGTAGAGGCCGAGCAGGCGCGGCGGCCGGTGCGGCGCGAAGAGGTCGAGACTGCGGTCGTACATGTAGGCCAGGATCTCGGCCGCGCCTTGGACGGCCTTCTTCCCGTCCGGAGTCTTGACCGTGACGCGCCATGTCTCCCGGCCGCCGGGCGTGAGCTTGTCGCGGAACGAGGCGAAGGATATCCCCAGCTCCTTGTTGTCCCAGGGCACGAAGACCGAGGCCTCTTCGCTCATGAACTGGTGGTCGCGGACGGCCGTGACCCGGGCCCCGAAGCCGCCTCGCAGGTCTTCCGTGACGGGAATGTCGATGACGCCGCCATCCTTGCCCGCTTCGATCCAGCGGCGCTCCCTGAGTTCGCCGCCGCGGAAAGTCTCGAGGAGGACCGGCTGGCCGCTCCAGCCGGAGTCGACCAGGAACCGGGCGGTCCCGCCGACCGTCACCGCCGACTTTTCGGCCCGCAGGACAAGCGGCAATCTGAAGGCGGGTTTCGCCTCGCCCACGACCAGGAGGTCCAGGCTGTCACGGCAGACGGCCCCGAAATCGTCCTTCGTCTCGTAGAGCAGGCGATAAGCTCCCGGCCCGAGCGCCGGGACACCGACCGGCGCCATCCCCTTGGCGTCGTGATCGGCCGCGCCCTTGGCTGCTTCGCTTCCTTCCTTCCACAGGCGAAGGATCATATCCGGAGAGCATGACTCCCACCGGGGCCGCAGGCGGTCGCCGGGCGTCGGCGGGAAAACCGGGTCTTCCGTCCCCGGCGGCAAGAGGAGGGGCTGATCGGCCGGCAGGAGCGTCGCTTCGGGCTGGACGAGCCGGACGACGCGCCACGCGCCCTTGCCGGCCTTAGGTGTTCCGTTGAGGTCGGCGCGCGTGACCGTGAAGACGCCCTTGGCGTCGGCGCGGACGAACTCGCTCTCCGCTTCGAGCCGGGCCTCGACGCTGACGAAACCGAGCCGGAAGGAACGGGAGGCCGAGCGCGTCTCGCCGCCCTCGTCCGTGACGTCGACCGAGAGCGTGTAGCGGAAAGACAGGCCCGACGCTGCCCCGTCCTTCTTTTCATCGGCACGGGGGGTGAATGCGACGTCGAATTTGCCATCCGCGTCGATCTTCGCCCGTCCGCCGGCGACCATCTGACTGCGGCCGCCGCCGGTTTCCCACCACCACCAACGCGGGTAGACCGGCTCGCGTTTGACGTGCCAGACGGCCTCGCCCCCCGTGACGGGAAGACCGAAATAATAACGGGCCTCGCCTTTGAGCGCCGCGGGCCGGTTCAAGCGCAACGGCTTTTCCGGATCCTTGACCGAAACCTCGAAGGTCGGCCGCTTGTATTCTTCGACGCGCACCGCGGCGTAACCTTCCGGAGAGGAGCGGAGGCGCCAGCCGCCGAGCGGGCGGCCGGCCGCCGGCACCATGAATTCGCCGCTGGCCGTGCCGAAGGCGTTGGTCGACGCGGTCGCCTCGGCGACACGCTGGTTATTGATGTCTTCGAGCCAGACCGAGACGCCGGTTCCCGCGTCAGGGCTGAGCCGGCCCAGGTCGGCGCGGCCTTTATAGGCGAGGATCTTCCAGAAGATCTTCTGCCCGGGGCGGTAGATCGACCGGTCGGTGTAGATCAGGGCGGCCCGAGAATCGCGCGGCTCGGAGCCGCCGTAGAGATAGAGGTAGTCGGGGTCGAAGGCGACGTCCCGGCCCTTTTTCGCGAAGAGAAAATAGGGCCCGGGCTGCTCGCGGGGAGCGAACCAGACGCGGCCCTGGGCGTCGGTCGTTTTCGACTCGACCCGGGTGTGGCCTTTTCGCCATTCGAAAGCGTAGAGGTCGACCGTCACCTCGGAGAGGGGGCGACCCGATGCGCCGGAGAGGACGAGGACTTCCTTGCCGCCGGCGATGTCGGTGTTCCGGACGCGGGCCCGGCCGCCGCCGTCGCGCTTGATCATGACCAGGTCGCCGAGGATGACGCTGAGGCCGATCGTCCGGTTTCCGGTCGCGGCGAAATCCTCCCGGGCGGACACGGCGATGAGATACAAACCCGGCGCGAGGCCTTCGGGCAGGTTCGTGAAAGTGCGGTGGTCCCGGTAGTCGGACGTCCGCGGCAAGTCCACATTCCAAACGGCTTCAGGCCTCCGCCCCTCAACAATCTTCCTGGCTTCGTCGCCCTGCGGGAAGATGTTGTAGTCTCTGGCCGTTTTGACGAGCGCTTCGATGTCGAGGGTGTAGGCGCGGAGGAAAACCCGGGTCAGGTTGCGGTGGCTGACGAGGATGGAACGGCGGCCTGGAGCGTCGACGCGCATCGCTTCGACCGAGTACTCGGGTGCCTCGATCGACTTGAGAATGTGCAGGCAGTGCTTTCCGCCGGGGGAGAGCGGAAACCGTTCCACTCCTTCCGCGGCCAGCTTGCGGGCCCGGACGAGGGCGTCGGGAACGTCTTCTTCGCGCGTGTATTCGGCCAGGAGCGCCTGCCCGACGGCCCACCAGGCATGCTTCCGGTTGGACGGCAGTAATTCGGCCAGGTGCGCGCGGATTGTCGCGTGGCTTTCATCGGAGTTGAACGCGGCGTAGAGCGCCCGGACGAGCTCGAAGCGGGCCTCGAGGGCGGCTTCGGGACGGGCGGCGCGGCGGCTGAAGGATTCGTGCTCGCCGAGAAGGGCGCAGACTTTTTCTATCGGGTGGCTCGCGGCGGATTCGAGGATGCGCTCGGCGGCGGTGTCGCCGGAGCCGGCTTTCCCGGCTTGCGCCAGGAGCTTGTCGAGGGGGAGGAGCCAGGTTTCGTTCGATTGGCGCGGCGTCCAGAAGGAGGTGTCGGCGAGGAGCCGGGCCATGAGGTAGACGACGCCGTCGCGCAGGGTGTCGCGCACCCCGGCCGGGTAGTCTCCGGCCGTCCAGAAGTCGGGGAATTCAGCGGCCTTGTGCCCGGCCAGGCGCTCGCGGTCCTTCCAAACGCGCAGGGCGGCTCGCCAAGCTTCGTCGAAGATCTGGTCCCGGGTCCAGGACTTGAGGTCGATCGGGCCCTTGGCCTCGACGCGCTCGCGGCGGTTGACGTCCCAGGAATATGCGTGGTAGTAGGTGACGAGCGACTGGGCGTAGAACAAGTCGAGCATGTCGCGCTCGAGAGGGGAGTCCGGCCAGGGCTGTTCCTTGAAGAACCGGACCGCCGTTTCGTAGCCGTGAAGCGCCGTCCGCAGCTGGCCCTCTTTGATCAGGGCCCAGGTCCAGAGGGAGTTGTCGCCGGCCTTCTTGGCTTCTTCGCGGATGCGGGCGGCTTCCTCGGCGGCGGCTTCGAACTTCTGTTCCGCGACGAGCTTTTCGACGGCCTGGCGGGCGGCCTTGCCGCGGGCCTGATCAAATGGGGCCGGTGAAACGCGTTCCGCGGCGAGCGTGCAGGGGCGGTCGGCGATGACCGCGTAGAGACCGGCTACTAGGACGGCGGCCACGATCGCCAGTGCGGCGATGACCGGAGTGCGTCTCCGGGGGCGGACCTCCATCGGGGGTTTTTTATCGGATTCTTGGTTGTTCATGCGTTCCTCCCGGCGGTCCGCCCGCCACCGCTCTTATCGATAAACTGCGTTGTCCTCATCCGTTCATACACCCGGGCAATCATAATAATTCCCCAAAACTTGCCTATTTTATCGTTTCTTTGGACAGGGCCTCCTTGAACAACTCATGCTTATCTTTCATTCCCTCATTTATGGACCAGCGCCTGACCTCGCGGAGGTCGACGGAGGTGTGCTTGCAAACCATGATGGCCTGGGCTAGCGATGGATTGTCGTTCCAGTGGTAGAACGCAGCCAGCCGATCCTTGACGCAGTCCGTCGGGGAGAGGAGCCTAAGGATTGTTTTCCCTCGGCGGATCTCATGGATTGCGCGGACCGGTTCCTCGCCGACTGAGAGGGGAGGGAAAAGGAATTCGACGATGTAGGGGGTATTCGGATGCCGGTAATGGCGGCCGTCCTTCCGGAAACCGAGCGTCTCTAGGACCAATCCGATTTTTTTTCGGCCGATATGGGATAGCAAGACGAAATCAAGGTCGAAAGACTCATATTTGTTCTTGGTGTAAATCGAAACGCACGCGCCTCCGGAAAGGACGATGTCTATTCCATTTTTCTTATAAACGTCGCAGATGAGAGCGGCGAGGTCGGTGAGGGGGAGGCTCTTCCGGATCATTAGAGGGGCTTTCCGGTACGCCTCGGCCTCAACCGGGGACGATAGAGCCGGTCCAGCTCTTCCTCGGGAATGAACGAGAGAGCCTTCCCGAGGAGCGCCTCAAGTTCCTTTTTAAACGGATACCTGGGATTGATGCCAAAAAGCCGGACGCGCCCCTTCAGCTTGCTGTAAAGGACGCCGCCGCTCTCCAGCTTTAAAAGCTGATACTGAACGGTGTTCCCATAGAGGCCGAAGGCCCGCGCGATCTCACGAGAGTATGATTCGCCGTGAGTGTAAAGATAGAGGAGCGCCTTTTCTTTGGACTCCGATTCGAAAAGGGGTTCGAGCATCTTGGCCTCCCTTGGCTCTATTAACAACAATTTTGGTCATATGACCAAATCTATTGTTAATAGAATATTCTGTCGGGCCGGGCCTGTCAAGCGACATTATGGATTTGACCCCGACGAGTCGGCTGGCATAGAATGAGCCCGAAGGAGGGCACGCATGAACAAACGACACTTCCTCAAGGCCGGACTGGCGCTCCTCGCTTTGGCCGTCTTCGTCTCGGCCGGGGCCCCGGCCTTGCCAGGACCGGGACTGCCGGTTTCCAGCACCGGCACTGCAAAGCCGGTGGGAAGCCCGGCCCAGGACGAGAAGAAATTCAACGGCCTCGGCACGGGCCTCGGCAACCTGTCGCGCCTGTCGAAGGCCCAGACGAGGTCCATCAGCCCGGAGAACTTCACCGGCGAGAAGGGCAAGGCCGGCATGTCGACCGACGGCCCGGCCATGAAAGCGGCCCGCGACCTCGGCCAGGGCTGGAAGGTCTCGCCCTACGTCCGCGTTCCGCCCAAGGAGACCTTCGTCATGGCCGACGTCAAGGGCGAGGGCGCCATCCAGCAGATCTGGCTGACCCCCGCCGGCAACTGGCGCTTCGCCATCCTCCGCTTCTACTGGGACGGCGAGACCGAGCCCTCGGTCGAATGCCCCGTCGGTGATTTCTTCGCCAGCGGCTGGGGCCAGTACGCCCAGATCTCGTCGCTCCCCGTCTGCGTCAACCCGGGCAGCGCCTTCAATTCGTACTGGGAGATGCCCTTCCGCAAGGGCTTCAAGATCACCATCGAGAATATCGCCGACGACGTCTTCACGGTCTACTACCAGATCAATTACGCCCTGACGAGCGTCCCCGACGACGCGGCCTACTTCCACGCCCAGTTCCGGCGCGTCAACCCGCTCCCTTACAAGGACGTCTATACCCTCCTCGACGGCGTCAAGGGCTGGGGCCACTACGTCGGCACCTACATGGCTTGGGGCGTCAACAACAACGGCTGGTGGGGCGAGGGCGAGATCAAGTTCTTCCTCGACGGCGACACGAAGTTCCCGACGATCGCCGGCACGGGGACCGAGGACTATTTCTGCGGCTCCTACGACTTCGACGCCAAGGCGCCGGACGGCTCGATCCAGTACCGTGAGTTCACGACGCCGTACACGGGCCTGTCCCAGGTCATCCGCGGCGACGGGCATTACCAGGTCCAGCAGAGGTTCGGGATGTACCGCTGGCACATCACCGACCCGATCCGGTTCGAGAAGGACCTCAAGGTGACGATCCAGGCGCTGGGCTGGCGGTCGGGCGGGCGCTACCTGCCCCTCCAAGACGACATCGCTTCGGTCGCGTTCTGGTACCAGCAGGAGCCCCACGCCAAGTTCCCCAAGCTCCCGGACAAGGATTACCTGGAGATCATTTAAGAATCAGTTCAGTTGCGGCCTTCGACCTGGTCGAGGACGGCCTTGGCGTAGCTGCCGGAGGCGACCATCCGGACTTCGAAGGCCCGCTTCATGGCTTTGAGCTCGTTCAGGAAGGGCTGGAAATCGGAGGGGTCGCTCCAGTTGGCCATGGTCAGCCGTTCGATGATGTCCTTCATGCCCTGGGCGCTGATGACCTCGGCGAAAGTCTCGGGCAGCTTGCCGTTCTCTTTGTCGCAGAACCGGACGACGCGGAAGAAGACCTTGCGCAGGACTTCCTGCTGGTTGAGGATCTCCTGCTTGAGCAGGAAGAGGTCCTTCACCGAACCGGTCTTGCCGAGCTGGGAATGGAGCTGGCCGGCATTCTCGACGATCTTGCCGACAGCCGTCATGAAGGATTCGGCGTCGAGGACGGCGTCGGCCTCGGCCGCGAAAAAGCCGAGCTCGATGCCGTTGTTCACGGGCTCGGTCCGGCGGTAACGGGCCAGGCTTTCCATGATCGACACGTGTCCCGCATCCGGGGCGGCTGCTTCCTCGTAAGGCCCTTCGGCGAGGGCCGGTGAGACCTGGACGTTTCCGGCCGGGCCGATGTGGATGTCGCCCCAGGCGGGGTCGGAGTCGACGAACTCGACGTCGTCCCGGACCCCGTCGTCCTCCGCGGACACGTGGGACGCGACTGTCTCAAGGACGGCGGGAGGCTCGGGCGTCACGGCTTCGGGCGCCGCGGCGAATTCGGCCTGCCTGAGCGTCGACAGGAGGTCGCGGACCTTCTTCAGCTTGAGCAGCTCTCCGTTCCAGTCCACGTCACTTTCGGGGCTTTCCGCCGGCGCGGGGATCTGATCGGCGATCCCGGCATATCCCGCGAGGTTCTGCTTGACCTTCCGGTACTCGCCCTCGGCCCGCAGCCGGATCTTTTCGAGGTCCTGGTTGAGGCCGGCGATCCTTTCGAGCTCGTCCCCGGCCAAGGTAGCCGCGTTCTCCATCATCTGCTGGTAATTCACGGCGCGGTCGAAGTGCCCCCGGATCTGGCCCCGGATGTTCTCCTCCGCCCCCTGGAGTTCGGCCATGACGGCTTTGTGCTCGTCGAGGAAGCCCCGGACCTGGGTGAATTCCCGGTTGACGGCCTCGATCTTCCTGAGCGCCTCTTCCTTCTCGCGGTTGATCTTTTCGATCAGGCCCTGTTCCACCTCGTTTTTCTGGGCCGAAAAGATCTCGCTGACGCGTTTTTCGATGTCGTCGAGGAAGGATGTCGGCTCGGTGGGGTGTTCGGCGTTGTGACTCATGGGGACCTCCTTTAGGCTTGGACAGACGTCGGGACGTTCTGGCCTTTTCCGTAGAGATGGTTGATGAGGACCAGGACGCCGGTGGGGATGCCGTGTTCGAATTCGACCCCGATCTCGTAGAGGCCGTCTTCGACCATCCGGTTCCAGCGGACATCGGCCCGGACCTTGGTGATCTGTTTCGATTTGGAAAGGTAAAGCGTCATCCGGAGAGAGGACCCGACCTCGAAAAGCCTGTCCGTGATGATCCGCGCTCCGCCCAGGGAAATGTCCTTGGTCAGGGCGTTGATGACGCGGGCGTCGGGAGAGGCGGGCGCCCCGGGGAGCTCGATGGCGACCCTGTTTTCCTCGGCGAGTCTTTTGTCTTTTCTGTTTTCGCGCATCATGCGCTCTCTTTCCGGACCTTCCACTCCATTGTGGTGGCGATTCCGTTCGCCGTACCGATAATAAACCGGCTAAAAATCGAGTCCATCGCCGTTGGGGGTGAAACAGGGGGGGATTGTCCCTCCCCCCCCTCGGCCCCCAAAAGGGGGCCCCCCTCTTGCAAAAAAATCTTGCATTCGGCGGGCGGCGGGGATATAATCCATACCAATCCACTAGGAATTATTTTTCAGGCGAAAAATTATCGACACGTTGGAGGATAGAATGGCTGCGACCGGAGGTTTCAACGAGAACGCCCTTAAGATCCTGAAGGCCCGCTACTACATGAAGAACGAGAAAGGCGAGCCCGTCGACAAGTCCCCCGAGGACCTTTTCCGGCGCGTGGCGACCTACGTCGCTTCGGCCGAGAGGACCAAAGCCGGCCGGAAAAAATACGCCGAGGAGTTCCTGCGGGCCATGGCCGACCGCGACTTCCTGCCCAATAGCCCGACCCTGACCGGCGCCGGCCGGGGCATGTGCCTGAGCGCCTGTTTCGTCCTGCCCATCGAGGACTCGCTCGATTCCATCTTCGAGACGGTCAAGAACGCGGCCCTCGTCCACAAGGAGGGGGGCGGCACGGGCTTCGACTTCAGCCTTCTCCGGCCCAAGGGCAGTTTCGTCCGCAAGACCCAGGGCGTCGCCTCCGGCCCCGTCTCTTTCCTCAGGGTCATCGACGCCGCGACCGAGGCCGTCAAGCAGGGCGGCACCCGCCGGGGAGCCAACATGGGCATCCTGCGTGTCGACCATCCCGACGTCGAGGATTTCATCCAGATGAAGCTCGACGGGACGTCGGTCGCGAACTTCAACATCTCCATCGCCGTCACCGACGCTTTCATGGCCGCCCTCAAAGCCGGTTCCACTTACGACCTCGTCGACCCGCACCTGGGGACGCCCGTCGGCAAGAAAGACGCCCGCAAGGTCTTCGCGCTCATCGTCGAGTCGGCCTGGGCGGTCGGCGACCCCGGCCTCATCTTTATCGACCGCATCAACGCCGGAAACCCGACGGCCGGACTCGGCCCCATCCGGGCGACCAACCCCTGCGGCGAACAGCCCCTCCACGACTACGAGTCCTGCAACCTCGGCTCCGTCAACCTGGCCAACTTCTTCGACGCCAAGAAAAAGGACCGCTTCGACGGGGAGCGCTTCGCCAAGGTCGTCCGCCTCGGCGTCCGCTTCCTCGACAACGTCATCGACGTCAACAAATATCCTCTGCCCCAGATCGACCAGACGACGCGGGCGTCGCGCCGCATCGGGCTCGGGGTCATGGGCTGGGCCGACCTGCTCCTCTTGATGAAGGTCAGGTACGACTCGGCCAAGGCCCTGGCCCTGGCCGACAAAGTCGCCGCCTTCTTGCGGGCCGAGGCCACGGCCGCCTCTTGCGAGCTGGCCGCGGAGCGGGGGAACTTCCCGGCCATCGGCCAGTCGGTCTACAAGGGCACGAAGATGCGCAATGCCACGGTCTTCACCATCGCCCCGACCGGCACCATCTCGCGCATCGCCGGCTGTTCGTCCTCGATCGAGCCCGTCTTCGCCTTCGAGGTGACCTCGAAGATCATCGACTCCGAGCTCAAGGACGTCCACCCCATCTACGCCGAGTGGAGGGCAAGGAATCCGGGGAAGCCGCTCCCGGACTATTTCCGGGCCGCCCACGAGATCCCGCCCGAGTGGCACGTCCGGACCCAGGCCGCCTTCCAGAAGCACGTCGATAACTCCGTTTCCAAGACGATCAACTTCCCCCACGAGGCCTCGGTCGACGACGTCGAGAAGGCCTATATGCTGGCTTGGAACATGGGGACCAAGGGGATCACCATCTATCGCGACGGCTGCCGCGAGAGCCAGGTCCTCTACAAGAACGGGACGGAGATCCTCCATCCCCAGGGGCGGCCGGACTCTCTCCCCTCGGTCACCGACAAGATCAAGACCGGTTTCGGCAATCTCTACGTGACTATCTCCTTCCATAACCAGAAGCCCTTCGAGGTCTTTGCCTCGATCGGCAAGAGCGGCTACTCGACCATGGCCGATGCCGAGGCCCTCGGCCGGCTCATCTCGATGGCCCTCCGGAGCGGCGTCGAGGCCGAGGAGGTCATCCAGCAGCTCAAGGGCATCGGCGGCTCCGAGCCGATCTTCACCGAGGGCGGCCTCATCCAGTCAATCCCCGACGCCATCGCCAAGGTCCTCGAAAAGCACTTCGGCGAGGTCAAGCAGAACGCCAAGGACTTCTACACCGTCCGCTGCAAGATCTGCGGCGCCCTGCTCCCCGACGAGAAGTGCCCCGTCTGCCTGAACTGCGGCTGGAGTAAATGCGCATAACCCGCCCCGGGTTCCCGATCCGGGCTGTGGCGTTTGACCAAATCCTGGAATTCTGGTATTTTCAATAATAAAATAGAAGAATAAGGAGTTACCATTATGAAAAAAGCGGCACTCATGCTTATCATCCTCGGCTGTCTTGCCGGATTATCCTTCGGACAAAACGGCGACATCGGGCTGGGCATCATCCTCGGCGAGCCGACAGGCCTCAGCGCCAAGATGTGGACCGGCAAGACCACGGCCTTCGACGCCGGGGCCGCCTGGTCGTTCGTTAGCAGCGGGACCTTCTTCCAGATCCACGGTGATTTCCTCTTCCACAACTTCGACCTCTTCAAGGTGGAAACGGGCAAGATGGCCCTCTACTACGGTTTCGGCGGCCGCGTGAAATTCGCCGATCTAACGATCGTCAGCGTCCGCGTCCCGATCGGCATCTCTTATCAGTTCGAGAAGACGGCGATCGAGCTTTTCCTCGAAGTCGTCCCCATGCTCGATCTCGTCCCGGCCACCGAGGTCGGGATTAGCGGCGGCGCCGGCTTCCGCTATTATTTCTGATGATCATCTCTCGAGGGCTGGTCACCCACGGCGGCCGGGGCCCCGGGCTTTCCCGGGGGTCAACTTTCGCCGTACTCGCCCGTGAATATTAGCCACGGGCGAGTGGCGAGACGAAGGCTCGTCCCTTGACGGCCTCTAAAATCACAGGGTCTTCCGGGCCGACGCAAGGGCGGCGGAGACTCTTTTGGGCCGTGGCCGGCGCGGCTTTCCTGGCCGGAGGCCTCATCTTTTTGGGTCCGTGGAAATCCTCGTCCGAACGCAGACCCGGACCGGTCGAAGCCGGAGTGACGGCGGAAAAAGCCGCCGTTCTGGCCGCGGCCGCGCTCTCAGGCCCCCGGGCTGCTCTGGTCTCTCCTCAGTTTCTCCGCCGGCATGGAGCGAAGGGCTGGTCGAGGTCCGAAGAAAGCCTCTACTCCGCCTGGATCGAGGCTCTCTTCGCCGAGGCGGACGAGCGCTCGTCCTGGAAAGCCCTCCACGAGGTCATGCGCGACCCGGCGCGGAACATCCTCCACAACCATCTTGGCCTCGGCGAGGACGAGGCCTCCGGCCCGAACGCGCTCGTCATGACCCCGGACTGCGCCGATAATCCCTATTTCCTGCGGGCCTACTTCGCTTGGAAGCTCGGCCTGCCCTTCGGTTTCCACGAGACGAGCTGGGGCAGTCTGGAGACGGCACCGCGCGGCCTGCGCTTCCGGACGGACGGCCTTTCCGCCGGAACGGAGGCGGGAAGCCCCGTCCGGACGTTCGGGCGCTTGCTTGCCCTGGTCAAGAACACCGTCCACGCCGGGAACGGCCGGACCGCGCTTCGAGCGGACGAAACCGACTATTACCCGCTCCCTCTCACCCGAAAGGCCCTCAAACCGGGCACGGTCTACGCCGATCCGTACGGCCACACCCTGACGATCGTCCGCTGGGTCCCCCAGACCGCGAAGCGCCCGGGCCTGCTCCTTTCCGTCGACGCCCAGCCCGACGGGACGATCGGGGTCAAGAGGTTCTGGAAGGGGAATTTCCTGTTCACGACGGAGTCGGTCGTAGGCGAGCCGGGGTTCAAGGCCTTCCGTCCGATCGTTCTCGAAAACGGCCGGCCGCGCCTCCTCACGAACCGGGAGATCGCCGCGAGCCCCGACTTCGGCGATTTTTCGCTCGAGCAGGAGAAGATGACGGGCGACGCGTTCTACGCGGCGATGGAGAAGCTCATCAACCCCGAGCCGCTCGACGCCGCGGTCGCCTTCGAGGACCTCTTCCGGGCCCTCCACGAACAGCTCATCGTCCGCGTCGACTCTGTGGCCAACGGCGAGGAGTTCATGAGGACACACCCGGGCACGGTCATCCCCATGCCGTCGGGCCCGGCCGTCTACCAGACTTTGGGGCGGTGGGAGGATTTCTCGACGCCCAACCGCGACCTGCGCCTGCTTATCGCCATCGACACCATCCTCGGCTTCCCGGACAAGGTCGCCGGGAACCCCGAGGCCTACGAAGCCTCCGGGAAGAAGACGCCCGACGAGGTCCGGCGCGGGCTCCTCGCCCTCCAGAGAAACTTGGCGGCCGGCCTCTCCATCACCTACCTGAGGTCGGACGGGACGTCCCGGGTCCTGACGCTCGAGGATGTCTTCGCCCGGCGGGACGCCTTCGAGATGGGCTATAACCCGAACGACAGCGTGGAGATCCGCTGGGGAGCCCCGGAGGGGAGCGAAGAGCGCTCGACCGCCCGCCGCCGGGCCCCCGCCTCCCAGATCGAAAAAATGAAGGCCCTCCGGCCCTGGTTCCACAAGCGCCTAAGGCCCTCCTGACGCAGCTCTTGAATTTCCGGCCGGCTTGGGCTAAGAAAGGGGGTACGAAGGAGGACGTGATGCGCAAGAAAGGCCTTAAAGGGGTTCTGGCTTTTCTCTTTGCCGCGGCGGCTCTCTGGCCGGGAGGGCTCTCGGCTCAGGAGAACGCGGCTGAGCCGGGCGCCCACCGCTCGTTCAGCCCCTTCCCGATCCTGATGTACGATACGGACATCGGCTTCGGCTACGGCGGCCGGGTCAAATTCGTCGATTACCTCAAGAAAAGAGAGTCGCTGGATCTCATCCTGTTCAACTCGACGAAAGGCGAGCGCTGGTACGTCTTCACCTTCTCCATTCCCGACCTCGAGATCCGGCAAGGAAAGCGCTTCGGCCTGTCCTTCGACCTCAAGGCCGAATACGACAAGTTCCTCAGCTACAGCTTCTACGGCATCGGCGCCGGGACGCCCGAGGCGAACCAGACGATCCTGACCCACCAGACGACGAACCTCGCCTTTACCTTCGGCCGAGGCCTCACCCCGCATCTTGTCGCCGAAGCGGCTTACGTCGTCCGCTGGATCCGGTATACCGACCCCCGGGACGGCCCCTTCCAGGATGAGCTCGCGGGGTACGAAGCCCTAGGCCGCCTGTTCGTGCCCTACCTCTCCTTTATCCTGAAGTACGACACTTCCGACAGCCAGATCCACCCGACCCGCGGCTTCCGCTTCATCCTCCAGGACGACTGGGCCGCGGGATTCATGGGCAGCCGCGACGCGGCCTTCAACCGCCTGACGATCGACCTCCGCAAGTATCAGCGCGTCTTCGGCGAGAAGGACGTTTTCGCCGTCCGGGCCCTGGCCCAATACGTCGGCGGCGGCGACATCCCTCTCTTCGATCACGCCTCGCTCGGCGGCGGGAACGTCATGACCGCCATGCGCGGCTACCCGCTCAACCGCTTCCTCGACCGCGGCAAGTTCCTGGTCAACGCCGAGTACCGCTTTCCGCTCGTCTGGCGCCTCGGGGGAAACGTTTTCTGCGATTCGGGCGCCGTCTGGCCGTCCCTCCGCGACATCGACTTCGGGACGATCGCCTTCGACGCCGGGGTCGGGCTCCGTTTCTACATGCCGGATTTCGTGGTCCGCGTGGACGTCGCCTGGAGCAAGGAGGGGATGGGCCTCTATTTCAACTTCGGCCACATTTTCTGAAGGAGGAGACTTCATGTATTCCCGCACAGCTCGTCTCTTTTTGACCCTTCTGGCCCTGGGCTTCGCCCTGGGCGCCGGGGGAGCGGCCCTGGCCCAAGCGCAGGTCACGGCCGAAGATTTCAACCAATTCGGCTGGCGCTTCGTCGGGCCCGTCAACTTTTCGGGCCGGATCACCGAATTCGCCGTGCCCCTGGGGCAATCCCAGGTCTACTACGTTCTGACCGCCAGCGGCGGACTGTGGAAGACCGAGGACGCGGGCACGCACTTCGAGCCCCTCTTCGAAAAATACGGCAACATGAGCATGGGCTTCCTGGCCATCGCCCCGTCCAACCCCAACATCCTCTACCTGGGGACGGGCGAGCCGATGCACGCCCGCTCGAGCTCCCACGGCAACGGAATGTGGAAGTCGACCGACGCCGGCAAGACCTGGACGAAGATCGGCCTGGAGAAGAGCTTCTTCATCCCCAAGGTCGCGGTCGACCCCAAGAACCCGGACGTCGTCTACGTCGCCGCCGAGGGGAAGCTCTACGACAACGCCATGGACTGCGAGCGCGGCTTCTATAAGACGATCGACGGCGGCAAGACCTGGGAACGCCTCTGGCCCCTCGACGACCGGGGCGTCGGCGACTTCGTCATCGACCCGGGCAACACCGACGTCATCATCGCCGCGGCCTACAAGACCTACCGCCGGAGCTGGACTTATATCGACCGCCAGCCGGGCAACCACCTCTACAAGTCGATCGACGGCGGCAAGACATGGAAAAAACTGACTCAAGGCCTGCCCCTTGACATCGACCTCGGGCGGGCCGGCCTCGACATCTACGAGACGAATCCGAAGGTCCTCGTAGCCCGGCTCGACGAGGAAGTCAACCTCGGCCTGGCCGAACGCGACGGCGTGGCCAACTTCCGGGCCGGCGGGATGGGCGGCGGAGGTCTTTTCGCGGACGACGTCACGTTCGACAAGTTCAAGACCTTCAAGATAAACCCCGAGATCGCCAAGCAGGCCCCCAAATTCACGCCCGTCGCGGCGGCGGACGAGGCCGAGCTCGTCAAAAAACTCAACGAGCTCGTCGCCGACAAGGATTTCCTGACCAAATCCGGCGTCGACCTGGCCAAGTTCAACGCGACGGCCCGCAAGGCGCACGCCAAGAACAAGGACCTCGTCGCCGCCATCGGCGAGGTCGAGGCGCTCCTGAAGCGGGAGGCCCCGAAGGCGGATTCGACCGAGGCCAAGGGCCGCGCCCAGATCGTCAACCGTCACGTCCTCGAGGTCCTCTATGCCGGCCTCCTGCGCAACCAGGCGCCCGTCAAGCGGGCCGGCGTCGTCTACCGCTCCGACGACCAGGGCGAAACCTGGAAAAAGATGACCGAGTATAAGCACTCCGGCGGCAGCGGCCTCGTCAACCAGACCGAGGCCGGCTATTACGGCCGCATCTACATCGACCCCCAGAACGACCAGACGGTCTACTGCACCGACACCAACGCCACGATCTCGACCGACGGCGGCAAGTCGTTCAAGGCCACGGGCTGGGACTCCGGCGCCTTCAAGCTCCACGTCGACCACCGCGGCATCTGGATCGACCCGAAGAACTCCAACCATATCATGAGCGCCAACGACGGCGGGGCGGGGGAGAGCTGGGACGGCGGCAAGCATTGGAGCCAGAAGGCGACGATCAGCGCCCAGCAGTTCTACGACGTCTCGGCGGACAACGAACAGCCCTACAACGTCATGGGCGGCACCCAGGACAACGGCGCCTGGATCGGCCCCTCCCAGAACCGGAACCAGTGGGGCATCTACGCCGCCGACTGGAACTACCTGCCCACGGGCGACGCCTACTACGTCCTTCGCGACTGGTGGAACCCCGAATACCTCTATTACGAGAGCCAGTTCGGCGCCTCGAGCCGGCAGAACCTCAAGACGGGCGAGATCTCCCAGCTGGTCAAGCGGACGACGCCCGCGGAAGCGGCCAAAGGCGTGCCTCCACAGCGTTACCAGTGGAACGCCCCGATCGTCCTTTCCCCTTACAACCCGGGTATCGTCTACATCTGCTCCCAGTTCGTCCACCGCTCCCTCAGCCGCGGCGAGCGCGACAGCTTCGTCACGATCAGCCCCGACCTGACCCGGGCCGACAAGACGCGCCTCGAGGAGTCAAAGAAGACCAACCTCCAGTACGCGACGATCTACTCCTTCGCCGAATCGGCCAAAAAGCCCGGGCTCTATTGGGCCGGGACCGACGACGGGAACGTCCAGATGTCGGCCGACGGCGGCGTGACCTGGACCAACATCACGGCCAATTTCTACGACATGAAGACGGGCAAGGCCAAGCCCGGGATCAAGGGCGCCCTCATTCCGTTCGACCGCTGGGTCAAGAGGGTCGTGCCCTCCCGCTATGACGAGATGACCTGCTACGTGGGTTTCAGCGGTTACCGGACCCATAACGAGGACAAGACCTGGCTATTCGTCACGCACGACCTGGGCAAGACCTGGGAGGACATCTCCGGCGGCCTGATGAACCCGATCTTCGACCTCGAGGAGGACCCGGACAACGCCAACGTCCTCTACCTCGCCGGCGACTACGGCATCCACGTGACCATCGACAAGGGCAAGACCTGGACGGCTTTCTCGACCACAGCGCCGAACGTCATCGTCCGCGACATGGCCATCCAGAAGCGGGACCGGGACATGGTCATCGGCACCTACGGCCGGGGCATCTACATCGCCGACATCGCCCCGATCAAGGAATTCACGGCTGAGAACCTGGCCAAGGACGCCTACCTCTTCGACATCGAAGAGGTCATCCGCTGGAACCGGCTCGAGCGGCGGGGCGAGCAATACGGCGAGTTCGCCAAGGTGACCAACCCCGAGATCGCTTCGACCATCTACTACTATCTGAAGGCGGAGCCCAAGTCGGTCAAACTCATCGTCAAGGACCTCGAGGGCAATCTCGTCCAGGAGCTGGGCGGGAACGCGAAGCAGGGTCTCCAGAAAGCGTCCTGGAACCTGACCAAGCGCGTCGACCCCGCGCAGCAGCCCGCGGCGGGCGCGCGGCCCGGCGGGGGAGGCGGCCGCGGCGTCCGCGGCAATCAAGCGGACTACGGCACGTACAAGGTGACCCTGAGCGTGGACGGGAAGGACATCGCCACCAAGACGGTGAAGCTCAGCCCCGACCCTCTCTTCAAGTAGAGGGACTGTCCCGGACGGGACTGTCCCCATTGGTCCCCAATGGGGGCTGTCCCTCTGGTCCCGAACGGGACTGTCCCCATTGGTCCCCAATGGGGGCTGTCCCTCTGGGACCTATTTGGCCGCGGCCTGGATGGGGTCGAGACGGACGGTGACCTTGGTCGTGAGCGTCTTGCCGTTGACGGTCAGCTTGACGGCGTAAACGCCGGGCTCGGCGACCTGGCCGCCGCCCATCCCGCCTCGCCCGCCGCCCATCCCGAAGGGCATCCCGCCCCGGATGATGGAGAGGACCGCCCTCTGGATCTCGGCGATCTTGCGGTAGTTCGTCCCGAACTTTTCGAGGTCCGCCAAGGCCTTTTTCAGCGCGGCCTTCTGATCGTCCTTGAGGTCGGTCCGCATGAGCGCCGGATCGATCTGCTTCTTGAGGTTGGCCGCGAGGTTCTGGGCGGTCGCCGCCGGTGGGTCGAAACGGAGGTCCCAAGCGACGCGGTTGATGCCCGCCTCGGCGGTATCGAGGATATAAGTTGTCTTCATGACGCCCGCGAAGTCGGCGATCTCGAGAACGGCCGGCGCTTCGGGCTTCGCCTTGAGGTAGAAGTTGAGCAGGGTGCCGTCGGGCGGGTTCTCGCCCTTGAAGAAGAGGTCGCCCCGGCCGTAACCGCCCCGCTGGATCCGGAGCCAGCGCGTGCCGGGCTTGCCCGGTTCGAAGAGGACGGAATCCTGGCCGAGGGCCTCGTCGGTCGCCTTGCGCAGGGCCGTGATGTCGTCGAGGATCCACAAGCCCCGGCCGTGCGTCGCGGCGATGAGGTCGTTGTCGCGGGGGTGGATGAGGAGGTCGTGGACGGCGACCGTGGGCAGGTTGACGTTCAGCCGGGACCATGTCGCGGCGGCATCGCGGCTGAAGAAGACCCCGAATTCCGTGCCCAGGAAAAGGAGCTTCTTGTTGACCAGGTCCTCCCGGATGACGTAGACGGGCTGGCCGTCCGGGATGCCGGCTGCTGCCGCTGTCCAGGTCTTGCCGAAGTCGGTCGTCTTGAACACGTAGGTGTGGAAATCGTCGGAGCGGTGCCCGTCGAAGGTCGCGTAGCAGGTCGCCTCGTCGAAGCGCGAGGCCTCGACCCGGCTGCACCAGATGCCGGGGGGAACGCCCTTGATGTTCGGCCGGACGTTCGTCCAGGTGACGCCGCCGTTGCGGGTGACCTGGACGTTGCCGTCGTCTGTCCCGACCCAGATCAGGCCGGGGATACGGGGCGATTCCGAGATGGTGATGATGGTGCAGTGGAGTTCGGCGCCGGTGACGTCGGGCGTCATGCCGCCGGTGGGCTTGGCCGGGGCGTACTTCGCCTTATCGTTCGTCGTCAGGTCGGGGCTGAGGAGCATCCAGTGGTCGCCCCGGTCCGTGGACTTGAAAAGGTGGTTGCCGCCGAAGAAAATCGTCTCCGGGTTGTGGGGGGACATGACGATCGGCGAGCTCCAGTTGAAGCGGAAAGGGCCCCGGTCCTGCTGCATCCTGGACTGCATGGCCGCCTCGGGGGAGGCCGGCTCGGCCTTGGCTTCGGGCTTGGCTGCCGGCTCGGCCTTGGCTTCGGGCTTGGCTGCCGGCTCGGGCGCGGCCTTGGCCCCGGCCTTGGCGGCGGGGGCTTTCTTCTCGGGCGGCGCCGGAGGGAAGTACTCCTTGTAGTTGGCGATGTTCAGCGGGTTCGGCCGGATGCTCTTCGCTTCGCGCGTCTCGACGTTGACCCGCTGGAGGGAGCCGCCCTGGCTTTCGAGGTAAACCGTGCGCCAGTCCTGCGGGTCGTTCTGGGTGTGGAAGCCGTCGCCGCCGCCGATGTTGTACCAGAAATCGGTCAGAATCTGTCCCTCGCGGCTCATCGACGGGCCGCCCCAGGTGCCGTTGTCCTGGAGCCCTCCGTAGACGTAATACGGGTCGCGCATGTCGGCGCTGACGGCATAGAACTGGGCGACACTGAGGTTGTCGAAGAAGACCCAAGTGCGTCCGTGGTCGTAGGTGATGGAGGCGCCGCCGTCCTGCCCGACGTAGAAGCGGTTCTTGTTCGACGGGTCGATCCACATGGTGTGGAAATCGGGGTGGAGGCCGCCGATCTGACTCCAGGTCTTGCCGCCGTCCGCCGAGAAGCTCATGTTCGTGGCCAGGAAGTAGACCCACTTGTCCTCGAGCGGGTTGATATAGATGTGGCTGTAATAAAAGGGCCGGTTGTTCATCCGGTTCATGAACTGCCAGGTCGCGCCCCCGTCCTCGGACCGGTAGATCCCGGTTCCGAGCTTGGTCATGTCGTCGTAATCGGGGTTGGGCTTCTGCTCGTTCCCCGAGCGGATGGTCTGCGGCGGCTGGTAGCCGTGCTCGACGACGGCCATGAGGACGTCGGGCTTCGAGCGGGAGATCGCCAGGCCGATGCGGCCGAGCTCTCCGGTCGGCAGGCCCTGGATGAGCTTGGCCCAGGTCTTGCCGCCGTCGGTCGACTTGAAGATGCCGCCGTTCGGGCCGCCCGAGTCGAAGCGCCAGGGCTGGCGGAGGCGCTGCCAGAAAGAAACGTAGAGGGTCTCGGGGTCGGACGGATGCATGACCAGGTCGATGACCCCGGTTTTGCCGTCGTTTGGGAGCCCGCCGGCGAGCTTCGTCCACGACTTGCCGCCGTCTGTCGTCTTGAAGAGGCCCCGGTCGCCGGTGTAGCCCCAGGGGTGGCCCGAGGCGCCGACGTACACGGTGTCGGGGTCGGACGGATGGGTGATGACGCGGGCTATCGTCTGGGTCGTCTCGAGGCCCATCCGGGCGAAGGACTTGCCGCCGTCGGTCGATTTATAGACGCCGTCGCCCCAGGCGATGCTGTTGCGGATGCACTCCTCGCCCGTCCCGACCCAGATGATGTTGGGGTCCTTCTGGAAGAAGGCGACGTCGCCGATGGAGGCCGAGCCGTACTTGTCGAAGATGGGCTCCCAGGTCGTCCCGGCGTTTACGGATTTGAACACGCCGCCCGAGGCCGAGGCCACGAGGACTTGGGTGAAGTCGTTGTCCAGGGCTTCGAAGTCGGAGATGCGGCCGACCATGTTGGCCGGGCCGATGTTCCGCCAGCGAAGGTGCCTGGTCAGGGCCTGGCTGTCCGGGCCGGGCCCGGCCTGCTGGGCCGCGAACGGGCCGGCGAAGGCCATGACGAGAAGGAGAAGGGCGCAGACACGGAGCGCCGTCTTGACGTTGCGTTTCATGAGGACCTCCTTGAGTGACGAACGATAAGGGCGGATTATATTGAAAACACGGCCCGGGTTCAATTGCCGGCGAAGAGGGACAGCCCTCATTCGGGGGCAAAGAAAAAACGGCTCCCGAATGAGGACAGTCCCCTGCGGGGATCAGTTCAATGCGAAGAGGGACAGTCCCCTGCGGGGACAGTCCCTCTTCACGATCGGTTCCCGGGAGGGACAAGGGACTGTCCCCATTGGTTCCCAATGGGGACTGTCCCTCTTCACGAAAAAATGGCGTATAATAGTACAATGATGCTGAAGCGAACGGCCCTTATTCCGGCGCTGGTTTTCCTATCAGTCGCGTTTTCCTGCGGGGAAGAGAAGGGGATGGGGTTCGATGCGGCGTCGGCCTACGGCTTCGTCAAGAAGCAGGTCGAGTTCGGGCCGCGCGTGCCCAACACACCGGCCCACGCCGCCTGCGCCGATTGGCTCGTCAAGACCCTCAAGCAGTGGACGCCCGACGTCGTCGTGCAGGCCTTCCAGGCCAAGGCCTATGACGGGAGGGTTCTCGACGGGAAGAACATCGTCGCCTCGTTCAATACCGAGGCCAAAGACAGGATCCTCCTCTGCGCTCACTGGGATTCGCGCCCCTTCGCCGACCACGATCCGGACCCGGCCAATCATTTCAAGCCGGTCATGGGGGCCAACGACGGGGCGAGCGGCGTCGGGGTCCTGCTCGAGGTGGCCCGGCAACTCTCGCTCAGGAAACCCGCGGCCGGCGTCGACATCCTGCTCCTCGACCTCGAGGATTTCGGCGAGCACAGGAACTGGCGCGGCGCCTCCGAGGACAGCTGGGCCCTGGGCTCCCAGTACTGGGCCCGGAATCCCCACCGCCCCGGCTACAAAGCCCGTTTCGGCATCCTGCTCGATATGGTCGGGGCGGCCGACGCCGTCTTCCCCATGGAGGGGACGTCCATGTACTACGCCCCGGCGGTCATGAAAAAGGTCTGGGAAACGGCCCGCGGGCTCGGGCATGCCAAGTACTTTCAGGCCCGGGAAGCCGACCCGCTCATCGACGACCACCTCTATATCAACAAGATAGCCGGAATCCCGACGATCGATATCATCCATTACGACGACAGGCGGGAGGGCTTTCCCGCGAGCTGGCATACCGTCGGGGACACTCTCGATAAAATCGACGTCAACACCCTGAACGCAGTCGGCCAGACTGTGATCGCCGTCATTTTCCAGGGGAAATAGGCCGCGGGATGGGTCTCCGAATTATGGAAGAAACAGGCCTCCTGTCAGTCTAATCCTATGAAGGCAGCATCTCAAATAAAAGGAGTATCCTCAATGAAGAAAGTCACACTAACCGCATTGGCCGTCGTGGCCATCCTCTCTCTCGTCGCCTGGGCCGCCGATGTTTCCGGCACATGGGAAATGAGCTCCCCGGGCCGCGGGGGCGAAATGATGACCCGGGACATCACCATCGTCCAGGAAGGCAACAAGATCAAGGTCACCGTGCCCGGACGTCAGGGCGGCGACCCGATCACGGGCGAAGGCACCCTCGAAGGCAACGCCATCGAGTGGAAGATCGTCCGCCAAGGCCCCCAGGGCGAAATGGTCATGAACTACAAGGGGACCGTCGACGGCGCCACCATGAAGGGCACTTTCACGATGATGGACCGCGAGGTCGAGTGGACCGCGAAGAAAAAGTAAGAAAAGCAGTAAAGCTTGAGTCCGGGGCGTGTGCCTCGCCGGAGGCCCACACCCCTTTTTATGCGACGGTCCGGCAAGCGCGGACCGGCCTCGACGTGATATAATCTGAAAAAGGCCACGGAGGAGGGAGAAAACATGACCAAGCGCAAAGGCTTCGACCGGAGAGATTTCATCAAGGCATCGGCCATGGGCCTGGCCGGCGTCGGCACGACGCTCGCGGCGAAACCGGCCTTGGCCGGACAGGCTAGCTCCGGGGAAACACCGAAGATCAAGTCCTACCGGACGCTCGGCCGGACGGGGTTCAAGGCGTCCGACATCGGCATCGGGACGTCTCAGACTTTCCCGACTCCCGTCATCAGCGCCGCCCTCGACGCCGGCGTCAACTACTTCGACACGTCCGAGGGCTACGGCCGGGGAGCGGCGGAGCGGAGCATCGGCGAGGCCATCAAGGGCCGGGACCGGAAGTCCCTGTTCATCACGACCAAGGTCCGGACGGACGGGCTCGCCGGCACCGCCGAGGTTGCCGAGAAAGTCCAGCAATGCCTGGAGCGGCTCCAGACCGATTACGTCGACTGCGTCATGATGCCGGGGCCCCCGACCGCCGAATCCGTCAAGAGCGAGGTCTATCACAAGGCCATCGAAGAGCTGAAGAAGCAGGGTAAGGTGCGGTTCTCGGGCATCTCCAGCCACGGCAGCCGCCAGCCGGGCCAGGGCGAGCCGATGGAGAACGTCCTCCTGGCCGCGGTCGACGACGGCCGTTTCGACGTCGTCCTCGTCGTCTATAATTTCCTGCAGAAGGAGCCGGGGGAGAAGGTCATCGAGGCCGCGGCCAAGAAGAACATCGCCGTGACGATCATGAAGTCGAACCCCCTTGGCCGCTACTATGACACGAAGAACCGCATCGAGCAGATGAAAAAGGACGGCCAGGCGATCGACGAGCGGATGCAGAAATCCATGGAACAGATGGAAGAGACGGCGAAGCAGGCCGAGGCGTTCATCCAGAAGAATGGCCTGAAGACGCCCGCGGAGATCAAGTCCGCCGCCCTCAAGTTCGTCTTGGCCGACCCGCGGGTGCACACACTGACTCTGGCCTTCAACACCTTCGAAGACGTCCAGAATTATCTCGCTCTTTCCGGCTCCGGGCTGGGCCGGAAGGAACAGGGCCTGCTGGCCTCGTTCGAGCGGCAATACGGCTCGCTTTACTGCCGGCATGCTTGCGGCGTCTGCGAGTCCCAGTGTCCGAGCGGCGTCCCGGTCAACACGATCATGCGCTACAACCACTATTTCGAGGCCCAGGGCAGCGAGAAATTCGCCATGGAGAAATACGCCGCTCTCGAGACGGCCAAGGCCGACGCCTGCCGGACGTGCGCCGGGTTCTGCGAGACGGCCTGCCCCTACGGCGTTCCCGTCCGGACGCTCCTGACGATGGCCCACGGCCACTTGAGCTTATAGCCCGGCGATAGATCGGGGTGGGGCCTTCCCGGCCCCGAGCGGGGTTGACTGGGAAGCCCGGCTCAGGGTTGACAGAAGATTGGCGCATTCTTGACAAAATCTTGACGACTTCCCCGGGGGGAATCCTTACATTATGGCCGTGAACGAATAAGCCCCTCAGCACGGAGGGATCTCATGTTCGGAAACGGCCTTCGAAAAAAATGCACCAAGAGTCTCGACAAGGTAGGTCTCCTTTTTGCCTGGACGCATGTTCCTCCTAACATGTTCTCGTCCTTGGCCTTGATCGTCGCGGCCATCGGCGCCCTGCTTTTCCATCTGCGCCGCCATTTTCTGGCGTTTGTTTTCATCGGCTTGGCGTGTCTGTGGGATACGATCGACGGGGGGGTCGCCCGGGCCCAGAAGCGAGTGACCAAGTTCGGCTATTATCTCGAAGGGATCATCGACAAGTGGGTCGAGGTGATCATCTATTTTGGCTTCGCCGTCTCCGGCTACGCCCTGGAATCGTTCCTGGTCATCTCCGCGTCGCTGATCCTGAGCTTCGCCAAGCCTCGTGCCGCCATGGTCGTCCCTATCGGGGAACATGACTGGCCGGCCATAGGAGAGCGCTTTGAGCGGCTCCTCCTGCTCAACACCGGGCTCGCGGTCTCCTTGTTCTGGCCGAGCGTTCGCATCTCCCATCTCGAAATTCCGACGCTGGCGATCTTCCTCAGGATCCTGTTCGTCATCGTTCTCGTCGGCGGCATTCAGCGGATCCTCTATGCCAAGAAGATCATCGAGCGGGGCGGGCTCGAAAAGATGAACGTCTTGACCCGGGACGTCTTCAACCATGACGAAAAATGACGGACCTTCGGCCGCTCCGATCGGCGCCCTGATCGCCTGCGTGGCGGTCTCGCTCGTCATGCTGATCCTCGAACCCGTGCCCGGCGGCCGTCACTATGAATACGCCCTCCTCCTCTCCCTGGCACTGACGGCGATCTGGTTTCTCCACGCCGCCAGTCCGCGGATATTCTTCGGGAAAGGCGTCCTCGCCTTCGTCCTTCTCTGCGGCCTCGGCCTCGGCGCCGTGAACCTGAGCGTCGTCAGTTCGGATTCCGAGATCATCCGGACCTACAGGACCGTTTTCGACGCCCTCGAAGCCGGGAAGAACCCCTACACGGCGGGCACGATCTATCACGAGATCGAATCCCACGGACCCGTGTTGGGCAATTTCAATTATCCTCCGCTCGAGATCTTTCCTTATTACCTGGCCTACCGGATCGCCGGGACGTGGAACATCACCGTCCTGACCGTGACCATGCTCCTCATCCATATGCTCTGCTGCGTGATTCTCCTCCGAATGTTCCCCCGGATCCGGCCGGTCCTTCTCCTGCCCTTCATGCCCATGATCTTGTTGGGGGAGATCAAGACCACCGTGGCCCTGACCCTGCTCGCGGCCTCCCTCATCCTCTGGACGATCAAGAAGGACGCGGAGGCGCCGCGGGCCCTCCACAGGTACGTGATCGCGGTCCTGTTCGGTTTCGGATTGATGACCAAGTTCCTCATCCTCCCCCTTATGGCCGTGTACTACGCACACAGGCTCGACGCGAAGGACGTCCGGTCGCTCGCCCGGACCGGGGTCGAAGTCTCCATCGCCCTGGCGACCGCCGTCCTCGTCATGGCGCCCTTCGGCGTCATCGAGGTTTTGAAGAACACGGCCCTCTTCAATATCGTCCTCGAGGACAGGGCCGCCCTGACCACCTTTTATCCCAACATCCTGTCGGGCCCGTTAGCCTGGCTCGGCCTGCACGGACTCTATCCGATCGCGGCGTCCGCCATCCTCGCTTTGTCGATCCTGGCCGCCCGGAAGCTCGGCCTGTTCTCGGCGATGCTGACCGCCTCCTACGTGTTCCTATTTGTGGCCTCTACTCCGGAGCCCCAGTTCCTGCCCGTCCTTCTCTTCCTGGTGGTCGTCGTCCAGGGCATGGCGCTGGAAACAACAGCGCCGGCCTCTAAAAGCTCCGGGCGATCTCCGGAGGTCGAAGGGGGGGGACGCCGGATATCGGCCGCTCTGAAAGTGACTATCGCCGCCGGCCTGGCGTGTTTCTGGTTGACAGCAACGCCCGTTTCCGCCGCAGAGGCGGCCTTCCCTTCTTCAAGTACGGACGCCCGCGTCCCGTTCATCCTGGCGACTCGATCGCCGGGCCCGGGATCCGGCCGTTCTCCCTTCAGCTTAACTTCACAAGGGCTTCCGACCGGCGCACCCGACGTGGCGCGGGAGGACGCCCCTGTGGAGACCATTTCTAGGCCGGGGGGGAAGAAGCTGCGCGCCTGGATCGAGCAGGCCGCATTCTCGATCGCGACCACGGTCAACTACTGGGCCGGCAACAGCTTCCCCGAAGACAGGGATTTCGGGCTCGATATCGACTCCCAGATATCGCGGGTCCTGTTCCTCGAAGGCTGGCGTTTCGATTCGAACCAGTTCTCTCTCAACTGGTCCCACATCCTGGGCGGCGCGGCCTATTACCAATTCGGCCGGTCCAATCATCTGCCCTGGCTCTACTCGTGGCTGATGTTGATCGTCGGCTCGAGCTGGTGGGAGATCGTCGGGGAGCCGAAGGAGGTCGTTTCCATCAACGACCAGATCATGACGGGCCTTGGGGGGTTCGCGGCCGGGGAGCCCTGGTACCAGATCGGCCACTTCCTGTGTCACCAGCCCAGCCCCGTCCTGCGCGCGTTGAGCTTTCTCAATCCGGTCGTCAAGCTCAACCACTGGCTGGACCGCAAGGACCCGGCGGCGGAGGGCTACGTTCAGCCGGGATGGCATGAAATGAAGGCGTTCCTTGGGGCGCGCCGGCTCGCTTTGGACCGGCGTGAAGCCGGAACGGACATCTACTTCGGATTCAACGCCCGGCTGATCGGGATCCCGGAATACGGGAAGCCCGGCGAGCTCCGGCGCGCCGTCACGGATGCCTATTTCAGCGAAATGACCCTAGACTTCGCCACCCGCGGCGGCCACGCCGAAGAGACGCGGTTCCTCACAAAGGCCGTCGCCTGGGGCCGTTTCGTCCAGAAGATCGGCGACAGCGGCAACGGTTACAGCCTGACCCTGGGGCTCGGCTCCTCCTTCGAGCTCTTCAAGAAGAGGCCCCTCGCGGCTTACGACGCCGTGCCGGTACCCGTCAAAACCGACCTCGGACGACTCCGGCTCGAAGAACCGCGGAACTTCACTGAGAAACTGGCGATCCTGCACGTCGCCGGCCCGGTCCTGGACGGAACGGTGTTCCGCCGGGGCCTGAGGCTCCGGACCGTCGTCGAAGCCTACTTCGATTTCGCCCTGGTCAACTCGGCCGCGATCAACGATTATTCCCGGGTTCACGATATCTCCGGCCTGAAGACCACGGTCTTTTATTACGGCTATTATTACGGCTTCGGGGGGACCTTATCGGCCAGCGCGCGCCTGGACTGGAAGGATCTCCAGGTCCACGGTCTTGCCGGCTTCGGCGCTTGGAGCTCGATCGACTTCCTGGACAGGTTCCAGGCCGAGGTCACAAACAACGCCCATCTCAGCGACATGCGGGCCCGCTTTATCTTCGGCGTCGGATGGAAAGTGCCGGGAACTCCGCTCGGATTCTTTGCCGACGTCGAAGGCGTCCGGAGGCGGGGGAGGCTCGCCGAAATGAGCGCCCACAGCTTTGAGAAGAAGGCCTACGCCGGCCTGTCGTTCACCTTTTAAATGGTTTCCCGTTCACCGCGAAGAGCGCGGGGACCTCGTCCCACCCGCGAACGACGACGATGTTGGCGCCCTCCGGGCTCTTTCGACGGTAATAGCCCATGTGGACGAACAGCTTGTCCGGGAACAGCCTGGAAAGGTGAGCGAGCGTCTCGGGGTCATCGTCGATATGGACGTCGATCGCGTGCGTCCGTAGGATCCGCTCTTTGAATCTGTCGGCGTCCTCGCCCTCGGTGTTGAAGAACGACCGTTCGAAAAGACCGGTCCACGCGTATCGATCGAGCCAGCGTTCGGCGGCGGCGATGCGTTCGCCCGTGCGCGACGTCAGGATGCAGAGCGTTTTTTGGGAGGCCCGGAGCTGCCCCAACGAGCTTTCAGCCTGCGGCAGGGGCTTACGAAGTCCTTCCGTGAGGGCGGCGAGGCCATGCTTGAGGCCCCGGACCACCGGGGAGAGGACCGGGATCGGCTGTTTTTTTTGGCGCGTTTTTTCCCAGGCCCTGCCCAGCACGAGAGTCGACAGCACTCCGTCGAAATCGAGGGAGATGCATCGGGCCCGATCGAATCTCCGGCTGTCGAGCATGTCCGTCCCCATCCCTTATGTCCGGCGGTAGCGCCCGATATTTAATTACCAGATTTCACCGTCAAAGACAATGGACGAATGTGGCCGGCAGCCTAACCCTTTCCGCCGGCGAGATGATCATCGAAATTCTGCATGAACAGCGTTTCGGAATGATCACTGAGGTTGTCGATACACCTGTTTTTTTCGGCGATGACGGCTTCGACCACGTCGCGGCTGGAGATGATCCCGATCAGCCTTTCGCCGGCGAGGACCGGCAGGTGGCGTATGTGATGGACGGTCATCAGCGCCATGCAGTCCTCGAGAGAAGCGCCCGGCTGGATGGTGATCATCTGGGCGGCCGGGGTCATGATGACCTCGACGGGGGTCTCGCGCGACGTCTTGCCCATGAGGACGACTTTACGCGCATAATCCCTTTCTGAAAGGATCCCGACAACTTTTTTTGCTTTGTCCCTGACCGGCAGGGCCCCGATGTTCTTGTCGCTCATCAGCTTCAGGGCATCGAAGACCGTGGCTGTCGATGTGATCGACCAGACTTCCTGATTATTGGCCGCGAGAATATCCCCGGCAGTTTTCATGACTCACCTCCGTGAGCTTTTACTTTTAAATGATACTAATCCTATAAATCCTATTTGTCAACTAGGTGATGGAGGGTTGTGATAGCCAAGCAATAATGTCCCCCTTGACTGCCAAGCTAAAATGTCCCCTTCCGGGAGGGGGGGGCGCTATTTTCCAGGCGATGATTGGACCTGACGCTTGACGACGACGAGGGTGATGTCGTCGCAGGGCTCGGTTTCACAGGAGAAGCCGTGTACGGCCTCGATGACGTTGCGGCAGATCTCCGCGGCCGATGATGCGCGGTGTTCGCGAACGATGGTCTGGAGCCGTTCTCCGGTGAATTCCTCGCTTTGGGCGTTCCGTCCCTCGGGGATGCCGTCGGTGAAGAGGACGGCCAGGTCCCCTGGCCTGAGCATGACCGTCCCGGCCTCATAGACCGCACCCGGGAACATGCCCAGAGGGAAACCCGAGCTTTCGAGAGGGACGACAGGTCCGGCCTCCCGCAGCACGAAGGGCGGGTTGTGACCGGCGTTGACATGGCGCAGCTCGCCCGTCCGGCGGTCGAGTTCGCCGAAAAAGAAGGTGATGAAGTTGCTGGGACCGGAGCTCTTGAAAACAAAGTCGCTCAGGCGCGCCGCCATCCGGCCGAGGTCGTAGCCGGGATGGACCTCGGCCAGGAGGGCGGCCCGGAGCGAGGCCATGAGCAGCGAGGCGCCGATGCCCTTGCCCGAAACGTCGGCGATGACGATCCCGAGCCGATCGGCGTCTATGGCGACGAAATCGAAATAGTCGCCGCCGACCTCGTAGCACGGCGTGTTCATGCCGCTTATATCGAAACCTTCGAGCCGTGGGTTTTCCTTGGGCAGGAAGTCTTTCTGGATACGGGCCGCCTGTTCGAGGTCGGCTTCGATCCGGCGCAGGAGCCGCTCGGACTTCGCTTTTTCTTCGGCCAGCAGACGATGAGCCTTGTCCCGTTGGACGACGAAAAAGTACATCACGCCGAAGATGAAGGCTGCCACGATCAGGAATCCCAGCCAGAAGTTGACCGGGTCCATCTTAGCGAGCCCGGCCGGTGATCCTTCGAAACGGGGCTCGAGAACCGCCAACCCCAGGACGCACGCGCCGTAAACGAGGAAAAGAGCTATCGCCAAGCGCCTGTCGAGTAAATAGACAAGCCCCATGAGCGGTCCCATCAGCCCGATGATGATCATGCCTTCGGTGCGCCAAATGCCTCCCATCAGGATGGTGACGAGGACGGGGGCGACGACGAAATAAACCAGGATGACGAGCGTGATTGGCCTGAAATGGCGGGGACGCCGATAGCCGTCGACCGTCGTCCCGAAAAACAGGCCGAAGGAGAAGAGAAAAAGCCAGGCCATGAGGGCTTGCCCGTTCAGGAAATACCACAGGGTCGAACCAAAGGCGACCAGGCATCCGATGACCGCCGAGGCATAGTAGATCTTCTTGATCAGGCGGACATATTCGGAGTCATCGGGCTCGGCGCCGATATTGAGGACGAAGGTCAGGCTTCTGCGGATTAGGCCCGGCTTCTCTTGGTTCATGTGCGACTTATCCATTTATTACCAGATACCAGCCCCTTGGCGCAAGTGGCCGGGCCCATTCCGTTCATCTCCCGTTCATCTTCGTTTATGGCATAATAGTCCGGGATCGAAGCCATGCGTCTCCTGATCGTCGAAGACAACCGTGCGCTCCTCAAGAGCCTCAGGAAGGGACTGCAGGAAGAGGGCTTCACGGTGGACGCCGCCGCCGACGGGGAAGAGGGCCTGTTCCTGGCCGAGCACAACGAATACGACGCCGTCATCCTGGACCTGATGCTGCCGAAGCTCGACGGCCTGAAGCTCCTTCAGGCCCTGCGGCGCGCCGACATTCAAACCCACGTCCTCGTCCTGACGGCCCTCGACGCGGTCGACGAAACGGTCCGGGGGTTGAACACGGGCGCCGACGATTACATGACCAAGCCCTTCCGTTTCGAGGAGCTCCTGGCCCGGATCCGGGCGCTGCTCCGCCGGAAGTACCAGAGAAAGGACCCGCGTCTTGTCGTCGCCGACCTGGAGATCGACACGGTCGCCCGCAATGTCCGGAGAGGCGGGAGGGAGATCCTCCTGCGGCCCATGGAATACTCCCTGCTCGAGTTCCTCGCCCACCACGCGGGCGAGGTCGTTCCCCGCGCCAAGATCTGGGAACATCTCTATGACTGGCAGGACGACTCGGTCAGCAACACCATCGACGTTTTTATCAGCCGGCTGCGCAAGAAGATCGACCGGCCGGGCCTGCCCCCCCTGATCCATACGATACGCGGCGCCGGCTACCAGCTGAAAGGCGGATGACATGCGCTCCCTCCGGCTGAAACTCATCCTGGGCTCGCTCCTGGTCCTCGGCGTGGTCCTTATCTGCTTCAGCCTGTTCGTCTATTTCGCCAAGCGCCATAATCTTTTATCCCTCATGGACAGCCGGCTCGCCGCGGGAATGCAAGCGATCGCGAGCCATGTCGAATTCGACAAGGGATTACTCGTGTTCGAACCCGCGGAGGATTACGACATCCAGCGCGAGCTCCCTCAGGCTTACCGGATCGTCGCCCCGGACGGCGTGGTGATCGCCCAGACGATGCCCGGATCCTCCCCGAGCTGGCCGACGGGATCGTCCGAGGAAGGGCGCTCCGTTTGGAAGGAGTCCGGGACGAAAAAGGACGGCCGGTGGCGAGTCGTCACCTTGTCCTTGAGAGTCACGGACGAGCCAGACGGCGCTGAAGGGGAAAGCCCCGGAGTAAACCTGATTGCCGTGGTCACGGTCCAATGCGCGGAGCCGTTCGGGCCGGTCACCCGTGAGCTAAGGGAGCTGGCCTCCCAGCTGGCCGTCCTGGCCCTGGCCGCTTTTCTCGTTGCCGGCGGCGGCAGCTTCCTCCTGGCCGGGCGGGCCCTCCGGCCGATCCGGCGCATCAACGAGGCGCTGGCCAACGTTTCCGAAACACGGCTCGACGAGCGCTTGGACCCCGGTCCGTTCGACAAGGAGCTCCATCCCCTCATCGGCCAACTGAACGCGGCCCTGGACCGACTCGATAAGGCCTTCCGAAGAGAGCGGCAGTTCACGGCCGATGTTTCCCATGAGCTGCGGACTCCGGTGGCCGGGATCCTGAGCACCATCGAAGTCCTCCTCCGGAAACAGCGCACGGAGAGGGAGCTGAGAGAGGCACATGTGGACAACTTGGAAATCGCCCGCTCTATGGAGTCCATGATCGAGCGGCTGCTCCTTCTCGCTCGGATGGACGCGGGAAAAGCGTCCCCGGCCAGGCGGCTGACATCGCTCGCGGCGCTCGTCAGCGAGGTCCTTGCCGCGGCCGAACCGGAGGCCCGGAAACGGAATCTCCGGCTGGGCCAGGACGTCGATGCGGCTCTGCTGGCCGATGTCGACCCCGACCAGATAAAGATCGTTCTGGGGAATCTCGTCGATAACGCCGTCCGCTACAACCGCCCGGGCGGAAGCGTGTCGGTCGCGGCCTACAGGTCCCCCAAAGAGCTCGTGGTCGAAGTCCGGGATTCAGGGATCGGCATCCCGGCGGACCGGCTTCCCCTCGTCTTCGACCGCTTTTATCGCGTCGACCCCTCTCGTGCCGAGGGGACGGGTGGATGCGGGCTTGGCTTGTCCATCACCCGCAAGATCGTCGAAGCCCATGGCGGGCGGATATCGGCCTCTAGCGGCCCGGGGGGGAGCGTCTTTTCCATCGTTCTACCGGACGCCTGAGGCCCGGGCTTCCGTTCATCATCCGTTCATGTCTGCGAAGTTAAGGTGACCATGAGGAGATTTGCATGACTTTTCAAAACGCTCTCCGCATGCCGGCGGCTGTCCTTGCGGCGCTCCTATTCGCCTCCGCCGCCGCCCCGGCTTCTATCCAGACGAGCGCCCCCGACAAGCTCCAAGCCCTTCGCATCGAATCTCCTATCAAGCTGGATGGGATTCTGGATGAAGAAGCTTGGGCCAAGGCTCCGCATATCTCGAATTTCACCCAGCGCGAACTCGTCGAAAACGCGCCGGCCACGGAAAGGACCGAAGTCGCGGTCCTCTTTACCGCTAAAGAGATGTACATCGGCGTCTGGTGTTTTGATTCGCAGCCGGATCGGATCATCGCCCAAAGGATGAAATGGGACTTCGATACCAGCTCCGACGACAATTTCCAAATCGTCATCGATACCTACGGGGATCGAAGGGACGCCTACTTTTTCGCCGTCAATCCCAACGCCTCTCAAGCGGACGCCCTGGTCCAGGACAACGGGCGAAAGTCGAATTCCGACTGGAACGGCGTTTGGTACGCCGCCGCGGCAAGAACCGACAAGGGCTGGTTCGCCGAGATCAAGATCCCTTTCTCGATGCTGAAATTCAGCGGCTCCAATGAGCAGGCTTGGGGTATCAATTTCGAACGGAACATCCGTCACAAGCGGGAACAGGTCCGCTGGCAGGGCTGGTCGCGGGACGCGAGCCTTCGGCAGGTCAGCCGGGCGGGAACCCTGGAGGGCCTTCGGGACTTGGCCCGGATGCGGGTCTTCGAATTCCGGCCCCACTACGTCGCCGGAGTCGAAAAAGAACGGGGCGAGAAGGCCGGCTATAGAGGAGATCTGGGCGAGTTGGGCCTCGATCTCAGCTACCTCGTCAACCCGACGGTCAAGATGGACTTCACCATCAACCCGGATTTCGCCCAGGTCGAATCGGACCAGTTGATCGTCAACCTGACCCGGTTTTCCATCTCCCTTCCGGAAAAGCGTCAATTCTTCCTCGAGTCGCAGAATTTCTTCGATTTTTCCCTCGGCCGGGCCAGGCCCTACTACAGCCGGCGGATCGGGATCTATCAAGGCCGCGAGACGCCCATCATCGGTGGCGCCCGGTTCCTGGGAAAGATGGGCGGCACGACGCTCGGGGCCATGGTCCTTCAGACCAGCCGGACGGACCTCGCGAATTCGACGAATTTTTCCCTGGTCCGGGTGAAGCATGACCTCGGTGAGGAATCCTCGATCGGGATGCTGGCCATCGGCTCTACCCAGTCCGGGCACTTCAACGGAACCGGGGGAGTCGATGCCCTGGTCTCGACTTCTAAACTCTTCGGGGACAAGAACTTCCAATTTGGGGGGGCGTTCGCCGCCACCTACACTTCCGGCGGCGAGGACGCGACCGGCACGGCCCACCGGCTGTTTGTCAGCTACCCCAACGACCTCATCGAATTCGACGGTTCCTGGGAACGGGTCGGGTTGGGCTTCAATCCCGAGGTTGGCTTCCTCAGCCGGACAAGCTATCAGGTCTTCAGCACGGAATTGGTCGTCAGCCCCAGGCCGAAATTTCTTCCCTGGGTCCGTCAGCTGGAACTCAAGCCGATCGAGATCAATTACTATATCGACGACGTCACCAAGGAGATGCAGTCGGTCTACATGGAGTTTGTGCCCCTGGCCCTGTCCTTGAAGAGTGGAGACGACTTCGAGTTCAACCTGAGTCGAGATGCCGAGAACCTGACCGAAGAGTTCGAAATTCGCGATGGCTTTATCATTCCGGCGGGACGGTACTGGACCGACAGAGCGTCGCTCCAAGTCGAGACGTTCGAGGGCAGGCCCGTGGTCGCCGACGCCGGCTTCAGCTGGGGCGAGTTCTACGACGGCTCCAGCACCGAATGGGAGGCGGGCCTGACCTGGAAGGTCAACAAGCACTTCAGCGCGAGCGCCGACTACGCCAAGACCGACATCCGGCTCGCCGCGGGCTCGTTCGCCATCGACGAGGTCGTGGCCCGGATGAGTTTTTCCGTCAACCCCCGCCTGTACGGATCCGTTTTCGGGCAATGGAACAACGACGACGACGAGATCCTCTTCAATTTCCGCGTCACCTGGATCCCCAAACCCGGGGCCTACCTCTATTTCGTCTTCAACCAGTTCGGCGACACCCTGGACCCGCGGGGATGGCGGATGAACAAGACCGTGGCCATGGTCAAGTTCGTTTGGTACTTCAGCACGAAATAGCGCGGTCCGGAGCAAGCCGCGAGATGGATAGATAACAAGATGACGTCAAAGGAGGTTCGACCATGAGAAAAGGCCTAGTGATCCTTGTCGTGTTGACGGCCTGCGCAGTCGGATTGTGGCAGCCGCCCGCAGCGATCTCTCAAGATCGGCCCTTTTACTTGAAGGACCGGGGCCCGGGTATCCCGACGTCGATGTTCGCGACGTATATCCAGAAGGGGGAGTGGATCGTCTATCCCTTCTTCGAGTATTACCTCGACAACAACTTGGAGTACAGCCCCAACGAGTTCGGCTTCACGCGCGACCAGGATTTCCGCGGCAAGTACCGCGCCGGCGAAGGGCTGATATTCCTCGGCTACGGTCTGACCGAAAGGCTCGCCTTCGAGGTCGAAATCGCCATGATCCGTGCTTCCCTGGAACGATCGCCCGACGATCTGTCGGGCATGCCTGATAAGCTGGCCGAATCCGGATTGGGCGACGCGCAGATTCAGCTCGACTGGATGTGGTCCAAGGAAACCGAGCGCCGGCCGGGATTCTTCAGCTACGCGGAGGTCGTGTTCCCCCATCACAAGAGCAAGCCCCTCATCGGTACGCCAGAACTCGAGACCAAGGCGGGGATCGGACTAATCAAAGGTTTTCGGTGGGGCACGATCACCGTGCGGGCGGCGGTCGAGCAAGCCGGCGGCCACGTGGACCTCGGGGAATATGCCGTCGAATACTACAAGCGCCTGTCGAAGAGATTCTGCGTCTACGCGGGGATCGAGGGGTCGCAGGACGAACTCGCGGTCATCGGCGAAGTCCAGTGGTGGCTGAGCGACACCGTCCGCCTCAAAATCAACAACGGGTTCGGGGTCACCTCGAAGGCGACGGGCTGGGCCCCGGAAATCGGTCTGATGATCTCGTTCCCGAAACGCTGATTGATTTCTGCCCGCCCTGCCCTTATGATGGGGTGGCCTTAGGGCTTGCCGCGCGCCCGTAGCTCAGTGGATAGAGCGGTGGACTTCGAATCCAAAGGTCGGGGGTTCAAATCCCTCCGGGCGCGCTCTCTTTTCTCCCCCGCCACTCTTTTATTATCTGGTATTTAACGTCCACTCGGCAGGGCCCGCTCCGCTCCCCCTCTGCGCGAGGCAAGGGAGCCAAAGGGAGCCAATAACCGCCGTTTTCAGCCACCAACACGAAAGGTGACACGAAAGAAGGCCCGTGTTTATTTAAGAGGGCTATTCTTGGGAAGGCCAAATTTTTTTATGAGTGCAGCGAGCCCATGTTTGCCAATATTAGTCTGCTTTGAGCTCAGTATTGCTCCCAAAGTTCCATCCGGCAAGATATCTCTTTTCGAGGGAACGATCGTCACAAGCCAGCGGCTATTCACCAATTTTTTCAAGCAGATTCCGTGCGGTGTATGCCGGAGAACTATCCAGCCGTCCTTTAAAAGGAGTTTGATAAGTTGAAAGCCGGAAACGGGCGGGACGGGCTGGCCTGTCAAGAATTTAAGAGGGCCTCTGCCATCGGGTAAATATAGGGCATCGCGAACGTATCTCTATCTTGAGGGCACTTGAACTTAGCCGTCATTTCCCGGGGTACCGAGTAAGCCATTTTGATGTTATTTTCGGCGAAAAAGCGGGCACGCTCTCCCACTTCTTCAAGCGCATTGAGGTGACAGCTGATTGCGTCTTGAATTCTCTTCTGGGCTTCCGCGAGAGTTGGTGCAAACGTTGACGTCCCGAGCTCCTCACAAAGGGCTACCCATTTTCTCCCTTCTTTGTGAAACTTCAGGGTTAAGATAACGTAGGCCTTCATGATCTTCCTTTTCTCCTCTCGCATAATAGGCCTCCCCGCGGCTAATGTCAAGCTCTCCCTGGGGAGGCTTTTCCCCAGTTGGGCCGCCCTATATATTAAACGAGCGGACGCCCGATTTTGTGCCATTCGGGCCTTGCTCCTCGACTATTTAGTCGGCTGGCAGCTTCCCGCGTTGAAATGGTCCTTTGTTAGGCTACCCTAAAATGACCAGATACGAACATCTAAAGGCCCCTTATATTCTCTAAGATTACTTTCGCATTCTCCAATGGCCTTCCGCTCCAGTTTATTTCCTCTCTTTGTTTGCTTTCCATCTCTCAAGCCGAGCCGCCAGGGCTTCTTAGATTTCCATACTTTCCCAGCTTGGTCTTTGACAGCACCATAAATAAAAACTTCCCCCTTATATCCGCAGCTCGTGCCATAGAAGTCCCTTATATCCGCCTCCCTTGCCGCGAGCGAAAACCTTCTGCATGTATTCAGCTCATGAGGGAATTGAACATCTGACACCCGCTTGGGAGGAGAATATATTCTATTATCTGCGAGAATAAAGTAGGGTTCGTCGACGGTCACTGGCGTATAGCCTATATTTGCCACATCTATAAAGAGCATAGGCATACAGCGTAAACCATCCGGTGCTTCTCGAAATTGTCCGCAGGTGATCTTCACATCAAGCCTTCGCCCGACGGTCTTCCTATGAACGACGAAGTTATATATAGAAAGGCCAAGCCCGCCGAGAATCCCGGCTGCACTTATGACTTCAAACCAGTGTGCACCAAGCCATTTCCCAAACATCGCCACCTCCTCTTCGCTTCCCCGATTCTACCGCAGCCCGGCGGGCGATGCAAGAGGCCGGGGAAGAGGATCGGGGCGGGCCTGGCCATGAAGATTTTCTTTTGAATTCCGGCCCTTTGTGCTAGGATCAAGTCGGCTTTCGTGAGCGGGCCGGCGGAAGCCCCCACCTTTTTGGTTCCCATCATCAACCCCCCTTTTTCGGCCCGCACTTTCTGCGGGCCGGGTTGAAGCGCCGCCCCCTTCGTGCTACAACTAGACAGTAAGCGCTGGGGATTTCATGATCGGAGGCCGTCATGCCCAAACCGTTCGGCTACAATGAAAAGCTGCCCGAGGAGCTTCGGGATATCTTTATTAGGCTGTGTCAGGACGTCGTGTCACTAAATCAGAAGTGGCAGCTCTACACGGGCCTGTTCACGGATCCGGATGTCACGGCCCTCTTATCAGGAACCGCCCGAGCCACCTTCCGGGTCTTTGAAGAGACCCTTCGGAATGACATGACGATGTTGATAGGGCGGCTTTGCGATCCGGCCAGCTCTCGTCGGCGTCGACAGAAAAACATTTCGCTACGCACTCTCTTAGAGCACGAGCCGGCCATCCCCGGGCTCGACAAGAAGGTCGAGGACTTCATCGGCTTATGTAAGACCGTGGAGCAGCACAGGGACAAGGCTGTGGCGCATAACGACCTCAGGACATTCATTCGGCCTCATAAATATCCCTTGCCCGGGATAACGCGCGACCAGATCGACGAGATCGTCAGGAAGGCGGGCGAGATTCTTAATTTCGTCGTCGCTCAGTATGATGATCGCGAGCTTGCCTTTGATGCCCTGATCGCCCCGGGCGGCGCCGACCATCTGATTTTTTGGCTTAGGAAGGCAAGGGAGCGCTCGGCCAGCTTATAGCACGAATTCCGCGAACCTTGCGTCATCTTGGAGGGTGAACCTATGGATCCACAACGGCCAAAAGCCCGCTTCGGCTGACTTGCCGAGGTCGATGAGAGGCCTTTCGCCCTTTGAGTTCTTTTTTGCTTTCGGCGGGCCCAGGTGGGCATACTTGCGCTGAATCGTTTTCTTTAGCCGGATCATCGAAGGACCGGCCGCGCTTCGGGCATACCTTTGGATGAAAGAACTCACCCACGGCATGGACATCCGCTTGTAATGGACCCATAGCAGCACGCGGGCTACATCATCCCAGCGGCGCTCGAGTTTGAAACTGCCCCGCTTGTCCTTCATGGCCGCGCCGTCCCTTTTTCGGCGGTAGACAGTGAGGTTATTGACGAGGTGATAGATAAAAATATTTTCGGGCCGGATCGGGCGGCCCTCGCGGCTCGTGGCCCGGAGGCCGTTGCGGAATCTCTTGCAGAAAGCCTCTATCCGTTCGTGGTGACGCTTATCTTTGATTCGAAGGGCTTGCCCGTTGACGAAAAGCAGGGACCGCTCGAACAGTGCCACGTTCAGTAACGGATCTACTCGCTTCAGCCGCCGCAAGAATGCCCGCACGGCCACCGTGTAATCCTTTTGGGGCCGGTCTGCTTCCCAGTCGTCCTTCGTGTATTTGCCATAACGCAGAAGCCCTTCGTGTATTCGCTGGACATCTTGGCAGAAGGCGCGAACGGCAGCATACAGACCCGAGCCGCTGAGCGCCCGGTGCTCGAGGATATTTAGGATATCCTTGGCCCCGGGCCATAGGAAGGGCCCTTCGCTCGCAAGGTCTGGCGAGAAGTAGCTGCCCTGCCCTTCGGCGTAATGGCGGGAGCGTTTGTAATCCACTTCCGGCGGAAAGACTTCGCCCCATTCCCTCCGAGTTTTGATCTCCTCGACGAATTCTCCGAATGTCCTCAGTCTCATCGGGCCAATAATACACTATTTTTCGGGCGCGTGTCAAGAGCAAATAAGGCACAAGCCCCGTAACTGTAGTATACAACCTCTTTATTATCTTGACGTAATGAATTCACTCTTTTAGACTTAGGCCATGAAAGCGGACATGTCCTCGGGCTACCTCCGCGCCTCCGGACCGCCGCGGCCCTATGAGCTGATCACCGGCGGCCCGGCCGGAAGCCTGACCGCGACAGGCAGCGACATGTCGCGTTTCATGATCGCCCACCTCCAGGACGGGCAATTGGGCGAGGCGCGGATCCTCCAGCCCGAAACGGCGCGCAAGATGCGCGCCCCCTCCCCGCAGTTGAATCCGCCGCTCAACGGGATGGCTCTCGGCTTCTATCACGAGGACCGCAACGGGCATCAGATCGTCGGACACGCCGGCGACACGGAGGCGTTCCATTCCGACCTCCACGTCCTTCCGGACGACGGTGTCGGCCTATTCATTTCCCTGAACAGCACCGGCAAGGAGGGCGCGGCCGGGTCTGTGCGGGCCGCCCTGTTGCGCGGTTTCATGGACCGCTATTTTCCCGCCCCCAAACCCGCCCTACCGACCCTGGCGACGGCGAAGGAGCACGGCCGGATGATGGCCGGGCTTTATAGGTGGAGCCGCCGGTCGGAGTCTTCCTTCTTCACGATGACGAACCTGCTGGGACAGGTGAAGGTGAAGGCCGATCCTGAGGGCACCCTGGAAGTCTCCGTCCTCAAGGACGCGTCGGGGGCGGTCCTGCGTTGGCGGGAGGTCGCCCCGTTCGTCTGGCAGGACCCCGCCGGGGAGATCAATCTCGCGGCGGTCGTCAAGGACGGCAAGGTCGTGAACTTCACGTCGGACAAACTGCCGCCGGTCATGGTCCTCCAGCCCGTGCCCGGCTGCGCTTCGGCGGCCTGGAACATGCCCCTGTTGTACGCCATGATCGTGGTGCTCATGCTCACCGTCCTTCTTTGGCCCGTCACTGCGCTCGTCCGGCGCCATTACGGCCGGCCGTTCCCGCTCGCCGGAGGCGAAGCGGTGTTATACAGGCTGACGCGGGTGGCGGCCCTGGTCGATCTCCTGGGGCTCGTCGCGTACGCCCTGGTCATTTCCCTGCTCAGCAGCGGCACCCTGGCCGCGGACGCCCCCGCCGACCCGTTCATCCGGGTCGCCCAGGGGCTCTGCCTCCTAGGGGTCATCGGGACCGTTATCGCCCTCTGGAACGCGTTCCTGGCCTGGACGCGGGGAGGGCGGAGCCGGTGGGCGAAAATCTCGGCGACGGTCATCGCGCTCGCTTGCGTGGCCTTCGTCTGGTTCGTTCTGACGTTGCGACTTGTGACGCCCGGCCTCAACTATTAGGGCCAAGGCTTTTCAAGCGCTTTCAGGCCCCTGCCCCGATAGGGCAGGGGCCTTTTATTAGCCGGGGACCTGCCGCGGAGGCCGGCTGCCTTGCTCAGACCAGCGCTTTCAATTCGGCGAGCAGACGGTCGATCTGTCCGGTCGTGTGGGTGGAGAAGGCGACCGCTCGCAGGACGCCTTCGGCTCCGGTGCCGACATAATGCAGGCGCTGGATACAGATCCCCCTGTCCAGGAGCCCCTGATGGACGCGGTCCATTTCCTGTACGGACTTGAGCTTCCAGGCCGCGACCGGGAAGGGCGTGTCTTGATGGGGAACCCGATCCGCCGGAGGCCTTCCTTCAGCCGTCGGCCGTTATCGAGGAGCCGCGTCCGCAGTTCCGGGTGCTTCATCAGGATGTCCATGCCCTCGATCGAAGCGGCCGCGGCGGCCGAGGTAGGCTGGGTCGCCCCGTTCATGATGTGACCCTGCCGGACCGCGTCGACGAAGTCCTTCGGCCCGGGGATGATGCCGCCGTGGGACCCGAAGGCCTTGCTCATCGTACCGCAGAAGAACAGCCGGTCCGACTTCAAACCGTAGTGCTCGTAGGTGCCGCGCCCGTTCGGGCCCAGGACGCCGACGCCGTAAATCCATATTTAGCAGATAGAATTTTCCACTTCTCACCGAATTTTTCAGCATATTTCCTGCTTACAACGAAAGCAGGACTCGTATAAGCTTCTTTAGCAATTGTAGGTCCAGCTGCAGGTCTATTGTTCCATATTTTTCTGGTGCTACAGGAAACGATAATAAGCAATCCCTTGCGATTCATTTCAACCTCTGCCGCTCATAACAATGATACTCTTGTAGGTTTTAAATCTGACCTGTTGCCAATCAATGTACCACGCTTGGAGTGAGGTTTTCAATGCTGATGGGAGGGGAGTGTCTTCTTAGGATTTCAAGCGGTGATGGCGGAGAGCGACAGCGGTCATGTCATCGACTGGCCCGTCAGCCGGGGTGGCAGCATCAAGGATTGCCTGGGGAACTTCCGAGAAATGGCGGACCAATGCAGACGAGACAGTCTTTTGAAGAAGATAAGTACTGCCAAACGGTACCCAAGCTCCATCGCTCATCAGAAGGAGGATATCGTAGGGGCGGAGCTTGAGCGAGAAAGTTTTGCCCTGGGCGTGACCGCTACCAAGACGCCCTGGCGAGCTTTCGGCCGTGACGAGCCTGACGCCGTCCTCGCCGACGAGGTAGGCACGTGAGTTTCCAGCATAGGCACCAACGACCAAGCCTTCGTCGACATCAGGGACGGCCACACCGACAAACGTGCTCTGCGTACCGCCCATGAGCTGGGAATCCATAAGCCGTACCCAATTGGCCCACGCTGCGACATCTCCGGCCTTAGCCGATTGGTCCGAAATAAGGGCCTTAAAGAAACGGGCGACCCGATGGGCTGCCTGCTCAGCATTTCCAGCACCGTCAAAGACCGCTGCGTGGGGAAGCGGCTCTCGCTCTATGACGAAAGCGTCCTCATTAGCTTTGTGTCCGGTCTGGATGCATGTTGCCCCGTAACACTCGATGGAATAGTGCTGGCTGGGCTTCATGGTGCTCGCAGACCCTAAGATCACGAACTGGGAAGATTTCAGAATGCCGGATCTTGTCCTGCGCGATCATTTTACGATAATAAGTTGGGATACTGCAATCGCCCCGAACCACAGTGGATCGTATGGCTTCGCGCTCTGTCACGGTAAGATGGCTATAGTGTTTTCCCATTGACACTTAGGATAGCATCTCCTTTTAAGCTAGCCCAAGTGTTACACTTCATTGTTGAACTCGCGCCGGATTTTTGACGGGAGAAACAAATTATTGACATTCAAAAGAAATTTGGTAAAATCGCGTTATGTTTGAAAGAGAAGACCTTCAAATCGTCAAAACCCCTTCTCTTTCTCTATCCATCAATTTGAACCGCAATTATAATCGGGCAGTCGCCGCTGCCCAATAAGACCTTCAACCCCCACTCCTTTTTTTTCTCTGAATGATTTTTACCTAAAAACTGTTTTAAGGAGATTCATTATGCGACAAGACTTTATCTATCCTAAAGATTACCGCCCGATTCTCAATGTTCTGGAAACGGAAACGGCGATCAAGCTGATCAAGGATTTTTTCCAGACCAAATTGGCCGAAGCTTTGAGCCTGAGGCGCGTCACGGCGCCTCTCTTTGTCGAAGCCGGAACAGGGATCAATGATGACCTGAGCGGCATCGAACGGCCGGTCTCCTTTCCCATAAAGAACATGAATGGCGCCAGGGCCGAGATCGTTCAGTCCCTGGCGAAATGGAAAAGACTGACCCTCGCCGATCTGAAGATCCCGGAAGGAGAAGGAATCTATACGGACATGAACGCCGTCCGCCCCGACGAAATTCTCGATAACCTGCATTCCCTCTACGTCGATCAGTGGGACTGGGAGCGGGTCATTTCGGCGGAGGAAAGAAACCTCCTCTTTCTCGAGCGAATCGTGCGGAAGATTTATGAAGCTCTCAAACAGACGGAGCATTTCATGCGGGGACATTACTCCCGGCTCAAACCGACCTTGCCCGACGAGATCACCTTTGTCCATTCCGCGGAGCTCGCAGCGAGCTATCCAAATTTGAAGCCGTGGGAGAGGGAGGACACCGTCTGCCGAAAGCATGGAGCGGTTTTCATCATCGGCATCGGAGCTCCCCTAAAAAGCGGCGAGCCTCACGACAGGAGAGCGCCCGACTACGACGATTGGACGACCCTCACCCAAAGGGGACCGGGTCTTAATGGAGATATCATTGTCTGGTATCCGCAGCTCGAACAGGCCGTCGAACTTTCCTCGATGGGAATCCGCGTCGACAAGGCCGCTCTGGAAAGGCAGCTGAAAATGACGGGAACGATCGACAGAAAGAAGTTGTTCTTCCATAAAAAACTGCTCCAGGGGAAGCTCCCGCTGAGCATCGGCGGAGGAATCGGACAGTCCCGGTTGTGCATGTTTTTTCTTCGAAAAGTGCACATCGGGGAAATTCAGGTCGGCCTCTGGCCGAAAAAGATCAGAGAGCGCTGCCGGGCTCATAATATTTTCCTGCTTTAAAAAGCAGAAAGACCGGAATCGCTTTCCCAGGATCAATGAATAATCCAGGTTAAGGGAATAGCCTCGTTCGAAACACATCCGAGAGGAGAACATGAGTCAGAATAGTACGAAGCAAAACACAACATAATATTATGCTCCGCTTCTTCGTGACCCGTTATTTTGAGCTGGTCCCCAAAAACTGGACAGGGGGTTTAGGTGCATTTTGAGCCTGCCATATCTCAAAAGGAGGTATGGTATTATGATCGGCATGCGAAAGACTTACGACGCGGCCTTCAAGGCCAAAGTCGCCCTGGAAGCGGTTAAGGGGGAGAAGACGATCACCCAGATCGCGAGCGAGTTCAGCGTCCATCCCAACCAGATCCGCCAGTGGCGTGTTCATCTTTTGGAAATTCTGCCGGAGATGTTCTCCACCCGGAAACCCCATCAGGAGAAAGCTCGGGAAGAACTTATCGATGAGCTCTTCCGGCAGATCGGTCAGCTCAAGGTCGAGCTGGATTGGCTTAAAAAAAATCTCAGACGCTCCTATCCCAGTGAAGCGGGACAACATTGAACCGGATCAGACGATGATACCGGTTTCCCACCAATGCGAGCTTCTGGGCTTGTCACGTTCGTCCTTCTACTACGAACCCTCGGGAGAGAACGAGTTTAACTTGACCCTCATGCGACGGATCGACGAGGAGTTCACGAAACACCCGTTCTACGGAGCGCGGAGGATGAAAGCTTGGCTTCGAATCCAAAGGTCGGGGGTTCAAATCCCTCCGGGCGCGCTCTTCTCATAGAGTCGCGTAACGCTCTCGTTTTACCCCACAAACCGTTGACATCCCCAATTATGTGGGGTAAACTCGGATCATGCAGGACATCCGGAACACGTTGGAAGAGGGGCTGGAATTTTACCGAGAACAGGAGCGCTTGATATCCGCACGCATAGCACTTCTACCCAAGGGCCGGATTAAAGCCAAGAGGATAGGTGGAAACGTCTATAAACGCTGAGATTCGTCGATATCCTCTTTGCCGAACCGGTTGTCCTGCAGGTCGCGAGGGGGATCAAGGCCAGGGTTCCGTCCCCGGCGGCCTTCGCTTTGCATAAGCTGATCATCGCCACTCGCGCGGGACGTAGAGAAAAGAAGGATAAGGATATCCGCCAAGCGACTTATGCCGCCAAGTACGTCCTGTCCGAAAAGGCCGAGAAAGAAAAACTTTTACGGCTGTGGGCCTCATTCCCGCGGAGTTGGAAATCCCGGGCCCAGTCAGCCCTGCGGTTGGCTCAGGACCTCGTTCCCCTGGAGCAGGGCGTTATCCTGCGACTCAGAAAAATCCTGGCCTGATTTTAAATCCCTGTCAGGTATAAGGAGAAAAGCTGGGGAGAAATGAGCCTTAATAAGCAGGGTACGCTTCGATCTCCGCCCGAAGCTCGGCCATCAGCTTCTTGACGGAGGTGATCTCGTTCACCCGGTAGGCATTCTGGCCGCAGAACACCAGGCCCTTGTCCATGTCTCCCTGATACGCGTTGACCAGAGCCAGGGCGATGCAATAGCGGGCTTCGGCGATGTTGCACGTCGTCAGGCACCGGTAAGGACATTTGAGCCGGTCCAGGGTGTCGTTCTCGAGGTTCCGCAGGAATTGGTTATGGATGGCCCGTCCCGGGAGCCCGACCGGGCTATTGATGATGACGATGTCGTCCTCTTTGGAATCGAGGTAAGCCTGCTTGAACTCCCGGGAGACCTCGCATTCGTCGGTGCATACAAAGCGTGTGGCCATTTGGACGCCCGCGGCGCCCGCCTGCAGCATCCGGGCGATGTCCGCCCCGGTGAAAATGCCGCCCCCGACGATGACCGGGATCTTGCGGCCGTACTTCTCTTCGAACGGCTTGATCACCGCGAGGACTTCGGGGAGGAGAATGGAGAGGGAGTACTTCTCGGGCTCCCGCAGCTGCTCGAACGAGAATCCCAAATGCCCCCCGGCCAGGGGCCCTTCGAGAACGACCGCGTCGGCCGTTCTCGCATAGCGTTTGTCCCACGCCCTGAGAACGAGGTCTGCGGCCCGGCCGGAGCTGATGATAGGGAGGAGCTTAACCGTCGCGTCATCGACCATCTCGGGCAGCTTGAGGGGCAGGGAAGCGCCCGAGACGATAAGCTTGATCCCCTCCTGGACCGACGCCTGGATCAGGTCCCGGGCGTTGCTCAGCACCCCGAGGATGTTGATGGCGAGCGGCCCGTCGGTCATTCCCTTGGCCCGCCGGATTTCGTGGATCAGCGCGTTTCTAGAGACATTTTCGAAATCGGTCTTGGAGGCCTCGATGTCGCCCAATCCGACGGCGGCGATGGTGCCGATCCCGCCCTCGTTGGCCACGGCCGCGGCCAGGCGGGCCAGAGAGACCCGGACGCCCATGCCGCCCTGAATGAGCGGAAAAGGCACGTGGATATCCCCGATGTCCAGGGGAGGGATCTTCATTTTTCGCCTCCGTACTTCGTGACGGCCAGACAGGCGTTCCCTCCGCCGAAACCGAAGGAATTGCTGAGCGCCGCATTCAGATCAAGGGTTTCCGCCCGGCCCGGAACATAATCCAGGGGGCACTCCGGATCGGGCTCCCGGTAGTTGATGGTCGGGGGGACGATGCCCGTGGATATGCTCATGACCGTGGCGATGAACTCGACCGCCCCGGCGGCGGCCAGAAGGTGGCCGATCATGGATTTGTTGGAGCTGACTTTGAGGCGCCGCGCATGCGGCCCGAAGACGGCCTTGATTGCCGCGCTCTCATGACTGTCGTTGAGGACCGTGGACGTTCCGTGGGCGTTGATATAGCCGACGTCCTCGGGTTTCAAGCCCGCATCGTCCAGGGCCCGCCGCATGACTCGGATCATGCCGTCGTCTGTGGGATCCGGAGCGGTGAGATGATAAGCATCGGCGGTGTTTCCGTATCCGGCCGTTTCGGCATAAATGCGGGCGCCGCGCCGCCGAGCATGGTCGAGGCTTTCGAGCACGACGACGCCGGCCCCCTCTCCCATGACGAAGCCGTCACGCCCCTTGTCGAAAGGCCGCGACGCGGCCCCGGGATCGTCGTTTCGGCGCGACATGGAACGGTTGGCGCAGAATCCTCCGTAGGCGAGGGGCGTGAGGCTGGCTTCGGAACCGCCGGCGAGCATCACGTCCGCGTCCCCCCGCTGAATGGTTCGCAGGGCATCCCCGATGGCATTGGCGCCCGTGGAGCAGGCGACGCAGGGGGCGGAAAGCGGGCCTTTCAGACCGAAGCGGATGGAGACTTGGCAGGCGGCCATGTTGACCAAGACCTTGCTTACGAAAAAGGGGTCCAAGCCCCCGGGCCCGCGCCGGTCCAGTCGCGCGTGCCCTGCCTCGATCGTCTCCGAACCCCCGATGCCGGAGCCGATGATCACTCCCGCCCGGGGGGCGGCGAATGGGAACCCCCGAAGTCCGCTGTCGGTCATCGCCAAATCGGCTGCGGCGACGGCGAATTGAGCGAACCTGTCCATCCGGCCCTCGGATTTCCGGTCGATCCACCGCGCCGGATCGAAATCCCGGACCTCTGAGGCCATGGTCGAGGGGTATCCGGTCGGATCGAAACGGGTCAGGCGGGCGATCCCGTTTCTCCCGGAGACGAGGCCGCGCCAGAATTCGTCAAGACCGGTCCCCACAGACGAAACGACGCCCATCCCCGTAACGACCACTTTGGGTTCGTTGGTCATAATATAATGTGTAATAAAATACAATATGCGTTCTGGGGTCGGATTTCAAGTCCGCTCTTCCAGGTTATTGACAGTGCCGCCCGACAGGTCATATACTCCCGGCATGTCGGGGCGGGGAGATGCATCCTCGCTCCCCGCCCTGGGCGACCCCTAGGCCGTTCCGTTTTTCAAGCAGGCCGCGGCCGTCCCGTCCTATCGCGACATGGTGCGAAGAGCCGCCGAAACCGCCTTGAAACAACTCGAAAATAAATAGATGAAAAAAGAGCATATTCCGGGCTGGCTGCTGATGGCGGCGGTCGGCGTCCTGGCCCGAGGTCCTGAACACCATCCGGTCGTGCAACATCCGCAATTATTCGATCTACCATTGGCAGGGCCGGCTCGGGGAGTACGACCTGCCCGACATCCGCTGACGGGGAATACGGCAACGTTTTCCCTCCCTCTCGTGTTATACTTCTCGGCGTAAGGATGTGCATTTTTGCGCCCCGAGGAGGATACATGAGCTCGCAGAAACGAATCGTCGCCTTGGCGGCGGCCGCCGTCATGACCTGCGCCCTGGCCGCACCAGGATTCGGCCAGGAGGCGAAATCCCCGGATAAGCCGGCCACCGTCCATCTCAACGCGTATATCGAAGCCTTCAATTCCGGGAGTCTGGACCGGATGAAAGCCTTCTTTGAAGCCCACTTCGCAGCCTCGGCGCTGAAGGAAACGCCCGTGGCGCAGAGGTTGGTCCGCTACCAGGGGGGAAAGGCCCAGCTCAAATCGTTCACGGTGGAAAAGATCGTATCCGAACTGCTCCTCCAGACGTCCATCCTGGCCAAGGCCGGCAACGGCGACAACATCCTTCTCAAAGCGACGGTCGAAAAAATGCCGCCCCACAAGCTCGTTGCCATTTTCGCCGAGCTCGTCGAGGACCCGGCGGATATCGTCATCCCCGATCCCAAGACCGATGAGAAGGAGATCAGCTCCGCCGTCCGGGCCTTCCTCGAGGAGAAAACCCGGGCCGATGAATTTTCCGGTGTCGTTCTGATCGCCAAGGACGCGCGGGTCCTTTTCCACGAGGCCTACGGCGACGCCGACCGGGAGAAGAAGATCCCCAACCGGAAGGACACCAAGTTCAACCTGGGCTCGATCAACAAGAATTTCACCCGCGTCGCCATCCATCAACTGGCGAAGCAGGGGAAGCTATCTCTCGACGACCCCATCAAGAAGTTCCTGCCCGACTACCCCAACGCCACTGCCGCTGAGAAGGTGACGGTCCGGCACCTGCTCAACATGTCCTCGGGCATAGGCGATTTCTTCGGCAGCCGCTACGACGCGACGCCGAAGGAGAAGATCAGGACCCTCCAGGACTACCTGCCGCTCTTCGCCGACATCCCTCTCGAGTTCGAGCCGGGGACCGGAAACCGCTATTCGAACGGCAGCTACCTCGTCCTGGGCTTGATCATCGAAAAGGCCGGCGGCATGGATTACTACGCTTACGTCCGGGAGAATATCTTCAAGCCGTGCGGCATGCTGAACACGGACTCCCACCCCCGCGATGCGAACGTTCCCAACCGCGCCCTGGGCTACACCCTCGAGGGAGTGGCGGAGGGCGGGCGCGTCCTCAACCACGCCACGCTCCCCGGCCGGGGAAGCTCGGCGGGCGGCGGTTTCTCCACCGCCGAAGACATGCTGAAATATGTCCTGGCCCTCAAGGAGAAGAAGATCTTCCTGCCCGATATCGCGAGTGGTCTGGGTATCGCCGGCGGCGCGCCGGGGATCAACTCCGCCCTCGAGTGGGACCCGCGGAGCGGCTATGTCGTTATCGTCCTGACGAACTTCGACCCGCCGACGGCCGGCCAGGCGGCGCGCCAGATCGTCGGCTGGCTGCCTCGGTAACGGCGAGCATCCACGGGGATTTCGCTGGATGGCTTTAACCATCGATCCCCCTTTTCTTGGCATTTTATCCGGCCTCTGATAATAATGGGGGCGAGTGAGGAGGGACCCATGACCAGGCTCGATCACCAGGGCTCGCCCAAATCGGATAGTTCACCCGCCCGGCTCCCGCGGGGCATGTCGGCCGCGGCCGGGTCAGCGAGCGATATAAAAAATACGTCAAGGGCGTATGGAAATAAGCCCTATTTCCTGAGCAGGTTCTTCTTGTCGACCACGGCCCGGAAACGGTCCGACCTTGCCTTTTTCCGAGTATTACGATATGATAAGGGAGAATACAGGAGGTTTTAATGAACAGAAACATGCGTTTGATCACAGTTGTAGCCGCCCTGGCCTTCGTCCTCGTCATCGCGGCGGTGGGCCAGCAGAAAAGCGGCGATACGGCCATCGACCCCGTCTGCGGCATGACCGTCGTCAAGGCCACGGCCAAGGCCACCTTCGAGTACAAGGGGACCGCGTATTACTTCTGCAACACAGGCTGCAAAGAGGCCTTTGCCAAGGACCCCGAGAAGTACCTCAAGCCCCAGGCGAAGGGCGAAGAAAAGGCCGCTCCGATGGGCATGATGCATGGCGCGCATATGGGGCAGGCCCCCATGCCTGAAGGCGCGCCCATGGCCGGCTGCCCGATGATGGCCCGCGGCATGAAGATGCGCGGCCGGATGGGCCGGATGGGAATGATGCACGGCGGCATGGGCATGCGAATGGGAGGCGGCATGGGTATGGGGCGCGGAATGGCCATGGGCATGGTCTGCGGCCCGGACTGCCCGCTCCACGGCGCCGACGTCGATATGACGATCGAGAAGACCAAGGACGGCGTCACGCTCAAGGTCACCTCGAAGAACGCCGAGACCGTCAAGGCCATCCAGGAGCACATGACCGAGCACGTGGCCATGATGAAAAAGATGAAAGAGGAAGCCGGCAAGGCTGACAAGGCTCTCGAGGGAGCCTGTTGCCCGAACTGCCAGATGAAAAAAGACGTCATCAAGTAATCTTGCCCCTGCCGATTACGATAAGCCCTCTTCCCTCGCCGGGGAAGAGGGCTTTTTTTATTGACAAGGCCCCGGCCCCGTGCTACATTCCGGACGAGAGGTAGGGGAACCTTGCAAGAGTCTGGCGAGGAAGTCTTTTTTGAAACCACCGCTTCACGAAAGCTGGTCGACCTCATCGAACGCAACGCCGGCGAGCTGACGACGGGCTACGTCGAGGACATCCGGCGCGACCCGAGGATGCCCAGCTATCAGGGGTTCGACCAGAAGGAGATCTACAGGAGGGCTTTCCGGGTCTACAGCCAGCTCGGCAAGTGGATCTCCCACGAGACGACCAAGGAAGAGGTGCGGAGCGATTGGACGGCCCTTGGCCGCCAGCGCCGGCGGGAGGGATTCCCGTTCTCGGAGATCGTCCTGTCGCTCTGTCACATCCGGCGTCTCCTCTGGGGGAAGATCCAGGCCGCCGGCCTGCTGGACACCGCCCTCGACCTGTACCAGGCCATGGATCTCTACCACAGGGTCATCGTGTTCTTCGACCGGGCGATCTACTACGCCGCCTTGGGGTACGAAGAGAGAGATTGAAGGAGCGCGCCGGCCTCTACATCCACTTCCCGTTCTGCGCGGCCAAGTGCCCTTACTGCCACTTTGCGAGCCAGCCCTGGACTTCGCCGGACTTCCAGACCTGGCGGGAGTGCTTGGCACGGGAGGCCGCCCTGCCGCTGGAGCATGGCCTCGTCTTCGACACGATCTATCTCGGAGGAGGGACGCCGTCCCTCCTCGAACCCGGCGACATCGCTTGGCTCCTCGACCTTGCCCGGTCCCATTTTTCTTTGGAGGTCGACGAATTCACTCTCGAAGCGAATCCCGCGGCCGGCGGAGCCGACCGAGTGCGCGGCTGGCGCGAAGCGGGGGTGACCCGGCTGAGCGTCGGCGTCCAGTCCTTTGACGAAGCCGTCCTGCGGACGCTCGGGCGGCCCTACACGGCCGAGGAGGCCTTGCGATTCTGCCGAGCCGGCCGCATGGCCGGATTCGACGCCCTCTCGATCGATCTGATGATCGGGGTCCCCGGCGAAACCCCCGCGGCCGTCGGGCGCTCCCTCGATGGGGCGCTCGGCCTCGAACCGGATCATGTTTCCCTCTATATCCTCGAGAACGTCGAGGGACTGCCTTTCGAGAAGGTCCTCGCCCGTCATCCCGTCGACGAGGACGCGGTCGCCGACGCCTACGGCAGGATCCGGGACGCGCTCGAAGCGGCCGGCCTGCGCCGGTATGAGATCTCGAACTTCGCCCGGCCGGGGAGGGAGTGCCGCCACAACTTCAAATACTGGCGTTATGAGCCGTTCCTCGGCCTCGGCCCCTCGGCCGGCTCGCATATCGCCGGCAGGCGCTGGTCGAACAAATCGTCCCTCGAAGCTTGGGCGGCCGCCCTGAAGCGCGGGGAGTCGTCCCGGGAGGACGTCGTCGAGCTCGATCCCGCGGCCGCCGCCCGCGAAGCCCTGATCTTCGGGCTGAGGCTCGTCGAAGGGGTCGACATGGCCGCCCACTCAGAACGTTTCCTGGTCGATGCCGAAAGCCTGTTCGGCCGGGAGATCGGCGAGCTCGCCGACGAAGGTCTCCTGGTCTGTGAGGCGGGCCGGATCAGGATTCCCCGCGGCGGATTTCTGACGTCGAACGCGACACTTTCGAGGCTTCTCTAAGTTTTCGGAAGAATTGCTTTTCCCTTGGGGACGTCATAAAATCAGGTTTCCATCCCGACGTGAAGGAGTCCTGATGAAAACTAAGAAGCTGACCGTCCTCGCGATTTTTCTGCTGGCCCTGACGAGACTGTCTTTCGGGCCCCAGGAAGCCCGCGTCCTCCGCTTCCCGGCGGTCTCGGCGGACCAGATCGTCTTCAGCTATGCCGGCGACTTGTACACGGCGCCCCTCGCTGGGGGCGTGGCCCGCAAGCTGACCGCGTTCGCCGATGGCTACGAGGCGTTCGCCCGGTTTTCCCCCGACGGCCGGTCCATCGCCTTCACCGGTGAGTACGACGGCAACCGTGAGGTCTACCTCATCCCGGCCGAAGGCGGCGTCCCGAAACGGCTGACCTACACGCCCTCCCTCGGCCGCGACGACATCTCGGACCGGATGGGGCCGAATAACCTGGTCATGGGCTGGACGCACGACGGGAAGCGCATCGTCTTCCGCTCGCGGATGGCCGAATGGAACGACTTCAACGGCCAGCTCTACCTGGCCGGCAAGGACGGCGGGACGCCGGAACGGCTCCCGCTGCCGCGGGGCGGCTTCTGCTCGTTCTCGCCGGACGATACGAAATTGGCCTACAACCGCATCTTCCGCGAGTTCCGGACCTGGAAACGCTACCGGGGCGGTATGGCCGACGACATCTGGATCTACGATTTCGCCTCGAAGAAGGTCGAGAACATCACCGCCAACCCGGCCCTGGACATCATCCCCATGTGGGCCGGCGACAGGGTCTATTTTCTGTCCGACCGTGACGAGAACAAGCGGATGAACCTCTACGTCTGCGACCTCGCCTCCAAGGCAACGAGGAAGCTGACGGACTTCGCCGATTTCGACATCAAGTTCCCCTCTCTCGGCCCCAAGCACATCGTCTTCGAGAACGGGGGATATCTTTACACGTTCGACCTGGCCGCGGAAAAAACGGCCAAGGTCCCCGTCGTCATCGCCGACGACATGGTCTCCGGGCGGGCCAAGGTCGTCAAGGTCGACGAGCGGGTGACCAATTTCGAGATCGGCCCGGACGGGAAGAGGGCCCTTTTCGGCGCCCGGGGCGAGATCTTCACCGTCCCCGCCCAGCACGGCAACACCCGGAACCTGACCGGGACGCCCGGCGTCCACGAGCGCAACTCCAAGTGGTCGCCCGACGGCAGGACAATCGCCTTCATCTCCGACCGCAGCGGCATGGAGGAGATCTGGCTCATGAACCAGGACGGCAGCGGCGCGCCGCAGCAGCTCACCTCCGGCGGCGACACCTACAAGTACGAGATCCGCTGGTCGCCCGACGGGACGAAGATCCTCTGGAACGACAAGATGCAGCGGCTCTGCTCTGTCGACCTCGCGACCAAGGCGGTCACGCTCGCGGCCAAGGCCGAGGCCGGCGAGATCGTCCAGTTCGCCTGGTCCCCCGACAGCCGCTGGATCGCCTACGGCAAGCCCGAGACCGAGGGCATGAACCGGGTCTATCTCTATTCGCTCGATGCGAAAAAAACCTTCGCGGTGACGGACGCTTGGTACAACTCCGGCGATCCCTCCTTCAGCAGCGACGGCAAGTACCTGTTCTTCGTCTCGGACAGGGACTTCACACCCGTTTACAGCTCGACCGAGTGGAACCACGCCTACCTGGCCATGTCCAGGGTCTATTTCGTGACCATGTCCAAGGACGTGAAGTCGCCCTTCGCGCCGAAAAGCGACGAGGTGGCGGTCAAGGCCGGGCAGGACACAAAGACAGCCGCGGCGGGGAAACCGGCGAAGGACGATAAGTTATTCAAGGTCGACCCCGAAGGCCTCATGGACCGGACGATCGCCCTGCCCGTCGAGACGGCCAACTACAGCGGGATCAACGCGGTCGGCGATTCCATCTACTACGGCCGGCAGAAAGACCTCGAACGGGAGGCCTCCCTGATGCTCTTCGACCTGGCCGAACTCAAGGAGAAGGACCTGGGCAAGATCCGGGGTTACGAGATCTCGGCCGATAAGAAAAAGATGCTCGTCGCGAAGGACGGGGCCTACAGCATCATCGACTTGCCCAAGGGCCCGGTCAGCCTCGAGACGAAACTCGACCTCTCGAAAATGGAAATGGCCTTGGACCTCCGCCAGGAGTGGGACCAGATTTACGAGGAGTGCTGGCGGCAGATGAAGGAGTTCTTCTATGCCCCGAACATGCACGGCGTCGATTGGGAGGCGCTCCGTCTCCGCTACAAGCCGCTGGCCGGGGCCGTCAACCACCGGGCGGACCTGACCTACGTCATCGGAGAGCTCATCGGCGAGCTCAGCGCCGGGCACACCTACGTCGGCGGCGGCGAGCTGCCCGTCGCGAAAAAGGTCAAGGTCGGGATGCTCGGTGCGAAATTCGAGCGCGACGCCGCGACGGGCTATTACCGGATCGTCAAGATCCTCAAGGGTCAGAACTGGAACCGGGCCCTGCGCTCGCCCCTGACCGAGGTCGGGGTCAACGTCCGGGAAGGGGAGTACCTCCTCGCCGTCGACGGCCGGCCGCTCGACAAGCTCGACGACATGTACGAGGCCCTCTATAACACGGTCGGAAAACAGGTCACGCTCAAGGTCGGCCCGGCGCCCGACGAAAAATCCGGCCGGGAGGTCGTCGTCGTCCCCATCGAGATGGAGAACGCCCTTTATTACAACGACTGGGTGGAGGGCAACATCGCCAAGGTCGACAAGGCCACCGGGGGCAAGGTGGGCTACATCCACATCCCGAACATGGGCGTCGACGGCCTGAACGAGTTCGTCAAGCACTTCTACCCCCAACTCCGCAAGAAGGCCCTGATCATCGACGTCCGCGGTAACGGGGGCGGCAACGTCTCGCCCATGGTCATCGACCGCCTCGTCCGGGAGATGGTCATGGTCGGAATGGCCCGGAACGCGGTCGGCGCCCCGGACCCCGGCGCGGCCTTCCTCGGGCCCAAGGTCTGCCTGGCCGACGAGTTCTCAGCATCCGACGGCGATATTTTCCCCTACAGGTTCAAAACCCTGAAACTCGGTCCGATCATCGGCAAGCGGACGTGGGGAGGCGTCGTCGGCATCCGCGGCACGCTGCCTCTGCTCGACGGCGGCTCGCTTAACAAGCCGGAGTTCGCGCCCTACAGTCCGGACGGAAAGGGCTGGATCATCGAAGGCGTCGGCGTCGAGCCCGACATCGTCGTCGAAAACGACCCGGGCCGGGAATTCGCGGGCATCGACGACCAGCTCAACAAGGCGATCGAAGTGGCCCTGGAAGAGCTGAAAACGAAGGGACGGGAAGTTCCCCCGATCCCGCCGTACCCCATCAAGAAGTAGGAGCCGGGGAGTTTTTATCGAGGTGAGATGTCGGGAATGCCGAAGGGGGGACTCGAACCCCCAATCCCTTGCGGGAACTAACCCCTCAAGCTAGCGTGTCTGCCAATTCCACCACTTCGGCGCCTATTTCTTCTCGGCCGTCCCCCCCGTAGCGGGTGGCTTCTGCGGATCGGTCTTCTCGGCGGGCTGGGCCGCCTTCTCCTCGGTCCCGGCCTTGTCCGCGGGCTTGGCCGCAGGCGGGGCGGCCTTTTCAGCGGCCGTCGCCGGGGTCTTCTCTCCGCCGACGACGGAGGCGCCCTCCCGGCCGGAGAGGATCCAGAGGCCGAGCGAGGTCAACATGAAGAGGATCGCCGCGGCGGTCGTCACCTTCGAGAGCAGGGAGACGGACCCGCGGCCCCCGAAAGCGGTCTGACTGCCGCCTCCGCCGAAAGCCCCTGCCAGGTCCGCGGCCTTGCCCGACTGCAGGAGGACCGCGAAGATCAGGATCAGACAAACGATGATGTGCAGGATGATGATTAAAGCGCTCACTTCTCTTCCCTGTAGGCACGGAGGGCCTCCCCGGCGATGCCGACGAAATCGACGGCATCGAGGGACGCTCCTCCGACCAAAAATCCGTCGATGTTCTTTTCTTTGAACAACGGATAAGAATTGGCCGGCTTGACGGAGCCGCCGTAGAGAATTATAGCACAGGTGGCCCTGTCATTTCCATAGTTTTCCCGGAGACGTCTCCGGATGTGGGCGTGGACCTCTTCGGCCTGGGCGGGGGAGGCGGTTTTTCCCGTGCCGATGGCCCAGACGGGCTCATAGGCGAGGACGATCTCCCCCATTTCGGCGGGGGAGAGGCCCCGGAGGCCGGCCGAAAGCTGGGCGTCGATCCGCTCGGTCGTCCGGCCGCTTTCCCGTTCCTCGAGGACTTCCCCGACACAGACGATCGGCGAGAGTCCCGCGCGTAAGGCGGCGCGGACCTTCCGGTTGACCGTTTCGTCGGTTTCCCCGAAATACTGCCGCCTCTCGGAATGACCGACGAGGACGTGCGCGCAGCCGGCCTCCTTGAGCATGGGGGCCGAGACCTCGCCCGTGTAGGCCCCCCTGTCCTCCCAGAAGAGGTCTTGGGCGCCGAGCCGGGCGTCCGAGCCGGCGAGGACCGCCCCGACTTCACCGAGGGCCGTGAACGGGGGGATGAGGACGATGCGGCTTTCCTGCAGGCCGGGCATGGCCCGGACCACCTTTTGAGCGAGCGCCCGGGCCTCCGGGCGCGTCAGATGCATCTTCCAGTTGCCCGCGACGAAGGGACCTTGCCCGCTGCCGGTCATCTAGTTTTCCAGGGCGGTTATCCCGGGGAGGGTTTCGTAGGCGATGTACTCGAGGGAGGCGCCGCCGCCCGTCGAGATGTGACTGATCTTGTCCATGACGCCGGCCTTCTTCACCGCCGCGACGGAATCGCCGCCCCCGACAATGGAGACCGCGCCGGACCCGGCGATGGCCTTGGCGATACCGATCGTGCCCCAGGCGAACTCCTCGATCTCGAAGATGCCCATCGGGCCGTTCCAGAAGATCGTCTTGGCCCCGGCGATGACGGCGGAATAAGCGGCGACCGTCTTGGGGCCGATGTCGACGCCCATCATGTCTTCGGGGAAGGGGAGGGATTCAACGGTCCGGGTCACGGCCCCGGCCTCGGCAGACTTGGCCAGGACGTGGTCGAGCGGAAGATGGAAACTGACGCTCATCGTCCGGGACTTCTCCAGGATGATCCGGGCGATCTCCCCCTGGTCGACCTCGACCAGCGATTTTCCCACGCCCAAACCCTGCGCCTTCAGGAAGGTGTAGGCCATGGCCCCGCCGATGAGGATGTGGTCGGCCTTGCCGAGCAGGCTCTCGATGATCTCGATCTTGTCCGAGACCTTGGCTCCCCCGAGGATGGCGACGTAGGGTTTCTCGGGCGTGTGGACGGCCCTTTTCAGGTAGTCGACCTCTTTCTTCATCAGGTAGCCGGCGGCCTTGGCCGGGACGAATCCGGCGATGCCGACGATGGAGGCGTGGGCCCGGTGGCTCGAGCCGAAGGCGTCGTTGACGAAAATGTCGATGTCCTCAGCGAGTTTCCTGGCGAACTCGGGGTCGTTCTTCTCTTCTTCCTTATAGAAGCGGACGTTCTCGAGCAGGAGCGCCTCGCCTTCGCCGAGGCCGCGCTTGAGGCGGGCGACCTCGTCGCCGACGACGTCGGGGGCCATGACCACCGTGTTGGGGATGAGCTCGGCCAGCCGTTTCGCGGCCGGCTTGAGGCTCATCTTCGGGTCGGCCTTGCCCTTCGGCCGCCCCATGTGGGACGCGACGACGAGCCGGGCGCCGTGGTCGAGGAGCCAGTGGATCGTGGGCAGGGAGGCCCTGATCCGGGTGTCGTCCCGGATGGCGCCGGTTTCGTCCAGGGGGACGTTGAAGTCGACGCGCAGGAAAACGCGTTTTCCCTTGACGTCCAGGTCGGTGATTAAATTCATGTCTATCTCACTTGGAGATGAATTTGGCCAGGTCGACGAGCCGGCAGGAGTAACCCCACTCGTTGTCGTACCAGGCGATGACCTTGGCCAGGTTGCCGTCGATGACCTTGGTCGAGAGCAGGTCAACGATGCCCGAGCGGGGGTCGCCCATGAAGTCCACGGAGACGAGGGGCTCGTCCGTGACGCCGAGGATGCCCTTGAGAGGGCCTTCGGCGGCGCTCTTGAACGCGGCGTTGATCTCCTCGGCCGCCGCCGTCTTCTTAAGGACGGCGACGAAGTCGACGAGGGACACGTTGGGGGTCGGGACGCGGACGGAGAAGCCGTCGATCCGGCCCTTGAGCTCGGGTATGACCAGACCCACGGCCTTGGCCGCGCCGGTCGTCGTCGGGATCTGGGAAATGGCCGCGGCCCGGGCCCGGCGCAGGTCCTTGTGGGGCGCGTCGAGGATCTTCTGGTCGTTGGTGTAGGAGTGGATGGTTGTCATGAAGCCCTTCTCGACGCCGAAGGTCTCATGGAGGACCTTGACGACGGGGGCCAGGCAGTTCGTCGTGCACGAGGCGTTGGAGATGACGTGGTGCTTCGCCCGGTCGTAGGTCTTCTCGTTGACGCCCAGGACCAGCGTGACGTCCGGGTCGGTGGCCGGCGCGGAGACGATGACCTTCGCGGCGCCGGCCTTCTCGATGTGCTGGACGACGTCGGGGCGCTTGGTGTACTTTCCGGTCGACTCGATGACGACGGAGACGCCGAGGTCCTTCCAGGGGAGCTTTCCGACCTCTTTTTCGGCCAGCACTCGGATCCTCTTGCCGTTGACAACGATGGTGTCATCGGTTGCCTGGACGTCGGCCTTGAAGGTTCCCAGGACCGAGTCGTACTTGAGCAGATGGGCCAAGGTCCTGGCGTCGGTGATGTCGTTGACCGCGACGTATTCGATGTCCGGGTCGTTCCAGGAGGCCCGGAGCATGTTCCGGCCTATCCGTCCGAAACCGTTGATACCTATCCTGATAGCCATTAAAACCTCCTTATGTTTTCGGGAGAGAGTGACCCAAAAAATAACACAAACGGCGCTAGTATTCAAGGCCGCGCCGGGGGCGGGGCTGCATGGCGGCCTATTTCGAGGGCCCGGGCGGCTTGCCCGGCTCTCCGCTCTTCTTGCTCCGCTTCTGTTCGTACATAAGGTAGTCGGCCCGGCTCAGCATCTCCTCGACCGTCGCCGGGTCTTCCAGCTCCCGGATGAAGACGCCGAGGCTGATGGACAGGCTGAAGCCGGCCTCGGCCGAAGACCGAGAATTGAAAAGGGTCAGCTTCTCCTGGAGCCGCTGGGTGAGGATATCGACGTTCATCTTGGTCGATTCCATGGCCAGGACGGAGAACTCGTCCCCCCCCAGCCGGCCGACGATGTCGGCCTCGCGGAAGCTCTTCTTCAGGATGAAGGCGATCTCGGCGAGGGCCCGGTCGCCCATCTTGTGCCCGCCCGAGTCGTTGATCTTCTTGAGGTCGTCCACGTCGAGGTAGAGGAGGGCGACCTTCTTCTTCATGCGGCTGGCGGTCTTGAGCTGCTGCTCGGCCAGGGTCAAGAAGCCGCGGCGGTTGTAGAGCGTCGTCAGCTCGTCCCGCAGGGACAGGGCCAGGATCTCCTCCTCCATGTGTTTCCGGTCTGTGATATCCGTCAGGACGGCCATCGTTCCGCCGAACCGGGCGCCCTGGACACGCGGGCCGCCGCTGACGAGGAACGTGCGGCGGGTGCCGTCCTTGTGCATGAAGACGAGCTCGTAGCGGTCGGAAATGCCCTTGGAGCGCTTCTCGTCCGCCCGGCGGACGATGGCATGCTGGTCTTTGGGGACGAACGAAAGGACTTCCCTGTCCACCATCTCCGGCGGCGTGATGCCCAACATGCGCGCCGCGGCCTGGTTAACGAACGTGAACCGGCCTTCGGAGTTGGTCAGGACGAGGCCCTCGGTCATGGTCTGGACGGTGCTGTCGCTGAACTTGCGGAGCTGCTCGATCTCCTCCTCCGAGCGCAGCCTCTGGGTGATGTCCTTGAGGATGCCGATGATGCCGCCGATCGTCCCATCGGGCCGCGTATATGTCGTCTTGATGAAGATGACGTGGTGCTCGCCGTCCCAGGCCTGGAGGGGGGCCTCATAGACCTGGTGGCCGGGTTTTTCGAGGAGGGCCTGGTCGTGTTCCTGGTGCTTTTCGACGATCTCCGCCGGGGCGACATCGTCGATGGTCTTTCCGATGATGTCTTTCTTGGACAAGCCGAGCAGCTTCTCGAAGCCTGAGTTGGTGCCCCGATAGAGCCCCTGGAGGTCCTTGAAGAAGGCCGGATTGGGCATGATGTCGATCACGAGCTGGATGAACTCGTCCATTTTCCTGTTCGCCTGGTCCCACTTGGCCCGCTCGGCGGCGTCTTGGGCGGCCAGGGTCTTCCGCCAGAACAGGCAGAGGAGGCCGCCGCAGACAAGGACGAACGTCCCGGCGATGGCCAACATGAGGCCGGGCCGGGCGATCAACGTCGCCGCAAAGCCGGCCGCGAGCAGGATGAAGACGCCGATGAGCTGCCAAGGGATTTTTCGAGACAGAGGGCGAGGTTTATTGGAGTCGGACAAATCGAAAATCTCCGTTCTGCCTTTTTGGTCGCGCTTAAAAGCTGATTCACCGTATTTCCTAACACAAGGCCCGAGGGAATGTCAATATATTGAGGAGGAGTCCTTCCGGCGGCACTATTAGTTGGGGTCGGCCATCGAGCTCCATTTCTATATGAATGTCGGATGTCTCCGCAATATGTTAAAATTGCCTCGAGATCTAGCGGCCGTCCGAATTCGAACGGGGGCCGCCGGAGGAGCGCCAATGAAGATATTGACCGCGCGGGAAATGAAGGAGATCGACCGGATCGCGATCGAGGAGATCGGCATCCCGGGGACCGTGTTGATGGAAAACGCCGGACTGCGGATCGTCCGGGCGCTCAAGGGCCGGTTCCCGAAGCCCGAGGATGAAACTATCGTCATCGTGGCCGGGAAAGGCAACAACGGGGGGGACGGGCTCGTCGTCGCCCGCCACCTATTCAATTCCGGGGCCAGGCCCGAGGTCCTTCTCCTCGCGGCGAAGGAGGAGGTCAAGGGTGACGCCGCCGTCAACCTGGCCGTCGCCCTCAAGGCCGGCATCCCGGTGACCGAAATCCGCTCTCCGGCCGAATGGAAAAAAGCGAGGGTCAAGGTTTTTCATGCAAGCGTCCTCGTCGACGCGCTATTCGGTACGGGCCTCGTCAAGCCTCTCGACGGGCTCTTCGCTCTGGCCGTCGAAGACATGAACAAGTCCGCGGCGTTCAAGGTCGCCGTCGATATCCCATCGGGGCTCTCCTCGGACACCTTCGAGTTAATCGGGCCCTGCGTCAAGGCGGACCTTACGGTCGCCTTGGCGGCCCCTAAGATCGCCCACATTTTCCCGCCCGCGGCCGAATACGCCGGCGAAGTCGTCGTTGCCCCTATCGGCGTCCCGCCCTTTCTTTTCGAGAAACCCGAATTGAAGCTCGAGCTCGTCGAGGGAAAAACGGTCCTGCCGTTCTTCGGCAAGCGGAAACGGGACACGCACAAGGGCTCCTACGGCCACCTCCTCATCTTCGCGGGGTCGCTGGGGAAGACGGGCGCGGCGGCGCTCGCGGGCAAAGCCGCGCTGGGGATGGGCGCGGGTCTGGTCACGGTGGCCACCGCGGAAAGCGCCCTGCCGATCGTCGCCCGGTCCATGGCCGAGCTCATGACCGAGCCGCTCGCGGAAACGTCCGAGAGGACGATCGCCAGGGAAGCCCTGGCGCGCGTCCTCGGGCTCCTCAAGGGGAAAAACGCCGTACTCCTGGGGCCGGGGCTTTCCACCCATCCATCGACCGCCGAGTTCGTCCTCGGCCTTCTCCCCAAACTCAAAGTCCCGGCCGTCATCGACGCCGACGGACTCAACATCGTCGCCGCGAAGCCGGATATCCTGCGCCGTCTATCGGCGCCCGCAGTCCTCACCCCGCATCCCGGGGAGTTCGCCCGGCTCGTCGGCCGGTCCACGGCCGAGATCCTCAAGCGCCGTCTTGAACTCGTTCCCGAATTTGCCGCGAAATACGGCGTCACGGTCGTCCTCAAGGGATACCGCACCCTCGTCGCTTCGCCCGACGGCCGCGTCTACGTCAACCCGACGGGCAACCCCGGTATGGCCACCGGCGGAACGGGCGACGTCCTCAGCGGTCTCATCGCCTCCCAGGTCATCCAGGAGAAGGACTTTCTCGGCGCGATCCTTTCGGCCGTTTTCGCCCACGGCCTAGCCGGCGACATCGCCGCGGAAAGGCTCGGCGAGAAATCCCTCACTGCCGGCGATATCATCCGCTGCCTGCCGCCGGCTTTGAAAGCGCTGGCGGGGGAATGAGCGGGATAGCCGACCGGAAGGCCGAACCCCGGGCTCGCGCCGAAGTCTTCACGACGCGCTCCGAGGAGGAGACGTTCCGCCTGGCCAGGGAGCTGGCCTCGGGGTTCAAGGGAAAAGAGATCGTCCTGATGACCGGCGAGCTAGGCGCGGGGAAAACCGTCTTCGCCAAGGGCGTCGCCGCGGGCGCCGGAGTCACGAGCACCGACCGGGTGTCGAGCCCTTCGTTCACGCTGGTCAACATCTACGAGGGGAAATACCGCGTCTACCACATCGACCTCTACCGGCTCGAGCGCGAGGCCGAGATCCTCGACCTCGGCTGGGAGGATTTCCTAGGGGAGGGGATCGTCCTCGTCGAATGGGCGGAGAAACTGACCCTGCCCGTGGACGGCATCCGTGTCCGGATCGAAGTCGTCGGCGACGACGAACGCCGGATCACGATCGCATAGGGACTGCCCTAATTTCCAAAGGGAACTTTCCCCATTGGAAATTAGGACTGTCCCTCTTTACTTTTCGCCGCCTGCCAGCCGACGCTCCCGCCCTTGAGCTCCTGACCTAACGCTTGAAAGCCTTTTTCAGTTCCTCCGCCGCGCGTCTCGCGTCCGGCGCGCCGAGGACGGCGGAGATGACGGCAATTCCGTCCGCACCGGAATCGGCGAGGGCTGCCGAGTTCCCGGCGTTTATTCCCCCGATGGCCACGACCGGGATGCGGACGGCGCGCTTGATCCGGCGGACTCCCTCGGGCCCGAGAACGGCGAGCCCGGTTTCCTTCGATGTGGTTGCGTAGGCCGGGCTGGCCCCCACGTAATCCGCTCCCTCCCGCTCCGCGCGAAGCGCTTCCTCGGGGGTATTGACGGAGACCCCGATCGTCTTGTCCCGGCCGAGGATCCTCCGGGCTTGAGGGACGGGCATGTCCTCCTGGCCGAGGTGGACGCCGGCGGCGCCGCAGGCCAGGGCGATATCCATCCGGTCGTTGACGAGGAGGGGAATGCCCATTCGCGCCAGCAGGTCCGCCGTCCTGAGGCCGAGCTCGAGAAAATCCCGGGAGGAGAGGTTTTTCGCCCGGAGCTGGACGATAGTCGCTCCGCCGCGGACGGCTTCCCCGATCAGACCGAGGAGGTCCCGGCCCGCGGCGTACTCCGCATCGGCGACGAGGTAAATTGAAAAATCGATGGGCATGCGGGCTTCTTACTAGTATACCCCAATTCGAAGGACAAAAAATTGACTTTGCGGCGCGTTTGTTTATAAATTAGGTCCTGCCGCCAACGGCCGCATCGCCGGAAAGGACGTGACGATGGCCATCGACCTCAAATCCTTCATCCTCGACGTCCCCGACTTCCCCAAGCCGGGGATCGTGTTCAAGGACATCACGCCTATCGTCCAGAGCGCCCAGGCCTTCAATTACGCGATAGACGAGCTCGCGGCCTGGGCCAGGCCCAGGAGGCCGGAGCTCATCGCCGGGATCGAATCCCGGGGCTTCCTCTTCGCCGCGGCCCTGGCCCGGGAGCTCCGTCTTGGCCTGACCGTCATCCGCAAAAAAGGCAAGCTGCCGCGTAAGTCGGCTTGCGTCCTGGCCCCCAACGAGTACGCCGTCGAGTACTTCGAGATGCACGAGGACGGCGTCGCGCCGGGCCAGCGCGTCATCATCGTCGACGATCTCATCGCCACCGGCTCCTCTTCGGTGAGCGCCATCAGCCTCGTCAAGCTGCTCAAGGGCGATGTCGCGGGTTTCCTGGCCGTGGTTGAGCTTTCGTTCCTCAAGGGCGTCGAGAATATCCAGCGGGCCCATCCGGGGGTCGAGGTCCATGCCCTCGTCCGGTACTGAGCCCGGGGCGCTGGAGAAGGGCGCCGTCTGGGCGGCCGTCCTGCTCGTCCTCTTCGTCTCGAGCTGCGCCCGGTTGCCCGCGCCCGGGGCGGCCCCGCGCTTCGCCGCGCCGGACGGCGGCTGGGTCGCCAGGACCCTGAAGAAGATGACCGTCGAGGAGAAGATCGGGCAGATGGTCGCCTGCCGCTTCGCCGGGTCCTTCCGCAACGCCGACAGCGCCTATCTCCGGGAACTCGACGACCTCGTCGTCAAGTCCGGGATCGGCGGGCTGATCCTCTTCGGCGGCGAGGTCTACGAGACGGCGGAGCTCGCGAACGCCTTCCAGAAGCTGGCCAAGGTTCCGCTCCTCATGGCCTCGGACTTCGAGCGGGGGACGGGCAACCAGGTCACGGGAGCCACCCTCTTTCCGCCGCTCATGTCCTTGGGCGCGGCCGGCTCAGAGGAGCTGGCCTACGGCATGGGCCGGGTCACGGCCCTCGAAGGCCGGGCCATGGGCATCCACATGACCTACGCCCCGGTCGTCGACGTCAACATCAACCCCGATAACCCCATCATCAACACCCGGTCCGTAGGCGCCGACCCCGGGCTCGTCAGCCGAATCGCCAATGCCTTTATCCGCGGTGTGCAGGAAAACGGCATGATCGCCACGGCCAAGCACTTCCCCGGCCACGGCGACACGTCCCAGGATTCCCACAGCCTCCTGCCGACGATCGAAGCCGGACTCGAACGCCTGGAGAAAGTCGAGCTCGTCCCGTTCAAGGCGGCCGTCGACGCCGGCGTCCGGGCGGTCATGACGGCCCACCTCGCCGTTCCGGCCCTCGACCCGACGCCCGACTTGCCGGCGACCCTGTCGGCCCCGATCCTGACAGGCGTCCTCCGGCAAAAACTCGGTTTCCGGGGCCTCATCGTCACCGACGCCCTCGAAATGGGCGGGGTGACCAACTCCTTCTCGACCGAGGAAGCTTCGCTCCTGGCGGTCCTGGCGGGCGTCGACCAGCTCCTCCTCCCGCCCGAGCCGGCCAAGGTCATCGTCTATCTCGCCGGGGCGGTCCGGGACGGCAGGCTGCCCGAGCGGCGGGTCGATGAGTCGGTGCGCCGCATCCTCGAAGCCAAGGCCGCCCTCGGCCTCCACCGGAACCGTTTAGTCCGGATCGACGAACTCGACCGCAAGATCGCCTCCCGTGCCTTCCTCGAACAGGCCTATGGAACGTTCGAAAGCTCGACGACCCTGGTGAAAAACGAGCGAGGGATGCTCCCGCTCGCCGCGGCGGGCGGCAAGGTCGCCGTCTTCTCGCTGAGCAGCGACCTCGGCGATTACTTCGCCGGACGGGCGTTCGTCTCGGCGTTGAAAAAGAGGTTCCCGGATGCCGCCGCCTTTTACGCCGACGGCGACACCGGCAGGGAAGACCTGGAAGACGCCTTCGCCAAAGCCGGCGGGGTGGAGACCGTCATCTTCGCCCTTTTTTCCAAGGTCAGCGCGGGCAAGGGGAGCGTCGATCTCGAGCCCAAGCACGTCGCCCTCATCAAGAAGTTCGCCGGCCTGGAGAACGGTCCGGCGGTCGTTGTCGTGTCCTTCGGCAGCCCCTACTTCCTGCGAAATTTTCCCGAGGTGGATGTCTACCTCTGCCTGTACCGGAACACCCCGGAAACTCAGGACATCGCGGCCCGGGCCCTCGTCGGGGAGATGGACCTCGGGGGCAAGCTGCCCGTGTCGATCCCGGACCTCTATCCAGTCGGACACGGCATCGCGTTGAAGAAACGAATCCCGGTCGGCCGGAAGCCCGAGTTCAACTTCGGCGTCCGTTGACAACTCCGGCAAGCGGCCGGTTTGACTTGGGCGGTCGGCTGAATTATATTGGCGGCGTGGAAGGGAGCGGTATCATGAAGACTATCGTCCGCGCCGGCCTGGCCGCCGGAGGCATCTTCGTTTTCTTTCTCGTCGGCTTCGTCCCGGCGTTCGCCCTCGAGCCGCCGACCAGGGAGCAGGTTGAGCGCTACAAGCTTGACGGAACGCTGGCCATGCGCATCGCCCAGGCCAAGGCCATCGGCAACCACAAGATGCCGCAGCGCATGATGGACCGGCTGGACTACAAGATGAGAAGCCTGTCGGTCGAGCGCGTCGGGCTGGCCGCCGACAAGACCAGCCACCTTCTCGCCCCGCCTCCGGCCTGGGAGGGGATGCCGACGAGCGGGACCGTCAAAGTGCTGGCCCTGCTCATTTCCTTCAATGATTATCCGGGCACGACGACCCCGGAATACTTCACCTCCCGGCTCTTCGGAGACGGCGTGGGCGGCCCGCCGTTCGACAGCCTGAGGAATTTTTACCGCCGCTCGTCCTACAACCAGTTCGACGTCGATGGTAACGTCCTCGGCTGGTACCAGGCGCCCTATGCCCGGAGCACGATCGCCGAAACGAGCCAGGGCCGCCAAACCGTCATCAAGGAGGCCCTGAACTTTTACGAGGCCCAGGGGCACGATTTCTCCCAGTACGACAACGACGGCGACGGGGCTATCGACTATTTCTGCGTCTTCTGGACGGGCCCGCACGGCGAATGGGCCTCGTTCTGGTGGGGCTACTACACCTGGTTCTCCGACTCGACGTTCCGACTCGACGGCAAGAGGCTGACGAGCTACTCCTGGCAGTGGGAGCTCTACAACTATCCGAGCGGCACCTTCGGGCCGAGCACCATCATCCACGAGACGGGCCACGCCCTCGGGGTACCCGACTATTACGACTACGACGACGCGGTCGGCCCGCGGGGCGGCGTCGGCAACCTCGACATCATGGACGGGACGGGCGACCACAACTGCTTCTCCAAGTTCATGCTCGATTGGATCACGCCGACCGTCGTCTCCACGGGGGTGCAGACGGTTTCTTTGCGCGCTTCCGGCGTCTACCCGGACGCGGTCCTCTTCATGCCCGGCGCCGTTCCCGGGCAGATCTTCAACGAGTTCTTCATGGTCCAGAACCGCTACCGGTCGGGCAACGACACGAACCTGTTCACCGGGTCCGACGGCCTGATCCTCTGGCACGTGGACGCGCGGCTCGACAGTTGGAACTATGACTTTCTCTACGACAATTCCTACACCGCACACAAGCTCCTGCGGCTCATGGAGGCCGACGGGCTCGAGCAAATCGAGACATTGAACGCATCGGCCAACGCCGGCGACTATTACAAGGCGGGCATGACCTTCGGGCCGTTCTCTGTCCCGAACTCGGCGCGTTACGACGGGATGGCCACGGCGATGGGCCTGATGAGCATCACCGGGACGACGACACCCATGAGCCTGACGGTATTTTCGGGCGATTCGCCGCCCCTCGCGGGCTTCGCCAACATCGCCGACGGCCAGATGGTCTACGGGACGATCCCGGTCGAAGTCACGGCCAGCGACGACAGCGGCGTCACCCGGGTGGATCTCTTCGTTGACACAGCTCTCATCCAGAGCCTTCCCGCGCCGCCCTTTTCCTTCCTCCTCGACACAACGGCGCTTTCGAACGGCGTGCACACGCTTCGGGCCGTCGTCTACGACACGATCCTCCAGACGGGCTCGGTCGTCGTTTCCATCAACGTGGACAACATCTTCCCACCGCTCAACCTGAAAGCCGTAAAGGCGGTCAACCGGAGCCTTCTTCTGAGGGAATACGTCAACATCCTGACCTGGCGGGACGACCCCCGGAACGGGAGCGTTTCAAAGTTCCGGGTCTACCAGGTCACGGGGGCGGGCCGTGTCCTCGTTGTCGAGATCAATAAGGTCTCGACGGACACGACCTACCGTTACCTCCACAGGAGGGTCAACGCCACGGAAACGTACACCTACGACGTCGTCGGCGTCGGCAATCTCGACCGCGAGAGCACGGCGGCGACGGCCACGGCCCGCTGATCGTACGGCGGGAGGGCCGGTGCGGCCCGTCCCGCTGGAACTTGAATCTTCTAACGCCGTCTTATTCGTAGACGAGGATTTCCACCCGCCGGTTCTGGCTCCTGCCGTCCCGGCTGGAGTTGTCGGCCACGGGCATGGAGCTGCCCAGGCTGACGACGGACATGCGGTGGAGCGGGATGCGGTGCTGCTTGTAGAGGTACATCATGACCGCCTCGGCCCGCTTCTGGCCGAGGGCCATGTTGATCTCGTCCGTGCCGGTGTTGTCGGTGTGGCCCTGGACCTCGATGTAGACGCCCTTGTTCGTCTCGATGAGCTGCTGGACGAAGCCGTCGAGGATGCTCTTGGCCTCCGGGCTGAGCGCGGCGCTGTCGAACCCGAACTTGGCGTCGCTGTTCTTGAGGGTAGCCGTGAGGACAAGGTTGCCCTTGATGAGGATCTTGACCTCATCGATCTTGCCGTCGACCGCCTTGATCTGGCTGTCCTGCTTGCTGATGAGCGACCCGATCGTCGCCAGCTGATCGTCGTGCTCCTTGATCCGCTTCTGGCTGGCCTCGACCTCGGTCGAAACTTCGGCGATCTTCTGGTCGAGGGTGGCCGACTCAGTCCTGACGAACTTTTTCGTGGCGCAGGCCGGTCCGACGACGAGCGCGATGAGGACGACAAAACCGGCGAAAAAGACGAGTTGCCTGTTCTTCATGAGAACCTCCTGATGATTATAAAAGTTCGGCAGCAACCGACTGCCGCTGCCCCGTAACCCCGCCACATTCTATTTTAGCCCATTTCCGGATAAAAAGAAAGTCCCGGGCTCAATACCCATGCCGGGGAATTCCGGGACATGAACGAAATCTCCGGATTTCGTATCGTGTCCCAGGAATTCCTTAGTACCCCTGACGCGTACGGACCTTGTGCTTGTAATTCGGCGTGGTCACCCGGATCGAGCGGAAGATGTCCGCCGTGTCCTGGTAGGACGTGTAGCCGATGATGTACTGGTGGCTCTGCTCGATCTTGATCTCCCGGACCACGGCGGCCAGGTCGGCGGGTTCGTTCAAGAAATAAGCCTTGCCGCCCGTGGCCTGGGAGAACCGGTCGAGGGTCTCGATGATCCCGGCGGTGGTCAGGCTGGTCGAGTGCTTGTGGGCTTTGAGGAGCTGCTCGCTCAGAGGGATCTTGTAGCCGATCGTATAGATGGGGACATCGACCCGCCGGGCAATCTCGAGGGCCTGCTCGGGGGTCGCCTGGCTGTCGTTCTCGATGCCGTCGGTGAGCAGGAGCAAGGCCCTCTTCTCGTTCTTGGCCCTCGTCGCGAACTCGGGCGAAACGGCCACGGCGTCGTTGAGGGCGGTCTGGCCGTAGGCCTCGGTTTTTTCGAGGACACGGAGGAATTCCGTCTTGTCCGCCGAGTGCTTGGCGGCGACCTCGACCTGACCGTCGGCGAAGATGAGCAGGGCGACCTCGTCCCGGGGCCGGAGCAGGTTCGTGGCCAGGTTCCGGAGGGCGGCCCTACACTCGGCCAGCTTGTTGCCGAAGGCCATGCTGCCGCTGACGTCGAGGAGAACGGTCAGGCTGAGCGGCGCCCCGAAATCGTGCATGAAATAGGTCAGGGGCTTCTTCTTGTTGTTCTCGTAGACGGTGAAGTCCTTCTCCATGAGGTTGTTGACGAACCGGTCCTTGCCGTCCTGAACGGTGACGGCGATGGTGATGGCCCGGACCGTGTATTCGTAAGCTTGGTCTTGTTTCTTCTCTTGGGCGAAAGAACCTTGCGCCGGCCAGAGAGCGGCCAGGGAGACGAGGTAAATCACCAACGAGACGTTGTTTTTCATCGTTCTTGCGAGGCCCGAGTATCCAAAATACCATGCGCTCCGCGGTAAATCAAGGAACGGTCGGCTGCAAGGCTCGATAATTGTGAGCTTCTCCAGCATAATACCCCCCAGCGCACAGGAGACTATGGAGCCAACTCGTTGCCTCCTGACCGCCCAGCCAGAGAGCTGAAGGGAGCTATATGATGGCCCCGAAGTTGCGAACATCAGTTGACACGGCCTTGCATTCCACCGTCTCTCAGGAATAAAATACGAGCTGTAAGCGTTATGCAGAACATGAGGGCGGCGGAGGACAGGATCGAAAAACTCGTCGGGGATCTGTCCCCCTATCTCGTCTCGAAACTCAACTCCCTGGGATATCAAAGGCACGGGATAGAAAGGGACGATCTCCTCCAGGAAATCCACATCAGGATCTGGAAAGCTTATAAAGACGATAGCCATAACATCCAATATTTCAACGCTTACCTCAAGAAAATCGTCTACTCGGTGTTTATCAACGAGATCAACAGGATCAACAAGGAGCACAAGGCCCTCGTGATGGGAGGGGAGAGTTTGAACCCGGTCAACGACACCAACGACCACGGCCCGGCCGCGGCCCTCTCCTTAAAGAACGTCCTGGTGGACTCGCTTGACGACCTCAACGAAACGAAAAAGCAAGTGATCAAACTCCGTTTGGAGGGCTTCACTTTCAACGAAATCGCCCACCTCAACCAATGGTCCGTGCGGAAAACCCACGGCATTTTTTATAGCGGCCTCAAGGACTTGAAGCATAAATTGGGGGAAAAGGGAATTCACTATGAAGACTAATTTGGCCGAAGTCTCCCGGGTTTACCGGGACTATTTGCGGGGTAAAAAACCGGCCGGTGGAGGGGCTTGCCCGACGATCGAGCGCTTGGCCCAATGCGTCCTGGCCGACGTGCCCGGAAAAGAGCGGGCCGAAATCGTCGGGCACGCCGCGAATTGTGCCGCCTGCGCGGCGGCGCTGAAGGACCTCCTCGATATCTCGGCGGAAACGGACAGGGTCGCCGCCGAGATCAAACGTTCCACCGGGCGGGGGCAAGCCGGAGAATCCAGGGGAGCGAAGGCGTTTTGGGGCCGGCTGACCGGGAAGCCGGCGGTTGCCGTTATGGCGGGGATTTTTGTCCTCGCGGTCATCACCTTTTCGGTTTTCCGGCTCCTGGACCGCTCCGGCACGAGGGGCGGGCCGGAGGCGCGGGTTCTCCTGGTTTCCCCGGTCGCCGGCTCGTTATCGAGAGACGGACTCGAATTCCGGTGGGAAAGCCTGACCGGCGCGGACCATTATACGGTGGAACTGTTCGATAAATCGCTCAAACTCGTCTGGCGAAGCGGCCCGGTCTCGGGAAACGTGGTTCGCCCCGCAGACGCAGTCGGCAAGGACGTGAACGCGGGCGAGACGTATTACTGGATGGTGACGGCCGCCATGGGCGATCGTTCGGAGATAAAATCGAGACTCGCGGAGTTCTCGGCTAAAAAGTGATTTTTCAGAATTCCCCGGTCAGCGTATAAGAAGCCCAGTAATAGGGGTGGCCGTATTTCGTGCCCGCCATTTTCCGCTTGGCGATCTGAAGGGCCCCGGCTTTGCCCGCCCCCTGGAAATAAGCGTCATAAAAATAGTCCATGAACGCCGCGCCGGCCTTGTCGTGGACGGGCCATAGCGTCGAGATGACGGACCTGGCTCCCATGTAGAAGAAAATTCTGGGCAATCCCAGGATTCCCTCGTTCCGGACGATCTTGCCCCTTCCGGTCTGGCAGGCGGACAGGACGACGAGGTCGGCGTTTGTTCGGATGTCGTACATTTCCGAAACCTGGAGGAAGCCGTCCTCCGCATCGTCCGGGCCGGCGGAAAAGACGAGCGAGGAGCGGAGCGGGTAACGGTCGTCCGAGAAGGCGTGACAGGCCAAATGGATCAGACGATAGGCCTCCAGATCCAGGCGCTTGAAGACCCCTTCCGTCGCCTTGTCCCCGTAATAGAGGTCGACTTTTTCCGGCGGGACTCTCATTGCCACTCCCGTTATTTCCCTCCGGGCATGCGGGATCGGGGCCATGACAAAGCCGTTTCTTTTATAGAGCTCATCCAGCACGGAGGCGGCCGAGTAGGCGCCTTCTGCCGTTTCTCCTCGGCCCTGCCGGGGGTACTCCGGGACCCCGAAAGCCAGGGCCTCCTTTGCGTAGGTCACTTTCGGCTTGCGCGCCAGGTAAAAAAGGGCCGAGGCCGAAGGCGCGTAGGAGATGACGTATCGGTCGTTGAGATAGCTGCCGTCGGAGGAGGGACCGGACCCCGGGAGAGCCAGGGTTTCAAAGGGCAGACGGAAGAGGATGCCGTCGGGGACGATGATCAGGTGATCGACGGAGGCGGGGATGAAGCCTTCGGCGGGCAGGAGCAGGTCCGCGTAGAGGCGCCGGGCGGCGGGGAGGCCTTTCGAGGCCGGGATCGAGGGGTCTTCCAAAAAGCTGAGGTAGGCGGCGAGCGAATCCTGAACGGATTGGGCCGAGGGAAGCGCGACGAGATGGAAGGAGCTTTTCGTGACGCAGATAAGGTAAGACCGTTCGTCACCGAGAAGATATTCGACCAAGGCCGTCCGGTCCGTTAACAGAGAATTTTGGAGGGTATTGATGGAAAGGGGGATCGTGAGGGCGGCCGTCGCATCGCCCTGGAGTTGTTTGTCGAACACGGCGGCGTCCAGCATGTCGTCGATATACTTGATCCTCGACTGCAGCTCCTCGTTGCCGGCCTGGTTCCGGGCGCCGCGCGAAAGCTCCTTCAGGAGAGTCAGCCGTTCGCCGTTCAGGTTGTCGGCGATGAGATTCCCGGCGTCATCGGGCGGGCGGGCGCCTTTTTGCCGGGAGCGCGTTGTTAAATATTCCATGAAGGACCTGGCCCGGCAGCTTTCCGAGACGCGGTAGAGCTCGCGCTCGAAGGTCCCGGGAGGGCCCTTCCCGGACAGCTTATAGCAGAGTTCGATGAGGGCCTGGAAGGGCTCGCGGCTCCGGCTGATGAATTCGGCCCGATTGGTGTCATTGGCTATGCGGGAGCCCGCACTTCCGATGACCCCGAGGGCCTCGTTATAGAAGGCCATCGCCTGCCCATCATTGTTCCGCCGCTCCGCGCAGCGTCCGAGGCCGTAGGCCGCCCTGATCAGCTGAAGAACGTCGTTGCTTTGTTTGGCCGCGGCCTGCGCTTCGCGGTAATACCTCTCCGCTTCCGCGACCTCGTCTTTCTTGAGGGCGATCGCGGCCAAGTTCAACAAGGTCATCCCGGACAAGGCCGACGTTTTGTCCGTCTTGACCTTATCGAGAGCGGGGAGGAGCAAGGCTTTCGCTTCATCGAGACGTCCCTGGTCTACGTAGACGCCGGCCATGCCGTTCAGGGCGTGGAGGCTCAAATCTGCGCCGCCCTCCCTTTTTTTCAGGTTGAGATAGGTCGTGAAACATTCAATGGCGCGTGGGTAGTATTCCGGATCTTGGAAGTTTTTCGCGAGGGCTTGGAAGGTTTGGCCCAGATTTATCAACAACGAAGACTGGAAGGGCCCAGGGTTCTCTGGATCGACGCGCTTTATGGCATCAGAGATATAATCAAACGCTTTTGCATAGTCCCCAAGAGCGACATAAACGCTTGCAATGTTATTGAGGCAAACGATGGCATCATTGTTAAGCTGCAGATCGCGGACAGCGTACAAGGCCCTCAAATAATAGCTGATGGAATGAGAATAATCGCTGTTCATAAAAAAATAGGTACCGATATTAATCGCCGCCCGACAGGCCTCAGTTTTAAGATTGAGAGCAAAGGCCAGATTCAGAGCCTGAATATTTAAATCCAGAGATTTCCTTAGGGTTCCGGAAGATCTCAAATAGTTGAAACTCCAACTCCTCAAGATCTTGGGCGAGTATATTTGATTCTTTAGCGACCTTGATTTGCGCCAAGCCTCTTCAAAGCCCAGGCTCGAACCGGCCAGATCCCCCTTAAACCTTAACTCCAAGGCGAGGGAGTAATGTTCCTGGAGCGCGAGCTCTGCTTGGATGGCTAATCTGTCTTCGCGAAGACCCAAGGAGGAGGCGAGCTCAAGAGCCCTTCGACAGCTCTCTATCGCCTCTGGATTACGGTCGGCGTACCAATAAGAAATAGCCAGGCAGCGGTAAATTTCTACTTGGTCCCGATCTCCGGTCCCGGCCAGGCCAATCCGATTGTTGAAATGGGCTATGGCCAGCTCGTATTCCCCTTTCTCGATCAGGTCCCTGCCGACCGCAGCCCAGGGTTTTTCCTTTGAAGGGCTCGGGGGAGATATCGCTCCGGACTGCAGAGGCGAGAGCACGGCTCCCAGGAGGGTGAGGAGAACGATCAGCTTGAGCCGCGGACCCCGAGAAAATAAGAACAAGATGACTCTCCGCCTGGCCATCAGAGGATGGGCATTAGGTTACCAGATTCCCCTAGGTAATACAAAAAACGGACATCTTGGCTTGAACTCGAGGAACTGAATCAGAGAAAAAATTAAAAAAAACGCACTGATCAAGGAAATTCGACTAAAATTTCGTGTCTTTATAGTTAAAGGAGAAAAAAATGAAAAGTTCCATTGGCAAAAAAGTCGTTCTTATCGCGCTCGCCTGCGTCTTTTCTATGGGCCTGGTGATCGCGGTCTCGAATGCCGGCTCCTCCACTCCGAAGAAGGACTCCTATATTGAGGTGGGCGGCGGCAAAGTTGTATATGTCCCCAGGACGGCCCAATACGTCAAGTTCAACGGCCAGATTCGCAAAATTGAAAGGTTCGCTTCGACTCTCAGCTCAGATGAAAAAGACTGCCAATGTCCCAATTGCTGCAGGGGGTATTGTTTTGTCATCATTTTCACCGACGGCAGTCCCGTTAAAGGCCCAATCATCATCCTGTCTGTGATCTGGATGGCATGCTAACCTGATAGGACCCACCAGGATAGCGCATACCATTTGTATCCCTCTCGGCAGCCGCTCTGTCCAAGTCGGGGCCAAAGCAATGTCGGGAGGTGTTTTCCTCTTTGGCCGCCATGCCCACCCGGACAAAACCGCTTCTCCCAAGGAATTCGCCAGGATCGTCGTCAACTGAGATGGCGCGGGACGCGGCGTTCCCGGCCTGAGGACCCAACTATTTTTCAATTTAGGCATAATTCTCCGAGACTGACAACCCGATTCCAGCCTGGCCGTCTTCGAGCCTGAGTCGGCGGCCCACCGGGCGCAAAATTGTTCAAAACATGAACACATTATTTTTTTAAATATTTCAGGTATTTTTCAGAAAAAATCCGGTCTTTATAGTCGGAGGTAAGTGCTATTGTCTCTATTTTGGCTGACCCTACGATAAGAACAAGGGAGGCGACCATGGAGCTGAACAAGGAAGCGGCGAGGATCTCGAAAGAGGATTTTGATTCTCTCTGCCCTTTCTGCAAATCACTGGCCATCTATCAATTTGGGGAGCATAGAGAGAAGTGCCACGGCTCTTTTTGGGATTCCGATTATCCCGAGGCCGAAGTCGAAGAGTGGAGATGCGCCGTCTGCTTCAGATCCTTTATCCTGTTTTGAGCAGGTGTCATCAGTAAAGAGGAAGGGACATGAGATTGATGACGGGAGGGTTGTTCCAATGACAAAACGTCCGACGAAAACGAAGAAGCTGGAGGGTGCTTTCCCTCCCAGGACGATGACAACGGCGGAAAAGAAGGAGCAAAACGAGCGCATGGAGCAAGGACTGGTAAAGCTTGGCCTTTTCATAATAACATGTCACCTTCAGAAGTTCGTAGAAAACCGCTCGCTCCAAGCGGTGTTTAAGGAACATGATCTAGTGGTCTCCTGGAACGATGAGAGGAAGAAGGTGGTCGTGGTGACCAGTCCGCGACGGCCAGCAAAATTTAAGAAGGGATGAGCAAGCTGTCTGAAGATCGAAGCGCTGAAGAGCGCTTTTGGGGCAGGCCTCGGGAGTAAAGGGCATTGTAAAGCTTCTGACACAATTGCCGGGTAACCGAGCACCCAAGAATGAACGATAACGATAAGGAGATACGGAGGGAACTAAAACTTGACACCATTTTTGCGTAAAGATGGGGTGAAAAGTAGGGGATTCATTATTACGCGTTAACTTGTCTTCCACCCTTGCTTTAAGGAGCATGGTGATGACTAAGAAATGCTTCTTTGGGGGATCAATCCTGGGGCTGGTTCTATTGGCCGTGCCACCCACAAGTGTTACTTTTCTGACTCGGAAGCCGTTTAAAGGAATTGACGACCCTCTCGAGAAAAGCCGGCGGGACGGCTCATTACTTCCTGATTTGCCGATAGGGTGAAGGCTTTACGAGATAAACCCTTCTGGTATAAGGTTTTGTTTGCACAATCATCCTCACCCGGAGGGTAAAGACCTTAACAAGGAGGGCATTGTCATGTTACAACAAGCCATCCTCCCGTTCAAGATGGAACGGACCGACAAGATGATCATGCCACGGAGCGGGCTGATTTTGTTCGCTGAGCTCGTCCGTGCCTTCAAGGTCGATCAGAGAGTCGAGCGGTCGTTTCCCCGGCCCGGATCCAACCGGGGCTACGAGGCTTGGTCCTATATCGAACCGTTGTTGCTAATGATGGGAAGTGGCGGCCGGCACCCCGCATTTCTCTTGCTGAGTCTTGTCGGCGCGCGACCCAAATTTTGGAAAAAAGTCCGGCCGCGGCGGCGAGTCGCTCATTCCCCACGGCGAAACAAAGCTCGTTGTTGGCGACTGGGTTACGGTCTACGGTGAGGCCGGGCCGGTCGAGGCGCTCCAGGCCCGGCTCGAGTCCCCATGAGGCGGCCGTGATATCGGCAAAATAAATTGATGCCCGCTGTTCAGGTCAGCCTGTCAAGCCTATCCTTCGTGATCTCCGACCGGACCGTTCCCGTGTGCTCTGTCGTAGCCGGTTCGAAGAGGAGCAGCTTGACGTGTCCCTTGGGAACGACGCGGTGAGAGGTTCCCTTCGGGATGACCAGGAGTTCCCAGGGATGGAGTTCCGCCTGCCCCTCGTGCCATATGATTTCCAGTACCCCGTCGAGGACGAGGAACATCTCGTCCTCCTTTTCGTGAGTGTGCCAGGGAACCTTGTCTCCCTCCGCCCGGACGAGCTTGACCTGCTGACCGTTGAGATCCGCCACGATCTTGGGGGAAAAGGTCTCCGCGAACCTCGAGAAGGCCGCCTCGATGTTGATCTTTCGAATATTCATGTAAGCCCTCCTCAATCAATCCTGCGAGGAAAAACCCGAGCCATTTCGAGAACACGACAAGGTGTTTCTGATGATAAATCGGGAAACGGAAGGATGTCAATTCGCCGAATCGCGCATTGACTCGCCGCGGGGCCGGGTGGTATAGGCGTGTTGCGTCCGATCACCTTCTTGATATATGGGGAAAATCCCATTTCCAGGGGGAAACGTCTTTGTCAGGCTGACCTCTTTGACATATCTGAGTGTTTGGCGGTATATTTCCAGTGTGGTCGGGAGGGGAGATCGATCAACCGGAGTGGCGTTTCCCCATGCCCCGAAAAAGGATGCGCCAACGCGTGATCTCATGAAGTCCGTCTTAATATTATTCACAACGTTATCGCTTGGGATGAACGCTTCTCCTCAGCAGGAAGCAGGATTACAGGAGTTGGGAAAACCCACTGTGAAGATCTCTATTTCGCCTGCGGATCCCACAACAAAGGACATGATCACTTTTGCTATCGACGCTCAGGATAACAGCAGGACAGGATTAAAGAGGATCGTTCTGCTGGTCAATGACAGGGAAGTTCGGGTCTGTTTAATGTCCCCCTGCGTTTTTTATGGAGGGCCTTTTCCTGAAGGGCTCTTGAAGTGTGGAGCTAAGGTCTTTGATCACACTGGCAATGAGCCCTGGACGGGATTTCGGATGGTGAATGTGAGAAGTCCGTCGCGCTCTGCAGGGGTACCCGGAAGAATAATCCATTTATTGCCCTTGGCAGAGAATACTCAGACGCGATGGACGGATGGTTATGTCGACCTCCCTTTTCCTGGAGAAGAGGATGATCTCAAAGGCTTCGCTTGCTATCGGTTTGATGCGGTATTGGAGGATGATCAGGTTTATTCAAAAGTCCTATTGACGCGTCCTCAGTCATGGGAAGAAGATGCATTAATCGTCGGGATATTTAGGATCGAAAACCTGCCTCGAAAAGCGACTTTCAAAACGACGATTGGATTTTTAAAGCAAGAGGATCAAACAGACGGTGTCGAGTTCAGGATTTTTGTGAACAAAGATCCATCCTTTTTTGCGGCCGAGCGCTGCTTTCATGACGGCCGGATGGATAATCTGATTCTGGATCTGGGAAGGTATTCCGGGCAGGATGTTGAAATTGTCCTGCAGGTTCATGCTCTGTCTACATTAACTCGGCATTTGGCCGTATGGGTCGATCCGAGGATTGAATGGTGAGTGAAACGTGTGGCTCTAGTTGATGATCAAGGTTCGTGGTGTGTAGGACTCCGACCTTTGGATTCGGAGTCCTACGCTCTATCCGCTAAGCAACGGGCACGCATCGATGACAACAGTTTCACAAAGGGGAAAAGCAGAGATCCTGTTCGAAGGGCCCCTTTAGTGAAAAAATATAGTAAATTTCTGCAGAGATTTACAATCATGGGCCAGCGCGCGAGCCAGGCGGGCGTCCCATACCCACCCCCGGCGGCCGTGGAGTTCCGGGGGCATAGAGAACCGCCTATTCGGATGGATCCGCCGACCTCAGCCTTCAAGGCCTCCAGATCATTCGATAGCATTTGATGTATTGGAATCCCTCTTCGTCTTGGACGATAGCATAGAGCTTGCCGTCTTTAAAAACCAGCGGTTCGCCCGGAATGAGGTAGTCGCAGAGATAGCGTCCTTGTTGGTCAAAGATGTTGAAGAGGGCGATTCCCGAATCGGGATTCCTTTGCCAGGTCGAAACATAGATGCGGCCATCCTCGTCGGCATAGACCCACCAGATGGGCGGCAGGAACCGGGGTATCGTGACCTCGTCCCGGGACTGGAACCCGTGCTGCTTCATCTGCCGGGCGACATCCAGGTCGGACACAGGGACGGGATCGTATTCCTTGTGGATGGTCCGGATTGGGCGACCTCCCGCGTCGAAAACGCTCAGGCGATAGCCTTCCTGCCCGTCTGCACAGACGATCTCTCGGCCGCCCGAGATATCCCATCTAATCACGCTCGCGAATAACGCATACTTGCCGGATTCCCCGGGGACGGGAGGTGGTTCCGGCATAGGGGAGGACGCCAGGACGATCTTTGGCTTGATATCGCGTCCGCAAAGCACGACTTCGAACCGGGGATTCTGCTCTTCCATGACCATCCGCGTGCCCACGGCGTCCCCGTTCTCGAGGAACTTGATGAAAGCGAATGGCTGGACCGTGTTCTCCTGGCTCCGGAGGAAGACACCTGTGCGATCGAAAAAGGATAGCCGATCCATTCCCCCGACCATTATCTCCCCAGCTGGGGCGAGGGCGATAAAGAACGGAGTCTGGAATTCCCCCGGCCCTTGACCCCGCCTTCCGATCGAGCGAATGTGGCTTCCGTCGCCTGAGAAGACATCGACTCGGGGTTTCCGCTGGTCCAAGGCGAAGATCGCGCCCTGATCGTCGACGGCTATCCCACGCAAGCTGACAAATGTGTATTCCTCAGCACCCTCGGCCACCCCTATCGTCAGTTCCTCCTGGAGCTCCAAAGCCCCCTGCGGATACATCGGAGTCTTAGGGTTCCGGACGACCTGAACGCCGTCCACCGTTTCGACCGAACCCTTCCAAGCTTGTTCTCCCTTGCAGCCCCACGCAACGGCCAAGATTAGCGCCACGGCAAGCCAAATCACCATTTTTCGCATGCGGCCCCTCCCTTATCTCTATCATCAAAGAAGATATGCCTGCCTCGGGCAGGTGACAATAAATCGAAACCCTGAGGCCCGGCGGCTCTCCTCAGCCTTTATTCCCAGACCGGGATGATCCGGATGCCGCGGTGATCCGGTAGCGTTTGATGACGGGGTACCCTTCTTCGGTCTCCTCGCAGCTGTACAGCTTGCCATTGCGAAAGAGCACGGGGGTCCTTTTCAGGGGGACCCTAGCGATATACCGGCCGTCCCGGTCAAAAACGTCATGAAGATAGACATCCTTCGCGGCGGCCTTCTCGTAGGTTTGCACATACAGGCGTCCCGTCTCGTCGTGGATGAATCTCAAGAACGGCGGATGATGCTCCGGAAATTCGAACTTCATCTGAGGAGGCGCGCCCTCGATCGACGCCGCTTTTTCCTCCTCCGTGATGGCCACGGGTTTGTAGGTCTTGAGGATCTTCCTTGCCAGGTTCCCGTTGGAATCAAAAACCTGGATCTCATATCGCTCAGCGTACCCGAAGATGACATAGTCCTGATCGTCGACCGTCATGTAAATGTTCGGACGCATGGGATTAACAGTGGGCCCCAAACTCCTTTCAATCTGCATCCTGGCCAGTTCCTTGATGGGATTGACCTCCGGATCGTAGAGCTTAAGGACGAAGGCATAGGTTTTGGGCGTCGTCGGATCAAAGACCGTGGACGTGCCGATGATGTTGCCTCGGCTGTTGCAGCGGGCCCGGGTGGGAGTTTCTTTGACCATCGGAACGGTCCTCAGGAGATCGCCGTCGGGAGAAAAGAACGAGAGCCGCTCGTATTGGGTGACCAGGAGCTCGTTCCTGACAAAATAAACGAAGATCGGCTCGTTGAGATCCCCCGGTCCCTGTCCTGGCCTACCGATCGTCCGGAGGTATCTTCCCTCCGCATCGAAGACCTTGACGTGCGATTCCTTCCGGTCGAGGGCGTAAATCCGGCCCTGGTCATCGGCGGTCATGTGGGAGATATCGGAGAAAGCGTACGTGTCGCTTCCTTCCATGCCGCCGATCGACAACTCCTCTTCCGTGGTAAACAGGCTGCCCTTATAAATCGGCTCTTCCGGATTTCTGACGATCGTCACGCCGTTGACCTCTTCGATGGATCCCCGCCACGCATTATTATCCTTGGCGCAGAATGCCGCAAGGATTGCGGTCGACACCACGATGAAAGATCTCAGCGCTTTGATTTTGTTAACTCCACCCCTCACGAAATGATGATATTCCCCGTTGTGCCCAGGTGTCAAGAACTCGAAATCCTGGCTGGTTTCTGCGGGCAGACCACTCCGCCATGTCATAAATATGTCACAGATTGTGCTAAATCTCGTCTAACGGAGCGAGAAGGACAAATTGCCGCAAGTTGCTTACATATTAAGGGAAAACCGGAAAATCAAGTGGGGTCAACAAGGGGTTAAAAATTTACTGGCCTTCCTGCGTCACGTGTCGATATCCCTCAAATTAGATCGGCTGGGAGCTCTCTGCCCTGCCTAAGATGTGCTTGCAATCGTAAACTCAAAAGCCCATATTAATTATGGATTGAAGGAGGGTACCGTGAACAAGCTGCTCTGTTTATTTGTCGGGATGAGTTTCTTGATTTCATGCGGGGGGAAACAACCCAAGGTCGATAAGGTCACCGAAAACGGAGTTGAGGTTGTCCTGAACCATCTGAAACCCTACCAGTTCAAAGGCGAGCCCTCCCGTCTTAGGCTGGAAGAGGAAACGAAGATCGATTTTGAAAAAGAGGAATATGCGGGCTTGGGGCTCAAAGAACCCTACTTCGCAGAGGCAGACGCCAAAGGGAACATCTACGTCGTTGAGTTCTACCAGGAATCGGAATCCTACATCTATAAATTCAACGCCGCCGGCGCGTTCATCAAGAAGATTGGGAAGCGCGGCCAGGGGCCCGGGGAACTCCAGATGATCAATGATCTGGTAATTACCAAGAATGGTCATATCCAGGTATCCGACAGGAGTGCGGGCAAGATTGTCGAATTCGACGCCGATGGCGTTGTTATCAAGGAGATTAAGGTTCCGTTCAATATCCAAGAGACCTTAGCACTTGAAAACGGATACTACCTGGGCAGGAGGCGCCCAAAGGATGCCTCGGAGCCGCGTGGCTATTTCTTATGCTTATTTGATGCTGAGTTCAATGAGCTGAAGAAGCTCGATTTTATTGATATGTCAGAACTGGCTCCAGGCAAAAAGACCCCTGGAACTATCTTGGCTTTCCTTTGGCGAACCTCCGGCGGGAGGATTTATGTGGGGAACGAGCAACGGGGATATGAGATCCTGGTCTATGACGTTGAGGGTACTCTTCTGCGGAAGATAAGGAAGGAATACAATCCAGTCCCATACCCTGAGGAATTCAGGAAGCAGACGGAAGAGCTGGCCGCCCGTCAACCAGCCATGAATCTGTTTTCTCGAAAAGATATGCTTCCTTTTAATTCGTTCTTTGTCGATGATGAAGGGCGTCTCTTCGTCATGACGTATGAGCAGGGAGATCATAAGGATAGTTATATTCATGATGTTTTCAATAAGGATGGCGCCTTAATGGCCAGGGTTCCATTGGGCAAGTACGGGATTCTTGGACGGTCCTTGAATCCATTAAAGGCGACCTCTGAGAATGGTCGTTTCTATCAGGTTCGGTTTAAGGAAAGTGGCCATGCCGAGGTGATCGCCTATCGGATGGTTTGGGAATAGCGAAGCCTTCTATGATTCAATAAAAGCACAGGTGGGGTGACTTAATCATCGGATTTATAAGGTGCCTCTGGCATAACAACATCGCCGAGCAACTGGGGGAACTGATCAAGATAGGCAGGACGTTCTGCCCCGATCTCTGCCCGGCGGGAGCGGCGTAAGGAGGCCAACATGAATGACTTCGCTGGCGTCCGAGCGCCCGAGCTGATCGAACTCTGGGGTCTTTATTGGGAAGAGGGGAAGGAGTGTCCCGAGTATCGGACATGGCTTAACGGCTGGAAATGGATGTGGCCAAAACCGCCCTTGCTTTCACTCAAGGAGTGGCGGCATAAGCAACTTCTACGAGTAAGGAAACTCGCCTTGGCTAACCCGCCCGACATCCTGACCGAGCAGTCGATGAACTTTCTGCCTCTCCCGGTCAATCCCGATACCGGGGAAGTGAATCCGAACTCACTCCCGCTCGAATCTATTTGGATACTTGAAGCGCTCTTGGACCCGATCATCACCGACCCTGCCAACAACATCACCGAAAAACTGAAAGACCCCGAAGCGATCCATGTGCCAGTCGACTTCACCATCACGGCGAAGGAAGTCCGAAAGAAATTGGGTCGTCGATTTAGCAACGCAGAACAACTCCGAGCATTCACCAGTCTTCGGCGATGGGAAATCGTCAGGCAGTACTGCTGGGACACTACGAAAGGGAAGAGAGGCACCTGGACGCCCTATAGGATGGAGGAGGGGACTGTCTTTGCCTACCAATGGATCGTGACGGAGATGCGGCGTGCGGGGGGCAAGGACAAGGCGGGGAAGCAAGTGGATTATGTTTTCTCAGGCATAATCAGCCCGGTGGTCGGATTCCTCTTGCTCTGGAATCTTGCTCACCATCGCATCCGTCCGATTCCTCAGAAGGTGTACCGGATGAGCGAGGGGGCACAATTGCTTTACCGCCAAGGACTCCCGTTCATTCTGAACGTCTGGCGGCTGAAGTATGACGTTGCCTGCCGTATTCTCGGCTACTCGGTAGAGGCGGAAGTCAAAGACCAGCCCGGCATGATCACCGGCTATCTGGACGAGATTGTCAAGGTGGTCGGCTGGCGACGGGACAAGGAGGCGGAAAAGAAGCATGGCGGTCGAGGCCACGACAGAATCTGGATGCTCAAGGCCAGCAAGAAAGAGACGAAAGAACAGTGGCGACGCCGGTACCGTAGGGACAAGATCGAGCAGGCAAGAAAAGAATTTGCACTTCCGCCGAGTAACGCCTAGATAATTTGCACTTTTACCGAGTAAATCCGTCATTTCTCCCCATATGCAAGGCAGGGATAATATTTTAATAAGTTTATGAGGAAGAAAAAGTTTCTTCTTCCTCAAGTAAGAGATCATCGCCGAAGCGGCGATGTGCCCCGAAGCGGGGCAGGGCACTGACAAGGTCAGTGTGAAGAAGAAGTGCCTGGTCTGTTTCTGCTTTTCACTGTCGTCCGGAGAAAGTCGAGGCCGAGGACGACGGAGCGCCGCAGGCGCGACGGAGAAGGAGGCGTCGGCTTTCGTAGGGGCGCGTTTTCGAGGCGAACGATTCTAAACCAGTCCAGGATATGGTTAGGCGGGAAATCTAGTCGCTGAGGCGAGCTGAGACGGGAAAAACGGGGTTGCATTGTTAATGCCGTCGGGTTATATTTGGTTGCGGATAGAAGCGTAGTGAAAATATTACAAGCGCTTTGTCTGAGCCTCCGACTTCTATTCTGCCTTGCGCTGTTTATCATTGTATGCGGTTCCTGTAAAAAAGATAAATCGGACTTGATGGCATCGAATATGTCCGACACGGTTATTAATGAAGAGTCTCCCGCTCAACCGTCTCTGCGTCTAGATTTCGTCGAAGAGTTGTCTATTATTAACGAGGGCTGGTGGCCGGTTACCCTTGACGTCGATGAGATAGGAAACATCTACATTTGTGATGAGACAGAGGGGTCTATAAGAAAGTATAGTCCTGAGGGTAATCCGCTGTTAGAGAAGATCTTTAAGAAAGGTCAAGGCCCCGGGGATTTCAATTTTATGGACCTCCAATGCTCTTCAGACGGACTGGTCTATGTGTTTGACCAGATGGTGAGCAGATTATCGGTTCTAAATAGAGACCTTACGGTGCAATCTACTCGCTTAATAGATGGATCCTGCACCTTGCGTATGGATTCAAGTGCGAACCTTTTTTTGTGGCGAATCATGGGAGACAAAACGGGTACACTCACGAAGTACTCTCCATCAGGGAGGGTCGTCGGGAAGATGATCGAGATAAAGATTATTGAGCCTCAATATTTTCATGAAAAAAGTACTTACGTATGGCCACTATATCTCCCACAGACAATATTTAAGCTCGATTCCGATAATAACATATATTTTTGCACGACAGACAAATACGAAATCACTGTCGTTTCGCCCGACGGCCGTCAGCTAAAGAAGATCATGAAAAAAGGCCAAACGAGGAAATTTACAGCAAGGGACCGTGATATGTTGCCCTCTGCTCCAGCGCCGGCCAATGGATTCATAACGGAGTACTTAGCGCCTAAAAATGTCCCGCCGATTGCGGACTTCTTTATACTCGAAGATCATTCGTTTCTTGTCATTACTCATGAAAACGCTTACGACGACAGAATGATAGCCGGCGACCTTTTCAATTCACGAGGGGATTATCTAAATCGCGTGCAGGTCCCAAGATATTATTTATGGAACTTTGTGACACATCCCCTCGGCAAAAAGATGGCCCTTTATAAGAATGGGAATTTCTATACCATCGAAGCGAACGAGGCTGAGGATCGATTTTTCGTGAAAAAATATAGAGTTCATAGGGTAGCGGAATAGCTGGTTTCAACGAATCAAAGAACGGCAACCAGAAAAAACGAGACCTCCGGACCACCCCTAATCCCAGCGACGACTGAGTTCGACCAGCAGACGGGCAAGGAGACCGGCTGAGTCCCGGCCCAGACCAATCCCTAGCTCGGCCCGAGAACGGCCAGGAAAGGGGGCGGAAAGCCCCGTAAGCGGCGGGAAAGCAGAGGAGATTCGTGCTGCCGGGGCAAGGTGTGGTATAATAATATTATTAAGGGGTAATTGAGGCAACTGAGTTTAGGCCTAAGTTCGTTAGCGCAGGAAAAAATGGAGGCCATAGGCCGATATGGGCTAGATGCTTCAATAATGTTTTAAAGGGGGTGTTAATATGAAAAAGGTTATTTTCCTCGTCTTAACCCTGGTGCTTGTTTCCTCTCTAAGCGCCCAGGACCTGAAACTCCTCATGGGACCGGTCGTTTCCAATTACTCTTCCAAGTGGCCGAACGCAATTCTCTACGATTGGCCAGACGGGACGAGCAGCCTGAATCCCTTTGATAATCACAAAACGGGTATCGCGGGGGGGTTCGGAATCGAGTTCGCGCTCGGCAAGAAAATGGGCCTGGAGATCGACGGCCTGTATTTTGAAAAAGGCGGCGTATTCCATTTGGATACACTCGGATTCACAACCTACAAAGAGGAATACGAGCTGAAGGGACTTAGCTTCCCTGTCTTGCTCAAAGGCCGCTTTTTGCCGCGCTACTTCCCCTATGTCCTGGCCGGAATGGATTTTTCTTTCATCCTCTCCCATGAAAGAACGACCTGGTTATTGCCGGAAGCCAGTTTGATTTACGAGGAAATCGGCCGTGACAACCTGGAAAACGCGACCCGCCGTCTCGATATAAGTCCGGTTCTCGGCATCGGTTTCGAAGTGCCCCTTTCGAGAGGGTTCGTCTTCCTGGAAGGAAGATACCAGCCCGGTCTCACGAATATCCAGGACTTTTGGGGTGACAGTCGATATAAGGCCCGGACGCGCACGTTGTTGATCCTCGTCGGTTATAAGATTTGATTTGGCAAAACTCCGCCGAATCCCTATTTGATCAGCAGGACGCCGGTCAGGGCGGGAATCGCGCCTCGATAAGATAGACGCTCGAGGAGGCGCGGGAGTCTCAGTGGGGGCATTGTATTGACATTGCCAATTTTGATAAGATTGGACAAAGGGTGGTTAGAGTTCTGAAAACTCAGTAATCATCTCTGGGGAGGCAAACATGAACCGGCCTGAAAGAATGGGGATAATAGGTGAAATTGAAAAAAAGAGAAATTCGCGGCTCATCGCCTATATAACAGGCGACAGGTCTGGAATGGAGACAAAGATATCGGCAGATATCTTTCCTAAGTTACATAAACACCTAATCCAGATGGGCAATCAAGAAAGAATAGATTTGTTTTTGTACAGTACAGGGGGCATAACAATTGCCGGCTTTTCATTGGTTAATCTGATACGGGAGTTTTGCAAAGACTTCTGCGTGATCATTCCGTTTAAGGCTCTAAGCTGTGCAACCTTGATTGCGTTGGGTGCGAATGAAATAGTCATGTCCAAAATGGGTCAACTGGGTCCCATAGACCCTTCACTGGAACACCCCCTGGGTCCAATTGCACAGATTCCAGGAAGGGGCTCTGCTCTTGCTCGGGTAAACGTCGAAGATGTCAATGCGTTTATTGAATTGGCAAAAGATGAAGTCAAACTCAAATCGGAAGAATCATTAAGGAAAGCATTTGAGATTTTAGCAACCAATGTTAATCCTCTCGTTCTTGGTGCTGTACAGCGATCCAGAGCCCAGATAGCGTTCTTGGCCTCTACTCTTCTTAAATGTCACAACAAGAATAAAAAGCATGTAGAGAAAATCGTGAATACCTTAATCCGAAAAAGGTTTTCCCATGACTACATCATTAACAGAAAAGAAGCCAAGGATGAGTTAGGATTGAACATCGTCGATGTCGAAGATGATTTAATGGGATTGATATTGACACTATTCGGTTCCTACAATGAAATCATGATGATGGATAATCCATACCAGCCGGAAGTGTCGTTAGGGACAGCGAATGAGAAGATCGAAACGTTTAACCAGGCGATGATTGAATCAAAATCAATAACTCACGTATTTAGAACGACTAAAGAAGTAAAGAGAGTGCAGGTGCAACAGCCAGGAATGCCAGCCCCGGTGCCTGGATATCAAGAAAGACTTATCCAGGTGGGCTGGATTGAAGATAATTCGATTTGATGATATATTTAATTAGGAGGGTGACCTATGAAGAGAGAGATTCTAAAGAATAGGCAACCGGTCTCCTTTTTTAGCACTGAGAGTTTTACCATGGCTGAAGAAATTGTAAATTCTACGCCAGACGAGATGTCCCAGTTCCGAGATAGCACGGCTGAACCAGAGTTTTATAAAGTCCTCGTCGTACCTGAAAAACCCGTAGTCCCCAATAACGCATAAAGTTCACCTACCCAGTATTAGTTTTTTATAGTCAAGATGATCAGGAAGCAGAAGAGGTCTATATTTGCGGGTTTTGTGGGGTCAGCAAAGAGAATACCGGAAACCAGAATAGGCACTTCTTGCTGATAATCCAGTATGGATGTGGGAAAGCCGCCAAGCGGCTAAGCGTGTGTGGAGAGAATTCGGTAGAAAGAAATAGCGGGAAATCGTAGCAACGGCAGGGCCGCCTATGGGGTACACTCACGCCTTCCCAGCCCGCTCCCGCCACGCCCTGCGCCGATAGGCCCCTCTGATCATTAAATACTCCTTGACTGACCCCGCCGAGTCAACGCAACATCAGGCACGACAGTAACTTACAATCATTCTTTTTTTATAAAAGTATTGACACTTGTGGTGTAGGACCTCATCATAATTACGTAGGTGAACGCCAAGGTGAACAAGGAGTAACAACTATGGCGAAGAAGATCGAGACGGCCAAGGAGAGACGCCAGAAGTTCCTGGCCGAGCATGGCGACAGGATCATGGCGAAGTTCAGGGAACTCGGCTCTGCCCTCAAGGTCGAGAAGGCCCTGAAGTTGTCGCCGTTCCTGGTCGAATATGTCTTGTACATTAAGGGCGGCATCGGCAAGAGGAAGGACGTGCTGTCGGCGACCAAGGAAGACGGGAAAGGGAAGAAGCGGTGACCCTAAGGACGGTTGACGGCCAACTCTACGCAGGAGAACATCGAGTCCTGAGAGGATGGGAATCCTTCACCGGCTGGTACTGGTTCGGCGTGGAGGAGGTGGAGCCGGGCTACTGGTTCGGCCTCATCCAAGGCCATGAAGAGGAATGGGGCTACTTCGATGTGGACGAGATCAAGGCACTGGGCAACATGGCCTGGCCGATCAAGGAATGTGACCTGCCCTATGCAGGAAGGAGGGAAGGAAGATGAAGATGGGTTTTGAACGAATGAAGCGCGGGCCTCAGAAGAAGACGTTGGCTTACTATGCCATGATCAACGCGGTACTCGAGGAGACGTATGCGGCGGGTTATCGGCTAACCGCACGTCAGTTGTTTTATCAGTTGGTCGCCCGGAATCTAGTTAAGAATACCAAAGCTTCGTATGACTATCTATTGCCGAAACTGCGCGATGGTAGGATGAGGGAGTATGTTGATTGGGACTACATTGAGGATCGGCTGAGGGAAGTCACCATACCGTTGGCGTTTGAAGATGTTAGTGAGGCTCTGAGCACACTCCAGGATCAATACCGACTGGACAGGCAGGAAAACCAACCTTATCGGATCGAGATTTGGGCGGAGAAGGATTCGGTCTCACAGGTCTTGGCTCCTGTGGCCGAAGAGTATGGTCTTCCATTCTTAGTCGGGCGGGGCCAGTTTTCTGTCTCCTGTCTCTTCGAAACAAGGAAGCGGTGGCTCGAGGATGGGCGACCGGTGCGCGTCCTGTTCTTCGGTGACCATGATCCTACGGGGATTCTCTCGATTGAGAAAAACGTTAGAGAAACAATGCTCGATATGGCCCCTGAGATCGACCAGAAAATCATCCGGGTAGCTGTGCCAACGAATCCTGACTATCTTGTCCTCCTCCAACCCAACGTGATCAAAGAGAAGGATGTCAACACGAAGAAGTATCGTAAGTTGTACGGCACAAAGTGTTGGGAGTTAGAAGCCATGGACCCGGCGGATATCAAGGACTTGCTTGTTCGTGTGCTTGAAAGGTTCCTAGTTTTGGAGTCATACCAAGAAATACTCGCCCAAGAGGATAAGGACAAGGTACGTCTGAAGGAGCTATTGAATGACTAACCCCACAGGCTGGTCGGGCGGTTCGGCGGAGAAGGTGAAGTACCTGACCGAGGAGCAGGTCGCCCGGTTCTTCAGGGCCATCGAAGCGGTACCCGACAAGGTGATCCGGGCCAGGGACCTTTGCCTATTCAATTTGATGCTCTCATATGGCCTTCGGGTAATGGAAGTCGCGCTGATCAAATCGGAGCACGTGCACCTGATGGTCGAGCCGGCCCAGCTGTACATCACCCGCGTCAAGCGGAAACGGACGAAGGAAGGCAAAGACAAGCCCCGACTGGGGCAGTGGTACGATCTATCGGAGAGGAACGAGACGCTGATTCGTGAGTGGCTGAAGGCCAGGAAGACCTATCCCCATGCCGCCGACTCCGATTCACTATTCATCACCCGCGAGTCCGGCACGTTCTCAGCGCCCCATGTGTACGATTCTACGATTAAATACGGCAAGGCGGCGGGCATCGAGGGCATCCACCCGCACATGCTCCGGCACACGTGCGGCGTCCGATTAGCGAAGGCGGGGAGGAATGCCTTTGCTATCCAAAAGCGTCTCGGACACGTGTCAGTAGTCAGCACTCAGGTCTATGTGGACCTGGCCGGACCCGACCGGCACAAGGAAGACCGCCGAGACGATGAAGCGATTGAAGGAAACGTAGATGACCTTATCCTCTGAACATTCCGAGTTTAAGACCTGCCCCCGATGCAAAGGTGACGGGTGCGAGGACTCGCCGCCACTGAGGAAGTGCTGGACTTGCCGTGGCACTGGCCACCTCCCATCTGAGGGCACGATAAAGCATAGGCGGGCAAAGAAGTCTAACCCCTCAGCGCCAAAGCAGAGCCCGGAAGCAACGGGATACAAGAGTGGGCGGGGGGCATAAGATGATCAAGCCTATCTATCGCCTCACCGACACCCAGCGAGAATTCCTGGCGAGCAGGGCAAAGAAGTTCGATGTGTTCTTTGCCAAGTATGGCACTCCGATCCTGGCGTGGGTCGAGAGGCAAGACAGGAAGGAGGTTCGCTGGCTATACGAGGCCCTGAAGGAACCTGGCCTGACTCCGGACCAGGTCTTTTGTCTCTTCGTCGGCCGGTCGATCAAAGTCCCGACGATCCGAAAACTGAATGACTACTGGTTCCGCGCCGCTTATCGGGAATTGGTAAAAGGGGGCCGAGACGATTATCTGAAGATCGACGACCTGGCGTTTGCCTTCGACATCAAACCAACTTCTCGGGCCTACGATCTGGTCATCAAAGAGGACGAGTTCCGTCCCCGGCCTCCTCTCACATCGAAACTCCGAAAAGAGTATCAGTCGTTTTGGAAGAAACGTATCGAAGGATTGCCCGGTGCGCCTGGGAGCAGGGAACGTCTGAACTTCTCCGTGAACCGCCGCCTTCGAGTCTGACCTTTTCGGAAATCCAGATTTTTTTCCGAACTTTGCTGATCTGCCCACCCCTGTACTTTATGCTGAATACATGAAAGGAACGAGACCATGACGAAAAGCTATCCGACGCGCTTGATCAACGATAGAAGGAAGCCAGTCGACGTCTATGAGATGGACGGGGGGGTGATCGTCCGCTTGGAAGCTGGGCAATCGTTCGACGTGGAATCCTGTTCCGCCGAGACGATGTATGCCAGGTGGAGCTCCGTCAAATGGACTGACGATGGCCCCCACTTCGTCAGCCGCTCGAACTTTGTCGAGCCCGACCGGGGCCGATGGCTCCTGAGGCTGTGCAACGAAGGCAACAAGGAAGTCGAGTTCCGCATGATCGGCGGGGAACAGAAAATGGTGCCTGACCCTGACCCACTGAAGGGAGTCAGCACCGGCGGTGGCCCAATCGAACGGCCTTTGGTGCGGGCAGTCGTGGGCGGTAGGAAAATCTGCCTGCCGAAGGGCGTTCCCGTCCTGGTGGGCCTGCAGGTGACCGACCGCTGGGCCAGGTTCAAGTCGCTGACCATCATGAGGAAGCGGGTCATGCTGAAGGACCCCGAGCATGAGGGCTACTGCATCTTCGAAACGATCTCGAAGGACGAGGAGGAGTTGAGGAGCGATTCCGAACTCAAGGCCTTGGCGAAGATCATTGACGAACTAGGAAGGAAATGAACATGTTGTACAGAATAGATGTGGGGAGTCGGGCCTCAATACTCCGGTTCGGTGGAGCGACACTCCCGGCGGGAACACGACGCAGTAGAGCACGTTGTGAGTCCGCCGTCCCCACTTCACATCCTTTACCTTCATCGCTCAGGGCGGCGTCCACTTGCCACTTTACCCGCCGTCCTCGGTCCCGGGCGGGCTCTGGGTTCTCTTGTGCCATGGTGTCTCCTCTACCTGGAGTCCGTCTGGGCCGGAATTATCCTGCCCGGTCTGCCAATCAAGGCATGGTCGGTTTGCTATGTGAATAGGATTTGAACATGGAACTGATTGAAACGACAACAATCCTTGATAAGAATGCTAGGACGCTGACCAAGGATGACAAGTCTTTGCTGGTCAGATTCAAACTCATGTCGGCAGAGACAGAGAACGAGAACAAGCGCGTCTATCCAAGGGACGTGCTGAGCAAAGCCGTCTCGGACCTGAAGGCCCGGCTGGCAAAGTGGAAGTCATCGTTCGCACTCAATGCGCACATGGACGATGAGAATCTGGACGATGTCTCCGCTGTCCTTGAGGACGTTGAGATGACGGGTAACGATGTCTTCGCCACCGCGAAAATCCTGCCCACCCAGCGCGGCAAGAACGTCCAGGCGATCCTTCGTCATGGAGGCGCGGTCGGCGTCTCGGCCAAGTGCCATGGTGAAGTGAAGCAGGGGAGGGTGATGCCCGGCCTGATCCTGAGAGGTTTTGATTTCTGCACATCGCCCGGCTTCGGTACTTACGCAACGGCGGGAAACATCATCGAGTCGGTCACTGTGGATGAGGAGGACGGGGCCGTCACTCTGAACGAACTCGAACAAATGGGGTTGACCGACGAAGGCGGCAAGGAACTGACCGAGGAAGACCTGAGGGCGAAGTACGGCTTCGCTCTGCAGGCTGGTTTTAAAGGATCACTCGAACAATACCGAGCGATCCATTCAAAAAAGTAAGGAGATTAGCATGTCTACTGAAAGAACGTTTACAGTCGTAATCGAGGTCGGGGGCAACGAGGCCGCCGAAGAGGATCAACAGGAACGGTTGGTCGAGCAGATCGTCAAGAGGATCGGCGAGGAAAATGCAATGCTCGGTGGTGCGACCGCTAGAGTCACCTCTGTCGTTGAGCAGGAGTAACGAGTCGTCTATGAGGGACGAGAAAGTGACAAGACTTTTCGTGGGCAACTTGCCCTACTGCGTGACCGAGGACGACCTGTCCCGCATCTTCAGTGAGTACGGGCCTCTGCGGGAATGCGTGCTAGTCATGGACAAGATGAGCGGGCAGTCCAGAGGATTTGCCTTCGTCGAGTTCCAGAGCGATTTGGACGCCCTAAAGGCCGAGGAGGCCCTTGATCAATCCGAACTAGAGGGCCGAAGGATCAGCGTCCGTGAAGCGAAACCAAGGAGAGACAAATGACTCTAGTGCCATCAGGTCTTAGTGAGAAGCAAATGCTTGAGGCCCAGGATGTAGCGCAGGTCCTGCCTGCCAAGTCCACCGCCTCGGAGGAGTATACTGGCCCGGTTTTCAAGACCGTGATCAAGAACAACCGGGACTCGGGTGCCATGCTCCAGACCGACTCGGGAGGCAACTGGCTCTTCCTGAACCCAGGCAAGGAGATCACCCTGTGTTCCTGGTCGCCCCGGACGATGTACACCCCATTTTCTCGCGTCGTTTTCGAGAAGAAGGGCCAGGTCAGCGTTGCCCGCCGGTTCGGTTTCAAGGACCCTGCGGAGGAAGCACCTTACTCGCTCCTGCTAGATAACAGGGACGGCGGTGAGCACGAGAATGTCCGTATCAACGACGAATACATCTCAGCCATCCGTGGCATCCCCCGCCGTGTAGCCATCCCACTCCATGACCGCCTCGTGGTCTATAAGGCAATCGTCTGGCGCAAGAGAGTCGTGAAGGAACCAGCGCCTGGCCGACGTGACTACTTGATCACCCGCACGATCGTCGAAAAAGTGAACGTGCCTAGAAAGGCGTCGGAGATTCGAGCGATCAAGCGACTACTGGAAAAGGAAGCGGTGAATGAGGCTCGGCGCACTGCGGCTCGGAAGTTCGGAGGCGTGGTCGGGGCCGAGGAGACGGACGATGCCGAAACCGAAGGCCAAGCCGACTAACATTGTCGAAGCTTGGGAGTCATCGGACTACTTCCGTCCTCTCTTCGGAAAAGACCTCTCGTCTTGGAAAGGCTGGCGGACCTTCCTTAAAGCATTGTTCGGCATCCCGTTCGAGGATGAAGAAGAACGACTGCTCTTCACCCTAGGCACCTTACGAGAGACGCCCACACCGGGCGGCTACCATGAAGCCTATGCCATCGTAGGGCGGAGGGGCGGAAAGAGTCGCATTTCGTCGCTCATCGCCGCCTATGAGGCGGTGCTGGGCGGGTGGAGCGATAGAGTCGCCGCAGGCGAGCGGGCCTGGGTGTTCGTCCTCGCCACGGACAAGGCGCAGGCGGGCATCATCTTGAACTACACAAGGGCCTTCCTTCACCTTTTCGACGATCCGAAGGAACCGAAGAAGTCGTTGGTGGATAGGGAAGGGGTGGATGAGATTCACCTGCGGAATGGCATCTCAGTTGCCGTGAAGCCCTGCACTTTCCGTGCGAGTAGAGGATACTCGACCTGCTGTGTCATAGCGGATGAGATTGCGTTCTGGCGGGATGAGAATTCGGCCAATCCAGCCGCCGAGGTCATCACTTCAATCTTGCCCGGCATGATTCCCGGCTCACGGCTCATTGGCATCTCAACTCCATATGGCCGGATGGGATTCTTGTATGACATCCATCGAGAGCACTTCGGCAAGGCGGAAAGCGACTTCCTAGTGTGGCAGGCAGACACCAGGACTATGAATCCACTCTACGATGAGGCGATGATCAAGCGGCTAGTGAAGCGGGACCCGATAGCCATGAGAGCCGAGTACGATGCTCAGTTCCGTGAAGACGTGACCGCCTTCCTGCCTCTTGAACTGATCGAGCTCAGCATGGTCCGCCAGCAGGCTCTGCCGAATCCTGGGCATACCTACACTTGTTTCTGCGATCCTTCAGGTGGACGGCATGACTCAATGACGCTGGCGATCTGCCATTGCGAAAACGAAAAGGTTATCCTCGACAGGATAGAGGAGCGGCATCCGCCGTTCGACCCTCAGGCAGTCGTCAAGGAGTTTGCCGATTTGATCAAGGGCTACGGATGCCACTCGGCGACTTCGGACCGGTTCGGCGGCGTGTGGGTCAGTGATAGTTTTCAGAAGCAGGGGATAAGGATGGACATGAGCGACCTTCCTGCTTCGGATTTATACCTCAACTTCGCCGCCCTGCTGAACTCGGGCCGAGTTGAGCTGGTCGAGCATGACCGCCTCAAGGTCCAGTTGCAGAGTCTGGAAAGGCGGACAGGGCAGATGGGCAAGGACAAGGTTGACCATCCGCCTGGCCTTCACGACGACCTTGCCAACGCCGTGGCCGGTGCCGTTGTCATGGCGAGCCATGATAGGAAGTGGGATGCGAGGGAGCAGGAGGCCAGGATGCCTTATCCTCAATCTGGCAGACCTGCCGCCCTCATTCGTCCCGAGGAACGGGCCACTCAACTTCGGCGAGCGGCAGAGGCAGAGATGGATTCGTTCATGCGCGGGGAAGGTTGCTCTCCGATCATAAGGAGATAGGATGGGTAACCACTCCCTTATACGGGCAGATCGGAGAAAACCCGTCTGCGACCAGCAGAGACCGGGAAAAGCGGGCATCAATAGGCGGGGAGCATGGCTAAGTCGCTGAAGGGACAGAAAATGATTGATCCTGCAGGCGATCTGCCTTATCATCATAATGTTGAGAGGATAGCCATGAAGCGAACGAGGAAGTCGAAGAAGCTCTTTGCGGACCCCGACCCCAAAGAGGCACGCCAATTCCTCAAGGATTACTTCCTTAACAAGTTCCTACCCGAGGATGCCGCCCGTGGCGAGGATGAGGAAGCCGCCCGGGAGCATATGTTCGACAAACTTACGGAACTTGAGACCGTCGTCCGCGACCTGAAGAAGAAGGTACGTCATGGATAACCGAGCCGTTATTTGGGCACGCGTCTCCTCGGAGGAGCAAAAGGGCGGCTACTCCCTCGATGCTCAAGAACGTCTGCTCCAAGATTTCGCGGTGTCCAGAGACCTCAACGTTGTCCGGACCTTCCGAGTAACCGAATCTGCCTCCACCTCCACGAAACGCAAAGAGTTTAAGGCATGTCTAGGTTTTGTGGAGAGGGAGCGAATCCCCGTCTTGATCGCCGAGAAGGTGGACCGGGTAACCCGCAACCTCCATGACCTTGCCCGTATCTACGAATTGATGACCAAGGGACTGACGGTCAGTTTCGTCCGAGAAGGCATGAACGTCGAGGAGGCCTCCGACCCATCGGTCCATCTGACCTTCAACATCATCGCCGCTGTCGCGGCGTACATAGCAAAGAACATTGGCCGAGAGGCCAGGAAGGGCATGAAGGAAAAGGTGGAGCAGGGTGGCACTCCGTTCAAATGCCCGGTAGGTTATTTGCCGGTACCTGATCCTAACGACCCAACGGGCAAGAGGCGGACCGTCATCATAGACCCCGAACGGGCACCCCTCATCACCTGGGCCTTCAAGGAGTATGCCAAGGGCCGATACTCCGCTGAAACTCTAGTCCGTGAATTGAACCACCGCGGCTTGACGACTCGACCGGATGAGAAGAATCCGGCCCGGCCTATCACTAGGCCCACTCTCTCAAAGATCCTAATCAATCGGTACTACTACGGTGCGGTTAATTGGGCCGGGGACACCTACGAAGGCAAGCATAAGGCGCTCATCACCAAGCAACTTTTTGATCAAGTCCAGGCCCGCCTTGCCGAAAAGACGACATACGCCCATCCAGCCGCCAAGAAGTGGTTCCCGTTCAGAGGATTCCTCCGGTGCGGCTATTGTGGAATGTCCATCACCGCCGAAGAACAGCAAGGCAAGGGAGGCAAGGGCCGCTGGGTCTATTACCACTGCAGTGATGGCCGGAAGGTCAAAGACCCTGACTGGTACCAAAAGAAGTTCGGTCAGAAGCGATGCATCCAGCCCTACCTTAAGCAACTTGACGTGGACGAGATGATCGCCAAAGAGTTAGGCGAACTCATGATTAACGAGACGATGGCGGCGGAGATGCGTCGGCGGCTGAAACAATCCCGAGTCGAGCGGACGAGTGATGAGGCCAAGGAACTCCAACGCCTGCTGTCCGAGCAGACAAAGCAGAAGAACCGGATTGACGCCTGGGCTGAAGCCCTGGGCGACCGGACGATGAGCCATGAGGAGTACACCAAGAAGGTGAATGGGGCCAAGGCGGCCATCGCTAGTGCTCAGGTCGAGATCAACCGCCTCCGACAGGTGAACGACAAGTACAGGGAGCAGGGCGCTCAGGTCATTGAACTGATGTCGGGCTTCAAGAAGCTCTACGAGGCCGCCGACTTCGACGGGAAGGCAAGATACCTCAACGTCGTCCTGGACAAGATCATCTTGAAGGGCGACGAGACGTGGTTTGCCTGGAACCCGCCCTTTGATACTCTATTCGCTATCGCGCCACTTATAAATTCTGAAACTAAGGGTGAGTGAGGGGAATCGAACCCCCAACCTTCGGATCCACAGTCCGATGCTCTAACCGTTGAGCTACACCCACCGTCCGATTGGGGCTAAATTATCGCATGGCGGCCTTGAGGAGTCAACAATCACCAGTCCGAAAAATCGCGGGACACGATCCTTTTTCAAGAGAAAAAGGTCATGTCCCGATTTTTCGCTGTCCCCCCGCGCTTAGCCCTTCTGGCCCTCGATGAGATCGAGGACGTCCTCGGAGTCGCGCCAGCCCTCGCGGACGCGAACCTGGAGCTCGAGGTAGACCTTATGACCCACATATTCCTCGATCTCGCGGCGGGCCTCGATACCGACCTGCTTGACGAGCGAGCCGTGGCGGCCGATGACGATCTTACGGTGGTTGTCCTTCTCGACGAAGATCGACGCGCGGACGAGCGTCACGGGCCTGGTCGCGCCGAATTCTGTCCCCCCGTCTTCAGGAGGGACAGTCCCGCTTCGGGGACAGTCCCTCACAGTCCCGCTTCGGGGACAGTCCCTCACCGCCTGTTCCTTCTTTTCGATGGCCTCGATGTAGACGGCGGTGACGAACGGCAACTCCTGAGTGACGTAGCTGAGGATCTTTTCGCGGATGATCTCGGCGAAGAGGAAACGTTCCGATTGGTCGGAGATCTCCTCGTCGGAGTAGATCTTCTCCGCCTCAGGCAGGGCCGCCGTGAGAAGCCCTTCCAGGACGTCGAGGTTGACGCCCTTGAGGGCCGAGATGGGGATGATATCCCTGAAGGGGAAGAGGTCCTTGTAGCGGCCGATGATGGGCAGGACCGTGTCCTTGCGAACGATATCGACCTTGTTGATGAGCAGGAAGACGGGCGTTTTCACCCGGCGGAGTATCTCCAGGACGTACTCGTCGCCGTGGCCGAATTTCTCGGTCGCGTCGATGAGGAGACAGACGACGTCGGACGTCTCGAGCGAGGAGTAGACGAAGTTCATCATCCTCTTGTTCAGGGTGTGGAGCGGCTTGTGGATGCCCGGGTTGTCGACGAAGATCGTCTGCCCTTTGTCGGTCGTCTTGATGCCCAGGATGCTGATCCGGGTTGTCTGGGGCTTGTCCGAGACGATGGCCAGCTTCTGGCCGAGCAGGGCGTTGAGGAGCGTCGACTTCCCCGTGTTCGGCCGTCCGACGAGGGCCACGTACCCTGTCTTGAAGATAGCCTTTTTCGCGCGTGGCTTTTTTGGAGCGGCCGGCTTCGTCGCTTTTTTGGCAGGCGTCTTGGTTTTCGTCGTCCTCGGCATGGTTCCCCCCGGCCCGTCTCAGGCCTTCCGGATCCTCAGTTTCTTGACTTTCTTCTGGTCCGCGTCGAGGACCTCGAGGAGGAGGCCCTTGACGTTCAGGGTCTCGCCCTTGCCCGGCAGCCGGCCCAAGGCGTGGGTGATGAGGCCGCCGACGGTGAGGAAGTCGTCCTCGGCCAGCTCGACGTCGAAGAGCTCCTCGAGCTCCTCGACCTCGGTCGTCCCGGAAACCGTGAAATCGAGCGGCGCGTTCTCGGTGATCTGGGCCTCTTCGGTGTCGTACTCGTCCTGGATCTCGCCGACGATCTCCTCGACGACGTCTTCCATCGTCACCAGGCCGGAAACCCCGCCGTGCTCGTCGACGACGATGGCCAGCTTCTGCATGACCTTCTGGAACTCGCGGAGGAGGCCGGCGACGGGCATGGACTCGGGGACGAAGGCGACGGGCCGGATAAGGGCCTCGATGGGCTGGCCCTTGTGCTTCTCGTCGGAGTACTCGAGGATGTCCTTGGCCATGACGATCCCTTCCATGTTGTCGAGCCGGTCCTTGTAGACCGGGATCCGCGAGTACTTCTCCTTGATGATGAGGTCCTTGAGGTTGTCGATGGTCGCGTCTTTGCGGATGCAGACCATGTTGACCCGGGGCGTCATGACCTCCCGGACCACGGTGTCGCCGAACTCGACGACGCTCCGCAGGAGTTCGTCCTCGCCCTTGTCGATGATCCCCTCCTCCGTCGCCTCGTCGATGAACGTCTCGATCTCCTCGTCCGAGGCCTCGCGGTCCTCCTCCTTCTCCTCCCGCTGTTCCTCGCGCTCGAGGAGGTTGCGGGAGATGACGAGCAGGGGAGAGGCGAGGAAACCGACGAGGGGGAAGGCCGGCAGGAACATCCTCAGAATGACCGGCTTGCCGACGAGGACGAGCAGGCGGGGGACGAAATCGAGGAAGAGGCCGTAGACGGCCAGGGCGGATAGGAAAAGCCAGAGGGGACGCAGGGCGGAGCCGGGGACGACGACGAAGCCGTAGACGACCAGGGCCAGGATGATGACCATCCTCAGGAACTCGACGGCCAGCCGGGTCTCCTCGAAGTCCCCGAGGATCTTCGCCCGGGCGGCCTTGTCCCAATTCTCGAGGAAACGGCTAAGCGATATCTTGGAGTATGAATCCAGGCAGATATGGAACACCGACAGGAGGAACGCGGCGAGGAAGGCGAGAACCAGTCCTGTCCAGGTGACGGCGGCCATGGTCATGTCAGGTAGAGCCGGTGGGCTTTCCGCTCCTCGTCCTCGATGCCGGCGGAATGGTCGTAGCCGAGGAGGTGGAGGAAACCGTGGATGGCGAGGAGGCGAAGCTCCCGGTCGAGGCCATGGCCCTTGGCCCGGCTCTGGCGGAAGGCCACTGGCACGGCGATGGCGATGTCCCCCAGGTAGAACTTGCCGTCGGCCCCTTTTTCGCCCAGGGGGAAGCTCAGGACGTCGGTGGGCCGGTCCTTCTTCATGAACTTCCGGTTGAGGGTGCGGATGGCCCGATCGCCCACGAAAGCCAGGGTGACTTCCGGGTCGGCGAGCCGGTAACGCGCGCTGAGCTCGCCGAGGAGGCGCTTAAACGCCTTTGTCCGGACCGGGTGTTTTTTCTGGCGGTTGATGATCTCGATCATTGTCCTTTTTCCTGGCCGGAACGGTGTTTTTGGGCTTCCGGCCGTTGAAGCCGAAGCCCGGGTATTCGATCCGGGGATGGTAGATGGCGAAGAGGATGGTCAGGAAGGAGGCGGCGACGGAGCGGAGCTCCCGGATGGAAAAATCGCAGCCGTCGAGCTGGTCGTCCTGGAGGGTCGAGTTGATGATGTCGGCGATGACCCTCTTGAGGTTGTCCTTGGTCGGGAATTTGAGGCTCCGGGACGCTGCCTCGATGGCGTCGGCCAGCATGACCAGGCCGGCCTCCTTGGTCTGCGGCGACGGCCCGGCGTAGCGGTAGGACTCCTCGCCGACGGTCTGCTGCTCGGGGTCGTAGGTCCGCTTGGCCTTGGCGTAGAAAAAACGGACGAGCGAGCTGCCATGGTGCTGTTCGATGATGTCCCGGAGGGGCCGGGGGAGTTTAAGCTTGCGGGCGAGTTCGACGCCTTCCTTGACGTGGTTCTTGATGACGAGAGTGCTCATGGAGGGCGTCAGGTCCTTGTGCAGATCGAATTCCCGCGACCGGTTCTCGATGAAATACTCGGGCATCTTGGACTTGCCGATGTCGTGATACAGGGCCCCGGCCTTGGCCAGCTGGGCGTCGAGGCCCAGTTCCTCGGCGGCCTTCTCGGCCAGCGTGGCGACGATGAGGGAGTGGTGGTACGACCCGGGCGCCTCCAGGGAAAGCTGCCGGAAAACGGGCAGGTCGGAATTCGTCAGCTCGAGGAGCTTGGAGCCGGTGACGAAGCCGAAGGCCGTTTCGACGAGCGGCAGGAGGAGGAAGGCCAGGACGGCGCTGGCCGCCCCGCCGAGGAGGCCCATGGCGACCTCCGATGCGAAGAAGGCGAAGTCCGTGCTCCTGTCGATGAGATGGAAGGCCAGGATGACGAAGGCGTTGACGGCCGGCAGGATGACGAACCCCGCCCGGAGCGTCGCCGCCCGGTAGCGTTTCTTGTAGTGCTTGACGCCGTAGAGCGCGGCCAGGCCGCCGACGAAGGAGAAGATGGTCAGGGAGAAATCCCCGCCGAGGAGGATCCCGACGGTCAGGCTGTTGAGGATGATGTAGAGGAATGTCATCGGGTCCGGGACGAGGAAGGCGAAGATCAGTGTGCCGGCCTGGAGGGGAAAGGCGTAATAATACATTTCGACCTGCGAGAGGGCGGGCGAGGTGACCGCCCCGCCGATCGTCGCGGCCAGGGCTAGGAACATCTTGTAAAGGACGAGGCTGCCGACGAGGGCGGTCCCCGTCATCCGGAACTGCCTTTCGGCCGGCTGCGGCTTGAAGACGGTCTGGAGATAATGCCAGAGGGTGGAGAGGAGGAAAAAATAGAGGAGGATGCTGCCGACGAAGTTGGGGAGCCAGCTCGACCTCCGGCGGATCAGCCGGTTGTACTCGTCCAGGACCTTGAGCGTGTCGGCCGTGACCTCGTCGCCTTTCCGGACGATGACCCGGTCCTTCTTGACGGTGAACGTGACCATACCCACTTCGGCGCGAGCCAGGGCCTTCCTTTTTTCCGTCTCTATCTTGTTGTAGGTGACGTTGGCGGTCAGGAAGAGCTGGCCCAGGTTCGAGAGAAGCGTCCGGCTCCGGGCCGGGAGCTCGATCTTCTCCAGCTCGCCGGCGAAGCGACGCTCGCTTTCCCCGATGTCCAGGATGTCCCCGACCCGGACGGTCCTTTCGGCGCCCTGGAGGTCGCGGAGGGTCAGGCCGCGCTCCGCCTCGCCGTGGATGAAGAGGTTCTTCGACGGGATGATGCCCTGGCTGAAGATCTTTGCGGACAGGCCGACCAGGACTTCTTCGAGTTCGGCCGGGAACCTCAGCTTGACGAGCGAGGCGATGTCCTGGACCTCGATGTCGATGCTGAGCTTGTCGAGGAGCAGGGTCCGGAGCTCGTCGGTCTTGTGGTTCCCAGGGTAGCGGACGGTCCAATCCCGCCCCTCTGCGAAGAGCGCGCGGACCTTGTCCTCCGTGTTGGCGAAGACGTTGGCGTCGAAACTGTAGACGGGAAGGACCGCGGCCGCGGCCTCTTCTTTCTTCACGGCCGCCGCCTCCGGGTCTTCGATGAGGAGGTCGAAGGGCGCCGCGACGTCCGCCGGCGCGATGGCGCCCTGGACGAGCGCCGACAGGCTCCGGGAGGGACGGGCGGTCAGGAACAGGGCGATGACGACGGTGGTCACGGCGAGGAACAGCCAGGGGCCCTTGAGCAGCCTCTTGCCGAGGGGGAGTTTCTTTTCCTCTTCGGCCGGTTCCGCGGGGACCCGCCCGGGCTGGATCTCGGCCCCCTTGAAGAGCTTGATCTTGTCGAAAAAGGAGGTCGGCATGGGTCCTCAGTCCGTTGTGGACTCGGCCTTCTGGTAGGCCTGGATGATCTTTTGGACCAGGGGGTGGCGGACGACGTCCTTATCGTTGAAATGAACGAAGGCGATCTCCTCGAGCGGGGAGAGGATCTTCATGGCCTGGAGGACGCCCGATTTCCGGGGCTGGGGCAGGTCGATCTGGGTGACGTCCGCGGTGATGACCAGCTTCGAGTCGAACCCGGCCCGGGTCAGGATCATCTTCATCTGTTCCCGGGTCGTGTTCTGGGCCTCGTCGAGGATGATGAAGGCGCTGTTCAGGGTCCGGCCGCGCATGAAGGCGAGCGGGGCGATCTCGATGACCCCCCGTTCGATGAGGCGGTTGGCTTGGTCGTACTGGAAGAGGTCGAAGAGGGCGTCATAGAGGGGGCGCAGGTAGGGGTTGACCTTCTGGATGATGTCGCCGGGCAGGAAGCCGAGCTTTTCCCCGGCTTCGACGGCCGGGCGGGTGAGGATGATCCGGTTGACGGCCTTGTTCTGCAGGAAGGCGAGGGCCATGGCCATAGCCAGGTAGGTCTTGCCCGTGCCCGCCGGCCCGATCCCGAAGACGAGGTCGTAGTTCTTGATCGCCTGGAGATAGGCCTGCTGGTTCAGGCTCTTGGGGCTGACGGACTTGCGGGACAGGCTCAGGGGCTCGGAGGGGCGGAAGTCGTCGAGGGAGGCGATCGTCCCCTGTTCGAGCATGTCCAGGGCGATGAACAGGTCTTCTTCGCGGAGCTCCCGGCCCTTTTCCCCGAGCTCGCGGAGCTTCTCGAAGTAGAGTTTGGCGAAGGCGGTCGTCTTGGAGTCGCCGTCGATGAGGAGTTGGTCGCCGCGCAAGGCCAGGCTGACGCCCAGGCGGGAACCCAGCTTTTTGAGGTTCTTGTCCAGTACGCCGGACAGAGCGGATTCGTTCATCAGGGGCAGGGCGATTTTTTCCATGCTCAGGGGCGGGTGGGTAAGGGGTCTTCGGTTTCGGTCATGACCAGCGCATTATAACCACGTTGCCGCGCTTCTTGTCAAGCCGACGTCCCAGCCGAAAATTCGGGACATAACCCTTTTCTCTTGAAAAGGGATAGGGAATTCACTGGGACACGATACCAATTCCAGAGAATTGGTTCATGTCCCGGAATTCCCCCGGGGGGCCGAAGTTGAAAAAAAAGCCCGTCTGGTATATAAAAACCGGTATGGACAAAGAATTTACGACCGTTTCCATACCGACCTCGCTCCATAAGAAGATCGAGGAGTTCATCAAGGGGACCGAATACGGGTCCGTCTCGAGCTATGCGGCCAAGGTCCTCAGGGAAAGCCTCTCCAAGGCGGAGCCCGCGACCGAGGTTTTCAGCAAGGACGAAGAAGAGAAGGTCAAGGAGCGCCTGAAGGCTCTGGGATATATCGATTAACCCGCCCTGGCAGTCCGAAACCGTAAATCCCCCGGCCATCGAACAAGGAGAAGCCCATGATACAACCCCACGGCGGAAAGCTCGTCGATAGGGTTCTCTCGGGGAAAAAGAGAGACGAAGCGCTGGCCCGCGCCGTCCGCCTCCCCCGCCTGGTTATCGACTCCGAGCTCGTTTCGGACGTCGAAAATATCGCCACCGGAGTCTACAGCCCCCTCGAAGGTTTCCTGGGTGCGGAGGATTATCGGAGCGTTCTCGCCGTCATGCGGCTCCGGAACGACGTCCCCTGGACCGTTCCCATCGTCCTCGACACCGAGCGGGAGACGGCGGCCGGTCTGAAGACGGGGGAGGAAGTCCTCCTGGCGGCCGAGGACGGCCGCCCCGTCGCTCTCCTCCATCTCGAGGAAAAATACGATTTCGACAAGGGAGAGACGGCCGAAAGGGTCTTCGGGACCCGCGACCCGGCCCACCCCGGCGTGGCCAAGGTCCTGGGGATGAAGGATGTCCTCCTGGCCGGGCCCGTGGACCTCATCGATGTGACGCCAACCCCTTTCGACCGCTACAAGCTGACGCCCAAGGAGACCCGCGTCCTTTTCGAAGCCAAGGGCTGGCGGACGGTCGTCGGCTTTCAGACGCGCAACACCCCCCACCTCGGCCACGAATACGTCCAGAAGGCCGCCCTGACCTTCACCGACGGCCTGTTCATCAACCCCGTCATCGGCCGGAAGAAGAAGGGCGATTTCAAGGATGAAGTCATCCTGGCCTCCTACGAGGAGGCCATCCGCCATTACTACCTGAAGGAGCGGACGGCCATGGCCATCCTCCAGATGGAGATGCGCTACGCCGGGCCCCGGGAGGCCATCCACCACGCCATCCTGCGCAAGAACTTCGGCTGCACCCACATCATCATCGGCCGCGATCATGCCGGCGTGGGGTCCTATTATCCTCCCTTCGCCGCCCAGGACATCTTCGAGACCTTCCCCGACCTGGGCATCGCGCCCATGTTCTTCCGGTCCTTCTCCTACTGTAAGAAGTGCGGCTCGGTGGTCAACGAGAAGATCTGCCCCCACCCGCCGGCCGACCATATCCAGTTCAGTGGCACGAAGCTCAGGGACCTCCTGGTCAAAGGGGAGTATCCCCCGGCCGAGCTCATGCGGCCCGAGGTGGCCGACGTCATCATGCGCTTCAAGGACCCCTTTAATGAATGACCGGAAAGTCCTCGTCGTCGGGCTCGACTGCGCGCCGCCCGAGATCGTCTTCGACCGCCGCGACGAGTTCCCCGTCCTCAAGGGCCTCATGGAGGGCGGGCTTCACGGCCGGCTCCGCAGCTCGGACCCGCCCATCACCATCCCCGCCTGGATGGTCATGGCCACGGGCCTCGACCCGGGGAGCCTGGGCCTCTACGGCTTCCGCCATCGGAAGGGCTATTCCTACGACGAGATGTGGATCGCCAACTCCAAGGCCGTCCGCGAGAAGAAGCTCTGGGACTACATCGGCGAGGCCGGCGGCCAAAGCACCCTCGTCAGCGTGCCGCCGAGCTACCCGCCCTATCCCGTGGCCGGGAACCTCATCTCCTGTTTCATCACGCCGCCCGGCCCGGGCAAGGAAACGACTTTTCCGCCGGGCCTCAAGGGGGAGATCGAGGAGCGCTTCGGGCCCTACATCTTCGACGTCGTCTTCCGGACCGAGGACCGCGACCAGATCCTCCGGGAGATCTACGCCATGACCGAGAAGAGGTTCGAGGTCATGGACTGGCTCATGACGGCCAAGCCCTGGAACCTATTCATGTTCGTCGAGATCGGCGTCGACAGGGTCCACCACGCATTCTGGAAGTACATGGATCCGGCCCACCATCTTTACGAACCGGGGAACCGCTTCGAGAACGCCATCATCGACTACTATAAATACCTCGACGGGAAGATCGGCCGGCTCATCGCCAAGGCCGGCCAGGACACCGTCGTCCTGGTCGTGTCCGACCACGGGGCGAAAAGGATGAAGGGGGCCTTCTGCGTCAACGAGTGGCTCATCGAGAAGGGCTGGCTGACCGTCAAGGAACGGCCGACGAAGCCGACGAGCCTCGACGACCTCCCGATCGACTGGTCGAAGACCCGGGCCTGGGCCTGGGGCGGCTATTACGCCCGCGTCTTTCTCAACATCGAGGGCCGCGAGCCCAGGGGCATCATCCTCGCCGAGGACTACGAGAAGGTCCGGGACGAGCTCCTCGCCGAACTCGAGGCTGTCCGCGGGCCGGAGGGGGAGGCCTGGGCGACCCAGGTCATCAAGCCCCAGGAATACTACGAGGAGCTCGAAGGCGAGTACCCGGACCTCATGGTCTATTTCGACGACCTCTACTGGCGGTCGGCGGGCACCCTCGGCCACGGGACGATGTACCTCCCGGAGAACGACACCGGCCCGGACGACGCCGTCCACACCCTGCAAGGGATCTACATCCTCAACGACCCGAAGGACGGCCGGGTGAGGAAGTGCGACGCCGACATCCTCGACATCGCCCCGACCGTCCTCGACATCATGGGTCTGCCCGTCCCGCCGGGTCTCAAAGGGAAGGTCATTCGAACCTGAACGAAAGGAAACAGAGAACATGTGCGAAGAACATGACGGCTTCACCCTGTGGTTCACCGGACTGCCGTGCTCCGGGAAATCCGCTGTCGGCGACCGCGTCGCCTCGTTCCTCAAAGAACGGGGACACCGGGTCGAGCGGCTCGACGGCGACATCGTCCGCCAGGACCTGACCCGGGACCTGGGCTTTTCGAAGAAGGACAGGGACGAGAACATCCGCCGGGTCACATTCGTGGCCAAGCTCCTCTCCCGGAACGGCGTCGCCGTCCTGACGTCGTTCATCTCCCCCTACCGGGAGATGCGTGACCGGGCCCGGAAGGAGACGACGAATTTCGTCGAGATCTACGCCAAGTGCCCCCTCGACGTCTGCATCCAGCGCGACGTCAAGGGCATGTACCAGAAGGCCATCCGCGGCGAGATCAAGGAGTTCACCGGCATCTCCGATCCCTATGAGGAGCCGCAGAGCGCCGAGATCGTCCTCGAGACCGACAAGGAGACCGTCGAGGATAGCGTCCAAAAGGTCCTGCGCCGCCTGATGGAGCTCGGCCTGCTATAATTAGGAAAGGAAAACGATGGCGAAATACCTGGTCACCGGCGGGGCGGGCTTCATCGGCTCCCACATCGTCGAAACGCTCGTCGAGCGCGGGGACGCCGTCCGTGTCCTCGACAACCTCACGACCGGGAAAAAAGAGAACCTGGAAGCGGTCGCCGGCCGGATCGAGTTCATCGAAGGGGACATCCGTGATCCCGAAACCTGCGTGCGGGCCGTCAGGGGCATGGACCACGTCCTCCACGAAGCCGCCCTCGCCTCCGTCGTTCGCTCGGTCGAGGACCCCCTCCTGACCAACGCCATCAACGTCACGGGCACGCTCAACATGCTCCTCGCGGCCAGGGACGCCGGCGTCAAGAGCTTCGTCCTGGCTTCCTCGTCCGCCGTCTATGGCGACGACCCGGCCATGCCCAAGGTCGAGGGCCGGGAAGGCAGGCCCCTGTCGCCGTATGCGGTCAGCAAGCTCGTCGACGAGAAATACGCCCAGGCCTTCCACGCCCTCTACGGGTTGAACACCGTCGCCCTCCGCTATTTCAACGTGTTCGGGTCGCGTCAGGACCCGTTCTCCCAGTACGCCGCCGTCATCCCCCTCTTCATCACCAAGATCCTCAGGGGGGAGCGCCCCGTCGTCTACGGGAACGGTGAACAGTCCCGGGATTTCATATTCGTGGGGAATGTCGTCAAGGCCAATATCTTGGCCGCCGGATCGGCCGCCGTGGCGGGAGAGGTCCTCAACGTCGCCTGCGGGGATGGGATGACGGTCAACGGCCTCCTCGCGGCCGTGAACGATGTTCTCGGCACGAAGGTCGAGGCCGTCCATGCCGACCCGCGGCCGGGCGACATCATGCATTCGACGGCGGATGTCCGAAAGGCCCGGCGCCTCATGGACTTCACGCCCGGCGTATCTTTCATGGACGGCCTTAGAGAGACGGCCGCTTGGTATAAGAATAAGAAAAGGAGCTGAGATCATGAATACCGAAGCTTTGAAACTGCTCAAGAAGATCGAGGCGAAAGAGGCCCGGGTCGGCGTTATCGGCCTGGGCTACGTCGGCCTGCCCCTGGTCAAGACCTTCCTTCAAAAGGGTTTCCGCGTAACCGGGTTCGACATCGACCAGAAAAAGGTCGATATGCTCAACCGCGGCAAGAGCTACATCCGCCACATTTCCGCGGCCGAGCTCAAAGACTTCCTGGGCCGTAAGAAATTCAAGGCCTCGGCGGATTTCCGGGGACTCCGGAACGTCGATGCCATCCTCATCTGCGTGCCGACGCCGCTCGACGGCCATGGCAGCCCCGACCTGTCCTACGTCCTCAACTCGACGATCACCGTCGCCGAGCACATCCGCAAGGGCCAGCTCGTCATCCTCGAGAGCACGACCTACCCGGGGACGACCGACGAGGAGATGCTGCCCATCCTCGAGGCCGGCGGCCTCCGGGGCGGCCGCGACTTTTTCCTGGCCTTCTCTCCCGAAAGAGAGGACCCGGGCAACAAGAATTTCTCGACGGCCACGACCCCTAAGGTCGTCGGCGGCCTGACACCCGACTGTCTGCGGGTGGCCAAGGCCCTCTACGACCAGATCATCGTCCGGACCGTCCCCGTGTCGTCGACCAAGGCAGCCGAGTCGACCAAGCTGCTCGAGAACATCTTCCGCTCCGTCAATATCGCCCTGGTCAACGAGCTGAAGATGATCTTCGACCGCATGGGCATCGACGTCTGGGAGGTCATCCGGGCCGCTTCCTCCAAGCCCTTCGGTTTCATGCCGTTCTATCCCGGGCCCGGCCTCGGCGGGCACTGCATCCCGATCGACCCCTTCTACCTGACCTGGAAGGCCAAAGAGGTCGACTACCAGACGAAGTTCATCGAGCTCGCCGGCGAGATCAATACCTTTATGCCCTACTACGTCCGGGAGAAGACCGTCGCCGCCCTGAACGAGCGGGGGAGATCGATCAAGGGGGCCAAGGTGCTCGTCCTCGGGCTGGCCTACAAGAAGGACATCGACGACTCGCGTGAATCGCCGTCCCTGAAGATCATCAGCCTCTTCCAAGTGAAAGGGGCGAAGGTCTCCTACAACGACCCCTTCATCCCGAAGCTGGCCGGCCACCGCGAATACCCGGGGATGGAGCTCAGGTCCATCCCGCTGACCCCGGCCCTGCTCAGAAAATGCGACGCCGTCGTCATCTCCACGGACCACTCGTCCTACGATTACGACTGGATCGTCAAGCACGCGCCGCTCGTCATCGACACGCGAAACGCCATCAAAAGACGCAGGAAAAACGTCGTCAAGGCCTAGGCTGTCGGCCGCTGAGGGGCCTCGGGCATCATCTCCGTCCGCTGCGGTGATTTTTCACGCCGCTCCCGGTCCGGATTCGGTGGGAGGAGTCCGCGTATCCGGCCCGTGACGGCTAAATCACCGCTTTATGCTACCTCCGATGATGCCTCTCGGCCCCTTTATTCAGCGGCCTCCTCTGGGAACACCCTTGTGCCAGCGTCTTCGATCACGCCCAAAGAAAAGCTTGCTACGGCCAGCTCGATTCGTTGCCCGCCTTGAACTCGTTTATCCGGGATAGGAGAAATAAAGGAAAAGAATTTTTTTTATGAGGTCAGCAAATACGGGGCAGGAGTTCGGAGGTCAGGGGCTCGAGGAGGCGGAGGCCGCCGAACGCCGTCTGGAGGAGGAGCTCGCCGGGCCTGCCGATGCGGTCCTGGACCTCGCCGATGACGGCGGCTTTCCGGCCCAGGGGGTGGCTGCGGATAAGGCGGAGGAATTCCCCGGCCTTGGCCCCAGGCGCGATGACGACGGCTTTTCCCTCGCAGGCCAAGTAGAGCGGGTCGATCCCCAGGAGCTCGCTCGCCGCCTGGACGGGCCTTGACAGGGGGATCTTATCTTCTTCGACAAGAAGAGGATAGCGAAGCCGCTCGGCCAGTTCGAAGAGGACCGTGGCCAATCCCCCCCGGGTGACGTCCCGCATCCACAGGGCGCCTTTCTTCCACAGGGGCAGGAGAAAAAGGAGGGGCGCGCAGTCGCTCCGGACACTGGAGCTCAAGCCGAAATCGCCGCGGGCGAGCATGACCGCCAGGCTGTGGTCGCCGAGCGTGCCCGTCAGGATGATCTTGTCCCCGGGGCGGATCTTCCGGACCCTTGGACGGGCGATCGACCGGCCGATGCCGGCCGTGTTGATGTAGATCTTGTCCCCCTGGCCACGGCGGACGACCTTGGTGTCGCCGGTGACGATCCGGACGTTCGCAGCCCGGGCCGCGGCGCGGATCGAGCGGATGACCCGCTCGAGGACGTCGAGGTCGAGGCCCTCCTCGAGGATCAAGGCGAGAGAAAGGAATTTCGGCTCGGCGCCGGCGACGACGAGATCGTTGACCGTGCCGTTGACGGCCAGGCGCCCGATATCCCCGCCGGGAAAAAAGAGCGGGTCGACGACGTAGCTGTCCGTGGTGAAGGCGATCCCGCCCGGAAGATGGCCGGCGTCGGAGAGCTCGTCGAGGACAGGGTTGCCGAAGGAGGGGAGGATCGTCCCGGCGATGAAATCCCGCATCAAGCGGCCGCCGCTGCCGAGCTCCAGGCTGACTTTCTTCATGGCGAGGGCCTCCGCGTCCGGCCGTATTTGAAGTGAATGAGACAGGCGCCTTCGTAGGAGACCATGCAGGGCCCGAGCGGGGAATCGGGGACGCACTTCGTCCCGAAGAGGCGGCAGTCTGCGGGCCGGATGAGCCCCCTCAGGACGTCGCCGCAACGGCAGCCGGGCAAGTCGCGGCCGGCCGCGGCCGGCCGCGCCAGCCCGAATTTCGTCGTGGCGTCGAATCCGACGTACCTCTCCCGGAAGCGGAGGCCGCTCGCCGGGATCGTCCCCAAGCCTCTCCAAGCCGCGTCGAACGGTTCGAAGACCTCCTCCATGAGGGCCCGGGCCACCGGGTTTCCCCCGGCGCGCATGGCCCTCGAGTATTCCAGGGCGACGCGCGGCTTCCCCGCCGCGGCCTGCTCCAGGACCGAGCGGACGGCGAGCAGGATGTCTCCCGGCTCGAAGCCGGCGATGGCCCCGGGGAGGCCGTGGTCCCGGGCGACGAACTCGTAGGGTTCTGCGCCGATGATGGCGCTCACATGGCCGGGATAGATGAAGCCGCTGACGGCGATCTCTCCTGCTTCCAGGATAGCCCTCAGGGCGGGAGGGATAAGCCAGAGCGCCGGCAGCACCCAGAAGTTGCCGAGCCCTTCGGCCGCGGCCCGCTTGGCCGTAAAGGCGATGGCCGGGATGGTCGTCTCGAAACCGGCGCCGAAAAAAACCACTCGCCGCGCCGGGGCACGCCGGGCTTCTTCGAGGGCTTCCTCGGGTGAATAGACGATCTTTATCCGCGAGCCCGGGCCGGGGACGGCCGTTTGCAACGACCCCATCCGGGTCGGGACCCGGGTCATATCGCCAAACGTGGCCAGGGTCAGGTCTTCTTGCCCGGACACGAGGCTGATCGCGGCTTCGTGGATCCCCGCCGGCGTGATGCACACGGGGCAGCCCGGACCGGAGACCATTTCGACTCCCACGTCGGCGAGAAGGGGGGTCAAACCGTGCCTGAAGAGGGCCATCGTGTGCGTGCCGCAGACCTCCATGAGCCGCGGCGGGCGGGAGAGGAGCCGGGCTATCTCCCCGATGTCCTCGAGGAGTTTCCGGATAGCCTTGGGGTTTCTGAGCTCCTTCATCGGCGGGACGTGTCGGCCATTTCTTTAAAGAGCTGGAGCGTTTCGCGGGCCTCCTCCTCGTCCAAGAGCGAGATGGCGAAGCCGGCATGGATGATGACCCAATCGCCCAGCCGGGCCTTCGGGACGAGGGAAAAATTGGCTTTCACCTCGCTGCCCATATAGTCGACGGTCCCTTGGCCCGAATCCTCGAGCCGGGTGATCTTGGCGGGCACGGCCAGGCACATGTTCGTTTCTCTCCAGCCCAATACTCTACCAGAATTCCTGCCTCAGTTCCACCTCATAGCCTGCGGTATCGGGTGGGGCCCTAGCGGCGGGATGCTACCCGGGTGGAGACGGGGACCATCCAGATCCCCCGTAGCGGAAGGGGGCCCATCGCTTGCGATGGGGGAACCGTCGGGACTGGTTCCCGGGGGCCGGGGGGGATGGGTGGTCCCTGTCTCCGCCAAATGGGGAGCATCCCGCCGCCATGTTCAGCCCCACCCCGAACCACGCTTGTTTCCGCCCCGGCCCGTGATATAATGATGGGCCGATGCAGAAGCAACTCGAGGAGTATTTCCCCCCCGGGACAGAGGAGCACGACCTCCTTCTCAAGGTCGATTTCCGACGTCTGCCCGGACATGTCGCCGTGATCATGGACGGCAACGGGCGCTGGGCCCAGCAGAGGGGCCTGCCCCGGGTCGAGGGCCACAACGCCGGTTCGGCTTCCGTCCGCGAGGTCGTCGAGGCCTCGGCCCGGCTCGGCGTCAAGTTCCTGACCCTTTATGCTTTTTCCCGGGAAAACTGGAAAAGGCCCCGTCTTGAAGTCGGCCAGCTCTGGCGGCTGCTTCGGGAATACCTGGGCAAAGAGGACAGCCTCCTTGTCGAGAACGACATCCGGCTGCGGGTCATCGGCCGGAAAGAGGGCATTCCCCGGCCGGTCCTCCGGGAACTCGAGCGCGTCGAGGAAATGACCCGGACGAACGTCCGGATGACGCTCGTCGTCGCCCTCAACTACGGCGGCCGGACTGAGATCGTCGACGCCGTCCGCCGGATCCTGGAAGAGGGACGGCTGGGCCCGGGCGACCTGGACGAGAAAGAGTTCGCCGCCCGCCTCTACACGGAGGGCATCCCCGACCCGGACCTCCTCATCCGGACGAGCGGCGAGCTCAGGGTGTCGAACTTCCTCCTCTGGCAGATCGCCTACACCGAGATTTACGTCACTCCCGTCCTTTGGCCGGATTTCCGGAAGAGGCACCTTCTCGAGGCCGTCCTCGAATACCAGAAACGGGACAGGAGGTTCGGTGACATCCACACGGGAACCCCCCGGAAGAAATGAGCTGACATGAGCCTGCGCAAGCGCACCTTCACGGCCCTGCCCCTGATCGGGGCCCTGTTCGTCGTCGTCCAATACGCTCCGGATTGGGTTTTTTTCCTCGTCGGGCAGGGCTTCATCGTGGCCGCCCTGATCGAGTTCTATAACCTGGCCGAGCGGAAACAGCTCCTGCCCCAGAAAATCGTGGGATGCGTTATGGCTCTGCTTGTCAGCCTGACCTTCTATTTCCCGGCCATCCCCCTCGAAGCCGCCCTTTTCGGCGGCCTCCTCGTCGCGGCCGTCTACTTCGTCGTCACCTTCAACACCCTCGAAAAACTGCCCTATTTTCCCGCTTCTTTCGCCGTCACCGTCATCGGCATGGTCTACATCAGCTTTCCCCTCAACTTCCTCTTCAGGATCCGCGCCGAGGACGGCCCGTTCACCCTCTATTTCCTCTTCGCCGTCATTTTCCTCGGGGACACGGGCGCTTATTTAATCGGCAAACAGTTCGGCCGGAAAAAGATGACGCCCATCGCCAGCCCGAACAAGACCTGGGAGGGAAGCGCGGGGGGGATCCTCTTCGCCCTCGGCGGGGCCGTCCTGACCCGCACCCTCCTTCTCCCCGAGGTCCCCCTCTGGCTGGCCGCCGCGAGCGGGGTCGTCGTCCACGCCGCCGCCCAGGTCAGCGACCCGCTGGAGTCCCTTTTCAAGAGGGCCGTGGGGGTCAAGGATTCCTCGAACGTCCTGCCCGGACATGGCGGGTTCTTCGACCGGATCGACAGCCTGATCCTGGCCGGGCCTCTTTTCTACTTCATCGTCAAGCACTTCTGGAAATAGGCGACGATTCGATGACCCGCGGCATCGCCATCCTCGGCTCGACGGGCTCGATCGGGACATCGGTCCTGGACGTCGTCGACCGGCTGGGCGGGAAGTTCCGGGTGACGGCCCTGGCCGCCGGGTCCAACCTGCCGCTTCTCGCCGCCCAGGTGGAGAAATACCGGCCCGCCCTCGTCTCGGTCAGCGATCGGGGCGATGCCGGGGAGATCCGCCGCCTCTCGCGGCGGTGGCGGACGAAGGTCGTCCATGGGCCCGAAGGGGCCCTCGAGGTCGCCCGCGCCGACGGGGCCGAAATCGTCGTCTCGGCGATCACGGGGATGAGCGGTTTCGGGCCGACCCTCGAGGCTGTCCGGGCCGGCCGCCGGGTGGCCCTGGCCAACAAGGAGTCCATGGTCGTCGGAGGCGCCTTCCTCCGTAAAGAGGCGGCCCGCTCGGGGGCCCGGATCATCCCCGTCGACAGCGAACACAGCGGCGTCTTCCAATGCCTGAGCAAGGAAAAGAAGAGGCACGTCCGCAGGGTCATTCTGACGGCCTCGGGCGGCCCCTTTTTCCGGACGCCGCTCGAAGATCTCAAAAAGAAGACCCGCGATGAGACCCTCCGCCATCCCCGCTGGGTCATGGGTAAAAAGGTGACCGTGGACTCGGCCACGCTCATGAACAAGGGGCTCGAGCTCATCGAGGCCCGCTGGCTCTTCGACATCGAGCCGGCCAAGCTCGACGTCCTCATCCACCCGCAGAGCGCCGTCCATTCCCTGGTCGAGATGGAGGATGGCTCCGTTCTCGCCCAGCTGAGCGCCACGGACATGCGCATCCCCATCCAATACGCCCTGACCTGGCCGGAACGGTGCGATTCGGGCCTGCCCGGGCTCGACCTGGGGAAGGTCGGGCGCCTCGAATTCTACCGGGTGGACGACCGCCGCTACCCGCTCTTCGCCCTGGCCAAGGAGGTCCTCCGCGCCGGCGAAAGCCTGCCTGTGGCCCTCAACGCGGCGAACGAGGTGGCGGTCGGGGCGTTCCTCGACGAAAAGATCCTTTTTCCCGACATCTCGGCCGTCGTCGCGAAAGTCATGGAAGCGCACCGGTCCCGCCCGGCGGATTCGATCGAAACGATCTACGAAATCGATAGGGAGGCGCGGCGCGAAGCCCGCCGCTTCATCCCGCAGAGGTAGACATGGCCAACATCATCGGCACCATCCTGGCGTTCATATTCGTCTTCGGCATCCTCGTTTTCGTCCACGAATTCGGCCATTTTTTCACGGCCAAGCTCGTCGGCGTCCGGGTCGAGGTCTTTTCCTTCGGCTTCGGGAAGCGGCTCTTCGGCGTTAAAAGGGGCGACACGGACTACCGGATAAGCCTCATCCCCATGGGCGGCTTCGTCAAGCTCCTGGGCGAGGGCATGTTCGAAAAGGACCGCCCCGTCGCGCCCGACGACATGATGGCCAAGACCCGCTTCGAGCGGTTCCTGATCATGGCCATGGGTTCGGTCATGAACATCGTCCTGGCCGTCGTCATCGTGGCCTTCATGAACGGCGTCGGTGTCTCCGTTCCCGAGTACCAGGACGAGAAACCGGTCATCGGCTGGATCGAAGCCGGCTCGCCGGCGGAAAAGGCGGGGCTGAGGATCGATGACGAGATCATCCGGATCGGCGGCCGCGAGGTCAAGACTTGGATCGACGTCGAGTTGGCCGTCGGCTCGAAGCCCGACCGGCTCGTCCGGCTCGATATCCGGCGGGACGGCGGCGTCCTTCCGGTCGACCTCCAAACGGAATCGGTGACGCGCTACCAGATGGGCTACGCCGGGTTCCGGGGCAAGATCCTGACCCAGATCCAGATGGTCCTGCCGAACTCCCCGGCCGAGAAGGCCGGCCTCCAGCCCGGGGACGTCATCCTGGCCGTCGAGGGGAAAGCCGTCTATTTTTACCAGTTCATCCAGGTCCTCGAGAAAAGCCCGGACAAGGAGCTCCAGTTCTCCCTGGAGCGGGCCGGCCGGCTCCTGAGCCTGCCGGTCACCCCGCGGCTCGAAGGCCGAGTCGGCAAGATCGGCATCTCCCAGATCCCCAAGTCCGTCCTCAAGAAATACGGCTTCTTCGCGGCCATCGGCCAGTCGTTCAAGGAGAACCAGCGCAACGTCTTCCTGGTCCTCCGCTTTATCAAGGACCTCTTTACGGGCGAGGCCTCGACCCGCCAGCTCGGCGGCCCCCTCGAGATCGCCAACTTCTCCTATGCGGCCTTCCGCATGGGCTGGATGGCCCTCCTCGGCTGGATCGCCGTCATCAGCCTCCAGCTCGGGGTCCTGAACCTCTTCCCCATCCCGGTCTTCGACGGCGGCCAGATCTTCGTCCTCATCGTCGAGGGGATCAGCCGCCGCGACCTCGGCCCCAAGGCTCGTCAGATCTGGATGCAGATTGGGTTCGTCATCTTCGTCGCCCTGATCGTTTTCGTCCTTCTCAACGACATCGTCAAGCGGCTGCCCAACGGCTGGAGCAGCCTTGTGCCTTTCTAGGCGGAAGGGGGTACGGATGTTCCCGCGCCGGAAGACTCGTTCCATCTCGGTGGGCGGCGTCGTCATCGGCGGCGGCGCCCCCGTCGTCGTCCAGGCCATGACCAAGACGGACACCCGGGACGTCCGGGCGACGTCGGCGGAAGTCCGCCGGCTGGAGAGAGCGGGGGCCGAGATCGTCCGCCTAGCCGTCCCGGACCGGGCGGCCGCGCGGGCCCTCCGGGACATTAGAAAAAATGCCCGCGTCCCGCTCATCGCCGACATCCACTTCGACCACAGGCTGGCCCTAGCTGCGCTCGACGCGGGCGTCGACGGCCTGCGCATCAACCCGGGTAACATCGGCTCTCGCGAAAAAGTTCGCGAGGTCGTCCGGGCAGCGGCGGAGAGGGGAGCCCCCATCCGGATCGGCGTCAACTCGGGCTCCCTCGAAAAGGACATTCTGGCCCGGGCGGGAGGGGTGACAGCCGCGGCCATGGTCGAGAGCGCCTTGCGACACGTCCGCCTGCTCGAGGACCTCGATTTCCGGCTGATCAAGATCTCCCTCAAAGCCTCCGACATCCCCCGGACGCTCGACGCCTACAGGCTCCTGGCGGTGCATGTGGACTATCCTTTCCATGCCGGGATCACCGAGACGGGCCGGCTTCTCGCCGGAGGCGTTAAATCCGCGGCCGGGCTCGCCTTGCTCCTGTCCGAAGGGTTGGCTGATACCGTCCGAGTGTCCCTGACGGCTCCGTCCGAGAAGGAAGTTTTCGTCGCCTGGCAGATCCTTCAGAGCATGGGTGTCCGCGTCCGCGGCGCGAACTTCGTCTCCTGCCCCACCTGCGGCCGGTGCGAAGTCGACCTGATGACCCTCGCGGCCCGTGTGGAAAAGGCCGTCCGCGGGCTTCGCGTGCCGCTCACTGTGGCAGTCATGGGATGCACGGTCAACGGCCCCGGCGAGGCCCGGGAAGCGGATATCGGCCTGGCCTGCGGCCGGGGAAGCGGCGTCATCTTCAGGAAGGGAAAGCTCCTGCGGCGGGTCTCGGGCGCCCGGATGGCCGACGAATTCATCGGCGAAGTCTTAAAGCTGGCCGCGGAATCCGGCCGGGAGGAGGGTTGACCCCATGGCTCAAAGAACGGGAGTGAAGCTTGCCCCGGCGATAGAAAGGAAATACGTCCGGCTCCGGTCCATTCTCAAGGACATGGACCGCGTCCTCGTCGCCTTCTCCGGCGGAGTCGACAGCACGCTCATCCTCAAGGCGGCCCATGACGCCCTCGGCCGCGGCGCCGTTGCCGTAACGGCGGCGTCCGTGATCCATCCGGCCTGGGAAACACGCGAAGCGAAAGAGATCGCCCGGGGGATCGGGGCCTCGCTCCGGGTCCTGCGGGTCGAGCCCCTCGAGGAGGATGTATTCGCCGCGAACCCCCCCGACAGATGCTACCATTGCAAGAGGAAGATCTTCGCCCGTTTCCTGGAGATCGCCCGGAGCCGGGGCATTCCTTGGGTCCTCGATGGGACGAACGCCGATGATGCCGGGGATTTCCGTCCCGGAATGAAAGCGCTGGCCGAGCTCGGCATCCGCTCGCCCCTCAAAGAAGCCGGTTTGGTCAAGGCCGAGGTCCGTCGTCTCTCCCGGTTCCTGGGCTTGCCGACCGCGGCCAAGCCGGCTCTGGCCTGCCTGGCCTCTCGTTTTCCATACGGCACGAAAATCGACAAGGGGAGCCTGGAACGGGTCGGCAAGGCCGAGGACCTGCTGCGCAAGCTTGGCTTCGGCCAGGTCAGGGTCCGCCACCACGGCGCCGTGGCCCGTCTCGAGGTCGAGCCCGCTCAGATCGCCCGGCTGATGAAACCGGGAGTCCGGGAGAAGGTCAGCCGGGGGTTGAAAAAGCTCGGCTACGCCTACGTCGCCCTCGACCTCGACGGCTACCGGACCGGCAGCCTTAATGAAATCCTGAAATCCCGGACATAAAAAAAACGGGGGAAGGAAGCGATCTCTCGCTGCCTTCCCCCGTCCGGTTTTCGATCACAATCGAAAGTGCACGTGGGGGTGAGCCGCGCGCTCAGTCGATCCTTTCCGTCTTCTTCTCCGTGATGATGCCGACCATCTCGATGCCTGCTCCGCGGATGATGTCGATGAGGTCCACGATGCTACCGTACTCGAGCTCTTGGTCCGCTTTGAGGTAGAGCTTCTTGTCGGCGACGGTCAGGAAAGCCTCTTCGAGCGCGTTTTGCAAGGTCTCCATCGTCACCTTATCCTGGTTGACAAAAAGGATGAAACCCTTGGGGTCGCGCGCGTCCTTCTTGATCGCCAGGACGACGTCGGGGTTCTCCGGCATGTTCGTCGTGAACTGGGCGTTGGGGAGCCTGACGTCGACGCCTTTCTGGATGAGCGGCGTCACGATCATGAAGATGATGAGAAGGACGAGCAGGACGTCACAGAGAGGGACGACATTCGGTTCGGATTTGACGTTCTCATTACCGCCCATCGAAACTGAGAATCCCATTGTATGCCTCTCTCTCAATCCGGCCTAACGACGACCGGGACCTGGTTCCTTAGCGAGCTTCGCCGGACTTGATGAAGAAATCGACGACCTGAGACGAGGTGTTGGACATCTCGGCGTCGTAGATCTCGATCTTCGAGTTGAGCATGCTGAAGCACCACAGGGCGAGGACCGCGACGCCGATGCCGACGGCCGTCGTCACGAGCGCCTCGGAGATGCCCCCGGCCACGGCGCCGATGCCGCCCGAACCCGTCAGTTGCATGCCGCGGAAAGCGTTGATGATGCCGAAGATCGTCCCGAACAGCCCGATGAAGGGGGCCGACGTGGCGATGGTGGCCAGGACGGGCAGGCCGCGCCGGAGTTCCTGGTTGAACAGGACCTGGGCGCGTTCGCTGCCGCGCACCGCCGTCTCGATCTGCTGATCGAAACCGAGCTTCGCGTCCTTGCCTTCGATGAAGGCCTGGATGCCGGCCGAAGTGACGCGGGCCAGGTGGCTGCCCCTGTAGTCCTTCTTGTTGGACAGGGCGAGCGCGTCCTTGATGTTGCCGCTCTTCAGCAGGTCGGCCAGCTTGGGGGCCACTTCGCGGGATTTATTCCGGGCCCGGGCGAAGACGAGCTGCCGCTCGATGAACATGTAGATAGAGACGACGGACATGGCGATCAGCATGATCGAGACTGTCTTGCCTACTGCTCCCATGGCCGTCCACATTTGGAGAAGACCGAATTCCATGAGTTTTACCTCCTGTTAAATATCGAAAGCCATTAACTGACTTTACTATTTCAGCTGGAACCGGACGGTAACGGTGAAGACGACCGGCCGGGGACGCCCGTTGATGACCATCGGCTCGTAGACCCACTGGCGCACGGCGTCGATGGCCGACTGATCGAGAAGCGGGATCGACCTGAGGACCTTCACGCTGATGACCCGCCCGTAGACGTCCGTCACCGCCTCGACGATGACGATGCCTTCGACACGCGCCTGGCGGGCGATCTCCGGATAGATCGGGGCCACTTCCCTGACGAGCTTCGGCGGCTTGATGTCGCCGATGGCCCGGACGGGGGCTTCCACCTCGCCGACGACGCCGCCGAGGACGCCGCCGACCACACCGCCGAGGACGCCGCCGACAACGCCGCCCTCGACGCCGCCCTCGACGCCGCCTTCGACACCGATGTCCGAAAGCGTTTCTTCGGCGATCTGTTCGGGGATCTCAACGGGGGCGACGAGGCGTCCCGGGTCGATCTGGGCCGTGGCCTGGACGCGCTTGATCCGCGCGCTCGTCGCCGCGCTCTTCTTCTTGGCCGGCGGCGGGGGAGGAGGCGGCGGCGGGGGAGGCGGCGCGAGGAAGGCGCTGTAGACCTCAACCGTCGGCAGATCGCCCGTCGACAGCAAGGGAAGAACGATGGCCGTGATGATCAAGGCCACGTGGAGGATCAAGGCAGCCGGGAAGACCAGGGCTCTCCGAGCGGTGCCCTTCTCACGCTTGAAAAAAGAGTCCTTGAAGAGCTCGGGCACAGCTGTCGTCCGGACCATCTTTTTGACTTCCGCCATGATGCTTACCTCATGCTCGTGTTAATGCAGATTCACACGAAAGATATTATAAAATAAAAATGTCCTTTTGACAAGGGAAATTTATCTCCGGCGGGCATTTTTCGGCTTGAACCATCTCTGCCAGAAAAGGACGATCGGGCAGGACAGGTAGATCGTCGAGTAGACGCCCTCGATCGTGCCGATGAGCATGAGGAAGGCGAAGTCGTTGATGACATCCCCGCCGAAGCCGAAGAGGGCGCTAACGGTCAGGAAGACCGTGCCCGAGGTGATGATCGTCCGTGCCAGGCACTGGTTGAGGCTGATGTTCATAACCTCTTCGAGGGGCTTGCCGCGCATCGTCTTCTGGTTCTCCCGGACGCGGTCGAAGATGACGATCGTGTCGTTGATCGAGAACCCGACGATGGTCAGGATGCCGGCGATGATGGGCAGGTTGATCTCGCGGTTGGTGAACGAGTAGAAGCTCATCGTGATCAGGACGTCCTGGGCCAGGGTGAAGATGGCCGCGACGCCGTATTCGAGCTTGAAGCGGAGGGTGATGTAGATGAGCATGCCGAGGAGGGACCAGATGGTCGCCTGGACGGCCTTGCGCCGGAGGTCGGCTCCGACCTGCGGGCCGACGGTCTCCCGGCTCATGACGGTTAGCTTGCCGAGGAAGGCCTTGTCCTTGAGGAAGGCCAAGGCTTCGGGTTTGATCTCTTCCGCGGCGAGGTCCTGGAAATCGCTGATGATGCCGTGCTTGTTCCGGTAGGCGATGACCTTCTGGGCCGCGTCCGGGCCCGACCCGGGGAAGGCCGTCTCGAGGAGTCCGGTCAGGGTCCTCTCGTCGATGGCGTTGAGGTCGACGATTCCGCGGGCCAGCTCCGCCCGGCCGTCCTCGCCGCGGAGGGCGGCGATGATCTTGTTGGCCAGCGCTTCGTGGGCCTCGAGCTGGTCCTGCTCTCCGGCCTTACCCGTCTCCATGGCCCGGATCTGGAATTCCCGCCCCGTATTGCCGGACTTTTGGACCTGGCTCTTGCCCAGGCCGACGCTGCCGAGAAGGTCGCGGATCTGGCCCTCGGACGAAGGGGTCCGCATCATGACCCGGAGGAGGGACCCTTCCCCGAAATCGACGCCGAGCTTGAGCCCCTTGAAGACCGTGATGTTAAGGATGCCGGCGAGCACGATGACGCCGGTCACGGCCAGGGCGATGTACTTGTATTTCAGGAACTTGATGTTGGGGGTTTTGAAGAGTTGCATGTCAGATACTCAGCTTCTTGGCGGTTTTCTTGACCATCAGGTCAAACAGGAGATGGGAGACGAAAACGGCCGTGAACAGGTTGGCGACGAGGCTGATCGTCAGCGTGACGGCGTAGCCGCGGATCGGGCCCGTGCCGAACTGGAAGAGGAAGACGGCCGCGATGATGGTCGTCAGGTTGGAGTCGAAGATGGCCGTAAAGGCCCGGGAGAAGCCCTGGGAGATCGAGCTCATGACACCCTTGCCCAGGGCGGCTTCCTCCTTGATCCTCTCGAAAATCAGGACGTTGGCGTCTACGGCCATGCCGATGGCCAGGATGATGCCGGCGATGCCCGGCAGGGTCAGCGTCGCCTTGAAATAGGCCAACGCTCCGAAGAGGAGGAGCACGTTGAGCAGGAGGGCGATGACCGCGTTGATCCCGGACAGCTTGTAGAAGATGAGCATGAAGGTCATGACCGCCAGAACGGCCACGAGCCCGGCGATGAGCCCCTGGCGGACGGAGTCGGCGCCGAGGGCGGGGCCGATCGTCCTCTCCTCGAGGTACCTGATGCCCGCCGGGAGGGCGCCCGCCTTGAGGATGACGACGAGGTCGTCGGCCTCTTCGGGCGTGAAGCGGCCGCGGATGACGCCGCCCTGGGTTCGCATGATCTTGTCCTCGATGTCGGGAGCGGACTGGACTTTCTTGTCGAGGATGATGGCGATCTGCTTGCCGATGTTGTCGCCGGTGACATGCTCGAACCGGGCGCCGCCGTCCGAGTTCAAGGTGAAGGAAACGGCCGGGTTGTTCCATTCGTCCTGTGTCCGCCGGATCGTCCGCAGGTCCTTGCCCGTCACCACGGCGACCTTGTTGACGAGGTAGAACCCGCCCTGGCCCCTCTTGGGGTCGCCCTGGAGGATCTCGGCGTCGTCGGGGACTTGGCCGTTCGTTGCCTGGAGCAGGGTCGGCTCGTCGGCCGCGGGGCCGGCCTTGACCAGCTTCCACTCCAGGACAGCGGTGACCTTGATCAGGTCCTTGACCCGTTCGGGGTCTTCGACGCCGGGCAGTTCGACGACGATCTTGTCCGTGCCCTGCTTCTGGATCAGGGGCTCGGCGACCCCGTACGTGTTGATCCGGTTGTCGATCGTCTGCTTCGCCTGGTCGACGGACTGGTCGCGGAGGAACTGGGCGACGAGCGGCTTCAGGGTCAGGTTGGCCCGGTCGCCCGTGAAACCGTAGTCCCAGTCCCGGGAGTACTGGTCGAACATGTCGCGGGTTTTGCTTTCCTCATCCGCGAGCACCCCCTGGACGGCGATCCGGCCGAGGCCTTCCTTCGTGACCTTCTGGAAGGCGATGGCGTTCTTCTTGAGGAGTTCCTCGAGCCGGGAGACCTCCAGGTCCGTTTCCATGTTGATGGAATCGTCGGTGATGACCTGGAGGACGAGGTGGATGCCTCCCTTGAGGTCGAGCCCCCGCTTGATCTTTTTGTCGTTGAAGGGGTAGGCGAGGATGATCGCGCCGGCGATGACGGCCAGCGTCAGGACGGCCTTCCATTGGAGATTCTTTTTCATGGGACCTTCACTCTCGCGTGAGTTTCATTTCGGGCGAGGGGCATCGCCCCTCCGCCCGGGCCTTATTCGCCCTCGGGCTTGTCGGCCGCGCCCAAGATGACGCCCACGGCGCTCTTGGTGATGTCGACCTTGACGTTGGCCGCGATCTTGAGCTCGATGCGGTCTTTTTGGACGCCCATGACCGTGCCGAAGATGCCCGCGGTCGTGACGATCCGGTCGCCCGGCTTCAGGTTTCCCACGAGGTCCATGTGCTTTTTCTGCTTCTTCCTCTGGGGCATGATGATGAGGAGGTAGAAAATGACGAAAACGAGGACGAAGGGAAGGAGGGCGCCCAGCATGTTGGGACGGGCGGCCTGCGCCCCTTCGGCCTGCCCGGCCAAGTTTGCAAGTGCTCCGAAAATCATGTCGTTTCTTCCTTTTCTGAGGCGTTAGAAATCAAACTCTTCTTCGCGAGATCGAAGGAGCTAGATTTGATAGAATGGCGTATTTTACGGAAGATGTCAAGATAGAAGTGCAGGTTGTGGATGGTGTGAAGGACGGCCGCCGTGATCTCGCCGCGCTCGAAGAGGTGGTGGAGATAGGCCCGGGAGAAGTTGCGGCACGTGTAGCACGGGCAGGCCTCGTCGAGAGGCTGTTCGTCAAGGGCGTATTTCCGGTTCTTGATGGCCACCCGGCCGCGGCTCGTGAACAATGTGCCGTTGCGGGCGTTGCGCGTCGGCAGGACGCAGTCGAAGATGTCCACTCCCCGGGCCACGGCCTCGACGACGTCCTCGACGTAGCCCATGCCCATGAGGTAGCGGGGCCGGTCGCGGGGGAGGAGGAGGTTGCCGTGTTCGAGGGTCTCGAAAAGCCGGGTCTTGGGCTCCCCCAGGCCCAGTCCGCCGAAAGCGTAGCCGGAGAAGCCCAGCTCTAACAAGTCCTCGATCGACTTCGCCCTGAGGTCGCGATAGATCCCGCCCTGGCTGATCCCCCAGAGCTGCTGACGCGTGTCGATCTCCGCAAAGCGGGCCTTGGAGCGGCCGGCCCAGGCCGTCGTCAGCCGGACGGATTCCTTCATCGTCTCTTCGGAATAAGGATAGGCCGGGAAATGGTCCAGGCACATCAGGACATCGGCTCCCATCCTGACTTGGAGGTCGACGACGTCTTCGGGTTTGAGGAAGATCTTGGTGCCGTCGAGGTGGGAGGCGAACCGGACCCCCTCGTCGCTCGTCCGGACGAGCGGCGACAGACTGTAGATCTGGAAACCGCCGCTGTCGGTCAGGATCGGCTTGGGCCAGGATATAAAGGAATGGAGCCCGCCCATGGCAGCGACGGCATCGACCCCCGGGCGGAGGAAGAGGTGGTAGGAGTTGACGAGGATGATCTGGGCGCCGAGGGCCTCGACTTGGGCGTGGGTCAGGCCCTTGACAGCGCCCTGGCTTGCCACGGGCATGAAGGCCGGGGTTTCGACCGTCCCGTGCGGCGTTTCTAGGAGGCCGGTCCGGGCCGCGGAGAGCGGGTCCTCGGAGGTCGTCCGGAAGGCGGTGTTCATGGGGCGAACCGGAAGTAGATGACGTCCCCGTCCCGGACGACATAGTCTTTTCCCTCGAGCCGGATCGCCCCGGCCTCCTTGGCGTGGTGGAGAGAGCCGAGCCGCAGGAGCTCCTCGGCCGCGACGACCTCGGCCCGGATGAAGCCCTTGGCGATGTCGGAGTGGATGGCGCCGGCCGCCTCCGCCGCGGCAGCGCCCCGCTTCACCGTCCAGGCCCGGACTTCGTCCTTCCCGACGGTGAAGAACGATATGCGGTCCAGGAATGCGGCCGCCTGCCCGGTGAACCGGGAGGCGCTCATGTCGTCCAGCCCGTATTCAGCCATGAAGGCCTGTCTTTCGCCCTCTTCGAGCCGGGCGATGTCGTTTTCGATGCGGCCGCTAAAGGCCATGACCCGCCGCGAGGCGCCGAGCGCCGGGAAGAGCGCCTCGGGCCGGCGGAGCGAGGCCACGTCCTTCTCGTCCATATTGATGATGTGGAGGAGCGGTTTGAGGCTCAGGAAGGCGAAGCTGCGGATGAGCTTTTCTTCGGCGGGGGCGAGCGGGAGGTCGCGGAGGCCGCGGCCGGATTCGAGCCCGGGCCGGAGCCTCTGGAGCAGCTCCCGCTCCTTTTCCCCTTCCGGGTCCTTCATCTTCTTCAGGTCCTTTTCGAGGCGCTCCAGCCGCCCGTCGGCGAGAAGGAGGTCGGCCAGAACGAGCTCCTCCTCCATGAACCGGATGTCCTCGGCCGGGTCGAGCCGTCCCTTGGGATGGGGGATATCCTCGTCTTCGAAGCCCCTGACGACATGGACGAGGCCGTCGGCCTTCCGAAGATGGCCGAGCAGGAGGCTGCCCTTGACCTCGCCGAAGGAGATGCCGACGAGGTCGGTGAGGTCCATCGACGCGGCGATCTTTTTTTTCTCGGGATAGACGGCCGCGACGCGGTCGAGGCGTCCGTCGGGGAGGGGGACAGCCCGCACGTTCGGCTCCCGCTTCCCGTCGTCGTAGGCCCGGACCTCGACGTCCGCGCCCGTCACGAGGTTGAAAAGCGTCGTTTTGCCCGTCTTGGGGTAGCCGAACAAGGTCATGTTCACGGGTCTAGTAAAGCCGGATTGAGCGGGAGTGTCAAGGCGCCCGGGCGGTCTGCAGAGCCCGGAATTGCCGGCAGAATGCGACGCGGAATTCCGGGACATGAACGAAATCTCCGGATTTCGTATCGTGTCCCAGGAATTCCCAGATACATCCGGGATGGGGGATCTACCGGAGAACAAAACTTAGCCGGCGATTCCGGAGGGCAACGGTCTTGATGTCCGGCGCGTTTTCCTTTATAGTAGCGCTTTATTGGCCGTGAACGACATGGAAAAAGTGGCGCGTAAAAAAGAGAAGGGGCTCTTCCGGGAGTATTTCGAGCTCATCGCCGAGACCGCGGTCTTCGTGTTTTTCGTCATGACCTTCGTCGTCCAGGCCTTCCAGATCCCCACCGGCTCCATGGAGCCGACCCTCCTCGTCGGCGACTTCCTCCTCGTCAACAAGCTCGCCTACACCCGCACTGTGCTGCCCCTCGAGGGCGCCATCCTGCCCCGGAAGCCGATCGAGCGGGGAAGCATCGTCGTCTTCAAGTACCCGAAGGACCTGACCAAGGACTTCGTCAAGCGGGTCATCGCCCTTGAGGGCGAGAAAGTCGAGGTCAAGGACAAGCAGGTTCTCGTCAACGATAAGCCGCTCGACGAGGCCTACAAGGTCCACATCGACAGCCACGTCAACTCCAAGACCGATTTCTACAGCTACGAGGACGTCATCCGCGACAACTACGGGCCGGTCACGGTCCCGGCGGGTAACTGCTTCGTCATGGGCGACAACCGCGACAACAGCATGGACAGCCGCTACTGGGGCTTCGTGCCGCTGACCTCGATCAAGGGCAAGCCCTGGGTCATCTATTTCTCCTACAAGGCCGAGCGGGACGCCTGGCAGAAGACCGGCTTCCGCGACCGCATGAAAAAAATCGTCAGCTTCATTCCCAAGGCCCGCTGGGGCCGCATGCTCCGCATCATCAATTAGGCCTCGCGGATCGTCTTCGTTCGCTGCGGTGATTAACGCTTCCCATTGGCCTGTTCGCTCGGGGCTCCTCCTCCCTCGGCGTCACCCCCATCCGTCCTCGCCGCTCAAAAGCGCTCTCCGGTATCAGCGGCTCTGGGCGGGTGGGGGGCCCCCACGCCGTTGTGTCGTCGCCCCGGATTATCCTCGCGCGAATATATAACGGCCTTGATCAATACCAATTGGACCACCCGACGGGAATCCACGTCGCGCAGGGGTGTTCCCAGAGGAGGCCGCGGGAATGGGGGCGAAGGGGAATCGTCGGAGGGAGCATAAAGCGGTGATTTAGACTTCCCGGGACGGATACGCGGA
>CAZGJS010000008.1:0-164140 GCA_964525875.1 uncultured Eubacteriales bacterium
CTCAGGGTTAACCCCGAGAAGTCTGGGGGTTGACCCGTTCGCCGCCGCTAAGCACTGCCCTTCAAGGGGGATGAGAAGCGCGGCTCAGGGTTAACCCCGAGAAGTCTAGGGGTTGACAGGGAAAAGGGAACGAAAATAGAATGGACCCGGATTCCCGGCGGCTGGAGAGAAGGAGAAACCGATGAAAAGACGGTGGACGATCCCGGTGTTCGCCCTGATGCTTGCCGGAATGACGACCGCCTCCTGGGGCGCGGGCGTTTCCCTGACGTTCAAGGCCGGCCTGTTCTGGCCGAGCGACAGCGTCTTCCGGGAGGTCTATAAAAACGGGACGGTCTTCGGCGGGGAACTCGCCGTCCCGATCGCCGGCGGCCTCTACCTCTGGGCCGGCGCGGAGTATTTCGGCAAGAGCGGCCTGCTGTCCATCTCCGAGGAAGTGACGAAGGTCCGCATCATCCCCGTCTACCTGGGCCTGAGATGCCACTTCGGCAAGTCGGCGGTCCGCCCTTACGTCGGTGTCGCGGCCGCTTACTTCCTGTTCAAGGAAGAGAATCCCCTGGGGAGCGTCAGCGAGAGCGGCGTCGGCTACCTCGGTCAAGCCGGGCTCCTTGCCAAGATCGGCGGACCGGTCTGGCTCGACCTCTTCCTGAACTACCGGGCCTGCACGCTGAAAACGGACGACCCCGATCCCCTCGAGGCGAAGATCGGCGGCTTCTCGGGCGGCGCCGGATTGGTTTTCCGCTTTTAAGGCCTGGGGGCATTCCTAACGCCACCCGTCTTGGCAGAGATGGGAACCATGCATCTCCCCCGGCCCCCCGGGAACCAGTCCCGGCGGTTCCCCCGTCCCGCTTCTCTCGAAGCGGGACGGGTCCCCCTCCGCTACGGGGGCTATGCATGGTTCCCATCTCTGCCCGGGTGGCGTATAGAATGGGAATGCCCGCGGTCTTGAAATAGCGGGGCGGGACGGCTAAACTAGCATCCATGAAGACCCTCCCGAAAATCGCGGGCGCCGTCGCCGCCGTCGTTCTTTTGAGCTCCCCCTCTTTCGCCAGCCTGAAGACGGGAGCCAAGTTTATCCCCTTTTCCCTGAAGAACGTCGACGGCAAGGACCACACGGTGACGATGGAGGAGGGCAAGTTGACCCTGATCGTGACCGAGACCTTGGCCGGCGAGACGAAAGTCTCCAAGTCCCATCCGGCCGGCGTCCTCGTCGATTTCTGGGCGACCTGGTGCATCCCCTGCCGCAAAGCTATGCCGCACATGCAGAAGCTCAACGAGACCTACAAGCCGGCCGACGGTGAAACCCAAGGCGGCCTGCGCGTCTACGGGATCGCCCTGGATGAAGCCGGAGGCAAGGTCGTCAAGCCCTTCTACCAGAAATTGAAGATCAACTACCCGATGCTGGCCGACCCGCCTTCGAGCCCGGGCCCGGAGGGCGTAGTCCGCACGGCCAAGGACATGAAGAAAAAATACGAGGTCCAGGAAATCCCCGTCGTCTACCTCATCGACTCCTCCGGGACGATCACCCACGTCCACGTGGGCTTCAAGGAAGAGCACATCGCCGAACTCGACAAGGCCGTCAACGCCCTGCTCGGGGGAGGAAAGCGGTGAAACGTAAGCTCCCCTGGGTCCTGCTCACGGTCTTCCTGGGGGTCATGGTCGCCGGGCTCCTTCTCGGAGAATACAAAACGGTCCTCGAAAAAGCCGTCACAGTCTGTCTCGATTGCATCGGGATCGGGTAAACGGGACCATGGGCGCGAAAGACAAGTCCGTCCGCAAGCCAAGAGAGAAGAGAGCCTGGTACCAGGCCGCCTTCGCCCTGGGCATCAACGCCTGGCTGCCGTCCTGGTTCAAAGGCGAGATCTTCCAGGGCGGGGTCAAGGGCGTCTGCGTCCCGGCCCTCAACTGCTACTCCTGCCCGTCGGCATTGGGCGCCTGTCCCATCGGCGCCCTGCAGACGTCGTTCGCGGGCCTGCGCTTCAACTTGTCCATTGCCGAAAAGAAATTCGGCCTCTACGTCGCCGGTTTTCTCGGCGCCGTCGGCAGCGTCGTCGGGCGCCTGCCATGCGGCTGGATCTGCCCGTTCGGCTTCATCCAGGAGCTCCTCCACAAGATCCCCACGCCCAAGGTCCGAATGCCGCGTTTCATGTCTTACTTCCGCTATGTCGTCCTGGCCACGACAGTCGTCGCCCTGCCCCTGCTCATCGTCGACCAGTTCGGTTACGGCCAGACCTGGTTCTGCAAATGGATCTGTCCGGCCGGGACGCTCGAAGCGGGCATCCCCCTCATCCTCCTCAGGGTCGACCTGCGCCCCCTCGTCGGGTTCATGTACTATTGGAAGATCGGGCTCCTCGTCCTGTTCGTCGGCTGGTTCATCTTGAGCCGCCGCCCCTTCTGCCGGGCCGTCTGCCCCCTGGGGGCGATCTTCGGCCTGTTCAACAAGACGAGCCTTTTCCGGATGGCCGTGGACGACGAGAAGTGCACCCTCTGTGACCAGTGCTACAAGGATTGTCCCGTCGAGATCAAGATCTACGATTCGCCCAATTCGCCCGACTGCGTCCGCTGCCTGAAGTGCGTGTCGTCGTGCAAGTTCGGGGCGATCAGCTACGAGTTCCTTGGAAAGCGCGAGGTCGCCCGGGACCTGAGGGTCAAGAGCCCGGCGTCTTCTTGACGACTTCCTGGACCTGCGGGAAAATTTTCGGGGCGGACTCGTAGGTCTCCATTTCGATCCTGCCGAGCGCGGAATCCAGCTTTATCTGTGCATCCTCGTAAAAGCGGCCTTCGCCTTTGCCCTTGGCGTTGAGCTTCAGCTCCATGACCATGAAGAAATGCCGGCCGCGAACGATTTGACTGCCTGGATCCCAGGTCTGGCGGTTGAAGAAAAGCAGGACCTTTTTCCCCTTTTCCGTGGGAACGGTCAGGGCGGCGTGGATGGGGAGGTTCCAGCCGCGGCTGGCCATGAACCGGACGGTGCCTTTGTTCATCTGCTTGAACGCGGCCAGAAAAGCCTCGATCCCGGCTTGATTCATGACATCTTGCAGCTGCCGGATCTCTTCCGGGGTCGTCCAGCTCTCGACCTCCATCTGGACGTTGACCATGGGCGGCTGGACGGGGGCTTTCCCCGTCAGCATCCGCGCCTTGAAGATGTCCGTCGCCCCGAGCGGCGCGACGAGCGCCGGCAGGATAGCCGTGAGCGCCAACGCAACGCATGTTACGCGGTGTTTTGGGTTCATAGATGTCACTCTCCGTTCCGTTGCACGAGTCCTTATCTATGATGCAACGAAAGAGAACGGGAAGTCAATTTTCGAATTTCTTCTCCCGCGTGGGGGATTTCGGAGTCATTTTAATGAGCGGGACTTGGCCGTCGGCGCCGACCTCGATGGTTGTCTCGAGATCCTGGTAGCCGGGCTTGACAAGTCTCAGCGTGTGCTTCCCCGGCGACAGATTGACCGGCTTTCCCGAGAGCCCCAACCGGACCCCGTCGATAAAAAGGCTGGCCCGGTCCGGGACCGTAGTGATGGTCACAGGAACGGTCGTCATCCTCTCGTCGAATTTGACGAGGAGGCCCAGCCGGATGTCCCCCTTCTGATTGCGCGTTTCGATCAGCGATCGGTCACGCTGAAGCTCTTTAATCAGGAATCGGGCGACGACTTGAATTCCTGCCCCTGGCCCGCCGCCCTTCTGGTCATAGATCGCGCCTTTATCTCCAGCCATTACCCCTTGATCGAGGCCGGCGTTGATCTTGTACGAGGTCCGGTTTCCGTTTCGAATGATCTCGTCCACCGATGTTCGATTAGGGTCCTTCAAGCGGGCGCTTTTTTCGGCGAGCAGACAGTGGATGCTGCCGCCGACATCGGACGTCGTGTCCTCTAGGGTGACGTACCCCTCTTTTTCTATCCTGATGCGGACCCGACTGAGGGGGACCCTGACGTTGTCCAGAGGCGTTTGGCCGACGACCTGCATGTCCATGCCGCTCAATCGGTCATCTTTCAGGGAAACGACGGCGCCGGGGGGGGTGGTCCGGATCGAGAGGGTCGACGACATGCGCGGCCACAGGGCCGCCAGGCGGCGGTCGGCGGGGGCTTCCTTCTCGAACTGCCGGGCCTGCTGAAAGGCCGTGGACAAGTCGTTAGCCATTATCAGGCGGTCGATCTCCTGGATGACCTGTTCCCGCCCGGCGTTCAATCTGGATTTCTTGATGAATATCTTGACGGTGAGCCCGGAAGCCGCCAAGGCCAGCAGGAGCAAAGCAACGGTGAGGACCTTGCTCCGGGGCAGGCCCGAGCCGGGACGGGCCCTTTTTGCTTTGCTCCTGTCCGGGAGGTGTATCGCATAGGTGTCGAACCGTTTGCCGATCTTTTTCAGGTCGGACAGCAGATCCTGAGCGGTCTGGTAGCGCTTTTCCCTATCGACCTCGAGGCATTTGAGGATGACCTGGCCGAGCTCCCGGGACACGCGCGAATTGAGGGTGCTCGGGTTGGGAGGGCGGTGTGTCTTGTGCAGGAGGGCCAAAGTCAAAGTTGTATCCGCTTCGAAGGGGAGCTTGTCCGTCAGCATCGTGAACATGAGGATGCCCAAGGAAAAAATGTCGGAGCGCTGGTCCACGTTCTCCCCGTTGACCTGTTCCGGAGACATGAAGGCCGGCGTTCCGACAATCTGTCCGACTTCGGTGAGCTTGATGCCGTGGGGCGTCCGCGCCAGCCCGAAATCCATGATCTTGGCGTTGCCCTCCCGGTCGATCATGATGTTCTTGGGCTTCAGGTCACGGTGGACGACCCCCAGCCGATGGACCTCGGCCAGGCCTTCGCATACCTGTTGGGCGATGGGGAACGCTTTTTCGAGGGGCAGCCGGCCCAGCCTCCGGAGCATGTTCCCCAGGTCCTCGCCGGGGATGTACTCCATGGTGATGAAAAGGGACTTGCCGTCCTCGCTGATGTCGTACATCCGGCAGACGTTCCGGTGCGTGATCTTTCGGGTGACCTTCAGCTCGTTCCTGAACCGCTCGATGATCTTGGCGTCGGCGGCGATCGCGGCATTGATGAATTTCAGCGCCACTTCCTCGTCGATCTTGGTATCCAGAACCCGGTAGACATGACCCATGCCGCCTTTCCCCAGGTCGTCGATCACCAGGTAACGGCCCGCGAACATGGTGCCGTCCGAGAGCAGCCCGGGGGAAAAGGCGAGAGTTTGGGTTTTGCTGCTGTCGAACGTCTTTACCGGGATGGCGAGGGAAGCCCCGCAATGGCCGCAAAAACGCATATCGCCCGGGGTTTCAGAATGACACTTGAGGCACTTCACCGCCCACCCAGCTTGATTCCCATGCTTTTTTGGAAGGATATCAAGTCAAAAAATAAAATGCAATAGGGTCCCTCAAGTTCCAAGCCGGCCGCCCTTTCTCTCACCTGCCTTCCGGCGTTTCCCCCGGCCGGAGGCGCCGGCCTGTAAATCCTTGACAATAACGGCATTTATTGGATACTTTAGGGTTGCTTTCAGCAGTGAAATCATTTGGGAACTGAAGGATGAGTCGGTGTCCATAGAGCAGCATCCCGTCGAGAAGGTCGGCAAGTATAAGATTCTGGGCGTCCTCGGCAAAGGGGGCATGGGGATCGTCTATAAAGGCCTCGATCCGGACATCGAACGAGAAGTGGCCATCAAGACCATCCGCCTCGACAGTTTCATCGACGGCCCCGAAAAAGAGGAGATGCTGAACAGGGTCATTCGCGAGGCCAAGGCCGCCGGCCGGCTGAACCATCCGAACATCATCACCATCTACGATGTCCTCAGGGACGATGACCTGACTTTCATCGTCATGCAGTACGTCGACGGGCAGACCCTTCAGACCCTGATCGAATCCGGGAAGATCTTTTCTCCGGAAGACGTGATCGCCATCCTCAAGCCCGTCGCGGAATCCCTGGATTTCGCCCATCAAAACGGGATCGTCCACCGCGACATCAAGCCGGCGAACATCCTCATCGACAAGGCCGGGACGCCGTTCCTGGCCGACTTCGGCGTCGCCCGCATGGAGGCCTCCACGATGACGGGGCCGGGGACGACCATCGGGACGCTCAGCTACATGTCTCCCGAACAGATCATGGGAAAAACCGCGGACGGCCGGGCCGATTTTTTCGCCCTGGGGGTCATCCTCTACGAGCTCCTCGCGGGGAGAAGGCCCTTTATGGGCGACAACCTCTCCACGATCGTTTACAAAATCGTCCACGAGGAACCCCAGCGGATCACGGACATCAATCAGAGCTTGCCTCCCGGCTATGAGGCTGTCATCCGACGGGCGCTGGCCAAGAACCCGGACGAACGCTATCAAAGCGGCCGGGAAATGATCGCCGACCTCGAGGACCCCGGCAACATCGCCGAAGCTTCCCGGGCCTATAAGTTCAAGACGGGGGCCGGCCTCGCGCCGGGCGGAAGAAAAATGCGGTCCTTCGCTCTGGCCGGCGGGCTTCTCCTCTTGGCCGCCGCGGCCGGGGTCATCTACGTCCTCGTCTCGCGGGACGCCGGGCAACTGCCGGACAACACCGTTTCCCAGAATTCGCCGAAGACGCAAGAGGCCGTTCCTCCACATCCCGCCGAGAGCCCCCCGCTCCAGGCGGCTCCCGACGCTGAAAGCCTGGGCCAACTCAAAGCGAGCTTCGAGGACAGGAACTTCGGCGAAACCGTCCGGCTCGCCGAGAAGATCTTAAGCGAGTTTCCGGACGACGCCTCGGTCCTGGACTATCTGAACAAAGCCAAAGGGGAGCTTAACGCCGACCAAATCGCCTCCCTCCTCCAGACGGGGATCGCCAGCTACCAAAGCCGCAATTTCACAAAATGCGTTCAGGACATGGAGAACGTTCTCCAGTTGGATCGGAACAACAAGGAAGCGCGGGATTATCTTGAAAAGGCCGACACGGCCCTCTCCGAGAACGAAATTCTGGCGATGATCGAACGGCGCTGCTTAGCAGAGCAAAACAAGGACCTCGAAACCCTGCTCAGGGACCTAGGCTCAGGGAGCCTGGCTTCGAAGCAGCGTGGCTACTATACGACGATATTCGACATTTATGACGGGATCAATTCGAGCTTCAGGGGTAAGCCCCCATCGATCAGCATTTCCGGGCGCACCCATGCGTCGGTCAATTTTTGGCACGCGATCCAGGGCGTCTCGAGGAAGGACGGACAGAAGAAGACCATCTACTATGGTTCGAAAAAATGGGAAATGGAAAAGCGGGGCAAAATATGGAAGGTCGTCGATATTGTGGATGTTATCGAGGAGCCCTGATTTCCCGGGAGGCAGGAATGCCCGCGAACAATGACTTGAAGAACAAGCTCTCTTGGGCGGTCGGTATCGGGGTTTTTCTCTGTGTTCTGTCCGCTGCCGGCGCTTCGACTAAATTAAAGGTCACCAACATTCGCGGCGCCGACATCTACAGGGAGCCGATCGTGAGCCAACCGCTTACGACTTTTCCCCTGAACGCCATCCTGGAGGCTGAGGCCAAAAGGGGGGAATTCTGGAAAGTCACGTTTATTCTCAACGGGGTCAAGACATCCGGCTACGTCCATGAAGCCATTGTCATGGAGGTCAGTCCGACCGAGGCCGAAGGCGCCGCGGCTCCCGCCGGGTCCGTCACACCACAGGCAGAATTGGCCGCCGAGATCAAGCTCAAGTTCGAAAAGTATAAAGAGATGATTGTACAACCGAAGAACCTGCTCGAAGCGGTCGAAAACCTCAGGACACTCATCACTAGAGTGTTCGGCCTCGAAGACCTGCAGAAGCAGAAGGAGTGGGCCTGCGATATCTACCTCTGGACCGGGCACGCCTTCGCCAAACAGGACGACGATGCCGCCGCCATCAGAGAATACCGGAACATGTTCGAAGTGGATTATCGCACCGCCAAGGCTGCCGCCGAAGACGTCTACGAAACGAATGCTTTTAATCTGATCAATATCGCGGAAAGGCAGTACAAGGGCGTCTTCGAAGGATATTCCATGCGGATCTTAACGGAGCCCAAGGAAGCCATCATTAAAATCGACGGGGAAACAATAGGCGCTTCGCCAAGTGTCTACACGACAAATAAGCCCCGGATCACGTTGGAGATCGAGAAGGAGGGGTATCGGCCGATCAAGGTTCTCGTTCCTTTGAAAGAGACGACAAAAGAGTTGAGCTACACTTTGGTAAGCCTAGGCCGGACCGTCCAAGTCAGCTCCAACACTCCGGGCGCGAGTGTCTTTTTGGACGGCCGGGACTCCGGGAAGGTCACCGACTGCGAGATTTCTTATGTTCCGTACGGTCGGCATACTCTGAAGGTGAAAAAGGAGCATTACGCCGATCATGAGGAGAGTTTCACAGTTTCGGAGGGAAACGACCCGCTCTCGATCTCCGCTCTCTTGACCGTCAAGGACTATGCTGCCGTTCGCTCGTGGGGCGGTCCGGATAAAAAGCTCTTCATCTTCCCCAAGGCGCTGGCCCTGGACAAGAGCGGGAATTTTTATGTGGCGGACGAGAGCAACATCACGCTTCAAAAATTCAACCCGGAAGGCCTGCTTCAGAAGAGCTGGGGAGGCTATGGACAGCAATTCAAGCCCATGAAGATCCCTTCCGGAATCGCCATCGATAATATAGGAAATTTCTATGTCACAGACAAACGAAGCTGCAATATCACGAAATTCGATAGAAACGGCCAGTCCCTAAAAAAGTGGGGCAAGCCCGGCTCCAAGGAGGGCGAGCTGAACGGACCCCTGGGCATAGCGGTCGACCGGAATAACGATGTCCTTGTGGTCGACGCAGGCAACAGCCGCGTCGTCAAATACTCCTCTGAAGGCGAGCTGAAAAAAACCTGGGGGAAGCCGGGCTATGGCCAAGGACAGCTCAACCTGCCCACGGGAGTGGCCGTCAGTAAGAATAACGACGTCATCGTCGTAGACCAAGGACGGATCCAAAAATTCACTACGGACGGCGTGTTCATCGAATCTTTTGGAAAACTGGGCTCGGGCGAAGGCGAATTCAGGAGGCCCTTCGGGATCTGTCTCGACGGGGACGACTACATTTATCTGGCCGACACAGGGAACAACCGGGTCCTGAAATTCGCGCCGGACGGCCGGTTCATATGTCAATGGGGAAGCGGCGGCGCCGGCGTCGGTCAGTTGACCGCCCCCGTCGCCGTGGCCGTCAACGAAAAGGGCTCGGTGTTTGTCCTCGAGAGCGGCAACACCGTCCGGATTCAGGAATTCAGGGTGCCAACAATCTAATGCCACAAGTCATTGAGCCAACCACCTTTGCCGTCCGAATCATAGCCATATCCCCCGAAGAGCCAGAGATTGCCCTGGGCATCGATCCAGGATATAGCCCCCTTTCTTGCCCCGGGGACGTTTGCCGAGTCGGCCGTGCCCTGCGTGCCGTAGGCGCCCGCCTGACCATGGGAACTACTGCCGGATACCCAGGTCCATAAAAGGGTTGTCGGGTCATACTTCCATAGGTCATTGAGACTGCCGAAATTGCCGGCCGAATCATAGGCATATCCCCCGAAGAGCCAGAGTTTGCCGTTGGAATCGAGCCAGGATATAGCCGTAGACCTTCCCCCGGGGATGTTTGACGAGGCGGCCGTGCCCTGCGTGCCGTAGGCGCCTTTCTGATCTCCGGTAACGCTGCCGGATACCCAGGTCCATAAAAGCGTTGTCGGATCATACTTCCATAGGTCATTGAGGTCGCCACGAGAGCTGGCCGAATCCAAGCCTTCTCCCCCGAAGAGCCAGAGTTTGCCCTGGGGATCGAGCCAGGATACAGCCGTATACCTTCCTCCGGGGACGTTTGACGAGTCGGCCGTGCCCTGCGTGCCGTAGGCGCCCGCCTGACCATGGGAACTACTGCCGGATACCCAGGTCCATAAAAGGGTTGTCGGGTCATACTCCCACAGGTCATTGAGCCAACCTTTATTGCCGGCCGAATCAAAGCCATATCCCCCGAAGAGCCAGAGTTTGCCCTGGGGATCGATCCAGGATACAGCCCCTAATCTTCCCCCGGGGACGTTTAACGAGTCGGCCGTGCCCTTCGTGCCGTAGGTGCCTATCTGATCTCCGGTATCACTGCCGGAAACCCAGGTCCATTCAAGGGTTGTCGGGTCATACTTCCATAGGTCATTGAGACTGCCGAAATTGCCGGCTTCATAATAGCCAAGTCCTCCGAAGAGCCAAAGTTTGCCACTGGAATCGAGCCAGGATACAGCCCACTTTCTTGCCCCGGGGACGTTTGACGGAGCGGCTGTGCCCTTTGTTCCGTAGATGCCCGCCTGACTATGGAAACGACTGCCGGATACCCAGGTCCATTGAAGGGTTGTCGGGTCATACTTCCATAGGTCGTTGAGTTGGCCGATATAGCCTGCCGAATCATAGGCATATCCCCCGAAGAGCCAGAGTTTGCCACTGGAATCGAGCCAGGTTACAGCATGTTCTCTTGCCCCGGGGACGTTTGACGGAGCGGCCGTGCCCTGGGTACCGTAGGTGCCCGCCTGATTTACCGTCTTACTGCCGGATACCCAGGTCCATTTGCGGGTTGACACTGGCGTTGTCCCGCCGCCGTCTCCGCTCTGTTCGCAGGCGGAAAGCAACGCTAAAAATGAAAAAACTAATATTACCAACTTCCATGCGCTCTTCATACGACCTCCGTCTCTCTTTTCCTTCTTGCCGCTAAGAACGCCGGCATTGATCAATTTGATTCACTCATCCCTATCTTCTGCCTTGGCCTACGAAACCGCAATCACCGATAAAAGATGAGAATTTGCGCTAAAATGCCATGCGTATATTGCCCCTCAAGAATAGTCCAATATAGCTAATTGTCAAGTTCCATCTACCAGGTTGTCCCCTGGAGTTGTATTCTTGACCTAACCCTCGAATTTGGCCGATACTGGAATTTATGCCGGCTTCTTTAGAAGTAGTATAGTAATGAATAGGGCGGGCCGCCGCCTCGCGAGGCTCCATAATCGGCCCGTCAAAGGAGGGAGACATGAAGCTCAGCAAATCGACGACCATTCTGCTTAACGTAGCGCTTGTCCTGCTTATCGCCTTTCTGGTGAAATCCCTGATTGCGATTCCGCAAAATGTCAGTGCCGCGCAGAATAGGGAGTATTCAGTCGTTGCATACCCGTCAACCGGGCAGAACGTGGAACAGATGCTCAATGAAAAGGCCCGGCAAGGCTGGAATTTTGTCTTTGCGTTTCAGTTTGGCAGTGCGCATTATAGCCTGATCTTCGAACGCTGAGCGCCCAGAACAATACGAGGTGGCGGGAAGGTGTGGGAGTCGAACCCACCCGGGACGTCTATAGCCCCATACTGGATTTGAAGTCCAGAAGGCCCACCGGGACCTCTACCCTCCCGTTGTCGTTTCCGTTGACGGCAGCGGAAGCGCCAAGAGAGTTTAGCATACTACAATCCGAATTTCTTCCTCAATTCCTTGTCGATTTCGGCTGCTGCCTTCTTGTCGAGGCCCTTGCCGTCGGCCGGGGCTTTCACCCGGCCTCTCGCCTGACGCGATTTTGCGGTCATGATATAGCTCGACGGCTGGACAGACGCGCCGTGAGCGCGGCAGTTGTTCCGGACGTTATTATCGTCCGACACGACCGTTATATCGGATGTCCTCCCCTTGAAGTCCCGGACGAATCGGATGATCTCATCGTCGCCGCCGTGGGCGGTCCGGGAGAAAATGCACTTGATACCGGCCAGGCGCTGATCGCGGCCACCCGCGAACTTTTTGTCGCCGTCGAAAACGATGACGCACTCGATCGCCGGATGAGTTTGGCTCCAGGTGGAGATCTGAAAAGCGAGCCGGCTTCGCGCGTTTTCCAATCCTCTATCGAGGCTGGGCTGCAATTCCGGGATGCGGTTAATGACATTGTAGCCGTCGATGAGGAGGATCTTTGTCATGGTTTAGCGAGAACGTGACGGTCTTCGACCCTTTTCGTCAGGCCCGTCTTGTCGAAATACTCCAGGATGGCCTGGGCGTATTTCCGGGATAGGTTGAGCCGGTCGCGAAGTTCGGCGATGGTGACGCTGCCGTGGCGCTCGATCAGGCCGAGGGCCGCCGCCTGTGCCGCTTCGAGTGTCTCCCGGTGATAGGTCACCTTGGGCGCAAGCCGGACGAGCCGGCCGTCGCGGATGAGACCGTCCAAGATCTTCTTGAACGACGAGGGATTTATTTCGAGCCGGATCCGGACTTCTTCCTCGAGAGGAGCCGAAAAACGCGCGCTCAGGAATGCGCCCTCGACCCGGGCCCGGAGATCGTCCTCGACCGGATTTGCCTTCGCCTCCCGGCCGGCGAGCCCGATCTCGGCCTCTTTACGGAAGAGCACTCCTTTGGCGATGAGCTCGTCGAGGATGAGCTTAAGCGTCGGGGCGTCGCTCTCCTTGAGGAATTCCGCCCGGACGTCCGAAAAGGGCCTGGTCGGGCGGAACGGGTTGGCATCGAAATAGGCCCTGACGCCGGCGATGAGATCGTCGGTGAGGCGCGCATATACGGTTTTATGAAGGAATTTCTCCGGCCTCTCCCGGACGATGGCGACGAGGCTCCCGTCGGAAAGCAGGTCCGCCACGACTTCGGCGACCTCGGGTTCGCCGCGGCCGAGCTTCATGGCGATCTCGCGGATGCCCTGCGGGGCTCCGCCCGATTGGACGAACATCTGCTCGACAGCGTCCCGGGACGTCCCGCCCAGTTTCTCGAGTCCCTCGAGGACCCGGCCGCTGAACCGCTTGTGTTTTCCGGGACTGGCGTCGAGGACATGACCGCCGCCGATGGTCACGAGCGGGGAGAAGGAGCGGATGACGAACCGGTCCCCGGGGAGGGCGACGGTCGGCCTTTCGAGGACGAGTTGGACGGCGGACGAGGCGCCGGGAGCGACCGTCTGGCCGCCGAGAATGGCCAGCCGGGCCATGACCTCGTCCGTGCCGATGTGGAGCCTGACCCGCTCGCGATGCTTGATGTCGCGGCCGGCGCTATCGAGGACGTCGAGACGGGCGTCGAGCCGGGCCGTCGGGACGAGGGAGCCTTCGGCCGCGGCGACCTGGCCGCGCCGGAGGTCCTCTTTCCGGACGTCCTGGAGGTTGAGGGCCGTCCGTTTTCCGATGCCCGAGACGCCGGTCTTGGCCTTGTGGACTTGGAGGCCGCGGACGCGGGTCTTGAGGCCTTCGGGGAAGATCTCGATGCGGTCGCCGGCGCGGACGGCGCCGGACAGGATCGTCCCCGCGGCCACGGTCCCGAAGCCGTGCATGGTGAAGACGCGGTCGACGGGCATGCGGAAAACCCCGCTGTCCGGCCGCGGTGCGACGCGGCGGCCGAGCTCCTGGAGTGTCGCCTTGACTTCGGCGACGCCTGCTCCCGTAACCGCCGAAACCGGGAGGACGGGCGCCTCGGCCAGGAACGAGCCGCGGACAAAGTCCCGGACCGCGGCCGTGAGCTCGGCGATGCGCGCGGCGTCGACGAGGTCGGACTTGGTCAGGGCGACGGCGCCGAGTTTGACGCCGAGGAGCTTGAGGATGTCGAAGTGCTCGCGGGTCTGGACCGAAATGCCTTCGTCGGCGGCGATGACGAACAGGGCCGCGTCGATGTTGCTCGCCCCGGCGGCCATGGTCTTGACGAACTTTTCGTGGCCCGGGACGTCGATGAAGACGATCTGCTTGGCGTAAGCCGGGTCGTCGAGGAAGACGAAGCCCAGCTCGATGGTCATGCCGCGGGCTTTCTCTTCGGGCAGGGTGTCGGGATCGGTCCCGGTCAGGGCTCTGACGAGGGCGCTCTTGCCGTGGTCGATGTGCCCGGCCGTTCCGACGATGACGTGGTCCATGTCCGGGATCTTTAGGGGCGCGGCGCCTTCCCCCTGAGGACGATTCGTGCCGGGCCCTTGCGGGTGACCCGGCCGATGACCGTGGCGCTCTCAACGCCTTTCTTGTGGAGCGTTGCGAGGAGTGAGGCGGCTTTGGATTTGCGGACGGCGATGAGAAGCCCGCCCGAGGTCTGCGGGTCGCAGAGGAGCGTCTCGAATTCTTCCGGGACACCTTTGGCCCGCTTGACGAACGCCGAGGCGTACTCGCGGTTGCGTTCGACCGCCCCGGATATGACCCCTTGGCGGATGAGGTCCATGACGCCCGTGAAGATGGGGATGGCCTCGCCGTAGACCTCGACCTCGACCCTGCTTTGGGCGGCGATCTCGCCGAGGTGCCCCGCCAGCCCGAACCCGGTGATGTCGGTCGCCGTGGTGACACCGGCCGCGGTCATGGCCTCGGCGGCGGCGCGGTTGAGCTCGCGCATCGAGCGTTCGGCCTCCGCCAAACCATCGGCCGGAGCCCGGCCGATCTGGCGGGCGAAGCTCAGCGTGCCCGTGCCGACGGGCTTGGTCAGGATGAGGACGTCGCCGGGCTTGGCCTTGCTGTTGACGGTCATTTTCTTGGGGTGGACGACGCCGGTGACGGCGAAGCCGAACTTGATCTCCCGGTCCTTGATGCTGTGACCGCCGAGGACGGCGACGCCGGCCTCGCGGAGCTTGTCGATGCCGCCCTGGAGCATCCGGTTCATGATGCGGGGGCTGAGTTTTTCGATAGGGAAGGCGACGATGGAGAGGGCCGTCAGGGGTTTTCCGCCCATGGCGTAGATGTCGCTTACGGAATTGGCCGCAGCGATCTCGCCGAAGGCGTAGGGGTCGTCGACGACAGGGGTGAAAACGTCGACCGACTGGACGAGGGCCGTCGTCGGCGTGAGCTTGTAGACGCCGGCGTCGTCGCAGGTGTCGGACGAGACGAGGACGCGCGGGTTGAAAACGCGGGGGAGGCCGGCGAGGGCCCGCTTGAGATCCTCCTGGCCGATCTTCGAGGCGCAGCCGGCGTTCTCGACGAGCATCGTCAGGGCCACGTCCTCGGGGGCGTCCTCTTCGCGTTCGCCGGCGCAGAGGCAGACGTTCTTCTGCTTGAAGAGGTCGCAGGGGCAGGGCTCTTTGGGGTTGCAGATGCAGTGGCCGAGCTTGATCGACCGGCCCATGATGCGCTTGCGCTTCGCGTAGTCGATCATCTATCGCGGTTCCCTTCGGAACGGGGACACGCACCGCATCGAGAGAAGCGGTGCATGTCCCCATTTGCCGCGCCGTCCTGGAGGGACTGTCCCCATTCCTGGGATGATCCCGGAATGGGGGCTGTCCCTCTTCCGAGTAGTGTCAAATATGGTCTCATCCAAGGAGTCCGATGAGGGCGCGTTCGACGACCGCGTCTTCGGCCGGTTGGATCGTCCGGAAATCGAAGAGGACGGTGTCCTTGTGGATACGGGCGAAGATAGGCGGCGTGAGGAGGCGGAGCCGGAGGGCCAGATCCTCGGCGGAAAGGCCGGGGGCCTGGACGGCCAGGACTTTCGACGGCAGCGTCTCAACCGGGACGGCGCCGCTCCCGACCTGTGATTCGCCGTCCTCGACCGCTATCATGACGTCGGCGGGGATGGCTTCGCGCAGGGCCGAGGCGAGCTTTTTCGCCCGGCGGCCGAGCTCGTCCGGCGTCAGAGCGAGCATCCGGTAGATGGGGTGGAGCTCGGCGAGCTTCTCGGGCGCGAGAAAGAGCTTGAGTGTCGCCTCGAGGGCGGCGAGGGAGAGCTTGCCGCAGCGGAAAGCTCGGGCCAGCGGATTCTTCTTGATCTTCTGGATCCAGACCGCCTTGCCCACGATGATGCCGCATTGCGGGCCGCCGATGAGCTTGTCGCCGCTGAAACAGACGACGTCGGCGCCGGACTGTACACTTGCCCGGACCATGGGCTCGGCGGCGAGGCCGTACGGCGTGAGGTCGACCAAGGCGCCGCTGCCGAGGTCGTCGACGACGGGAACGCCGCGGCTCCGGCCGAGGGCGGCGAGCTCTTCGATGCCCGGCTCCTCCGCGAAGCCGACGATGCGGTAGTTGCTGTGATGGACGCGGAGGATGGCCCCCGTGTTTTCCGTGACCGCGCCTTCGTAATCGCGGAGGTGGGTCTTGTTGGTCGTCCCGACCTCGCGGAGGACGGCGCCGCTCGTGGTCATGACGTCGGGCATGCGGAACGAACCGCCGATCTCGACGAGCTGGCCCCGGGAGACGACGACCTCCTTGCCGCGGGCGAGCGTGTTCAGGATGAGGACGGTCGCGGCGGCATTGTTGTTGGCCACGGTGGCTGACTCGGCGCCGGTGAGCTCGCGGAGGAGGCCCTCGACGTGGCGGTCGCGGGAGACGCGTTTGCCGCTCTCGAGGTCGAGGGCGAGGGTCGAATAGCCGACGGCGACGGCGTCGAGGGCTTCCCGGGCGGCTTCGGACAGGACGGCCCGGCCGAGCCCGGAGTGCATGATGATGCCCGTGGCGTTGACGGCGGGGGAGAGGGACGGAGCGAATTTCTTTTCGAGGCGGGAGCGGAGGCGGACGGACAAGCCTTCGGTCGGGACGTCGGCGATCGTTACGCCGCCGGCTTCGGCCAAGGCGATCCGGGCCCGGGCCTCGTCGAGGGTCGCTCGGCCTTCGGCCACGACGACGTCCCGTCCGAATTCCTCGATGAGCGCCCGGACGGGGTCCTCCCGAAGGAGAGAATCAAGGGAGGGGATCGTCCTGAACGGCCTGTTTTTCGTCGTGTCTGTCATTTCGGCTGTGGACCGGTGCGGGCGCTCACTTCTGGAGGGACTTGAAGCGGAGCTTGCCGAAGATGTCGGGATGGATGTCGGCCCCGCCCGTCTTGGCGACCGGGACGGCGATCTCGAAAACGAGCTCCTTAGGCGGGAGACAGGACGTATTGTCGCAAGCCTGGTAGCTCAGGATGGCTTTGATGGTTTTGGCCCCGGGGGCGAGGCTGTCCTTGGCTTTGAGGAGGACGCCCAGCACGGCCTCCCCGTCATAGACGACGAGCTCGGTCTCCGAGTAGGAGTAGCGGGCGCGGCGGCCGGTCGGGTAGTAGATTTCGACGACTTCGAACTCCGGACCGTCCTCGATGCTGACGGACGTCGGGAACATGAACTCATCGAGGGGGGCGTTGTCGTTAATATGATAGCCGGCCTGGACCTTGAGGATGACCGCCGCCTTGAAGGTTTCGCCGGGCCGGACCGCGTCCCTGGCGAGAGCGCTCTTGACCTCGACGACCTGCTCGTTCTCCTGAGCGGCGAGGGCCGGAGCGAGCGCGAGAGAAACGGCGAAAATCGCCGAAAAGACCATGATTATCTGATGATTACGCTTCCGTTGGTGCATCTCGAACCTCGGCTTCAATTAGAGACGTTTTCCCCTATTTTGTCAATTTCCGCCGCGCTTTTCCGCCCTTGGCGTCCTTGACGCCCTCTTCGAACGGCTCCGTCAGGATGGGCACGACCCAGCCCTCCGGGCTTTCGGCGAAGGTCTCGATGTCCTCATGCACGGCCAACGGGTACTTGAGCCCGTTGAACTGCCTGTCGAGATAATCCCCGAGCCCCTCCTTTCGCGGATACGGGAAGGCGATCCAGGCGTTCCGGTCGTAATAAACGCTTCCCGCCTTGACCGGCAGCATCCGCGTCTGGTTGTTCGAGCCGAACGAGTAGACGAATCCGCGCGAGACGTAATACCAAAGGCCGTGCTGGATATAGATGTAAGGCTGCTGGAGCGAGGCCTGGCCTCCGTTGAGGTTGGGCGTCGCCAGGTCGAGGTAGAGCGCCGCGAACCCGATCCCCTTGGCCTCGTCGAAAAGGCTGACCCAGGGCGTGTCGGGCCGGAGCACGGCGGCGTGGGCCGGATGCATTTTCGAAGCCGCGAAGTCGAGGATTTCCGTCTTCCCGTCCCTTTTGAAAGCCGCCTTGGAGAAGACCGCCGCGTTGAAGACGACTTCGGCGTTCCGCAGGGCCATGACGAAGAGGTCGTCCTTGATGTCCGTCACAGACTCGACCATGACCACGGGCGAGCCGGCGTAGAAATGGTAGCGCAGGCCGATGTCGACGCCCTTGGGGAAGGGCAGGCTGCCGTTGAGGTTGAGCGAGTAGAAGACCGGCCCCGCGACCTCGGTCGCTTCCGGGTTCGACCAGTCGGAACTGTGGTACCAGGCGTGCGGCGGCGCGTAGACGTCGGGGTTCCAGTGGATGGCGCCGTTGGTCTCGAGCTTATGCTCGAGCTGGATCTTCGTTGTCTTCTCGACGATCTCGTAGATGACGCCGCTTTTCTCTTGGAGGACGATCTTGTAGAAGGCGTTCTCGATCGTCCGGCCGAGGTCCTTGCCCTTCTTCACGCTGAGATCGGTCTTGTAGACCGGCTTCTTCGCCTTGGGATTGTTGTAAAAAACGAGGTAGGTGGCCTTCTCGCCCGGCTTGAGGTCGGCGAGGAATGCGACGCTGAACGAAGTCGTCGGGTGGTAGCGGACGACCCGTTCGCCCGTTTTCGCGTCCTTTTCCTCGATGGCCAGGATCTTCGGGTCGTTCCAGGTGGCCACGTCGTAGACCTGGCTGGGGATCTCTTTGTAAACGATTTCGTCGCCCTTGCGCTCGGCCCTCACGATGCGGATCTCGTCCGGCGAGCGCAGGTAATTAGCGAGGACGCCGACCGTGGCGTGGACGGGGTAGCCGACCCTTGCGAAGCCGTGCTCCTCGGAGAGGACGAGCGAGAGATAATTTTTCCAGGCCGGGTCCCAGTAGCCCTTGCCGGACGGCGACCGGAGAGCCGCCACAATAAATTCTTTCTTACCGGATTTCGCTTCGACGAGCTCGAGGCGCATCTCGGACTTAGTGTTCGGACGCCAGTTGAACCGGACCTTGATGTCGAACACGAGCCGTCCGCCCGCGTCTTTGAGCCCGTTTTTGTCCACTTCCCGGCCGCCCTGATAAACGATGAAGTCTCTCGCGCGCGCCCCGTCGATCGCGACGCGGCCGACGCTCCAGGTCGAGTCCTCGAGCCCGGCCTGTACAGAGGGGTTGACGAAGCTGCACTTGACGAAATACCACGGTTCGCCGCCGACCGGGTAGCCGAACTCCGGTTCGGCCGCGCCCAGCCTGGCCGTCCCCGCCGCGACGGCCATGGCCCCGAATAGAAGAACGGCGACGATCATCAAAGACGTTCCCTTGTTCTTGTTCATCTTCCCTCCCAGTCGATTTTCGCGATGACTCTGGAAAGCAGGAAGGCCGCCAGCCCTCCCGCCGCAAGATAAGCCGCGCCCGCGCCGAGGCCAATGAAGATGACCTTCCCCAACCCGAGGAGCAGGAAGAGGATCATGAGCACGGCCAGCCCCCAGCCGAGGAAAGGCGCGGCCTGAAGCTTGTAGGCCCCGCCGTTGAGGCGGGCGATGGGGCCCCAGAAACCGCCCGGCCGGACCTTCCGGTAGAAGGCGAGGAGCTTGACCTCGTCATCCGGCTTCGTCAGGAACGTCGCGGTGATCCAGGCCGCTGTCGTGACGGCCACGATGAGCAGGATGCCGACGCCCCACGCGTCGACCCTGAACCCGGCCCTCTCCAGCCCGTTCCCCAGTCCCCGGATGAGCGCGTTGTCGGGAAATATCTTGAGATAGACAGCCGTCGCCGCGGACGCGCTGAGGGCCGCGATCTCCGACCAGGCGTTGACCCGCCACCAGTACCAGCGGAGCAGAAGAACGAGCCCGATCCCGGCCGAGAGCTCCATGACGAGCTGCCAGCCCATTTTGACGCTGCCGAGGACATAGGAGAAACCGGCCCCGAGGAGCGAAACGAAGATGACCAGCACGCGCGAAGCCGCCACGTAATGCTTTTCGCTCGCGTTTTTCCTGATGAAGGGCCGGTAGAAGTCGTTGAGGAGGAAGGAGCCCGAGAGGTTGACGATGGATTCGATCGTGGACATGAAGGCGGCGAAGAGCGAAGCGACGACGAGCCCCATGATCCCCTTCGGCAAAAAGGCGAGCATCCGGGGATAGGCCGCCTCCATCTCGCCCGGCGAGGCCCCGGTGATGCCGGGAAAAAGGACGAGCGCCGCCAGGGCCGTCAGGATCCAGGGCCAGGGCCGGATGACGTAGTGGGCGATGGTGAACCAGAGCGTCCCTTTGACGGCGTGCCTGGCGTCCTTTCCGGCCAGCATCCTCTGGGCGATCCAGCCGCCGCCTCCCGGCTCGGCGCCGGGGTAATAGACCGCCCACCACTGGACGAACAGGGCGACGAAGAAGGCCAGGGGCAGGGCCTGCCCGAGCGGCGGGAAGACCGAAAGATAGTCTTTGCCCGTCCCGGCGCCGAGCGCCCTGGCGGTCTCGATGATCGCGCCGATGCCGCCGGCCTTCTCGACCGAAACGACGGAGAGGATGATGGAGCCCAGCATGGCCACGCCGAAGAGGAGCATGTCCGTCGCTACGACGCCCCACAGTCCGGACAGCGTCGTGTAGAAAACCGTCAGCCCGAGACAGATAGCCAGGGCGGCGACGCCGCTCGTCCCGAAGATGATCTGGATGATCTTGACCATGGCCAGGGTCACCCAGCCGAAGGTGATGCAGGAGACCGGGATGCCGAGGTAGAGAGCCTTGAATCCCCGCAGGAACCGCGCCGCCCGCCCCGAATAGCGGATGTCGATGAATTCGACCTCAGTCACGACCTCGGCCCGCCGCCAGAGGTGGGCGAAGAAAAGGACGGTCAGGGCGCTGCCGAGCATGAAGTTCCACCAGAACCAGTTGCCGGAAACGCCGTCCTTGATGACGATGCCGGTGACGGCGAGCGGCGTGTCGGAGGAGAAGGTCGTGGCCACCATGGACGTTCCGAGGAGCCACCAGGGCAGGCTCCGCCCGCTCAGAAAATACTCGGAGATGCTCTTCCCCGCTTTCTTCGAATAGTAGAGCCCGATGCCGATGGACAGGACGAAGTACCAGACGATGAAGATCCAGTCGACGGCGGCGAGCTTCATTGTTTCGCCCGGTAGATGAGGGTGCCGACGAGGATAAAGACCGCCGCCGCAAGGAACACGGTCAGCCGCTGGGCCGGCGTCTTGCAGAAAAAGACGCCGAAAATGACGAGGGGGAAGCCGATGCCCCAGAACCCCAGGGCCATGGGCCGATATTCTTTTCTCATGCCCCTCCGGACAAGAGAGTACCGGGTCTACGCAATGCTAGTTTTTGGCATTGCGTAGACCCGGTACTCTCTTGTTGTGCCCTACTGTTCCCGGGGAATGGCGAAAACGGGAACGCGGCTGTGGGCGACGACTTTCTCGGTCGTGCTGCCCAGGAAGAACCGGGCCAGCCTGTGCACGGTCGTCGACATGACGATAAGGTCGAACCCCTTCGTCTCGGCGTAGTCGATGATCCCCTCATAGCTGTGGACGGCCTTGGTGACGTCTTCGGTGATCTCGACGTCCTCGTGCTCCCTTTTCTTGCGGGCCTGGAGCTTCTTGAGGACAGAGGCGAACATCTCGTCGGTCAGCCGGAACTCGTGGCCGAAGAGCTCGAGGACATAGAGAAACTTGAGGCTCGCTTTCAAGCTTTTGGCCAGTTTCCAGGCGTGGTCGCGCTCGAAGTCCTCCTCGACGGTGAAGTCCGTCGGGACGAGGATCTTCTTGATGGCGTCCGGCCGGGCCTTGGTCCCCTTGGTCACGAGCACCGGGACGTGGGCGCTCCTCAGGACCTGGTGGGTGACGCTGCCGATGAGGTTCTGTTCGCGGCCGGAGATGCCCTTGCGGCCGACGACGATGAGGTCGGCGCCTTCCTGCCTGGCCGTCTCCAGGATGACCTTGGCCGCCGAGCCCTCGCGGATGACGACCTTGTCGACGCAGATCCCTTCGGTCTTGCAGACGTGGTCGAGCTGGGCTTGGGCGCTTATCTTGGTGGCCTCGATCTTGCCGGCCAGTTCGGCCTGGGCGTCAGGCCACATCTCATAGAGCGCCGGAGAGAAATCGGGCACGACATGAAGGGCCGTCAGCTTGGCCCCGAAGGTTTTTGCGAAGAAACCGGCGTAGGCCATGGCTTCCTTCGATTCCTCGGAAAAATCCGTGGCCCAGAGGACGTTCTTGATGGGATGCGTCATTCTAAAATCTCCTTGATCTAAGGGGTATCTTCAGTTTACACGGGACGGGGCGAAAAGGGAAGGGGGCCGGGCGGGCCGAAAAAAATGCTTGACAAATGCGCCAGCTGTACTATAATATTAATACAGTAATACGGAGGCGACGGTGCTGATCAAGGTCGACACGAGAGGCTTCGTGCCCCTCTACGAACAGGTCAAGGCGGAAATCCGCAGGCTGGCCGCCCTCGGGGCAGTCAAGCCGCACGACCCGCTGCCCTCGATCCGCGAGCTCGCGGCCGAGATTCTGGTCAATCCCAACACTGTGGCCCGGGCCTACCGCGAACTCGAACAGGAAGGGCTGATCTATACGCAGAAGGGCCGCGGCTCGTTCTTGTCCGTCCGGAGAGCCCAGGAAATGGGCAGGGACATCGAGGCCCATCTGAACCGGAAGATGGACGAGGCCGTACGGGAGATCAGGAAATTCGGGCTGAGCCCGGCTGAGGTCCGAAAGCTGTTCGCGGACAGCCTGCGGCGCTTTGAGGAGAACGGACGCAGAGGAGGCGGGGATGAGTGAGCTGCTGAAGATCGAAAAACTCTCCAAGGGATTCGGTGGGCGCGCCGTCCTTCGGGAAGTCGGCTTTTCGGTCGATCCTGGCAAGGTTTACGGGCTCCTCGGCCGGAACGGCGAGGGAAAGACGACGCTCATCCGGACGATCATGGGGGTCATCCCTCGCGACGCGGGCGTCATCACGTTTAAGGGACGCGCCTTGACGTTCGGCGACGCGGACTATAAAAAGGAGATCGGCTACATCCCCGAAGACGCGTTCTTTTACGGCGGCATGTCCGTCGGCGGCCTGCTCGAATTCAACGGCCGTTTTTTTCCGAAGTGGGACGCGCGGAAGGCTGCGGACGACTTGAAGAGGTTTGCGCTCGACCCGGCCGCCAAAGTCCGGACGCTTTCCCGCGGCCAGCAGCTCAAGCTCGCCTTCGTCGCGGCCCTGGCCGCCCGGCCCGAGCTCCTGCTCCTCGACGACCCGACTTCGGGTCTCGACGTTCCGACGCGGCAGGACTTCCTCCGTGACGTCATCCGGGAGCTCGCGGCCGGCGGGACGGCCGTCCTCTTCTCAACCCACCTCGTCCACGAGCTCGAACGGATCGTCGACCATCTCTTCATCCTTCACGGCGGCCGGATCGTCCTCGATGAGTCTTATGAAAAGGTCAAGAGCCTGGCGCGGCGTGCCGTCCTCGGCTTCGACACAGAACCTCCGGAAAGCCCCGCTCTGGACAGCGTCCTCAGCCAAAGACGGATGGGGAAAGACCTCGAACTCATCATCTATCCCTGGAGCGAGGCGGTGGAGAGAACGCTCCGGGCCTTGAACGCGGCCCGCCTGGAGATCGAACCTCTCAGCCTCGAGGATATTTTCACGAGCTTCGTCCGAGAGGCCTGAAGGGAGCGGGAGGCACCATGTTCAAAACTTTGGTCATCAAGGAATGGAAGGAAAAAGCCCTCATCGCCGTCTTCGGACTGGGGCTGATGGTCGTATTTCTGGCCGCCTTTCTGATCTTCGGAGATAACCAGGACCTTCGCGATCTCATCCCGGCCGGATTCATGATCGTCCTTTTCCCTTTCCTTGGACTGATGCTCGGCGCCGGGGCCTTCGAGTCCGAGTTTCGGAATGACTCTTGGGCCTACCTTCTCTCGCGCCCGGTCAGGAAAGAGACGATCTGGCTGGCCAAGCTCACAGCCCTCCTGTCGATCATGGCCGTCTTCTGGCTGGTTTTCATCGGATTGATGGCGGTCGTGCCGGGGCTCGGCGAAGTTGTCCGAGGCTTTAGGTTTCCGGAGATCCTCGACGCGGGGCTTGAGTTCTTCCCCCTCATACTTCTCAGCTCCGTCTTCTATTTCTCGGTCGCCTTCTCCCTGTCCATCCTCTCCGAACGGCAACTCAGCCTGGTGTTCGGATCGTTCTTCCTCGGCTTCATCCTGCAAGGCGCCCTGTCCTACTTCGCTTTTCAGGCCGGAGGCCGGGGTTTGCTGTCACATGCCGGCCGTTTTCCCGGGCTCGACGCCTTCAAACTGGCTTTGATTTTGTCGAGTCTGGCCTTTCTCGGGGCCTCTCTGCTCACGTTCATAAAAGCCGATTTTTCACAGCCCAAGAAAAAAATACTGACGCTGGCCAAGTATTCCATTGTCTTCCTGATCCTGGCCTGGCTCCTGGCTGCGACCTGGCCCGCCGTCCGGCCGGGTCCAAAGGAAGTGCTCGAGTCCGGGATCGATATCGTGGGCGGAGAGGCCTTTTTCTCCACGACTAGGGGGCTTTATCGTTACGATATCGCAAGCGACAAACTCAAGAAGATCGCTAGGGGGCGCGCCAATTCCCACAGCGTGATCGGCGGCGGCAAGGTCCTTTACGTCGTCGGATGGGATTATCCTGAAGGCCCGGCGCTTAGTGTCGTGAACACAGATGGCTCGGGCAAGCGGCGGCTGGCCGGGGGTGGGCAGGGCGATCTGGGGGTCTACCTGTGGTTCTTGGACTTCTTGCCGTCCCCGGACGGGAAAAAAGCCGTTTTCCTCTTCGAGGAGGTCGACGAGACGTCACGCAGATCCCACGTAAAATCGTTAGCGTCGATCCGGACCGACGGGTCGGGATTGATCAGGCTTCCCCCGCTCGACCCCGGCCTGGCGGGGATGGAAAAAGAGTATTCCTGGCTCGGGATCAATGCCTGGCTCTCGTCCCCGGACCGTCTGCTCTTCATATCGCGTCCCCAGGAGGCCCGAGTTGGTCTGTGGACGTACAACCTGGCCACCGGAGCTCAAGCGCGCCTCTTCGAGGGTCCCCGGCTCGGCCATTGTTCCGTATCCCCCAGCTACGATATGGCTCTGATCGTCCATGAGCCGGAAGTCAAGGGGCCGATAGAGTTGTCCCTTTTGGATCTCGCGAACGGGGGAGTGGTGCCCGTGATGACGGTCGACAGCGCGCCGGGCTCCATCTGGTTTTCGGTCCTGCAAATCGCCTGGAACCGGAAAGGGGACCGGGCAGCGTTCCTCGTCCAAAATATCCCCGGGGGTTTTACGCCGGCGGTTTATATACTGCCAGAACGACACGTCATCATGTCGAAGGACGCCAAATTGGAAGGAACGCCGACTCAGAGGCCCTCGCTGGGCTGGGTCGGCGACGAGAGGCTCGTGGCCGGGAGCCCTCGAGAACGCTCGGTGAGAATCCTCGGCCCGGGCTTGGCTGTCGAAAAAACGATCCCCGTCCCGGATTCCATCGACGAACGATTTGCGATATACACCGCGGGCGATACCGTCCTTCTTCAGGACTTCAGAAATGATTCGAGCTGGCGGCCGGCTTCTATCTGGCGCATGGACCTCAAGACGGAAAAGTGGAAAAGGATCTGGTGAGCGAGTAAACGGGCCTATCAGCAAAAGGGGGGTAGTGGCCCTCAGTACTTCTGCCAGTCCGGCTTGTGGTCGTGAACCCAATTGTAGTAGTAAGCCATCTTCAACTCCGCTGCGGCGTCCTTGTCGAGGATAATGACCGTCCTCGGGTGCATCTGGAGGACGGAGCCGGGGACCATGGCGGTGATCGGGCCCTCGACCATCTTAGCCACCGCCGCTGCTTTTTTCTTCCCGAAGGCCAGGAGCAGGCACATCTTGCTGTCCATGATCGTGCCCAGGCCCATGGTGATGACGTGTGTCGGGACGCCATCGTGCCCCCCGAACCCGGCCGCCGTGTCCAGTCGCGATTCGTCGGTCAGCGTCTTGATCCGGGTCCTCGAAGAGAGCGAGGAGGACGGCTCGTTGAAGCCGATGTGGCCGTTCGTGCCGATGCCGAGGACCTGGACGTCGATGCCTCCGGCCGAGCGGATGGCCTGTTCGTACTGCCGGCAGTAGGAGGGGATGTCGGCGGTCAGGCCGTCCGGGATGTTGATCCGCTCCTTGGGCATGTCGATTTGGCTGAAGAGATGGGCCCACATGTAGCTGTGGAACGAGGAGGGATGGGCCGGCGGGATGCCGACGTACTCGTCGAGGTTGAAGCTGGTCACGCCGCCGAAGTCGAGGCCCGACTCCCGGTGCATGAGGACGAGGTTCCGGTAGAGCTGAAGCGGTGTGTTGCCTGTGGCGAAGCCGAGCACGGCGTGGGGTTTTTCCCTGACGAGGCGGGCGACGATGCGGGCCGCGATCTGGCTGGCGTGTTGGCTGTCGGGCTGGATGATGATTTCCATGCTGTTCTCCTTCGGGGCGCGGTCAGCGCGTCTTGACCCAATACTTTTTGATCTTTTCTTCGATGCCGGCCCGGAACTTGTCCACGTGGCCGAGGACGAAACCGCCGACGTCGATCTTGTCGTCGGCTACGAGCGGGGTCAGGTCCATGGCGAACCAAAGCTGCTCGGCCCCGTCGGTCTCATGCGACTGGAAATAGCTGGCGTTGGCCCGGCGCCGCCCTATCGTCGCCAGGTCGTAGCGCTTGCCGCCCTCGACCTGGGAGTCGTAGACGCCGACGAGGGCCATGGACAGCGTTTCCCGCCGGCCGACGTCGAGCGGGACCTTGTCCCCATCGTCCATCCAGTCCAGCCCGCGCCAGACCTCGCAGCCATAGAGCGACTTGGGACGCTCGACGGCAGGCAGCTCGCGGATGGCCGCCAATACGGTATAGACGACGGCCAGATGTGTGTCGTGCTTGTCGGCCGGGTTGTGGGTGTAGATGACGTCGGGCCGGGTCGCCCGGAGGACTTGGACGAGATCCGACTTCAGCCGGCCCGTCGCGACGTCCTTGATCTCAGCGCTCGTATAGTTGAGCTGGACGAGGGCGCCGTAGTTGCCGAGGATGGCCGCCTTTTCCTGCTCGCGCCGCCGGAGCGCGGCCATGGCCTCGTCCGTGAAGGACGCGTACTCGCCGGCCCGGGGGCTGCCGCCGCCGTTGGTGCAGGTCACGCCCCCGAACCAGAGGTCTTGGCTGTTGAAGCATTTCTCGATGCCGTGGAAAGCCATGATCTCGAGGTCGTCCTGGTGGGCGCCGATCCCGAGGTGGGTGACGCGGTGGAACGCTTCCCCGGCGGCGAGGCCGTCGGGGATGAAGACCGACGCGTCGGGCTTGACGAACTTCATGGGCGTGCTCCTTTGATCTCGGGCAGGCTGGCCGCGGCGACGGCCTGGCCCACGCGCCTGCTCTTCTCGTCGAGGAGGTGGAGACGGACGCGGGCCGCCGTTTCCGGAAACTCGGCTTTCAGGACCTCGGCCGCCTTGTCGACGATGATCTTGCCGCCGGGTCCGGACATGACCCGGCCGAGGACGAGCAGGTTCGAGAACTTGTAGAAGACTTCGTACCAAGGAACGGTGAAACCGAGATAGATGCCGATCGTTTCGAAGATCGCCGCGGCCCGCTCGTCGCCGCGGTCCATGAGGGACTGGACTTCCTTGAGCCGCTCGGGCAGCGTCATCGCCTCCGGAAAGGAGATGCCCGCCGTCCGGGCGAGCTTGTTCACGGCTTGCTGGGAAAAATAGTTGGCCCCGACACCCCGGTCCCCGGACCACTCGTCGACGGCCGCTTCGGGGTTGAGGTCGACGGGGACGAAGGCGAGCTCGTCGAGCCAGCCCGGGATGTGACCGTCAGTGTCGAGGAAGCCGGCCGCTTCGCTCGAGCCCATGGCCACCCCGAGGATGCCTGTCTCGCCGAGCGAGAGCATCCCGGCCAGGGCCGTGACCTCGCCGTCGTTGATGACCTCGAAGGGGACGCCCCATTCCTTTCCCAGCCTCACGAAGATGTCCTTGACCTTATTCTCGAAGACGTCCTCGGGCACGGAACGGAAGAGAGAGGCGATACGGACCTGGTTCCGGATGATGACGCCGGCCGAACTGCCGCCGATCGCGTCCACGCGGGGGAGATGAGCGGCCGCTTTTTTCAAGCCGGCCTGGATGTGGCGGTAGTGGTATTCGGGATCGGCTTCGGCCCCCGGTGCCCAGGGGATCTCCTCGCTGTAAACGGCCTCGCCCTTGATCACGGCGGCGACCTTGTAGTCGCTCGCGCCGAGGTCGAAGCCGATGCGACAGCCGTCGAGGTGGCCGCCCGGAAAATGGACCGCCCCCCTGGCTTCGGGGAAGGTCGCCGGGCTGTGCAGGACGACCTCGAAAGGCCGTTCGTAGACCCGGCTCATCGTCCGGACGTCGAAGGCCCGGGCGCCCTTCTCGGAATAGTCGGCCTTGAGGCGCTTGCCGATCGCCGCGGGGCCGAGGAAGTGGACCCGCCGGCCGCCCCGCGACCAGAGCAGGAACTTGACCAGCCTCTCGACGATGAGGTAGGTGGCGGCCGGGTCGGCGTCCTTCTCGGGCACGCGGGTGACGAATACCGAGACGAGGCCGTCTTCGCGCTCGACGGCGACACGGAGCAGGGCGTCGCCGGCCTTCCGGGCCCTATCCAGGTAGGCGCGCCAGTCGAGGACGATGGGCCGGAAGCCCGGGTCGCAGGGAGGACGGAACGTCATTTCGCCTTGAACTCGACTTTCACGGGAACGAGGAGGCGCTGGGCCAACCCTTCGACCTTACGAAGCCAGTTCTTGGCGGCGGGGACACCGGGCGAAGTGATACCGCGCTCCCAGGCGCCGACGACCCAGTGGGTCAACCACGCGCCGGACGAGCCGTTGAGCTTGACCGACCGGTCGAGGGCTGTCTCCTCGATTCCGGCAAAATCAGCCGGCGCGAAAATCGCGGCCAGGCCGATCTCCCCGGCGTTTTTGGCGCCCTTGCCCCAAACGGCGAGGAATCCCTTGTCCTTTTCGAGCGACCATGTTTCGCCGGCGAGCTTCTGGATGCCCGGCCCGTATACAACCGGGCCGCCCGCTTTCGCGGAGACGACGACGTCGTGGCGGGAGACTGTGCTTTCCGCGAAGGCGGACATAAAGACCGTCAGGCCGGTGTATTCCGCCTTGACCAGGGCCCGGAGCGGCCCCGGCGAGAGCACGGTCAGCTTGGCCTGCGGGACGGAGGCGCCGAACAGCGGAACGCGGGTGCCGCCGTCCCAGAGGACCAGGCCGCCGAGCCCGGCGGAATCGCCGGCGTCGACGACGTCCATGCCCCAGTCCTGGGGGCGTTTTTCCAGGGCCGGGAATTTTTTCAAGATGAGCCCGGCCTGGAGTTTGCCGTAGAACTCGATCCGGCCGTGGACGAACTTGAAAGCGGCGAGGTTCGACTCCCAGCCGGCCTCGGCGCCGCCCGTATCCCAGGCGGCGCGGGCGAACGCTTTTTGCACCGGCATGAGCTGGAAGCTGCGGTCGGGCGAATAATAACAGATGAGCCGCGTCTTCGACGATGGCGGCAGGGTGCGGACGAGGACGATCTCGTCGTGGTAGCGGTCCTTGTCGAGGTCGTCGGCCTGGGTGACGACAAGTGTGTAGTTGCCCCCCTTTTCTTCGAAGAGCGCGTAGTTGTAGGTGTTGAAGTCGGCCGCGATGGCGGCCCGGATCCCGGCGACGTCGATGACGACGGCGTGGTTCTCCAGAGTAAACGGCGAAGGATTCGTGATCTCGACGACGAACTGTTTCTTGAAGCCGAGGACCTTGGGGTCCTGGGCCTGGGCGGCGGCCGAGCCGGCCGCGACGGCGGCTGTGATGATAAAGGTCATAAGCCGTCTTCCGGCGTTCACTGTCTGAGGCATCGACGGGGTCTCCTTTCCGGCGGAAAGTCCATGACCTATTTTACTCCAAATCGGGGTTTCTAACGAAACGCCCTACGTGATCAGGTTCGACTTGAAGCCTTTGTCCAGAACGGCGTAGGTGTCGTTGATGACCACGAAGGCCTCGGGGTCGGTCCTCTTGATGAACGCCCTCAGGGCGCTCAGTTGCTTGCGGTGAATGACGGTCAGGATGATCTCGCCTTCGCGGTTGAGGTAGAGGGACCGGGAGGGGAGGGCGGTGCCGCTGCGGTCGAGCTGGCGAAGGATGAAATCCGAGATCTCCTCGGGACGCGTCGAGATGATAATGACCAGCTTCGAGAAGTTCCAGCCCTCGAGGATCATGTCGATGACCTTGGTCGAAAGGAACAGGACGATGTAGCCATAGAGCGGGGCCTCGAGGCTGCGGAAGGCCAGGCCGGAAGCGGAGATGATCAGGAAGTCGGTGACCATGATGCCGTAGCCGAGCGACATCCCGGTGTACTTGCTGACGATCAGGCCGATGATGTCCGAGCCGCCGGTCGAGGCCCGGCCGCGGAAGACGATCCCCAGCCCGACGCCGAGCATGACCCCGCCGTAGATCGACGCGAGGACCGTGTTGTCCGTGGCCGAGGGGACCTTGATGATCTCGTGGAAAAGGTCGATGAACACGGACGAGAGGACCATGCCCACGAGGCTGTTAAGGACGTATTTCTTGCCCAAGGTCTTGAGCCCGAGGAGGAAGATGGGCGCGTTGAGGACGATGATGAGCGCCCCGACCGGGAGCCCGGCGAAATAATTGGCGATGATGGCGATGCCCGAGACCCCGCCGGGGACGAAATGGTGGGGAATGAGGAACAGGGCATAGGCCAGGCCGTTGACGGCGCAGCCGATGACGATGAGCACGCCGTTGGCGAGGCCGGACTTGATGGTCTCGATGTTCTTCGTTCTAGCCATGGGAATTCTCCGTGAGCGGGCGCCGGCATCGCGGCCGCGCCCGGAATCGCGCCTATTTTACTCCCTTGCACCCGAAAATCAAGGTGCGGCGGCGTCTGTGACGCAGAGTAGAGACGATTGGAGGGGTAGGGGGCAGCGTTAGGGGACACGTACCATAGGTACGTGTCCCCTTTTTCCATCCCTGGAAATCATTTGCAGCCTCCTGCCCCGTGCTTTCCCGCAGGGATTTTCTATGTTATGTTAACTTCAAGCGGGCGGGCGGCCCGCGGCGAAGGAGAGGATAGGATGGCCAACGTCGCGACATTCGGCGAGATCATGCTCCGGCTTTCCCCCCCGGGGAAAGAGCTCCTGTTCCAGTCCCCCCGGCTCGAGGCCGTTTTCGGCGGTGGGGAGGCCAACGTGGCTGTGTCCCTGGCCATCCTCGGCCACCGCTCGCGCTGGGTCTCCGTCGTCCCGTCGAATCCCGTCGGCGAGGCGGCCGTCCGCGAGCTCCGCCGCTTCGGCGTCGACGTGAGCGCCGTCGTCCGCGGCAGCCGGCGGCTGGGGATCTATTTCGCCGAGACGGGCGCGGACGTCCGGCCGTCCCAGGTCATCTACGACCGCGAGGGATCCGGCATCGCCGAGGCCAAGCCGGGCGACATCGACTGGGAGGCGGCCTTCGCCGGGATGGACTGGTTCCACGTCAGCGGCATCACGCCGGCGCTCTCCGCCTCGGCCGCCGGACTCACGCTCGAGGCTGTCAAGGCCGCCCGGGCGAAGAAAATGACCGTGTCCGTTGACCTCAATTACAGGGCCAAGCTCTGGAAATACGGGCGTTCCGCACCCGACGTCATGCGGGAGGTCGTCAAGCACGCCGACCTTCTCGCCGGCAACGAAGAGGATTGCCAGAAGGCGCTCGGCGTCGGGGCCGCGGTCGAGGTCGCCTCCGGGCGGCTTGACCTGAAGGTCTTCGAGGACCTGACGGCCCGGGTCATGACCGAGTTCCCCAACTTGGCCCGGGTCGCAATCACCCTACGCGAAAGCGAGAGCGCCGACTGGAACCGCTGGTCGGCCGTGCTGAGGAACCGGAAGGGATTTCTCTCGGGCCCGTCGTTCGACATCCGGGCGATCGTCGACCGCATCGGCACGGGCGACGCCTTCGCCGCCGGCCTCATCCACGGGCTGACGAGCTTCGAGGCCGACGCCGAAGCGCTCGACTTCGCCGTCGCGGCCGCGGCGCTCAAGCATTCGATCCCCGGGGATTTCAACTTGTCCACGGAAAAAGACATTCGGGCCGTCGCCCGGGGCGACCGGTCGGGCCGGGTCCGCCGGTAAGCGGGGGAGTCGACCATGACGAAAGACAAGGTCCTCAAGGGGCTTCTCGCCTCGAAAGCCGTCGCCGTCATCCGGATGACCGACGCGGCTAGGCTGGCCAAGGCCGCCGCCGCGCTCCGCAAGGGCGGGGTCACGGCGCTCGAGGTGACCATGACCGTGCCCGGCGCCGTCGAGATCATTCGTGCCATGGCCCGCGACAGGGAACCGGGCTTCCTCATCGGCGCGGGGACCGTCCTCGACGCCGGGACGGCTTCGGACGTCATCGCCGCCGGGGCCGATTTCGTCGTCTCTCCGATCACGGACGGAAACATGATCACGGCTTGCCGCGAGGCCGAAGTCCTCGTCGTACCGGGCGCCTTCACGCCGACCGAGATCGTGGCCGCCTGGAAGGCCGGGGCCGATATCGTCAAGGTCTTCCCGGCGACATCGCTCGGGCCGCAGTTTTTCCGCGACCTCCGCGGCCCCTTGCCGCATATCCGGCTCATGCCCACGGGCGGCGTCACTCTCGAAAACGCGCGGGAGTTCCTGGCCGCCGGCGCCTGCTGTGTCGGGATCGGAACGGCCCTGCTCGACAAGAAGACGATCGATGCCGACGATTGGGAGGCGCTCGCGTCGAGGGCCCGCCGGCTCGTTGAATCGCTCCGCGGACTCTGATATTTGTTATTTTTAATATTTCTGCTATACTTATAACAACGCTTTGCTTCGCTGGCTGTGCAAGGCAACAAGTTACCCTCCTTCATATCCCCCTTAAACTTGTAATTCCCCCAAATTACAGCCAGCCTTTCTCTCTCCAAGGGTTGACCCATTCGCCGACGCTAAGTCCCGCTCTTCGGCTCAGGGTTAACCCCGGAAAGGCCCCTGCCATTCATGGCGGGGAGTCGCGGGGTTGACAGTCGGTCGGCGCGTCCTTTATATATCGGTGTCCGGACACCATCCATGAGCAGCCTCGAGATCGGCGCCATCCCGCGAGCGGAAAGGCAATCCTTCTGGAACAGGGATTTCCTGCTGGCCTTCGTCGGCTACTTTTTCCTGTTCATGGCCGTTTCGCTTTTTTTCCTCCTGCCCGTTTTCCTCAAGCAGTTCGGACCTCGCCAGTCCCGGATCGGGATGATCATGGGCATCCACAGCGTCGTGGCCATCGCCATCCGGCCGCTCTTCGGGCGGATGATCGACGTCCGGGGCGGGCGGCGCATCGCCATCCTCGGCCTGCTCCTCCTGATCTTCACGACGCCGTTCTTTCATTTCGTCAGCGATGCGGGCTGGCTGCCGTTCCTTCTCCGGGCCCTGACCGGCCTCGGCTGGGGCATCAGCATGACGGCCGCGATCTCTTTGTGCTCGGACCTTGCCCCGGTCGAGAAGATGGCCTTGTCCATGGGCGTCATCGGCATCGCCGGCCTCGTCGCCAACGCCCTCGGGCCGCTTTTCGCCGAGGAGATCATCGTCCGCTTCGGCTACGGCTGGCTCTTCAATGCCAGCCTCATCTTCCTCGTCGCCGCCCTCCTCTGCCTCCTGGCGACGCGGGAGATCGTGAAACCGCGCGTCGGCGGTCCCGGAGCCAGCCTGAAGATACTCAGAACCGTGCCGTGGGCGCTCGCCGCCGTCATCTCGGCCATGCCCGTCTTCCACGGGGCCATCCGGGGGGCCATGATCTACTTCATCGCCGTTTTTGGGAACTCGATCGGCATCGGCCGGGTCGGCCCCTTCTTCCTCTTCCTCTCGCTGGCCGCGATCCTGACCCGGTTCGGCATGGGCGACGTCTCGGACCGCTACGGCCGGAAAAAGGTCATCCTCCCGGCGGCGCTCATCATCGTCGGCAACCTCTTCCTCATCGCCCAGGTCCGGAACCTGCCCATGCTCCTCGTGACGGGATTCATCGGCGGGCTCGGCCAAGGCTTGATCTTTCCCGCGCTGAGCACCTACATCATCGATTTCCTGGGCCGGGAGAACAAGGGTTTGGCCATCAGCCTTTATCTGTCGCTTTTCGACGTCGGAATGGGCATCGGTTCGCCCTTTTTCGGCTGGATGTCCGACCTCGCCGGATACCGGTGGATGTACCGCATCGCCGGGCTATTTCTGTTGGCTTCGACCGCCGTCTTCATGCTCAAGGCGCCGGCGACCGAAGGCCGGAAAATTCAAGGAGGCGCATGATGTGTCAGGACGACAAGAGCTTTTATGACGTGCTCGCCGGGCGGCGGACGATCCGCAGATTCAAGCCCGAGCCCGTGGCCGGAGAACTGCTCGAGCGGCTCGTCGACGTCGGGCGGCTGGCCCCGTCGGCGGCGAACATGCAGCCGCTCGAGTTCATCGTCGTCGACGAGGCAGGGCTCCGGGCGGAGGTCTTTCCCTGCCTGAAGTGGGCGGCCTACATCGCCCCGGCCGGCGACCCCGGGCCGGGGGAGGAGCCGGCCGCCTACATCGTCACCCTGGCCAACACCAAGGTCCGGGAGAAGATGTTCGAGTACGACGTCGGCGCGGCCATGGAGAACATGCTCCTCGCGGCCCTGGCCGAGGGCGTCGGAAGCTGCTGGCTGCTTTCGATCGACCGGGACAAACTGCGGGCGGTGCTGGGCGTGCCCGAGGACTACAGGGTCGACAGCGTCCTGGCCCTCGGCTACCCGGCGGAGGAGCCTACGGCCGAGGTCATGGCGGAGTCCTGCCGTTACTGGAAGGACGCGGCGGGGCGCCTCCACGTCCCCAAGCGCGCCCTCGCGTCCGTCATCCACTTCAACCGTTTTTAATAGTTGGCAATGCTCCCTTGACAGGCTGTCGCCTTTGTAGTATATGTAATACAAAGGTGACATTATGAGTGTTATATCCCTACGCCTGCCCGATGATGTCCACGATCGGCTGAATAAGCTTGCTGAGAAAACAAAGCGGACGAAATCGTCTTTTATCAAAGAGATGATCGAAACATCCCTCGAAGAATACGAAGAAGCCTACCTGGCCCTCGAACGCCTGAACGAGAAAAACGCCCGCTACCTCACGACCGAGGAACTGGAGGAGGAGCTTGGCTTATGAAGTCATCTGGCACGAGAAGGTGCTGAAAGACCTCAAAGCCCTCTCACAACAAGACTCTGCCAGGATCATCGCCAAGGTCAAGACGCATCTGGTCGAGGACCCGGCGGGCTTGGGCAAGCCCCTTTCGGGTGTATTCAAAGGATTAATGAGGTACCGGGTGGGCAGCCACCGCGTCATATACGCCGTGGACCATGAAAATCGCCGCATCAGCGTCCTTCATGTTAGGCCGCGTGATGTGGCCTATCGCAGACAGGCCCGAGCGGCTTGACTATCGCCGGCGCGAGAGGTATAAAAAAAACATTCAGTATGGTTTCTTACTCCCATCCTTAAGGAGGAACTCATGAAAAACAAACGGATTCTTTACACCCTGGCAATTGCGGCGCTCGTCTTCTTCGTCTTCGCGACCGTCCAGGCCCGGGCCGACGTCTACATGAAGCAGAAGATCCACACGGACGAGCATAAGGTGATGGGCCAGACCCAACCGGCGAAGGACGAGATCATGGTCTTCTGGCTTGGGGAGAACAAAGCCAGAACGGATCAGGAGGCCGGGACATCCTCCATCTTCCTCGGCGAAAAGAAGATCCTCTACATGATCAACCACAACAAGAAGCAGTACGCGGAGATGCCCCTGGACCTCGACAAGATGTTCGAGGAGGCGGCCGAAGCGGGGGCCGGAGAGGATCCGGAGATGGCCGAGGCCAAGAAGAAGATGCCCGGATTCATGAAGGGCCTGATGAAGGGAATGATGGGCAGCATGTCGGCCAAGGTCACCGAAACCGGCGAGATGAAAAAGATCGGCAGCTGGAACTGCCGCAAGTACCTCATCGAGATGGACATGGGCATGGGCAAGTCGCAGGCGGAGGCTTGGGCTAACGAGGACCTCAAGATCGACTACGGCCTCTATTTCACTTCGGCCAACGCCATGCTGGCCTCCCAGCCCGGCTTCGACAAGATCGTCAAGGAGATGCAGAAGGTCAAGGGCGTCATCGTCTATCAGACAGCCAAGATCAGCGCGATGGGCGCCGACATAACCTCGACGACCGAAGTCCTCGAATGCACCGACAAGTCCGCACCGGCCGGCAACTACGACATCCCGGCGGGCTACAAGAAGGTCAAAAGTTTCGGGAAATAAATTTCAGGCCGCCGTGGCCTTGACCCGGTCCTCCTGCGGCATCGCCGCCAGCTTCTTGACCTCGGTGACGTCGAGGCCGAGCCCCTTGGCCACGCGCTCGCCGTATTCCGCGTCGGCCTTATAGAAGAGAGCCGTCTGCCTCAGCTGGATACGCTTCTGCGCGCCCTTGAGGTGGCCGACGATGTTAGCGACGAGGTGCTCGCGGTCCATGTCCGCCATGACCTTGCGGTAAAGGGCCCCCGCCTGGACGAAATCGACGTCGCCGAGAACGTAGGCGTGCCGCGCCGCCGTCCCGGCCACGTCAATAGCCGGGAAGACAAAGCCCGGCTCCGGGGCCGGGCCGCCGAAGCTGTTCGGCCAGTAGTTGGGCCCGCCGCTGCCGTTCCCGTCGAAACGCATGGCACCGTCGCGCTGGTAGCTGGCCATCGGCGCCGCCTTCGGAGCGTTGATCGGCAGGAGGTGGTAGTTGGGGCCGAGGCGGTGCCGGTGGGTGTCGGGGTAGCTGAACAAGCGCCCTTGGAGCATCTTGTCCGGCGAGGGCCCGATGCCGGGGACGAAATTTCCGGGGGAGAAGGCCGCCTGCTCGACCTCAGCGAAATAGTTCTCCGGGTTGCGGTCGAGAACCATGCGGCCGATCTCAACTGGCGGGAAGTCGGCGTGCGGCCAGATCTTGGTGATGTCGAAGGGGTCGAAGCGGTAGTCCTTGGCCTGCTCCGGGGTCATGATCTGGACCTCGACGCGCCAGGCCGGGTGCTCGCCGCGGACGATCGCCGCGTGGAGGTCGCGCGTGGCGACGTCGGGGTCGACGCTGCGCATGCGGTCGGCTTCCGGGCCGTCGAAGTTCTGGACCCCCTGTTCGGTCTTGAAGTGGTACTTGATCCAGCAGTACTCACCTTTGGCGTTGTACCACATGTAGGTGTGGCTGCCGTAGCCGTTCATGTTGCGGTAGGAGCGGGGCGTGCCGCGGTCGGAGAAGAGGATCGTCACTTGGTGGATCGACTCGGGAGTCAGGGACAGGAAGTCCCAGAACATGTCCGGGTCCTTGAGGTTCGTCGCCGGGTTGCGTTTCTGGGTATGGATGAAGTCGGGGAACTTGAGCGGGTCACGGATGAAGAAGACCGGGGTGTTGTTCCCGACCATGTCGTAGTTGCCCTCTTCGGTGTAGAACTTGACGGCGAAGCCGCGGGGGTCGCGCTCCGAGTCCGCCGAACCCTTCTCGCCGCCGACGGTGGAGAAGCGGAGGAAGACCTCGGTCTTCTTGCCCACCTTCGACAGGAATTTCGCCCGCGTGTGTTTGGTGACGTCGCGGGTGACTTCGAAATAGCCGTGCGCGCCGGCGCCCTTGGCGTGGACGACGCGCTCCGGGATGCGCTCGCGGTCGAAGTGGGCGAGCTTCTCGATGAGGTGCACGTCTTCCACGAGTACAGGGCCTTTAGGCCCAGCCGTCATCGAGTTCAGGTCGTTGTCGACGGGCATCCCGAATCCGGTCGTCAGGGTTTTCTTGTCATCGGCCATGTCAATCCCTCCTTGATTTGTTGGTTTTATGGCGATGGGACCGGGTCCCATGCGTTCGATATGCGTTCTTATCGGGCCGGCGGGAAGAGCCGGCCGAACAGGGGGCGCAGAGGCCCCGAAGCTCAACGTGGCGCGAGTCCACACGACCGAGGGCGGAAGCCGAGTCGGGGATCAGCAGGGTGTCGAAATCGCGGTGTTCGAAATCGAGGGTCGTGCCGCACATCATGCAGACGAAATGATGGTGGGGCGATGTGTTGGCGTCGAAGCGGACGCGCTCGGCGAGAGGCCTCAGGGTCGAAACCAGCCCCAGCTCCCGGAAAAGGTCCAATGTCCGGTAGACCGTGTCGAGGGACACGCGAGGCATCTTCCTACGGACGCTTCGGTAGATCGTCTCGAGAGCAGGATGGTCGCCCGTCCGGGCGGTCTCGCGATAGATCTCCAGGCGCTGGGGAGTGAGCTTGACCCCGGCGCTCCGGATCACGGCCTCGAACCTCTCCAGCATCGCTTTCAGCTCGCCGGGGGCCCTGTTCATCGGGCGTCCTCAAAAACAAGAAATATTTACTAATTAGGAATATATTACAAATTAGAAAGCCGGTCAATCCCTTTTATTTTTCCTGGGCGGACAACGTTGAAGAAGAGGGGGTCAGGTATTTAACCGCGCCGCTTGTCAACGCACCACGAACGCCGTAAAAAATTCGGAAATGGGCATTGTGTCCCCGAATTAGAATTGATAAGTGACGAAGGCCCGGGCTTCGTAGATCCGCCGCGTGTTCTGCGGATAGCCCTTGAAGCTTGACTGGCGGTGGAAGTAGTCGACCTGGACTCCGGCCCCCCAGCTCCTCCAGACCGGCAGCATCACCCGTCCCTGGAAGATGTCCCAACTGTCGGTCCCGGGCAGGCCCTTGAGGGTATAGATGCCGAAGTGCCGCCAGCTTGCGGAAATATAATCACGTCTGCTGCTGCCCAAGGCCGCCTGAAAGGCCGTCGTCCACCCCATCCCGTAGTTGTAGTCCCTGTTGCCATCTTTGACGTGGGGATCGTCGGCGCCGCTGAGGGCCAGCCAGCCGAGGCGCGCCTCCGTCGTCAGCCGGATCTTCGGTGTGAGCGCGAACCGCGACATCAGCCCGCCCGTAAAGGAGGAGCCGCCGAACCTGAACGTCTCGAAATTGATGAAGTCGTAGTCCTGGTAAATCCCGAAAAAGTGAGCTGATCGGCCGCCCGAAGCGAAGGCCCAGCCGGTGAGCGCCCCGCCCGCCGAGACGGTCAAGCGAGGCTTGCCGTCCTCCAACCGGACCCGGCCGTTGAGTGTGAAGGTGTCGAATGGCCGTTCGCAGCCGCTTCCCCTCCCCACAGGGTCGCCGTAATCCAGAGTGAAGGCGATGAGGGTTGATGCCTTGGCGCCCCTGAGCCCGGCGCTCCGGCTGACCAGGGCCCCGCCCAGAAGAACCTCGCCGCTGATGGGGAGGTCGACGACCGGCGTGCCGGCGGGCGCCGTGCCGCTTTCGGCGGAACGGCCACCGAGGAGCCGGTTGAGGGCGCCGACGGGATTGAGGAAGGCCGCGGCGCCCCCCCGCAGGGCCCGCTCGAAACCCCTGGCCCCTTTCCTCTGCACGCGGGAGGACAGCCGGTAAGTGACCTCGCCGAAGACGCTCCCGCCGGTCGTCGTCAGAACCAGGTCGTTAATGCTGGGCCTGTTGATCTCCAACAGCACCTCCCACATCAGGCTGCCCCCGAGCGCCGTGGCGGTCGAACCCCAGAAGCCGAGCCCGTTGGACCTCGCGGCGTTGAAGGACAGGCCGCCGTGATAAGGATGGTGGAAGAAATTGACGCAGAACAGGTTGGGGTCCCACTCGAAGGATTCTTGTACGTTATTACGCATCGTGTCCCAGCTGATGTAGGTGTAATGGGCGTCCACGACATAGTGAAAGAAGGCCCAGACGGTCAGGTTGAGGCCGGCGCACTCCGCGGCCGCGAGCCCGACCCTTGGGCGCGGACCGCCCGGAACCGGGACGGCGGGGGAGGGCGGAACTATTTGGTCCGTCCCCGACGTCAGGATGGAGGCCGCGGGCAAGAACCAGGAAGGCGGGAGGGCTTCCTCCGGCATGACGCCGGCGAACATGCTCCCGAAAAATAAACCCAGAACCAAAGCCGCCGTTTTCGAGTTCAGGCTGATCATCTTCGGCCTCCCGTCAGTGTCCTCATGGCGATAACAATATCGCTCAAGGGCGGGAAGCAGTTGTCAAGAGGATGTTAAGATTCTGTCAAATTGTGCTGAATGGCTAAAAGGAGAGCTTGAGGCCGAGCGTAGCGGCTAAAGCGTAAAGATGAAGGATGTTCTGCTGGGTGGGGTCGGTGTCGCGGACGGGATCAGCCCTCGGCAAGGTCTCGACCCACGTCTTGACCATGTTGTAGCGGACATCTCCGGTGATGGCTAGGCGCGAAGAGAGCCGGACGTCGAGCCCGCCGCCGAGCTGCAGGGCCATGCGGTCGACGAAGTCCAAGTTGATGGGCCCCTCAGCCAGGGAGCCGGGCGTGTATCCGATGAAATAAAACCCCACGCCTATGATCGCGAAGGGGCGCAGAAGCCCGCGGCCGGCCAAGAAGAAGTGGCAGTTGAACAAAAGCGCGTTCGTTCTCATCTCCCCCGGGCCAAGGCCTTCTGCTCCATCATTCACGGGGACATCGTATTTTTCGAAGAGGATTTCGAGCCCGAACTTCCTGGAGGCCTGCCAGAGGAAACCGCCGCCGTATCGAAGTCCGTGCCCGAAGCCTTTTTCTGTGACGAACGCCGCCCCTGCATTCATCACGGCCGAAAAGGCCTTCCAGTCCTCCGCGCGGCCGGGCCGCGGCGCGAGAAGGAAGGCGCAGGCGAAGGTCAGGGCAAGTATCGGTTTCGAGATCCGGTTCACGTTTTTGCATTTCATGGTGTCGCTCCTCCTCAGAATTGGCAGGTCACGAAGGCCCGGACTTCGAAGACCCGTCGCTCGCCCGGTTCCTGGTCTTCGAAGTCGATGTGCCGCTCGCAGTATTCGACCTGTAGCCCCGCCCCGAGCTTCCTCCAGACGGGGATCCTCACCTGGCCCTGGATGATGTCCCAGGACTCGGACCCTTTCTGGCCCCGCAGGGTGTAAAGCCCGTAGTGCCGCCAGGTCGCGGAGACGTATTCGAAGCGCCGGGACCCGAAGCCCGCCTCTGCTCCTGCCAGCCAGCCCGTCCCGTAATTGTATTCGCGCCTTTCGGGGCCCTTATGATAAAAGTCGTCCGCGCCGCCGAGCGCCAGCCAGCCGAGGCGGACAGCCAATTTCAGCCGGGTATTTGGGGCAAGGGTATGGATCGAAGTCAAGCCAGCGGCGATGGACGAGCCGCCGAGCCGCAAGGTGTCGATACCGTAGTACTCGTAATATTGATAGACGCCGAGGAAGTGCGAGGAACCGGCTGCCGACGGGAGATCCTTGGCGGTTAGAACGCCGCCGATCGAAAGGGACAGATGGGGCCTGTCCGGCCCCCAGCGCAGGCGGCCCTGGACCGTGAAAAGGTCGAAAGGCCTTCCGCCCCATCCCTTGCCTGCTGAGTCGCCGTAGTTTAGAGTGAAGGCGACAAGCGGAACCGCTTTTGTGCCTTCGAGCGAGGCGCTTCGTCGGATGACCGGCCCCGTCAGGAGAATTTCGCCGTGGAGCGGGGTCTCATCGTCCGGGCGGCCGGGGGCCCCGGAGACGCTGTCGTCGCGCCCGTTGAGGAGCCGGTTGAGGGCGCCGACCGGATCGAGGATCGTCCCGACCGCCTCCCGCCAGACCCGCCCGATCCCGCGGGCGTCCCTTTTCCTCACCAGGGCGGAAAAACGGTAGCCGATCTCGCCGTAGACAATCCCTCCGTACGTCGTCGTGATCAGGTCGTTGATGCTGGGCCTGTACTTTTCCAGCACCGTTTCCCACATCAGGCTGCCGCCGAATGCGCAGAGGGACGACCCCCAGTAGCCGAGCCCGCTGGCCCGGCCGGCCGTGTAATAAAGATAACCGTGGTAGGGATGATGGTAGAAATTGACGAAGTATTGGCTCTGGTCCCACTCGAATCCGTCGCGGAAGTTGTCGCGCATCGTCTCCCAGCTGATGTAGGCATAAAACGCGTCAGGGCCGTAGTGGAGGAACGCCCAGACGCCGAGGTTGATGCCGGCGACCTCAGCCGCCGCGAGCCAGGGTCTCGGGCGGGGCGCTTGAATGGGCGGCGCCGGCGGCGCCGGCGGAGTGAGGCCGGGCCAGGACAGCGAAGGCGGGAGCGGGGCCGCGGTCAAGACGCGCGCCGCGGCCGGCGTGGTCTCTCCGGCCGACGGGACGTCCGCAGGAATCCGGGACGACAGGAAAAACGAGCGGACCAGCGGAGAAGACAAGGTCGTGCTTTCCTCCGGGACGCCTCCAAGGAGCGCGCTCCCGAGTAACAAGCCCAGGATGATCGTGGCCGTCATCGAGTTCGATCCGGTCATCTTTGGCCTCCCATCAGGTATCTCCTGTTGATGCCAATATGCCTCGGAAGCGGCCTGCAGTTGTCAAGACGGTGTAAAGATTCTGTCAAATTGTCATGGAGGGCGGGGCCCGATTAATATAACAGCGGTCTTGACGGACGGGCCGGACTTGGCCCATATTGGGCGGGATGAATCCCCGTCCTAAAAAAGCGCTTTTCTCCTCCGCATATTTTGTCCTGGCTCTTGCCCTGGCTCTCCCGGATCTAGGATGCCGCAGCGGGAGAAGCAGCAGCGGGCCGCTCCAGATCGCGCGGACAGGGTCCGGATATGCCGTGGCTCTGAAGGGCACGAGATACCTGCGGTTCTCCGTCCCCGAATTGACCGGCGCTGGCCTGGCCCGGGTCGAGATCGGCGAGGCCGAAGACGGCTGGCGCCGCGTCCGCATGACCTGGGACGCTCCCACCGCCGTCGCCCAGGACGAGCTCTCGGTCCGCTTCGACCTCGATTTCGAGCCGGACTTCTGGTGGGCGCCGCACCTGGCCCCGGAAGAGGGCTATGTCGTAGGCCAGCACGTCTTCCGCTCGCCCGCCCTGATCGCCGGCCGCGGGCCGCTGACGGTCGTCGTCGTGCCGGACTTGGAAATCGTCGGCAAGATGCCGGAGAATCCGTGGTTCATGGACTATGACGCCCCGCGCCGGAAGATGTGGCTGGGCCTGGTCAAGACCGATATCCCCGAGCACGTCCTCTTTAAGAAAAAGCTGGGAATGACTTTCGCCCCGGGCCAAGTCGAGCTGGGCTTCTTCATCGCCGTATACAACGACCGCGCCGCCGTCAGAAATCCCTGGTCGAAGGCCGCCGCATTTCTGTGGAAGCGCTGGGGCCGCCCGCTCTTCGAAAAAGGGGAGCCCATCGCGGCTCCGCTCCAGGCCTATGTCCGCCGCACCTACGACTGGGCCTTCGAGGGCTGGGGGAAATTCGTCTGGCAGGAGTTCGATCTCGGCGGCACGCGCGTCGGCGCGCCCCAGTTCATCGTCAACATCTCGCAGTCGCCCAACTATCCCGGTCCGTGGTATCAGCGCGAGTTCCTGTCCATCTGGAACCAGGCCTGGTTTTCGTCGCTGCGGAGCGCTTCGGGGCTCTATCGCTACGCCCGGTCCGTGAACGACGAGGCGCTCCTCGGCAAGGCCCGTCTGACCAAGGAGCTGGCCCTGGCCGCGCCGATGAAGGACGGGCTCTTTCCCGCCGTGATCGGCACGGAGAACGAGATCGTCGAAGTCGACGGCCGGAAGCTCCGCCGGCCGCGCGGCTGGGATAAAGCGCGCTGGAGCAATTCCGACCGAACGCCCGACGATCATGGCATCACCCCGGAATGGTACCATGTCCTGGATTCGAGTTGGACGGCGCTCCTCATGCTGCGCTGGCATCAGGAGCTCGAAAAGGACGCTCGGCTCCTCGACTACGCCCGGGCTTACGGCGAGCGCCTGATCACGCTCCAGGACGTCGACGGCTTCTTTCCCGGCTGGCTCCACCCGGAGACGCATGCCCCCGGCCCGGTCATGAATCAGACGCCCGAAACGAGCCTGAGCGTGACGTTCCTCCTGAAGCTGGCCGAGGTGACGGGGGAGACGAAATACCGGGAGGCGGCCATCCGGGCCATGGACGCCGTCCTCGCGGAGGTCGTGCCCCAAGGCTTGTGGCTGGATTTCGAGACCTACTGGTCGTGCTGCGGCTGGGGTCGGGAGAAATATTTGGGGCAGAAGATCGAGCGCAACGCCATGCACAAGCAGAACACGTTCTCCATGTTCTGGACGGCGGAAGCTTTGCTCGTCGCCTACAAGGCGACCGGGCGCGCGTCCTATCTCGAATGGGGACGGCGGACGCTCGACGAGCTGTCGATGGCCCAGCAGGTCTGGCAGCCGCCCTTCATCTATGTCCCCGCTCTCGGCGGATTCGGCGTCATGAACGCCGACGGCGAGTGGAACGACTCGCGCGAAACGCTATTCGCCGAGCTTTTCCTCGACTACTCCCGGGAGACGGGCGAGCAGGCTTACGTCGAGCGGGGAGTGGCCGCGCTCAAATCGGGCTTCGTCATGATGTACTGCCCGGAGAACCCGGCCGTCATGGCGATGTGGGAGAAAGTCTACCCGTGGTTTGGGCCGGAGGACTACGGCTTCACCATGGAGAACTACGGTCACGGCGGCCGGACGAGCCCCGAGGGCGAGGGCATGGGCGTCTTCACGATCTATGACTGGGGGAACGGCGCCGCGGCCGAGGCGGCCATGCGCATCCTCGACCACTACGGCCCGCTGGAAGGACTCGCGCCCCGCTCCCGGCGGTAGTCAGGGGACAATTACCAGAGGTACGTGTCCCCGTTCTTAGCCGCACCGTGGGCCTGCGGTTGTCGGGGACAATTACCAGAGGTACGTGTCCCCGTTCTTGAAATAGGAGAACAATATTGAGAAAACACGGTGCTGATCAGGAGACGGCGGCTTACAGGGGACATGTACCTCCGGTACGTGTCCCCGTTATTATTGTTCTGACGCTCATCGTCTTCGTCGTTTTCGGTGTTTGCGCGAAGTCGCAATCCCGGTCGACGCCCGCGGCGTCAGCCCAGTCCGCTGGTGGTCCCCAGCTCGCACCGAAGCCGTCCGCCGAAGCCGCCGCCTGGGTCGATAAGACCCTGGCCGGCCTCACGCTCGAAAAGAAGATTGGCCAGATCATCTGTTCGGACGTCACCGGCGGCTACATCGCCGCAGACGACCCGCGCCTCCTGAACTGGCTCGCGCTCGCGCGCGACCAAGGCCTGGGCATGTTCGTCCTCTACGGCGGGACACCGCGCGACGTCGCCCACCTTCTCAACCGGCTCCAGAAAGCGGCCGAGATCCCGCTCCTCATCTCCGCCGACTTCGAAGGCGGCCCGGGCCAGCAGGTGACGGGTGCGAGCGAGTACCCGGCCAACATGGCCTTCGCCGCCGCCCGCTCCGAAGACCTCATGTACCGGGCGGCTTCGGCCGCCGCCGTCGAGGGCCGGGCCATGGGCATCCACCTGACCTACACGCCTGTCGTCGATATCGCCTGGCGCCCCGACAATCCGGCCGAGAGCGTCCGCTCCTTCGGCGGCGACCTGGCCCTGCTCGGGCGCATGGTCCGGGCCTACGTCCGCGGCTGTCACGACAACGGCATGCTGACCTCGGCCAAGCATTTCCCCGGCCGCGGCGACGTCGAGACGATGCCCGCCAACCCCGGCTGGGCGTGGATCAATAAGCCCGCGAAAGACGTCGAAGCTCAGGAGTTCCGGGCCTTTAAGCATGGCATCGACGCCGGCGTCGATTTCGTCATGACCGAGCACATCGCCGTCCCTTCCGTCACCGGCGGCTCCGATCTTCCGGCGAGCGTCGAAAAGAAACTCGTCACCGGCTGGCTCAAAGGCAAGCTCGGCTTCAAGGGCGTCGTGACCTCGGACGACCTCTGGTACGACAACGTTATCAACCGCTTCGGCGCCGAGGATGTGGCCGTGAAGGCCTTCGAAGCCGGCCACGACGTCATCCTCAAGCCGAAGAATCCGGCCGCGGCGATCGCCGCCCTCGCCGCCGCGGTCCGTTCGGGCCGCATTCCCGAAAGCCGGGTCGACGAGGCCGCCCGCAAGATACTGACCCTGAAAGCACGGCTCGGCCTTCACAAAAACCGGTTCGTCGACGAAACGCGCGTGGGCGAGTTCGTCGGTACAGCGGCCCACCAGGCCATCGTCCAGGAGGTCGCCGACAAGTCGCTGACCCTCCTCAAGAACGACAAGGTCCTGCCGCTCGCACTCGCCCCGGGCAGCCCCGCGCCCAAACTCGTCAACGTCAACGTCCAGAAGTACGACGGCGACCCCATGCCGGCGGCCCTTTCGGAGAAACTCGCCGCCGCCTTCCCCGGAACGCCGAGTTTCACCCTGCGGCCCGACATGGACCCGGGCTACTACGAGACCGCCATGAAAGCGGTCGCCGGCGCCGACCTCGTCGTCCTGTCGCTCTTCGTCCCGAGGAACAGAATGGGCGACGCCGCGCCCTTCCGCGAGGCCGACCTGGCCTTCCTCCTGAAAGTTATCGCCGCCAAGCCCGATGCCGTCGTGGCCATGGCCTACGGCAACCCGCAGCTCATCCGCAAGATCCCAATGGTCCCGGCTTTTTTGGTGGGCTACGGCGAGCGGGGCTGGTTTGGGAACCAGGCCGTCTATTTCGACTCGTTCATCAAGGCCCTCAAGGGCGAGCTCAAGCCCGCCGGCCGGCTTCCGGTCACGGTCAGCAGGGAGTATCCGATCGGCAGCGGCCGCTAAATTCCCTCCGGCCACAGCCGGACCATGACGACGCCGTGGCGGGCGACGTAGGCCGTGAAGGAATCTTTGTGGACCCCGAGGTCTTTCTGGCGCCAGAGATCGCGGACCTTCTGCCCGCCCTCGACGCCGAGATCGGCCCAGAGGGCGGTGACCTCGGCCAGGCCTTGGCCCCGGTTGAAGAGCCCTACGGCCTTGGATCCGTCCTCGAGTTCCCTGGCCCAGACTTCGAGGTCGCCGCTTTTCGCGACGCGCCGGCCGGGTTTGCCCAGGGGATCCTGGTCGACGTCGATGACCTCGTCGTTCGTCAACAGGCCCAGTGTGAAGTCGTCGAGGCGGGTGATGTCGCCGCTGAAGATGAGCGGGGCCGCGACGAGCGCCCAGAGCGAAACATGGGCGTACTGCTCGTTCGGCGTAAGCGGGGTCATGGCCGTGCCGCCTTTCCAATCGCTCAGGTAGCCAAGCAGGAGGTAGTCCGGGTCGTTCCAGCGGCCCGGGCCGCCGTAGCGGTGAAGTTCGTTCTTAGAGTAGACGTCGAAGCCGTCGCGGAAGAGCGCGGCCGGGATGCCCTCGAACGAGCCGCCCAGGTCGCCGGCGGTCCGCCAACTGTTGCCCCCGACCTCGGCGCCCCACTCCCAGACGTTGCCCATGCCGTACTGGCAGAGGTTGAGGACGATGTCGCGCGGCTGTTTGGCCAGGATGGCGCTCACGAGCCGGTAAGGTTTCTGGAGCTCTTCGACGCTCTTGTCCTTGGCGACGCCGTTGTAGGAGCACCAGTCGTACTTCAGGAAGTCGTAGCCCCACTCGACGAAGCGGCGGACGTCCTGCTCCTCGTGCTGCCAGGCCGAGACATGCCCGGCGCAGGTGTAGGGCCCGGGCGAGGTGTAGATGCCGGCCTTGAGGCCTTTGGCGTGGATATAGTCGGTGAGGCCCTTCATGTCGGGGAAGCGCCCGTTGGAGTTGATCATGCCCTTGTCGTCGCGGGGCTCGCCCAGGAGGGACGGGTCCTTCGCGTCCGGCCGGATCGACCAGCAGTCGTCGATGTTGACGTATTGGTAGCCGTGGTCGATCATGCCGCTCGAGACCATGGCGTCGGCGGCGCCGCGCATGATCGCGTCGGTGACGTGGTTCTCCCAGACATACCAGCTGTTCCAGCCCATGTGCGGGGTCAGGGCCAAGGCGTCGCCGCAGACGATCTTGAAGCCGCGCTCGATCGTACCCGACCGGTTCGTCGCCTTGAACGTGACGGCGTATTCTCCGCGGGCGGCGAGCGCCCCCGTGATCTGTCCGGTGGCTGTGTCGAGCGCGAGCCCTTCGGGCAGGCCCTCGACGGCGAAGGTCATCGGCCGATCGCCCGTGGCCGGGATGGTGAAGAGGAAGGGCGATCCCGGCCTGACGCCGAAGATCCGGGCGCCGTTGATGCGCGGTTCGGGCCCGGGCTTAGGCGTGAGGATGACTTTCTCCTCGGCGGCGAGGGGGGCCGCAAGCGGCACGATTGCCGCGAACGCGAGGGCGCCCACAGCCAGGGTCAGGATAAGCAGGCGGGATGTTCGTTTCATGGGATGTTTCTCCTTTGGGTCCATATGTCGTGAAAGCGAGTGCGGACATTATTACCCGCTGCCCCGGACAAGTAAAGAGGCGCGCCTCGGCGCACCTGGAAATTCGGAAATTGGTATTGTGTCCCCGAATTTGTTAACCTACCCCCTCGTGCATGGACAGGAGTTAGACCCATGAAAAAAGCCCGCCATCTCACCCTGCTCTTCCTGCCGCTTCTCTTGGTCGCGGTCATCGTCGCCGCGGCCCCTCAGACTCAAGTCAAAAATCCATACGCCCCGGACACACCCGAGCCGGGTTCGGTCGAGGCCATCGCCAAGTTCACGACCGAAGCCCGCTTCGGCAACCCCTGGGTGGCCTACGTGCCGGCGTCGGACACGGTCGTTTCGCCGACCAAGTACCTCGGCCACGTCGTCGGGGCCGAGGGAGAGCTTTCGTCGACGGTCAAGATCTACGGCTACTTCCGAAAGCTCGCCGAAACGTCGCCTCGCGTCCGCGTCGAAACGATCGGCCGGAGCGAAGAGGGGAGGGACATCCTTCTCGTCGTCGTCTCGGACGAGGCGGGCATCCGCGACCTCGCGAAGCACAAAGCGGCTACTGCCGCCCTGGCCGACCCGCGCAAGACGACCCCGGAGGCCGCCGAGGCCCTCATCGCCTCGGCCCGGCCGATCTACTACTTCAACGCCGGGCTCCACTCGACCGAGCTGGGCAGCCCGGAGATGGTCATGGAGCTGGCCTACCGCCTAGCCGTCTCCGAACAGCCGATGATCCGCAAGATCCGGAGCGAGATCATCGTCCTGATCAACCCCGTCTCCGAACCCGACGGCCGCGACAAGCAGGTGGACTGGTTCTATCGCTACCTCAAGGGCAAGACGGATTTCGAAAACCTGCCGCCGGTCTCGCCGCCCTACTGGGGACACTACGTCTTCCACGACAACAACCGCGACACGCACCAGGAGGCGCTCGAGCTGTCGAAGGCCGTGAGCCGGATGTTCTTCGACTACCATCCGACGGTCGTCCACGACCTCCACGAGTCGATCCCGCTCCTCCAGACCTGGAACGGCACCGGGCCGTTCAACGCCAACATCGACCCGATCCTCATCAACGAGTTCTTCGCCATGGCCTTTGCCGAGATCGGCGCCCTGACGTCCCTGGGCATGCCCGGCGTCTGGACCTGGGGCTTCGGCGAGGGCTGGGGGCACCACTACCTCGACTCGATCGCCGTCAACCACAACAGCATGGGACGCGGTTACGAGACCTACGGCAACGGCACGGCCGAGACCGTCGAGCGGGTGCTTCGGCCGAACGAGGAGCGCTACGCGGGGCGCCCGGTGACGAGCCGGGAATGGTACCGGCCCATGCCGCCGCCCCGGAAGCTCCGCTGGTCGCTCCGCAACAACACGAATTACATGGAGAGCGGCTGCCTGGCCATCCTCGACTACACGGCCAAGAACGCCAAAGACATGCTCCGCGATTTCTACCGCAAGGGCTACAACTCCTGGCAAAAAGGCGTCAAGGGCGGCCCCTACGCGTTCGCCATCCCCGAGGACCAGGGCGACCGCCGCCGCGTGGCCGAGATGGTCAACCTCCTCCTCACCCACCGCATCGAGGTTTCGCGGGCGTCCGCGCCGTTCAAGGTCGGGGAAGGGGAGTTCGCGGCCGGGACCTACGTCGTGCGGCTCGACCAGCCGTACCGCAACTACGCCGTGGACCTGCTTCTCCCCCAGGCCTTCCCGCCCGACGCGGCATACGAGCCCTACGACGACGTGTCCTGGTCCCTGCCCGTTCATTACGGCGTCGAAGCCAAGCGGATCGACGACGCCAAGGTCATGGACGTGCCGCTCGCGCCGGTCCAGGCCGGATTCGAAATCCAAGGCAAGCTCGACGGAACGGGGCCAGTTTTCCTGCTGAAAGACACGGGCCAGGAGGCGCTGCTTGCGCTCCGCAGCCGCCTGGCCGCCTTCCGCGTCGAGATCGCCGAGAAGGCGTTCAAGTCCGGCGATAAGGATTATCCGGCCGGCTCCTGGATACTGTCCGATCAAAAAGGGCTGACGGACGCGCTGAAGCGGGGCGCCGCCGAGCTGGCCGTGGATTTCGAGAGCGTGCCGGTTGCGCCGGACGTGCCGCGGCACGAGTCCAAGGTGCCGCGCCTGGCCGTCTGGCACACCTGGGCCGACACCGAGGCGGTCGGCTGGGTCCGCTTCGTGCTCGACCGGGAAAAAATCCCATATACCTACGTTCGCGACGAGGACATCCGCGCCGGGCGCCTGCGCGAACGGTTCGACATCATCCTCTTCGGCCATAACTATCTCGGCCTCCAGGACCAGATCCAGGGCATCGATAAGAAGTTCGGGCCGATGGCCTACACCAAGACCAAAGATTTCCCCAGCCTCGGGGTCCCCGACGCTTCCGAGGACATCACAGGCGGGATCGGCTGGACCGGCATGGCCAACCTCGAGAAGTATCTCGCCGATGGAGGGCTTCTTATCACGCTCGGCAACGGCTCGGCCATCGCCCTCGAAGGAGGGCTCGTCCGGGACGTCCGCCGGAAATCGGGCGCTTTCTTCACGCCGGGCTCGGAGCTCAAGGTCAAGTTCGTGCGGCCCGACCATCCGCTGGCCTACGGCTCGCCGGAAGTGACGTCTGTTTTCCGCACGGGAATGCCCGTCTACGACATCGCCGTGTCGGGCCGGCGCGGCGTCGTCCTCCAGTGGGGCACGAAGCTCAGGACGGAGGACCGGGAGGAGGAGGGAGCGGAAGGCTCGAAGCCGAAAGATCCTAAAGACCCGGTTAAGAAAGAAGAGGTCAAGATGCTCGTCAGCGGCGCCGTCAAGGGCGAGGACGAGCTCGAGGGGCGGCCGGCGATCCTCGATCTGCCGGCCGGCAAGGGCCGCGTCATCGCCTTCCTCTTCAACCCGATCCACCGGGACCTCAACCGCTCGGACCACCGCTTGCTCTGGAATGCGCTCCTCAACTGGAATATATTTGGGGTCGGACCACAGCAATCAAAATGAAATCAATAAGTTACCTTCATTTTTACCTAGTATTTAGGCCTTATTTCGTGGTTTTTGAGGCTAAAAACAGATGTGTATAATAAAAACCGCATCATCACCCGCCAGGAGGTACGACGAATCATGAGTAGACACGTTGCGATCATCTTCATCATCGGGCTTGCGCTCCTGCCCGCGATGTCCTGCAAGAAAGACACGCCGGAAACGCCCGCAGCCGTAGCGGTCGTTGCCGCCAACGCAGACAACCCGTTCTTCAAACCCTACGGGACGCCGTTCAACGTCCCGCCGTTCGACCTCATCAAGACCGAGCATTTCCTGCCGGCCATCGAAGAGGGCATCCGGCGCGAGCAGGTTGAAGTCGACGCCATCGTCAACAACCGCAAGCCGCCGACCTTCGAGAACACCATCGCCGCCCTCGACCACACCGGGATCTTCCTCTCGGAAGTGAACGGGGTCTTCGGGGCCCTCCAGGGCGCGCTCACCAACAAGGACCTCCAGGCCCTGGCCCGGCAGACGGCGCCCATGCTGGCCGCCCACCGCGACAACATTGGGCTCAACGAGACTCTCTTCCAGCGCGTCAAGGCGGTCTATGACAAGCGCGACACGCTGAAGCTCGACCGTGAGCAGCTCTTCCTCCTGGAGAACACCTACAAGGACTTCGTCCGCGGCGGCGCCCTGCTCGGCGAGAACGAAAAAGCCCGCCTGCGGGAGCTCAACCAGGAGCTGTCGCTCCAGACCGTGAAGTTCGCCGAAAACGTCCTGGCCGAGACAAACGCCTTCCAGCTCGTGATCGACAACAAGGCCGACCTGGCCGGCCTGCCCCCCTCGGTCGTCGACATGGCCGCCGCGACGGCCAAGCAATCCGGGCTCGAGGGGAAATGGGCCTTCACGATCCAGGTCCCGAGCATGACGCCGTTCCTCACGTATTCTGAGAAGCGCCCCTTGCGCGAGCGCATCCACCGGGCCTATTTCATGAAGGGCGACAACGACAACGAATTCGACAACAAGGAGATCGCCAAGAAGATCGCGGACCTGCGCCGCCGGCGGGCTGAGATCCTGGGCTACGCCAACCACGCCGCCTTCGTCCTCGAGAACAACATGGCCAAGACCCCCGAGCGAGTCGACGCCTTTCTGAAACAGCTCTGGGAGCCGACGGTCGTCAAGGCCCGTGAAGAGGCGGCCGCGCTCCAGTCCCTGATCGACCGCCAGGGCGGGAAATTCAAGCTGGCCTCGTGGGATTGGTGGCTTTACACCGAGAAGCTGCGCCAGGAGAAATACGCCTTGGACGATTCCGCCCTGCGGCCCTACTTCAAGCTCGACAACGTCCGGGAGGGGATCTTCGCCCTGTGCGAAAAGCTCTACGGCCTGAAATTCGTGGAGAAGCCCGACCTGCCGCGCTATCACCCCGAGGTCCAGGTTTTCGAGGTCCTTGAGGCCGACGGCCGGCACACGGGCATCCTGTACATGGACTTCCATCCGCGGCCGAGCAAGCGGAGCGGCGCCTGGTCGGGCGGCTTCCGGCGGGCCTATTACGAGAAGGGTCAGCGCGTGCCGCCCGTGGCCACCATCGTCTGCAATTTCACCCGGCCCACGGCCGACGCGCCCGCGCTCATATCCACCGACGAGGTCTCGACCTACTTCCACGAGTTCGGCCACGCCCTGTCCACGCTCTTCTCGCAGGGCCGCTATCGCAGCCGGACCGTGGCCCGGGATTCGGTCGAGCTCCCCTCGCAGATCATGGAGCACTGGGCCTTCGAACCCGAGCTCCTGGCCCTCTACGCCAAGCACTATCAGACCGGCGAGACGATCCCCTCGGCCATGGTCGAAAAGCTCGACAAGAGCAGTCTCTTCAACCAGGGCTTCATCACCGCGGAATACCTGGCCGCTTCGATCCTCGACATGGCCTGGCACACCTTGCCGAATCCGGCCGAGGTCGACGCGCGTCAGTACGAGAACAAGGTCATGGGCGAGATCGGGCTCATCCCGGAGATCGTCCCCCGCTACCGCAGCACCTATTTCAGCCACATCTTCAGCGGGGGCTACGCCGCCGGATATTATGCCTACATCTGGTCGGAGGTCCTCGACTGCGACGCCTACGAAGCCTTCAAGGAGAAAGGGATCTTCGACCGGGCCACGGCCGAATCCTTCCGCAAGAACGTCCTGGAGCCGTTCGGGACCGAGGACCCCATGACCCAGTACGTTCGCTTCCGCGGCGCCGAGCCCAAGATCGACGGGCTCCTCCGCAACCGCGGCCTGGAGGTCAAGAAATAGCGGACGGGAATCTCCCGGCGTATTTATAGGCTAAAGGGCAAGCCAGTTCTCGACCTTCAGCCCCGTGATCCCCGCGAAGTGACGCGTGTTGCCGGTCACCACTGTCAAGCGATGCCGCATCGCGATCGCGGCGATCTGCAGATCGGGCTCGAACCGGGGCCGGCCCTTTCGCTCGAGCTCGGATTTGAGGCGGCCGTAGGTTAGCGCGCTCTCCTCATCGAAGGGCAGGATCGTGAGCCGCGGGAAGACTAGGCCCTCGAAGAAATCGAGAAGCCGCCTCCGATCGTTTTCTTGATCCTTCATCCTGAAAATCCCGTAATAGATCTCGGCGACATTGACGGCGCTCGTGAATTGCGAGGCCAACGGTGTTTGAACGAGCCGCGACATCAGGATTTCCGGCCGCCGTTTCTTGGCGAGTTGGCTGAGGACGTCCGAGTCGAAGAGGAACATCAGAGGACCGGCTTTCGGGCTCTGGATTTCGCCCGGGCCGCGTAGATCTCCTCGATCATGACGTCGATTTCCGCGTCCAGATCTTCGCGAGGCGGGGCGACGGAGGCCAACCCGCCGGATGTTTCGCCCTCGCGTCGTTCCCACTCCTCATAAGGGACAAGGGCCGCGACCGGCTTTCCCCGCTTGGTGATCACGATATGTTCCTTCAGATGGATAAGACGGTCGACGAGGCCTGAAAATCTCGCTTTCGCCTTGGTCAGGGGAATCGATTTCATGTTCGCGGCCTCCCCGGGATATCCTTACCTGAGTAATATGGTCAAAATGACTAGTTTTGTCAACAGAATTATCTTTTGATCTGATATATACTATAAGCGATATAACCCGAGAGGAGCAGGATCCCATCGACAAGATATCCCGCCGGAGATTCTTCGAGAGCGGTCTCAGGCTGGCCGGTTTGGCGGGCCTCGGCGGACTCCGGCTGAGCGGGTCCGCGGAGCCTCGAGCCAGGCTGAATGCGCCGGCGGGCCCTTCGCCTCATCTAGGCCTGACGGTCGGGCGCGGCGGCTTTTTCGGCGTCCAGACGCACTTCGGCCAGTATCGGGCCGGAGTGGACGAACTCCTCGACTTGATCAAGGGAGCCGGCGCCGGCTGGATCCGCGACGAGGTCTACTGGTCGGAGGTCGAAAAGAAAAAAGGTGTTTTCGATTTTCCGTCTCAGTACGATCACTATCTGAAAGCGGCCCTGACCCGGGGGATCCAGGTCCTCCTGATCCTCGATTTCGGCAACGCCATTTATTCGGGTGCGGAAAAGGGCGGACCGGCGACGGAGACCGAGCGGATGGCCTTCGCCCGATATTGCGGAGCGGTCGTCAAGCGTTACGGCCCGTTCGGAGTTCGGCACTTCGAAGTCTGGAACGAGCCGAACGCCTCCATGTTCTGGAAACCTCAGCCCAACCCTGGGGATTACGCCAAACTCCTCGAGGCCGCTTATAAAGCCTGCAAGGACGCCGACCCGGGCTCGACCGTGCTCGGTTGTTCGACATCGGGAACGGATCTCGATTTTATCGGCGGAGTCCTCGCCGCGGGGGGCGGCCGTTTCATGGATGCCGTCTCCTTCCATCCATACTGCCAGCCCTCGCCTCCGGAAGAAAGGCTTCTGAATGACATTTCGAGACTGAAGGCGCTCGCCCCGGAAAAGCCGCTGTGGATCACGGAAATCGGCTATCCGACACACGCTGGCGCCGCCGGCGTGCCTGAAGAAACGCAGGCCAACTACCTGGTGAGGACTTTCCTGCTGGCCCGATCGTCTTCGGCCGTCGAGCGCCTGTTCTGGTACGATCTCCAAAACGACGGCGAAGACCCGGCCGAAGCGGAATTCAACTTCGGACTGGTCCGGACGGATAAAACTCCCAAGCCCGCGTATAGAGCCCTAAAGACGATGGCTTCGCTCGCAAAGGATCTTGCTCCGGTCGAGTTCCGCAGTATCGGAGATACGTACCTTTTGACATTTGCGGAAGGGGAGAACCGGCTGACCGCCGTGTGGAGGAGCGGTGGGACGGATTCCATAAAGGTCCCCTGTTCAAAAGGCCTATATCGAATTATCGAGCGGGACGGGGAGAGCCGGACGGTCGAGGCGAAAACGCCTTTCCTCGAAATCTCCGTTTCCGAAAAACCGAGATTCATCGTGTCCATGGATTGAGAAAATTCGGAAAATGGTATTGAAAGAGGGGGTCAAAGTTTAGCCGGCTCAGGCCGTAGGATCGATAGGCTCGAGGAAGGGGAAGCGGTGGAAATCGGTGTCGCGCGTATAGATGCGCTTTATCCCGTGCTCCCGCATTAAAATAGCAATTTGGGCATTGTAGAGAAGGTTGCCGTGCAGATTCGTCGTTTTCCGGACGACTCCCGCCGCGACCTCCGCATGTCTCTCTGAAGGCACGAGAAAGCCGAAGGTGGGGGCGGCAAGGATCGCCTCGACGAAATCCCAGGCTTTGGGCGCTGTCCAGGGCTTGTGAAATATGCGCGGGTGGGTGATTACTCGGAGGAATTCATACATGATCCCCCAGGTCGAGTACCAGGGCGTCGTCAGGCGCCGCCATTCCTCGATCTTCCCCCGGCAGCACTGATGAAAAGGGGAGTCGCCGTCGGCGGCATAAACGAAGATGTTGGTGTCGACGACGAACATCAGCGACGCTCCAAGGCTTCGTAAAGGGCTTCCCTGTCCGCGATCTCGACCTTCGCGCCGCCGCTTTTAAACGAGGGCAGAGGCGGCATCGTGCGGGGACCTTCCTTGGCCGTCAGAAGCAGTCGGAGGGCGGATTCCACGAGTTCGGACATCGTGCACCCGCGCCGAGCCGCTTCCAGTTTCAAGAGGGCCATGACCGAATCGTCGATGTTCAATGTCGTTTTCATCCATATAACCATATAATGGATATGGTTATATGTCAATACACGTGATATTTCGTTCATTAATAGAGACGAGTGGCGAGGGAGCCATCTATCACGATCAGTAGGGTGAGAATCGGCGTCGCTTCCGGACGTCTTTGTTCTTGACAAGCCCTCTCCGTAAAGTGTACAATAGAAGTGTACAATTCATCGGCTGGGCCGTTGCCGCCGTGAAGAGAGGGCACAATGAAAGCTACGGTCCTTGACCTGAGGAGGCGCATGAAGGACATCCTGAATTCCCTCAAGCGGAACGAACCCGTGACGCTCCTGCGCCGTGGCAAGGTGGTCGGCACGATCCAGCCGCCCGAGGCCGCCCAGGCCTCAGCATCCGACCTGCATGCTTCAGCCCATCCCGCTTTCGGCATGTGGAGGGACCGTCCCGACCTCGAAGATGTCGAAGCTGCCGTCGAGAGACTGCGCGGGGGCCGGTTCAATGCTCTTTGACACGGACGTCCTAATTTGGATCCTCCGCGGAAGCGCGAAGGCCGCCCGGCTCGTCGATGAAGCCGGGGACCGACGGATCTCCGTCGTCACGCTCATGGAGCTCCTGCAGGGCGCCCATGACAAACATGAGTCACGTCTTATTAAGAGGTTCGTTGTTGAGCTCGGGTTCCGAACGTTGCCCCTGACCGAGAACACCGGTCACCGGGCCGTAGTTTATATGGAAGAATACGGACTTTCCTCCGGCCTGCGCGTGGCCGACGCCTTGATCGCGGCGACCGCAGCGGAAAACAACCTGACCCTCTGCTCGGGCGACAAGTCCCATTACCGGGCGATAGTCGAGCTTGATCTCCTGCCTTTCCGCCCGTAGTCTCTTTTTCTAGGCCGGCATTTCCGGCTCCCTAAATAATTCGGAATTTGGTATTGTGTCCCTATATTGTGAAGGGCTCAAAGACGCGGGACAAAAGACGTGGGGACAAGTACCGCTTCTCTCGAAGCGGTGCGTGTCCCCGTGCTTACCGTGCTTATTTCCGTGTCCCGGTTCTTATTTCGTTGATTCCGGACGCGAAAGACCCGTTTCTCTTAACCTCCATAAAACAAAGTAATAGTCAGTCTTATCAGGAATTTGAACAAGGCTCCATACTTGACAATCCTCCCCTCCGAACCTAGGTTATAGTCAGATCTCATAATTTGGCCTCGGGAAGGAGGGTAAAATGCCGGTCCGCAAGTTAAAAGAATTTTTGGACGAGAAGAAAATCAAATACGTCACAATCACCCATTCCCTGGCCTACACGGCCCAGGAAACTGCCGTATCGGCCCATATCCCCGGAAAAGGCCTGGCTAAAACGGTCATTCTGAAAGTTGATGGCAAAATGATCATGGCCGTCCTGCCGGCTCCCCGCAAGCTGGATTTCGACCTCTTGAGGGAAGCCCTTTGCGCGCGCAAAGTCGAGATGGCCAACGAGGCCGAGTTTAAAGACAAGTTTCCTGAATGCGATATCGGCGCCATGCCGCCTTTCGGCAATCTTTATGGAATGGACGTCATTTCTGATGGAGCCCTGGCGGAAAACGACGACATCGCCTTCAACGCCGGTTTTCATACAGAACTGATTAAGCTGGCGTACAAGGACTTTCTTGAACTCGTCAAACCTAAAGTCGCGACGTTCTCATTAAGCCGGTAGGCGAGGTGTATTTTCTCTGAACGAGGGGATTGAGTCCGATAAGGATCCTATAATCGGAAATCCCGCTCAAATCGGCAAGACGGTCGGCTGTCAAACCGGAATCCTTCCGCCCGTCAATGAGCGTCACATCATCGCCGACCTGGATTTCCCGGTCATTATTCAAATCCACGATGATATGATTGGCCGTGACGGCGTCCATGACGGGGAATCTTTTGCCTCCGATCAAAACAAGGCCTTTGCCTCCGAGCTGAGGGGCATAGCCGTCTGAATAGCCGATGCCGACCGTCGCCACTCTCATCATCTTCCCGGCCGTGAACACTCGGTGGTAAGAAATGGAATCTCCCGGCTGGAGGTCCGTGATGACCGTGACCCTGGCCGTAAGCTTCAGGGCCGGCCTTAGGTTGAGCCGGTCTTCCTTCTGCGTTTGAGAGTTTGGATAATAGCCGTACAGAGTTATCCCCGGCCGTACCATGTCCAGATAGAGCTCGGCGGACTCGAAAATCCCGGCGCTGCTCGCGGCATGCTTCAGGCCTAGTTGGATCTTCTTTTTCTGCGCCGATCGGCAGACTTTCAAAAATCTTTCGAGCTGCTCCTTGTCGAATCCGGCGTCCTCGGTCAGCGTTGTCGAAACACCTTCGATTTTCGTTTGCGACAATGCGGCTATTTTCTCGATGAGCGGCAGGGCACGGTCGTGAGGGATTCCCGTCCGGCTCATTCCGGTGTCAATATCGATATGGACCAGAGCTCTCTTCTTAAGTCTTGAAGCCGTGGCATTCAAGGTTACCGCTTCTTCCGAAAAGACGGATTGGCTGAGATTATTGAGGATGATGGCTTCGCAGTCCCGCGCATTGAAGGGTCCAAAATTCAGGATGGGGCACCTGACGCCCGTTGCCCTTAACGCCAGCCCTTCCTGAAGTTTCCCCACCATCAGCCAATCGGCGCCGGCCTTTTCCAGAGCTTTCCCGACATCGATCAGCCCATGACCGTAGGCGTTGGCTTTGATGACGGCCATAACGGGAACCTTGACCAGGTTTTTGATCTGTGAAAAATTCCAGCGGATATGGTCGAGATTCACGTCGATCCAGGGATCCATATGGCCGTGGGCTTCGCTTGCAGGACGTGGCGGTGTTTCATGCCCGATAAGCGCGCCGGGCATTTTAACATCAGGGAAAGCCGCCAAGGAGCCCAGCCCTATTGTTTTGAAGAATTTCCTTCTTTTCATGGCTTCCCCCCTTTGACGTCACCAAGTTAAGCGCCGGCGTTTGCTCACGGCTGTACGAAGCGCTCTTTCCGCCACGCCGGCAGGTTCACGCAGGCCGATTATAGCATATGTGTGGATATAGTCCCATGACTCTCGCCGGCAGCTTCCGCTTCCTGCAGGCGGTGCTCCCGCGCGAGCCGGATTTTCAGACGAAGCTCTACCGCCCGCTCTCAGCTCAAAGGTGATAATCGCCGGCGGCCTCAGGCTGGTAGAGGACTTCCTCGACCTTGAGGACACGCTTGCCGTTCGGGACGACCCACTCGAAGACGTCACCGGCCCGGTAGCCGAGGAGTCCCATCCCGATCGGGGCCAGGACCGAAAGCTTATTCTGTGTGATGTCGGCCTCATGGGGGAAGACCAGCGTGTACTCGTTGACTTCGCCCGACACCATGTCACGCACCCTGAACCTCGAGTTCATGGTCACGACATCGGCGGGAATGTCTTTGGGATCGACGATGACGGCTCTCTCCAGCTCTTTCTGGAGTTCGACCAGATGCTCCCTGTTGGGCCCGGATTGGATCGTGGGCGACATTAGGATACTCTGGAGCCGCGAATTGTCCACGCTCGTGATGTAAATACGGTGATGTTCGTCCATTTCGCCCTCCGGTTTTCTTGATGCGGCTCCGCCCCGGAACCGGCTGATGAAAAATTATTTTAACACAAGGGGCTGAGAAAAAACACCCGCCCTCAGCTCCGGAGCGATTAATTAATGCCGACTTCTTTTTCGAGCGCCCTCCGGACCAACCGGTTCAACGATATCCCCTCGCTGACCGACTTTCGCACGGCCCGCTTGTGCAGGTCGGGAGATACTCTTACGTTAAAAGTTCCCTTATAGGACCTAGCAAGATCCTTGCCGACCGTCCGGCAAAGCTCTAGATAATCTTCGACAGCCTCTTTAAAGCTTGTCTTGAGCTCATCCACAGAACGGCCCTCGAAGGAAACCAGGTCGTCGATGCCTTCAATCCTGCCATGAAAGCACTCATCAGCAGGGCTGAAGTATATGGAGCCGATAAAGCCCTTATGGCGAATAACATTTTTCATCGAAGGAATCCTTTCCGCTCGAGTTCCCTCTCAACATCATTCAACTGGTAGCGCTTAAGGACATTACTCGGATGCGGCCTATGGAGACGAATGATGTTATTGCGTTTTTCGTTGAAAAAAGCGGCTCGAGATCCGGAAGTCTTTCCGACCTTCACTTCTTTATACCCAAATCCCTGCAATAGTGTGACGAGCTCGTCATATGTAAAATCCCTGGGTTTCGCCAGGAATCTCTTTATGAGCTTATGATGGCGGCTCATGATTAAGATATCTGAATCACCTTAAGAATGCAACTAAATAATAGTGACATTATTTCAGTCCCCAACTTTCAAACACATGAAAAGACGCCGCAGCCAGGGCGTTTGTCTCATGCCTTTACCATCCGCAATGGCTTGAATTATTTCTTGACAAGTTCTTGACCCGGCGTTATAGTCAGCCCTCGGAAGCTTTTGCCGGGGCTTGGGGAGAATGGGAAACTTCATTCCTGCGCGTCTTAAGAAGGCCCGTGAAGAGAAGGGCCTAACCCAAGAGGCCTTTGCCCGCGCCGTCGGCCTCTCCTCCGAATTCATCTCGCTCCTCGAGGCGGGTAAGCGCGCCCCGTCCCTAAATACCCTCGCCCGCATCTCCGCCCATTTCAACCGCGACGCATCGTTCTTCCTGGGGGAAAAGGAGCCGGCTTTCACGGTTCTCTTCAGGGCCGCGGCCCACGATCTCAGCCCTGAGGCGCGCCTCGAACTTGAGCACTTTCAGCGCTATGGCGAGGATTACCTGCGCCTCGAGGAAGCGATGGGCCGCCCCCTGGAGCTCGCCCCGCTCTATTCCGGCAACCTTTCGCCCGAACGCATGGCTGTCGAGGAGCGCCACCGCCTGGGCCTGGGCGACGAGCCGATTCGAGACATCTACGCCCTCCTCGAGCGCAACGGCTGTCGCATCCTGCGTCGGCCTTTCCCCGAGAACGTCGAGATCTCCGGCGTTTTTGTCTTTCTCGAGGCTCATCCGGCCGCCTTCGCCCTCATAAACTCGGCCCAAAATGCCTGTCGCCAGGTCTTCACGGCCGCCCACGAATATTGCCATTACCTCAAGGACCGGCACGACGCCCCGCTTATCGACAGCCAGGAGATCTTCGGTGAAAAGCCCCGGGCTATAGGGAGACAGGGTGGTTCGCGACTTGTTACTGGAGGTACCAAGCCTAAGAATGGACAATTGACTAACGGGGTGCGTAAGGTTGGACCTGTGGCCAAAGAGCAATTCGCCCAGGAATTCGCCGCCCGCTTCCTGATGCCCCCGGCCAAGGTCCGTGAGGTCGTCGACAAGGACTTCGGCTCGGGCCGGCGCCTCACCTACGACGATGTCCTCCTCATCAAGCGCTACTTCGGCACGAGCGCCCAGGCCATGCTTAGGACGCTCCGCGATCTCGACTTGATCAGCGCCGCCCGATACGAGGACTTCCTCTCTCTCGACCCCGTCGCCCGCGAGCGCGAGGTCTTCGGCGCTTCGGCCGAAGAGCACGGGCCCGTCTCTTCCTTCGTCTCCGACCGCTATAACTTGCTGGTGAGCGAAGACACCGCACGGAGAAAAGCGACATGATGACCTTTCGAGACACTCGCCTCCAAGATACGAAACTGCCTCTCTCCACCGTATGGCTTTTAGAAAGCCTGGCCGAGTCCAAGGGCCGCCAACAGCTTTTCGAAAAACAGTCGCCACAGATCCTCAAGTCACTCCGAGAGATGGCACTTATCGAAAGCGCGGAATCGTCCAACAGGATAGAGGGAGTGACCGTCGACAAAAGCAGACTACGGCCTCTCGTCTTGGGAAACGCGTCCCCCAAAGACAGATCCGAGGAGGAAATCGTCGGTTATCGCCTGGCCCTGAACTGGATTCACGCCGATTTCCAGAAGATCGTCATCTCTCCGGAAACTTGCCTCCGCCTTCACGCTCTAGCCCAGGGGGGAACGACGGGGGATGCGGGACAATGGAAAAGAACTCCAAACGATATTATTGAGATATCCCCCGACGGGCGACGGGAGGTGCGTTTCCGCCCGGTCGCTCCGGCGCTCGTTCCCAAGGCCATGGAGGAGCTTTGCCTCGCCTACCGCGACGCTATCGAACAGCTCAAGGTCACCCCGCTCCTGGCCACGGCCGGTCTAATCCTCGATTTCCTTTGCATCCATCCTTTCCGCGATGGAAACGGTCGCGTTTCCAGATTGTTGACGTTGCTCGCGCTCTACCATCATAGCCACGACGTCGGGCGTTACATCAGCTTTGAGCGGGTCGTCGAACAGACAAAAGAAGATTATTATGAGGTGCTGAAAAAGAGCTCCGCCCGCTGGCATGAAGAAGCGCATGACTTCCTGCCATGGTTCAACTACCTGCTGACGACTTTGCGCCGAACCTATCGCGAGTTTGAGGAACGCGCCGGCCGGGCTCGTCCCGAGAAAGGTTCAAAATCAGATCTCGTAGAATATGCCCTGGATACTATCGTGAGTCCCTTCGGCATCGCGGATATCGAGAGGCTTTGTCCCAACGTCAGCCGTGACACCATCCGCTTGGTTATGAACCGCCGGCGGAAGTCCGGGAGACTCGAAATAATGGGCCGGGGACGCGATGCCAAATGGCGTCGTTCAGAAGAAAAAGGGTAATACCACATTAATGTATGAATAAATATGGGAATGTCGCAGAAAAACTTCGAAAATCGCAAGTTACGCGCCATCGGCATCGACCTGGGGACGACGAACTCGGCCGCGGCCGAAATCGTCTGGGACCCGGCCGTTGGGGCAAGCACCGTTTCTCCGGAAACGGCGCGTGTCCCCGGCTTACAGATCCGCACCCTCGAAATCGAACAGCCGACGCGCGAGGGTGTCTACACGAGTCCGCTCGTCCCCTCGGTCGTGGCCGTCCTGCCCGACGGCACAGTCTGGGTGGGGGAGGGGGCCAAGCGCCTCCGGGCTTTCCCGACGGAATACGGTCTATCCTTCGAGAAAAACCTCTTCTACGACACCAAGAACGAGATGGGCCTGCGCAAGACCTACTACCGCGCGCCCGAATCCTTTAACCACGCCTCGAAGATCGCCGGCAAGGTCCTGGAGTTCATGGCTGGGGCCGCGGCGAAGATGGGAGCGGGCCTGACTGGTCAGCCCTTTCAGCATGCCGCCGGAGAGCCTGAGCGCGAGAGGGCCGAAGAGCTTTCGCAGACGCCAGACGGGGGGAGAGAGCCCGTCGCCGTCACCGTCCCGGCCTCGTTCCAGATCAACCAACGGCGCGACACGCTTCAAGCCGCCCGCTACGCCGGCCTGCGCCTTGCCGACGACGACCTCCTCGACGAGCCCACGGCCGCGCTTATCGATTATTTCGTGTCCGGCGGCCTAGGCGAGGCGCCGACAACGTCCGGGGCCCAGCCCTTCGCCCTCCCTGCCGGCCGCCCGGCGCTCTGCGTCGTCTTCGATTTCGGCGGCGGCACCTGCGACGTTTCGGTCGTCGAGATTTCACGCCCGTCAGCCCGATCAAGCCGCGAGGAAATGCCAGCCCTCCCTGCCGCCGCCCTAAGCCTCCTCCCGCCCGCGCTCTCCGGCCTGACCATGTCCCACCTGGCCGTCTCCCGCTACCACCGTCTCGGCGGGGGAGACATCGACGCGGCCATCGTCCACGAAATCCTCATCCCGCGCCTCATGGCCGAAAACAAGCTCGCTCCGCTATCCCTCACCTTCGCCCAAAAGAAAAAGGGCCTCGAGCCCCAGCTCCTGGGCAAGGCCGAAGCCCTCAAGATCGCCCTCTCCTCCGAGATAAACCGCCTCATCAAGTTTGGCCGCTACACCCCCTCCACCGACAAATCCTCCATCGTCGTCCGCCAGCCGCCTCTCACCTGCACCCTCGGCCCCTCCACATACACCCTCTCCGACCCCTCCCTTTCCGCAGCGGACTTCGAGCGCCTCCTCGCGCCCTTCCTCGACACCGACTTCCTCTTTGCCCGCGAGACTGAATACCGCCTGACACTCTCTATCTTCGCCCCCCTCCGCGACGCCATCGACCGCGCCTCGCGCGACGCCTCCGACGTCGACCTCTGCCTCCTCGCCGGCGGCAGCACGCTCATCCCCCAGGTCCGCGACGCCCTCCGCGCTTTCTTCCCCAAGGCCCGCCTCGTCTTCCACAACGACGGTCTCGAGGCCAAGCTCTGCGTCTCGCGCGGGGCTGCCTGGAACGCCGCCTACAAAGCCCTTGCCTCGCGCCCCCTCATCCTGCCCGTCCTCCACGACGGGATCGCGCTCGTCACCTCCGACGGCAAGCTCAACCCGCTCATCTCTTCGGGCACCACCTTGCCCTTCCCCGAGGACGGCTCGTTCCTCAAGGAGCGCCTCGTGGTGCCGCGCTCGGCCTCCACCCCTGTCCGCGAACTCCGCTTCGAGGTCGTGGGCGAGCTGGATGGCCAGCACATCTTCGATGAGCTCTGGTCCCTGCCCGAGGGCGTTTCCCCGGGCGACGCGATCATCCTCGAGTACCGCCTGACCCGCGGCAAACAGTTTGAATGCCGGGCCTACCTCGCCGCCCGTCCCTCGGTCCTCCTTGAGGTGACCGTCGAGAACCCCCTCGTCAACATCGCCAACCCCAACGCGATCCAGCTCAAGATCGAGAAAGTCGAGGAGGACTTGCGCCAGCGCAAGGGCGGCACGGCCCGCGACCGCGACACCTACTACGAGCTCGCTCAGATGTACGCCGAGCTCAATCAGCGCGAGAAGGCCCTCGACTACCTGCGCACGGCCCAGAGCCGCATCTCGCGCCCCGACCCGGCAATTCTCAACCTCCAGGGGATTTACTTCGGCGACCTCGGCGATTACGACCGGGCCACGACGGCCTTTCTCGAGGCCGACCGGGCCGAGCCTCGCTGGTCCGGCCCGCTCTTCAACCTGTCCTTGAGCTACAGGCGCCGGGGACGTCACGCCGAAGCCCTCGTGACGATCGAACAAGCCATCCGCAAGACCGACGACCCCGGCCCTTGCCTGGGGTTCAAATCCCTCTGCCTTGAATCGCTCGGCCTGACCGAGGAGTCCCGCGAAGTCGCCGCCCAAGCCGTGCGTGCCTTCGACCCACCCGCCGCCCTTGACGACTGGGCCCTGGGCTGGCTGCTGACGGCCGCTAAAATGGCCGGGAATGACGCGGTCCGCAAACGCGCCGAGGACGAGCAGAAGAATCGCCTCCGCCACACCAAATCGACCCCTTCCCGCGACGACATCCTACGCCCGGCCATAAAAGATGACGGCCCGCCTCCCGACGATGAATCCGGCACCGCGGTAAAGCCCAAACCCCGCAAGAAACCAGGGGGAAAACGAAGCGCATGATCACCTGGCTCGTCCCCCGGCAAGACCTTACGCCCGACCAGGCGCGTGTCGTCGAGCTCCTGCCCACCATCAACCGGGTCGTCCTCGGCATGGCCGGCTCGGGCAAGACCCAGGTGCTCATCCACCGGGCCGCCCATCTCGCCGAAACCTACCGCATCCCGCCCGAGCGCTACCGGGTCTTCGTCTTCACCAACGTCATCAAGGAATACATCCGCTCGGGCCTCGAGTTCCTCAAGCTCCCAGACGGTGTGGTGAGCACCTTCGACTTCTGGTGTGTGGACCTTTACGAGAAGCACTGCGGCGCGCGCCTGCCCCGCAAGCCCAACGGCCGAGACATCGACTTCCCGGCGATCCGCCGCAGGGTCCTGGGCCTTGTCCGCGGCAATCGCGACCTCCAGAACTCGCTCGAGTTCGTCCTCGTTGACGAAGGCCAAGACCTCAGCCCCGAGGCCTACGAGATCATCTACGAGGCCGCCCGACACGTCACGGTCTTCGCCGACCCCCAGCAGAAGATCTTCGACGACGGGGCCGAGGCCGGGTTCATTTTCGACCGGCTCCACGTCACGACGCCGCAGATCTCGATCCTGGGCGCCTTCCGGAACGCCATCTATGTTGCCGAGTTAGCAGCCCATTTCATAGAGGATGGCCAGAAGCGGGCCCAGTTTCTTGCTCAGGTCAGCGCCGCCCAGCGGGTCAAGGAGCGGCCGCTCTGCTACGTCGCGGATTCCTTCGACCGGGAGATGGACCGTCTGGCCGAAGTCATCCGGGCCCGCCAGGTCCTGAACGAGCGGATCGGCATCATCGTCCCGACCAACCGGCTTGTCCACGGTTTAGCTGATGGTCTGGCCGAGCGAGGCGTCACGGTCGAGAAGGCCGCGACAAAGGAGAGAGCCGGCAAGATCGAGGTCACCTGCGCTTTCAACAACCTCGTCCCCAAGATCGCCACTTTCTTTATGGCCAAGGGCCTGACCTTCGACAGCGTCCTTCTGCCGCGTCTCACAGCTAAGGCCTACGACTGGACCCGCCGCGAGCAGTTGAAGCGGATGATGTTCGTGGGTATCGCCAGGGCCACGCAGTGGGTCTACCTGAGCACGGTCAAGGGGATCGAGTTTGGGGAGATGCCTGTGCTGGGAGAGGCTGCCGTTCAGGGGCATTTGACGATGCAGGGAGCAGGGGAGTGGCGAGCCGGGGCAGAGAGAGGGGGAGAAGAGGAGCAGGAGAAAAGAGATGGCTCGCGAGACTCGGGCAAACAGGAGTTGGAGGAAGATGAGTTTTCAGTGCTGTAGGGATTAAACAGTAGGAGCGAAAATATGCTTACCTCGAGAGAGCGGATTATAGAAACTCTTGAAACTAGACCAGGCGGACTTTGTGACGATTGCCTCTCTAGAATCGCGGACGTAAAACCGCGGCAACAGGTCAACATGATCTGTCGGGACCTCCATAAATCCGGAAAACTGAGTAGAGATAAGATGGATTGTCCTGAAGAAAAGAGTAAAAGAAAAAAGATAATCAATAAGCTCATCGGAGTTGAGGATACATATCCGCCAAAAAAGCCAGCAAAATCGTCCAAGGTTCAAGAAGAAGCAGCACAATATCAACTTGCCTCGCCGAACATGGCGGGTAAGCTGGATTATATAAGGCGGCAAATTATAACTATGTTGAATCAATTAGATCCGCAAAGACAACAGAGCTCGAGTGCTTCAACATATGAAGTATTCTCCGACAGGCTACGGAGGCTAGCCGATAAAGGAGTCATTCCCGCGAATATTATGATCATTATAAGAATGCTATGTGCCATGAGAAACGTGGTCGTATACCAAGAATGCCCACTTGCAGAACAAGATGAAAAGCTCATAGATAATGCATTCAATATAGTCCTAAGTTGGCGGAGCAAAAAAGGAGTATCCTGGCGGTAAGCAATGAAGACGTAGTGTTCTGTGAACAAGCCAAGGATTAGAGCTAAATGAAGCTCTGGGTCGGGTTAACGGACAACGATTGGTTTGATGTCGTTTCTCATGTTCCTGGCATCGATGAGGTCAATTTCTGGAAGCCGGGCGGAGGCTTTAAGGCCTTCGAGGCTCAGCAGCTTGGAGAACAGAACATTTTCGAACTTCATAGCACGCAAAATGAAGAACGCCAGAAGATAGAGATTCCGAAAGAAACTGGCGGGTCTCGGCGAGCCGGCGAGCGATTTCTTTGGCCTCCTTGTATATACGCTCGAATTCGTTCAGTTACCTGCGATACCTGTCGCGCGCCTTGTGATATTCGCGGTGCTGGGGATGGGCGCCAAAGTAACTGATGAAGCAGGCGATCGCGAAGATCATGAGGTTGAATACAATGAAGATCCAACTCGCCATCGCCACGCTGATTCCGACCCTGTGCGGATCAAGGTTGGATCGGAGAGGAAGCCGACGGATGAAGGCTGTGGTCAGATAAGTTATGGCGGAATTGAAAAAGAATGGCGACGGTTTAACCATGCCCGGAGTGTCACTATGAGTTCGGGTTTTATCTGCATTTGGCAGCCAGGAGAGCGATAATGGAGGCATTGCGTTCAACATTCACTTGGCTGGACTACTCTGAGCATGAGCGTCGGAGGATGTTGGACGTCATCCACGCATTTGATGAGAAGGGTACGCGGGACGAGCTGGGAATCGGTACGATCAGAGACGGGTTGGCGGATCTGCTGTTCCCTGGAACCGGTACGGTGCAAACCCGGGCCAAATATTTCCTGCTCATCCCTTGGGTCTACGTCGATTTGGAGGCAAAGGGCATTCCTTCAATGGCAATCGCCGACAAGGCCAGGGGGCGGGAAATCGAATTGATCGCAGCCTTGGAAAAAGGTGGTGAGAAGACAGGCGGCATCATCGGGATTGAGGCCAGAGCCAATCTACAGCGTTTGCCCAGCAACATATACTGGCAAGGGCTTGGCGTGTGGGGCATCCGCCGTTTTTCGGGTTCACAGGACCAGTATCACAGGGCTCTCGATGGCTGGTACGAGTCGAAGCGTGACCGTCAACCAACGGATAGAGGTGAGAACTACGACGATGGGTCTGTCCGCTTGAACTGGCACCCAACTATCCCTGAGCCTCCGGATGGCTGGCGATGGAATACAACATTTCGTCTTACCAAAGAGGAAGCGCGGTTTCTTCGTGACTGCATTCTGCATTGCACCACAGGCTCCCTTCTAGCTCACTTGGTTATACTCAATCAGCGGCTTGGCGATGCCGAGTTTTGTTGGGCCAGTGAGAGGCATCGCGACTTCCCGCCCACCAACAGGCAGCAGGTGGCGCACGCTCAAAACTTCTCTGAGTTAATGCACGGCGCGGCCCTTATGTACAACCTGCTACTCGGCGAGAGATCCGGCAAATTGGACCTGGAAGCCGGCTACCGCGAAGACATCCTGGCTTGGTCGCAGATTGTCTTGAATAGCGGCAAAAGGCTGGCCAGCTGGGATACCGGTGCCTTCTGGGCGCTATTCCGGGAACACGGCGTTCGGGTGCCCCCGCGCACATTCAACTTCGTAAGCGAGTGGATACGCCGTGTGCTTGGCGCTCGTGATCCAGCCAAACTGGCAGATGATAAGCAGGTCCGGCAGCTAATCCGTAATCGGGAGATCGAACTCAAGAAAGGACTGGCCCGGTTGGAGAGTGCTCGAGCGCTGGAGCTCTGGAATGGAGCCGCCGGCACCGGCCGGCTCGACTTCCGGTGGCAGGTGGCGCTGCAGATAGTGAACGACGTTCTCGAGGGCCTAGGCCATGCTTGAACCGCTAGGCCGCAGGCATCTCTTCGACGCGCTTCGCCCGCCTTCCGGCTATGACGTGGATGTGGCCATAGGGACCACGTTCTCAATGGACCTGCTAGCCCTCCTTGCCGTTCCTTTGGCTTTCGCCCTTTTTGACTGGGAGGACGACGAAGGCAGGGTGAATCCCGATCCCATGGCGTTGCTCGAAGCAGCCCGCCGGTACGCAGGCCGCACACACATTTTCTGCCAGGCAGCCCAGATTCACCTCCCGCGCCATCGTTCTAAGCTGCTGTATCATCTTGAGAACATCGTCCACGAAGTCTCACCCCCCAACGACCGTGGGGTATTTCATCCTAAGGTCTGGGTCCTGCGGTTTGTCCCCTCAGCAAGAGGCGATCCCATCCTCTATCGGGTCCTCTGTCTGAGTCGGAATCTGACCTTTGATCGATCCTGGGACACTTTGTTGGTAATCGAAGGCGAACTGACGAACCGAGAACGAGCGATTACGGCTAACCATCCACTTGGTGATTTCGTGCAGGCGCTGCCGAAGATGATGGTTCACTCGGTATCTAATGAACTCCGGAAGACGGTGGGCCGGATCCATAAGGAATTGCGGCGCGTGCGGTTTACAGTGCCCGAAGGTTTTGACGAAGTCCGTTTTCACGCCCTGGGCTTGGCCGAAGAGAGCGAGTGGTGGTTCGACTCCAGCTGCGACCAGGTGCTGGCCATGGCGCCCTTTTTGGACTGGGGCTTCGTGAAGAGACTGACGGCCAGCTCCCCCGGAGCATGCATGCTGATATCACGCCTGGACCAGCTACAGGAAATGAAGCCGAGCCTCCTGGCCGAATGTCAAAAGGTCTATTATCTTGATCCCGGTGCGGAGGAATCAGTACCGGAGGAAGATGATGAGACCGAACCGCACGGGGCGGCGAATGCTGACGTAGGTGCGCCTAATGAAAACCTCTCTGGACTGCACGCCAAGCTCTATATTGCGGATGCGGGCTGGAATGCGAGCGTATGGACCGGATCTGCGAACGGAACAACGGCAGCGTTTTCTAGAAATGTTGAGTTCCTGGTTGAGCTGACTGGGAAAAGGAGTGTATGCGGCGTTGATGCGTTCCTGAAAAGAGCCCAGGGGCAGACACGGTTTGCTGATATGCTCAGGGAGTTCACTCCTGGCGATGCACCGCCAGCAGCGGACGAAGATGCACGTAGGGCAGAACAGCTTGCCGATCAGATCCGATTCTCTCTCGCCCGGTTAGGTCTCGTAGCCAATGTATCGTCCTCGTCGGATGCGTCTTTCCGCGTAGAGATTGGGTCGGTGACCAAGCCCACGAAATCCAGGCGGCGCGAAGGCGTCTCGGTGCGTTGCTGGCCGCTGACGCTCGATGAGCGTGAGGGGCTCGAAACCCAGAACTTGCTTGATGGCGGCAAGCTTCTCTTCGCGAAGCTCTCATTCGAGGCGCTCACAACCTTCTATGCTTTCCACGTCCGGACAATAGTCGGCAAACGCACACATGACGCCCGGTTTGTCCTGAACTTGCCTACGGAGGGAATGCCGGCAGATCGGATGGAGCGCATGCTGCGATCCATCCTGCAGAACAAGTCTCTGGTTCTACGAATGCTCTTGCTTCTTCTCGCTGATGCAAGCAGCGATCTGTTGGCACGCCTGTTTGAGTCATCATCCGCCTTCTCGTCGGAAGGTTCGTCGGGCACCTCTTCCGCCCTGGGTGAGCTTGCTTTGCTTGAACCCTTATTGAAGGCATTGGATCATAATCCGAGGCGACTTGAGCGCATAGCGCGACTGATTGATGATCTCAAGAAAACAGGCGATGTCGAATTATTGCCACAAGGATTTCTGGATGTGTGGGATCCCATTTGGCTAGTGGCCCAAGAACTGACCCATGAAGAAAGCCAGCGATAAGCCGGATACCAATCGAGCACTGCGTGTACTCAAGGATTTCCAGCTGCGCACCGTGGAGTACGCATTTCGTAGACTCTACACCGATAAAGACTGCACGCACCGCTTTCTGGTGGCGGATGAAGTAGGGTTGGGCAAGACCCTTGTTGCTAGAGGGTTGATCGCAAAAATGGTAGATGCACTTTGGGACCGTGGGGGGCGGATTGACGTCATCTACATTTGCTCCAACGCCGACATTGCCCGCCAGAATATCGCACGGCTTTACTTGACCGAGGATTATGATTTCACTCTACCGGACCGCCTGACCTTGCTGCCTCTTCACCTCCACGAGATGCCACAGGGCAGACGCATGAACTTCGTTGCGCTGACGCCCGGCACATCCTTTGATCTTAGATCGCGCAGCGGAACGGCCAAGGAAAGGGCGCTGCTGCACCGGGCACTGCGGGACAAGTGGGAATTTCGTGGGCGTTCATCGTGCAACGTGTTCTCCGGCTATATGAATCCAGCCAATTTCTATCCTTGGTGTACATGGATGGACTCGCAGCGTATCGACGCGCAGGTTCTGGATGCGTTCACAAAACGTGTTGATGCGTTCGATGAATCGGAGCGAGAAGCGGGTCGGCCAACCCTTCAACAACAGTTTGAGGTTCTCTGCCAAATCTATTCGCGGAGCAATTCCAGGGGCACGCGGGATACCTCCGTTATGCGTGAGTACTTCGTAGGGGAGCTGCGACAGCTGATGGCACGGACTTGCTTAGAATGGCTGGAGCCGGACCTCATCATCATGGATGAGTTCCAGCGGTTCAAACACCTAATGGATCCGAAGAATCCTGCCGGAGAGTTGGCGAGGGATCTATTCGACTACACGGACGATATCACGCACGCCTCTGCGCGGGTAGTCCTTCTGTCCGCGACGCCGTACAAGATGTACACTCTCCACCGGGAGGAGGAAGGGGAGAACCATTACAGTGATTTCCTTGACACACTGTCATTTTTGCTGAAAGACGCATCGAAAACGGCGCGGATTGAGGAACTACTCGATGCCTATGCAAAGGGATTACACCGGCTTGAATCCGAGGGAACTGGGCCGCTCCTTCAAATCAAGACTGATCTGGAAGTGATCTTACGGCGTGTTATGGTCCGCACCGAGCGGATGGCTCGGTCGACCGACCGTAACGGCATGCTCAAGCAAATCACCCCGTCCCTCCCCTCACCAGAGGTCTCGGATATTAGACACTATCTGGCTCACGCACGCATTAGCCGACAGCTGGACGGGGGCTCGGTTATGGACTATTGGAAGTCTGCTCCATACCTCTTGAGCTTCATGGAGGACTACCGATTAAAGAACCTGTTCAAGCAACGAACTGGAGCTGAAACTGACCCGATCGTTAGGAAAGCGCTGTTGGATGCCCCAGGCACTTTAATCTCGCATCGTGATCTGAAGCGTTACCGCACAATTGATCCCCGTAATGCCCGATTGCGCGGCCTGCTCCACGACACCGTTGCCCTCGGGACGTGGAAGCTGCTTTGGATCCCCCCCGCTCTGCCGTACTACGGGTTGTTCAATGAGTATAGTCAACCCGGTACAGCCACTTTCACCAAGCGCTTAATCTTTTCGTGCTGGCATGTCGTACCGAAGATGATCGCGGCGATGGTCAGCTACGAAGCTGAACGGCAATGTGCGCTCCTGCATGACAACAGCGCGAAGAACACCCCCGCCGAACGGAAAAAGAGAACGCCGTTGCTTCGTTTCAACGTCTCCGACGGCAGGCTTACGGGGATGCCCGTCCTTGGCTTGATCTACCCGGCAGCGGTCCTGTCCGTAGCGACCGATCCCCTCGGGCTTTCCCGTGGCTGCACCGCTGGCGGATCTTCTGCGCCGGACTTCGGGGGGGTGTTCGCCGCGGCACGATCACGTGTGGCCGATTTGGTCGCCTCCATTACAGTGAAGCCGATACCCAGCGGCCCCGTAGACGAGGATTGGTACTGGGCGGCGCCGTTAATCTTTGACCTGACGCGTCTGCCGGAGGAGACAAGGCTGTGGTTTGACCAGGAGACTTTAGCGGCTGACTGGGCCGGGGAGGAGCGCGACGATGACGGTGACCGGGAGAACCGATGGCATGACCACGTCGCGAAGGCCAGAAAATTCGTGCAGGACTTCAGCAGCGGCAAGCTCGCCCTGGGTCGGCCGCCGGATGATCTGATCGATGTCCTCACCTGGATAGGAATTGCCGGTCCCGCTACCTGCAGCTGGCGGAGTTTGGGGCGCTTGGGCTGTGCGGCTGATCCGGCCCTGGCGCGCAATCTAGCAGGCCAGATGGCACATGCATTCCTAAAACTCTTCAACCTGCCTGAGAGTATGTCGATGATCCGTGGCGGCCGAGGCGGCGACGGGGCCAGGGAGCCGTACTGGGTCCAGGTCCTATATTACTCGGCAGGCGGCTGTCTTCAAGCGGTGTTGGATGAGTATATTCACATCCTTCGCGAAAGCCTCGGGCGGGTTGACGCGGCCGCTGACAAGACGCTAAAGGACATCGCGGAGGCTGTTGAGAAGGCGCTAAAGCTGCGCACATCCCGGGTGGGCTATGACCACGTCTTCGTCAAACCGCGTCACCATCTGCGCGTGATGCCGCAGTCGGTGCGTGTCCGTTTCGCCATGCGGTTTGGCAAGTTAGACGCTGAGGATGGCGGGGAACCGACCCGTGAAGATCATGTGCGAGCCGCTTTCAACTCCCCATTCTGGCCGTTTGTTCTGGCGACCACGTCCATCGGTCAAGAAGGGCTGGACTTCCATCAATATTGCCACGCTGTCGTCCATTGGAACCTTCCTTCGAATCCAGTCGACTTGGAGCAGCGAGAGGGCCGGGTCCATCGCTACAAGGGCCATGCCGTTCGAAAAAACGTAGCTAAGCGTTACGGACTTTTAACCGGAAATGAGCTCGACGTCTGGTCCGCCCTCTTCCGACAGGCGAGAAAGGACTGCTCGGCAGGGGCGAACGAGATTGAACCGTTTTGGGTGTTCCCTATTGAGGGGGGAGCGTATATTGAACGCCACGTACCAATACTGCCTACCAGCAGTGAGGAACTGCAGTTGATCGATTTGAAGCGCTCTGTTTCTCTGTACCGCCTCGCATTTGGTCAGTTGCGTCAGGAGGACCTAGTTGAGTTCCTGAAGGGGCTTCTTCTGAATGAGACAGATATTGTCAGGGTGTCCGGACAGCTACTTATGGATCTTGAGCCACCATGCTGAATCAGCTTAGTTGCCATCCTTCCTTTACGCCTTTGAGGAGAACATTTACTGCTTTTGCGGCGTCTGCCGATGGCATGACCTTGCCATCACCCATCTCGATGCGGACTTGGAACCGTAACGGTGTGTTGGCTTTGGCCTTGAGCTTGAGCAGATCGGGGATGATGTCGCCGAGATCCTGAATCTCGGACGGTTCGAATTCGGCGCTCGCTACGAGCATCTTTGGGGATGAGACTTCGGTCCCGCCCATTCCGCCGCTAGCACCGCCGCCCATAGCAGCCGTCATTACCTGGAACTTTGCGGACTGCGCTGCGGGGAAGTCACAAGGCCAAGTCGCGGAGTCTTCGGCGATTCTTAAGAACCGCCCTTGTAGAGCCCCATGAATGGCGTCCCTGACCGTCTTCCAAGGCAGTGTCTTCCCTGTTTTGATGGAAAGCGCCGTGGCGAAAGATAGCCCCGAAGCTCCGTTGTCCCTCCAGGCGTCGGGAAGGTTTTCCGGCAGGACTTCGGCCGCGGCGATGACTGCGGGCGGGGCACATAGCTTGGCGTTCGCGGTTAGAACGCCGGCGGGAATCGGTTCTCCGAGAATACTGGCGGGCCCCGATAGCATCCATAAAACGCCGTTTTCGACTGCCGCGCCAATGGCTTTTTCCAAAACTCCCCTGCCGACCTTGGGAATGGACATCGGTTCCAAGTATCCGCCCCGGTCAACCTGGACCACTTTTCCGCCCGCAAAGTAATCCGTTATGCTTTTAACCGTGATCTCCTCGCCCGGCCACAATTCCGGCAGTTTCTTGGGTGTAAAGAGTGCGGGGGGCATCTCTACCAATTCGGCAGCTTCCGGTAAGATAAGCTCAAGAGCGGCATCATTGAGCGCGTTTTCGTCCGGACGGGTCATCCACCATGTGCGTGAAGTTCCGTCTGGGCGGATAAGTCGCAAGACGAACGTGCCCTTCTCACAACCGTCAGCCAGCGTCTCGAGAATGGCGCTGGCCTTGAGCATCTTCGGTAAATGAGGAAACTGGGCGAACGCCCCGGCCAAATCCTTAACACGCCTCGACGTCTCTCCCGCCCGCCAGAGGTTGTATGGAGCGTCCGGCAGGAGTGCCTCAGCGGCGATGGCTGTATCCTGGACACGCGCCCGCTTGTCTGCCTTAATGACGTTAAAATGAAGCTCGCCGTTAATCGTGATCTTGAATGCTTGGACCTCATCCTGTTCGGAGATTGTCACCACGATACAATAGGCCTGTCGAATCGCGTCTGGAATGCGACCCTTGGCCTTGTCGATATTGATTTGTAGCGTCTGCGCCCGGGCGGGATCAACGTTCCCGTCCTTTTGTTGTTTCTTAATATCCTCTCGAACCATTTCCCAAGCAAGGTAATCGCGCACACGCGCCATGGCCAGTTCGAGACCGTCCTTTGACGGTACGAGAAGAAGCACGGCGTTTCGGTACACGCGAGGTCGTTCTGATCCCGTTGTCTCGTTTAAGAAGCGCTTGGCCTCAGAACTCGGCTTGCCGGACTCCGACGCCGCGCTCAGGCCCAGAACGGCGAAGTGGAACGCGCCGTCGTCCTCGATATCCTTGGGTCTCGTGGGCAACGTGTGAACTCGCACTCCGGCGGCCGAAGCGTTGGCCGTAAGCGATTTCACCTTGCCGATGTCATCAAGCAGTCGAGCGCGGACTATCTCATCCGAGAAGTTCTTGGCTGCAACCGCGTGCATCTGCGTGAGATTGGGACGGTTGCCGAGCCGCCATGTGCCGGGTAGCTGACCCTCGACGACGGCGGTGTAAAGGTCATCAAGCCAGTAACTCATCTGCGCCCAGCGGGACAGCCCCTTCTCAAGCTCAATCTTGTCGGGCCGGGTGGAACCAAGAAGGACCACCAAGTCACTGGTCTTGGCGTTCTGCCCGATCGGCTGTGAGTGCAGGAAGGTCGCTACAACTGCCTGCTCGACCTCCCGGAACTTGAGTCCGACGGACTCCGATTGGATTTGTTTGGCCTGCGAGAATTCGTTGTCGAGAATACCTGTCCACGCCTGCTTCTTGCCTTCCCACTCCTCGGTGTCCGCAACCGTCACCATCTCCCGCATGGCCTCCGAAATTCCTTCCCTGTCGGGGGGAGCCAAGAAGACGGAGGGGCCGACAAGCGGATTCACGTCCCATTTCTCTGCCCCGCGTAACGCTAGGGCAAACGTTCGCAGAACGCCGCGCGTACGTTGAAACCGAGCAAGCTGCGTCCATTTCGAGTAGAGTACCTCCGTCAGGTCGGGATGGAACGGAAAACTCTTCAGGAAGCGTTCCTCGGCCTCCGCGCCCGACTTGGCCGTATGATTGTCGACGGTCTGAATACCCTTGAGAGCGGCCGCGACGTGCTGACGGAAGGACTCCCGGTCCCTTAGCGATTCCGGCGCAAAGAACCGGCGGCGCAGAACCTCGGCCACATCTTCTTTGGCCACCGGCTCAACAGCCTCCTCGCGTTGGCGCTGAAAGATGTCGTAAAGCTCTGCCTGAATCTCGCGGCCAAGCGTGTCGCTCTTGCGCGGATCGGTCGCCAGAAGCGACGCGACGAGGCAGCATCGGTCCACCTTAACTACCGCCTGAGTTAAATATTGAAAAAAGTTTACAAGGTGCGCTCGCCATTCTGAGTCAAATGCCACTTTCTCTCGTGCATACATAAGTACTTCATCAATAAGGACCAGCGTTCCAAGCCCGTCCTTGCTCGGCATTCCTAGAAGCTCCGTGAGCAGGTTCTCGGCGGGAGCGGAAACGCGCTCCTCCGCCTTGCCGCTTGCGTGTAGGAGCTTGAGACCCTCCTCCCCAGCGATTTGGTATGCTAGAACGCTCCAGGGATGCTTGAGCGTTCTGGCCTTGCCGCTAGGCGACAAGATCTCCATGCCTTTCTCCACATCCAGTTTGTCGAAGCAGAGCCCAACCACTCGGCACTTGGGGGGCTTCTGTCCGATAGCCTGTTCGAACTCGGCTACGGCAGGCAGATTCGGCAGCTTATCTGGATCGTAAACGAGATGGCGAAGCGTGATTAACGTATGGGTCTTACCGCCGCCGTAGGTTAGCTCGAGTTGCCGAACAGCCTTATCGTTCTTCCCCGCCAAGCGCAGTACCACGTCTCGCACGAGTTGACGCAGATTGTAGGTCGGGAAGGTGAGCGCGAAGAACTCCTGCGGCTTTTCATAGATAGGCCTCTTTCCGCGCTGCATCATGACCTCGTAGAGGTCAGCGGCGAACATATGAAGAGGCAGATCGCCAGAGCGCAAGTCGTCGCGCAGTTTCACCACTTCATGCCAGGGCTTCCAGGGCAGTTTAGCCATGATTTGACTCCTCATTATCATCGTTCTTGAAAAGTAAGATCTGCTTTTCGTCCTTCACCGCTCCCCGCGCGCCGATGTGATTACTGATGGACTCGAGAAGCGACCGCTCCTCGCTCGCGTGCGGCGAAAGCTCGATGAGAGACTGCAGGAGCCGCTTGAAGAGTTCCTGCCGCCGCAGGCCGTTCTCGTCGAGGTACTCGTCTACCTTGTGAACGTCGCCCGCTTTCCATAGGTGCATCAGGCAATGAATCCGGTCAATGAGCGGAACGGGCCTGCCGCCGGGGGCCTCGAAACCGAGCGATCTGTTCTTGCGCTGCGCCCAGGTTTTGAGCTTAACTTTGTTGCCGGAATCATCCTCGGTCTCGGTATCGGCTTCCGCATCGGCGTCCGCCTCCTCCGGTTCCTCGTCATCCACCGCCTTCCCCTTTGTGAAGCCGATGAGGTCCCAGGTATCGGAGAGTTCTTTGTCCGAAACGCCACATGAGATGGCATAAAGGATGCAAGCTCCCGCCGGGGCTTCATCCAGGCCGAAGTCGTGGCGGTGAAGGAGGTAGTATGCGGTCGGCTCGTCGAGACGATCGGCGGCGGTAAGTTCCGCGCCATCATTTTGGTCTCCTGAGAGCACGCGGCCGACCACAAAGTCCACGACCATCCGGCGGACGTGGGTAAGAAACTCCGAGACTGGCATTACTTGGCCGGGGTCGTTGGCCTTCTTGACCACGGGATGTTTGCTGTAAGCCTCGAGCGCTGGACCGGTCGCCGCCCAGACGAAGTCCGGTCCGCGGATTCCGGCGTCCCAGAACTCGCGGAGTTTTTCCCGGATGTTCTGCCGCATGTCTTCCAGAACCTGGTTGTCCCACCCAGGGGGTGCTGAGGACGGACGAGGTTTGCAGACAATCCACACCGATGATGCCAAGGCTGCTGATGAGGAGGCTCTCTGTCGAGTGGGTAGATTATCTTGGATCGGCCAACTACCAGTGACAACAAAGCCCGCTCTGATGATTGCCGACACCAACGTTTCCCAAGCATCGGGTTCCTTGTGGGCGAACACGCAGATAAAACGGCCATCGGAGTTTAGGCTTTCTCTTGCCCTTGAAAACGCCTCCGCCATCTGATTTTCATACTTGATACGTTCCCCATCACGGCTCTTGTCCTCGCGAATATGTTGAACGGCCTCCTTTTCCTTGTTGGACAGGCGTTCCAAGAATTCTATCGGCAGTTCTGGAACAAATCCACGAAGCCAAGTATATGAGAAGTCTGACAAATCCGCATAGGAGACCGCTTGGTAGTATGGAGGATCTGTAACGATGGCATCGTACTTCGCGCTTGCCATGAGTTCCATTGCAGACTCATTGACTACCTTAGGAATACCAGAGTCACTAATGCTTGCTACGAGTGTATCAAGTGCGGTGGCGATTCGCTCATTGCACCGGAAATACGATCCCGCCGATGTGCCGAGAGGTTGTGCCTCTGCAAAATCCCACAGTAATGAGATGGAATAGCGAGAAAAAGCATCAGTAAGGGAATCCGCGTCCGATTTCCATCGAACATTAACACACTGAAAACACACAAGCCGGTCCAGGCCTAAACACAGATAGTCGGTGATGGTATGCTGCCAGTCCTCGTTACTGACTTGTCCCTTCATTGATGCAAATGCTCGGTGAATTGCCTTGCCCAACACCGCAATGGATATTGCCTGACGTGCGGTATACAGGTCGGCCCATTGGCGCACACCGTATAATTGTGCGGAAATTGAGCGCGTGCTACAAGGGGCAAATGGGTCCAGTATTGTAGCGTTCGGTAACTCGCGTAATACTTCAGTCAAGTCCGATCTCTTTAGTTCAGCGACGGTTCGCTCATGCACAGTAGCTGGTCGATAGCCTTTGCTTACTGCGCCCTCTACTACAACTGCCATAAGGATCAGCCCAGCATTCCCGGCGGATGATTCCAATCGAATGTCTTCCATTGTCATGGCGGGAAGGCCGCAGCAAGGACATTTTGCGCCCGACTTTGACATTGTGCCGGCGGCGATTCGCTTATCGTGCTCGCGGCGTTGCGCCGCGTTTCCGCCCTTGATTGGGACATTCGCTTCGATACCGAAGACCACGCCGGTCTTCTCTGTGTTGGGCTCCATTGTGAGAAGCACACGCTTCCTACCGTCCTTCTTCTTGCAGAGCCAGCGGGTCTTAAAGAGCGGAATCGTCGCCCGGCAATTCTTACACTTCACCGTCCGCGCCCAAAGGTAAGCCACGGTGGGCTTGGCCACCCATCTTGCGTTACGCTTATTTGCCAAGTATTCCAAGCTGAATTCAGCATTGAGAGCATCAACATCCGCCGTTCCGTCTTCTTTTATCGGCACAAACTGCATCATCCGCTTCTCGAACGGCTTCTGGACAATGCCGTTTCTCTTCTCTTTGCTGGTCAGCGGAATATGTTCAAAATCGGCATAAGTGGGATAAAAACGAGCGAGTTCGCGTCGGGCATGGTCGAGCACCCACCGACCCCAAGCCCGGACTTGCCAGGCGAGGTCGGCCTTGGGTGTGCGGTCGGAATCAGGCTTGTCGAAGAGCCCCGGAGTGGTTTCCTCAGTTTGCTTTTGCCATTTGGTCTTCTTCGTCCGGCCGACGAGGTGTGGGTGTGCCTTGTAAAAGGCATCCATAAATTCTTCATCATCGAAAATAAAGTCGGGTAGGGGCAGGGTCTTTCCGGCCAGTCTCTGCGGGTATTCGAGCGTGCATTTCAGGATGAACCACGCTACCGGGTTGATGTCCACGGCGGTCGCTTCGCATCCCAGGCGCATGGCCTCGAGAGGGATAGCCCCGCCGCCCGCGAACGGGTCGAGCACCTTCGGAGCCCTTCCGCCATAAGCTTTCTTAATCTCTTGGCGAAACCATTCCAAGTCTGCCCTATTTTCTGTTTCCCGCCCCCAGTGCAGGACGCCGCCCTCGGTGATTTCCTTCTCGCGCTCGACCGTCTCGTCGTTGGGCATCTTCTTGCGTTCGATCTTCTTGACAACTTTGCCGCCGATCTTCTCGCAGAGTTCCTGGCGCCGACGGCGAATCTCTTTTTGCCACTCTTCGGCGCTCATGCCTTCGGGCTTAGGTTGCGATGAGGGATCGGGCAGGAGGGCGGCGATGAGCGCCGCCCGGCAAGCCGCCAACGGCCGCCGCGCTGGCCAAATGTGCAGTGTCGATATATGTCCATGCCGCACGTTCTTCTCATGGACCGAGTCCAGAGAAGCCTGCTTCAGCGGAAAGGCGTGTTCGATCAAACGCGGAGAATCGATCATTCCGTCACCTTATTTTTTTTGCATTTGGGTATGATGGTCTGGCTACGCGAGAATATCGTCAGCGATCGGGCCCCTCTAGTCAATGCAACATAGAGGTTCTTCCTTTCCATGTCGTCTGCATCGAGAACTATCGCATGATCAAATTCGAGACCCTTGACCAAAAGGGTGGTTCCGACCACGCAACGCCCAAGCCGCCGGCCGACGAATCGAGTCCGATTGCGGGCTAACCACAAAGCGTCTGGCAGCGATCCACCCCCGTTCGCCTTAGCAGAGCGGAGCCCGCGGATCATTTCCTCGAAAAGTTCTCGACGATACAACACTGCTTGGGGGATAAATGAAATGAGCTCCAGAGCGGTAATGACAGCGGAGAAGGAATCGTCCTCCGCAACTCGGTGCAAAGCTAAGAAAACTGCAGAAAGCTGGCCTTGCCGGGTCTGCGGGATTTTTCCAGATTGATACGAATCTCTGACTCGCTGAAGCGCTGTTCCCACTCGCGTCATACATTTGCTAGCGAAAGCGACTACTACGGCTGCCCGAGCTGGACCGTGCGCTGCCTCAATAGCCGCCCCGCTCTGGAAGAGGTCCGGGGACTCGATGGGCTCGACGCACTGATATAAACCCTTCAGTCGGCTTGCGACGAAATGGCATTGAGGAGATAGCCCATGAATCGCAACCACTGTATCTTGGGCTTGCCTGGAGATATCAAAGCAGACATTAATTTGCTCTGTAATCTGCTTGGTCGCCGGTAACCTTTCCCATCGGACAGGGGCACCATCAAGGTTGACAGGACGCCCTTGAAGTAGATCTTGACGCACAGAGGCAAGCCATTGACCCAGCTGAGGGTTCTTTTCCTGCCACCGCCACGGCCGAATCAATGCAGGAAGCTCCGGAAAACTCGGCCGGATATCTCGATCCCAATCGACCGGCTTATTCTGCCCAAAATCAAAGATCCCCTGGAGAGGGTCACCCAAGATTCTCGTAGGAATAACCTCAGCGATGGCCATCACGAGCCCATGCTGTTGAATCGTACAGTCCTGATACTCGTCGATATACACGCCCGAGTAGGAAGCCCGAAGTACCTCACGTATTGGTTCTCGAACTAGTAAGTTCTGGGCAGCTTCGTAGATACTATTCCACTCATCAGGAGTCTTTGGCAACGCACATCGCAAACCAGAGGTTCTGGGAAATGCCGAAGCATACCGAAGAGCCCAGCCTGCAATGGTGTCCACTGTAAAGCCCGAAGCAACGCTCCCTCTTGAACGCACCTTTCGGCGAAGCGCGTCCACCCCGGCATGGGTGTGAGTAAGTACTAAGTCCCTCCGAGAACCATAGTGACAAACTGCTTCGGAAATCAAGTGTGTCTTTCCGCACCCCGCAGCAGCAGCGACGAAGGCTCGGGGTGAAGCTGCGAGCATTGCCGCATCAGTCATTGACATCAATCCACTCTCGAAGTTGCAATATCTTTTGGGCTAAATCAGTCGTGGCAATACGGTCGATATATTGACAGACAACCTCTCCCATTTGCTCACCGCTGTTGATCCGTTTGAACCACCCAGCGCTCTTGGCAGCACTACCGATGGCATTGCGTAATTCGAGCGAGTCTTGCCACGTACGAAATTCGCCTCGAGGGAAACCGTGCCCTGGTCCAAGGCGAAGCTTTATGGCATCAATTACACTTTGTTCATTTTTTTCTTCAACGGCAATCGCTACCACCGCGATCACCCCCTCCCAGGCCAGGTCCCGCACGACACGATCCTCAATAGACATCCTATCGGCCCAAAGTAGCACCCGAATTCCTTCCGAGTGCATTGCTGGAGGATCTGGCTTTAGCTCGCGGTCGGAATCGCCTAGGAAGCAGACGCTATAGCCGAGTCTACGTATATCAATCGCATACTGTGGTGCCCTCGATGTTCCACCCCCTTCCTGCGGCGCTATTGGCACAACGCCAATATATGCGAAAGCTTCTTTCCCCTGTCTTTGCGACCAAAATTGATCAAGCGCACGGCAAAATCCAATCTCGGTCTTGCCTTCGCAGACGATTACTTTGCGGCCAAGGATAGCTTCGGAGGCTCCCCGCACTACACCCTGCAACGAATCCGGGACTTCCAGGATCTTCGTAATGCCCTCTGATGAGCGTACAATTCTCACGCAGGATACGGCCAGCTCTTGGATGGCAACAGGAGAATGCGTCGTCATAATCATCTGACCACGGCTTTTATCCGGGCGGAGAGATCTCACCAGGGATCTAATTCGATGGGGTTCCAGACCATGTTCTATCTCATCAACTAGGGTGATGCCGCCCGACTTAGCCACCTCACGCTGCAGTGCGAAGGTAAGTAACCGCCTTGTCCCCAACCCAGCCCTTCTTAGCGGAATTTCTCCGTCATGGAGGGAAACCGCACCTTGGCCGATATTGACGCGATGGATGTCTAGGGCAGGACGATAGCTCTTTCTTGGTGCGACGCCCAGGCCCTTCGCAAGTTCTTGCGCCCTGGAGGCGGCTTCAGTTAGAACCGGCACTGCTTCACACGTTAAAGCCGATCTGGCAGCGCGACCAGCTTCGGCCAGTATTCCCCGAAGCGAGTTCAAATCTCCTGAGAGCCGGAATAAGACGGTCCCGGTATTCCATGTAAGATGGCGGTCTATAAATGGACCGAGCTTAAGGACACCCAAGAGCTGTCTGTCCCTAGGGGAAATCGTTCGACCTTCTGGGTTACGGTCATTAATAACGGTCCATTCGGGTTCCAGGGATGAATCCACCTTCAACCGGATCGAGAGAACAGCTTCATCGCCTTCTAGAGGCTCATCACGTATTCCGTCGGCTTGACTCCATCCCCTGATTTCGAGACCGAACTTGTTGTCCACCCGCAATGCGTCTGGCAGCTGGCCGACGGTCGCAGTAATAACAATTGGGAAATCTGTGTTGGCGTCATAGAAGTCAGAGTCGTCAAACAAGTAGTCCCACCTGGGTGAAAGGGTGAGTTCTATCGCTTCGATAACTGTGCTCTTGGTCGAATCGCCGGGTCCGACCAGGCAAATCACGTCCCCATTGGTTCGCCAATCAAGCAGATCGATGCCGCGAAAGTGTTCGATCCGAAGATGGCGTATTAGCATTTTCATTAACCTCGTTTTTAATGTGGCTTAGTGTTCCGCTGCCTCTGCAATCTCGCGAGGGCTAATAAGCATACTGCCCTTTGCCCTCGCCAGCAGGTTCCCGAACGGGTCCTGCACACGGACAAGGCAAGGGGTCGGCGTGGCACAGTCGTATACGGCGTAGAGCCAGTAACCCTGGCCCATATTGCAGGCCTTGGCCCATTCGTTGGCCGAGACCTCGATGTCGCCCGTCTCGATGCGGCCTTTGACCTCGATGGCGCGCTTCTCATTGCCCGGACGGACGGATAGCAGGTCGAAGCCGGGATTGTCGGGCAGTCCCGCCGCGCGGGCGAATTCCGGCGTATGGACATCGATCACGTTGGCTCCGACCGCTTCCTCGAACGCCCGCGCGATCTGCATCGCGGCCATTTCCACGTTGACGTCGTGTTCCTCGATATCCCTGGGGTCGGAGGACGGCACGACAAGCGCGTGGGCTATGAAGGTCAGAAGGCCGGGCTCGATGAGTTCCGGTTCTCGCTTCATGACCACCAGCGCATTCGCCCTACGGCCCGCAAGCTGCCTTTGCTGGCGCTTGACGTCCTCCAATGCCTCGATTGCTTTCCGGTTCCCGGTCCGCGCCTTCTCGGCGTGCTTCGCTCGGGCGGCGGCTAGTTCCGCCTCCTGGAAGTCGAATCCGCGTTGGATGAAGCCCTCTCGCTCCGACAGGCTCTCCAAGAGCGTCTTCTTCCGTTCGAGGGCCATTTCCCGCGCGACGCGTTCCAGGAGGAATGCAAGCACCCGCTCCTTTATTTTGTTCGCCGCGATCGCAAGGCGTTGGGCCGAGGGCGGCAAACCGTGTCCGCCCTTCAATAGCAGCAAGTGCTCGATAGGGCACAATGCCACTTCCGTGCCCTCGTTCTGCTTTACGCCCACAAGGCGGCAATCGAGCGTTTCCTCCTTGGCCAGATCCGGCAGTTCCGGGTCGGCTTTTCGCGCGATGGATAGGACCGCCATATGAAAGAGGTACGGTTGGTCGGCAGCCGGGTCCACGAAAACCGCGCCGCGCCTGCCCGCATCGCCCAATCGCTCGGACACGAGCGCCCGAAACCGTTCAAAGACCGGCTCGCCCGGATGAAGCCAAATGGCGTCCTCCCGGTCCGCGGGCCGGGATACGGTCAGCCTCCCGCGGGCTTTTTCGGGATAGAGTTCCAACACCGGGAGAAGCGGATCGATCGCCCCTAGGCGGGAAGGCCGGAAGGAGAAGAATCCGCCCGCGTCGCCTTCGAGCGTGATGTCCGTCGGCGGCGCGGCCTTCTCGATATACTGGCGGACATATCCCGGAAGCAATCGGGAATAGACCTCCTGCTCAATGTCGGCCCGCAAGCGGGGCAGAGCATTCGTCACGCTGCCTCCGGAGCCGTAAAGGGACTTCTCACGCGCCGAAAGCGCCTCGACCTGCTCCTTCGTCAGGCGGCCGTCGAGCTCCCGCGCCACGTCGTCCGGATCCTCGGTAACGGCCAATTCCATATACCGCTTGATGGAGACGTCCTGGAAGATGCGGCCGATGCAGTCGAAGACCTTGTCCGATCGGAGTTCCTTCCGGATTTTCTCCAGCTTGTCGAGCAGAACCTTGAGCACCTTGCCCTCACGGGTTTTCGGCGCGACAAGATTCACGATGATGACGGGGTCGTGTTTCTGGCCGTAACGGTGGATGCGGCCCATGCGCTGTTCCAGGCGAGCCGGATTCCAGGGCACGTCGTAGTTGATCATGATCCAGCAGAACTGCAGGTTGATGCCTTCGCCCGCCGCATCTGTGCAGACAAGGAAGCGGGCTCCGCCTTCCGCAATCGGTTTCCGAAAGAACTCGACTTGCCTTTCCCGATCGCTTAAGCCCGAGGCTGCATCCGGCTGGGAACTCATACCTCCATGAATCTGGGCGACTTGACCCGTATAGCCCATCCCGCTCAGACGCTTGGCGAGAAAAATCATTGTGTCGCGGTGTTCGGTAAAAATGATGAATTTCTCATCCTCGAACTTGGGGTCGGTCAACACTTCGTGGAGTTTCTCGAATTTAGATTCATGTCCTTCTTCGTGGACCCTTCTGGCCAGATCGAGGAGTTGTTTGACCTGCTCTCTCTCAGTCTGAAGGTCGGTTAAGGATGCGGCTACCACGCCTTGAAGGAGCTTATCCTCAGCCAGTTCGTTTTCTTCGCGGCCTTCCTCTTCGGATTCGTCATCGGCCGTTTTAGCCTCAAAAACGTCATCCTCCTCGTGAATCCGTTGCTGGAAAGATGAGAGCTGCTCGATGGAGAGCTTGCCGTCTTGGACATCTTGAATAAGATTGTCCAGTTTCTCGATCCTACGCTCGAAGGATCGCAAAAGAGCGTATGTGGAGCTGGCCAGACGGCGTTGGAATACGCTCATAGCCAGGCGCGCCGCCCCGCGGTTTAGGAGCTTAGCTTTATTGTAGACAAAGCGGAGATAGTCCGTCGTCTCGTCGTAGAGCGTCTGTTCGCCGACATCCTCCTGGCTAAGATCGTAGCCGAGCGTATCGGAAATTCGCTTTGGGTACAGCGGGCGTCCGTCAAGGTGCACCATCTCTTCTTTGGTGCGTCTGATGAAGTGTTCAAGACGCTTGTCCGGGGGGAATTCAGCGAAAGCCTCTTGGGTGGAAAGTGCTTCAGGTTTAAGAAGCCGCCATAGAGCGTAATAAGGGTAGTCCTTACCCATATGCGGCGTAGCGGTGAGCAATAGAAGATGATTCGCGTTCCAGCCCAAGCTCCAACGCTCATGGAGGCCCCGAACCCCAGCAATCGCCTCGGCAAGGCAGTAGCGGTCAGTCTTACGGATGCGAAGATCTGCGCCGCGATCCGCCGCGAGCTTGTGGGCCTCGTCGAACACGATTAGATCATACGGGATAACTTCGGTGGCTTGGAGGCGTGTAAAAACGCGGGGACTGGCAAGAGTGTCCACGCTGACGATGAGCCAGTTGCTGTTCTCGCCGATGAAGGGGTTTTCGGTCCGAGCATCTGCGCCACTTATTATGCGGAAGGGTAAGTTAAACGATTTCGCCAGCTCTCTGCGCCAGTTCCCGACTAGCCCTGCCGGAGTCACAATGAGAATTCGACGGAGCAACCGCCGAGAAAGCATCTCTCTGATGTAAAGGCCGGCCATAATGGTCTTGCCCGCGCCCGCGTCATCCGCCAAGAGGAAGCGCAGACGGGATTGCCTGAGCATGTGGTCGTAAACGGCAATCCGTTGGTGGGGTAAAGGGTCAATGCTTGAGATTTCGGTGGCAAAAGTGGGATTCATGAGGTGGCCGAAGGAAAGGCGTTCGCCTTCAGCCAGGACTTTCACAATCTCCGGTGACGCCGTGAAGTCCAAAATTGCGGGAGCCACATTCTTCGGCTCCATGCTGGAGGAGTCATCCTCTTCCCTAACACGCATCTCGAATTGGCGAAGATGACTCCACGAGAGTTGAGAAGGTTTTGTCTGGTCGTTTTCCCACCGATTCACAGTAGCAAAGGAAACGCCCAAACGATCGGCTAAGGCCTGTTGCGTAAGACCAAGCTTGACGCGAAGCCGCTTGATGCAGTCCGAGTAATTTTTTCCTGGCCGCTGGGGGATTGTGCAGTGTTCAATAAACTCAGGCTTTCCCAAGAGTTTTAATCCTTTTTAGTGGAATCATAACTCACATATAGCATATGTTATAGTCGCTGTCAATAGGCCACGCGAATATGAATCCATGGCATAGAGGTATGGCTGGGGCTCTAAAATTACTAGAGACAGTTTACTCTTGGGCTAAGCTTTCGTAAACTAGGTGACGAAAGGAGAGGTTGTATGTCCGGAGCCGAGATGATCGGGTAGTGCATTTACGTGAAGCCCCCCGGTTTGAACGAGAATAGGCCTGTCGTCCCCGGCCTATACCCCCGTTCCACCCTTCCACCTCACGTCCAACCCTCCGAGCGCAAGGTCCATGAAGCGCTTGCCTCAGCCCTGCCCGCTGGCTGGTCTGCCTGGCATTCGCTCAAGATTCGCATTAAGGGCACCGACTTCTCCGAAGCCGATTTCGTTATCGCCGACCCGGCGCGCGGCATCCTCGTCCTCGAGGTCAAAGGCGGGATCGTCCGCAAGCAGGACGGAGTCTGGTTCCAGAACGAGCGGGCAATGAAGATGCCACCTCTCGACCAGGCGCACCGGTTCGTCAGGGTCCTGTTGGGGAAATACAAGGAGCACGAGCTCGTCCCGCCTGTCATCGGAGTGGCCGCGGTATTCCCGGACACGGAATTCGAGAGCCAGCCGACGCAGGGCGACCTCGAGGGACTCGTCCTGGGCGCGAGGGAGCTTCCGTACATGGAGAAGCTTCTGCCTGGGCTCCTCGAGAGGTCCCTGCCAGCGGGCATGAGGCGCCGCCCGTCGCCGGCGTGGCCGGCGTTCCTCCACGCACTCTGGTGTGAGAGCTGGCCCGCGGCCATGAACCTGTCCTGCGTCGTCAAGGGGCGGGAGGCCAGGCGCGTCCGACTAGACGGGGAGCAGTTCGCGGCGCTCGAGAGCGTCATTGGGAACGACCTCGTCCTCGTCCGCGGCGGAGCGGGCACTGGCAAGACGCTCCTCGCCAGGGAGCTGGCCAGGAGGGAGGCCGGGGCGGGGAGGAAAGTCCTCGTCCTCACCTATACGGAGGCGCTGGGCATCGAGCTCGCCGCGAACGTCGATGGGCTGGGGATCACGGTTTCGCCCGTCGGGAGGTTCGCCCTGGAAAGGCTGCGCCGGCGCGGGTTTGATGAAGAGGAGCGGTACGAGCCGGAGTTCTGGGAACGGGTGACGCGGATTGCCGCGGAGTCGGGCGCGCTCTGGAAGGGCTGCGGCTTTGACACCGTGATCGTCGACGAGGGTCAGGACTTCGGCAAGCACGAGTGGGCGATTGTAATGCGGTGCGCGGAGACGGGGAAGAGGGGGAGTGGGGAGAATGGGAAGCGGCGCATCTGGGTCTTCGCCGACGAGGGGCAGGCCTTTTGGGAGAAGCGGAGGATCCCGCCGGCGATCGAGAAGCACGCGGTCAAGTACGACCTGGGACGGCCGTACCGATGCCTACCGGGGATCCAGACTCTGGCGGATGCTTATATGGGGAAGAATTGCGATTTCGAGGCAGTGGCCAGGGAGGTTGCCGACGGCACGATCAAGGTCATCGTCTGTGGGGATACAGAAGGGGAGGTCCACGAGGCAGTCGGGCGAGAGATCCGGGCGCTCAAGGCGGAGGGGTTTGCGGAGAGCGACATCGCCGTCGTCTCGCTCCGGGGGATGATGTATCCCGGGAACATCATGCACCGGAAGGAGCTCGGGGGATGCGAGCTGACCCAGGCCACGGACCTTGCGGGGCGCGACCGCATCGTCTGCGACACTTTCCTGAGGTATAAGGGCCTGGAGCGGCCCGTGGTGATCGTTGCGGACGTGAAAACCGAGGCCGAGCGGTACGCTGTTCGGATGAACATCGCCGTCAGCCGGGCTTTTGGGGCGTTGAGGGTGGTTGCAGGGAGGCGAGAACTGGAGGGGGACGAAATTCTCAAACGGGTTGCCGAATTGGCCGAGGCAAGGGTTTAAAAGGTGATAAAACCGCTGGACCATCACGACCCGCTCTCGGACGCGCGGGCGTGTGCAAAAATCGTCATCCAGGCCATAGAGGCAGGCGTTTTTCCAGAATCGTATTAGGTTGCGGTCCTCAGCCAATCGGCGATCCTGAAGGAGCGGGAAATCTATCCGGACGAGATCACGTTCCAGGCCGACGGGTCGTGGACGCTATTTTATTCAGCCAAGAGCACCCCGCTCGAGAATGAGCCCAACAAGAGCTTATTTGCCTGCATGCAGGACAAGGTCTCTGTCGGGACTCGTATGTCGGGGACCAGGAGGCGCGTGAGAAGGCTTTCCGGAGAATCATGTTGGATGAGTACAGGGGACAGTGCGCCGTGTGCCAGGCCAAGTTTCTTTTCCCGGATGATCCGAGGAACGGGCTGAGCCTTTGCCCGAGGCATCACTGGGCTTTCGACGAAGGCCTTTTCACCGTGACGGATGCCGTCACCGTCAGGGTCAGCCCGGCCGTGCTGAGGGCGGAAAGGCGGCGATTCGACCTTGAAGAATACGACGGGGAATCACTTGTTGCACCCGCGCATGAGATCTGCCGCCCGCACGAGGAGGCGATCGGCTGGCACAGGAAACGGGTTTTCCGGGCGGCGTGATCGGGGCGGTGCCTTCTCCGCTCCCGAGATTTAGAAGCTGAGACAGATCCCTCCTTCCCAGCGTCTTCTAATATAGACTTGACAAAAGAGGCAACGTGTTGTATTAATAATACAACACTCATGAGTTGAAAGGACAGCCGATGAAAGCCAAGCCTCTTTTTGGAGAATATTTTAAGAAAAAAAGGATAGAAAAGGGTTTCACCTTGAGGGAATTCTGCCGGAGGTTTGACCTCGATCCCGGAAATCTCAGCAAACTCGAAAGAGGGATGCTGCCCCCTCCGGAGTCAAAAGAAAAGCTGGAGGAATATGCCTCCGCTCTGGGGCTCAAGAGCGGGACCGATGAATGGTATCAGTTCTTTGACCGCGCCGCGGCCTGCAAAGGGGTCATCCCGCGCGAACTATTGGAAAACGACGAGTTGGTCAAGAGCCTACCGATCATCTTTCGTACATTCAGAAGCAAGAGGATTTCGAAGAAGACGGTGGAAGATCTCATCGAAAAGCTGAAAAAGACATAGAAGATGGTTAGGTCGCCGGAACTTCGATTCTTCTCCTACGAAGAAATCCGGAGAATCGCTGAAGATTACACACGCCGACACGGCCTGGACAAGGCTATCCCTGTCGATGTTGATAGGCTCGTAGATAATATCCTCGGTATCAACGTTATCCCATTTCCATCGCTGTATAAGAGTTTCGAGGTCAATGCCTTCATTTCCAACGATTTTGGCAAAGTCTATGTCGACGAATATCTCTATTTGAACTTAGAGCCGCAATATCGATTCACCCTCGCGCATGAGTTGGGGCATATGGTTTTGCATAGCGCTTATTATAAACAGTTCAAGATTGATAGCTTAGCGTCTTACGTTGAATTTGTATCGGGCATAGGCGAAGATGAGTATAAGTTCATCGAAGCGCAGGCAAACGATTTTGCCGGCCTTTTTTTAGTTCCGGCGGTTGCTCTTAGGGAGAATTTCCGAGAGCAAGCTGAAGGAATTGTGCGCTTCATATCGTCTCGATTCAGGGGGGTAAGCAAAGATAAGTACTTAGGACAAGCAGTGGAGTTAATTGCCCAGAAACTGAGCCCGATATTCAACGTCCACTATTTGCCGATCCAGATCAGGATAGGAAGGGATGGACTGACGAAATTGATCCCATGAGTAGGGAGATGAGGTAAGCTGAATTCCCAAGGTCATGGTAAACAGTTTTCCCATGGTCGCGGTAAACAGAAATCCCATGGGCGGGGAATGATTCCATGAGCCACCAAACAAACCATCGATGGACCTTCGTGCCGCGTTTTCGGAAGGGCGCTTTCGGATGGCGCTCCCAGCCGGCGATCCTGCGCATCCGGGAAGCGCTTTCCGAGATCAAGAAGACGGCTCGGAAAAACCCGACCCTTGGGGCCGAGGGGTCGATTTTGTTCTTCGAGAAAATTTCAGCCGCCATCGCCAATGTGGACGGATCGTCGGGGGCCATCGGCGCGCAGGTCAATGCCGCGGTCGACGTTTTGGTCCCCATCATCGCCGGGGCTCCGGCCGATGAAGCGTTACGGGGAAAATGGCTGGATCGACTTACCTGGCCACTTTTCGCGCCGCGGTCGGTCTTATAGTGATCTTGCCGCGTTCGGCGACGAGGCGTTCGATCTTCCCCCATTCCTCGTTTAGAAAATAAGAATGAGAATTCCACTGGGGTAGAGCGTCTTTATACGTGAAGAGCATGCGGGAGAATCAAAATGCAGAGCCTTGTCGATGTTCATGGTCCAGAAAACAAACGAGTGAATGGCTTGCAATGTGTATCCATTATGAGTACAATTGTACTCATAATGAGAACAATGAACCATCCATCAGGGCTTCTTGAATGTCTGTTCGGCAAGACGAGGCGGTCCATCCTGGCCCTTCTGTACAGCCACAGCGACGAGTCGTTTCACTTGAGGAAAATCCTCCGCTTGACTGGGATTTCGCCGGGAGCGGGCCAGCGAGAGCTTAAGCGCTTGTCCGAGGCCGGCATCATCCTGCGGAGCCTCAGGGACAACCAGGTTCATTTTCAAGCCAACCCGGATTGCCCCATCCATGACGAACTGAAAAGCTTCATAACGAAAACCCAGGGCGTTGCGGATGTTTTGCGTTCCGCGCTCAAACCGTTGGCCGGGTCGATCAAGACCGCGGCCGTATATGGATCCATTGCTCAGGGGGCGGCGACAAAAGAGAGCGATGTCGATGTCCTGATCATCGGCGACGTGGCTTTTGCCGATGTCGTCGAGAAGCTCAGCCCGGCCCAGGACGTCCTGAGAAGGGAGGTCAATCCTTGCGTCATGTCTGAGGCGGAATTCCAGAGCCGGATTTCCAAGGGCGATCACTTCCTGATGTCGATACTGAAAGGGGCGTTCGTCCCCCTTCTGGGAGATACCGATGAGCTTGTCCGTCTGGCTGAAGAACGGTTGGCTCCTTGAGCACAAGTCGAGCCGCAAGGAGATCTCTCACCTACTGGCTCTTGTAGACCGCGACCTCGTGGACTGTCGGAACGCAACCTTAAGCAACGACTGGCGATTCAATATCGCCTATAACGCGGCCCTCCAGTGCGCCAAGGCGGGGCTCGCCGCATCGGGATATCGGTCCGCCAAGGGCTCTCACACTTGAGGTCCCCGTTTACCCCGCCTGTGTGCGCTCGGCGGCGAGGCGTTCGATCTTCCCCCATTCCTCTTGCGTGTAGGCGTCTTTCGCCTTGATCTCGCACGGCATGAAGAAGACACCTTTGTCCGTGACAATGAAAATGTTGCGGATATGTCATTAAGGAGCCGTTGACTTATCAGTTGACATATGGTTGACATATAGGTATCATCGGGCCATGGGATATCAGCCGGCATTCACGATCACGCCCCGCCTGTTGGCTTTGACGGAAACGATCGCCGCAGTGCGCGAGAAGATCCTTTCCGCTTCAGTCCAGGTTCCGTGGATCCCGGGCCTCCAAAGAGAAGCGAGGATCCGGACGGCGCACAGCTCGACGGCTATCGAGGGAAATCCTCTGACCCTGGCCGAGGTCCGGGCTCTCGAGGAGGGTCGAGAGCTGCCGGCTCGGAGCGACCGCGCCAGGCGCGAGGTTCTGAACTATTTCGCTGGGTTGAGGTTCATCGAGAAAAACGCAGGCACAAAGAGGATCACCCACGAAAACGTCCTCAGGCTGCACGCGATAATCGCGGGCGGCGTCATGGACCAGGGGCGGGCCGGGCAGTATCGGACGATGGCGGTCCGCGTGGGGCGCTTCGTACCGCCGCCGGCGAACGAAGTCTCGGGGCTGATGCACGAGCTCTTAGCATGGTGGAATACGCGTGCGGGCGATCTATCGCCCGTCATCTCGTCGGCTGTCCTGCACTACCGGTTCGAGGAAATTCACCCGTTTGCCGATGGAAACGGCCGCACGGGCCGGACGATCGCACTCTGGGAGCTCTATCGCCGGGGTTTCGACTCTCATCACATTTTTTCCGTGGACGAATTCTTTTGGCGCGATAGGTCGCGGTATTACGACGCATTGAACGGCGTTCGCCGGGCCGGAGGTGATTTAACGACCTGGCTCGAGTACTCGGCCGAAGGACTCCAGCAGACGCTCGATGATGTCAGGAAACGCGTTCAGGCGGTCATCGCCCGATCGGGAGATAAAAAGATATTCCTTCAGCCGAAGCAGGAAATGCTCCTCCGGCTTCTGGAAGACGGGGAAGGATTGACGCCGAGGGAGATCTGGGACGCCCTCGGCATGACGCGCCAGGGGGCGGCGAAATTGATCAAGCCGCTCATGGATGCGGGGCTCATGCGCCGCGTGGGCGGCAAGAAGACGGGGAGATATATCAGAAGCGACTGAGGAGTCCTGTTGGCGATGCCCGTATATTCGATTTCGCAGCTCGGCAAGTTCACGGTAAACAGAAATCCCATGGGCAGGGAATGATTTCATGAGCCTCCAATTTGGCAGGCGGCGGAGAGCGACGTCGGCGGCGGCAGGGCTATAGGGGCGCTCAGGGTGGTCGTGCCCAGGCGGGGGTTGGGCAAGGACGAAATTCTCCAAGCAGTATGTAAGAATATATAACATGCTATTGACAAGTAATCCAACATACCCGTATAATGGTCCCAGGAGGAGAAACACATGGCCGACTTGGGATCACGCATCAGGCAATACCGCGAGAGCCGCGGCCTGAATCAGGAAGCCCTGGCCAAGCTGCTCGGAGTATCGCGGCCCACGTTGTCTCTGATCGAGACCGGCGAGCGAAAAGTCAGCGCCGACGAGATCAAGAGGCTCGGCGACATCTTCAACATTTCCGTTGACGCCTTCTTTGATGAGAGGAAGGATCCACACTTTGTCATCACGGAGGCGGGGGCCGAGTATAAAAAGGCGCAGAACGAGATCCGGATCGATATCCCGCTGAAAAACATCGCCAAGTTCAAGGAAGTCTTCCTCTACGTTCTCAACAAGGTCGGGGCCAAGCCGAACGTCGGCGAGACGGTGCTCTACAAGCTGCTGTATTTCATCGATTTCGACTATTACGAACAATACGAAGAGCAACTCATCGGAGCGAGCTACAAGAAGAACAAGTTCGGGCCGACCCCCCTCGAATTCCGAAAAGTCGCCGAGACGATGATCGAGGCCGGAGAGTTGCGAAAGCTGCCCGATAAGTTTTTTAGCTATCCTCAGACAAAGTACCTTCCGCTCCGAAGGCCGGACCTGTCCCGGCTGAGCGGCAGGGAAGTCGACGTCATCGACCGCGTCCTCGACAAGCTCTCCGACATGACCGCGGGCCAGATCAGCGAATATTCGCACAACGACGTCCCCTGGCTGAGCACGGAAGAAGGCCGCGTCATCCCGTATGAGACTGTCTTCTACCGGACGCCCGCCTATGCGACGAGGTCGTATGATGCCGGCGTTTCGTGAAACGGGGCGGCTGCCCGAGTTTGAACGCGACCTCAAGAGACTCTGCAAGCGGTTCCGCACTCTCGAAGAGGACCTGACGACGCTGATGAGGGCACAGATCGCGCTCTATCACAAGCTCGAAATAGACAACAAGGGCATATTCCGGGTCACGGGCCTCCCGTTCGGCGAGCCCGAAATCTACAAGGTCAGGAAATTCGCTTGCCGGGCTCTCAAGGGACGCGGAGCGGACTCCGGGCTGCGCCTCATATACGCGCTCTTCAGGGAGGAGGACAAGGTCGAACTTGTCGAGATATATTTCAAGGGTGACCAGGAAAATGAGGACCGGACTCGTATCCTAAGGAATTATGCCAAGGGGGAAACAGGGGGGACATAGTCATGCCCGAATATTCAAATTCACAGCTAAGCAAATTCGAAGAATGCGCGCTTCAGTACAAGTTCCTCTATGTAGACAAGATCAAGCGCTATGAGGAGGGGATTGAAGCTTTCCTGGGACAGCGCTTCCATGACGCGATGGAATGGCTCTATAAGGAACGGGCGTTCCGGGCCGTGCCGCTCGAGGAGCTACTGGAATATTACGATAAGGACTGGGCGACGAAGTGGCACGCCGAGGTCAAGATCAGGAAGGAGGGCCGCACCCAAGACGACTACCGGTTGATGGGGCGGCGTTTCATCGAGGACTATTACAAGCGGCACTATCCGTTCGACGAGGGGCGGGTGCTGGGCCTCGAGAAGTATATCCGGTTCCCGCTCGACGATGCCGGAAGATACAAGTGCAAGGGGATCATCGACCGTCTCATGCTGGCCCCGGACGGGGCCTTCGAGGTCCACGACTACAAGACGGGCTCGAAACTCCCGGACCAGGCCGAACTCGACAAGGACCGCCAGCTCGCCCTCTACCAGATCGGGGTCCAGAAGCTCTGGCCCGACGTGAAGGAAGCCCGGCTCATATGGCACTTGGTGGCTTTCGACGTCGAGATGAGGTCGGCGCGGACGCCTGAGGCCCTCGACGTGCTCAAGAAAGAGCTTGGGGAGCTCATCGACAGGATCGAGGCGGCGACGGAGTATGAGCCGCACGAGTCGCCGCTCTGCGACTGGTGCCCGTATTGGGACTTGTGCCCGGTCAAGAAGCACCTGGTCAAGGTCGAGGCGCTGCCCAAGGACAAGTGGAAGGATGAGCCGGGTGTCGTCATCGTGGACGCTTACGCGGAAAGGTTGCGGAAGAAACGCGAACTCGATGCGGAGGCCAAGGCAGTCGAGGTAGAGCTCAACGCACTCAGGGAGGCGGCCATCTCTTTTGCCGAGAAAGAGGGCGTCCAGGTAATAGCCGGGACGGAGGCGAGGCTCCGCGTGACAGGGAAGGAGCGGGTCGTTTCGCCCGGGAAGGGGACGGAGGGGAGGGAGGTGCTCGAGCGGGAGCTGAGGGTCGCCGGCGTCTGGGACGAGGTCAGCACGCTCGATGCGTCAGCCCTCGAGAAGGCCGTAGCGGAAGGGAAGTGGGCGCCCGAAGTCCTGGAGCGCCTGAAGGCATACGTCAGCACCGAAAAGCGCTATACGCTGACCATCAGCGAAAAATCTGAGAAATGATTGCTTCATTGGAAACGGTAAGCTGAATTCCCAGGGCCATGGTAAACAGATTTCTCATGGTCGCGGTAAACAGAAATCCCATGGGCAGGGAATGATTCCATGAGCCTCCAAACAAACCATCGATGGACCTTCGCGCCGCGTTTTCGGAAGGGCGCTTTCGGATGGCGCTCCCAGCCGGCGATCATCCGCATCCGGGAAGCCCTTTCCGAGATCAAGAAGATGGCCCGAAAAAACCCGATCCTTGGGGCCGAGGGGGCGGTTTTGTTCTTTGAGAAAATTTCGGCCGCCATCGCCAGGGTGGACGGATCGTCGGGGGCGATCGGCGCGGAGGTCAATGCCGCGGTCGACGTTTTGGTCCCGATCATCGCCAGGGCTCCGGCCGATGAAGCGTTACGGGGAAAATGGCTGGATCGACTTTGGCAGGCGGTGGAGAGCGATGATTATTCCTATATCGATCAGCTTCCAGATCGATGGGGGGAACTGTGCGCTTCTCCGGAAACGGCATCGATCTGGGCCGACTCGTTCATCGACACGGTCCGGATGAGCTGGAGCGGGGATCGGAACAGGGGAGGATTCTTCAACGGGAGCGCGGCTTGTCTGAGCGCATTGTATACAGCCGGACGATTCAAGGAAATCCTCGATTTGGTCGGTTTGGCCCCCTGTAAGTCCTGGGAATACCGGAAATGGGGGGTAAAAGCTCTCGCAACGATGGGGGAGAAGACCGAAGCGCTCCAATATGCCGAGGATTCCCTTGGCCTGAACGTGAATCCGTTCTTCATCGCCGAAGCTTGTGAGGAGATTCTTCTCTCGCTGGGGCAAACCGAGGAAGCTTACCGCAAGCATTCCTTTGCGGCCAATCGAAAATCGACCTACCTGGCCACTTTTCGCGCCATCGCCTCCAAATATCCGGATCGGACTCCGAGCGACATCCTGCGGGACCTTGTCGCCTCCACACCGGGGGAGGAGGGCAAATGGTTTGCCGCGGCAAAATCGGCGGGTCTTTACGAAGAGGCCATCGAGCTGGCCAACCGCACGCCCTGCGACCCCAAGACCTTGACCCGGGCGGCGCGTGATCTGACGGAGACTGAACCGCGATTCGCCTTGGAAGCAGGGCTGGCGGCGCTCCGGTGGATCGCAGAGGGTTACGGATATGAAATAACCGGACTGGACGTCCGGGAGGCTCATGACCGGACGATGCGCGCCGCGGAAATCATCGGCTGCCGCGAAAACGCCCTAAACCGCATTCGTAAGCTGGCCGAGAAAAATTCGGACGGCGGTCGAATCCTGGCCGCGATCCTCCGGCAAGATCCGGGAGGGATACAGTAAGATCCGATCCAGTAGGGCCGTGGCGCGCTGCTATCATCATCAAATCTGATGATTATTGCGCATGAAGGTAAATAGAACTTGGACGGGTTTTCCGGACGGCGTGATCGGGGCAGTCCAGAGAAATTAGAATTCGTTTATAAGGGCTTGAATGCTCTCTTGCCCGATTGTCACGACCTTATCAACCAATCCAGCGAGCATGTAGGATCCTCCGGGCAGCGATCGCTTGTTTGCCGTCTCGAAATTGACCGAGAATATGTGTTTTCCCGAGTCCTTAAAGGCCTGGATAGCGGGGATATAATCCTGATCGCCGCTGAAAAGGATGGCTACGTCCGCGATTTCTTTGAATGATAGGAGATCGATTGCCAGTTTAACATCCACGCCCTTCTCTTTCTCGAAGCTATTTGTCAGCAGGTTATAGACGATCGAGCCGCAACGCCTGAACTCGAGAAAATCATGGTTGTGAGAAATCCTGTCCTGATCCCTCCGCCAGTCTGAGAAACGTTCGCGGATCGTCGCTCGAATCTGCTTGAGTTGTTCGCGTTTCTCTTCTAAATACAGGGTTCGTCGGTCAGCATTCCTAGTAAGCTCCAGCTTTGTTGTGACGACCTTTTTAAGGAGACGTTCGAAATCCCCATCCGAGTCCGGAATCTCAAACGGCCTGAAGTGGAGGCTGTCAACAACGTACCAATATATCCGGATAAGCTCATGGTCCTCGGCCAGCGGCAATGTGAAAAGCTTGGGCCAATCTGCTTTTTTAGGGAGATACTTGAATCGCGCTGGGAAGAGCGATTTCAGGCTGTACCTGAAATTTTCACCATCAATGAGAACAACTGCCCTTTTTTTCATAGATAAAAAAATGGGGGAACATGCAAGGTTCCCCCGGGGTATAAAAGTTTAACCTTTAAGGTTAAGCGTTCTTGGTAACTATGTTCATAATATAAGCCTCTTAAGAATTTTGTCAAGTTTTGTTGTCCTCATAGATAAGGAACGCTGCATGACCAATAATATTCTCATGACACGTGTTTTAAGAATAAGTGTAGAATATTAGGTATAATTTCGCCAGGGGGATGCAAACATGCCCGAATATTCAATCTCCCAGCTAAGCAAATTCGAGGAATGTGCGCTGCAGTACAAGTTCCTCTATGTGGACAAGATCAAGCGCTATGAGGAAGGTGTCGAGGCCTTTTGAGGCCAGCGCTTCCACGACGCGATGGAATGGCTCTATAAGGAACGGGCGTTCAGGATCGTGCCGCTCGAGGAGCTTCTGGAGTATTACGAGAAGGACTGGGCGCAGCAGTGGCACGCCGAGGTCAAGATCAGGAAGGAGGGCCGCACCCAAGACGACTACCGGTTGATGGGGCGGCGTTTCATCGAGGACTATTACAAGCGGCACTATCCGTTCGACGAGGGGCGGGTGCTGGGCCTCGAGAAGTATATCCGGTTCCCGCTCGACGATGCCGGAAGATACAAGTGCAAGGGGATCATCGACCGTCTCATGCTGGCCCCGGACGGGGCCTTCGAGGTCCACGACTACAAGACGGGCTCGAAACTCCCGGACCAGGCCGAACTCGACAAGGACCGCCAGCTCGCCCTCTACCAGATCGGGGTCCAGAAGCTCTGGCCCGACGTGAAGGAAGCCCGGCTCATATGGCACTTGGTGGCTTTCGACGTCGAGATGAGGTCGGCGCGGACGCCTGAGGCCCTCGACGTGCTCAAGAAAGAGCTTGGGGAGCTCATCGACAGGATCGAGGCGGCGACGGAGTATGAGCCGCACGAGTCGCCGCTCTGCGACTGGTGCCCGTATTGGGACCTGTGCCCGGTCAAGAAGATGCCGAAAAGCGCTATACGGTGACGCTGAAGGAAGAATCAGGGTGAAAAAAGCGTGATATTCTCATACGTCTGAGTAGTTATACTCAGCATCTTGAGCAAAACCTGTTTTCTCGGGGGGAAGTGATGTATAAAAGGCCTCAGTTCGCGGCCCTTTTAATCAAGCGCCGCTGCTGAGCTTTGCGCTGACCAGGCGGTTGAGGCTGACGCCTTCCTCAGCGGCCTTCATAGCCAGCTCCCTGTGCACGTGGGGAGGGACTCTCACTAGGAACCTTCCGCTGAACGAGCGGTCGGCAAGCGGGGCGGGCGGTTCCTCCCCGTTGTTCCGCATGTCCTTGACCACGTCGGCGACGATTTTGCTGATCCCTCGGAGCGCCGCTTCCTGGCTCTTGGCCAGCCAACTCAGGCTGGGGAATTCGAGACAGAGGCCTACGTATTCCTTATCATCCTCGGACCAGGTGATCCTGTAAGTGTAGCGATCATCGTTAAGGCTCATTATCGCTCTCCAGCTTCTCTATCGCTGATAATACCTGCTTGACCTGGTATGCCTTGGCCATACCGTGGTCACTCTGGATATTGATCCTCGGATCGCCGATCCAGGGAGTTTTATAGATCCTATGGCTGCTCCCCGATTGCCTTGGGGGTCCGAAATATTGATCGCAGACCCTGCAAAGATCGGTGAAGCGCACATGGGTTGGGCTATCCTTCATCCTCCGGACGGCATCTTCAACTTTTCTCGTCATAATGATACTAATAATGATACTATTGTCAAGCCATTTGTTTGACCCGGAGCCTTTTCTCTCTCATCGAATAAGACGCCAGGAATAGGGTTACCGTCTCAATTCGAGCAGAGGATAAGACCGTCGTGGTGAGTCGGAGCGATTACGGCGAGCGGAAAGTGTGGGACCGACCGATTTACCTCGAAAATCTATGCGCCGCTTGACATGGGATTAATCCTTTTTTGCGGACACGGCCTCCAGGAACTCCTGCGGGCTGAGGATGCGGATTCCCATGTAATCGCCGATGTTCTGAAGGGCGCGGTCGCCGGTGATGACGACGTCGGCCTTGAGCGCGACGGCGCACTCGATGAACTTGTCGTCGGCCGGGTCGCTAGGAACGATCTTCAGCGCCGGGGTCTTGGCCGCGAAAATCACATAAGTCCCTCGAGCGAAGAGGTCGAGCAGCTCGGCGAGCTCGTCTTCCCCCTCGAGCCCGAGCCGGCGAAGGACGGTCGCGTATTCGTCGACGATCGGCGCGGACAGGCAGAGCGTGAGCTCGCCGGTTTTCCAGAGGTCGATGACCTGGCGCGGGTTGCCACCGAAAAACGACGAGACGAAGACGTTGGTGTCGACGACGGCCTTCATAGGCTGGCTTTTCTGGCCTTGGCGACAGCCTCGCCGACGATTGAGGCGCGTACGCCTCGAGCGGCGAGCTTATTTCCTATCCGGTCCCAGAGGCCGTCGATGTAGGCGGTGATGTCCCTCTCCTTGACGTAATCGCGGATGAGCTCACGGACCATCCGGCTTGTCGTCTTGCCTTCGGCCCGGGAAAGGCGCTCCAGGCTTTTCTTGAGGTCGGGATCGATTCGGATCATAAGTTGGTCGGCCACGGGTGTCCTCCAAATATCGCTCGTATATACAATATAGCATATTTCCTGATAAGTCAAGCAGGTAGAAGCGGTACATGTCCCCATCTTGAGTAAAACCTGTTTTCTCGAGGGGAATTTATGTAAAGATAATCGTCAGTTGGCTTTGGGCAATAAGCCGAGCATCCGACGCAGGCGGTCGAAGTCGATCCGGACTTGAGGGGGCGAAGCCGCGTGCTGCAATCTGTCGTAGTAGTCGAGGAGCGCGTTGAGCTTTTCCCGGCCCTTCTCGGTCTTCGCAGCCTGGAGGGGCGTGAGGCCCCCGAGGGCCGGGACTTTCTCGTTGGGCCACTTCTTGAAGTAATGATCTTCGTAGTAGTTTAAAAGCAATTCCCGGATTTTGGGCCGGGACTTGAGCTCTTCGCTCTCCCGCCGGCGGGCTTCTTCTTCCTCCGGCGTGAGCTTGGGCAGGTCGTCCAGATCCTTGCAGCTGGTCCCATCGTAGGCGATGAGGTTGCCGAGAAGGTTTTTGAGCTTCACACGAAGGCGGGCCGCCCGCTGCCGCGAGTTCGTCTCGGCGACGAGGAATCCGTCCTTGATCTGGAACGCGCCGCGGACCGCGCGGGCATCCTCGGGATCGGCGCGGGGGGCCGTTTTCAGCCAGGTCCAGAAGTCGGTCTTTTCGTCGTACTCGAAGCTCTTGAGCGCGGCCAGCCTTTTCCTCACGGCCGGTTCGTCCTTGACGCGGAATTTCAGCTCGACGAAGACGACATCTTCTCTGTCGGTGTTGACAAGAAAGGGGAGGGAGGCGGGAGGGACATTGTCGATGTCGATCCGCTCGGCGGGCCCGGCGAGGCCGGACGGGTCTTCGGCCAGGCCGCGATAGATGAATTCCGCCCAGAAGAGCGCGGCCTCTTTCTGGGACTCGGCGAAGTGACGCTCGCGCGGGATGAGCGAAGCTCGAGGTCCGGCGCTGAAGTCTTTTTCTTGGATACGGACCGCCCGTTTGAATTTGGCCTTGGCTTCAGGGTCATACAGGTAAGGGGTCGTGTAGGGGATGGCCCCGTCGGCGGGGCCGACGAGGCGGATATACCAGACTTCGCCGGGGACGATGTCCATGTCGAAGAGTTCGCGGAAGTAAAGGACGTTCCAACGCTTTTCCGTTCCCAGCTCCTCGAGCACGACGGCGTCTCCCTCGGCTTTGATGACCTCGTAGAACGTGAGGTAGCTCGAGGCCATGTGTTGAGCGAGAGTACGCCCGGGCTCGACGAGGCGGGCGGTAAGCGGATCGCGGAGGAACCGTTCGGCGATCGTCTCGAGGCTCGGACCGAACCTCAGGTCGAAATGTACCCAGCTCATGAAAAGACTGCTCGTGAGCCCGCCGGGTTCCCCAGGGCGGAAACGTCTCTCAAAACCGGAGGCGGTCTTTTTCAGTTCTCGTCCGTCATGCTCGAACCGCAGGATTTTCTCCGCAAAGAAACCGAGAAAAGTAAAAACCTCCATGTAATCGTCGTAGGGAGTCCCGGTACGTTCGGATTCGGGGATGATCGGCGAGGGCGTCTCATTTAGGCCGCAACACTTCTTATACTTCTTCCCAATGCCGCAGGGGCAGGGATCGTTCCGGCCGGGCTTCTGGGACATGCAGGGCAAGGATACCGCATTTTAATTCGGGGATACAATATCAAGATTTTTTCTTGGGTTGTGGTCGAGTTCTTCGACCTCGATACTATTCTGAAATTCCCGTTTATGCCGGTGATAGGAGATCCGCGTGAGCTTGACGGAATAGCTAAAAAACGGTTGGCCCGGGCCCGCGCATTTGTTCTTGACGTCATGACGTTATAGCGTTATAATATCCTCATGTAGCGAGGTGCCAAAACATGGAAAAAGCCAGCAAGCGTGTTACGGTCTATCTTCAACCCGAATACCATCATGCCCTGCGGGTCAAAGCAGCCGAAACGGAATATTCGGTCTCCGAACTCGTCAACGAGGCTGTGCAAAATGCTCTCCGCGAGGACGCCCTGGACCTGGAAGCGTTCGAGACCCGCGCCGACGAACCGTCGATCACCTTCGAAAAAGTTCTCAAGAAGCTGCGCAAGGATGGAAAGCTATAAGATCCTCATCAAGAAGTCGGCCGCCGGAGAGCTCGCCAAAATCCCAAGGAAGGACCTTGAGAAAATCGTCCGGCGCGTCCGGGACCTGGGACAGATTCCGAGACCTTCCGGCTGCCGAAAACTTTCCGGGAAGGACAGATATAGGTTAAGGCAGGGGGATTACCGTATTGTCTATGCGGTTGACGATTCTCGGCGTATTGTTGAGGTCTATAAGATCGGGAATAGGCGAGAGATCTATAGGGGGCGAACGAGAGTTTGAGGGAGCAATGGTAAGCCGAATTGCCGGGGCAGCCGGGTTGACAATTTCCTGAGAGTGCATAGTATTCTCTGTCGAGATGACCATCGGCGTTTCTGCTGAGCCTGTTCCCGCCCGGGCCGTGCCCGAGGTCGCGCTGTCGCCTTCGGGCCGCTTGTATCTCGACCCGTCCGACTTTCCCGGCGCGACGCCGCAGGTCCGGCGCCTCTGCCTCTTGTGGGGCGAGGATGTCGCCCTCGGCTTGCTGGAGCTTGCCGGCGAGAAGTGGGACGCTGCGCCATCTGCCGTCCTCGGTTTTTGGCGCGGTTTCGCCCGCGACTACCTGACGACACTCTGCCACACCCCCGGCCTGGAGACGGATCCCTCGGCCGGGGTTCAGGAACCCGAAGCGGATTACTGGCGTGTTCTCGCCGAACGCGTCCCCCCGATGAAGGGGCTCGAGTACCTGACGCCCGGCGTCCTGAGCCGCTTGTGGCAGGCCATCGATGTCCGAGCCCGCCGGGAGGCCGCCGCGCACTCGGACGGGCCGGCCGGGTGGCTGAAGGACCGCGACCCGAACTGGCGTCTGGTCGGCCGCGTCACGTTTCACCTCGCGGAGAACAAGCGCAACCCCGACCGCCCCTTCGCCTTCATGGCCACGTACACCGGACGGCTGTCCGACCAATCCAAGCCGCAATACATCCCCCTCGGCCGGGCCCTCGAGGAGTACGCGGGACTTAAAAACCGGAACGCCCTCCTCCGGCTTCTTTCCCCGGTACAGGCCGCGGCCGAAAAGAGTCCGCTCATCCGGCGCATGACCGATTCAGGGGAGATCTATCGGCCGCAGGCTTGGACGCCCAGTGAGGCCTACGGCTTTCTGAAGGAGATTCCGTTCTTCGAAGCGGGCGGCGTCATCGTCCGGGTGCCCGACTGGTGGAAGGGCGGCCGGCCGGCGCGGCCGCGGGTCAGCGTGACCATCGGCGAGAAAAAGGGCGTCGTGCTGGGACTCGACTCGCTTCTCGATTTCTCCGTCCAAACCTCCCTCGACGGTGTGGCCTTGACCGAAGAGGAGTTGAAGATGCTTGCCGGGTCCTCTCAGGGACTCGTTTCCCTGCGCGGGAAATGGGTCGAAGTAAACCCCGGGCGGCTGTCCGATCTCATGGCCCATTGGAAGCGTGTCGAGAAGGGCGCCGGAAGGGACGGACTGACCTTCCTCCAGGCGATGCGCCTGCTTGCGGGAGTGGAAGGCCCGGAACGGGAGGAGGATGCCGCGCCCGACGCTCCCGAATGGTTCGGCGTCCGGGCGGGACGCGCCCTCACGGCCGTGCTCGACGCTCTGCGGAGCCCCGAACGCCTGGCGGCGTCCGACCCCGGCCGAGAGCTCCGCGCCGTTCTCCGGCCGTACCAGCGCGAGGGCATTGGCTGGCTGTACTTCTTGACGAAGCTCGGCCTCGGAGCCTGCCTGGCCGACGATATGGGCCTGGGCAAAACGCTCGAGCTCCTGGGCCTTCTGGTGCTCCTCCGGCGGGAAGCGCCGGCGGGCGCCCTTCCTGCCCTGCTCGTCGTTCCCGCTTCGCTCGTAGCCAATTGGAGAGCGGAAATCGAACGGTTTGTCCCGAGCCTGAGGGTGCTTTATGCCCACCCCTCCGAAACCCCCGCTTCCGAATGGGAGGATCGGCTGAAGGACGGCGGCAAGAAGGCCCGCTTGGACCTGGTTATCACGACCTACGGCGTCTTGCAGAGGACGGAACTCTTGCGGAAGCGGCCATGGAGCCTGGCCGCGCTCGACGAGGCCCAGGCAGTGAAGAATCCGGCCACCCGGCAGGCCCGGGCGGTCAAGGAAATCCAGGCTCCCCGCCGGGTCGTGCTGACGGGGACGCCGGTCGAAAACCGGTTGTCCGACTTGTGGTCGATTTTCGATTTCCTCAATCCGGGCCTGCTCGGATCGGAGCGCGCCTTCGGGAGCTATGCCAAAAATCTCTCCTCCGTCGGACCGGACCGATACCGGCCGTTGCGGACCCTGGTGCGTCCGTATATCCTCCGCCGGCTGAAGACCGACAAGAAAGTGATCGCCGACCTTCCCGAAAAGACCGAGGTTCGCGCGTTCTGTCCCCTCACTCCCGTCCAGGCGGCGCTTTACCGGGACACGGTCCGGGAGCTCGCGGACCGGCTGGAGAGGAGCGACGGCATCGCGCGGCGCGGCATCGTCCTCGCGGCTATCATGCGCTTCAAGCAGATCTGCAACCATCCCGCCCACGCCACGGCCGACGGCGACTACGATCCCGGCCGGAGCGGCAAGTTCGGCCGGCTCCGCGAGCTGTGCGATGAGCTGGCGGCGCGGCAGGAGAAGGCCCTGATCTTCACCCAGTTTCGGGAGATCACCGGGCCTCTGGCCGGGTTCCTGGCCGAGGTGTTCGGCCGGCCGGGCCTCGTCCTCCACGGCGGAACGCCCGTGGGACGGCGCCGGAGTTTTGTCGAGGCCTTTCAACGCGACGACGGGCCGCCGTTTTTCGTCCTCTCGCTCAAAGCGGGCGGGATAGGACTCAACCTGACCGCCGCCGGCCACGTCGTCCATTTCGACCGCTGGTGGAATCCGGCCGTGGAGAACCAAGCCACGGACAGGGCTTTCCGGATCGGCCAGACGAAAAACGTCATGGTCCATAAGTTCGTCTGCCGGGGGACGATCGAAGAGAAAATCGACGCGCTCATCACGGAAAAAACGGACCTGGCCAAGGGCCTGATCGAAGAGGGGGCGGAGAAGCGGCTCACGGAAATGCCGGACGAGGAATTGCTGAAATTCGTGGCGCTCGATATCCACCGCGCCGCGGCGGAGTGAACCATGAGCAGACGATGGGGTTGGGGCCGGAGGTACGCGAGTCAGTTTCCGCGCTACGTGCCGGTGGCGGAGCGCCTGGCGAAGGCGAAGCGCCAGATGGAGAGGCTGAATAAAAAGGGGGAAAAGCTCGACCCCGTGGTGATCGAGGGCCAGGCGATCGCCCGCACCTTCTGGGGAAAAGCCTGGTGTGACCACTTGGAGAAGCATTGCGATTGGTGGAATCGGTTGGGGCGGGGGCGGTCCTATGTCCGCAGCGGGTCGGTCTGCGACCTCGTCATCGGGCCGGGACACGTGGCGGCCCGCGTCGTCGGGAACGACCTCTACGACGTGGAAGTCAAGATCAAGAAGCTTCCTCCGGCCCGCTGGACGGCCATCCGGAAATCGTCGACGGGAGGGATCGCGTCGGTCGTCGAGCTCTTGCGGGGGCGGCTTTCCGCCGCGGTCATGGGCATCATGACCCATCCGACGGAAGGTCTGTTCCCCCGGGCGAAAGAGATCGAAATGAGCTGTTCCTGCCCGGATTACGCGGTAATGTGCAAGCACGTCGCGGCCACGCTCTACGGCGTGGGGGCGCGGCTCGACAGCCGGCCGGAGTTATTGTTCGTTCTGAGGGGGGTCGACCAGATGCAGCTCATCGACGAGGCCGTCCGGTCGGGTGGGCTGACGGACGCGGCGGCGGCGGGCCCGGCCGGCATCGAGGAATGCGAACTGGCGGCAGTCTTCGGTGTCGAGATCGAGACGCCTGCGTCCGCGCCCAGGAAAGCTAAGGTGATGAGGAAGCCAGTGAAGACGGCGAGAAGGCCGGCTGGGAAGCCGGAGGGAAAGGGGAAGAGAGGGAAGGGGACGGACCAGCCAGCCGGGAAGCCGCCAAGAACGGAACAGAGAGGGAGTAAGACGAGCACGCCGGCGGAGAGAATCGCAAGGGGCGCGAAGGCGAAAGCGAAGGCGAAGGCGAAGCCGCGGGGAATGAAGGCGCGAGCGCTCCGAAGACGGATACAGTAATATTCACCTCATGCCCTCCAAAGGATGGAGGAACGGGTCGAATGTCCCCAGCCAAGTTCGGTCGGCGGACGCGCGGGATTACGTTCTCATTTGAAGATTATTGGCGGGGTAAATTCTATGAACATAAGCATCACGTACCGCTTCTCTCGAAGCGGTACATGTCCCCGGGGAGTCCCCGGCACATCACCCGAAGGCCCCGAGAGATGGCCAGTTAAACCGTGCTAACCTTGAGCATGCGGTCGAGGCGGAAAGTGCGGCCCTCGCCGGCCTTATGGAAGTAGGCTTATTCGCTCCCGCTTTGAGGCAACTCGGACCGAACAAATGCTAGAAATCGCTCGCAATCCTTAATGGCTTTTTCAGCCTCTTTTCGGAATACAAGTCTTTCCTCGTATTGGGCCATGTTCTTAATGTCGAGCACACGACGTAATCGTACGGTGTTGGCCTGAAATCTTTCATCCTTGGGCCTAATGGATTGCAGGAGCAAGACGCTGTCCGAATGTCGTTCGCCCGCATGGCGCACTCCTAGCACATACACGCATAGGGCATCGCAGGCGGATATGCTGGAATGGACCGAACAAATCGCGGCGACGTTCCAGTCTCCGCGGGCGAAGCTCTGTAAAGCCGCCCGGTGGCATTCAAGGGCTTTTTTCAGGAAATTCGAAGAAGACGAGCTATCGACCTTCTGTGTGCGAAGCTTTGCCGTCATGGGATCAGGGGACTGGGTCCAAGGGATGAATGACGATACCGGCTCCGATGCCTTGGTCGAGCTTGAGTGGCCTTCGTGCCGCTATCTCTGCCTTAGTTTGCAGATACGGAGATAGAGGATGGCCGAACTTTTCGAGACAAATAATTACCAAGCTATCGAGGGCCTGATCAACGATCACTTTCTCTGCCTCTCCTTTGACCAGCACGAAGAGGTCGATATCGCTGCCTGGCTTCTCTTTTTGCCTGGCGACAGAGCCGAACAGAACGATCTTTTCGATTTTCGGAAGGGGAAGGCTCTTGCGGATGACCGCTTTAAGCTCCTCAATAGGCGGAGCCATTCCGATGAGAGGGTCGAGGGCTCTTGAGAAAACATCGAAGGCATAGCCCTGTCTATTTGTTTTCCAGAGAAATGCCGTCCCGGCCCTCATGGGCGTGACCAGGTTCATTGCCCAAAGGTCCCGCATCGTTCTGTTCACGCTCATATGAGAGACGTTCAGGAGGCGCGAAATTTCTCGCTCGCTCTTAAGAGCTTCATTTTTAAGCAGGAACCTGACGATCTTGAGCCTGACAGGCGAAAAAAGAAAAACTAGGGGAGACGCGTGGAAGTCCATGGGTTGTCCTCTGTAACATTAATGAGGCAATTGTAACAGAAGAGGGCCAAATGTCAAGTCTTCGAGATTTCAAGCATGCGGTCGAGGCGGCTCAGCCTCGAGCATCGCGTCGTCTATCTCGTAAGGGACGACCGCATCGACTTCCTCCAGGCCAGGTATCATTATTAGGCCCCGTGAGGGTTCAGTTGGCCTTCGGTAAGAGGCCGAGCATGCGGCGCAGCTTGTCGAAATCGATCTTTGGCTGTCTGGCGGGGTCCGCGTCCTGAATCCGGTCAAAATAGTCAAGGAGGTCGGTGAGCTTCCGCCGGCCTTTCTCGGTCTTAGCGGCCTGGAGCGGCGTCAGGTTCCCGAGGGCCGGGACCTTCAGTCGCGGCCACTTCTCAAAATAGTGTCTTTCCCTGTGCTGACGGAGCGCTTCCCGAACCTCCGGACGGGCGTTGAGCTCTTCATTTTCCCGGCGGAACTTCTCTAATTCCTCGGGCGATAGCCGAGGCACATCGTCCATTTGCCTATAGAGAGTTTTCTCGAGGACAATGGGGCCGGGGAGATGGCCCTTGAGCTTGGCCTCGAGCCGGAGGGCGCGCTCCCGCGAATTGGTCTCGGCGACGAGACGGCCGTCCTTGAACCGGAAATGGCCGAGTGAAGTGCGCGGATCGTCGAGGAAGGTGCGGCTCGGAGCTTTCAGCCAGGTCCACGAGTCGTCCTTTTCGTTATAGCTGAAGGTCTTGAGTTTGGCGAGCCTCCGGCGGACCGCCGGCTCGTCCTTGATCCGGAAATGCATCTCCGTGAAGACGATGTCATCCTTATCCGTGTTGACGATGTGGGGCAGGCGGGGGCTCGGCCATTCGCTGGGGACTGAGGAGAGCATCTTAGCCGGGGCGTTATAGCTGACGTGGATGTATTCTGCCCAGAATAAGGTCGACTGCTTTTGGGATTCGGCGAACAGGCGGTCGGCCGGAATGCCGATGGAGAGCTTACTCTGGAGAAAATCGTTGACATGCCCGTTCACGCCGCGCTTGAATTGGGCGCGGGTTTCCGGCTCATAGACGTAGGGGGTCGTGTAGCTCAGCGACCTTTCGGGCAGGCCGATGAGGCGGGTGTACCAGATCTCTCCTTTCCCGGGCGGGGTTTCGAAGAGCTCGCGGTAAAAGTAAACGTTCCAAAGCTTGCCGGTACCTAACTCATCGAGGAGGAGGGCGTCAGGGCCGACGTCGATGACCTCGTAAAACGTGGCGTAGCTTCCGGCCATGTGCCGGAGGCATGTCGGTCCGGGGTCGACCAGTTTGGCGGTCAGGGGATCGTCGAGGACGCGCTCGACGATCGTCCTGCGGCTCTTGCCGAAGCGCAGATCGAAATACAGCCAGCTCATGTAATGGCTGTCCATAAGGCCGCCGTCCTCGCCGGGACGGTAACGCGTCTCGTAACGATTCCTCGCTTTTTTAAGCTCGGGCCCGTCCGCGTCGAACTGGATGATCTTTTTTTCGTGGATGGCGAGAAAGGGGAGCAGGACGAAATAGTCGTCGAAGGGAGTTCCTGTCAACTGGTCATCGGGGATCCGGAAGCTTTCGGAGGGATCGGGATACGAGCGGCCGCAACACTTCTTATACTTCTTCCCGCTGCCGCAGGGGCAAGGGTCGTTCCGGCCGGGCTTCTGGGACATGCAGGGTAAGGATACCGCATTCAAATCGGGACGACAAGACCCATTTCCGCTTTCTCGAGAAAATCAGAGGCCCCGCTGCGTCTTTACGATGGACAGGGAAATCCAAAGTGGCCATTATCATCCATCCTCACGCCCTCCAAAGAATGGAAGAGAGGGGGGTGACCAGGGAGGAGGTCATAAGGGCGACTCAAATGGGCAAGATATCTCCTGTCAAGTTCAACAGGCAGAGATTTGGGATGACATTCTCCCATGGGGATTATTGGCGGGGGCAATTCTATGAACATAAGCATGTCGAGGTCTATTGTGTTGACGAAGGGGAAGATGTTATTGTCGTGACGGTTGTAGTAAAATACTTCTAGGAGAACCTCCATGGACATAACTTACGATCCTAGATATAACATCGCCTATATTCGCCTCCGCAGGAAAGCCGCAGGTGTCAAGACCCTCCAAATCAGCGACGAAATGAATATTGATCTGTCCCCAGACGGTAAAGTCTATGGGATCGAGCTCCTGAACGCTCGCGAACAGCTGATCAAGGGGAAGAAGATATCATTCACTGATGAATCGACGGGCAAAGCCCGAGAGCTCGCCTTGGTTTCTTGAAGAGAAGGGACACGTACCGCTTCTCTCGAAGCGGTACATGTCCCCGGGGAGTCCCCGGCACATCACCCGAAGGCCCCGAGAGATGGCCAGTTAAACCGTGCTAACCTTGAGCATGCGGTCGAGGCATTTTTCGACGAGAAAGGCGTTGGCAATAATTGATTAAAGAGGGACAGTCCCTCTTTACTTGATCTCCTTAAGTAGTGCCGCGACGGCGGCTTCGAGCTGTTCGTCGCGGCCCTTGACCACCGCTTCGTAGGTGTTCGCGACCTTGATATCGGGTTCGGTCTGGTGGTTATCCAGGTAGCCGACACCGGCGACCTTGACGCCGAGGGGAACGACTCCCCAGCGGACGCCCGAATCGCCGAGCATCTCCCAGCCGGCGAACGAGCACGTGCCGGGCACGGGCATGCCGACGAGCTTGCCCAGCTTGAGGAACTGGTAGGCGAAGGCGTAGCAGTGGCCGTCGCTGTATTGGGCCTCGCCGACGATCGAAATGCTGGGCTTCGTCCAACGGAAGTTGGGTTCGTAGCCGTTGCTGCGCTTGTCGGTCGTGTAGTCGAAGAACTTCGTGCCGCTCAGGAACATGGCCAGGTCGGCGACGAGGTCGCCGCCGCCGTTGAACCGGGTGTCGACGACGATCCCGGCCTTGTCGGCGAACTTGCCCATGACCTCCTCGTAGGCGGAGCGGTAGGCGCTGTCGCTCATGCCCGGGACGTGGATGTAGCCGAGGCGGCCGCCGCTCAGGCGATCGACCTCGGCCTGGTTGCGCAGGACCCAGCGCCGATAAAGCAAGCCGCTTTCATCGCGCGTCGAAACGGGCTTGACGGCGATATCCCGCTTCACCGCTTCGTTCGACACGGCAAGCAGGACGTTCTGACCGGCCTTGCGGTTGAGGTAGCGGTCGAGGTCCTTGTCGTCGGCGATCGTCTCGCCATCGATGGCCGCGATGACCATCCCGGGGACGACATCGAGACCGGCCTTGTCGAGCGGTCCGCCGGCCATGACCTCGACGATCTTGACGCCGGGGCCGGCATACTTCTGGTCGTAGAACGCGCCGAGCGAGGCCGTCTCGTCGGCGTTCTCCATGGACCGGCTGTAACGCGCCCCGCTGTGGCTGACGTTGAGCTCGCCCAAAAGCTCGCTCAGGAGCTCGGCGAACTCGTAATTGTTGCCGATCCCGGGCAGATGTTTCTGGTAGACCGGCTTGAGGGCGTTCCAGTCGGCGCCGTGGTAGCCCGCCGTGTAGAAGGTCTCGAGCGTCCGGCGCCAGACGTGCTCGAACTGGGCGTTGCGCTCGGCGGCCAGGTCGACGGTCATCTCGCCCTTGATGCCGATCGGGTCGCGCTTGCCGCCCGAGGAATCGATCTTCGACAATGAGCCATCGGAGAGGAGGAAGATCGACTTCTGCTCCTTGTCCCAGGCCATGCGGCCGCCATTAGCGTTGAGGGAGACTAGCATTTTCGTCTCCCGGGACCGGAGGTTGGTCGTCCACAGGTTCATGCCCTTCTCGAAACGGGAAAGATAATAGAGGGTGTCGCCGTCCTTGTTGACCAGGGCGTCGCCGAGCGAGGAGGAGTGGATGGTCAGGCGGGCCTTGCGCAGGGCGAGGCCGCCCCAATCGATGACCAGCTCCTTGACCTCTTCTTTTTTCTCTTTTTCCGCGGGGTCCTTCTTGTCCTTGGGCGTTTCGGGCTTGGTCTTCTTCTCTTCGATGTCCTTGAGGAGCGCGGCCTCTTCTTTGGTCAGGCGGAAGCGGTCCCAGGCGTCGCGGGTGAAGAAAAGGGCATAGACATCGTTCTGGGACCCGCCGCTCTGGGCGGCGGCCTTGAGGCCGTCGCGGTTGCTGGCCCAGATCATGGCCTGGCCGCCGAAGATCCACTTGGCCCGGCCGTCGTCGAAGCCGCTCTCGGTCAGGTTGACGGTCTTCCCCGAGCCGTCGGCCTTGATGAGGCCGACCTCGCCGGGGGCGAAGCCGGGCACGGAGTAGTCGAAGAGGATCCAGCGGCTGTCGGGGCTCCACTGGTAGTACTGGCCGCCATCGGCCGACGGGGCGAGCTCCTTGTCGGTTAGCAGGACGCGCGTCTGTTTGGAGGCGAGGTTGAGGACCTTGAGGGTCATGCGGTCCTCGATGAAGGCGAGCTCCTTGCCGTCGGGCGAATAGGCGGGCTGGGTGTTTTGGCGGGAATTGACGATGAGCGGCGTCTCCTTGAGGACCGTCGAGGCGTAGAAGTAGGGTTCCTCGGCGCGGGTTCGGCGTGTCTCGTAGATCGCCCAGCGGCCGTCGCGCTCCGAGGCGTAAACGAGGGCGTTCGCGTCGGGGGAAAAGGAGACGCTGGATTCCTGGCCGAGGGATGAGGTGACGCGCTTGGTGACGCCGCCGTCGACATTCGAGGCGAAGATGCCGCCGCGGGCGACGACGACGATCTCCTTGCCGTTCGGCGAGACGGCGAACTCGCGGGCGCCGCCGCTGACGGGAACGACGATCTCGTTGTTGGCGCGCGAGTCGGCGGCGAGGGTGACGGGCACTTGGCGGGGGGCGGCGCCGGCAGCCGGGGGCTGGGTGTAGATAGCGCCGTCGTAGCCGAAGCAGAGGGTGCCGTCGGTCGCGAGAGAGAGGAAGCGGACGGGGTGGGTCTTGAAGCGGGTGACCTGGGTCGAGGCGCCGCCGCCGGCGCCCATCCGGTGGACGTTGAAGGAGCCGCTCTCCTCGCTCAGATAGTAGAAGGCCTTCTCGTCGTCGGTGTAGAGGGGCGAGCGGTCCTCGCCGGCGAAGGTCGTGATCTTGTGGTGGCGGGCGGACTGGGTGTCGTAAACCCAAATGTCGCGGGCGATGGCCGAAGTGTGGTGCTTGCGCCACTCGTTCTCGCCGCCCTTCTTGTCGTGGTAGATGAGGAAGCGGCTGTCGCGGCTGTAGCGGGCGTCCTCGGCGGGCGTGGCCAGGACCTGGAATGCCCGGCCTCCGGCGACGGGGACCTTGTAGAGCTCGGGCTGGGAGCCCGTGGGGAAGAGGCGGTTAGCCGCCGTGTCGAGGCGGGCGGCGCCGAAAAGAACGTCCTTGTCGTCCGGCGAGAAGGAGAAGGGGAGTTCGGAGGCGGAATGGAAAGTCAGGCGGCGGGGCTGGCCGCCGGCGGCCGGCATGACGAAGATGTCGAAGTTGCCGAAGCGGTCGCTGGCGAAGGCGATGGACTTGCCGTCATGGCTCCAAACCGGCATATAGTCGTGGGCCTCGTGGATGGTCAGGGGGACGGCCGTGCCGCCGTTGGACGGGACGCGGTAGAGGTCACCCTTATAGGTGAAAACGATCGTCTTGCCGTCCGGCGAGATGGCTGGGTAACGCAGCCAGGCCGGGGCCGTCTGGGCCGCGGCGAAGGCGGCGCCCACGGCGAAGAGGGCGAGGACGACGAAAAACGCTTGGGTCTTGTCGATGGCGGTTCGAAGGCGGTTCATGGCGGGACTCCTTACTGGAAATCGGGATAGGTAGAACCCGTAGCGGCGAATGATACTCCGGTGCCTGAGCGGAGGTCAAGGCGAGGAAACTGATATTACGACTTTTCCACGGGCGTGGCCTTCTTCAAGGTACCGTAGGGCCTCCGCAGTCTCGCTTAATGGGTAACGTTTATCTATGATCGACTTAACTTTGCCCGCTTCAAGCAGCTCTCTAATGAAGTGCAGATCCTTTTGGTTTACATTCGCGATCACGAGCCGCATATTCTTGACTCCAGTCATCGATTTGAGTATGAGCTGGAATATCCGAGCGATGGAACCTCCCGCCAGGACATAGATCCCTCTGGAGCTCAATATGCGTTTATACTCCGAGATCGAACGGTATGCCGCGATATCAAAGATCAGGTCATATTTCTGCTTATTTTGAGTGACATCTTCTTGAGAGTAATCAATGACATGGTCCGCGCCGATCGAGCGCACAAGGTCCATTTTTGTCGTGCTGCAAACGCCGGTCACCTCGGCGTCGAATGATTTGGCGATCTGTACCGCAAAGGTACCCACGCCACCAGAGGCTCCGTTGATCAAGACCTTTTGCCCCGCCTGGATCAGTCCTTTATCGCGGAGACCCTGCAAAGCTGTGAGTGCCGCCATTGGCACGGCTGCCGCTTCTTCAAAAGTCAGATCGGCCGGTTTCAGCACAAATCTATTTTCATCGACACATGCATACTCGGCAAATCCTCCGTAGCCGCCGTCTCCGAAAACTTCATCGCCAGGCCGGAACTGCTTGACATTGCCGCCAACCGCTTCAACCCGCCCCGCCATGTCAGCTCCAAGTATCTTGTGTTTCGGCCTGAGAAGCCCGGCGCCCATTAGCCTGCTCAAGAACGGGTCAGCTCTCAGGTGACGCCAATCATAGGCATTTACGGATGCGGCATGGACTTTGATCAGTATTTCGTTGTCCTTGGGAAAGGGCTTTTCCACCTCTCGAAATTGAAGAACGTCAGGCGGGCCAAACTTTGTGTAAACCATCGCTTTCATGAATATTTTTCTCCTGGGATATCAGGCTTCGAGCTTGTGCGGCTTGGCGAAGCTATCCAGGGCGGCTTCTTCGGTCGAGTAGACGTCGAAGACCTTGATCAACCCGGTAACCTGAAAAATATAGTTGAGTTTATCGGAAAGCCGGCAGAGCTTGAACCGCCCTCCGAGATCATGCGTCGATTTGTAGCTGGAGATCATTTGGCCCACACCGAACGAGTCGACGAAACCGACCTTTTCGAAATTGAAGAGGATGCGCCGCTTGTCCATCTCCAGGTGGGTTTTGACGACATCGTGGAGAGTCGGGACCGGGCTGGTGGTTACCGATAACTCCCCCTCGATATCGAGGACGACGACGTCGCCGACCGGCCTGGTGGTGAAAACAGTCTTGGGTGAGCCGTCCACGCTTATCCGCTCTTTCCTGACTAATACCAGAACAACAACGTGATTTCAATGAAATTTGTTGTTTTCATTTGTTCATTTGGGGTCGGACCACACCAACTCATTAAAAATCAAATCTTTAGTGCTGTTTTATGGCCCGTTTTAGGCCTTAAATCAAGTTTTTCGGGGGTATAAATAATGAGTTAAGTTTTCTCTAAGCTGTATTTGAATAATCAGTGTTTCTGGGCCAGAAAAAGTGGAAATAAGGCTAAAAAATGGACCTAAAATGAAGATATATTAATGATAATAAAGTAGTTGGTGTGGTCCGACCCCATTCAATTAAAAATAATAGTTGACAAACGTCATTAATAGATGTATATTGTCAACCTACAGGGGAAAAGATGACCACCGACCAGAAAAGCAAGATTTCCGAGACACCCTTCGGCGTCCGTCTGAGGGCGGCCCGTAAGATGGCCGGGCTGAGCATGGAGGACCTGGCCAAGCGGCTCGGGGGAATGGTCACGAAACAGGCTATCGGGAAATACGAAAAGGGCCGGATGATGCCGACGCCCGAAGTCATGGAGCGGTTGATAAAAGTCCTGCAGATGGCGACTTGGGGCGCCGCGCCCCTGCGGGCGAAAGACATCGAATCGTCCGAGCTTTCCCTCGTAGAGACAGAACCCCTGATGCTGATGAGATGCGAGCAGCCGACTCTCAGGAAGAAGGGGTTGCTGCGGCTTCTGAGCAAGAACCATGAGACGGCCGGTGACGATGGCACTCTGGCTCTGGCGTGTAGGTCAGAGGAAAACCTACTGTCGCCGGGTCCGCAGGGGGAGGGCTCTAGACTGGAGGGCCGGGCAGATTACGCGAAAGCTATGCCCGTCTTGTCCGATGTCAGCTACGCCTCGCTCTCCGAAAGGCGGGCGCGCCATGCTGCCGCGTGGGGATCCGAGGCCGCCTTGGACCGGATCCGGTTCCGGGAGGGGGAGAAGCTGCCCGCTAAGACGAAGTCGGCCCTGGAGTTTCAGGTCGCCGATCACCTTCAAAAATACCTGGAGCTCGAATCGATCCTGGGGCTTCGGGCCGCCTTCGAGAACCCCGTCGCGAACCTGCCGGTCCGGACGGGCGGCGAAGTCGAGACGGCGGCCTCCGAAGTCCGCCGCCGCTGGGAGCTCGGCTCCGGCCCCGTCGTCAACCTCCTGGGCTTGCTCGAGGACAAGGGCGTCGCGGTTTACGAGACGCGAGGCATCGATGGGTTCGAGGGTCTTTCGGGGAGGTTCGGGATGGTCCCGTTCGTCGCGGTCAGCCGGGATTTTCCCGCCGACCGGGTCCGTTTCACGGCCGCCCACGAACTGGCCCACATTCTTTGCGAATTCTCGGGGAACGAGAGCCCCGAGGGCATGTGCCACGGCTTCGCCGCAGCCTTCCTGCTTCCCAAGGCCGCGCTCGATAAGGCGTTCGCGCCGTCGCGGCGCAAGATCGGCCTCGGCGAGCTCGGGGAGGTCAAGGAGGCCTTCGGCATCTCGCTCCAGGCGATCATGTGCCGGGCCCACGCCCTGGGATTCGTGAGCGACCGGCAGCAGCGGGCGTTCCGCGAGACGGTCAAGGCCAAGGGCTGGTCGACGACCGAGCCCGTGGAATACGCCGGCAAGGAGCGCGCGGCGAGGTTCCGCCGGCTCCTGCATTACGCGGTCGCCGCGGACATCCTGGACGCGGCGCGGGCGGCGGAGATGGCCGGAGTTCCTGTCGAAGAGCTGAAGAAAGAGATCGGAGAGATCTTCTGATAGGAATGACAAAGGAAGAGGGAGGTCGATGATGGGACGCTTCGAAGCCGGTTACACCTAGCGGACGCGGCGGGCGGCCGCGCGGGCCGCGGCGCTGACGGCCAGGGCTTTTTAGACTCAAATCCAAAAGGAAGGAAAAAACAAATGGACAAGTCTGTCGAATCTTATCTACTGGGCATGGAGCTCGGCGCGGCGCAGAGCTTCGAGAACATGACGGTTTTCGAGCTCCGGACGACGCTTAACGGCGGTCCGGAATACATCGCCCTCAAGGAGGCGCTCGAGAAGGGCGTCTTCACCGTCACCGAGGTGAGCGAGGGCGGCTCCGTTCCCGAGCTCATGGTCGCGAACAAGGGCGATGTCGCGGTGCTCATCCTCGACGGCGAGGAGCTGAGCGGCGCCAAGCAGAACCGGGTGCTCAACACGACGATCCTCGTTGGCCCGAAGTCCGCGACGAAGGTCCCGGTCAGCTGCGTCGAGCACGGCCGCTGGAGCTACGAATCCAGGCAGTTCGCCGATTCGGGCAACGTCATGCACAAGAGCATGCGGGCGGTCAACGTCCAAGAAGTCAACTTGAACCTCGTGGCGTCCAAGGAATTCCGCTCGAACCAGGCGAGGATTTGGAGCGACGTCGCCGAGCTGGCCTCCGGGATGGGCGTCGACTCGAGGACCGGGGCCATGCGCGACGTCTTCGAAGCCAAGGGCGCCGACCTCGACTCCTACCTCAAGAGCTTCAAGGCGGCCGAGGGCGGCAAGGGCATCCTCGCGTTCATCGACGGCCGGCCGGCGGGGCTGGATTTCGTTTCGAGCGACAAGGCGTTCGCCGCCCTCTTCCCCAAGCTCGTCAAGAGCTACGCCATGGAGGCGATGTTCCTTAGCGAGGGCCGGAAGGCGGGGAGAGGCAAGGGCGAGGCCGGCAAGGGTTCGGCCAAGCCCGGCCCGGACGAAGCCCGGAAATTCCTGAAGCGGGCCGCCGCGTGCGAGGAGAAGAAGTACGAGTCGGTGGGCCTGGGCTGGTCGTATCGCTACTCGGGGGCGGGCATCGTCGGGTCGGCCCTGGCCCACGACGAGAAGGTCGTCCACATGGCCTTCTTCAGCGTCTCCGAGGCCGATGCCTCGGGGAACATGGCCGGTACCAATATGAGGCGCAACTTCCGGCTCTGACAAATCGGGGACACAATACCCAATTCCGAATTTCCGGGAGTGACGGGGGGTAGGAATGAGGGACAGGGTATTGTGTCCCCCTTTTTATTCCCCTTTTAATTTACGTTCCGCCTCTGTTTTCCGGCCGAACCCGGCCCCGAACTCGAGCGACTTCGAGGGACAGGAGTTGACACAGACCGTGCAGGAGTAGCAGTCGGGACGGACGGCCGAATCCTTCAGGATCTCCGGCACCGTCGGGCAGGGCGACTTCGTCGTGCACACGCCGCAATCGTTGCAGGGGGGCTTGCGCAGGACGACGCGGAAGAGCCCGAACTGCTCGACGAGGTTGGTCAGCAGGCCGATGGGGCAGACGAGATAGCAAAACGGCCGGTAGAACAGGAAGGCGAAGCCGAGGGTCAGCAGGAACGGCAGGAAGTGGACCACGTTGTCGAGGAGCGTCGGCTGGAGGCCGATCTCGAAGCCGTGGAAGGCGTTGATGTAATCGTAGAGCGAAAGGGCGACGAGCCGCTCCTCCTGGACGGTGTGGAGGATGGCCGTGCCGCTGAGGAAGACGAAGAGCAGGAAGATCCCGACCCTGACGCTCTGGATGAAGCGGAAATTCCATTTCCGGCGGCGGATGCCGAGCTTGTCGGCGAGCATGGCGATGAGCTCCTGGATAGCCCCGACCGGGCAGACCCAACCGCAGAAGAGCTTCGGTCCGACGAGGGTCAGGAAGAGGATGACGGCCAGGGTGACCATCATCGGAGTCCGGAATCCGTAGAGGATGGACTTGGTCGCGGCGCAGATCGGAGAAGGATGCATGACGAACCCGGCGAAGAGCTTGACCGGCAGGTTGGCGGCGACGCCGTAGAGGAAGGTCGCGAGGAGCAAGAGCGGCACCTTGACGGAGTTCTTCATCCGCCGCGTCAGAAGCAGGACCAGGACGACCAGACCGATAGCGAGCATGGTGACGAACTTGGGCCGGGCCAGGACATCGAAGAAGCCCGGCGCCTTGCCGCGTCCGGCGCCCTGCTGGGCGGCGAGCGACAGGGGATGGGCGAGTAAGGCGAGGCCCGCGGCCGCGGCCGTGATTCCGATCCGTTTCATTGCGTTCATGACTACCTCCGGGTCGATTTCGGCCTATTCTAACCGAAAACACGCTTTTAGGGGAGAGGAGATGAAATCTTCGGCGAAAGTGAGAGTTCCCGCCGTCCGGAACGTCTATCATCATGTCCGGTATGCCGCAGGCCGTTGACGAACGCCCTCTCAATATGCTATTATAATGTATGATTCAATCATACATTTAATAGGACAAATGGGAGAGCGACATGATCAAGCTGCGCGACCGGGCTACATTGGCGGGCGTCTCGGAAATGAGGACGATCATGAAGGATATTCTGAATGAAACAAGGACGGGACCGGTGATCCTGACAAGAAGGAACAAACCGATCGGGGTCATCCTGAGCTATCCGGAATACCAGGAAATGTCGAGGCTCGTGGAACTCCTGGAGGATTCGGCCCTGGAGCGTGAAGCGGCCGATCGGATCGGCAGAAAAGGGAGAAAAACCGTTTCCCTGGAGAAAGCGGAGAAAAAGCTCGGATTAAGGTGATGTACAGGATTGTCTTGGATGAACTCGTCCTTGGAAGAGACCTGAAGCCTATTGATCCCCGAGATCGAGAACGAATTCTGCGCGCCATCAGGAAAAAGCTCACAGAAGGGCCCGAGGATTTCGGGAGCCCCCTCGCAGGTGGCTTGAAGGGCTTCTGGAAACTCCGGGTGGGGGCGTATCGCGTCATTTACAGGATACTTGAAAAAGAGAAGCTCGTCGACGTTGCCCTCGTGGGTTTCCGGCGGAATGAGGAAGCCTATGACAAAATGATGCGAAGGGTAAAGCCGATAGGTTTCACTCGCCGGCGACGGTCATCTCGGCGACCTTGACGGTCGGGCCGGTGACCGGGCTGTGGAACTCGAGGTCGCTGCCGATAGCTTCGATCCCCTCGAGGATTTTCCCCAGGTTGCCCGAGATCGTCACTTCGGAAACGGGATAGGCGATCTCGCCGTCTTCCACCCACAATCCGAACGCCCCGCGCGAGATGTCGCCGGTCACGGAATTCAGCCCGTGGCCGAGCGTCCGGATGAGGATGAGGCCCCTTTTCGTCCCGGCGATGATGTCTTTGGGCGATACGGTCCCGGCCTCGAGGTAAAAATTGTTCGGCCCGACGCCGTTGCCGTCGGCGCTTCCGGTCGACTTCAGCCGGAGCTTGCGGGCCGCGTAATAGTTGCAGAGGTAGTTCTTGAGCACGCCCCGCTCGACGACGACCGTCCGCCGCGACGGCTGTCCGTCCGAGTCGAAGGGATGAGAGCCGAGTTCTCCCGGCATGAGCCCGTCGTCGACGACCGTGACCAGGCGGTTGCCGATACGTTGGCCGAGCTTGCCTTCGAGGAACGTGGCTTTCCGGTAGACCGCCGTCCCCGTGACACAGCCGAACAAAAATCCCATCAACCACGCCGTCTGAGTCGGTTCGAAGATGACCGGCACGTTCTGGGTCTTGACCTTCCGCGGTTTGAGCTGGCGGACCGTCCGCTCCACGGCCTTGCGGGCGATCGCTTCGGGACTCTCGAGGTCCTTGAAATGGCGCTTCGACGATGACCAGGAGTCCTCGACCCGGTTGTCGGTGTCGCCGGCCTGGAGGCCGACGCCGAGGCCGCAGTAGGTCTGGACGTATTCGCCGACGAAGCCGTTCGACATGGCCAGGACCGAGCGGATCTCGTTCGAGGCGAATGTCGCCCCGTAGGAGTTCGTAATGCGCTTGTCGCGGAGGGCGGCCCGCTCGGTCGCGAGGGCCAGGCCGATCTTCGTCTTGGAGTCGAGACCGGCGATGGCCGGGTCGTAGAGCCTGAGCGATGCCGCGTCCACGCTTTCTTTCGCCAGCGGGGCCGATCCCGCAAACTCATCCGGATTGCCGAGCTCGGACCGGCGGACGGCGTTCCGGACGAGGCGCTTGAGCGTCCCGGGGTCGAGGTCGGACGAACTGGCAAAAGCGGTCTTCTTGTCCTTGATGATGCGCAGGCCGCAGACGCGCGACCCGGCTTCGATGAGCGTTTCGATCCTACCCTTGCGGACGTCGACGTTGAACTCGTAGCCGTCGGAGACGGAGACCTCGGCCTCGTCCGCGCCGCACGCGCGGGCGAAGGCGACGAGCGATTCGGCCAGGTCGCGAAGGGCCGGCGCCTCTTTTTTCACGAGGTGCCTCCGACCGTCATCTTCTCGATCCTGAGGGTCGGGCAGCCGTCCGTGACCGGGACGTCCTGGCCTTCCTTGCTGCACGTGCCCGTCTGAAGGCCGAATTCGAGGTCCGAGCCGACCATATCGATCTTCTTCAATATGTCGATGTTCGTGCCGATGAGGGTGGCCTGCTTGACGGGCGTTGTGAGCTTGCCGTCCTCGATGAGGTAGCCGAGGCTGACGGAAAAGGTGAACTTGCCCGAGTCCTCGACCTGGCCGCCGGAGAGGCTGGCGACATAAAACCCTTTCTTGACCGAGCGGAGGATGTCCTCGGGCGCGTCGTCGCCCGCCGCGATGTAGGTGTTAGCCATGCGCGGGATGGGCGCACAGCTGTAGTCCTGCCGCCGGCCGTGCCCCGTCAAGCGGCCGTGCATCAGCCGGCTCGAGAGCTTGTCCTGGAGCAGGCCGCGGACGACGCCCTTCTCGATGAGCAGGGTCTGCCGCGGCGGCGTGCCCTCGTCGTCGATGTTGTAGGAGCCGCGAAACGAGGGGATGGTCGGGTCGTCGTAGATCGTCACGAGCGGCGAGCCGACTTTCTTACCCATCTTGTTCCAGAAGACCGAGGTCTTCTTCCGGCTGAAGTCGGCCTCGAGAAGATGCCCGACGGCCTCGTGGATGAGGACGCCGCTGTGGCCCGGGGCGAGAACGATGGGCATTTCGCCGGCCGGGGCGTCGGCCGCGTCGAGGAGGAGGACGGCTTCGCGGGCCGCCTCTTCACCGATGCGGCGCGGCGTCAGGGTATCGCGGAAGTACTCGAGGCCGACCCGGCCGCCGCCGCCCCAGTAGCCCGCCTCGCGCTTGCCGTCTTTCTCGGAGATGGCGACGCAAACGAGTTTGACCATGGGCCGGGTGTCGTGGACGAGGAGGCCCTCGGAATTGGCGATGCACATATGCTTGAGGCTGTCCGAGTAATGGGCCTTGACCTTGGCGATGCGCTTATCGAACGCCTCGGCCGCGGCGTAGGCTTCGCGGACGAGGGCCATCTTCGCCCGGAGGGAGGCCTTGTGGGCGGGGCGGCCGACGATGTAGCGGCTCGTCGTCCGGGTCCGGTCGCGGAGGGCCGCGGGCGGCGCTCCGGCGGACTTACCGTGGGCGATGGCGGAGGCCGTCTGCGCGGCCTTGCGGACTTTGTCGAGCGCCAGGTCGTTCGTGTAGCCGAAGCCCGTTCTGTCGCCGCGGATGACGCGGATGCCCAGGCCGATGCTCACCGCTTCGGCCGTCTCCTTGATGATGTCCTCCTCCATGTTGATGAAGTCGTAGGTCCGGTACTCCATGAAGACCTCGGCGAAGTCGCCGCCGCTTGCGAGGGCCACTCCGAGGACCGAGCGCAGGTCGGCCGGGGAGAGGCCGAAGTGGTCGACATAGGGGAGCGGGGCGTTGAGCTTATTCACGGCGCCGCAATAATGGCATAATTCGCTAAACGAGGCAAACGCTGGGGGACACGTACCGAAGGTACATGTCCCCATATGTGTCCCCATAGCAAAGGCACCCTGAGAGGGACAGCCCCCTTTGGGGACAAAAGGGACAGTCCCCTGCGGGGACAGTCCCTCTCGGGTTTGACGGCCCAGGCGAAAAAACCTATAATTTGGCTCTACCATGGGAACATTAGATTTCGACGCGATCATCGACGCGGCGCTCCGCGAAGACATGCCCGAGGGGGACATCACCTCGGAAGGCATCGTCCCGGCCGACGCCCGTTCCGAAGCCATTTTCCTGGCCAAAGAGGACGGAATCCTGGCCGGCCTGGCGATCGCCCGCCGCGTCTTCGAGAAAATCGACTCCGCTGTCGAGTTCACCGAGAAGATTCCGGACGGGGCCGCTTTCCGCAAATCCGACATCCTTGCGTGCGTCGAGGGGCCGACGGTCGCCCTCCTCAAGGGCGAGAGGACCGCCCTCAACTTCCTCCAGCGGCTCTCCGGCATCGCCACGACCACGCGCCGTTTCGTCGACGCCGTAGCCGGGACCAAGGCCAAGATCCTCGACACCCGCAAGACGACCCCCGGCCTGCGCCTCCTCGAGAAATACGCCGTCAAAGCCGGCGGCGGGACGAACCATCGCCTCAGCCTCTCAGACATGGTCCTGATCAAGGACAATCACCTACGCTACGTCGGGAGTGTCGCCGAGGCCGTCCGCCGCGCCCGGTCAAAAATCCGCCCCGGCGTCCGCGTCGAAGTCGAGGCCGCCGACCTGGCTCAAGTCCGAGACGCCCTCTCCGCCGGCGCCGACATGATCATGCTCGACAACATGACCCTCGAGGCGATGCGCGAAGCCGTGACTCTCTCAGCCGGCCGTGTCCCCCTCGAAGCTTCCGGGAATATGGACCTCGACCGCGTCCGCGCCGTCGCCGAGACGGGCGTCGATTTCATCTCCATCGGCGCCCTGACCCATTCGGCCCGGGCCATCGACATCAGCCTGGAGTTCTTGAATTGAGGCGACAATGAGCGAACGCGACATCCGGACCGACGTCCTGGTCATCGGCTGCGGCATCGCCGGCGCCGCCGCCGCGCTCGAGGCAGCCAAGGCCGGGCTCCGGACGGTCGTCATCACCAAGGAAGCGCGCGCCCAAGAGACCAATACGCTTTACGCCCAGGGCGGCATCGTCTCCTTCGCCCCCGACGACCAGCCCGAGCTCCTCAAAAGAGACATCCTCGAGGCCGGGGACGACGTCGGCGACCCCGCGGCCGTCGACATCCTGGTTAAGGAAGGTCCGGTACTTGTCCGCAAGACGCTCATTGAGAAGCTCAAGATCCCCTTCACCCGCAGCTCGCCCGACATCCTCGACTTTGCCCAAGAGGCCGGACATTCGCGCCGGCGCATCCTCCATGTCGAGGACGCCACCGGCCGGACGATCGAGGACCGTTTCCTCCGGGCCCTTAAGAAGCACCCGCGCGTCACGCTTCTCCCCGGGCACACGGCCGTCGACCTCTTGACCGTGCCCCACCATTCGAAAAACCCGATCGCCTACTACCGTGAGCCGCGGACGATCGGCGCCTACGTCCTCGACAACAAGTCGGGCCGGGTCAACCGCGTCTTCGCGCCCTTCACCGTCCTGGCGACGGGCGGCTGCGGCGCCGTCTTCCTCCACACCTCGAACCCGGCCGGGGCCGACGGCTCCGGCTACGCCATGGCCTTGCGCGCCGGCGCCCGGATCGGGAACATGGAGTACATCCAGTTCCACCCGACGGTCTTCAAGCGCGAAAACGGTGACGGTTTCCTCATCTCGGAAACTGTCCGCGGCGAAGGGGCGCGCCTGAAAACCCGTGACGGCAAAACCTTCATGGAAAAATATTCGCCCAAGCGCGACCTGGCGCCGCGCGACGAGGTCGCCCGGGCCATCTACGAAGAGATGATCGTGACCAACTCGAACTACGTCCTCCTCGACCTGGCTTCCTACTCCAAAATCGCGGACATCCGCGGCAGGTTCCCGACGATCACCAAGACCTGCCTCGAGGACGGCGTCGACATCACGCGCATGCCCATCCCGGTCGTCCCGGCCGCCCACTACAGCTGCGGCGGGGTGCTCGCCGACGGCTGGGGCCGGACCTCCCTCGCCGGACTCTATGCCGTTGGAGAGGTTTCCTGCACGGGCGTCCACGGCGCCAACCGCCTGGCTTCGACCTCGCTCCTCGAGGGGCTCGTCTGGGGAACGCGGGCGGCCCGCGACATCGCCGGGCGTTTCGACGACTCGCGGCCCGATAAGGCCTCCGAGATCCACCGCTGGTACCACCCGAAACAGGAAGAGGCCGTCGACCCGGCCCTGGTCAACCAGGATTGGCTGACGATCCGCTCGACGATGTGGAACTACGCCGGCATCATCCGGACGCGCAAGCGCCTCGAGCGGGCCAAGTCCGACCTCGAGTACCTCAGCCACCGCATCGAGAAATTCTACCAGGCGGCGCGCCTCGAACCGGCCCTTATAGGCCTCCGTCACGGCATCCTGGTCGCCCTGATGATCACCCGGGCCGCCCTGGCCAACCCGACCTCGCGCGGCGCGCACTTCATCAAGAAATAAAGAAGAGGGACAGCCCCCATGGCGACTTGGTCCCCATGGGGACAGTCCCCGAATCAAACGTCCCCTTAGTAACGAAGGTCGATGACGGTCCGGAATATGCATGGAGGAGGCCGGCGGAAAAAGGGGCCGAGGGGCGTCGCGGACTTCGGACTAGCGGGACACACCGACTTGGCCTATAATAACGCATTAGATTCCGACGATTGGAGCCCCTGATGGCCGACAAGTCCGACGTGAAGAGCACGCTGAACCTGCCCCAGACCGCTTTCGCCATGAAGGCCTCCCTGGCCCAGAAGGAGCCGGAAACAATCAAGAAGTGGGAGGCGGAGAAGCTCTACGAGCGCATCCTCGAGAAACGCGCCGCCGACGGCCGGCCGCGCTTCATCCTCCACGACGGCCCGCCTTACGCCAACGGCCACATCCACATGGGGACGGCCCTCAACAAGATCCTCAAGGACTTCATCGTCAAGTCTCGCTCAATGCTCGGCCATTATGCCCCTTACGTCCCCGGCTGGGACTGCCACGGCCTGCCCATCGAGATCCACGTCGACAAACATCTCGGCGACAAGAAAAAGGCCATGCCCGTGACGGCCGTCCGGGAGGAATGCCGGAAATACGCCGAGAAGTTCATCGGCATCCAGCGTGAGGAGTTCAAGCGCCTCGGCGTCCTGGGTGCTTGGGACACCCCCTACCTGACCATGCATCCTGCCTACGAGGCCAAGATCCTCGAGTACCTGGGCGCCTTCTTCGAGAACGGCGAGGTCTACAAGGGCAAGCGCCCCGTCCACTGGTGCATCCACTGCCGGACCGCCCTGGCCGAGGCCGAGATCGAGTACCGGGACAAGACTTCGCCCTCGATCTACGTCCGCTTCCCGGTCGTCTCCGACTTGGGCGCCAAATTCCCGGCCCTCGCCGGCCGCCGCGCCTCCGTCCTCATCTGGACGACGACTCCTTGGACGCTCCCGGCCAATATGGCCATCGCCTTTCATCCCGACTACGAGTATGTCGCCGCCGACGTTAATGGCGAGGTTTATATCCTGGCCAAAAGACTTCTGCCCATCGTCGCCGGGGAACTCGGTTGGACGGCGCCCAAACCGCTGGCCACGTTCACGGGCCGCGAGCTCGAGGGCTTCAAGGCCCGCCACCCCTTCAGCGACCGCGAGTCGCTATTCGTCCTGGGCGAGTACGTCACGCTCGAAGACGGCACGGGGGCCGTTCATACCGCCCCGGGACACGGCCATGACGACTACCTGACGGGTGTCTCCTACGGCATCGACATCTACACGCCCGTCGACGACGACGGCCGCTTCACGCCCGAAGTGCCGCGCTACGCCGGGCTCCGGGTCTTCGAGGCCAACCCGCGCATCACCGCCGACATGAAGAACGACGGGACCCTGCTCAAGGAAACGGAGATCTCCCATTCGTACCCGCACTGCTGGCGCTGCAAGAAGCCGGTCATCTTCCGGGCGACCGAGCAGTGGTTCCTCTCCATGGACAAGAACGGTCTCCGGGCCAAGTCGCGCGAGGCTATCGGCCGCGTCCGCTGGATCCCCGAGTGGGGCCGGGAGCGGATCGACGGCATGGTCGCCGGCCGCCCCGACTGGTGTATCTCGCGCCAGCGGTCCTGGGGCGTGCCCATTCCGGCCTTCAAGTGCCGGGCCTGCGGCGCGCCGTACGCCAACGCCGGCGTCTGCCGTCACGTCGCCGGCATCTTTGCCGCCGAGGGCTCCAACGCCTGGTTTGTCCGCGACGCCGCCGGGCTCGTCCCGCCGGGCGCCGCCTGCCCCGCCTGCGGCGGAAAAGAGTTCGACAAGGAATTCAATATCCTCGACGTCTGGTTCGAATCCGGCGCCTCGCAGAACGTTCTCGAACGGGAGATCGGCCACGCTTGGCCCTCCGACGTCTACATCGAGGGCCACGACCAGCACCGCGGCTGGTTCAACAGCTCCCTCCTCATCGGCGTCGGGGCCAAGGGCGGCAGCCCGTTCCGGACCTGCATCACCCACGGCTTCATCCTCGACGAGCAGGGGAGGGCGATGTCGAAGTCCCTGGGCAACGTCATCGACCCCGGCGAGGTCATCAAGAGGAGCGGCGCCGAGATCGTCCGGCTCTGGGCGGCCATGCTCAACTACAAAGAGGACGCCCGCTTCGGAACGGAGATCGAGCAGAGGCTCGTCGAGGCCTACCGCAAATTCCGCAACACCTGGCGTTTTCTTCTCGGGAACGTCTCCGACTTCGAGCCGGGCCGCGACACCGTCGCCGTCGCGAACCTCCTCGACCTCGACCGTTTCATCCTCCTCCGCTTCGAAGAGGTCCGCGCCCGGGTCGTCAAGGCCTACGAGGATTACGAGTTCCACCCCATCCTCCACGCCGTCCTCGACTTCTTCACGGTCGACATGAGCGCCTTCTACCTCGACGTGGTCAAGGACCGGGCATACTGCTCGGGCAAGGGCTCGCTCGAGAGGCGCTCGGCGCAAACGGCCATGTTCACGATCCTCCGCGACAGCCTACTCCTCATGGCCCCCATCCTATCGTTCACCGCGGACGAGGCCTGGGCCCACGTCCCCGCCTTCGCCGGCAAGGACGATTCCGTCCACCTGGGCGAGTTCCCCAAGGCCGAGGACTGGCTCGGGGCCCGGGGCGCCGCGTTCGTCGACGATATGGAGAGACTCCTCGGCGTCCGCGAGAAGGTCCTCAAGGAGCTGGAGAAGTCCCGTGAGGCCAAGCTCATCGGCAATTCGCTCGAGGCCTCGGTCACCCTCAAGGCGCCGGCCGCCGACGCCGCGTTCCTCGAATCCCGCAAGGAGGACCTGGCCGCGCTCTTCATCGTCTCCGCGGCAGCGGTCGAAAAGGGCGCCGGCGGCGACCTCGCTATCGAGGTCTCGAAGGCCCCCGGCGGGAAGTGCGAGCGCTGCTGGAACTACTCGACCCACGTCGGGACGAGCCCGGGCCATCCGACCTTCTGCGCCCGTTGCGAAAAAGTGGTCAAGGCGGCCCGGCCATGAAGAAAAACGCCCCGTATGTCCTCATCATGATCGCGCTGGTCGCCCTGGACCAGGCGACAAAGCACCTTATCGCCCGAACCGTCGACCTCTACGAATCGGTCACGGTCATACCCGGGTTCTTCAACATCACCCGCATCCACAACAAGGGCGCGATCTTCGGGACGTTCTCCCAGACGAACAACCGGCTCGTCTTCGCGCTCCTGACGGCGGCCTCGTTCGCCGCGCTGGCCCTCGTCGTCTACTTCTTCTTCAAAACGCCGTCCGGCGACAAGCTGATGAAGGCCGCGCTGACCCTGATCGCGGCCGGGGCCCTCGGCAACCAGTTCGACCGCCTCATCCGCGGCCATGTCATCGACTTCCTCGACTTCTACGTCGGCCAGGCCCACTGGCCCTTCTTCAACGCGGCGGACTCGTGCATCACCATAGGCGCCTGCCTGATGCTCGTCATCCTGTTCAGGAGGAAACCCGAATGTTCCCCATCCTCGTGAAGATCGGCCCCCTGACCATCCACACCTACGGCTTCACGATGGCCGTCGGCGTCGCCATCGGCCTCTGGTTCATCTACGCCCAGGCCAAGAAAGCCGGCCTCGACGCCAACCGCATCATGGACGCGGCGTTCTACACCATCATCGTCTCTCTCATCGGCGCCAAGCTCATCCTGTTCATCAGCAACATCTCTTACTACGCGGCCTACCCCAGGGAGCTCTTCGCGCTGGCCCGGTCGGGCGGCGTCTTCCAGGGCGGGCTGACCTTCGGCGTCATCTACGCCCTGTGGTATTTCCGGCGCAAGAAGATCCCGACCTGGCCGACGGCCGACCTCATCGCGCCGGCCCTGGCCCTGGGCCACGGCTTCGGCCGGATCGGCTGTTTCAGCGCCGGTTGCTGCTACGGCAGCGAATGCGCGCTGCCGTGGGCGGCGGTCTTCAACAACGAGTACGCCGCCGAGTTGACCGGGGTCCACCTCCACACGCCTCTCCATCCCGTCCAGCTCTACGAAGCCGTCCTCAATTTCATCAATTTCGGCATCCTTTACGTCATCCTGAAAAAGAAAAAGTTCGACGGCCAGGTTTTCGCCTTCTACATCATCAACTACTCGCTCATCCGGTTCTTCACGGAGTACTTCCGCGGCGACCATTCGGAGAAGATCTTTTTCATCCGCGGCGCCGCGCCCCTTTCCAGCCTGTCTTACCCGCAGCTTTTCTGCCTCCTCGGCCTCCTCGGCGGGGCCGTGCTGGCCGTCGTTCTGAAGCGGCGCAAAATTGCCTAAAGCGGATTTCGTCGTCACACCCGAGGCCGGCGGCGGGGGAAGGCTCGACGTCTTCCTCGCCGACAAGCTGCCCGGCCTGAGCCGGGCCCAGGTCCAAAAAGTCATCCACGGGGGAGGGGTGCGCGTCGGCTCCTACGCCAGGAAAGCGGGCTACAAGCTCAAGGCCGGCGACCGCGTCGCCGTCGAGTACGAGGTCCCGCCCCCGGAAGGGGGTCTCCTGCCCGAGGATATCCCGCTCAAGGTCATTTACCAGGACGCCGATGTCATCGTCATCGACAAGCCGGCCGGCCTCGTCGTCCACCCGGGGGCGGCCCATCCTTCGGGGACGCTGGCCAACGCCCTGATCCACCATTTCCCGGAGGTGGCGCTCATCGGCAGTGAGGAGCGGCCGGGCATCGTCCACCGGCTGGACAAGGACACTTCGGGCGTCATGGTCGTAGCCAGGACACCGAGGGCCTTCGAATCGCTCGTCGGGCAGTTCGAAAAACGAGTCGTCTGGAAGACTTACATCGGCCTGGTCTGGGGACGGGTTTTGGCGGCCGAGGGCAAGTTCAGCTGGCCCATCGGCCGGCATCCGAAAGAAGGGCAAAAGATCTCGATTCACGCCCGCAGCCCCAAGAAAGCCGAGACTTTCTTCCAGGTCCAGCGGACCTTTGCCGACACGACGCTCCTCGAGATCCGGCCCGTGACCGGACGGACCCACCAGATCCGGGTCCACATGGCCGCGGCCGGCCACCCCATCGTCGGCGACCCCATCTACGGGCGCAAGAAGGAGCCCCGGGAGTTCCCTCGCATCTTCCTCCACGCCCAGACGCTCTCGTTCATCCACCCGGGGACCGGCGAGCGCCTGACCTTCGCCTCGCCCCTGCCGCCCGATTTAGAGGCTGTCATCAAGCGGGAGCTGGCAATTTTCGCTTGAGGAAAAGCCGGAATTTGGGTAGAATAGCCTTTCTGCTTTTCCGAGAATCCCAGGAGGCTCGAGGATGAAAGACTACGCCGTAGACAAAATCCGGAATATCGCCCTGGTTGGGCACGGCTCGTCGGGGAAGACGTCGCTTGCGGCCGCGTTCCTGTTCGCTACGGGGGCGACGGGCCGCCTGACCAAGGTCGACAAGGGAAATACCGTCACGGACTACGACCCCGACGAGATCGAGCGGAAAATCTCCATCAACGCCGCCGTCTGCTTCTGCGAATGGAAGGACCACAAGGTCAATATCGTCGACACTCCCGGCTACTCCAACTTCCTCTGGGACACCAAGGCCTCCCTCCATGCCGTGGACGCGGCGACGGTGGTCGTCTGCGGGGTGGCCGGCGTCGAAGTCGGCACGGAAAAAGTCTGGGGGATGCTCGAGGAACGCCGACTGCCCCGGACGATCGTCATCAACAAACTCGACCGCGAAAATTCGAACTTCGGCCGAGCTTTGGAGGCCGTCCAGCAGTTCTTCGGCCGCCAGGCGATCCCCGTCCAGCTGCCGATCGGCGAGGAGAAGAACTTCAGCGGCGTCGTCGACGTCATCGCCGGCAAGGCCTACCTCTTCGAGAAGGACGAAAGCGGCAAGTTCAAGGAAGCCGCGGTGCCCGCCGACATGCAGGCCGATGTCGAGAAGCGGCGGCGCGAGCTCATCGATATGGTCGCCGAGAGCGACGAGAAGCTCATGGAGAAATACCTCGAGCAGGGCGAGCTCTCGCCCGACGAGTTCAGCGACGGCCTGAAGCGGGCCATCATCGGCCGGCAGCTTTATCCCGTCTTCGCGGCCTCGGGGCTGACCAATATCGGCGCCCAGCTGCTCCTCGACGGTATGATCGGCTATCTGCCGTCGCCGGTCGAACGGGAAACCGTCAAAGCGATGGTCAAAGGACAGGACCAGGCTATCCAGCCGTCCCCTGACGCGCCGTTCTCGGCCCTCGTCTTCAAGACCATTTCCGACCCTTACACCGGCCGGATCTCCCTGATGAGGGTCTTCTCGGGCCGGATGAACCCCGACGGGAGTGTCGCCAACGTGACCCGCGACACCGACGAGAAGTTCGTTGGTCTGTTCTTCCTCCAGGGCAAGGAGCAGATATCCGCGGGCCAGGCCAAGGCGGGGGACATCGCCGCCACGGCCAAGCTCAAAGTCACTTCGACCGGCGATTCCCTTTGCGCCAAGGGCGCCGGGATCGCCTTTGCGCCGATCAAATTCCCCGAACCGTCCATCTCGTTCGCCATCGAGCCCAAAACCCGGGCCGACGAGGACAGGATCTCCGCGGCGACGCACCGGATCACCGAGGAAGATCCGACGGTCCGGTTCGATCGCGACCCGGACACGGCCCAGCTCCTCATCTCCGGTAACGGCGAGCTCCACGTCCGGATCATCGCCGAACGGCTCAAGAAGCGCTACAACGTCGACGTCGACCTCAAGCCGCCCAAGATCTCCTACAAGGAGACGATCAAAGGCAAGGCCGACGTCCAGGGCCGGCACAAGAAGCAGACCGGCGGCCGCGGCCAGTTCGGCGACGTCTGGATCAAGATGGAGCCGCTCGCCCGCGGCAAGGACTTCGAGTTCGAGGACAAAGTTTTCGGCGGCTCCATCCCGCGCAACTTCATCCCGTCCGTCGAGAAGGGTATCCTCGAGGCGCGGAAGAAGGGCGTCTTGGCCGGCTACCCGGCCGTGGACTTCAAGGTCATCCTCTACGACGGGTCCTACCACGACGTCGATTCCTCGGACATCGCCTTCAAGATCGCCGCCACCAAGGCCTACAAGAAGGCCATGAAAGAAGCCAAGCCCACGATCCTCGAGCCTGTCATGAGCGTCGAGATCTACACGCCCGAAGCCTATATGGGCGACATCATGGGCAACCTCAACGGCCGCCGCGGCAAGGTCCAGGGGATGGAGCAGAAAGGGACGTCGCGCGTCCTCAAGGCCCAGGTGCCGATGTCGGAAATGCTCGACTTCGAGCCCACGCTGACCTCGATCACCGGCGGCCGCGGCTCCTACCTGATGGAATTCTCCCACTACGAGGAAGCGCCCTCTCTCGTCCAGCAGAAGATCATCGCCGAGGCCGTCAAGGAAGGCCGGGTCAAGCCCGAGGAAGAGGAATAGACCTCTTTTCCTTGACGAAGAGAAGCAGTATCGCCGCGACCGCGGTGAGCCCCGCCGACACATAGAAGGGCGTAGTTTTCCCGGCCTTATCCCAGAGGAATCCGGCGAGAACTGAAGCCGGCAGGGCGCACAACCCGATCACCATCTGGAACGCGCCGAGGACGCTGGCCCGAAAGGGCTGGGGCGCGAGCTCGGCGACGATGGCCTTCTGGACCGGTTCGAGCGCGGCCTTGTGGACGCCGTAGAGGACGAAGAGGAAGGCGATAACCGGCAGGCCGCGGGCGAAGACGACTCCGGCGCAGACGGCCGCCCAGGCGGCGTAGGCCATGAATAGAACGGGTTTCCGGCCGATCCTGTCCGAGAGGCGGCCGAACGGGTAGGAGAGAAACGCGGCGGAGGCCGAGAAAACAAGGTAGAGGACGGGGATGAATCCGGCCTTGAATCCGGCCGACTTGGCGTAGAGGAGAAGGAACGAATAAGTGAACGCGCCCAGGGCGAAGACCGCGTTGAGGACGATGTAGAGGGCGAGGTTCCTGTCGATGTCCTTGAACGAAAGCCCCTTGAAGACGCGGCTGCCGGCCTTCTTCGGCTCCTTGATGGATTTTAAGATGAGCAGGGCGCCGATAACCGAGGGGATGGCGGCCAGGGCGAATAGGAGCCGGTAGCCCAGGACGTTGATGAGGGCGATGGAAATGAGGATGCCGACGACGGCGCCGGAGTTGTCCATGGCCCGGAGCAGGCCGAAGTGGCGGCCCCTGTTCTCGTCGGTCGAGATGTCGGCGACCAGGGCGTCGCGCGGGGCGCTGCGGATCTTGCCGGCCCGGTCGAGGATGCGGAAGGGGATGAGGTGCTGCCAGACCGAAGAAGCGGCGTAGCCGAGCCGTGAGACGGAACCGCAGAGGTAGCCGATCCAGATGAAGACCTTGCGTTTGCGGATCCTGTCGGAAATGTACCCCGAGGCCGCCTGGGAGAGGGAAACGAGGGCCTCGCCCAGCCCGTCGAGGAGCCCCAGCGCCGACATGTTGGCCTTGAGGACCTGGGTGACGAAAAGGGGCCAAAGAGGATAGATGATGTCCGAGCCCATGTCGTTGAGGAACGAGGCGATGGCGAACGTCCGGAGGGTTTTCTTGGATTCGGTTTTTTCTTCGGCCATGGCTTTCTCTTCGATGTGCCGGCCCATCATTCTACTGTTTTTTGACCGCGGAAAAAAGGATTGATATGATAGGGACGGAATTTCGCAGACGGAGGATGTCATGACCCTGATTAAGCGCGGTATCCCGTGTATCGCCATCGCCGTTTCTCTTCTGACCGCGGCTTTCGCCCAAGCTCAACCACAAACCCAGGCGCCCGCGGCCCAAGCGCAGGCTCAGGACCAAGCCAAGGCCGCGACCGACAAGCCCGACCCGACGCTGACGCTCAAGATCGGCAATCCCAAGCTCAAGGACAAGACCATGGAGGTCGGCCCGGGCGCCATCCTCTCCGGCGAAACGGGCGCGGCCATCGATTTCGAGCGCATGATCAGGGACATGATGACGAGCCGCATCGTCCACGTCGGCGAGACCCACGACTCGATGCCTATGCACGAGCTCCAGTTCCAGGTCATCCGGGCCCTCTACGCCCGGGACCGGCACCTGGCCGTCGGCTTGGAGATGCTGCCGGTGACCGTCCAGGAGGCGCTCAACAAGTGGACCGCGGGCATCCTGACCAAGGACGAGTTCATCCGCGAGATCCGCTGGTACGTCAACTGGAACTTCAACTTCGGCTACTACGAAAAGATATTCGACTTCGCCCGGGAGCACCGCCTTCCGATCTACGCCTTGAACATCCCGCGCGAGATCATCACCAAGATCCGGATGAGGGGCTGGGACGACTTGAGCGAAGAGGAAAAGGCGTTCATCCCGGGGACTCCGGACGTCACCAACCAGGACCACCGGACGCTCATCCGGACGGTCTTCGAGTCCTCCGACATCCCCCACGCGATGAAAGGGCCGGGCCTCGACTCGGCCTTCGAAGGGCTCTACAGGTCCCAATCGGCCTGGGACGAGGTCATGGGCGCCAACGCCGTCCGGGCGGCGGAGAGCGAGGGACGGCGCGTCGTCGTCTGCGTCGGTTCCGGCCATCTCCTCTACAACCTCGGGCTCAACCGCCGGGCTTTCGAGAGGTCGAAAATGCCGTTCAAGACCGTCATCGCCGTGGCCATCCCGTCCGGGAAGAAGAGCCTGACGGTTTCGCGGGCGATCGGCGACTACGTCTTCGGCCTGCCGGAGGAGGAGAAACCGGCCTTCCCGGCGATCGGCCTGAGCTTCAAGAAGGTCGAGAACCTGGAGAACCTGGTCATCGACACCAAGCCGACGAGCGGTGTGGCCGGACGGGCCGATTTCGAGAAGAGCGACATCATCCTCTCCGTCGACGGCAAGGCTTACACGGACATCAACGAGGTCCGCTTCGCCCTGGCCCGGATGAGGTGCGGCGACGAAGCCAAATTCAAGGTCCTGCGAGCCGGGCAGGTCAAGGATGTCGAGCTCAAATGCGAGAAGAGCAAGCCGGAGGAGCCGGCGGCGAAGAAGGGGCCGAATTCGATCATGGGACTGTCCCCCCTTGAGGGACTGTCCCTCTTTGCTGGGGATTCCCCTGCAGAACCAGAGGGACAGTCCCGCTCCGCAGGACAGTCCCTCTTACCGACGCCGGCCGAGGAAACGGCCTACCGGGAGTACACCCAGAACGAAGCGATCGCCGCCTTCCTGAGCGCCCTGGACGCCCGGTCGCCCGAGCTCACCGTGAAGGTCGTCGGCCGCTCGCTTCCGACGGACGAGTACGGCGCCCGGGACATCTTCCTGGCCGTGCTCAGCGAGAAGGCCGCGGCGACACCCGACGCCCTCGACCGGACGAAACCCACGGTCCTATTCACCGCCGCCCAGCACGGCAACGAGCAGTCGGCCAAAGAAGCGGCTCTGTGGCTCCTGCGTGACCTGGCTCTGGGCGACCTCCGGCCGCTCCTCAAGCAGGTCAACGTCCTGCTCATGCCCCAGGCCAACCCCTACGGCAATTTCATGAACATCCGAGCGAACGAGCTCGACCTGGACATGAACCGCGACCACGTCAAGCTCGAGGCCGAGGGCGTCCGGGCCATCCACCGGGTCTTCCGGGCCTGGATGCCCGAGGTGACCATCGACGTCCACGAGAAAGGCGACGATTACTACCGCGTCTCGATCGGCTGTGTCTCCAACGCCAACATCTGCCGGGACCTGCAGGACTATTCCCGGCGGGTCATCCTGGCCGAGGTCGAGAAGAGCCTGAAGAAAAAGAACGTCGCCTTCCACGAGTACCTCGTCACCGAGGACCTGGGCGTCGACACGTCGTCGGGGGCCGCGTACGGGCGCGGCCAGGGCGGACCGCGCGAGGAGATGAAGCGCTTCTCGACGACCGACCTCAACGACGGCCGGAACAGCCTGGGCATCTTCGAAACGCTGTCGTTCATCCAGGAGGGCGCCTCCCGCCACGACCTGGAGACCCTCCGGGCGAGGACGACCTGGCAGTACGGCGGCCTGCGGGCCTTCCTGGAGTCCGTGTCCGGGCACGCCGCTGAGGCCCTGAAGATGGTCAAGGACCATCGGTCACGCCTGCTCGAACGGGCCGCGGCGCTTGCCGAGAACGACGTCGTACATCTCCGGATGAAGTTCGCCCGCGACCCGGCCCAGCCGGAGCTTCTCCTGAAGAGGTTCGAGCGAGTTCCGTCGCCCATCCGGGGCGTCCTCAGGGTGGATAAGAAAGCGGGGGAGACCATCTCGGCGGCCGATATCGCTCCCTATCCCGAGACGCCCACCGCAAAGGTCGTCGATGAAGTGGTCAAGCACTGGTTCCCCAACGTCGAGCCGACACTGTCAGTGACCCGGCCGCGCGGCTATGTCCTCCGCGGCGACCGGCTGGACATCGTCGAGACCCTCCTCGCGCTGGGCGTCGAGGTCGGGACGTTCGACAAGAGCGGGTTCGTCGAGGCTGAGATGTACGAGGTCAAGGAAATCGTCCCGGCAAGCCTCGACTACCTCGCGCCCGAGAGGATCGAGGTCGCCAAGAAAGCTGCGCAGACCGCTGTCCAGAAAGGCGATTTCTATGTGGCCTGCGCCCAGCCGGCGGCGAACCTCGTGCCCTGCCTCCTCGAGCCCCAGTCGGAGTACGGCCTCATCCGCTACTGGAAGTTCAAGCTCGTGCCCGAGATGGGCGGCGTCTTCCCGATCGTCCGCGTCGCCGCGGGCCCGTCGCTCCCCGTCACGCCCTACAAGCGCTGGAGGTCCTGATCGCAGGCTTGACAGCGCCCCACTCGCGGCCGATAATATATATAGGGTGGTCATCATAAAGACTTCAAAGGCTTCCTGTCTGCTTTTCGCGGCGCTTTTTGTCCTGCTCGCCGCCTGCGCGCAGAAGAATATCACCGCCAGGGATGGCCGGATCTTTTTCGCCGTCAGCGAAGCCTACCCGGGAGGGAAAGAAGGAGTCGAGCCCTCCCTTTTTCTGTCCATGGATACGGAAAAAATATACCCCTGCTGTAATTATTCCATCGAGACTTTTTTCCTGCGGATGGGCTCTCTTTTGAGCGTCGATGTCCGGGGCATCTACAAACCTGATATCTGCCTGACGGCCTTGGGACCTGCCGGTTGGGGGGATTTCCTTGAACTCGAAAAAGGGGTCTATTCCTTGGAGTTCTTAGACGGCTTCCAGAAAAACGTCTTTGAGCTGACGGTCACCCAGGACGCCTTGATGGTCGCCGGTGCCTCGGGGGCCGGGGGCGGCTTCGCCCTGCCCAAGTCCACCGTTTTTTGGCGTTACCCTCGGAACTCTTTCGCCATCCTGTGCGGGACGATGGACGATACGGCCTGGATATATGAAGATTTCCTCTCCAGGCTCAGGGTCGCCGTCGAGCTCCAGGAGATCGAGTTCCCCGCCTACGGCGAGCTCGGCTATCCGCGCGCTCCCGACGGGCATCATGTCAATCACCCGGCGAAGTATTTCATCTACAGAAATGAGAGCGATTTCCAGGCCGCCGGAGAGGTCCTGAGGGCGTATGTCCGCGACGTCATGGGCCAGCCAATGGGGGTCTCGATCTGGCTCCGTAATTGGAAAAACGAGTCCTTCCGGTCCTGGCAGATGGCCGGAACGCCAGACTGAATTCCGTCTCGCGCTATTCCAACTTCCGGATCATCTCCAGGATCTCTGTGGACGGACGTCCGGCCCGGTTGAGGAGCTCGCGCGCCTTGAGCCGGTCCTCCTTCCTGCCCAGCTTTTCGAGGATGAGCCCGCCGAAGTAGCCGTGCGGTTGGGATTCGTCCCAGTAGGTCAGGGTATATTCCCGGATGGCCTGGCGCAGGGCCGCGGCCTTGTCTTTCTCGCCCATCCTGTCCAACGCGAGCGCAATGAGGTAGTCCTGCATGCGGGTATCGGGGTAGAAGGGGGCGCCCGTGCCGAGCTTTTCCGGGTAGAGCTTGGACTTCTCGAGGGCTTCGACGGCCGCCGGCCAGGCCGCTTTCTGCATGGCCGAGATGCCGATCCCGACATGGGCCCGGACATAAAGGCCGTAGATGTCGCTTGCGCCTTCGTAGGGCAGGGCGGCGACCGCGTCCAGGACGGCCGCGGCTTCGACAGGCTGTCCGACGGTTAGGAGGGTCTCGGCGAGGTCGATCTGGAGCGGGACTTCCGCCGGGAAATCGGCCGCCGCCAGCTTGGCCGCGGCCAGGGCTTCCATTTTCTCTTTCTGACGGAGATGATATGCGACAAGAATGTGCCGGGCCCGCCAACTCCCGGCATCGAGTTCGACGGCCTTCTTATAGTCGGCGGCGGCCCGGACAGGAGCGTCTCTCTCGAAGAAGGAGCCCCGGGCGATGTAGAAGGGGGCGAAGTCGGCGTTCTCGCACATCTCGAAAAGGTCCCGCGTCTCCTCCAGACGGCCCTTGCCCCAGAGGATGAGGGCGAGATAGTACTTGGGCTTCCAGTCGGCCGGCCGGGCCGCCAGGGCCCAGGAGAAGACGGCGATCTCCTCCTCGCGGAACGGGAAGACGAGGTGCGGCGACATGGCGGAGGCCTTTTCGAGCCAGGCGGCGCTTTCGGAAGGGGAGCCGTCGCGGAGAAGGTAAGCGAGCGTATAAAGGACCGTCGGGTGGACGGGAGCCGCTCTGAGCGCGGCCGCCGCGTCGTCGACGAGTCCGAGACGGACGTAGAACACGGCCATCTCGAGCCAGGTCTCGTGCGGCAGCTCGCTGCGAATGAGGCCCCGGCAGGCCTCGAGATCTTTCGGGTTCCGATCGAGGAGGTAGCGTTCGAACCGGGCCAGGTGGTCGAGGGGGTCGAGATCGAGGAGTCGGTCCAGGACGCGACCAGCCTCGGCCTTCCGGCCGGCCAAACGATGGGCCGCGGCCAGGACCTCGAGGGCGTTGACGCTCCGGGCGTCGGTCTCGAGGGCCTTGAGGGCATATTCCTCTGCCCGCCCGTAGTCCTTTTCAAGGATGGCGATCTCGGCCGACTGGACTTGGGCCACGGACTTGAATTGGGCCGAGCGGGCCGCCCAGCCCAGGGTTTCCTTGGCGTCGACGAGCCGGCCCAGCCGCCGGGAGGCGACGCCGTAGACGTAATTCGCCTCCGCGTCGTACATCGAGACCGAAAGTGCCCGACCGGCGTAATCCAGGGCCCGGGCCGGCTCGCCACGGCGGGTGGTGAGCTCGGCGGCGCGGGAGAGGGCCCGGACGTGGAGCGGCTCTTTCTCGATCGCGGCGAGGTACTTATCGAGGGCTTCGGCGAGACGTCTCTCGCGCTCAAGGCCCCGGGCCTGGAGGTAAAGGCCTTCGGCCGAAGTCTCGGACACGGAGCTGAAGCGGAGAGGCCGTTCGAGGTCGTCGGCTTTCGGGGAGCTCTCGTAGACGAGCTTGTCGCCGAGCCGGACTTCAAGCGCCGCGTCGGCCGCGACGCCGGCGAGCGCGACGTCCTTTTTCCAGATCTGCTCGGGTTTGAGGACGAGGAGTTCGCGGAAGACCTCCAAGCCGGCGGCCTTGACCGTGAATTCGTCGTTGACCGGGCGGAGCGGAAAGAGGCCCAGGGCGAGGGTGTCGCCCGAGCGGGCGGCGCTCAGGACGGCGTGGGGCGAGGCTTTGGCCATCGGTCCGATGCCGCGATAGGGGAACCAGAGTTCCTGCCAGCGGTCGGCCGCGCCAGGCGGGAAGTCGCCGTGGTCGGATTGGTTGAGGAGACGGCCGGCCTGGGGCTCGGTGTACTGGCCGTCCTTGTCGGTCAGCAGGTCGACCCAGATCTCGCCGGACCGTGACAGGTCCCAGATCCAGATCTTGCGGCCGGGCATGTCCTCGTATCGCGACCAGTGGCCGAACCCCGCGTCGGCCTTCTCGTACCAGCCGCCGTAGAAGTCCTCGTACTCGCCGACCGTGAAATAACTCTTGGAGCCGGGCGTGGCGTTGTTCCGATAGTAGGAGAGGTCGCGGCCCTTGCGGTCGACGGGCCAGGGCTCGAGCGGAACGGAATAGTCGTGGCCGATGGACCACTGACCGGGGAAGATATATTTCAGATCCTCGGCGGTCTTCACGGCGGCGCAGGACCAGGCGTAGTAGGACTGGCTGAACGGCGTCGGGTTGACCCAGAGGGCGTTGGTCTCGAAGACGGCGCCGTCCTTGGGCAGCGTGATGGTTACGCTCCAGCGGGTCCGCGAGGGCAGGTCCATCGTCCCGACGACACAGCTGGCGCTCCCGTCGGGGTTCTGCTTGAGCACGTAGTCGACGGGTGTCGCGGTCGACGGGGCGTGGCCGACGACGCCGAAGTTGAACTCGATGCCGCCCGAGGTCCACGGCCCGCGCAGGGCGATCTGGCGGAACTTGAGGACGTGGTTCCAGTAGAGGAACTCCCGGCCGGTCGCCTTTTCGGAAGCCCCCCAGACCTTTCCTCCGGCCTGGGGCAGAACGGCCACTTCGATGTACGGGTTTTTTAGGCGAACGACCGTCCATGACTTCTCGACGGGCTCGGCTGTGAACCGGTCGAAAACGAAGTACGGGTAGAGCCTTACCCCCTGTCCCCACATCGATGACCGGGCGAAGATCGGGACCGGGTCCGGGTCGGAGAAGGGATAGGTCCGAATGGCCTCTGTCTTTTCTTCGACAAAGGCGCCTCCGGAAGTGGAGGTGACTTTGTAGGCTATCCCGGCGATGAGGGCCGCCGCTAAACCCGCGGCGGCGAGCAGGAAGGTAAGCGGTGCTATCTTCGATCCGGTTCGGGGCATGGGGACCTCCTCGTTGCGACGCGCGATTCTTTGTCTCCCCTTAATAGCCGGACGACTGCGATTTGTCAATCGCCCCGTAATATGGTCTAGCTCCCGATTCCAAGGAGTTCGTCTGTTCGGCTTCGCAAAGAATATCCCCCCTAGCCCCCCGGCCCCCCAGGGACCTGTCCCGACGGTCCCCCCGCCTTCGGCGGGTCCCCCTCCGCTACGGGGGTCGTCGGGGCGATATTCTTCGCCGCCTCACGCCGGACTTCCATGGAATCGGGAGATGAATCCTAAATATTTATGCGGATGGGCAGGATAACCGTCGTGATCCCCTTCCAGCGGAGTTCCTGCTGGATGGCGAAGGCCGTTTCGTTGTGGAGGATCCGGTTGATGATGCCGGGCCGGCGGAATACGGTCTGCCCGGCGAAGACAGTGGACTTGGGGAATTCGCGGGCGACGGATTGGCAGAGGGCCGAGGCCGTTTCGACGACGTCGATGCCCATGTCGTGGCGCGACTCGGCCGGGAAACCCAGCCGGCGGGCCAGGTCGACGTACTTCTTGAGGGCGTCGCAGGTCGAGCCGTCCAGGCGGGAGACGGCCTCGGACCCCTTGAAAGCCCCGGCGTCGACCTCGGCCACGGAGACGAAGACGAAATTCTTGTAGAGGCCGGGAAAGCCGCGGATGATCGACAGGAACGTGTGGACCCCGAAACCGGAGTAGCCGCTGACGAGCTGGATGGCCGTCATGTTCTTGGCGTCGGCCGGGCCCGTGTTGTATTCACCCTTGTGGGAAATGGCCACGAGCATGTCGTCAAGCTCGCGCACGCCCTTGCGGACCCTGTTGTAGTGGCCCTTGATAAGGTAGCAGAAGGCGATCACGACCGAGGTGATGACGAGTGTCAGCCAGCCGCCGTGGGTGAACTTCTCGAGCGTGGTGACGACGAGGATGGTCAGGCAGAGCGCCAGGCCGATGAGGTGGACCGGCAGGTGTTTTTTCCACGCGGGATCCTGGCGACGGTTCTTGATGAAGAACCGTGACATGCCCAGCTCGGTCAGGGAGAAGGTCAGGAAGACGTTGATCGAATACATGACGATGAGCGTCGAGATCCGGCCGCGGGAATAGAGGAGAAGGAGGATGGCCGAGCCGCCCATGAGCAGGACGCCGTTCTGCATAGTCAGGCGGGAGGACAGGGAGGCGAAGCGGTGGGGGAACCAGTAGTCGGCGGCCATGTTGCCTACGACTCTGGGACCGTCGACGAACCCCGCCTGGGCGGCCACGAGGAGGATGGCGCCTTCGGAGAAGATGGTGATGAGGGCGAGCATGCCGCCGAAGCTCCAACCGCCGAAGACCTCGCCGGCGAGCACGGCGTTGAGGGTCTTGCCCGCGACCGGGGTGACGCCGAGGAGAACGTAGCAGACGAGGATACCTCCCGCGGTCAGGGCCAGGGACACCGACATGTAGAGCATCGTTTTCTTGCCGTTCTGGACCCGCGGCTCACGCAGGATCTGGAGCCCGTTCGAGACGGCTTCGATGCCGGTGTACGTCCCGCCGCCGAGCGAAAAGGCCCGGAGGAAAAGGAGGGCCATGCCGCCGAAGCCGAGCGTGGCCAGGCCGGACTGGAATCCGGAGCGGACGTCGGAGGCCACGGCCCCGATCTCGGGGACATGCTTGAGGACGCCGTAGCCGATGAGCAGGACGTGGGTCAGGACGAAAGTGATGAAGATCGGGGCAAGCATGGTCACGGATTCTTTGATGCCCCGCAGGTTGAGGACGACGAGAAAGAGGATGGCCAGGATCTCGAACGGGGTCTTGAGCGGCTGGTAGGATGCCGGGAAAAAGCTGAAGATGGCGTCGCCGCAGGCGACGATGGACACGGTGATGGTCAGCATGTAGTCGACGAGAAGGGCGCTTCCGGAGAGCACCCCGGCTTTTTCGCCGAGCGTGTGGGTGGCGACGATGTAGCCGCCCCCGCCCGTCGGGAAGTACTCGATGATGCGCGAGTAGGCGTAGGAAATGATGAAAACGGTCAGGGCGGTGGCCACGGCCAGGGCCAGGGCCAGGTAGGTGTGCTTGCCCAGGACCTTGAAGGCCTCCTCGGGGCCGTAGGAGGCCGAGGACAGGCCGTCGGCGCCCAGGCCGATCCAGGCCAGGATCGGGATCAAAGCCATCTTGTGGAAGATGGACGGGTCCCTGAGGTTGCGGGGCTTGCCGACCAATGTCCGCTTGATCTTTTCGCCCAACGTGCTGTTGTCGTTCGTCATGGTTTATACTCGGGCATCATCGGGGGTCGGGGGGATGGGTTTCCTAGCGTATGGAACTCTCGTCGATGCGGTATTATACGCCAACGCTGGACGAAATCAAACACCAAGAAAGGGAGGAAAAGGAGCACTTATCCCCATATCGGGGAAAGCCCTCGCGAGGTGGCGGAGGATGTCGCCCCGACGACCCCCGTAGCGGAGGGGGACCCGCCGAAGGCGGGGGGACCGCCGGGACGGGTCCCAGGGGGGGCCGGGGGGCTAGGGGCGATATCCTTCGCCGAGCCGAAGAAAGGGCTTCCCTGAAATCGCGAGAAGAGAAAAAAAGGCGGAAGCCCGGTGCTTCCGCCCTTGAGGATCTGAAGTCCTTTCCAGGTCAGAGCTTCGTCTCTTCGACGGTCTTCTGGACGACGCCGACCGTCTTCTGGAGCATGGCCGTCTCTTCGTCGTTGAGCTTGATCTCGAAGATCTTTTCCATGCCTTTGGCGCTGACCATGCAGGGCACGCCGATGAAGAGGCCCTTGACGCCGTACTCGCCTTCGCAGAGGGCGGCGCAGGGCAGGACGCGGCGCTTGTCCTTGAGGTAGGACTCGGCGATGACGATGGCGCTCCAGGCGGGGCTGAAGAACGCCGACCCCTTGCCGAAAAGCTTGACGATCTCGGTCCCGGCTTCGCGGGTCCGGGTGGCCAGCTTGTCGATCTGTTCCTTGGTGGCGATCTCCGTGAGGGGTACGCCGCCGACCGTGGTCAGGCGGGGGAGAGGAACCATGTCCGGTCCGTGGCCGCCGAGGACCGTCCCGGCGACGTCGGACACGGACACGCCCAGCTCCATGGCGACGAAGGCGCGCCAGCGGGCCGTGTCGAGCGTCCCGGCCATGCCGATGACCTGGTGCCGCGGGAAACCGGTGAGCTTGGAGAAGGCGTAGACCATGGCGTCGAGCGGGTTGGTGACGATGATGCAGAACGCTTTGGGCGCGTGTTCTTTGACGCCCGCCGCGACCGCCTTGATGATCTCCAGATTGACGGCCAGGAGGTCCTCGCGGGTCATGCCGGCCTGGCGGGGCTTGCCCGCCGTGACGATGACGACGTCGGCGCCGGCGATGTCCTTGTAGCTGGACGTGGCGGAGATCTCGGCGTCGTAATTGCCGTGGGGGGCCATCTCCATGAGGTCGAGGGCCTTGCCCTTGGCCGGGTTCTCGAGTTCGGGGATGTCGAGGATGACGATGTCCCCGAGCTCCTTCTGGGCCGCGAGCATGGCCAGGATCTGGCCGATCTGCCCGCCGCCGACGAGTGCGATTTTCTTGCGCATGTCAGTCTCCTTATATGGGTTTTTTAGACAAAAAAACTTGAATTAAATTTTATCTGTATTCCCGGACAAATGCAACTGGATTTTTGAGCCGCCGGTATGCGGCGTCGGCTTTGACAAACCGCGCCAAAAACTCTATATCTAGGGGGTGCCGCATCGGCGCGAAAAACGCACACCAGGAGACGAGCCATGTTGGATTCCTATTTCGAGCAGGAGAAAGAAAGGGCCAAGCTCGGTTTGCCGCCGCTCGCCTTGACGCCGGCGGAAGTCGAAGAAGTCTGCCGGAACCTCGAGAAGCCCGACCCGGGTCAGGCCGCCCTTCTCTATGGTCTTCTCGAGAACCGGGTCTCGCCGGGCGTCGACCCCTCGGCCAAGGTCAAGGCCGCCTGGCTGGCTTCGGTGGCCAAGGGAAAAGTCAAGTCGCCGGCCGTTTCGCGCGGCGACGCCGTCCGGATGCTGGGGACGATGCTCGGCGGCTACAACGTCGAGCCCCTGGTCGAGGCGCTCTCCGACAACGATATCGCCCCGGCCGCCGCCGAAGCTCTGAAGAGGATCGTCCTCGTCTACGGCCATCTCGAGACGATCATCAAGCTCGCCGGGACGAACCCCTGGGCCAAGGCCGTTCTGGAAGCCTGGGCGAAAGGGGAGTGGTTCCTGTCCCGCCCGGAATTCCCGGATAAGCTCGTCTTCAAGGTCTTCAAAGTCGACGGCGAGATCAATACCGACGATTTCTCCCCGGCCGGCCACGCGCCGACCCGGCCCGATATCCCTCTTCACGCCCAGTCGATGGGCCAGACCCGCTTCCCCGGCGGCAACGACGTCATCAAGAAGTCCCGCGAGGAGGGCCATCGAGTGGCCTTCGTCGGCGACGTCGTCGGCACGGGGTCGAGCCGCAAGTCCGCCTGCAACTCCCTGATGTGGCACATCGGGGAGGACATCCCCTACGTCCCCAACAAGAGGCGGGACGGCGTCGTCATCGGCGGCCTGATCGCCCCGATCTTTTTCAATACGGCCGAGGACTCCGGAGGCCTGCCCCTCATGGCCGACGTGACCAGGATGAAAACGGGGGACGTCATTACCCTCGACTTCAAGGCCGGGGTCATCCTCGGCGCGACCGGCGAAGAGATCTCGAAGCTCGAGACCAAGCCCCCCACTCTCAAGGACGAGTTCCGGGCCGGCGGCCGCCTGACGCTCATCATCGGCCGCCGGCTCACGGCCAAGGCGCGCCAAGCTCTCGGGCTGGGCGAAGCGGAATTCTTCATCAACGTCGAGAATCCCAAGTCCAAACCGAAGCAGGGCTACACGTTGGCCCAGAAGATCGTCGGCCGGGCCTGCGGCGTCGCCGGCGTCCTTCCGGGCGCCGCGTGCGAACCGCACATGACCACGGTCGGCTCACAGGACACGACCGGGCCCATGACCGCCGACGAGCTCAAGGAACTGGCCTGCCTCGAATTCCAGGCCGACCTCTTCATGCAGTCGTTCTGCCACACGGCCGCTTATCCCAAGCCGTCCGACGCCAAGATGCACAAGACTCTCCCTCCGTTCATGGTCGCCCGCAAGGGTGTCTCCCTCAAGCCCGGCGACGGGGTCATCCATTCTTGGCTGAACCGGCTCATCCTGCCCGACACCGTGGGCACGGGCGGCGACTCCCACACGCGCTTCCCCATCGGCATCAGCTTCCCGGCCGGCTCGGGTCTGGTCGCCTTCGCCGGGGCGCTCGGCTTCATGCCTCTCGACATGCCGGAATCCATCCTCGTCAGGTTCACGGGGAAGATGAACCCGGGGATCACCCTGCGCGACGCCGTCAACGCCATCCCGTACTTCGCCGTCAAGAAAGGACTGCTGACGGTCGAAAAGAAGAACAAGAAGAACGTCTTCAACGGCTGCGTCCTGGAAATGGAGGGACTCGAAGACCTGACCGTGGACCAGGCCTACGAGCTGACCGACGCCTCGGCGGAGCGGTCGGCCGCGGCCGCCGTGATCTCCCTCAAGGAGGAGCGCGTCGCCGAATACATCAAAAGCAATATCGCCCTCATGGAGAAGATGATCGAGGAGGGGTACGAGAGCGCCGATACGCTCCGCCGGCGGATCGCGGCTTGCCGCGAATGGCTGAAGAATCCCGTCCTCATCAAGCGGGACGCCCACGCCGAATACAAGGCCGTCCTCGAGATCGACCTGGCGGACATCACCGAACCCCTGGTCGCCTGCCCCAACGATCCCGACGACGTCAGGCCGCTCTCGGCCATCGCCGGCGACCCGGTCCAGGAGGTTTTTATCGGCTCCTGCATGACCAACATCGGGCAGTTCCGGGCCGCCGGCCGCATCCTCGACAAGGCGGACATACCGCCGGCCAGGGTCTGGATCACGCCGCCGACCAAGATGGATGCCGCCCAGCTGATGCGCGAGGGCTTTTATGCGATCTTCGCCGCGCTCGGCGGCCGGACCGAGATGCCCGGCTGTTCCCTGTGCATGGGCAACCAGGCCCGGGTCGTCGCCGGAACGACCGTCTTCGCCACCTCGACCCGGAATTTCGACCACCGGCTGGGCGATAATACCCGCGTCTACCTGGGCTCGGCGGAACTGGCCGCCCTGACCGCCCTTAAAGGTAAGATCCCCACGGTCGATGAATACATGGCCGTCATGAGAGAAAAAGTCCTGCCCAAGGCCGACGAGATCTACCGCTACCTCGAATTTCACAAGATGGGCGACTTCAGCCTGGGATACGTCCGATGATCCGGCTCGACGGGCGGAAAGTCCTGGTCACCGGCGGGTCGCGGGGGATCGGACGGGCGACGGCGCTTCTTTTTGCCAAAGCGGGCGCCGATGTCGCCCTGAACTACGTCAGCAACCAAAAGGCGGCCGAGGAAGTATTAAAGAGCGTGGAAAAGCTCGGCCGCCGGTGTCTCGTCTACAAGGCGGACATGTCCTCCCGTTCCGATGTCGACCGGATGGTCGCGGACGTCCTGGCCAAGTGGGGGGAGCTCGACACCCTGGTCAACAACGCCGGGGTCTGGACCTACCTCGAAATGGGCCGGATGGACGACGCCGTTTACCGGGAAACGATCGGGATCAACGTGGATGGGGTCTTCTACGCTACGAATGCGGTCGTCCCGGCCATGAAGGAGCACGGGCGGGGCTGTATCATCAACGTTACCTCTACAGCCGGCGTCAGGGGAGAGGCGTTCCATTCCCACTACGCGGCGAGCAAGGGCGCCCTTCATTCCCTGACCAAGTCCCTGGCCGTCGAGCTGGCCCCGTTCGGCATCCGGGTCAACGCCGTGGCCCCGGGCTGGGTGGACACGGACATGAGCGCGCCCTCCTTCAGCGAGCCCGGCTTCAAGGAAAAGGTCCGTCAGACCATTCCCCTGAAGCGGATCCCCCCGGCGGAAGATATCGCCGGGCCGATCCTGTTCCTGGCTTCTGATCTGGCCCGGCACGTCACGGGAGAGATACTGGACGTCAACGGCGGCTCGGTCCTCTGCGGCGGGTAACCGGTTGCCCTGAGGAGGGACATCCTTCCCGACGGTATTTGGGTTAGCCAATAGGGGGGAAGAGAATTTCCCCCTTAAAAGGCTTGACACTTTTTGAGCTCATGTGGTACTAAAGACGAGGACAATGGCTAAAAAGCACCTATCTGTCATCATCGTTCCGCACACGAAAACCAGCACCAAGACCCTGTCTTTTTCCCAGAGGGCCCTGAAGATCCTGGCCGTGGGCGGCGCGGTACTCGGCTTGGCCCTCGCCGTCGTTCTCGTCGATTACGTCCGCATGAGCGTCATTCGCGGCAGATACAAGGCCCTCCGGGCGGAAACGGCCGAACAGAAAACGATGATCGCCGACTACGAGAAGTCCATCGGCGAGCTCAAGGCGACAATTTCCCACTTCGAAAGCTACACCAAGAAGCTCAACGTCATGGCCGGGCTGAAGTCGCCCGACGTCCTGACCGCCCCGGCCGGGATCGGCGGCGGCGACCCGGGGAAGGCCGAGGAGCCCGAGCCCGAACAGGCGCCCGTTCCGAGCGGCCCCCAGACCTTTTCCCAGGGAATGATCCAGAACCTGAACCAAAAGGCCATGAGCATCGAGAGCAACCTCAACAGCCTGCTCAATTTCTTCGAGAGCGACAGCCTCCGCCTGGCTTCGACGCCGTCCATCGTGCCTGCCGTGGGCTGGCTGGCCTCGGTTTACGGCCACCGGAACGATCCCTTCACCGGGGAGTGGGTGATGCACTACGGGGTCGACATTTCGACCAACGTCGGCAACCCCATCATGGCCACGGCCGACGGCATCGTCATCAGGGTCCAGACGGACAAGTACCTGGGCAAGAACGTCACCATCAGCCACGGCAACGGCTTCACGACCGTCTACGGCCACATGAGCAACTTCGCCGTCAAGGCGGGGCAGAAGGTGAAAAGGCGGGACATCATCGGCTATATCGGCCAGACGGGCAAGGCCGCCGGTCCTCACGTCCACTACGAAGTGTGGCGGGACGGCAAGCGCCTCAATCCCTATTTTTATATCCTGGAAGAATAGCCGGCCGCCGGCTGTCCCTCACCCCAAGGAATCGCCGGGGTCGATCCTTGTCCCCAGGGAAAAGACATAGGCCGCCATCGGGCCTTTGCCCTCCGGCTGGAGATCCTCGACGAGGAAGGCCGTCCCGCCGCCGCAGGCGACCGTCAGGCCGTCTTTCCCGACGGTGAGGACCGTGCCCGGCGCCTGACCGGCGTTTGCCGTTTCGACGTTCCTGCCGCTCAATATGCCTATTCTCCGGCCCTTGAAAAACGTGTAGACGCCGGGCCGGTCGGCCAGGGCCCGGACCTTCCGATCCAAGGGCATGGCATTTAATTCCCAGCTGACCCGGCCGTCCTCTTTCTTGATCTTGGGGGCCAGGGCCGCCAGGCTGTGGTCCTGAGCGATGCGGCTGACGCCGTCAATGTGCTCGATCGTCTCGAGGAGAAGTGATGCGCCCAGTCCGGCCAGCCGTTCTTCGAGTTCCCGGGCCGTTTCCCGAGGCCCGACAGGAACACGATTCACGGCCAGGATGTCGCCCTCGTCCATTCGGTCGTCGAGCTCGATGATGGTCACCCCGGATTCCGCATCGCCGTTGAGGATCGTCCATTGGACGGGGGCCGCGCCGCGGTATTTCGGGAGAAGCGAGAAGTGCGCGTTGAGAGAGCGGTGCCGGGGGAGGGCATGGATGGCGTTGGGGATGATCTGCCCGTAAGCGACGACGACGTTGAGGTCGGGCGCGGCCGACCGGACCCGTTCGAGGGCCGATGCGTCCGTCCGGATCTTCGCCGGCTCGATCACGGGGATTCCCCGCTCGACGGCGAAGGCCTTGACGGCCGACGGCTGGAGCTTCCGGCCGCGTCCCGCGGGCTTGTCGGGCTGAGTGACGACGAGCTCGACGGCATGCCCCGCCCCGAGGAGGGCGCGGAGGGAGGGGAGGGCCGCCGCCGGGCTCCCGAAAAAGACGATCTTCATGTTTTTTTGGAGGCCGCCGCGTCTTTTTTAAGTTTTTTCCGGATGAGCTTCCGCTTCAGGGGAGAGAGCTTCTCGACGAAGAGGATGCCGTCGAGATGGTCGACCTCGTGGCAGAGAACACGGGCCAGCAGGTCTTCGGCTTCGACCTCGACCGTCTGTCCCTCGAGATCAAGGCCGCTGACGGTCACCCGGTAGGGCCGGGCGACTTTTTCGCGGATGTCCGGGACCGACAGGCAGCCTTCCTCGCAGGTGACCTTGCCCTCTTTCCTGACGATCTCCGGGTTGACGAGGACGATCAGGTCGTCCTTCCTCTCGCCGACCGAAAGGTCAACGACGATGAGCCGTTTGCTGATGCCGACCTGGGGCGCGGCCAGGCCGATTCCCGGCGCGGCGTGCAACGTTTCGACCATGTCCCGGGCCAGGCGGACGATGTCCTCGTCGACCCGCTCGACGGGCTCCGCCTTCTTGACGAGCGTCGGGTGCCCGATGATGAGGATTTCGCGCAAAGCCATGGTTTCCCTTCCGCGTTCATTTTACCCGAAAAAGAGAAGGAGGGACAGCCCCAAAAGAGGGACTGTCCCCGAATGGGGACTGTCCCTCTTTTGGGGATGCCCCCGAATGGGGACTGTCCCTCTTTTGGGGATGCCCCCGAATGGGGACTGTCCCTCTTTTGGGGACAGCCCCCATTCGGGGGGACAGTCCCTCTTTAAGATCAGATGATAGCCGAAGGCGGCGCCGGTTCGTCGGCGGCGCCGGCGTTCTTGAGCGGCACCCTGATCAGGTAGAGGCCGATGAGGACGAGGACCGCCAGGCCGCCGATGTAGAGGTCGACGACGCCGAAGTACTTACCGCTCTTGAAGAGCGTCGGGATGTCGAACGGGATGATGTTCTGGAGGAAGAAGAACTTCCAGGCCGCCCGAAGGAGGCCGGTCAGCCCTTCTCCGGCGATCAGGCCGGCGGCGAGGAGGATACCGACGTTGGTCGCCCGGGCCGTCTGGGCGGCGTTGAATTTCCTTTTGGCCATGGACTTGTCGACAATGCCCTTGATCATGCCGCCGACGAAGATGGCGAAGGTCGTCTCGAGCGGCAGGTACATACCGACGGCGACGAGCATCGGCGACTTGACTTGGACGAGGATGAAAGCGAAGCCCATGAGCATGCCGACGATGACGAGAGGCCAGGCCATCTCGCCGCCGACGATGCCTTGGGACAGCGCAGCCATGAGGCCGGCTTGGGGAGCGGGGAGGTCCTTGCTGCCGAAAGTGAAGGCGCCGTGGAGGAGCATCAGCGGGAAGTACATAACAAGAGAAGCGACGAGGATGCCGAAGATATTGCCGATCTGCATCTTGTAGGGCGTGCCGCCGAGGATGTGCCCGACCTTGAGGTCTTGGAGCATCTCGCCGGCGACGGCCGAGGAGACGCAGACGACGGCGGCGACGCCGAGCACCGCGGCGACGCCGCTCGTCCCCGTAGCGCCGACGACGACCATGAGGAGGGCGGCGATGATGAGGGTCGACAGGGTCAGGCCGGAGATCGGGTTGTTGGACGAGCCGATCGTCCCGACGAGGTTGCCGGAAACGGCGGCGAAGAAGAAACCGGCGATGGCCATGACCACAGCCGCCAGAATGGCCGGCGGCCAGGTCCCGGCGAAGATCTTGTAGACGAAGATCATGAGGACGAACGTCGCCGTCAGCCCGGCCAGCACAACCTTGATGTTGAGGTCCTTTTCAAGCCGGGAGGTGGTTTCCGCTTGGCCGGCGGCCTTCTTGACGTCGCCGAGCGATCGCTTGATCCCCGAGGCCAGGTTTTTTCTCATGCGGTAAAGGGTGTAGCCGGCGCCGACGAGCATGCCGCCGACGGCGATCGGCCGGATGATGAACTTCCAGACGTTGGTCACCATGTCGGGCCAGTTGACGTCGGCCGCGGCGACGCCCGGGCCATAGAACCGCTCGACGAGCTGGGGCCCGAGGAAGTACATCAGCAGGGGCGCGAACAGACCCCAGGCCAGGACGCCGCCGGCGAAGTTGAGGGACGCCAGGCGGGGCCCGATGATGTAGCCGACGCCGATGTAGGCCGGATAGACCCCCGGGCCGGAGACGGCCACGGTGCCGCCCGCGCCGACCGTGGCCGCGTCTTTTGCCGCTCCCAGCCGGACGAAGCTCATTCCGATCTTGCCGACCTTGATGATGAAATCCTTGCTGGCGGCGAAGAGCTGGACGACGCCGAGCGAGTAGAGGAGGGCTCCGAGGCCCATGGCCTGGAAGAGGTGCTTGGCGCCCTGGCTGCCCTTCTGCCCGGCCTTGTGGATCTCCGCCGCGGCGACCGACTCGGGGAAGACGAGGTCGGGGTCGGTGACCATGACCCGGCGGAGGAAGGTCACGAACAGGATCCCCAGGAGGCCGCCGACGAACATCAGGGCCGACGACTTGAGGTAGGCCTCGAGGGTGTTGAACTTCAGCCAGGCCCCGGAGATGAGGAAGGCCGGGATGGTGAAGATCGCGCCCGCTGCGACGGATTCGCCGATCGAGCCCACGGTACGGGCGATGTTCTCTTCGAGGATCGAGCCTTTCATGATCCGCAGGACGGCCATGCCGATGACGGCGGCCGGGTAGGTGGCCGCGATGGTCATGCCGGCCCTCAGGCCGAGGTAGGCGTTGGCCGCGCCCAGGATGACCGTCAAGATGAGGCCGATGAGAATGGCCCGGAGGGTGAACTCCCTCTGATCCGAATTTTCGGGGACGTAGGGTTGGTGACTCATCGCCAGCTCCTTTCCGAAGTTTCCTAATGTATATTTGAAGTCAGGAATCAATGTCAAGCCTGGCCTGGGGCCCGGCCGCGGCGGCCGGAGGTCCCTCGATTTGCTTCGGGCGGCGAAATATGTTAAAAAGGACATCGTTGAAGAGAGAGGCAAGATGAGCATTGTCAGCTGGTTGAAAGACAGATTTTTTTGCGACCTGGCCATCGACCTGGGGACGGCCAACACCCTGGTTTTCCTCAAGGGCAAGGGCATCATCGTCCAGGAGCCCTCGATCGTCGTCGTCAACAAGTTGACGGGCAAGGTCGAAGCCGTCGGTTCGCGGGCGAAAGAAATGCTCGGCAAGACGCCGGCGAGCGTCATGGCCATCAAACCCATGCGTGACGGCGTCATCGCCGACTTCGAGATCGCCGAGAAGATGCTCGACCACTTCATCAAGAAGGCCATGAGCAACCACGGTTTCCTGCTCCGGCCGAGGATCGTCATCGGCATCCCGACCGGGATCACCCAGGTCGAGCGCCGGGCCGTCAAGGACGTCGCCATGCGGGCCAAGGCCTCGGAGGTCTACCTCATCGAACAGCCCATGTCGGCCGCGATCGGAGCGGGCCTGCCCATCTCCGAGCCGACCGGGAACATGATCGTCGACATCGGCGGCGGCACGACCGACATCGCCGTCATCTCCCTCGATGGGATCGTCTTCAACCACAGTATCCGCGTCGCCGGCAACGAGATGGACGATGCCGTCATCCACTACTTGAAGAAAAAGTACAACCTGCTCATCGGCGAGCGGACGGCCGAGATCGTCAAGATGCAGATCGGTTCGGCCTATCCGCTCGACGAACCGATGACCATGGAGATCAAGGGCCGGGACCTGAGGGAGGGGATTCCGAGGACCATCGTCGTCGACGACCAGGAGATCCGCGAAGCCATCGAGGAGACCGTGGCCGCCATCGTCAACGCCGTCCGCATCGCCCTGGAGCGGACGCCGCCCGAGCTCTCGGCCGACATCATCGACCGGGGCATCATCCTGACCGGCGGCGGGGCGCTCCTCAAGAACTTGGACAAGAGGATCCGCGAAGAGACCCAGCTGCCCGTGTTCATCACCGAAGACCCCCTAACGACCGTCGTCCTCGGGGCCGGCAAGATGCTCGACGACCTGGACCTGCTGAAGAAGATCTCGCTCATCTGAGGTCAGGGCCGCGGCGGCTCGAGAGGTTCCATGCCCATCTGGGAAAAACGACGAAGCGCCCTCATCTTGGCCGGGCTCGCGGCCTTCCACGTTCTCCTCATCTCCATCCAGATCCCGCGCGGGGCGGAGAAGTCGCTGTTCGAGAAGTCGCTCTTCTTCCTCTTCTCGCCTGTTCAGCGGGGCGTCACCGGCGCCGTCCGCGGGGTCGGGTCCCTGTGGACGAACTACTTCGACCTGCGCGGCGTACGGGGCGAGAACCAGAAGCTCAAGAAGGAGATTTTCTTCCTCAACCAGGATGTCCGGTTCCTCGAGGACCGGCTCCAATTCTTCCGGTCCGAGGCCCAGGTCCGGGAGAGCCTGACCGCCTTCCAGGGGAAGATCGTCCCCGCGCGGGTCATCGGGGTCGACAGCGCCAACCCCTACCAAACGATCATCATCGACAAGGGGAGCCTCGACGGCGTCGGCAAGGACATGGCCGTATGCGACCGTTTCGGCAACCTCGTCGGGCGGACGATCGAGCCGGTGAGTTTCAAGGAGACGATGGTCCAGCTCATCACCGACAAGGACAGCAGCGTCAGCGTCGTCTCCACTGTCGACGGGCTGACGGGTTCCGTGTCCGGCAAGTCGGGGGCCTTCTGCGAGCTGCGCTACGTCCTGGCCAGCGCCAGCGGCGGGCAGCTGGGCGAGGAGCTCCTGACGACCGGCTTCGACAAGATCTACCCGGCCGGCCTGCGCCTGGGCAGCATCCGGAGCCTCGAGAAGGACGAGTCCTCGCCGATCTTCCGGAGGATCGTCGTCGAACCGTATTTCCGGTTCAACACGATCGACATCGTCGCCGTCATCACCAAGACGGGGGGCGGAAAATGAGGGAAACCGCCATGAAGGATGTCCTCCGCGCCTTCCTGGCGACGCTCCTCGCCGTCCTCGTCTATTCGCTGGCCGGCGGCGCCGGGCCGACGCTCCTCGTCGTCCTCAACGCCTTTTCCGTGGTCGTCCTCTATTTTTCGGTCCGCAGGGGGGAGGTCTTCGGGGCCTTCCTGGGGACGGCGTGCGGCCTGGTCCAGGACTCCTTCTCCCTGGGCGTCTTCGGCGTCGGGGGCCTGACCAAGACCCTGCTCGGCTTCTGGGCGGGCTTCATCTCCCGGAGGATCGACGTCGCGCCGCTTTTCCGCAACGGACTTTTCATGCTGGTCATGTCGGTCCTGGAGATGATCCTCTGGGTCCTCGTCACGGCGGTCGTCCGCCGGGAATCCCTGAACTTCCACGGCGGGCTGATCCTGCTCCAGCCCCTGGTCACGGCCGTCCTGGGGAGCTCCCTCTTCGCCGTCGAGCGGCGGCTCCAGGCCAGGGGCTCTCGAGGCGCCTGATGCCCGAAGTGAACATCTATGAAGACCTGTCGCTCGTGCGCCGCCGGGCGAACACGGTTTTTTGGGTCATCTCCGTTCTGATCTTCCTGGCCCTGTCCTTCTACTGGAAAGTCCAGATCGTGGATCACAAGAAGTTCTCCGGCTTGGCCGAGGCCAACCGGACCCGGCAGCGGGCGCTGGCCGCGCCGCGGGGGCTTATCCTCGACAGGAAAGGCGAGATCCTGGCCGACAACGGAGCCTCCTTCAAGGTTTCCTTCATCCGCGAGAACGTCAAGGACATGGAAGGGTCCTTGGCCGCGGTCGGCCGACTCCTCGAGATCGAGGTGGAAACACTCCGCAGCCGTATCGAGCAGTACAGGGACCTTCAGCCGTTCGAGCCGATCGTCGTCAAGGACGGACTGAGCTCCGTCGACGTCGCCCCTATCGAGAGCCGCCGGCTCGAGTTCCCGGAGCTCGTGGTGGACGCGGAACCCCGGAGGTTTTACCCCAAAGGAGCCCTGGCCGCGCACGTCCTCGGTTATCTCCAGGAACGGACCCCCGAGGAGATCCGGGCCGAGCCGGACCGGGCCGCGCGGGCGGGGGAGATGGTCGGCAAGACCGGGGTCGAGAGGCAGTACGACGACATCCTGAGGGGCGAGGATGGGAAGATCATCGAAGTCGTCGACAGCCTGGGCCGGGTTCGTGCCGAAAAGGCGCGGCAGAACCCCGTCCAGGGGGGCGACGTCGTCCTGACGCTCGACCGCCGGCTCCAGGCTAGGGCCGAGGAGGCCCTCGAGGGCCGCGAGGGCGTGGTCGTCGCCCTCGACCCCCGGTCGGGCGAGATCCTGGCCCTGGCCAGCTTCCCCACCTTCGACCCGAACAGATTCATCACCCGGTTCACTCCAAACGAATGGCTCCAGCTCACGAACGACCCGCTGTCGCCCCTGGAGAACAGGGCCATCCGCGGCCTGTACGCGCCGGGCTCGATCTTCAAACTGGTCATGAGCCTCGGCGGGCTCGACTTCGGCTACGTGACGCCCGACACGAGCGTCTACTGCAGCGGGTCGACCGCGATCTACGGCGCCGTCCGTCGCTGCTGGTTCGAACCGGGGCACGGTTCGATGAATCTGTCCGACGCCATCAAGAACTCGTGTAACATCTACTTCTACACGCTCGGCCGGCGGATGGGCATTGACATGATCGCCATGGCCGCCGGGCGGCTGGGCCTCGGGAAAAAAACCGGCGTGGACCTGGCCGGCGAGAAAGAGGGGCTCGTACCGAGCTCGGAATGGAAGACGAGGACCCTGAAGACACCCTGGTATCCCGGGGAGACGATCTCGGTCGCCATCGGCCAGGGCCAGCTCCAGGTGACCCCGCTCCAGATCGCGGCCCTGACCGCCATTGTCGCGAAATGGGGCCAGCGGAAACGGCCCCATCTCTTCCTGAGCGCCCCGGCGGGCGGGAAGGGGGTTACCGCAGAGGACGACGGCGCAGGCGCCGCCGTGGCCGCGGAGCCGCCTTTCAAGCCGTCGGCCTTCGAAAGCGTCATTGAGGGCATGTGGAGATCCGTCAACGACGGCGGCACGGGCAAGGGCGCTTTCGTCGAGGGCCTGGACGTCTGCGGCAAGACGGGCTCGACCCAGGTCGTCAGCCGCGAGAGCGCCGAGCGGCTGTCCCGGGCCGGCCGGGAGATCAAGACGCACTCCTGGTTCACGGGCTTCGCCCCGCGCGACAACCCCCGGATCGTCGTGACCGTCCTCGTCGAATACGGCGGGGGAGGCGGGGCGACGGCGGCCCCGGTGGCCCGCCGGATCTTCGAATTGTTCAAGGCGATCCAAGAGAAATGATGATCGACCGGCGGCTCATCCAGGAGGTGGACTGGGTCCTGCTGGGGCTCGTCCTCCTGCATTCCCTCATCGGGGTCTTCTTCATCTACAGTTCCTCCCATTTCCTCGCCGGGGAATTCTATGTCAGGCAGCTCGCCTGGATCGGCGTTTCGCTCATCGCCCTCGTCCTCGTCCTGGTCATCGATTACAAGTTCTTCGTCTCGCTCTCGGTCTACTTCTACGGGCTGACGGTGGCCCTTCTCGCCGCGACCCTCGTCTTCGCCAGGTTCGTCGCCGGGACTAAAAGCTGGATCACCCTCGGCCTCATGCAGTTCCAGCCCTCGGAGCTGGCCAAGATCGTCCTGATCCTCCTCTTCGCCCGGCTTTTCGCGGGCTACAAAAGCGCCTACCTGACGACCCAGCACACGCTCTTCGCCCTCTTGCTGGCCGGCGTGCCCCTCCTCCTCATCATCCTCCAGCCGGACCTCGGGACGGCCATGACCTTCCTGGCCGTCATCGGCGGGGCGTTCATCCTGGCCGGTCTGCGCAAGAAGGCGATCCTCGTCTTCCTCCTGGCGGCCATCGTCGTCGGCCTCGGCGGCTGGAACTTCGGGCTGAAGGACTACCAGAAAAGGCGCCTGACGACCCTCGTCAACCCGCTCCACGACCCGAGGGGGTCGGGCTATCAGGTCATCCAGTCCAAGATCGCCATCGGCGCGGGCGGCCTTTCCGGGAAGGGCTTCATGAAGGGCTCGCAGAGCCAGCTCCGTTTCCTCCCCGCCCGCCACACGGATTTCATATTCTCCGTCATCGGAGAGGAGACCGGCTTTCTGGGCGTCCTCGCGGTCATCGTCCTCTATTTCTTCATGCTCGCCCGGATGTTCTTGTCCGTCTCCAAAGCGCGCGACAGGGCCGGCGTTTACATCATCTTCACGGCTGCCCTTCTCATCTCCTTCCAGTTCCTCGTCAACATCCTGATGATCATCGGCCTCTTCCCGGTCGTGGGCATCACCCTGCCGTTCATCAGCTACGGCGGGTCGTCCCTCCTCACGAGCTTCGTCGCCTGCGGCCTCGTCCTGAACGTCAAGATGAGACGCTTCGCCAATGTCTGAAAGAGACGCGCTCGCCCTCATCCTGCCCCGCGTCGAAAAGCCGGGCCGGTACGTCGGCGGCGAATGGAACGAGATCCGGAAGAACCCCGCCCGCGTCCGGACCAAGGTGGCCCTGGCCTTCCCCGACGTCTACGAGATCGGCATGTCCTATCTCGGGCAGAAGATCCTCTATGCCCGGCTCAACAAGGACAAGGACCTTCTGGCCGAGCGGGTGTTCGCCCCCTGGCCGGACTTCGAGCGGGAGCTGCGGGCGGCCGACATCCGGCTGACCTCCCTCGAAAACAGCATCCCGCTCCGCGAATTTGACATCGTCGGATTTTCGCTTCTCTACGAGCTCAACTATTCCAACGTCCTGACCATCCTCGACCTCGGCGGGATCCCCCTGATGTCGGCGGAAAGGGCCGAGGCGGACCCCCTGGTCATCGCCGGAGGGCCGGCGGCCTTCAACCCCGAACCCGTGGCGGACATCTTCGACCTCGTCTTCATCGGGGACGGCGAGGAGGGCTTTCCGGAGATCGTCCGGGCCGTGGCGGACATGAGGCGGCGGGGGGCGCCGCGCCGGACGATGCTGCGCGAACTGGCCCGCATCGACGGCGTCTACGTTCCTTCCCTCTACCGGCCCGAGGCGGTGGAGGGTTCGCCCCTCGTCGTCCCCCGGCCGGACGGCGACGCCCCCGCCGTCGTCAGGAAGCGGCTGCTCCGGGATTTCGCCAGGTCCTTTTTTCCGGAGAAGATCGTCGTCCCCAGCCTGCGGGTGGTCTTTGACCGAGTGGCCGTCGAGGCCGCCCGGGGCTGTCCCCAGAACTGCCGTTTCTGCCAGGCCTCGAGCCTCTACTTCCCGCATCGGCCCAAGGACCCGGCATTCATCCGCAAGACGGCCCTCCGCAGCCTCCGCCAGACCGGCTACGAGGACGCCTCTCTCACGGCGCTTTCGATCGGCGATCATCCACACCTCGAGGAGACGGTCCGCTGTCTCATGGACGAGTTCTCGCGGGAGAAGATCTCCCTGTCCCTCTCCTCGCTCCGGCCGGGGAAACTGACCCGTGATCTCGTGGAGAACATCCTCAAGGTCCGCAAGACCGGTTTCACCCTGGTCCCGGAGGCCGGGACCGAGCGCCTGCGCGCTGTGATCAACAAGAAGCTCGACGGCCGGGAGATCCGGGATGCCCTGACCTTCGCCTTCGAGGGCGGCTGGAAGCTGGTCAAACTCTACTTCATGGTCGGGCTGCCCACGGAGACGGAGGAGGACCTGGCCGGGATCGTCGACCTCGTCCGGGGGAGCCTCGAGCTCGGGCGGTCGATCCTCGGGTCATACCCCCGGATCCACGTCAGCCTGTCCTCCTTCATCCCCAAGCCGCACACGCCGTTCCAATGGGTGGGCATGGACGATGAAGCGGTCCTCTTCGAGAAACAGGCGTATATCCGCTCGGAGCTCCGCAGGCACAAGAGCGTCGAGTTCAAGGCCCATTCGGTACCGACGTCCGTCCTCGAAGCCGTTTTTTCGCGCGGCGACCGAAGGCTCGGCCGTGTCCTGCTTGAAGCCTGGAAGAGGGGAGCCCGGTTCGACGGTTGGGACGACAAGCTCGATACGGCGGCCTGGAAGGACGCCTTCGCGGTCGAAGGCGTCGATTACCGGGACTACCTCAACCCCCTTCCCCGCGACGTGGCGCTCCCCTGGGACCACCTTGGCTCCGGCCTCCGGAAAAGCCACCTGGCCCGGGAGCTCGAACTTGCCTTCAAGGGGGAGCCGTCCCCCACATGTCTGGAAAGGGCCTGCGGGGATTGCGGGGGGTGCGACACCCGGGCCTGGAAGAAGCCGCCCCGCCCCGTGAAGATCGGCCCCTTTCCCGGGCCGACTGCTCCGGCGGGAGAACCCGGAGACGAAACCCTGCGCTATAGGGCCGTCTATTCCAAACGGGGAAAAGCCCGATACTTATCCCACATCGACCTCATCCACGTCGTCCAAAGGAGCTTCCGCAGGGCGGGGATCGAGGTCCGGAAAACCGAAGGATTCCATCCGAAAATGGACCTATCCTACGGCCCGGCGCTTCCCCTGGGCATGGAGGCCCGGCGGGAGGTCCTCGAGTTCCGCTCGACCCGCCGGCTCGAAGAGGCGGAGTTCCTCGCCCGGGTCAACAAGAGCCTTCCTCCGGGGATCAGGTTCTCGGGCTTTGAACGGATCGATGCCGGGTCGCCGTCGCTCCACAACGCGATGGACCGGTTGGTCTATTCCCTCGACTGGAAAAACGAGGACGTCAGCCGCACCTGGGAGGCCAAGTTCCGGACGGGGGAGGGGGGCCGGCCGCCGATCCTGACCGGCCTCGTTCTCAAGGCCGCCCTCGGCCGATTCAAGAGCTCGCTGCCGGAGGGGGCGGCCCTGGATTTCCGGCTCTCGGGCCGTCGCCTGATTATCAACCTGCCCATTTCTCCTGCGAAGGGGTTCCGCGCCCAGGACATCGTCCGGGCCGTCTTCGGCATCGAGGACCCGGTGTTCTTGATACGAAGGGACGACATCGTCTTCAGGCCGGCCGCCTGAAATCGCGCAGATTTTGTTAACCCGGTAGGCAGGAATTCCCTGGGACACGATACTCAATCAAGAGATTGAGTTCATGTCCCGGAATTCCATTTCACTTCATGCTCGCGATTTCTGCCCGGCGCCTGAAATTGACACGACCCGTTGAATCCGGTAGACTTCCACGTGATTTATCCAATAAAATCCATAGACTCACTCAAGATTGGGAGGATGAGCCGTGATTGAATTCGAACTGACCGAAGACCAGCTTGCCCTTCAGAAGATGGCCCGCGAGTTCGCCGCGAAAGAAATGCGTCCCAAGGCGGCTGCTTACGACCAGGGCCACGATTTTCCGGAGGACGTAATGCGCAAGGCCTTCGAAGTCGGATTCCTGGCCTGCACGGTGCCGGCAGAATACGGCGGCGGCGGGCTCACGGAAATCGAGACGGCCATCATCAGCGAGGAGCTCGCCTGGGGCTGCGCCGGGATGTACACGACCATGATGGCCAACTCTCTGGCCTTCACGCCCATCATCCTCTTCGGCACGGAAGAGCAGAAAAAGAGATTCTTCGCCCCCTTCGTCAAGAGCATGGCCTTCGCTTCTTATTGCCTGACCGAGCGGGAGGCGGGGTCGGACACGTCGGCCATAAAGACCACGGCCCGCAAGGACGGCGCCCACTACGTCATCAACGGCGCCAAGTGTTTCATCACCAACGGCGGCGTCTCCAGCCTCTACGTCGTTTTCGCCAATTCGGCCCCGGGAAAAGGGTCGCGCGGCCTGAGCGTCTTCGCCGTGCCCCGGGATACCCCGGGTGTTTCCGTCGGCAAGGTCGAGGACAAATTCGGGCAGCGGGCCTCGAACACGACCGAGCTCTTTTTCGAGGACGTCCGCGTCCCCGCCGACCACCTGATCGGACGCGAGGGCCTCGGCTTTAGCGTGGCCATGAGGACGTTCGACAAGACCCGCGCCGCCGTCGGGGCGGCGGGCGTCGGGATCGCCCGGGCGGCCCTCGAATACGCCATCGAGTATTCGAAGACGCGGGTCCAATTCGGCAAGCCCATTGCCACTTTCCAGGCGACGGCCTTCAAGATCGCCCAGATGGCCATGGAGGTCGAAGCGGCGCGCCTCGTCGTCTGGCGGGCCGCCTGGCTCATGGACCGGGGCAAGCCCAACGGCAAGGAATCGGCCATGGCCAAGTGCCTGGGTTCGGACGTGGCCATGAAGAACGCGATGGAAGCCCTGCAGATCTACGGCGGCTACGGCTACATGAAAGACTACCCCATCGAGAAACTGGTTAGGGACGCGAAACTGCTTCAGATCTACGAAGGGACGAACGAGATCCAGAGGCTGGTGATCTCGCGGGACGTGATCGGCCCGATCAGGGGCCGTCGAACGTATTAGTCTTCGATGTACTCAGGGATCAGAGCCAGGGTCTCGATTCCGGCGCCACGCACGATGTCGATGACTTCCATGACTTTGGAGAAGGGGAGCTTGGCCAGGGCGCGGATGAAGATCGTCTTGTCCTGGCGCGCGCTGTAAAGGCGCCGGAGCTCTTCGAGAAGGCCCCGCAATTCGTAGCTGATGCCGTTGATCTCCGTGGCGTCATTCATTTTCAGCGTCAGAACGATGAGGCCCGTGGGCTGGCCGGCGGCGGTGGAATCGGACTGCGTTTCGGGCAATTTGACATCTATGCCTTTTTGGACGAGAGGCGTGATGACCATGAAGATGATGAGAAGGACGAGAAGAACGTCGCACAACGGGACGACGTTAGGCTCAGCTTTAGACATGAGTGCCTCCTTGATACAACTCTAAGAGAGCCATTTTATGACATCTCCCCCGGTTTGTCAACGAAATTTAGGGGCGTCTTATTTCAAGGTGTCGATGGCCTTGCGGTTGTTGCTCGTGTGGAAAACGAGGAGGGTCTTGCCCTCGCCCGCGGACGAACCGTAGGAGTATTGGATGGTTATGACCGCGTTGCCGAGGAGCGCCCCGATCTCGGCGCCGGCGCCGATCCTGTCGGTGACGAGGACCGTGAGGACCTTCTTCGACTTGACCTTGTAGCCCAGGGTCCGCAGGGCCGTTTCGGCCTTCTTGGCGTCCGAGGTGACCAGGTGGAAGTGGCCCTGGTCGGTTTCCGAGTAGACATAGAGAGCCTTGACATTGATGCCGGCGTTGGCCAGAGTCCCCAGGACGCGCCCGAAGATGCCGGGCTCGTCGGGCGTGGTGACGGTGAGTTCGGTATCTTCATTTACGGATGTCACGGTCGTTCTCCTATTTTCGGAAAGGAATTATAACAGATTTAGGCGAGGGAGGACAAGTCCGCCTTGTCTTTTGCGCCGGGTCCTTTATAATACAAGGCCGGAGTTAACCCCTGGACTTCCCGGTCCTGCCGGCTTCGCCGGCGCGAAATCCCGATTTGTTAATCGAGGTAAAAGGCGCCGCTCAGTATTGACCCTGAGCAGACCCCGGCCTTGCCAGGACCGGGACTGGGAAGCCCGGCCCCGAGCTTCAGACCGGGGGGTGAACGGGTCGATTTTGCTGTTGCACCAACGTGATAACTTCCGGTTTGGGCAACGTGAATATTTCCGCTTTTT
>CAZGJS010000009.1:0-154543 GCA_964525875.1 uncultured Eubacteriales bacterium
ATCTATGAAAATCCTTGTCAGACGTGCTTCAAATGCGAATCATGCAACAGGCTCCTTCACGCACGAGGAACAATTGTAATGCTAAATCGGAATACTACTGCCCTAAACCCCTTTCTGCAGGGCGTGACGAAAGCAATGGGTGCGGCGGCCGCAGCTCCTCCTGATAGATCGGACATCTCTTCGACATTAAGCTCTCGAGGCCCGATCACAGCAGGATCAACGAAGATCTTGGGCTTTGACATTTTACCCCCTTTCAGGCTTTCAGAGATCAATCTCTGGTTCCCAATAAATTGTTGAGATAGAGTGAGCGCTCACTCTATCTCAACGTCAATTCATAGCTTCAAATCAGGGATCAAAGACTGTCGCAACAGCTACAACCACTACCGCACCTAACCCATTTCCGCAAGCCGTGACGAAAGCAATGGGTGCGGCGGCCGCAGCTCCTCCTGATAGATCGGACATCTCTTCGACATTAAGCTCTCGAGGCCCGATCACAGCAGGATCAACGAAGATCTTGGGCTTTGACATTTTACCCCCTTTCAGGCTTTCAGAGATCAATCTCTGGTTCCCAATAAATTGTTGAGATAGAGTGAGCGCTCACCCTAGCTCAACGTCAATTCATATCTTCAAACAAAAGATCAGCGACTGCCGCAACAGCTACAACCAGTACCGCACCTAACCCATTTCCGCAGGCCGTAACGAAATCGATGGCCGCAGTGGCCAAAGCTCCCCTTGATAGATCAGATATCTCTTCGGCATTAAGCTCTCGAGGTCTGGTTCACAGCAGGGTTATCTATTTTCCTTGTTTTCATACTGTTACACGCCTAGATCTGTATAGAGAGCTTTCTGATTCCCAAAATAACAAAAGTGATTATGGATAATATAGAAATCAACCCAGTTATAATCAAAAATACTTCGGGAACGCCAGCCAAAGCCACAGGAATGCTGATCAATATATCGATAAGATAAAAGAATAGCGGAATCGAAAATCCCACGATACAAAATAGCGCAACCGCTCCGGAAGAGACGCCAAATGAGTTATGCTCGACCCGATCCTCATTAAAAATGGCAAATGTTGCGGAAACTCCGGTCAAGAGAAACACGGAAGCTACTAGGCTGAGAGATAAAAGCATGAACCTAACTACGATCAAGATGAAGTTATTTATGGGAGCAAATAAAATGCAAATCGTCCAGATCGGCAAAACGATCAGAAACGAGACCAAAGCGTTTACCTTAGCCCGATTCATAAAATATACTGACATCGACGGTGTGAGTTGTTTTATCAAGAATATATTATTGCGCTCTAACCCAATGGAATGAATATAGAATCGCAATAAAACGAAGCTTGGCAAAAGATACAGATAGATAGTTTTGGGAATTATAAAAGCACCACTTTTAATATTATAAAAAAATACGCCCATTAGTAAGATAAATACAATTGCCTTTAGTAAATAATTGGGCCTCCGAATAAATAGAATAATGTCCCTTGCCAGGATGATCCTTAAATCTGCGGGAATCTTCTTCAATATGACATATAACCGGTCCATCCTAATATTTGCTCTCCGCTTGCGAATTACCTTCCCTTCCTCCGATATATAGTGTATTTTTTTATAATTGTGCAACAATAATTGATAAAAAAGGATACCCTGAGAAAACACTAATGTGCCAATTACTAATATTGCTATAAAGCCAGTGAGAATAGTGATCGTGCTTGGGAATAAGGTCCTTTCCAAAACAGTTCTAAATGAAATAGTGCCCAATGTTGAATCTAATATTCTTAATACTTTGCCCAATATAGCGCTTTCCGGATACGACTTATGGAGCCGAATGGCCAAAACGAATATCCATACGGATATGATGAAGAAAGTAACGAATATTCGATCGGACCCGATCTTTTTCAATACGCTTTTTAAAGCTAATAAAAGAATGACACCTGCAACAAAACTGCTCAAACATAAAAGCTGCAATAAAGCAACGCTAACCGGGAAGAACCATATGGATAAACCTAGATGTAAATATAACATTATCAACGTCGGGACCAAAAATAGAATGAATGGCTTTACGGCACTAATGATGGCTTCTGTCATCCGCAGAAGAGCCAAATCCGAATATAGAAGGGGGAGGGATAAATAAGAAAGGTTGCTGCTAATTGTTAATTCATAAACCAGAACCGATCCATAAAAACTACCGTAATAAAAAAATATTATCCATAGTCCACTAATTAATATGGTTTTCCCGTCGATGATTACCGTGAGCATACTTTTAAACATCGATGACGAATAAATGCCCGGCCATAGAAACATGGCAATCAGAAATGCCAGAAATACAATAAATATGCTCATCCCGTACAATAATATGGATTTGCGTAATCCGATCTCCTTCTTTCTAAATGCTTTTAATAAAACTGATCTTCTTACTCGCCGCAGGAACTTTATTTTTAGTAGCGCTATAACGGCATACATATTCATTCTATTTTGTGGATACTAACGAATATAAATCTTCCAAGGATATTTTCCCTTCTGTAGCAGGAATGTATTTTTCTAGGCTGTTTTCTGATCCCTGGAATATTTTTCGCCCCTCTTCAATAATAATAATATCATCAGAAATCTCTTCAACGAAATCAAGTTGATGTGTGGCAATCAATATCGTTGTACCGCATCTGCGTAAATAATGCAGGTGTTCTTTAAAGAGCTTCGCCCCGATGGGATCTAAGTCATTCAACGGCTCGTCAAGCAGTAATAGGCATGGCTTGTTAAGTAACAATGAGGCAATGGCGATTCTTTTCACTAAACCACTGGAATACTCGCTGATGAACTTTTCGTCTGGATGATCAATCCTCCACATAGTTTCCAGATCCCTTATGGTATTCATCAATTCTTGATTATCTTCAATGCCGTATAGTTTCCCTACATAAAATAGATATTCGGTTGCAGTTAGGTGCTCAAACGGGACGGAAAATTCATTCAAGAAGCCGATAGACCTCTTGATCTCTCTCAATTCTGAGATTGTTGCTTTGGATAAGGAAACATGATTGATTTCAACATCACCGCTGGTCGGGGCCAGAATTGAAGCGATTATCCTCAGCGTAGTCGACTTGCCTGCACCGTTATGCCCCAATAAAGAAACAATCTTTCCTTTTCCAATAGAAAAGGAAAGATCACGAACCGCATAGTCAAGTCCATTATACGTTTTGGATAATCCGCGGATTCTTAGCAACCTAAAACCCCAACTTATGAATATTTTCCTTATTTGAAGTGCGGTTGTCAAGCGGGATCCTATCCCCAAGACTGCCGATAGGATTTCTGTGTACGAGATAAACCCTTCTGGTATAGTGTTTCACAACACTACTCTCAAAGGAGTGTAAGGTTTTGTTGGCATAAACATCCTCACCCGGAGGGTGAAGACCTTAACCAGGAGGGCTTTTTTATGATACAGCAAGGCATCCTGATCAGCCCGGGAGAAATGATTGTCGCTGATCACGGCATTCCGATTTATGAATGAGCCCAGGTTAGCCCTGCAAGAGCTCGTAGCCGTATTCCTGGAAATGGTGGTCGAAGGCGAAGGCCGAGCGGATGCCGGTCCGCCGCATGATCTCGAAGCTGACGCAATCGACGAGGCTGAGGGTGCGCCGGGCCGCCAGGAGATGGGCGCTCACGGCCGATCCATGGACATCCCGCGTCACCCAGACGAGGCGCAGGACCGGCACGATGTCCTGTTCGAATACGCGGACCGCTTCCAGGCCCAATCGCCGCAGGATGATGGCGGACGTTTCGACCAGGATGTAGTTATGGCAAACAAGCTCTGTCCCGGCGCTGACCGTCTTTTCCCATATGGCCTTGGCCTGGGCGTGATTCGCATCGCCCGCGTCGAGGACGGCTAGGATAGCGCTGGTATCCACGAAGACGTTCATGATTTTTCACTGGACTCGGGCGCTGATTTCGGCTCCGATCCCCCGACGGCGGCGAATCCATCTTCGAGGTAAACGTCATGAGCCGTTGAGAGGTCGGCGACCCCCGACCGGAACCGGCCGGCCGCTGCGATCGCCCGGCGGCTCCGTTCCACCATGTCCGTAAACTCCGGGAGTGCGGGGGCCGGCGCTCCATATCGAGCAGAGTCTTCTTTCACGCCGGCCGCGGCCTTGGGAGCGCCGGTTGATCGTTCGGGCTCCCCGCCTTCCCAACCGCGAACAGCATCTCGGACGAACTGGCTTCTCGTTTTCCCGGCCTTACGGCGCATGGCCTCGAGCTGGTTGAATTCCTCCACAGGCACGCTGATCGTGAATTTAACCGTATTGCCCATCGTTGTTTTTCCTATTTTGGTATGAATAATTCATACCATAGTATGAACTGTTTATTTTCGAATGTCAAGGGTCCTGGGTCGGGCCTTCTGTTTTCCTCGGCGAATTTTTACGCGGGTATCCCCGATTGCCGGATTGTTGTTAATCTATTTAATATCAATGAAATACATGCGCAGACCAGGCGGCAACTCCAGCCGGTTGAGCGATCGGGGAGAATATGTTAGAGTGAGGGCACCATGAACTCCGCGATCTGGGTCGTCAATCCGCCGCGCGCCGAAGCTGACGCCCTGGCCCAGGCCCTGTCCCTGCCGCCGGCCATCGCCCGCGTCCTCGTCAACCGGAAGATCCTGACCGAAGAGGCCGCCAGGGCCTTCCTTTTCGGCGACCTCTCGGCCTTGCATGACCCCTACTTGATGAAAGGCATGGACCGGGCCGTGGCCAGGATCGAGCAAGCCATCGCTAAGGGCGAGAAGATCCTCGTCTTCGGCGATTACGACGTCGACGGGGTCCTGTCGACCGTCATGCTCATGAAGGCCCTGAGGTCCCTCGGCGCCACGGTCGAGTACTTCATCCCGGAGCGGCTGACCGACGGCTACGGCATCAAGGACGAGCATGTCGAGATCCCGATTCGGAAAGGGGCCGGCCTGGTCATCAGCGTCGACTGCGGCATCAAGGCCGTCGAGTTCACGGCCCGGGCCAAGGAAAAAGGCATCGACGTCATCATCACCGACCACCACAGGCCCGGCGAGACGCTCCCGGACGCCGTGGCCGTGCTCAACCCCGTCCTCGCCGATTCCGGTTACCCCGACGCCAGCCTGGCCGGGGTCGGCGTCGCCTTCAAGCTCATCCAGGCCCTGCTCGAGAAGTCCGGGAAGGCCGCCGGGCTGCCTCACTACATGAAGCTCGTCTCGATCGGGACCGTGGCCGACGTGGCCGAGCTCAAGGGCGAGAACCGGGTGTTCGTCAAGCACGGTCTCAAGGGCCTGCGCAATGTCTCCAACATGGGCCTGAGGAGCCTGATCGAAGCGTGCGGGCTTGGCAACCGCAAGATCTCCGAAGGCGACCTCGGCTTCCGCCTCGGGCCCCGGATCAACGCCGCCGGCCGGATGGGCATGACCGACCTGGCCGTCCGCCTCTTTTTTTCGGAGAGCTCCGAGGAATCCGACGAGCTCGTCAAGAAGCTCGATACGCTCAACGCCCAGCGTCAGAAGACCGAGGAGAAGATCTTCAACGACGCCCGCGAGAGGATCGAGGAGCGGGGACTCGACAAGAAATACAAGTGCCTCATCCTGGGCAGCCCGGACTGGCACCGGGGGGTCACCGGCATCGTCGCCTCCAAGCTCAAGGACCGTTTCAACAGGCCCGTCGTTCTATTCGTCTACGAGGACGGCAAGGCGCACGGTTCGGGCCGGAGCATCCCGGAGGTGCCCCTGATCGACCTTCTCGATGACTGCCGGCACCTCTTCCTGAGCTACGGCGGTCACAAGCTGGCCGTGGGCTGCACCCTTCCCATCGAGCGGATGGCCGCGTTCAAGGAGGTCTTGAATCCGTTGGCCGAGGCCCGCATTACCGAGGACAACCTGACCAGGAAGATCAAGATCGACGGGCCGCTCGAGTTCGCCGCGGTCGACGACCGTTTTCTCGAAAGCTTCGCCCTTCTCCTTCCGTTCGGGGTCGGGAACTCCAAGCCCCTGTTCGTCGCCGAGAACGTCGAGGTCATCAGCGACCCCCAGGTCCTCCAGAGAAAGCACCTGAAGTTCCTGGCCCGCCAGAACGGCCGGGTTCTCGAGGTCCTCGGTTGGGACAAGGCGGAGTGGCATCACGTCGTGCGGCGCGGCAGCCGCGTCAGCATGGCCTTTTCCCTGATGATGTCGGAATACCTCGGCGAGCAGAAAGTCAGCCTGTCTATCGAAGACCTGAAAGTCTGAAACGATGAGCGCTCAAAAGGCGTCGGCTCCGGTGAGGTTCGCCGGACTCGCCGTCGCCGCTGTTCTGGTCGTCCTGGCCGCCGCCGTCATGCTTCACCTTCTCAGAGAGCGCGGCGGCCCGCGCCCGGAGGCCGTCAAACCCCCGCCCGACGACAGGGTCGTCGACCTCAAGGAACAGATCCGGCACGAGGAATACCGAGACGGCAGGCTCCGGACGGACGTCCGCGGCGCGAGCTTCTTTCTGGGCCCGGACGGCCGTAACCATCTGAAGGGGTCGGTCGAGATCACGGATTACGGTCCGGCCGGCGAGGTCGTCTCACGGATCACGGCGGACGAAGTCGTTTACGATACCGCCGCGGTCCATTTCGGCATCGCGGGCCGGGTCCGTGTCGAAGCGGGGGACGTCGTCCTCGAAGGCGAGTCGTTCGACTACGACAGGGACATCGGCCTTTTCCGGACGGCGGCCGGCGGCGATTTTTCTTCGAAAAGAATGACCGGAACGGCCGCGGAAATTTCCTACGCGGAAGGCGCGGATGAGGTCCGTCTCGTAGGCGGGTTCCGCGCGGAATTCGCGGCGGCCGGCCGGGACGAGGAGAAGACCGTCCTCTCCGGCGATTCCTTCCTCTACCAACGGCGCGAGCGGCGCGGCCGGGTGGAAGGCCGGGCGGGTTTTGCGGGCGGGCGATGGCGGGGGACCGCGCGGATACTGACATTCGACGCGGCCGAAGACGAGGGCTCTTTTAAATCCGTCGCCTTCGACGGAGCGGCCGCTATCGAGCTGGCCGGAGATCCGGACAGGAGCGGCATCGCGGCGGATTGGATCGGGCTTTCCTTTACCCCCGGCGGCACGCAGCTGTCCTCGGTCCAGGCCCGGGGGAATACGCGGCTGTCCCTGGCTCTTCCCGAGGCCTCCGGGGGCATCGTCCGAGCCTCCGAAGCCCTCCTGATGATCCGGGCCGATGGGGAGCTCGACCGCTGGTCCGCGTCGGGCGGCTTCCGGGCGGAGCTCGGTGGCTCCGCCGACGAGAGCCGCGTACTCGAGGGCGAGTCGGTCACGTTCGAGGCCTCGACCCGCGTCCTCCGGGCTTCGGGGAAGCCGGGACGGCCGGCGGCTGCGGCTTTGCCGCGGGCCCGCGTCGAAGCCGCCTCGATCGTCCTCGGCTCCGCCGCCGCCGGCGACCTCGAAGCTTCGGGAGGCGTCAAGTGCCTGCTCAAGCCGGGAGAAGAAGGTCGGGCCGCCGGCTTTTTCTCGGCGGCGAAGCCTGTCTTCGTCTCCGGCGCGAGCCTCGTTTATCGGGGCGGGACGAAGTCCTTTTCTTTCGCCGGCGAGGTCCAGGCCTGGCAGGACAAGGAATTCCTGCTCGCCGGCGAGCTGGACCTCTCCGAAGCCACCGGGGAGATGCGGGGCAGAGGAGGAGTCGCGGTCGGCATGGCCCAAGCCGCGGCGGGGGAGACCCCCGAGCGGCGCATCGAGGTCGGGGGAGAGGACTTGATCTATTCCGCCGCCGGCCGTGTCCTCTCTTTCCGGAAGAAAAGCTATGTCCAGCTCCCCGGCGCGCGGCTCGGCGCAGAGACGATCGACGCCGTCCTTGGCCGCGAGGGGCGGGGTGTCGACACGCTCACGGCGCTCACCTCCGTCGTCGTTTCGAAGGGCCGTTACGAGGGCCGCGGGGACAGGGCTTTTTATGAGGCGGGGGCCGACCGGATCACCCTGACCGGCAGGCCGGTTTTGGTCGATAAAGAGGGCGGTTCCTCCAGGGGGGACAAATTGACATTCGATCTGGGCGATGGTAAGATTCGGGTCGAAAATGAGGGACAGGGAAGGTCGACCACCGTCGTCAAATCGTGAGCCATGAAGGGTTCTCTGAGAGCTGTTGAACTCGAGAAGAGCTACGGGCACAAAAAGGTCGTCGACAGAGTTTCGATAAGGGTCGAAGAGGGTGAGATCGTCGGCCTTCTCGGACGGAACGGGGCGGGGAAAACGACCACATTCTCGATGATCCTCGGCCTCGTCCCCCAGGACGGCGGCCGCGTTTACCTCAGGGACGAGGACATCACCGACCGGCCGATGTACCTGAGAGCCCGAAAAGGCCTCGTTCTCCTCCCCCAGGAACCATCGGCGTTCAGGAAACTGACCGTGGAAGAAAATCTCCTCGCCGTCCTCGAAACCCGGCCGCCGGGAACGGGGCCGAAGGGCGTCCGCGTGGCCGGGACCCTTGAGGAGTTCGGTCTCGAAAAGCTGGCCGGGGCCCGCGCCCTGACCCTGTCGGGAGGCGAGCGGCGCCGTCTCGAGATCGCCAGGGCGATGGTCATGGAGCCCGATTTCGTGCTCCTCGACGAGCCGTTCACCGGGATCGACCCGCTCTCGGTCCGCGACCTCCAGGCGATCATCCGATCCCTCCGGGCGAAGGGCATCGGCATCCTGCTGACGGACCATTCCGTGCGGGAAGCCCTCGAGATAACGGACAGGGCCTATATCCTCGAAGAAGGGCGGATCCTCAAAGAAGGAACGCCCGCCGAGATAATCTCTTCGGAAGAGGTGCGAAAGAGATATTTGGGGGACGAGTTTCGTCTATAGAAATGGACAAGACGCGCAAACGAGGCTGAATCGATGAGCATCAAGCTGCGGCTCGACCAGAGGCAGGTCCAGAAGCTCATCCTGGCCCCGGCCCTCCAGCAGGCCATCAAGCTCCTGCCCCTGACCAACCTCGAGCTCATCGAGGTCATCGACGCCGAGCTCTCCCAGAACCCGATGATCGAGATCGAGGACGAGGCCCAGGAGCACAGGCCCAAGGACAGCGAGACCGTGGCCGCGGAAGAGGCCGGCGTCAAAAACAAGGAAGGGATCCTCGAAAACCTGAACCTCGAATCGACCGAGCCGAAGATGAACAGCGAGACGGCCGACGATAATTACCTGGCCGGGTTCCAGGAATACCTGGACGACGGCTTCCGCCCCCATTTCTACGAGAGCCGCGACGCGGTGTCCCTCGAGAACACGATCTCCCGGACCCCGTCGCTCTGGGACCATCTGAACTGGCAAGCCACCCTGACCTTTTTCGATGCCGAAGACCAACGGGTCGCCCAGGACATCATCGGGGACATCAACGACGACGGCTACCTGAGCTCCGGCGTCGAAGAGCTGGCCAGGCTCTCCCAGACGACCCCGGAGAGGATCGACGCCGTCCGCGCGAAAATCAAGACCTTCGACCCCGTCGGGTGCGGCAGCCTGGACCTGCGCGAGGCGCTCCTCGCCCAGATGGAAAATCTCCAAGTCCAGGACGAGGTGGCCCGGACGATCGTCTCCCGGCATCTCCCGCTTCTCGAGAAATTCGACTACGCCCAGATCAGTCGCGTCCTCAACATCACCCTGGCCGATGTGAGGGACCGCATCGATGTCATCAAGAGCCTCGACCCGACGCCGGGGAGGAAATACAGCGGGGAGAAGACGAGCTACGTCGTGCCGGACGTCATCGTCTCCAAGGAAGGGGACGAGTGGGTGATCGACGTCAACAACGAGGGCCTGCCGCGCCTCCGGATCAGCGGCTACTATCGCCGGCTCCTGGCCCAGGCCGCCGGCCGGGAGGCCGAGGCTCACCGCTTCCTGAAGGATGGGCTGAAAAAGGCCCTCTGGTTCATGCGCAGCCTGGACCAGAGGAACAAGACGATCTACAAGGTGGCCCGGTTCATCGTCGATCGGCAGAAGGATTTCTTCGACAAGGGCATCGATTTCATCAAGCCCCTGACCCTGATGGAGATCGCCCAGGATATCGGCGTCCACGAGTCCACCGTCGGCCGGGTCGTCGCCAACAAGCACATGATGACCCCCCGGGGCGTCTTTTCCCTGAAGTATTTCTTCCACAAGTCCCTGCAGGGGAGTTACGGCGAGGACGTCTCGTCCCTCAAGGTCAAGGACAAGATCCGGAAGCTCGTCGAGGGCGAGGACAGGGACAACCCCCTGAGCGACATCGAGATTGGCGAGCTGCTGGCCCGGGAAGACCTGCGGATCGCCCGGCGGACGGTGGCCAAGTACCGGAACCAGCTCAAGATCAAGCCGTCGCATATCCGGAAAAGGAAGTCCAGCATGGAGGAGAGGACATGAACATCCATTATACGGCGCGGCAGGCGACGCTGACCCCCGAGATCAAGGCCTACTGCGAGAAGCGCCTGGGCCGGCTGAAAGGCCTCGTCGGCGACGTCCTCGACGTCAACGTCATCCTGATCGTCCAGAAGAACCGGAACAAGGCCGAGGTCAACGTCCGGGCGAAGGGCGGCGGCCTCGTCGTCGTCGAAGAGACGCTGGACATGATGGATTCCCTGAACCGGGCCTTCGACAACCTGGAGAAGAAAGTCAGGAAGGAACGGGTCAAGGGGCGGGACAAGAGGAGGCGCGGAGGGCGGGAGAGGAAGGGCCTCGTCCCGGTCCTCGAGGCCCCGGAGCCCGAGAAACGGGTGATACGAAGCCAATACTTCTCCCTCAAGCCCATGTCCATCGAAGAGGCGCTCATCCAGATCGACATCAGGAGCAAGGAAGTGTTCCTCTTCAGGCACGAAAGGTCGGAGGAATGGGCCGTGATCTACCGGCGCAAGGACGGCCACTACGGACTCGTCGAGCCCGAATGATCCCCCGGGGAAGATCATGAAGCTCCATTCGCTCCTCGACGAAGACCTGGTCCTGCCGCGGCTAGAGGCCCGCGACCGCGACGGGATCCTTCGCGAGATGGCGCAGGGGCTCGAGTCCAAGCACAAGGCCGTCTTCGGCGGCGGCCTCCTGCACGAGCTGCAGAAAAGGGAGGAGCTGGGGACCACGGCCATCGGCCGCGGCGTGGCCATCCCCCATTGCCGCGTGAAAGGTCTCAAATCGCCGGTTCTGCTGCTCGGACTGTCCAAGGAAGGGGTTCACTTCGAAGCGGTGGACGGGAAGTCCTCCCACGTGTTTTTCCTCCTCGTCTCGCCCGAAGACAACCCCGGCGCCGGGCTGCGCCTCTTGGCGGCCATCGCTGCCCTGACCCGGGAATCCCGGACGCTGGCGTCGAAACTGCTCAAGGCCGCGACCGCCGCCGACGTCCTCAAGACCCTCCGGGCGGAGGAGGAGAAGACGCGTGCCTGAGAAAGCCGCAGCCGGCTCCCCGGAACCCGCCGAGCTGACGACGATCTCGGCCGGCCTCCTCAAGATCTTCGACCTGGGGACGCTCATCCTCGGCGACAGCGGGATAGGCAAGAGCGAAAGCGCCCTCGAGCTCATCTCCCGCGGCCACCAGTTCGTCGCCGACGATGTCGTCCAGATCCGGAAGACCGCCGGCGGCGATCTCTACGGTACGGCCCCGGCCTTGAGCCGGAATTTCATGGAGATCCGCGGCTTGGGCATCATCAACATCCGGGCCATCTTCGGCCCCCGGTCGATCGCCAGGGAGTCGAAAGTGGACCTCGTCGTCAAGCTCAAGAAATGGCGGCGCGGCTACGAGGCCGACCGCCTGGGGCTCAAGTCCGGGGACGACATGACCATCCTGGGGCGGAAGATCCCCCAGCTGGCCATCCCCGTCGCGCCGGGCCGGAACATCGCCACCCTGATCGAGGTCGCCTGCAAGGTCCATATCCTGCGCAAGAAGGGCTACAGCGCGCCGGACGAGATCATGCGGCGGCTCGAGAGGGCGCTGACCTGAGAGGCGCCATGAAGTCCGCCGCCAAGGACAACCGTTTCCTGATCGTCACCGGGCTCTCGGGCTCGGGAAAAACCGTGGTCAGCCGGTCCCTGGAGGACTTCGGCTACTATTGCATCGACAACCTGCCGGCCAAGCTCATCCCGGATTTCGTCGACCTCTGGCTGGAGAAGAAAGTCGAGATCGACCGGGTGGCCCTGGTCATCGACATCCGCGAACCGCGCTTCCTGACCGATTTTCCGGAGGTTTTCCGGGAGATCCGGAAGAAGACGCCGGTGCGCCTCATCTTCCTCGAGGCCACGGACGAGGCCCTGGTCAAGCGTTTCAACGAGACCCGGCGGCCGCACCCCATGACCCCCCGCAAGCCCATCCTGGAAGGGGTCCGCCTCGAGCGGAAGCGACTCCTCGGCATCCGGAAGATGGCCGACGAGACCGTCGATACGTCGAGCCTCAATATCTATCAGCTCAAGGATGTCATCGCCGAGCGGATCCTGAAGAGGAAGCGGCGCCGGACGCAGGCCGTCCTGACGAGCTTCGGCTACAAACACGGCATCCCCCTCGATTCCGACCTCGTCTTCGACGCCCGGCTCCTGCCGAACCCGTTCTACGTCGATGCGCTGAGGACGAGGAACGGCAAGTCCCCGAGCGTCCGGAAATTCGTCCTCGAGTCGCCGGGGACGCGGGGGTTCCTCCGCGAGCTCTTCCGCTTCGTCGACTTCGTCGTCCCCCGTTTCGCCGAGGAGGGCAAAACGACCGTGGCCATCGCCGTGGGCTGCACGGGCGGCAAGCACCGCTCGGTCGTCATCGCCGAGGAGCTCCGGGCGCACCTCAAGAACGGGGCGTGTGACGTCAGGATTTATCACCGGGACCTTTTTAAATAGGCGCCGTTTGGATAGAATAGGAGCTTGACCGGGAGGCCTAGAGACACATGATCGGAGGCATCATCGTTTGCCACGGCCGCATGGCCGAAGAGCTGCTGAACGCGCTGACCATCATCCTCGGCGAAGCGTCCAACATCGAGGCCATCTCCATCGGCTGGTACGACGACGTCGAGGACTCCAAGAAGAAGATCAGCCTCAGCCTCAAGCGCGTCGAACAGAAGAGCGGCGTGGTCATCTTCACCGACATGTTCGGCGGGACGCCGTCCAACCTGAGCTTCAGCTTCCTCAAGGACAACCAGGTCGAGATCATCACCGGGGTCAACCTGCCCATGCTCATTAAGTTCGTCTCCCTCCAGCGCAACAACAACCTCAAGGACGTGTCCAAGAAGGTCGTCGACCAGGGAAAGAAGAACATCCACCTTGTCAGCGCCCTCTTGAGCTCCAAAACCAAGTGACGCCGGCATGCTCGACAGGACCGTCACCATCCGAAACAAGCTGGGCCTCCACGCCCGGGCCGCGGTCAAGTTCGTCAACCTCTCCAACCGCTTCAGTTCTTCGGTGAAAATCGTCAAGGACGGCGACGAGATCGACGGCAAGAGCATCCTCGGCATCCTGACCTTGGCCGCGACCCAGGGGACCTCGATCCGGCTCCTGGTCTCGGGCAAGGACGAGGAGGCGGCCATGGCCGCCCTCGTCGAGCTCATCGAGAACCGCTTCGACGAGAAAGAGTGATCCGGCATGGACATAACGCGCCTGAGGGGCACCGGGGTTTCGCCGGGGATCGCCATGGGCGAGGTCCTGCTGACGCGGCGGGTCGTCTTCACGTCGCGGAAGGAGCTCATCGCCGAAACCCAGGTTCCGGACGAGCTGAAGCGGCTCCACCAGGCCATCGATCGGACGCGGGACGACCTGATCAAGGTCATGGACAGCATCCGGGAGAAGATGGGCCGGGAGAACGCTTTCATTTTCGAAGCCCACCTCCTCATCCTCGAGGACCCGTCCCTCGTCGGCGGCCTCGAGGCCATCATCCGCGACGACAAGGCCCGCGCCGAGTGGGCGCTGTCGAAGACCAATGGCCGCTATGAACAGCTCTTCGAATCCCTGGCCGACGAATACTTCCGGCAGCGCAAGTCGGACGTCTCCGACGTCCTGACGCGCGTCTACCGGAACCTCGAGATCCGCCGGGAGAAGGAGAAGTCCCCGCAGAAGCAGCACGTCCTCGTCGCCCACGAGCTCCTGCCCTCCGAGGCCGCCCTCCGGCTGAGCCGCGAGATGACCCTCGGCATCGCCCTGGACATGGGCGGGCAGACCTCGCACACGGCCATCCTGGCCCGCTCCCTGGGCATCCCGGCCGTCGTCGGGCTGCGGGATATCACCCGCTGGGTCAAAGACGGCGATTTCATCATCGTCGACGGGACCGACGGCGAGGTCATCATCGATCCGCCCACGGCCGTCCGCCGGGAATTCCAGGCCAAGAAGGAAAAGTACGAGAACTACGGCCGGGAGCTCCAGAAGACGGCCAAGCTCAAGTCGGAGACGCTCGACCGGGTCCGGTTCGTCCCCCAGGCCAACATCGAGCTTCCCGAAGAGATGTCCCTGGCCCTGTCCATGGGCGCGGAGGGCGTCGGCCTGTTCCGATCGGAGTTCATCTACCTCCGCAAGGAGTCGCTGCCCACCGAGGAGGACCACTTCGAGGCCTATTCGCGGATCGCCCGCGGGGCGCACCCCCGCCCCGTCACCATCCGGACCCTCGACATCGGCGGGGAGAAGAGCCTGCCCCAGCTGAACATCGAGAAGGAGCCCAACCCCGCGCTGGGCCTGCGCGGCGTCCGGTTCTCCCTGAGGAACAAGGACCTTTTCCGCATCCAGCTCCGGGCCATCCTCCGGGCCAGCGTCGAGAAGAACGTCCGCATCCTCGTCCCCATGGTCACCGAGGTCGACGAGATCGTCGACGTCAAGGGCATCCTCGAGGACGTCAAGAAGGAGCTCCGCCGGAAGGGCGAGGCCTTTGACGAGAGGATCCCCTTGGGCGTGATGATCGAGGTGCCCGCCGCCGCGGCCCTGACCGACCTCATGCTGAAGGAAGTGGATTTTGTCAGCATCGGAACGAACGACCTCATCCAATACTACCTGGCGATCGACCGGGCGAACGAATTCGTGTCCTATCTCTACAAGCCGTTCCACCCGGCCGTCCTTCGCCTCGTCCGGTCCGTCATCCAGGCGGCCCGGAAGGCCGAAAAGGACGTCGTGGTCTGCGGCGAGATGGCCGCGGACCCGCTTTCCGCCATCGTCCTGCTGGGCTTCGGCCTCCGGACCTTCAGCATGAACCCCATCTTCATCCCTCGGGTCAAAAAGGCGCTTCGCTCGGTCGAATGCCGTACGGCCGAGAAGATCGTCGAGGAAACGTTGAAGCTCAGGAGCGCCCAGGAGATCGAGGAATACGTCATCGAGGAGATCCTCGTCCGTCACCCTCAGGTGTTCCTGACCGGCCAGCCGGTCGAGAACGCGCCCAAGCAATAAAGAGGGACTGTCCCCTCCGGAGGGGACTGTCCCTCTTTATTGCTTCTCTTTATTGCTTCTTACCGCGGCCGTAATCGTCCGTGAGCCGGACGATGTCCGATTCCGACGACTGCCCGATCCAGATCTCCATGACCCGGGCCGGCGACTGCCCGACGTTGCGCATGCGGTGCGGGGCGCGGCGGGGGATGAGAATCTCCTCGTTCGGCGCGGTCAGCCAGACGCGGTCGCCGACCGTGACCTCGAGCCCGGGGTCGAGGACGACCCAGAACTCGGCCCGGCCGTCATGGTACTGGAGGGAGAGCCGGCCGCCCGGCTCGACGGTGATGATCTTGACGGAGCCCGCGTCCTCGTGCGGGAACCTGCGGAACTTCCCCCACGGGCGGATATCTTCGACGATGCCGGCCCGATAGGCGTCTTCGGGGCCTTTGTTGTCGTTCACCGGCTAAAAGGGGATGTCGTCGTCGCCGCCGGCAGGGGAGCCGCCGCCGGCCTCTTCGTCGGGGAAGTCGCCGCCGCCGGCAGGGGCCGCGGCGCCGGCGCTCCGGCTGTATTGGGGCGAATCCAAGTCGGTCGTGTCGGACGTGGCCGAGCTCTCTTCGCGTTTCCCGAGCAGGACGATGTTGGTCGCCTCGACCTCGGTCGTCTTCCGCTTGTTCCCCTCTTTGTCCTGCCATTCCCGGGTCCGCAGCTTCCCTTCGATAAGGATCTGCTTCCCTGAGGTCAGGTACTTTTCGCAAAATTCGGCCAGCTTGCCCCAGACGATGATCTTGTGCCACTCGGTCTTGTCTTTGGACTCCCGGGTGTTGGGATTGAAGGACCGTTCGTTCGTGGCCAGGGTGAAGCGGGCGGACCAACGATCGGTCTGGGGAATATTGCGCATCTCGGGCTTGCCGCCCAACCGGCCGATGAGGGTGACTCTGTTCAGGCTGTTGATGTCTCTCATTTTTCCGTCAGCTCCCTGATTTTATCCTGAGCGATCTTGCTCTCTTCCTCGAGGGGGTACTTGGCGATGAGGATCTTGAGCGCGGCCAGGGCTTCCGGTTTCTTGCCGAGTTCCACGAAGCTGAGGCCCTTTTTGAGATGGGCTGCCGCGGCCTTGTCCCCCTGGGGGTAGGTCAGGATGAGCTCGTCGAACGCGTCGACCGCCTCCTCGAACTTCCGCTGGCTGTAGCGGCATTCGCCGATCCAGTAGAGGGCGTTGTCGGCCAGAGGGCTCCCCGGGAATTGGGCGCGGTAGAGCTTGAAGCTCTCGATGGCCAGGTCGTAGTTTCCCTTGAGGTAGTCGTTGTAGGCCATGGAATAGGCCTCCTGCGGGGAGGTCGTCGGGGGAGGCGGCGCCGGCTGGGCCGGCGCGGGCCGAGGCTTCGATTCCGACGGCGTCTTCGGCGGAGCCTGCCCTGCGGGTTTTGTCCCGGCCTCGGCCGGGGCGTCGGCCGAGGCTGCGGGCACGGCCTGCGGCAGGCGCGCGGCGGCCAGGTCGGCGGCGATCTTCTGGAGTTCGAGGGTGAGCTGGTCGATCTTGCGGACGATGTCCTGGTACTGGGCGGGGACGGCCCGCAATCCTTCCAGGAGGCCGGCCTGGCCGGTCATCGACTGACGGACGAGGTCGGCGACCGCCTTGAGCTGGTCCTGGATCGCGCGGATCTCCGCCGCGTTCTGGTCGACCCGGGCGCGGAGCTCCTGGACTTGCTGTTTGAGGACCTGGACGTCGTCGTAGACAAGCTCGATGGCCTTCTTGCTCTTGTCCTGTCCGGCCGCGGCCAGGGTCAGGACGGCGAGGAAGAAGGCCCCGAGGATTTTCCCACGCAAGTTTTATTTCTCGATGACGATGAACTGGGCGCGCCGGTTCATCTGCCAGGCCGCTTCGTCGTGGCCGGGGTTAATGGACTGGCTCTTGCCGTAGGAAATGATATTCATCCGGTCGGACCCGATGCCCAGGGACAGCAGATAGTCCTGGGCGCTCTTGGCCCGCTTCTCGCCGAGGGCAAGGTTGTATTCCTCGGTGCCGCGCTCATCGCAATGGCCTTCGACGAGGATCTTGACCGTCCGGAATCTCTTGAGCCAGTAAGCGTTCGTGTCAAGGGTGGCCTTGGCGTCGTCCCGGATGAGGGCCTTGTCGTAGTCGAAGTAGACCGTGCCGAGGGGCTTTTCCTGGTTGATCTGGTCGAGCGACTTCTGCAGGAAAATCTCCTCTTCGGTGAGCTGGGGTTCCTGGACGACGGGCGGTTCGACCTTCTCGACCTTTGGCTGTTCCTGGGCCTGGGGCGGGGGCGGGGGGACTTCCTTGGGTTTCTTCTTGCACGAGACGGCGAAGGAGAAAACGAGGATGATCGCGAGGGACAAAATAACCAGTTTTTTCATTAGACCTCCTAAGATTAGGCGTCTCTCACCCGTCGCTCGTGACGGCACGACGCTTCTTTCCACCCTTTTTATACCCTGTCCAGGGGGGGTATGTCAACCCCATTCGTGGGACTCCCACGGACTTATGTACCCGGAGTCCCACGAATGGGACTGGCGCTCCAACGCCTGCAGTCCAAGAGATCCCACGAACGTAAGTCCGTGGAGCTTCAGTACACCCGGCCTCTGATTTTGCCGATTTCCGCCCCGAATCCGCTTATATATAGTGCCGAGGGGTATTCCCTCCGTCGGCTGCGGAGGGGCCTCGGGGATCGTCTCCGTCCGCTGCGGTGATTTCTTACGCCTTCCCGGTCCGGATTCGATGGGAGGAGTCCGCGTATCCGGCCCGGGAAGTCTAAATCACCGCTTTATGCTCCCTCCGACGATTCCCCTCAGCCCCTTATCCCGCAGCCTCCTCTGGTAACACATCTCCGCGTTTTGCGTGGGCTCAATTTCTAAAACGAAGATGTCCACCGATAATGAGGCCGAGGGTGTCGTCTGAGCGAGCATAAGCGGTGATTTAGTCGGTCAGAAGCCGGACGAGGGCAGTTTCTGGGGAAACCGCCAAAACGTGTTTGAGCTCGGCGTAGCGCACGCCGAGCGAGTTGTTTTGGCGTCGAGATCGGCGCGCTGACCGGCGTAAAGAATCACCGCAGCGAGCGAAGAGGATACCCGAGGCCTAGTTGGTCCAGCTGGGGAGCTTGTTCTCGCCGCGGTCGGTCAGCCGCTTCAGGTTGGCCCCGTCGTAATCGACCGTGTAGATCTGGATGGAGCCCGAGAGGTTCGAGGCGAAGACGACGTGGCGGCCGTCGGGCGACCAGCTCGGCGATTCGTTGCGGACGTTGTTCTCGGTCAGCTTCGAGATCTGGTTGGTCCGGAGGTTGAGGATGTAGATGTCGAACGTGTTGTCGACCCGGGAGACGAAGGCGATCCGATCGCTCGTCGGAGCCCAGGCCGGCGAGTCGTGGTAGTTGCCGCCGAAGCTCGCTTTGCGGACGTTGGAGCCTTCGGCGTCCATGATGTAGATCTGGGGGCTGCCGGAGCCGAGGCGGTCGGTCGTGAAGGCGATCTCGCGGCCCGTGGGCGACCAGGACGGGGCGGTTTCCGTGGCGCTGTTGAAGGTCAGCCGCTTCGTCTTCATGCTCTCCAGGTCGAGGATGTATAGCTCCGCGTTGCCCTCCTCGGTCATCGTCGAGCAGAAGGCCAGCTTCTTGCCGTCGGGCGAGAAGGCCGCGGAATAGTTGGTCCCCTTCGTGGAGACCGGTGTCTCCTTGCCCTCGTAGATGTTGCGGAGGTAGAGGCCCGCCGTTCCTGCGCGGTAGGAGGTGAAGGCGATCGTCCTCTGGTCGGGGGACCAGGCCGGCATGTAGTCCTTGATCTTGTTGAAGGTGACCCGCGTCTGGCCGGCCCCGTCGTAGTCCATCATGTAGATCTCGTCGTTGCCGTCGCGGTTGGAGACGAAGGCGATCTTGGTCGTGAAGATCGGCTTTTCGCCGTGGAGCTTCAGGAGCTCGTCGGCCATCTTGTGGGCGACGAGGCGCAGGCCGTTTTTCTCGGCCTGGTAGCGTTTGCCGACAATGAAGCGCTCGCTCTTGACGTCGTAGATCTTGCCGTCGAAGACGACGCGGCCGCCGTCCTCCCGGACCTCGCCGGTAAGCAGGAGACGGGCCTGGATCCCGTCCCAGTCCTTGAAGTTGATCTTGTCCGTGGTCACCAGCCGTCCGATGTAGTCGTAGTAGCTTTTGGGCAGGAGCTGGAAGATGCGGCTGTACTTGACGTCGTCGGCGAGGACCTGGTGGATCTCCTGGGCGGCGGACTGGGCCAGGGGCAAGGCCGAGCGGACGACGAACTCGGGCAGGGCCAGCGGGATCATGGCCATCCCTTCGCTGATCTTCAGGACGACCTCCTGCTGGGCGAAGACCCCGGAAGCCGCGAGGAATACGAGGAGTCCGAGAAATGTTTTTTTCTTGGTCATTTGGCATGCTCGAAGACTAGGGTGATGCCGAGGTATTGGCCGTCGTACTCGTTCGGGAGGGTCGCGAACGGCGCCGATTCCCGGATGGCCCGGCGGGCCGAGAGGTCGAACGACTCGACGCCGCTCGAGACCTCGATGCGGACGTCGGAGATCGTGCCGTTCTTGTAGATGCGGAAATAGACCTGGGTCTGGAGCAGGCCGCCGACGCCGGGGTCGACGAGCGACTGGAACCAGTTGGCGGTGATCTTGTCCGAGATCATCCGGAGGTAGAACTGGAACGGGAATCCGGCCACGCCGAAGGGGTCGCCCGTGCCGGAGCCGGTGCCGCCGCCGGTGCCCCCGGTACCGCCGCCCCCGCCCGTCCCGAAGCGCAGGCCGTAGCCAGAACCCGAGCCGCCTTGCCGGCCGGACGCCCCAGCCCCAGCCACGGCTCCTGCCGGGGCTGGGGGTTCGGGTTTGGTGATGGCCGTTTTTTTATCAGTGGCCTTCTTGTCCGTTTTCGGCTTGTCGACGGGGTGGCTCAACGCGCTCTTCGCCTCGGGCTGTATTTTCGCCGGGACGGTCAGGTCGCGGAGAGTCTGCTTCTTCGGCGGCGGCAGAGGCTCGGTCTTGGCGACGACGGTCGCGCCTCCCGGTCCGCCCCCAGGCCCGCCGCCGCTTCCTCCCCCGCCCATGAAATTGACGTACTGGACGAGGCCTTTCTGGGGTGACCTCGAAAAGGAAGGCGAAGCCGCGATGAGGATGATCAGGCCGACGTGGAGAAAGGCGGAAACGAACAGGGTCCTCTTGAACGCTCGCGGCAGGACCAGCTTCGTGGCGGTCATTTCTTCTTGTCTTTGACGTCGATAGGTTCGGTTATGACCCCGATGATCTCGATGCCCACTTTCTTAGTGATGTCCATGACGCGGACGCCGACACCCCAGGGCACGTCCTTGTCGATTTGGAGGTAGACCACCTTTTTCGGCTTGTTCATGAAGTATTCGGTCAGGCGGCGTTCGAGGAGATTGATGTTGATCGTCGAGTCGCCGATGTGGACGTACTGGTCCTTGGTGACGGTCAGCGTCAGCCCTTCCTCGGCCGGTTTGGAGTCGGTCTCCGCCTGGGGCAGGTTGATGCCGATCCCCGACTGCATCATCGGCGCCGTGACCATGAAGATGACCAGCAGGACGAGCATGACGTCGACGAAGGGCGTGACGTTGATCTCGGAGAGGTGGGTTCCGACCTGCCTCTTCCGCGAGGCCGACTGCAGAGACTGGGCGCTAAGACCCATGGAGTCTCTCGGCGATGCTCAGGAATTCGAGGGAGAAGTCCTCCATGTCCGCGATCAGGTCCTTGATCCGGCCGAGGAAATAGTTGTAGGCGATGACGGCCGGCACGGCGGCGAAGAGCCCGACGGCGGTGGCGACAAGGGCCTCGGCGATGCCCGGGGCGACCACCTGGAGGCTGGCCGAACGCATGGCCCCGATGCGCTCGAAGGAGATCATGATCCCCCAGACGGTCCCGAACAGGCCGATGAACGGGGATACGCTCCCCGTCGTGGCCAGGAAGAACATCATCTTTTCGAGGCGCGACACTTCGGAATTCGAGGCCTTGAGGAGGGCCCGGTTGAGGCGGTCGGTCTTCTCGCCGCTCCAGCCGTTCTCGGCCGAGGATTTCGACTGGTAGGCCAGCTCCTTGTTCCCGGCCAGGAAGATCACCGCGAGCGGGCTCGCGCGCTGCTTCTTGGCGGCCTCGCTGACGTCGGAGAGGCTCTTGCTCCGGCGGAAAGCGTCGAGGAATCTGTCCGACTGCTTGAATGCCGACTTGATCGTCTTGTACTTGAAGAAGATGATGGCCCAGGAGAACACGGAGAAGAACACGAGGAGAAGCAGGATGAACTTGACGATGATATCGGCGTCGGCGATGATCTTGAAAATGTTGATTTCCATGATTATCCGTTAAAAAAAATAGCACACGCCCCGGGTTCTGTCAAATGAGCGTCTTGATGGCGGGCGGCATTTCAGTATATATTTCGGCCATGATTCACGCGGAGCGCCGGACCGAGGCGGCCGGAGGGACATGAGGCCCTGGGAAAAAGTAAAAAAAATCCTCATCGGCGGGGAGAAGAACGTCCAAGACCCCCGCATCTTCCATAAGCTGTCGCTCATCGCCTTCTTCGCCTGGGTCGGCCTCGGCGCGGACGGGCTGAGCTCGTCGAACTACGGACCCCAGGAGGCGTTCCTGTCGCTGGGCGACCACCGGCACCTGGCGCTCTATCTGGCCGTCATGACTGCGATCACGGTCATCACCATCTCTCTAAGCTACTCGCAGATCATCGAGCTTTTCCCGACGGGCGGCGGCGGCTATGTCGTCGCCACCAAGCTCCTCGGGCCCGTCTTCGGACTCGTCTCAGGCTGCGCCCTGGTCGTCGACTACGTGCTGACGATCAGCATCTCCATCTCGAGCGGCGTCGAGGCCGTCCTGAGCTTCCTGCCGCCGGCTTATTTCCAGCACAAGCTGACGTTCATCCTGATCGTCACGCTCGCCCTCGTCCTGCTCAACCTGAGGGGCGTCAAGGAGTCCGTGGCCACGCTGACGCCCATCTTCCTCTTCTTCTTCATCTCCCACATAGGCCTCATCCTTTACGGGATCTTCTCCCACGTCTCGGCGACGCCGACCCTGTTCGCCGACACTATCCGGGAAACGCGCCAGGGCATCCAGCAGCTCGGATTCGGGGCCATGGCCTTCATCCTCCTCCGGGCCTACAGCCTCGGGGGCGGGACATATACGGGGATCGAAGCCGTCGCGAACGGGCTCCAGATCCTCCGCCCTCCCCGGGTGAAGACGGGGAAAAGGACGATGCTCTACATGGCCGCCTCCTTATCCTTTATGGCGGGGGGGCTCCTCGTCTGCTATCTGCTGACGAACGTCCAACACGTCGCGGGCAAGACCCTGAACGCGTCGCTCATCGAAACGCTCATCGGGACCTGGAAGATCGGCGGCTTTCCGCTGGGCGTCTGGCTCCTGGGGGTCATCCTGCTGTCCGAGGGGGCCATCCTCTTCGTCGCCGCCCAGACGGGCTTCATCGACGGCCCTCGGGTCCTCGGCAACATGGCCATCGATTCCTGGGTCCCGAACAGGTTCATGCATCTCAGCGAGCGCCTGGTCGTCCAGAACGGCATCATCTTCATGGGGGCGGCGGCCATCCTGATCCTCATCTTCACGAGGGGCTCGGTCCAGGTCCTCGTCGTCATGTACAGCATCAACGTCTTCCTCGATTTCTCCCTGGCCCAGCTCGGCATGTGCCTCCATTGGATAAAGACGCCGGCCCCGCACCGCGGCAAGAAGCTGGCCATCAACCTCATCGGGCTCATCATGTCGCTGTCGATCCTGGCCGTGACGATCACGATCAAGTTCAAGGAGGGCGGCTGGATCACGCTCGTCATCACCCTGTCGTTCGTCGCCGTCTGCGTCATCGTCCGGAGGCACTACAACCGGGTCAAGGGCATGATGAAACGCCTGGACGACGTCCTGGTCCAGGTCCAACAGATGACGGGCAAGCACGCGGCCCCGGCCCGGGACGAGGCGGCGCCCACGGCCGTCCTCTTCGTGCGGAATTTCGGCGGGCTGGGCATCCACTCGTTCCTCAACATCCACCGCATCTTCCCCAACTACTTCAAGAACTTCGTCTTCATCTCCGTCGGGGTCGTGGACTGGAAGAATTTCAAGGGCGCCGAAGAGGTCAAGAACCTGGATAGTCACATCATCGGGGAGCTCGAAAAATACGTCCGGCTGTCCAACAACTTCGGTTTCCACGCCGAATCCATCCACTCTGTCGAGATCGACACGCTGTCGGCCGTCGAGGAGCGCTGCGAGGAGATCCAGCGGAAATACAACAAGGCCGTCTTCTTCGTCGGCAAGCTGGTGTTCGAGGAGGAGAACCTGTTCACGCGGCTCCTCCACAACCAGACGGCCTTTAGCATCCAGCGCATCCTCCAGTTCAAGGGCATCCCCTCCATCGTCCTCCCCATCCGCGTCATCAAGACGGTCAAGTAAGCGGTTCGGCTTCTAGTTTCGGGGAAGTCATCTCTCCGGCTACGCGATGGACTTCCCCGAAATAAAGAAGGGCCCCAATTTTCTTACGCCGGTAGCTTTCGCCCCCTTTTAATTGATGCGAGGGGAGCGCGGGGGTTCGAGACCTAGAAGGCCCTGGAGGATGACGCGGGCGACCCGTTTCGCGTCCTTGCCGCTTTCGTTCGTTGCGCCGACGCAGGAGGGGCAGCCGTCCCGGCAGGGGCAAGCCTCGAGCGTCTTCAGGGCGTGTTCGAGGAGACGGGACTCGAGGGCGAAAAGGGACGGGCTGAGCCCGATACCGCCAGGGTAATTGTCATAGATGAAGATGTTCGGCTCGAAGTCCGGGTCCATGGCGATGGGCATGTCTTCCTGGCCCTGCACGGCCGGCCGGGCCGGCATGAGCCGCGGCGGCAGGGACTCGCCGGACGTGTTGTCGCCGATCGACACGCCGACGTCGTGGATATCGCACATCATGAACAGCGGCGAGACGTGGTGGAGGAGGTAGGCCAGCCCGAAGAGCCCGTTGACCCTCTGCTCGGCCGGGAAGGAGATCGCCTGCATGAGCGCCGACGGCACGGTCAGCCAATAGGCCGTCGTATGCATCTCGTTCTGGGGCAGGGTCAGGTCGCCGGCGCCAACGTTCTCCATGGTGTGGAACTTGATCTTCTTGAACCCGACGACCTGCGTCGCGACGTGGACCTCGCCGTGGGAAACGCGCCCCGTCTCCAGGCCCTTCTTGTCGAAGATGTCCAGGATGGTGATCTTGGTGTAGTCGATGGCGTCGGTGTAGTAGTCGATGTCGGTCTTCTTGACGTAGGCCTTGCGCTCCTCGAAGTCGAGCTTCTCGACGAAGTACTGCTCGCCCTCGACGATGTAGATGGCCTTGGGATGGAGTGCCGTCAGGGCCGAGGTGAAGTCGACCTCGGCGATGACCCGGGCCTCTCCCGTGATGTCGACGACAACGAAGTTGTCCGAGCTGACGCTACGCAGGCTGATGGCAGCGGCCGGGTAGGCCTCCGAGGTCCAGAACCACTTGTCCTTGGAGTGGTGGAGGAGCTTGTCCTCCTCTAGGAAATTGAGGATCTCGCCGATCTCGGCCCGGCCGAACTTCTCGCCGTCCTCGAAGGGCAGCTCGAAGGCGGCGCACTCGATGTGGCTGACGAGGATCGACAGGTTGTCCGGGTTGATGAGGGCCATCTCGGGCGACTTGGAGAAGAAGTACTCCGGATTGTTGACGATGAACTGGTCGAGGGGCGAGCTCGTAGCGACAAGGACGGCGGCGGACAGGCCCGTCTTGCGCCCCGCCCGCCCGGCCCTCTGCCAGGTACTGGCGATCGTCCCCGGGTAGCCGGCCAGCACGGCGACGTCGAGCGTGCCGATGTCGATGCCGAGTTCGAGGGCGTTGGTCGAGACGACGCCCAGGATCTCGCCCGACCGCAGGCCCTTCTCGATCTCCCGCCTTTTCAGCGGCAGGTAGCCGCCCCGGTAGCCGCGGACGAGGCCCTCCTTCTGGATCGACGTTTCGATGTCGGCCTTGAGGTAGGTCAGGAGCACTTCGGTGATGAGCCGGCTCCCGGCGAAGACGATGGTCTGGAGGCCGCTCTTGAGGAAGATCGAAGCGATGCGCCGCGACTCGTTGACGTAGGAGCGGCGGATGCCCAGGGCCGCGTTGACCACGGGTGGCGTGTAGAAGACGAAATACTTCCCGCCCCGCGGCGCGCCGTTGTCTTCGACGAGCGCGACCGGAGCTTCGATCATCTTCTCGGCCATCTCGGCCGGATTGGCGATCGTCGCCGTGCACAGGATGAACTGCGGGTCGGCGCCGTAGAACCGGGCGATCCGCCGCAGCCGCCTCAGGACGTTGGCCAGGTGGCTGCCGAAGATGCCGCGGTAGTTGTGGAGCTCGTCGATGACGATGTACTTGAGGTTCTCGAAGAGCTTGATCCACTTCGTGTGGTGGGGCAGGATGCCGGCGTGGAGCATGTCGGGGTTGGTCAGGACGATGTGGCCGCGGGCCCGGATGGCCTTGCGCGCGTCCTGGGGCGTGTCGCCGTCGTAGGTGAAGACGCGGATCTCCTCGGGCAGACGGCCGTTGATGTCGTCGAGCTCGGCCTGCTGGTCCTGGGCCAGGGCCTTCGTTGGGAAGAGGTATAGGGCCCGCGCCGAGGGGTTCTTGAGGATAGCGTCGAGGACGGGCAGGTTGTAACAGAGCGTTTTCCCCGAGGCCGTGGGCGTGACGACGACGATGTTCTTGCCCTCGCGCAGTGCTTCCCAGCTCGAGCGCTGGTGGGAGAAAAGCGACGTGAAGCCCTTGGCCACGAGGGCCTCGCGGAGGGCCGGGTGGACGTCGTCGGGATAGTCCCGGTAGATGCCCTCCTGGGCCGGCAGGTGCTTGATGGACCGGATGGAGTCGCTCTTGTAGCCGATGTCCTTGAGGAGCTCGAGCGACCTGAGGATCTTCTCTTCGTTGGACATGGCCGCCTCTCATCCTAGCCAAATCGGAGGCGGCGGTCAACAAATCGGGGACACAATACCAATTTCCGGATTCTTAGAAGGAGGCTTTGACCTTTCCTTCGGCGTATTGGTGGAGGATCGAGCCGATAAGCGTCTGATACGGTATGCCCAGCTCGAGAGCTTTGGCCCGGAGCCGCATCAGGTCCTTCTCCGATAGGCGAATGCTGATGTGCCGGTTCTTGGCGATCGTCGCGCGGGCCGCCCGAATCAGCATCTCTTTCGATGCTTCCTCATCGGGGACCGGCACCAGTTCATCCTTTTCTATGGCGTCCCGGATATCCCGCTCCTGTTCGTCTAGCGGTTCAAAAAAGTGCTTACTGCGGGCGTTGATCATCTGACTTTCCTCTCGATTTCCTGTACGCCTTGGTCGCCCGACGGCTGGGGTAGATCGTCTTGAAGCTGATCTTTTCGTCTGTTTCCTCGAAAGGGACGATGAAGACATATTTGGCCTTCTCCCATTCGATCGTTTTCGACAAGAGCTTATTACATAGTATATACAATGTCAAAATTTAAGGGAGTGCCAAGGCTGGGCAAACGGGCATGGATGAAGAAGGGGGACACGTACCGCTTCTCTCGAAGCGGTTACATGTCCCCGAATCGAGCGTCATCCCCTCGGATGTGATAAAATAGATCGATTATGCTCGACGAAATACGCATCAAGAGAGCGGCCCAGCACAATTTGAAGCACATCGACGTATCGCTGCCCCGGAATAAACTGATCGTCGTCACCGGCCCATCCGGTTCGGGCAAGTCTTCCCTCGCCTTCGACACCATCTTCGCCGAGGGCCAGCGCCGCTACATCGAGTGCCTCTCGGCCTACGCCCGGCAGTTCATCGACCAGATGGAAAAGCCCGATGTCGAGTCCGTCGAAGGCATCTCGCCTTCGATTTCCATCGACCAGAAGACGATCTCGACCAACCCGCGCTCGACCGTGGGCACGATCACCGAGGTCTACGACCTCTTCCGTCTCCTCTTCGCCCGCGTCGGGACGCCCCACTGTCCGAGCTGCGGCCGGGTCGTCAGCTCGCAGACCCCCGAGGAGATCCTGACCAGGATCGCCGAGAGCGCCTCCGGCGAGAAGGTCCGTATCCTGGCTCCCGTGGTCAAGGGGCGCAAGGGCGAGTATCAGCGCCTCTTCGAGCGCCTCCGGAAAAAAGGCTTCCTCAGGGCCCGCGTCAACGGGACCCTCCGCGACCTCGAGGACGACATCCCGCTCGAAAAAAACCGCAAGCACACGATCGAGGTCCTCGTCGACACGATCAAGGTCGGCCCCGACGCCGAGCGGCGCCTCCGCGCGGCCGTCGGGAAGGCCCTCGAAGTGTCGGAGGGGGAAGTCCTCGTCGTCGGCGACGCCGGCCGGGAGCGCTTCTTCTCCCTGACCCTCCTTTGCCCCTACTGCGAGGTCAGCCTGGCCGAACTCGAGCCCCGCAACTTCTCCTTCAACAGCCCCTACGGCGCCTGCGCGAAATGCCACGGGCTCGGCCACGAAACGACCCACAACGAGTGGGGCGAGGTCGAGCTCACCGACGCCGTCTGCCCCGATTGCGGCGGCGCCCGTCTTAAAAAAGAGAGCCTGTCGGTCCGGGTCGGCGGCCGGAATATCCACGAGGTCGGGGAGCTCGCGATCCGCGACCTCCTCGCCGCGTGCGCCAAGCTCGAGTTCCCGGCCGCGGAAACCCTCGTCGCCGGGAAGATCCTTAAGGAGATCTCCTCCCGCCTGGCCATCATAGAGGAGCTGGGCATGTCCTACCTCCAGCTCAACCGGACGACGGCCTCCCTCTCCGGCGGGGAAGCCCAGCGGGTCCGCCTCGCGGCCCAGGTCGGCTCCCGCCTCCGCGGCGTCCTCTACGTCCTCGACGAGCCGACGATCGGGCTCCACCAGAGGGACAACGGCCGCCTCATCAGCCTCCTCCGCACCCTCCGCGACGAGGGCAACTCGATTATCGTCGTCGAGCACGACGAGCAGACCATCCGGGCCGCCGATTACGTCCTCGACCTGGGCCCCGGCGCCGGCGAGGCCGGCGGCTTCAAGGTGGCCGAAGGCCCGCTCGCCGCCATCCTCGACTCGGCCGATTCGCTGACGGCCCAGTATCTCCGCGGCGAGAAGAGCGTGCCCGTCCCGGCTTCCCGGCGCCGGCCCGCCGGCTGGCTCGTCGTCCACAAGGCCCGCGAGCACAACCTCAAAAGCATCGACGTTCGCATCCCCCTCGGGGTGATGACGGCCGTGACGGGCGTCTCCGGCTCCGGCAAGAGCACCCTCGTCTACGACATCCTCTACAAGGCGTTCGAAAACCGGCTCTACAAGGCCCGTCAGCGGGTCGGCACGCACGACAGGATGGAGGGCATCGACGGCATCGACAAGGTCGTCGCCGTCAACCAGAAGCCGATCGGGCGCACCCCCCGCTCGAACCCGGCGACCTACACGGGGCTCTTCACCGCCCTCCGCGACCTCATGGCCAGGACCTCGGAGGCCCGGGCGCGCGGCTACGCGTCCGGCCGGTTCAGCTTCAATGTCGCCGGCGGACGGTGCGAGGACTGCGAGGGCGCCGGCGTCAGGAAGATCGAGATGCACTTCCTCCCCGACGTCTTCGTCACCTGCGACCGCTGCGGCGGGAAGCGCTACAACAAGGAGACCCTGGCCGTCACTTACAAAGGGAAGTCGATCGCCGATTATCTGGCCATGACCGTCGACGAAGCCTACGAGCTCCTCAAGGCCTACCCCCAGCTCAAGCGGAAGCTGGCCACCCTGAAAAGGGTCGGCCTGGGCTATATCCGCCTGGGCCAGCCCGCGCCCACCCTCTCGGGGGGCGAAGCCCAGCGCATCAAGCTGACGAAGGAGCTCGGGCGGCGGGCGACCGGCCGGACCCTCTATCTCCTCGACGAGCCCACGACCGGCCTCCATTTCGACGACGTCCGCAAGTTGCTCGAGGTCCTCTCCGAGCTCGCGTCGCTCGGCAACACGGTCATCATCATCGAGCACAACCTTGAAGTCATCAAATATTGCGACTATATTATTGACCTGGGCCCGGAAGGGGGAGAAGAGGGGGGCCGGATCGTGGCCCAGGGAACGCCGGAGGAAGTGGCCGCGACGGACCGCTCCTACACGGGACGGTACCTCGAAAAGGCGCTCAACGGCCGGCGGCCGGGGCGATAGGACGGTTGAGGATATGGCCTTCAAAGATGTCGCGGGCAACGTGAGGATCAAGAGGATCCTCACGCTGGCCCTCGAGCGCACTCGCGTCCCCAACTCGCTCCTTTTCTGCGGCCCCGAAGGCGTCGGCAAGAAGGCCATGGCCCTGACCCTGGCCAAGACGCTCAATTGCCTGAACCTGGCCACCGATTCCTGCGACCGGTGCTCATCCTGCCGGGCGATTGATGAGGGCCGCTTTCCGGACGTCATGCTGATCGAGGTAAAGGACGAAAAAAAAGCCGTTGCCATCGACCAGATCCGACTTCTGAGGCAGATGGCCTATCTCAGGCCGATGACGGGCAAAAAAAGAGTTTTCATTGTTGTCGATGCCGCCGAGATGAGCGCCGACGCCGCCAACTCCCTCCTCAAGGTCCTGGAAGAGCCTCCCCTCCACTCGCACATCGTCCTGGTGACGGCGAGGCCCTTCCTTCTCTTCCCGACCATCCGTTCGCGCTGCCAGACCCTGGCCTTCTCCGCGATCGGCCGGGAGGAGCTCGAGAAGATCCTCGTCGAGCGGAATTTCGGCACGGAGCAGGCCCGGATCCTCTCCCTCCTCGTCGGCGGGAACCTCGAGCGTGCCCTGGACCTCGAATGGGAGGAAGTCCGGGCGCTCAAGGAGGAGGCCTGGTGCCTGTTCGAGGCCCTCGTTTCGGGCGACCGCTCGGCCCTGTTCCTGGAGAGGTTCGGGGCCCTCGCCAAGTCCGTCCAGGAGGAGTTCGGCCGGACGCTTGAGCTCATCTCGTCTTTCGTCAGGGACATTCTGCTCCTCAGGCTCGGCGGCGACACACGGTCCCTGCTCAACCCGGATTTCGAACCGAGGCTCCGCGAGGCCTCGGCGGCCTGGACCGTCCGCCGCGTCCTCGGCGTCCTCGAAGAGCTCGATTTCGTGCTGACCGAGCTCCCGAAGAACCTGAACAAAGGACTTCTGGCGACGACCTTCTTTTCCAATTTTGGAGAACTGAGACATGTCTGACATCATCTGCGTTCAATCGGAAACATCGAGCCGGCTCGTCCGCGTCCGCGTCGGGGAGCTGGCCCTCCACATGGGGGACCGCTGCGTCATCGAATCCGAGCTCGGGGGAGATCTGGCCGTCGTCGTCGACGAAACGAGCACCTATTGCCACAACCTCAAGGCGGCCAAGATGGCCGTTTCGGTCATCCGCAAGGCCACCCCGGACGATATCCGCAAGTTCGAGTGGCTGCGGGAGAAGGAAGCCGGGGCCTACGACCTCTGCCTCCGGCGGATCACCGCGCACAACCTGCCCATGAAGCTCGTCGCGGTGCGCTATTTCTTCAACGAGAAAAAGGGGATCTTCTACTATACCGCCGACGGCCGGATCGATTTCCGCCAGCTGGTCAAGGAACTGGCCCAGGAGCTCCGGATGCGGATCGAGATGCGCCAGGTCGGCGTCAGGGACGAGGCCAAGATGATCGGCGGGCTCGGCGTCTGCGGCCGCTGTCTCTGCTGTTCGAGCTTCATGACGACCTTCGCGCCGGTGACCATCCAGAAGGCCCGTAAACAGCAGATCGTCATCAACCCGACCAAGATCTCGGGGCAGTGCGGCCGGCTGATGTGCTGCCTGGGGTTCGAAGAGCAGACGGTGGGGCGGATGTATTCCCAGTCCGACGATCGATTGATCGAAGACTAGCGGCGGCGCTTCAGCCGGTCCAGGAGCCGGCGCCACCAGGGCGCGGGCCGGTCGTGATGGTGTTCACAGCCCGCCTCGGGCGTCGCCAGGACCCCTTCCTTCTTGAGGATCTGGACGATCTCGCTCTTCTGGTCGAGCTGCGCGAAGCAGTGCGGGCAGATGAAATAGTGCTCCTCGAACTCGGTCTGGTCCTCGGGCCGGAGCTTATCGAGGAGGTATTCGTCGATATAATGCTCGTACCTGCACTTCTTCATGTCCGCAACCTTGAAGGACTTCATGTTTTTAGTCGTTCCACCCCGGAATAAACGGACATCCTTACTTCCTGACGGCCTTCTGGATGAGCTTGAGGGCGTAGTTGACCCGTTCGCTGACCCGGCGCGGCGAGATATCCAGGGTCCGGGCCACCTCGTCCCGAGACAGCTCCCGGTAATAATAGAGGTAGAGGACGTCCCGGAACTTGGGCTTAAGGCCGGCCACGACCAGTTCGACCTGCTTCGCCTTCTCCCGGCGCTCCATCTCTTCGTGGGGGTCGGGGTAGGGGGCGGGCTCGGGGGCGTGTCTGAGGATGCGCGTCTTCTGGCGGATGTAGTCGATGATGCGCCGGCTGGTGATGGTGTAGAGGAAGGTCCCGATCGAGGAATCCCCCCGGAACTCCCCGCTCTTGATCTTGGCCACCGCCTGGGTCAGGATCTCGTTGACCACGTCCTCCCAGTCGGGGTTGGAGCTGCCGAGCGCTTTCCTGACCCGGAAAGAGATGACCGCCCGATATTTGAGGACGGAATCCTCGGGCGGCGCGTTCTTGCTCTCTTTGACCATCCGGGCCATTATAACGGCAGCGGCGGGGGTTCCGCAAGCCGCCGGGCTCAGCCGTCCTCGCCCCGGTCCTGTTTCCGGGATTTTTCGCGCGCCTGCTCCTTGAAGAACTCCTTGCGGTCGACGAGGATCTCGCGGGGCTTGCTCCCCTCCGAAGGCCCGATGATGCCCTCGCCCTCCATCTGGTCGATGATCCGGGCCGCCCGGGCGTAGCCGAGCTTCAGCCGCCGCTGGAGGTAGGAGGCCGAGGCCTGGCCGCTGTTGAGGATGGTCTCGAGGGCCTTCTGGTAGAGTTCGTCCTTCTCGCCCGAGTCCGCGAGCAGATGGTCGGGGTCGCCGCGCACGACCTGGAGGATGCGCGTGTCGTAGGTCGGCGTGCCCTGGCTCTTGACGTGCTTGACCAGGCGCCGCACCTCCGGGATGGAGATGAAGGCGCAGTGGAGGCGGACCAGGCGCGGGAAGTTGGGCGGCAGGAAGAGCATGTCGCCCATGCCCAGGAGCTTGTCGGCGCCCATGGTGTCGATGATGATGCGCGAGTCGACCTTGGACGGGACGCGGAAGGCGATGCGGCAGGAGAAGTTGTTCTTGATCGTCCCGGTGATGACGTCGATCGACGGCCGCTGGGTGGCCATGACCAGGTGGATGCCGACGGCCCGGGCGAGCTGGGCGATCCGACCGATGAAGAACTCGACTTCCTGGGCCCCGACCATCATCAACTCGGCCAGCTCGTCGATGATGATGACGATGTAGGGGAGGGGCTGGAGGTGCTCCTTCTCCTCGTCCGTGAGCCGGCCCTTGCGCTCGGCGATGAGCTGTTTCATCTGCGTGTTGTACTGGTCGATGTTGCGGACCTTGATGCCCTGCAGCTTCTTGTAGCGCTCCTCCATCTTGCGGACGATGTCCATGAGGACGACGTGGGCCTTCTTCGGGTCGTTGATGATCGGGCAGAGGAGGTGCGGGATGTCCTCGTAGAGGGAGAACTCGAGCCGCTTGGGGTCGATGAGGACGAGCTTGACCTCTTCCGGCGTGGCCTTGTACATCAGGCTGGCGATGAGGGCGTTGAGGGCGACGCTTTTTCCCGTCCCCGTCGACCCGGCGATGAGGAGGTGGGGCATGACGGCCAGGTCGGTGATGGTCACGCCGCCGGTGACGTCCTTGCCCAGGGCGAAGGTCAGCTTGGACGGCGCGCTCTGGAACTTCTCCGATTCGATGATGTCCCGGAGCTTGATGATCTCGCGCTTGTAGTTCGGGATCTCGATGCCGAGGGAGGACTTGCCCGGGATGCGCTGGATGCGGACGGACTCGGCCTCCAGGGCGAGCGACAGGTCCTCGGTCAGGTTGGCGACCTGGGCGACCTTGATCCCCGGGGCGGGGAAATATTCGAAGGTCGTGATGATCGGGCCCGGATGGTATTCGCGGACCTCGCCCTCGATGCCGAATTCCTTGAGCTTCTCTTCGATCCGCCGTTTCTTGTCGAAGAGCTCGTTCTTGTCGATCTTTTCGGCGGGTTTGCCCGGTTCGAGAAGGGTGAACGGCGGATAGTGGTACTCGCCCTTCTTGCCGAGGTCGGGGAAGAGGAGCCTTTCCGGCGCCGGCGGCGCGGGCTTGGCGGCCGGGGGCTCGGATTTGAACGGCTTGCGGCCCTCTTTCTCCCGGCGCCGGCGTTCCCGCTCGACCTCCCGCTCGGCCTTGCGGTCGGGTTTCGCCTCGGCCGGTCCGGAGTCGGCGGGGTCGGCCGGGGGGGCGTACTTTTGGCGGACCTGCTCCCGCATCTTGTCCTTGGCCTTCGATTTCTGATAGTCCGTGACCTTGATCCGGACTTCCTTGGCCGTCGAGTCGAAGGCCCCCTTGGCGAAGCGGAGGGTCTTGGCCAGGGACCAGCGCGTGGAGAAGAGCAGGAAGAGGGCGGCGACGGCGAGCAGGAATACGAATGAGCCCACCGTGTTGAGGTAGCGCACGAGGAAGCTCAGAAGGAGTTTGCCGGTGATACCTCCGGCCGGGAAGACGGTTCCCCGGAAGGGGAACAACTCGAAGATCAAATCCAGGAAAGGGCAGGCGATGAGGAGGGCGAGGGAGAGAGTGCCCAGGCGCCGGAGGAGGTGGGCGGAGGTTCCCCGGAGGACGGCCCGCAGGGCGGCGTAGCCGAGGGCGAACGGTAAGAGGAAGGCGGCGAGACCCAGGAACGAGAGAAGCTCCTGCGAAAAATAGGCGCCGAAGCTACCGGCGAAGTTGCGGATCCGGTGGCCGGGAGGCGGGATGTTGGCGAAGGACGGGTCCTTGGCGTTGTAGCTGACGACGCTGATGAGGGCGAACAGGGCCAGGAAGATGAGGACGACCCCCGTGATCTCGACGGCCAGGCCGTGTTTCTTCGGCTGAGCCTTGCCGTTCTTGCCGTTCGCGCCCTTCGATTTCCGCTTTTTCACGGGCGGATTATAGCACAATCGCCGGAGAAAGAGGGACTGGAAAGAGGGACTGTCCCCTGCAAAGGGGACTGTCCCCTATCTTCATCCAATTAAGACTCGTTTAAGATATTTCCCGGAATTGTGGCTTCGGGTACTCCGCCACAATTCTGCTGGTCGCTCCCAAGAGTCAGCTCCCTGCCGTACCTCCAGTGCGTGTCCCATTCATGAAGATCTGCCGTGGCTTTTTGACCTTCGGGCCGCCCATTGACGGGAGCCGTCTTTGTTGTTACCCTAAGCCCAACCAAGCGGAGCCGATCGGCAGAGGGAACTATGAGCTCTTCAGACGGGCCAAAAGCTTCTTCTGGGGACAAGGATAATCCTTTCTTCCGGGCCGTTCTCAAGAAGCTCATGGAGCGGATCAAGTACGAGTGGGAGCATTTCGAGGTGTGAGGATGGTCGGCAAAACGATCGCCCATTACAAGATTATCAACAAGCTCGGGGAAGGAGGTATGGGCGTCGTCTACGAAGCCGAGGACACCAAGCTCAAGCGGACTGTGGCGCTCAAGTTCTTGCCGCCCGAGCTGACCAAAGATCCCCAAGCCAAGGCGCGTTTTATCCAGGAAGCCCAGGCCGCGGCGGCCCTTGACCACCCGAATATCTGTCCCGTTTTCGAGATCGGCGAGGCCGAGGGCAGGATGTACATCGCCATGCCCTGCGTCAGGGGCCGGAGCCTGAAGGACAGGATCGCCGCCGGGCCTTTAGACTTAGAGGAGGCTCTGGATATCGCCGGCCAAGTCGCCAAGGGGCTTAAAGAGGCCCACGAAAGAGGCATCATTCATCGGGATATCAAGCCGGCGAACATCATGCTGACGGAGAAAGGCCAGGCGAAGATCATGGATTTCGGGCTGGCCAAACTGACCGGGATCGCCGAAGTGACCAAGACCCTGGCGGTCATGGGGACCGTTGCTTACATGTCTCCGGAGCAAGCCAGGGGAGAGGCCGTGGACCTGCGTACGGACGTCTGGTCGTTCGGGGCGACGCTTTATGAGATGCTCGCTGGCGCGAGGGCGTTCGGCAGGAAAAGCGACCAAGCCCTGATCTATTCCATATTGCACGAGACCCCCGAGTCTCTGGCGCGCGTGCGCCAGGAGATCCCCTTTCAGCTCGACCGGATCGTCCAAAAGGCCCTCGAGAAGGACAAGCTTGTCCGCTACCAGAAAATGGCCGAGATCCTCGAGGACCTCGAGGCCGTCCGGACTTCGGGCGCGAGCGTTCCCCAGCCGGAGAAATCGATCATCGTTTTGCCGTTCGAGAACATCAGTTCCGATCCCGAGCAGGACTTCTTCTGCGACGGCATGACCGAGGAGCTCATCTCGGATCTATCCAAGATCCATTTACTTCGAGTGATCTCCCGCACATCTTCCATGATGTTCAAAGGAACAAAAAAGGATATTCTCGGCATCGCCCGGGAGGTCCACGTCCGATACGTTCTAGAGGGAAGCGTCCGGAAGGCCGGCAACAACCTGCGCATCACGGCCCAGCTCATCGACGCCGCCAACGACGCCCATCTCTGGGCCGAGAAATATGGCGGTACGTTAGACGATATCTTCGATATTCAGGAGAAAGTCTCCCATTCCATCGCCGACGCCTTGAAACTCAAGCTGACCCCGGAGGAAACCGAGCGCTTGGCCGAGCGCCCGATCCCGAACGCTCTGGCCTATGAATTCTACCTCAAAGCCAGGCAGGAAATACTCAAGTGGACGGAGGCGGGACTGGAAAATGCGCTGAGATACCTCCAGAACGGCCTCGAAATTGTCGGAGAGAACGCGCTTCTCTATGCGGGTATGGCCTATGTCCATTTCCAATATTTCAATCTCGGCCTCAAAGAAGAGGAATACTGCCGGAAGCAAGTCGAGGACCACGTCCATAAGGCCTTTGCCTTGGATCCGGACTGTTCAAATGCCAGATTTGTCCGGGCGGTGCTCATCGCTTGGAATCAGCCGATAGAGGGGATCAGGGGCTTCAAGCGCGTCCTGGACAAGAATCCCAATGATTTCGACACTCTGTTCGTTCTTAGCTGTCTCCTCGGAACGCTAGGCCGAAGACGCGCTGTCATTCCTTTCGAAGAAAGGACCATCAAGATCGACCCTCTCAACCCCGCCGCCCATTTCCATTCCGGTTTCAACAGGCTATGGGAAGGGCAATATACCCTGGCTCTCGAGTTGCTGGGCAAGCTCCATCGATCGTTCCCGGGGGACGTGCTGACGAAATATAGCTATGGTCTGAGCCTTGCTTACATGGACAAGAAAGAGGAAGCCGGGTTGATCTTCGACGAAGTCGCTCGAGAACAGCCGGGGAGCCTCCTCGGAAGCTTGGGCCTGGCTTTTAAATATGCTTTGGAGGGAAGAAGGTCCGAGACATTGACCATGCTTGAATCGAATCGCTCCCTCCAGAACCCGTGGGATTTTCAGAGTGCCTATTGGAAGACCGAGTGTTTAGCGCTGATCGGCGAAAAGGAGCGGGCACTCGACTGCCTGGAACGGGATGTGAACCTCGGCATGAGCAATTACCCCCTCATGAACGAGCTTGACCCCTTCCTGGCCAGCATCCGCGGCGAGCCTCGATTCCAGAAGCTCATGGAGCGAGTGAAGTACGAGTGGGAGCACTTCGAAGAATAGTGATGGCCCGCTTCCGGGACGGAAAGATCGCCGAGATATGGATGGAAGCCGATTTCTTGGGGTTTTTCCAGCAGCTCGGCATGGAGCTCAGGCCGAGCGAGGCGATGAAAAAATAGGGCTTCCGTCCTCATCCGGACAGGCAACTCCCAGATTGTTTTCGCCCCCTACCTGCGCGTTATCACGCTTCTCCCAAAAGCCTCAATATGAGATAATGCCTCTATGAAGCGGACGTCCAGGGCGGTGAAAATATTCAAGAGCTTTGAGGATCAGGAAGCTTGGGACATCCAGTATTATATCAACCTGAGTCCCGAGGAACGCCAGCGCATCGCCCGTGAGCTGCGTAAGAGATATTACGGGGATAATCCTTCGCGAATCCGGGACGCCCAGGCCGCTAAATGACGGCCTCGAATTTCCCCCAGATTGCATCGACTTGCTTAACACGATTTCTGGCGTCGCTTTCGACGAGGCTTGGAAGGACAGGATCTCAGAAAACTTGCTGATCCAGGGACAAAAAATCGACATTCGCTACATAGGCTTGGCCGCCTTAATCAAGAATAAGAAAGCCGTCGGGAGGCCCAAGGATCTGGAAGACCTAAAGTACCTCCAGGAAGCGGCCAAAAAGGGATAATCGCCCCAGTCCTTGCTCGAACAGTCGACGCCCCGCCTTCGGCAGTGCTTCCGGTTGCCAGCACCGGCACTGCAAAGCCGGTGGCAAAGCCGGTATGGATCAGGAATGCAGCGTCCGGAAGAGGGCGAAGAGGGTATCTGGCGTTAATTCTTCCGCTCGCGAATTCCGGGCTATGCCGTGGGCGGCGTAGGCCGCGGTTAGGGCGGCCGGCGTCGAACCGTGGGCTAGATTATTCCAGAGCATTTTGCGCCGTTCGGCGAAGGCGGCCCTGAGAAATAGGCGGAAGGGCTCGTCGGCAGCGCCGGGGTGGAGCGGAACGGGCCTTCGCCGGAGCGTCAGCAGGGCGGATTGGACCTTTGGCGGCGGCGAGAACGAGCCGGGCGCCACCGTAAAGGCGACCTTGGCCTCGAACTCGTTCTGAAGAAGAATGCCGAGGGGAGCGTAGCTCTTCGAGCCGGGTCTGGCCGTGACCCGTTCGGCCACCTCTTTCTGGAGAAGAAAAACACAGTCGGAAAAGAGTTCACGCTCGTTGAGGACGAAGAACAGGAGCGGCGAGGAGATCGAATAGGGGATATTGCCCACGATCCTCAACGCGGAGACGCCGGCCCGGCGGCGGAGCTCGCGGAAATCCACGGTCAGGATGTCGGCGTGGACAACCTCGACGTTGGCCGGCATATCATGCGTGAGCGCGGGAATGAGCCGTTCGTCCTTTTCGATGGCGATGACGCGGCCGGCGGTCTTGGCTAGGGCGGCCGTCAGCACGCCGCGCCCGGCGCCGATCTCGACTAGGACGTCTCCCGGCTTCGGGTCGATGACGGAGACGATCTTGCGCAGGACGGCCGGGCTGGCCAGAAAATGCTGCCCGAGGGCATGGCGTCGCGATTTTTTCATGGGGCGTACGATATCATAGCGTTTTTTAGCCGAGCGATAAAGCGGAGCGGGGCCGGACGAAGAAGAGGGACAGCCCCCATTGGGGACTGCCCCAATGAGGACAGTCCCTCTTTCCCGAAGCGGCAGCTGATGCCGGCGGTTGACGGGCCGGAGCCGAAAATGTATAATTTCCCTTAGATTTCGCCTGAGGATCAGGAACGATGCGTTTCAAAAAAATTCTCCTTTTCGTGCTGGGGGCCGTCGGGGTCCTGGCCGCCCTCCTAGCCCTGAAAAAACGGCATAAATAGCCGAAAACGGCGGAAAACGGCGCCGGACGCCGCCCGCCCCGAGGAAACCCCCGGTTCCGGGGTTTGACCCGTTCGCCGACAGCGGCCGGGGCCCCGGGCTTGCCCGGGGGTCCACTTCCGCCGTACTCGCCCGTGTATATAAGCCACGGGCGAGTGGCGAGCCGTAGGCTCGTCCCTTGATGCTAAGCCCCACCTTTCAAGGCGGGGAAGAGAAGCGAGGCTCAGGGTTAACCCCGAACAAGCCCCGGTCTTGCCAGGACCGGGACTGGGAAGCCCTGTCCCGGCCTTCATGCCGGGGGCCCGGGGTTTGACAAGGGAGGGGTATTCTCGTACAATTTCGGGGCATCCGAGCCATGGCCGAAAAGAAAATCCTCATTGTCGACTACGATGCGGCGAGCCTCGAAAAGCTCTCCAAATTATTGAAATCACACAAATTTCATGTCGTCAAGGCCTCCGACGGGCAGTCCGGATACGATAAGTTCGGCACGGAAAAGCCGGACCTGGTCGTCCTCGAGGCCATGCTGCCGAAAATGCACGGATTCGACCTGACCAAGAGGATCTCCCAAGAGTCCCAGGGCCGTGTCCCTGTGGTCATCGTCACGGGGCTCTACAAGGGGCCTCATTACCGGCAGGAGGCCCTCGGCTCGCTCGGCGCGGCGGAGTTCTTCGAGAAGCCGTTGGACCTCGAGGCCTTCGTCGGCGCCATCAAGCGGCTCCTCCACGACGAGGACGACCTCGACGAGGAGCTCCCGGACTCCAACTCGGTCATCGAAGCCCTGAGCCGCCGCGGCCGGGGACAACCCTCCCCGCGCGGGGAGGGAAAACCGGCCCACAAAGGAAAACGCCCATGACAAACCTCTGGACCCGTTGTAACAGCTGCCAGCGGATCCTATACAAGCAGGACATCCTGGATAACCTCGCCGTCTGCCCCTCCTGCGCGTTCCATTTCCGGCTCTCGGCCGAGGAGCGGCTGCGGATGCTGTTCGACGACGGCGCCTACGAAGTCCTCGACGACAACCTCCACGCCGTCGATGCCCTGAATTTCGTCGACACGAAGCGCTACGTCGACCGGATCGCCGAGAACGAGAAGCGGACGGGTCTCTCCGAGGCCATCATCACGGCCCGGGGGACGATCGGCGGCGTACCCGCCTACATCCTGGCCATGGAATTCGGGTTCCTCGGCGGCAGCGTGGCCTCGGTCGTCGGCGAGAAGATCGCCCGAGCTTGCGAGCGGGCCCTCGGTGACGGCCTGCCCGTGATCATCGTGTCCTGCTCCGGCGGCATGCGCATGCAGGAAGGCATGCTCTCGCTCATGCAGATGGCCAAGTCGAGCGCAGCCATCGCCCGCCTCGGGCAAGCCAAGGTCCCCTTCATCTCCGTCCTGGCCGACCCGACGACGGGAGGCACGACGGCCAGCTTCGCCATGCTCGGCGACATCAACATCGCCGAGCCCCAGGCCCTCATCGGCTTCGCCGGCCCCCGCGTCATCGAGCAGACGATCAAGGAGAAGCTGCCCAAGGGCTTCCAGCGGTCCGAGTTCCTGCTCGATCACGGCATGATCGACGACATCGTCGAGCGGAAAAACCTGAAGCCCTATCTCGTCAGGGCCCTCCGCCTCTTCCTCAATCGGCCTCAATGACCTCGTCCGAGTGCCGGGGCTACCTCGGCCACCTCCAGCACTTCGGCATCAAGCTCGGCCTCGAGAACATCGCGACGCTCTGCGCGACCCTGGGCAATCCCCAGAACCGTTTCCTGTCCATCCACGTGGCGGGGACGAACGGAAAAGGCTCGGTCTCGGCCATGCTCGCCGGGATCATGAAGGAGCATGGGTTCAGAACGGGCCTCTACACCTCGCCGCACCTCGCCCGGGTCGAGGAGCGGTTCCGCGTCGACGGCGCGCCCATCCGGCCGGGACGGCTCCGCGCACTGCTGGCGCGGCTGAAAGCGACGATCGACGGCCTGATGGCAGACGGCCGCCTCGACTATCATCCGACCTATTTCGAGGTCCTGACGGCCCTCGCTTTCCTCGAGTTCGCCGAAAGGCACGTGGACGTCGCCGTCCTCGAGGTGGGGATGGGCGGGCGGTTCGACGCGACCAACGTCGTCCGACCCCTCGTCTCGGTCATCACGACGATCGCCAAGGACCACGAAAAGCACCTCGGTTCTAGCCTCGAGACGATCGCCTTCGAGAAGGCGGGCATCATTAAATCGGGAGTTCCGGTCGTTTGCGGCGTGCGGCGCGGCGTCGCCCTCCGGGAGATCCGCCGGATCGCCCGTGAGCGCGAAGCGCCCTTCATCGAAGTTTTCGGCCCGGGAAGGACGCTCGAGGCCCGGCCCGCCGGCGGCGGATACCGGTTCGTCTATGAAGGCGGGCGCGGCCGCTATTCTTTTTCACTCGCTCTCGCCGGCCGCCATCAAGGGACGAACGCAGCCGTGGCTATAGCGACGACGGAGGTCGTTTCCCGGGCGTGGAGGCCCCTCGGCAAGGCCAAGATCGTCAAAGCCGTCCGCGAGACCCGCTGGGAAGGCCGCCTCGAAACCGTCTGCCGGCGGCCGCTCGTCCTCCTCGACGGGGCCCACAACGTCGAGGGGGCCGAGGCCCTCGCCGCCCACATCAGGGAGACGATCGGCCGGCCCGTCGTCCTCGTTTTCGCGGCCATGCGGGACAAGGACATCCGCTCCATGACCCGCCTTCTCTTTCCTCTCTGTAACACGGTCATCCTGACCCGCGTCCCCTACAAGCGCTCGGCCACGCCGGAGGAGCTTGCCGCCGCCGCTCCGCCCTTCCATGACCGCGTTCTCCTCGAACCGGACACGCGGAAGGCCGTCCGCCTGGCCCTGGCCGAATCGCGCGGCAGTACCCCCGTCGTTATCGCCGGTTCGCTCTTCCTCATCGGCGAGGTCAAGCGTCTCCGTATCTTTTCTTAAACCGAAAAAACAAGGGACGAGGGCATAGGCGCCACCCGGGCTGTGACGGGGATCGTCTGGAGCCCCCGTAGCGGAGGGGGGCCCATCGGGAACCGATGGGGGAACCGCCGGGACTGGTTCCAGGGGGCCGGGGGATACAGATGATCCCCGCCAAAGCCAAAAAGGGTGGCACCGCGATTGAAATATCAAGGCGGACGTGTTACAGTTTCCTTTACTTTTCCGCCTGGGAAAGAAACCTGATGCTGTCAATCAACGGTACGGCTATCGTCATCTTCCTCATCGTCTGGATCCTCGTCCTCGTCCTGACCCGTATCTTCTTCAAGCCCATCCTGCGCATCCTCGACGAGCGCTCCGGGCGGATCGCCAAGGATAAGGCGGCGGCCGCCGCGGCCTTGGGTTCCTACGAGAGCGACCTGCGCCGGGTCGAGGAAGGCCTGAAGGAGGCCCGGGCGGCCGGCGAGGCCATCCGAAGCATGGCGGAAACCGAGGCCCTTAAGGAAAAAAGCCGGCTCGTCCGCGAGGTCCAGGCGGAAGGCCGGGCCGAGGTCGAGAAAGCCAAACAGGAGCTCCGCCTCGAGATGGAGGCTCTCAAAAAGGAGCTCGACGCCCGGACCGCGGAGATCGCCGAGACCATCGAAAAAAGGATCCTTGGGGAATGAGCGGCCAAGTGTCGGCGACCATGGACTTCCTCGGCAAGCTGGTCAATTTCCTGATCCTCTTCGGAGGCCTGGCCATCGTCCTGCGCAAGCCGCTCAAGGCCATGCTGGCCAAGAGGACGGCCGACATCGGTGAGGCCATCCGCGACGCCGAAGGGGCCAGGGCCGGGGCCGAGACGAAGGCCGAAGGATCGAAGGCCCGGCTGTCGGGTCTCGACGAGGAGATCCGGCGGCTCAAGGCCGCCGCCGAAGAGGAAGGCCGGCGCGAGACCGGGCGCATCTCCCGGGCGGCCGCCGAGGAAGCCGAGCGGCTTAAGAAGCTCGCCCGCCAGGAGGTCGAGGAGCAGGTTCGGCTGGGCGTCCGCGAGCTCAAGGCCCACGCCGCGGCCCGCGCCACCGACCTGGCCCGGGAGAGGATCCGGAAACGCCTGACGCCCGAGCTCCAGGCCGCCCTCATCGATAAATCCATCGACAGGTTGTCCCGTCTCAATGAAAAATCAGGCTCTCGTTAGAAAGTACGCCGATGGCCTCGTCCAGGCGCTCCAGGACGAGCGGGAGTTCGAGTCCGTCGAAGCCGAGGTCCGGGCCTTCCGCGATCTCTTCGTTTCGCGCGCGGACCTGCGCAAGGCCCTGGTCAGCCCGTTCATCAACGCCAGGAAGAAGAGCGCCGTCCTCGACCAGGTTCTCGCCGGCTCCGGGACCGGGCCGAAAGCGTCCCGTTTCCTGTCCCTCCTCCTCAGGCACAAGCGCCTGGACCTCCTGCCCGCCATGGTCGACCTTCTTCCCGAAGCCTGGAGCGCCAAGCACGGCGTCGTGTCCTTCGAGGTCACTTCGGCCACGCCGTTGACAGCCGTGCAGAAAGAGAGGCTCGAGAGGGGCCTCGCGGGCTCGGAAAAGAAACCCGTCCGCCTCGTTTTCAAGACCGACCCCGCCATCGTTGCGGGCCTGGCCGTGAGGAAGGGCCACATCGTCTACGACGCGTCCGTCGAGGGCCGTCTCGCCGCGCTCAAAGAGCTACTCGGACAGGGATAGAGGTCGCCATGAGCATCAAAGCCGATGAAATCACCAGGATCATCCAGCAGCAGATCGAAGGTACCGATTCCGGCGTCGACATCCGCGAGGTCGGGACCGTCACCTCGGTCGGGGACGGCATCGCCCACGTCTACGGGCTCGACCGGGTCATGTCCAACGAGCTCCTGGAGTTCCCCCGGGGCGTCTTCGGCCTGGCCCTGAACCTCGAGGAGGAGAACGTCGGGGTCGTCCTCCTCGGCGAGAGCCACCTCGTCCGCGAAGGGGACGTCGTCAAGCGGACCCGCCGGATCATGCAGGTCCCGGCCGGCCCGGCCATGATCGGCCGCGTCGTCAACCCCCTGGGCCGGCCCCTCGACGGCAAGGGCCCGGTGACGACGGACACCTACATGTTCGTCGAGCGCCTGGCCCCCGGCGTCGTCGACCGCCAGCCCGTCCGCGAGCCCCTGCAGACCGGGATCAAGGCCATCGACACCATGATCCCCATCGGCCGCGGCCAGCGCGAGCTTATCATCGGCGACCGCCAGACCGGCAAGACCGTCATCGTCATCGACACCATCCTCAACCTGAAGAACTCCGACGTCGTCTGCATCTACGTCGCCATCGGCCAGAAGAACTCGACGGTCGCCCAGATCGTCAAGACGTTCGAGGACTTCGGGGCCATGGACTACACCATCGTCGTCGCCTCGTCGGCCAGCGACCCGTCGCCGCTCCAGTTCCTGGCGCCTTATTCGGGTTGCGCCATCGGCGAGTATTTCCGGGACAACGGGCGCCACGCCCTGATCATCTACGACGACCTGTCCAAGCACGCCGCGGCCTACCGCGAGATCTCGCTCCTCCTCCGCCGGCCGCCGGGCCGCGAGGCCTACCCGGGCGACATCTTCTACCTTCACTCGAGGCTCCTCGAGCGGGCGGCCAAGCTCAACGACGAGCTCGGCGGCGGCTCGCTCACGGCCCTGCCCATCATCGAGACGCAGGCGGGGGACGTCTCGGGTTACATCCCGACCAACGTCATCTCCATCACCGACGGCCAGATCTACCTCCAGCCCGAGCTCTTCAACGCCGGTGTCCGGCCGGCCATCAACGTCGGCATCTCCGTGTCCCGGGTCGGCGGCAACGCCCAGATCAAGGCCATGAAGCAGGTCGCCGGAAAGCTCAAACTCGACCTGGCCCAGTACCGCGAGCTCGTCACCTTCGCCCAGTTCGGGACCGAGCTCGACAAGACGAGCCAGGCCCAGATCGACCGCGGCGAGCGGCTGACCGAGATCCTCAAGCAGGACCAGCACACGCCGCTCCCGGTCGAGAAGCAGGTCCTCATCATCTACGCCGGCAACCGCGGCTACCTCGACGAGTTCCCGGTCGCCGAGATTCGGAACTACGAGAAGAAGCTCTACGCGTATTTCGAGAAAGACCACGCCGGCATACTGACGAAGATCCGCGAGAAGAAGCACATCGACACGGCCCTCGACGGCGAGATCATCGCCGCCATCAAGGCCTTCAACGACGTCTTCCGGGAGGGGCTGAAGTAGTATGCCGACCCTCATCGACCTTCGCCGGCGGATCCGCAGCGTCCAGAATAGCGCGCAGATCACGCAGGCGATGAAGACCGTCTCGACGGCCAAGTTCCGCAAGGCCCAGCGGACGGTCCAGGAGGCGCGGCCGTTCTGGCACCTTTTCCCCGAGCTCATGAACCGGCTGGCCTACTGGGCCGCGGCCGGCTCGCACCCCCTGCTCCTCCGCAGGGACGAGAAGAAGGTCGAGGTCATCGTCGTCACCTCGGACAAGGGCCTGGCCGGGGCCTACAACTCCAACCTCTTGGCGGCGGCCGAGGCGTTCATCCGGGAAAAAGAAAAGACGGCCGGGGTCCGGCTCGTCCTTATCGGCAAGAAGGCCGTCAACTTCTTCCGCAAGCACCCCCACCCGATCGACCGGACGTTCGGCGACAGGACCGACCGGCTGGGGCGGGCGGAGCTCCGGGACCTTTCGGAATTCCTCATGAGGCAATACGCCTTCCAGAAGATCGACGCCGTCTATATCGTCACCAACGAGTTCAAGTCCATCCTGGCGCCCCGGATCATGATCCACCGGGTTTTGCCTCTCGAGCCTGCCCCGGGCGTGGAGGCGTCGGCCGCCTTGGTGCCCGACTGGGAGCCGGGGGATCGGCGGCTGGCCGGTTTCCTCCTGCCGCTTTACGTTGAAAGCCAGATCCATCACGCCTTCCACGAATCGCAGGCCGCCGAGCAGGCGGCCCGGATGATGGCCATGGACAACGCGACCAAGAACGCCGAGGAGCTCATCGACGACCTCGTCCTCCGGCTCAACAAAATCAGGCAGGCGGGGATCACCAAGGAACTCCTGGAGATCATGACCGCCGTCGAAGCGCTCAGCCGGAAAGGCTAGGGAGAAACCTCATGGAACAGAAAGACGCGAAATTCGGAACCGTGGTCCAGGTCATCGGACCCGTCGTCGACGTCAAGTTCGAGGGGGGAGCTCTCCCCGAGATCTACACCGCCCTCCGGATCACGAGCGAGGGCTTCGACGTGGCCGAGCCCCTTTGCATCATCGTCGAAGTCGAACAGCACATCGGCGAGGACCGGGTCCGCTGCGTTTCCATGCACCCGACCGAGGGCCTGTCGCGCGGCATGAAGGCGGAGAGCCTGGGCGGACCGATCGAAGTACCCGTGGGCGAAGGCACGCTCGGCCGGATCATGAACGTCATCGGCGAGCCGGTCGACAAGCTGGGGCCGATCGTCACCGATAAGAAATACCCCATCCACCGCCTCCCGCCGACGCTCGACCAGCAGAGCACCAAACTCGAGATGTTCGAGACGGGCATCAAGGTCATCGACCTCATCCAGCCCTTCCTCAAGGGCGGCAAGATCGGCCTGTTCGGGGGCGCGGGGGTCGGCAAGACGGTCATCATCCAGGAGCTCATCCACAACGTCGCCCTGAAGCACGGCGGGCACGGCGGTTACTCGGTCTTCGCCGGCGTCGGCGAGCGGACGCGCGAGGGCAACGACCTCTGGCTCGAGATGAAGGGGTCGGGGGTCATCAGCAAGACGGCCCTGATCTACGGCCAGATGACCGAACCGCCGGGCGCGCGCCTGCGGGTCGGCCTTTCGGCGCTATCGGTCGCCGAGTACTTCCGCGACGAGATGGGCCAGGACGTCCTCCTCTTCATCGACAACATCTTCCGCTTCACCCAGGCGGGGTCGGAGGTCTCGGCCCTCCTCGGCCGGATGCCCTCGGCGGTCGGCTACCAGCCGAACCTGGCCTCGGAGCTCGGCGAGCTCGAGGAGCGTATCACCTCGACGAAGAAAGGGTCGATTACGTCGGTGCAGGCGATTTACGTGCCCGCCGACGACTTCACCGACCCGGCCCCGGCGACGACATTCTCCCATTTGGACGCGACGACCAACCTGTCCCGGGCCCTGACCGACATCGGCATCTACCCGGCCGTCGACCCGCTGGCCTCGTTCTCGCGCATCCTCGACCCGCGGATCGTCGGCGAGGAGCATTACCGGGTCGCCCGCAGGGTCAAGGAGATCCTCCAGAGGTACCGCGACCTCCAGGACATCATCGCCATCCTGGGCATCGAGGAGTTGTCGGACGAAGACAAGGTCGTCGTTTCCCGGGCCCGGAAGATCCAGCGCTTCCTGTCCCAGCCCTTCCACGTCGCCGAGGAGTTCACGGGACGGCCCGGCAAGTACGTCGCCGTCGAGGAGACCGTGCGCGGATTCAAGGAGATTGCCGAAGGGCTCCACGACGACAAGCCCGAGCAAGCCTTCTACATGATGGGCGCGATCGAGGACGTCGCCCAGAGGACCGAGGAGCTGAGGGCGGAATGAGCGACGGCATCCCGGCCACCATCCACCTGAAGGTGGTCACGCCGCGGCGCCTGCTCGTCGAGGCCGACGTCGATGCCGTGTCCCTGCCGAGCCTCGAGGGTGAGATCGGGGTGCTTCCCGGCCACCGGCCCCTTTTCGTCGGCATCGGCAAAGGGAAGCTCTCCTACCGCGCAGCGGGCGATGAGGAATCGTTCATGATCCAGGGCGGCTACGCCCAGGTCCAGCCGGAAAAGGTCGTGGTCATGACGGAGGTCGGCGAGGATGACGACTCCGGAAACTCTGCGGCTTGACGGCGAGACGCTGGACACGTTCTTCCACGGGCGGATCCGCGTCCTCCAGAAAAAGAAGGGCTACCGGTTTTCCGTTGACGCGCCCCTGCTGGCGGATTTCATCCGGACGAGGGCGGACGACGAGGCCCTCGAGTTGGGGACCGGAAGCGGCGTCATCTCGCTTTTGCTGAGCGTCAAGCCCTTCCGGCGGATCATCGCGCTCGAGATCCAGGAGGGCCTGGCCGACCTAGCCCGGAGGAACGTCGAGCTCAACGGACTTAGGGATAGGATCGAGGTCGTACGCGCCGACCTGCGGACGTTCGAGCCGGGACGCCGGTTCGACCTTATCTTTTCCAACCCGCCCTACATCCGGCAAGCAACGGGTTTCCTGAGCCGGTCCGAAGAGAAATCCGCGGCCAAGCACGAGCTCCACGGCGACATTGAGGATATCATGGAGAAAACGGCCGCATGGCTCGAGCCCAACGGTCGTGCCTGTTTTGTCTACCCGGAAAAGCGGCGCGTGGATTTCGCCCGGGCCGCCGACCGGCGGGGCTTCCGTATTCTCCGTTTCAGGCAGGTCCTGCCGCGGGCGTCGGCGCCGGCCAAGCTCTTTCTGGTCGAGCTGAGTCTCGCCGTGGGACTAGGCCCCGCCTCAGGGGACATAGCCGCCGTTAGGACGGCAGGCGGAGGCGACCCGGAGATCATGCCCCCGCTCATCCTCTTCTCTCCGGACGGCAAGTACACCGACGAGGCCGAAGCGATCTTCTCCGGCCGCCCCTAATTCGGGGACACAATACCAATTTCCGATTTCGGCCTGCCGTCGCGTCCGCGAAGCCGGCCTAAGATCCTATGATTCCAGGAGGACTCGGAGCTTCCCCAGGACTTCGTCGACGATGCAGGGGGGAAGAGAACAGATGAGCTCGGCGCGGTGCGCGCGCCAATCGAGGCTCTCGGCTTGGTCGGCCAGAATCGCGCCCTCGACCGGGAGGTCCGGTGGGATCAGCACCTCGAAGGGGTATCCTTTCACTATCGAGGTGATGGGGCAGAGGACGGCTAGGCCGACCCGCGAATTGTAGGCCTGTGGCGACAGGACGACCGCGGGACGGCGTTCCATTTGCTCATGGCCTTGCTGAGGGGCGAGCGAGATCCAGACGACATCCCCGCGCTCGGGGGTGTAGAAAACCTGTTTCATCGGTAATCCTAATCCGCCTCGGCCGAGTTTTTTTCCGACCCTTCCGCTTCCCACTCCTCGTGGATATTCTCGTCCGTCACCTCGGCCAGGAGGGCATCGAGGTCCCACTGCCGATCCCGGTCGGCCTTGATGACCAGGGCGCCTTCTTCGAGCGACATCTCGATAGACGCGTTGTTCCCCACACCCATCTCTTCGGCGAACGATTTCGGGATGCGGACGGCCAGGCTGTTGCCCCATTTCTGGACGCGAGTTTTCATGGTTTTACCGAAATGTATCTACAATGAAGATACATAATAGCAGCACGAATGTCAATGGAGATTCAGGCGAATCTAGTTCGAGGATAATTCGGAAATGGGTATTGTGTCCCCCAATTTGGCTGCCCAATTTGGCTGGCCGAGCACGGCCGCCAGGACCATCGATAGAACGGGAACAACTGCCTTCCTAAAGAATCCGGACATTGCTGAGGTCCCCTTCCCTGAAAGCGTAGCACAAACCCCAGGAAAGCGTCAAAAAATCGAAAGAGCCGAAAGAACAAGGGTCAACCTGCCCCGGTCGCTCGGGCCGCCCCGGTCAGGTGTCTTTCGGGCGGGCGCCGCTCAGGGAGCGCACGACCAGGAGCGCGCCGAGAGCCAGGATGCCGGCCAAGCCGAGAAGATAGGGCGGCCGCCTGAAGACCTGGAACAAACCGATTTCGGAGAAGGCCACGGCGGCGAAGACGATCCCGATCAGGGCCTCTCCGGTGATCAGCCCGGCCGCGAAGAGCGTGCCGGCGTTGACGACCCGCTCCTTGTCCTCGCCGGCGATCTTTCCCGATTCCATCCGTCGCTCCAGGATCGCCTTGAAGATTCCGCCCAGGAAAATGGCGAACGAGGTGTCGATGGGAAGGTACATGCCGACGGCGATCAGCATCGGGCTGCGGACCTGCATTAGGATGAAGGCCAGCCCCATAAACGCTCCGGCGAGGATCAGGATCCACTCCGTTTTTCGCTCGAAGATGCCCTTGGCCACGACGGCCATCAGGCTGGCCTGGGGGGCGGGGATCTTTTCGCCGCCGAACCCGGCGTTGGTCCTCAGGACCTCGTTCTGGCGCTCGGGGATCATGGCCTTGATGTCGTCGAGGCTGTAGGTCCCGGCCGGGATCGCTGCGTGGCGTCCGTCGTAGGTCACTTCGGTAACACCGGCGGCCTCCATGTCGGCGATCTTCGCCCGCACCGTCTGCTTGATGTTCCCCAGATGGAGGACGGAGAGCACGAGGAACATGACCAGGGCGGCGGCGGTGACCCCGAATACGTCGCCGAGCTGCATGCGCCAGGGCGTACCGCCAAGGATGTGGCCGGCCTTGAGGTCTTGCATCATCTCCCCGGCCACTGAGACCGAGACGCAGGTGAAGGCGGCCACGATGAGCACGGCCGAGGTGCCGCTTCCCCCCTGCAAGCCCATCAGGACCATGAAGAAGGCGACGATGATCAGCACCGACACGGTCAGGCCGCTCGTCGGATTGCTGCTGACCCCGATGATGCCGACTAGGTAGCCGGAGACGGCGGCGAAAACGAAGCCCAGGATGATCATCAGGACGACCGCGACGAGAGAGGCCGGAAGGCTTCCGGCGTAGCGGTTGAAAACGAAGAAGACCAGGACGGCGACGGACAGGACGGCGGCCAGCGCCGCCCGGATGTCGAGGTCGCGGTCGGTCCGGGGCGCGGCCTCGGTCGCGGCGGCCTTCCCGGCGCCGAGCGTGGACAGGGACCGGGCGATGCCCTGGGCCAGGCTCTTCCTCATCTTGAAGAGGGTGTAGAAGGCTCCGACCAGCATGCCGCCGATGGCCATGTAGCGGACATAGTCTTTCCAGACGCGGGTGATCTCGGCGGCCCAATCGGCCACCCCGGCCAGGTCGTTGTAGTTCAGGAAAAATGCCGCGGCCGGGGCCAGGAGCCCCCAGGCGAGCACGCCGCCGCTGAAATTGATGGCGGCCAGCTTGGGGCCGATGATGAAGCCGACGCCGAGGAAGGCCGGGCTGATCTCCGGTCCGCGCAGGAGGAGCGAGCCCTTCCCGGCCGAGACGATCTTTTGCCACTTCAGGGCCACGACCTTGAACTCGGTCAGGACCGTGAAGAAGGCCCCGAGGCCCATTCCGGCCAGGAGATGGCCGGTCCCCTTGGCTCCCTCCTGGCCGGCCTTGTGGATCGAAGCGGCCGCGACGGACTCCGGGAAGGGGAGCTCCTTGTCGCCGATGAGGACGCGCCGGGTGATGGTGACGACCATGATCCCCAGGATCCCGCCCGCGACCAGGACGGCCGTCGCCGTCAGGTAGTGGTTGAACCCGTAGAAGGGCAGCCAGATGCCCGCGATGTAGAAGGCGGGCAGGGTGAAGATCGCTCCCGAGGCGACGTTGCCGCCGATCGAGCCCACGGTCCGGGCCAGGTTCTCCTCGAGGATGGTCCCGCCGAACGCCTTGATCACGGCCATGCCGACCACGGCCGTCGTGTAGGTGGCGGCGATCGTCATCCCCGCCTTGAGGCCCAGGTACGCGTTGGCGGCGCCCATGAACGCTGCCATGACGACGCCGAGCAGAATGGCCCTGAGGGTGAATTCCTTAACCCGGCCGTTCATCGTCTCCATTCCGACCCTCCTTCTTTTTTAGAAAGCCTTCTTGATCTCTTCGATCCCGACGCCGAGGACCTTGCGGGCGATCTGGTCGAGGGCCTTCTCGGGCCCTTGGAAGTGCATCGTCGTGTGGACGTGACTCATCGTTTCTCCCGGAGCGAGGGCCGCGGCCGGCGACGACGATTCGAGTTCGTAGAACGGGCCGAGCGGCTTTGCCCCCGGCGCGGAGGGCCCGTCGTTGTAGCTATTGACGACGTCCCCAGCGAACGGCTTCTCCTGGATCTCCCACATGGAGTTGACGTAGTCCTTTGCGCCTTCGGGAACCGTCAGGTGGACAAGCGTCAGGACCCCGTTCGCGGCGTCGTAGCTCCCGGCGAAAGGCTTGACCCGCTGCGGGGATATCCCGATCTTGCTCCGGTACTTGCCGTCGCCGCTGAAGAAGAGGATGCCGTCCTTTTCATTGACGACGAGGCGGTCGGCCGGGACCTTGCCGAAATAGGCGTCGTTGACGGCCGGCCCGAGCTCCGCCTCCGGCCCGGTCTTGAACGGGATGACGATGGTCGTCGCCGGCGAAGGGTTGAACATCCCCAGGATCCAGACCGAAAGCAGGCCCGTGTCCTTCGTCCAGGCGGCCGCGCCGGCGTTGGTGATCCTGTTGTCGGAAGCGTAGGCGACCATTATGACGCCCGCCGGGACGGGGACGCCGAGCGCCTCGACCTCGGCCGGGCCGAGGACGCGGACCTCGCGGTTGAGCTCGAGGTCGAACTCCGCGCCCGAGTAGTTCACGAGGCGCATGGCCTTGTGGAAGTGGATGCGGTCCGCCCCCTGAGCGACGATGTCGTAGGCCCCCTCGTTGATGGGAGGCGGCGTGAACCAGTGGTCGAGGTCGAAGGGGTCGCCCTTCTTGAAGAATATGGAGAACTGGCCGCCCTCGGGCCCGAGCCAGAAGCGGTCCTCGCCGCCGAAGGCGTTGATGTGCGGATTGTTCGCGCCCGAGGCGATGAGCTCCCGGTTGATCCAGCCGAAGCTCAGTCCGTCCGGCCCTCCGGCTGTGCTGGTCATCACCCGGCCCTGGAGGTCGGGGTTGACGGCCACCTGGGCCAGCCCGTCCGCACCGCTGAGGACGACGACTTTCGTCTGGGTCTTAAGGAAGGCCAGATCGTCCTTGAACAGGATCCCTTCGGGCGCCTTGGCCGATTTCACGCAACCTGCCGCTAGGACGAATATCACTAACGCCGCGCCGATGCCGATTCCGTATCTCATGGGGCCTCCTTCGGTCTTATCGGTTCCATCATTATTCACCAAAAGAAGGCGGGACTCAAGCCGGCGATATCGAGAAGAGGGACTGTCGAAGGGGACTGTCCCCTCTGGGAATAAATCGGGGACACAATACCAATTTCCGAATTCCGATTTATCGGATAGTTTCAGAGGAGCTTCTTGAACTCTTCGATCGTTATGCCAGCATCCCTAATGATCCCGGCCATCGTGAATGAGTGAACGGGGTTCGCCCGGGGGATCGTGATGATGTGCTCGCCATCCGTCATCGTCGTGTGCTTTCCCTCATGGGCAATCCAGAACCCTGCTTTGAGGAAGGCTCTAACAGCCCGCCCATGGTTGATCCCGGATAGCTTGGGCATGATCAGCCCACTTCGACATACCGGGCTATCTTGCCTTTGGAGAGGAGGTCAACCGTCTTGAGATAGGCGCTGATGGCGTCCTTGATGTTCTCCAGGGCTTCCTCTTCCGTGGCTCCCTGAGACCAACAGCCGGGAAGGCCCGGCGCCCAGACGGAGTAGCCCTCATCGGTCTTCTTAAGAAATACCTTGTAGCGTGTCGCCATGAGCCAATCTCTGTGGTTCATCTCCATTTTACCTCATTAAGATGACGACGCAAGGGGCTTATTTATCTCAGTTCGGAAGAAACCAAGCTCCGAAAGCACACAAAGGCCCGCCGGCCTATCTCCGGAGGAGACAGAGCGACGGGCCAGTTAAGCCAAGATGGACAGCCCCCATGGGGGACAGATCAAGAGGGACAGTCCCCCTTCGGAGGACAGTCCCTCTTGAGGGCAGTCCCAGAGCAGTTTCACCTCATGCTCGGGAGGAACGTTGGCAGCCGCCTTTACAGTGCGACACTCGCGGGATCTGGAAACGCTTCATGGCGAGCTCCTTTCTTTAGATTCCACTTAAATACTACTATTATGGTAGGGAATTGTCAATTCAAGAGGGACAGCTCAAGAGAAACAGCCCACATTCCGGGGCTGTCCCCGGAATGTGGACAGTCCCTGCCCTGCCGAACGTGCGTCCGCCGGTCTCACCGGCCGTGGCTCTCGACGAGTTTTCCGGCGAACCAGCCCCAGATTTTGCGGTTGAACTCGAGGCTCGGCGGCGTCCCCTCGAGGATGGCCCGGAAGCTCGTCGGCGCGTCGCCGGGCTTCTGCCGGTGCCGCGGCTCGGCGTCGAAGAGCAGGGGATGCTCCGGGTGGAACTGGACGCCGAGGACGTTGGGATACTTCTTGTGCTCGACGGCCTCGACCACCTTGCCGTCGCGAGAACTGGCCACGGCGACGAGGCCCTTGCCGATCTTCTCGACGGCCTGGTGATGCGAGCTGAGGATACGGGGATGGTCGGACGGCTGGAAGCCCATGGCCTTCACGAAAAGGCTCCCGTTGCCGAGCTGGAGCGAATGGAAGTTATAGCCGATGAGCTTGTCCAGGGGAAAAAGGAGCCGGTAGGGGTTGTTGTGCCACTGTTCCGGCCCGAGGGCGATGACGTCCTCGACGGTCTTCTTGGCGTAGAGCTCCGACCAGATGTCCTGAACGAGCGTCCCTCCCGTCCCGACGTTCAGCGTCTGGTGGCCCAGGCAGATGCCCAGGACCGGGAACCCCGGCCGTGCGTCGAGAAGAGGGACGAATTTCTCGTCCTGGAAGCCGCCGAGCAAATAGAAGACGGCCGACGCCTCGAACCAGTGGCGATAGGGGTCCGATATCTCGGTCAGAAGATTCGTCTTCTCCCCGAAGACGGACGCCGGGATGTCGGGCCCGCCGAAAAAGATGACGCCGTCGGCCTTTTTCACGATCTGCTCGTATTCGGGCGAGCATGCGTTTTTCTTGAAAAGGACGGGCTCGCTGATTTCAGCCGTGACCTCGTGGAACTTGAACCAATCGAGGCCGTTCTCCTGGACGTATTTCCGGCTGTCGGCGAAGTTGGCCGTCTGCTTGACGTGATAAACGCCGATGACGATCAGTCCGGGGATGTCGATGACGCCGTTTTTCCGCAGGGCCGCCAAGGCCCGGATGTTGAAGGTCTCGGGGTTGAAGACGACCAGGCGGACGGAGCCGTCCCGATCGGGCGCCCCGTCGAGATACCGGTCGGGGGCCTGGGCGGCGAGAGGAAAGGCCACGGCGAAGGCCAGGACGACAGCGAGGGCAAGGATGGGAAAGCGTCGGGATTTCGGGGCCGGGTTTCCGCTCAAGGACGCACCTCCGCGCGGTTCAATATTTCTCCAGACCATTATAGTCGTATCCTCCTCCCGCCCGCAACCGCCGGCGCAGGGGCGGCGGTTGGTATAATGGATTTCAGGTAGGAAATCGCCTTGAATTCGGTTTTTGAAGAGGTAAAATCGTTCGTTTTCCCCTTGAGGAAACCTTTTCAGGGATTTATTCGTCAACAAGTGAGGAAGGGACGGAGGTGGCGTCGGGGCTATTCTCGATAAAGGATGGTTGAGATGAAAAGCGATCCAAGATCCGCAGGAAGATCCCGCGCAAGCAGGCAGGCCCTAACCCTGTCATCTTGTCTTGTGCTGGTGGTTGCATCCTCGACCGCGCTTTTTGCCGCCGCCGTCCAAACGCCCGCCCCTAAAGAACCGCTCCAGATCCCGCGCCTGACGGCAGCCCCCAAGATCGACGGCGTACTGGATAATCCCATCTGGGAGACACAGGCCCTCAAGATCGACACTTTTGTCCAGCTTGCGCCCAAGGAAAACGGGGTCCCAACCGAAAAAACGGTCGTCTATCTTGGCTACGACGAAAAGAACCTCTACGTCGCCTTCCGTTGCTCCGACTCCCAGGCCTCCAAGGTCCGCTGCTCCGTCACCGGCCGCGACAAGTGCTTGGAGGACGACTGGGTGTTCATCATGCTCGACACCTTCAACGAGAAGCGCCGTGCCTTCTCCTTCCTCCTCAACCCCATCGGCATCCAGATGGACATGATGCGCATCGAAGAAGGCGGCAACGACAATATGGACGACAGCTGGGACACGGTCTTTCTGTCCGACGGGAAGGTGGACGCCGAAGGCTATACGGTCGAGATGGCCATCCCCTTCAAGAGTCTGCGTTTCCCCAACGACGACATCAAGACCTGGAATATCGTCCTCGGCCGGAACCTGCCCCGGACGGGCGAGATCATCCTCCACCCCCATTACTCGCGCGACATCCCCGGGCTCCTCTCCAACGGCCGGACCTTCACCATCCAGGGCGCCGTCGAACGGAGCCGCAACGTCGAGGTCATGCCCTTCATGACCTCCCTCAAGAGGCAAGGCGAGAAGATCAGCTACGAGCCCGGAGCCAACTTCAAACTCGGCCTGAGCTCCAACATGACCCTCGACGCCACGGTCAACCCGGACTTCAGCCAGATCGAGGCCGACGAGCCCAAGATCGATTACAACGTCCGCTACGCCCTGCGCTATGCCGAGAAACGGCCATTCTTCCTCGAGGGCATGGAGATCTTCAACTCGCCGGAGATCGAAACGGTCTATACGCGTCAGATCACCGACCCGATCTGGGGAGGCAAGATGTCGGGCAAGAGCGGCCGCTTCACCTACGGCCTGCTGTCCGCTTACGACATGCATCCGACAGAGAGCCTCTGGGAAATTCCCGGCGGGACGGGGACGGCCGACGCCAAAGCCTTTTCCAACATCTTCCGGACCAAGGCCGACGTCGGGTCGGGCTCCTACATCGGCTTCACCCTGACCGACAAGGAGCTCGGCGGCGGGACCTGGAGCCGGCTCGGCGGCCTCGATGGCCAGCTCCGCTTCAAGGACAAGGTCTTCTTCAACTTCCAGGCCCTGGCCTCCAAGTCGAGCGCGGAGGGCGACAGCACAGCCCTCGCCCCGGGACTCTACGGCGAGCTTTACTACACGACCAAACGTTGGAGTCTCGGCGGCTACTACAAGGCCATGCACCCCGATTTCCAGGCCTCCCTGGGCTTCGTCAACCGGACCGATTACCGCACCGCCGGCGCCTTCGCCTCGTTCCGCCTCTACCCCGACAAGAAATACCTCAACCAGGTCCAGTTCCGGCTGCAAGCCGGCAAGCGCGACGGCTATGCCGACAGCACGACCCAAGACACGTGGATTCGCGCCAACGTCCAGTTCCGCCTGACCGAGTTCAACCAGGTCTTTGTCGCCTACGAAAGCGCGATGGAACGCTTCGCCGACGTCGACTTCAAGAAGCAGAACGTATCGGTCGAATCCCAGATCATGTTCATCAGCTGGATGCCCTTCGGCTTCTTCTTCGAGACCGGCGACAGCATCAACTACGACCCGGATGACGCCTTTCTCGGCTACAGCAACACCTATGGAATCTCCGTCAAGTTCAAGCCGAGCTCGCGGCTTCAGCTGGGGGTCGATTTCAGCAAGCAGACGTTCTGGCGCTCGGCGGGCGGGGAGTGGCTCTGGGACTACAACGTCATCCGCCAGCGGACGACCTACCAGTTCAGCAAGACCCTGTCGTTCCGGGCTATCATCGATTACAACTTCTTCTACAAGGAAGCGTTCGGAAGTCTTCTCGCGAGCTGGGTCCTCCGCCCCGGAACGGTCTTCTTCCTCGGCTTCGACAACAACTACCTCCGGGACGAGTTCGGCCATCTCCTCCAGGACAATTACAACATCTTCATCAAGTTCTCGTACTGGTGGCGGCTCTAGGCACAAAAGCCCCTCCCGAGACTTTTCGGCACGCGCTCGTTTCCCCTATCATCGACCACTTGAAGCTTCGGTTTGTGGCGGCCAAGCCTCGCGTCCGGCGCGGGGCCTGACACAAAAATTTTTCTTGACAACCCCAAACTTTTCGTTATATATAGCGTATTACGATATAGCGAGAGACGTTATAACGTTTATCGCTATAACGTGCTGCGACCTATTGGAGGAGATGCCATGAATGATCTCGAGGAAAAAGCGCAACGATTCCTGCCGCTCACGGAATCGACCTATTACATCCTGACCTCACTGGTCGAGCCCGGGCACGGCTATGGCATCATGCAGAACGTGGCCGCGGTCAGCGGAGACCGGGTCCGGCTCGGGCCGGGGACGCTCTACGGCGCCCTGACCAACATGCTCAGACAGGGGCTGATCGAGCGGGCGGGGGAGCGGGCACTGGAGGGCGAGCGCCGCAAGGTTTACGCGCTGACCGGGCTGGGCAGGGCCGTCGTTCTCCTGGAATGCGAAAGACTGGAAGCGTTGTCGCGGATCGGCCGCAAGGCAGCCGCAAGACTGGCCGCCGGGGAAAAGGAGTCATAAGATGAAAACAAAAAACAGGAAGACCGTGATCAGGCTCTACTGGGCCTGGAACGACAACAGGGAGGAGCGCTGGCTGAACCGGATGGCCCGGGAGGGTTGGCACTTGACGGCCCCCCGGGGGGTCTTCTACAAGTTCGAGAAAGGAGAACCGGCCGACATCGTCTACCGGCTGGATTTCCAGACTCTGCGCCGGTCCGACCGCAAGGAATACCTGGAGCTGTTCAGGGACGCCGGCTGGGAACACGCCGGGGAGTTCTCCAACTGGCATTATTTCCGTATCAAGGCCGGCGGCGGATCTCCTCCCGAAATTCATACCGACCCGGCTTCGCGGATCGCCATGTTCCGGCGACTGCTGGGACTGCTCGTGATCGTTTCCGTAGCGGTTTGGATTCCCCTGGCCCGAAACCTCGGCCGGGACGGACTCGACGGAGGCTTCTGGATCGCGGTCCGGGTCCTGCAGGCGGTCGTGGCGGTCTTTATGGTCTATGCCATCCACAAGATTCTGGCCAAGATCGCACGTCTCAAAAAGGGCGGGGACGGCAAGGAGAGGATATGAGCGTCCTGAAATTTTTGCTGCTGATCCTGGTGTTCGCAGTCTTCGTCTGGCTGCTCTTCGCCTGACTCGGGGACCGGATCGGGAGGCGATGTGTCTTGTCGTTCCGGGCCAGCGTCGACTACAACGTCTTCATCAAGTTCTCGTATTGGTGGCGGCTCTAGGCACAAAAGCCCCTCTCAATACTTTTCAGTAATTGCGCGTTTCCCCTTTAAAAGAAAGATCCCATGAACGGTCGATTTGACCGATCCGGATTAACTTCACCAGCCTGGGTTCCAGGATACGCCCGGCAAATGCGGCTCGGATGATATCGGCCGCATCCCGGTTCCGCTGATCTACACGGTTTGACGGCGCGGCTGGCTTAGGAGAAAAATGATTCCCGAGAGGATCGGCGGCAGTCCGATAATGAGCATAACGCTGTTGGGGCCGGAGAAACTGAGAAAAGCCCCCATCGCCGCTATTCCGATCAAGATCTCTGATATCCCGGCGACGCGCGGCCGGCGCCAAGCGAGATAAATGGCTGCCACCCCGAAGAGGACGATCCCGGTGACGGCCAGGATTCCCTTGAGATTTTCACTGGCGGGGATGTCGGTTTGACCCCCGCCGCCTATCGCCGAACCCACGGCGAATAAAATCCAGAAGCCCGCCCACAGAACCACGATCAGCCTGGCCGACAAACGCATCCATTTCATCACTCACCTCCATTTTGAGTTGATCAAAGGAAAAAAATTTTCGTTTTCCGCGATGTATGGGAGTCCGGACACCGGATCCGAATAAGGCCCACCTGGGGATTCTCGGCTTCCCCAGGAATGAAGCTAGTTGGCATCCCGCCCTAAGGACGCGACCGTCGTCAGGAAAAGTTGCGGCAGTGTTCCGATCATCGTTCCTCCCTTCGGGCATAAGGCCGATAAGAAATAGACCGTTGTTTATTTCAATGTCAGGCCGATCCTCTTATTATCCGTTGCCCAGTAAATATAGAGCGCTTGGCCTTTAACGTTGGCGAGAGGCAGGAAACCCCAGAAGCGGCTGTCCATGCTGTTATCGCGGTTGTCGCCCATGACGAAACAGTGGCCCGGCGGGACGGTGACGGGTCCGTAGTTGTCGCGGATGACGTCTTCGTAGCCGCGGGAATCGTTCTTGGTGTTGACCCGGCTGTCGATGTGGACCTTGTAAGGTTCCTGGAGAGGTTCGCCATCGATAAAGACCTGTTTATTATTGATCTCAACCGTTTCGCCCTCGGTGGCGATGACGCGCATGAGAAATTGTTTCGTGGGATCTCGAGGATACGCGAAAACGATCAAAGCCCCCCGGTTCGGCGCCTGGCCATCATAAGCTTTCGGGTCCGTCATCAGACAATCGTCCTTTTGAAGAGTCGGCATCATGGAGGCCGTTGAAATCTTGTAAGGAGAGACGCCCAGAGAACTCATCCAAATCCTCGCCGGGACGAAAATCGTCAAGCCGAGAGAAATGATGATAAAGAACGCATAGACGCCGGTCGTTTGGTATTTCTTAAGCTTGGTCTCCCTGGTCCGGCGCGCTTGGATGAAGGCGTGAACGACAATGAACAGCCGGAAAACGATGGCCGCTAGGGCGAACGCCACAAGCCCGATAAAATTGCGCGGCCAGCCGGACACGCCCCAAAGGAAAGGCAGCGCGATAGAAATGAGAAGAAATACGAGTCCCAGGGCGCCTTTCCCGTTATAGATCTGTCCGAGCCCGGGAACGAGCAAGGACAGAAGGGCGGCGATGAACGGATCTCTTGTTCTCTTCTCATCGGTCACGACTTCCTCACTTACGTCCGTTGATTTCCCGGTTTCTTTTCTTCCCGGGGCCCACTTACTCTCTTTGGTTCATTCTCGGGTTCGCTCTTGTCGCGCGTGAAGAGGAAGGCTGCGGCAGTCGCTAGCGGCACGCCAACAACGAGAGCCGTCGCGACCTGGGCAATAGTGAGCCCTTTCTTGAGGATGACGAATACAAGTACTGCCGTTATTACGAACGTCATCCCCCCGGCTATTCTCGGGAACTTCTTTGACAGCAGCCCTACTCCCACAATGGCCAGCATCGAAGCCACTCTCAGGAAAGTTCCCAATGAAAGCCCGCTATCCACTGAACCTATGGAAACAAACAATGTTAATAGGAGACCGGCCGCTATGATGATGTTGATAGCGGCCTTGCGGGGGTTCATAACCAAAATCACATTGAATAACGCCCTGGTCGCTAACCCGACAACTATTGCAACAATGAACATCTCCCATTCGGGATTTCCATCAGCGTTGAGTTTGATCGCCAGGATAATGCACGTGATGATCATTACCGCAAAGGCGATGTTGCCCGACCGATACTGGATACTCATCTGCCGTTCGTCAACATATCGTCTGGCAAGTCCGAGTGAGGCCAAGGTCGGCCGGAGCAAATACGAACCGATCATTAGAACCAGCCAGAATTGATCCTGAGTGGCAGCCATGAGCACGAGGGCCAGAACGAAAATGCCGGCGGCCCACCAGAAGATTGGGTCTTTTTTAAACACGGTCTTTGTCCTCTAAACAAAAAAGTTCTTCGACTTTTGTATCGAGCTTTTCGGCCAGCAACAGTGCCAGCTTGACCGAAGGAGCATAGTCGCCCCCCTCGATCGACACTATAGTCTGACGAGAGACCGAGACCATGTTGGCCAGTTGCTGTTGGCTGAGTTCGCCGCGCTCGAATCTGCATCTGCGAAGAGTGGTTTTCATGGTTATCTTTGAAGTCTGCCTTTCTTCCTTAATTCTCGCCATAATGTATGGCAAGATATACAAAATGTCAATGATATTTTTCATAATGACAATTAAAATATACATATATTGGCGGCCAAGGCGACCGCGCGAGACATGTCCATTCATAGGTCTTCTGCATACTGGCCGCGGCTCCAAGGGGAGATCGGCGGCCCGACCGTTTTGACTCTCCCCGGGCATTGCGTTAAGATAGCCGCACTCGAGACAACCATGGCCCGGTACCGCTGTCTTATCTGCCAGTACGTTTACAACGAAAAAACGGAAGGGATCCCCTTCGACGACCTGCCCCCGGACTGGACCTGCCCCGTTTGCGGGGCGGCCGAGTCCGAGTTCGAAGAGATCGAGGAGGAGCCCCAGCCGCCCGCGTCCGCCCCGCCCGAGATCATCAGGGAAGGGAAAACCATCGAAGATTTCCGCCGCGCCTCCGACGACTTCGAAACCCTCATGGCCGACATCCACCGGATGGCCGCGACCGGCGAGTCGGTCATCGAGCCCATGCGCTCCCGGAAACCCTCCGTTTCCTGGGGCGAGATCCTGATCAAGGGGGCCCAGCTGGCCCGCCTGCCGAGGAACCGCGACGAGCCGGTCGACACGCGGACGGTCATCGGGCCCAAGGCCAAAAAGCCCCTGGTCATCGGCACGCCCATCATCATCAGCCACATGTCGTTCGGGGCCTTATCGAAGGAGGCCCTGACCGCCTTGGCCCTGGGCAGCGGGGCGGCGGGCACGGCCATGTGCTCGGGGGAGGGGGGCATTCTGCCAGAGGCCCTCGGGATGGCCCACAGCTACATCCTCGAATACGTCCCCAACCGCTACAGCATCACCGAGGAGAACCTCGGGCGCGTCGATGCCGTCGAGATCAAGTTCGGCCAGTCGGCGAAGCCGGGGATGGGCGGGCACCTGCCGGGCGCAAAGGTGACGGCCGAGATCGCCGCCATCCGCGGCTTCCCCGAAGGGGCGGATATCATCAGCCCCTCGCGGTTTCCCGACATCGCCACGCGCGACGACCTCAAGCGGAAAGTCGCCGAGCTCCGCCGCCTTTCGGGGGGCCGGCCGGTCGGGGTCAAGTTCGCCGCCGGTCACGTCGAGGCCGACCTCGAATTTGCCCTCCACGCCGAGCCCGATTTCATCACCATCGACGGCCGGGCCGGGGCGACCGGCGCCGCCGTCAAGTTCATCAAGGATGCGACCTCGATCCCTACGATCTACGCCCTCCACCGCGCCCGCAAGTACCTAGACGGGAGAGGGATCAAGGGCGTTACGCTCATCGTCACGGGGGGCCTTCGCGTCTCGTCCGACTTCGCCAAGGCCCTCGCCCTCGGCGCGGACGTCGTGGCCATCGGCACCGCGGCCCTGATGGCCATCGGCTGTCAACAGTACCGGATCTGCGACAGCGGCCGCTGTCCCGTCGGCATCGCCACCCAGGACCCGGGACTGCGGTCCCGGCTCAACGTCGACGAATCGGCCCGCTGGCTGGCGAATTTCTTGCGGGTCTCGACCGAAGAGCTCAAGGATTTCGCCCGCCTCACCGGGAACGACGACGTCCACAAGCTCTCCATCCGCGACCTGGCCACGACGAGCTCGGAGATCTCGGGGCACACCTCGATCGAGCACGCCTGAAGAATGGGGACATGCTCCGCTTCTCTAGAAGCGGTGCGAGTCCCCGGTTTCCCGGCTGTATGAGAATATCCTCCTCCTCACTCCGTCTTTTCTATCGTGAATGACCGGTTCTGCGGCCTTGACAAGCTCCTCGGTATTACTTATGGTAATACTACGAGGTGCGGCATGCCCAAGGCCAAGATCGCCATTTCGATGGACGAAAAGGTCCTCGAGCGGGTGGACGGACTCGTCCGAAACCGGGTTTTCAATAACCGGAGCCAGGCTATCGAAGACGCGGTCGTCGAAAAGCTCGGGCGGCTCGACAGGATCCGTTTGGCGCTGGAATGTGCCAAGCTCGACCCGGCCCGCGAGAAGGAACTCGCCGAAGAGGGGCTGTCCGAGGAGATGTCCGGATGGCCCGAATACTGAGGGGGGAGATCCGGTGGGCCGACCTCAGCCCGGGCCAGGGCCGCGAACAAGCCGGGCGTCGCCCTGTCCTCATCCTGAGTCACGACGTTTTCAACGAGCGTTCGGGGACGGTGATCGCTATGGCCGTCACCAGCCGGCTCCAACAGGCTGGTTTTCCGCTGACCATGGAGATCGCGTCGAAGGGACTCCCCAAGCGGTCATGGGTCAAAATCAGCCAGGTCCGGACGCTGGCGGTGGAGCGGATCGGCAAGACGGTCGCCGTTCTGCCTCCGGAGGAGCTGGCCCGGGCCCTCGATGGGCTCGACGAGATCATAGGCGACTAAGATCCGCCGCCGGAGGGACAGTCCCCATGGGGGACAATGATAGAACCCCCATGGGGACAGTCCCTCAATTCCCCGCCGCAGGGTCATTCAGGAAATCCTGGGACACGATACGAAATCCAGAGATTTCGTTCATGTCCCGGATTTCCAAGAGAAGCGGAGCATGTCCCCCGGTTTGACCGCGTGCCGGTCCAAAGTTAGAATAGCCCGGTGAGCCTCGATTTCCTGTTCCGCACGGACGAGTTCGGCGCCCTCGTCCGCGCCGTCGCTTCGGGCGTCCGGCCGCTCTCGGTCCACGGCGTCATCGAACCGGCCAAGGCCTACGTCCTGGCCTGCCTGGCCCGGACGACCGGAAAGCCCGTCGTATTCATCCGGGCCGAATCCGCCCCCCTGGCCCCGGTCGCGCAGGAATGCCGTTTTTTCCTGTCCCGGCTGGCGCCCGACGCCGGGCTGGCCAGCCTCCCTCCGCTCGCCGAAAATCCGTACTTCGAAGTCCCGCCGGCCCTCGACACGGTGTCCTCGAGGATGAAGCTTTTCCACCGGCTCCTGGCCACACCGCCGTCCGTCATCGTCACCAACCTCGGCGGCCTGCTCAAGCCCGTTCCCATCCCGGAGGACCTGGCCGGACTTTTCCTGAGCCTCGAAGTCGGCGCCGAGGCCGATCACGACGCCCTGCTCGAAACCCTGGCCCGCTACGGCTACACCAAGGAAGACCTCATCGCCTCGCCCGGCGAATACGCCTGGCGCGGCGGCATCGTCGACGTCTTCTCGCCCTGGGAGATCAACCCCTTTCGGGTGGAGTTCGACGGCTCGCGGGTCGTCTCCCTCCGCGAGTTCGACATCTCCAGCCAGCGGTCCCTGAAAAAGATCGAACGCCTGACGATCCCGGGACTCCGCGAATTTGCGGCGTCCCCCGAATTCCTGGACCGCTGGATCGCGGCGGCCCGGAAGCGGGCCAAAGGCGCCGGCCGCGACCTCGAGGCGAAGATCGCCGCCGTCGAACGGGGCGATTTCGGGCCCAGCTTCGCCGCCCTGGCCCTCCTCCTCGGCGACCGCTTCGTCCCGCTGACCGATTATCTCCGCGACCCGGTCTTCGTCGTCGACAACCCCGAGGCCGTCGATTGCGAGTGGGGCGCGCTCGTCGAGGAGCTCCGCGGCCAGTACGCCGACCTCCTCGCCGACGGCGTCTTCGCCCTCCCGCCGGAGGAGATCTTCCCGCCGCGGCTCCTCCAGCGGGTCCGCAAGGAGGCCGTGCGCTTCGAGGAGCTCGGCGCCCCGGCCCGGAAAAAGGTCTTTTCCTTCTCCTTTCAGCCCGTGCCTCGTTTCGACAACAGGATCCCGTTCTTTCTCCAATACCTGAAGAAGCTCCAGACCGAGCGCGACCTCTGCTACATCTATCTATCCAACACGGGGACGCGCCAGCGCCTGGCCACCCTGCTCCGGGAGAGCGAGATCCCGGTCCTCGAAACCGAATCGCCGCTCGCTGTCGCGCCCCGCTCCGAAGTCGCCCTCCTCCTCGGCGCCCTGCCGGGAGGTTTCAGCTATCCCAAGGAGAAGCTGAATTTTTTTGCCGAGAAGGACATCTTCACCGAGGAAAAGGTCATCGTCAACCGCGCTTCCCGGCGCCCCTTCTTCTCCCAGTTCCAGGACCTCCAGGCCGGCGATTACGTCGTCCACACCGATTACGGCATCGGCGTCTTCCGCGGCCTGCAGCGGCTCGAGGTCGAGGGCAAGGGCCGGGAGTTCATCGAGCTCCATTACCGGGACGGGGACAAGCTGCTCGTCCCCGTCGAGGACCTCAACCTCGTCCAGAAATTCTCCAAGGCCAGCCCCGGCCCTGCCAGGACCGGGACTGGGAAGCCCGGCCCTGACCTTCCGCCGCTCGACAAGCTGGGCACCAACACCTGGGAGAAAACGCGGACCCGGGCCAAGAGAGCCGTCGAAGCCGTGGCCAAGGAGCTCGTCGAGCTCTACGCCCGGCGCCGGGCCCTGAAGGGGCACCCGTTCTCGTCGGGCGGGGATTGGGAGGAGGAGTTCGGCAAGACCTTCGAATACGAGGAGACCGAGGACCAGCTCCGCTCCATCCGCGAGATCCGCGACGACATGGAAGCGGAACGGGCGATGGACCGGCTTCTCTGCGGCGACGTCGGCTACGGCAAGACCGAGGTGGCCATGCGGGCGGCCTTCAAGGCGGTCATGGACGGCAAGCAGGCCGCCATCCTCTGCCCGACGACCGTCCTGGCCAGCCAGCACCTCAAGACATTCCGCGATCGGATGGTCCTCTTCCCGGTCCGCGTCGAGGCCCTGACCCGCCTGCAGAGCGCCCGGGAGCAGAAGGCCGTCGTCGAGGACTGCCGGAAAGGCTTCGTCGATATCCTCATCGGCACGCACCGGATCTTGTCTAAGGACGTCGGGTTCAAGGACCTCGGCCTGCTCGTCATCGACGAGGAGCAGCGTTTCGGCGTCGGGCACAAGGAGAGGATCAAACAGTTCAAGGCCACGATCGACGTCCTGACGCTGACGGCGACGCCCATCCCCCGGACGCTGAACATGTCGCTTTCGGGCCTGCGCGACATCAGCCTGATCGAGACGCCGCCGCGCGACCGGCTGGCCGTCCACACCGTCGTGACGCCGTTCAACGCCAAGCTCATCGCCTCGGCCGTCCGGCAGGAGATCGGTCGCGGGGGCCAGGTCTATTTCATCCACAACCGGATCGAGGACATCGATAAGGTCGCCGAGCTCATCACGAAGCTCGTCCCCCAGGCCCGGGTCGTCGCCATCCACGGCCGGATGGGCGGGACGGCCCTCGAAAAACGGATGCTCGATTTCGTCGACCGGAAACACGACGTCCTCGTCTCGACGACGATCGTCGAGAACGGCATCGACATCCCGCTCGTCAACACCCTGATCGTCGACCGGGCCGACCTCTACGGCCTGGCCCAGCTCTACCAGCTCCGCGGCCGCGTCGGCCGGTCGTCGCGCCAGGCCTACGCCTACTTCCTCGTCCCGCCCTATCTCGAGCTGACGCCCCTGGCCCGGGAGCGGCTCAAGGCCCTCAAGGAATTCAGCGAACTCGGCTCGGGCTTCCGACTCGCCGCCCGCGACCTGGAGATCCGCGGCGCCGGGAACCTCCTCGGCCACCGCCAGCACGGGACGATGGAAGCCGTCGGATTCGAGTACTACATGCAGCTGCTCGACCAGGCCATCCGCGAGCTCAAGGGCGAACCGGTCGAGGAGGAAAACCCCGAGATCCACCTCAAGGTCGACATCCGTGTCCCGGAGGATTACCTGCCCCAAGTCAACCTCCGGCTCAACCTCTACAAGCGCCTCGCCTCGATCGAGGACCTGGCCGAGATCGATCGCATCCGCCAGGAGGCGCTCGACCGCTTCGGGCCTCTGCCGGATCCGATCGAGAACCTCCTCCGCTACGGCGCCCTCAAGCACCTGGCCAAACGGCTGCGGATCCGCTCCATCGACCGGAGCGAACACCGGGTCGTGTTCCGGTTCCGGCCGCAGACGCCCGTCGACTGGTCCCGGGTGACGTCCCTGCTCAGACGGTATTCCGGGTCGCTTTCGCCCGAGGGGGTCATGTCGCTCGCCTTCCGCGGAACGACCGAGCGGGCCCTCCTCGATGAAACGGTCGGAGCCTTGATGGAGTTATCCAATTAGACTATAATGAGTTGAATTTAAAAAAGATGTGCGGACATAACGGATTCCGGAAGACGCGGCGGACGCCGGCGGCGCTCGGCGCCTCTCTGCGCGTCCTCGGCCTCCTTGTCCTCCTCCTCGCCGCCGCTTGCGGGCGCGAGGAAGGTCAAGGGTCGGTTTCCCGCGTCGCCGGCCTCGTCCAGGCCAAGCTCCGGGGCCGCCCGGTCCTGCGCGTCGAGAAGAGCGAATTCGTCAACGCCGACTTCCGCGCCTACCTCGACGCGACGGGCGCGGACGCCAAAGGCCTGCCGGTCGAGTCTCTGAGCCGGCTCTTCGACAGGTTCGTCGACGAGAAGATCCTGCTCGAAGCGGCGCGCGAGCGCGGGATCATCCTGTCCGACGACGAGAAGAAGGAGTCCCTGGCCAGGCTCGCCGTAGACGCCATCGCGGCGAGCGAGCCCGGCCGTTCCGAAACCGCGCCGCCCGAGACGACCTTCGACCGCCTCCTCGTCGAGAAGTACACCTTCCTCGTGGTCCGCGACACCCAGGTCGATGCGGGCGAGGTCCTCGCATACTACGAGCAGCACAAGAAGGACTTCCTGCTCCAGGAGCGGGTCCAGGTCAGCCAGATCCTCGTGGATACCGAGGAGAAGGCCGTCTCCGTCCTCCGCAGGCTCGAACGGACCGGCGAGCCGGAATTCCGCGCGATCGCCCTGGAGGAGTCGCGGGGTCCCGAATCCTCTAAAAAGGGCGTCATGGGCGTCTTCCAGCCGGGCGACCTCCCCGTGGACATGGAAAGGGTCGTCTTCGCCCTGGACGAGGGGAGGACCAGTCAGGTCGTCGAATCCGCCTACGGCTTCCATATCTTCCGGTTGGACCGGAAGTACCCCCCCGCCCTCCAGACCGAGAGCGAGGCGGCCCCGGAGATCCAGAGACGGATCATGGCCCAGAAAATGAAGGACGTCCTGGCCGCCCACCTCGGGGGGCTCAAGGACACCCTGAGCTGGCAGGTTCTCTCCGAGAACCTATTCTTCACCTATCAGAGGTTGGACGAATGAAAAGAATCATAACGGGTTTCGTTTTGGCCGGCATGCTCGGTTCGGCGGCCGTCTTCGGCGGCGGGCAGGAAGTCGTCGAGGAGATCGTGGCCGTCGTCAACGACGACATCATCACCCTTTCGGACTACCGGTCGCAGTTCGACCTGACCTTGGCCCAGCTCCGAGCCGCCCAGATGCCCCAGGAGGAATACAATAAGCAGTACACGGCGCTCAAGAAGGAGCTCCTCAACGGCATGATCACCGAGCTCCTCCTCCTCCAGAAGGCCCGGGAGCTGAACCTGAACGTCGCCGATCAGGTCAAGGCGATGATCGAAAAGATCAAGACGGACAACAACATGACCTCCGACGCCGATCTCCGCCGGGCCGTCGAGCAGCAGGGCATGCCCTTCGAGACTTGGCTCAAGCAGTACGAGGAGGGCATGATGAGGCAGGCCGTCGTCTACACCGAGGTGGAGCGGGCCATCGTCCTCGAGGACTCCGAGGTCGTCCAGTACTACAAGAAAAACCCGGCTGAGTTCACGACAGCCACGGAATACAAACTCCACGCCGTCTATCTCGCGGCCGAGGGCCGCACGCCCGAGGAGTGCGAGGCCCTCAAGTCTGCGGTCGACGCCAAGCTCAAGTCCGGCGCCGCCTTCGCCGACGTGGCCGGGGAGCTCTCCGACCCGCCGATGAAGGAGTCCAAGGGCGACCTGGGGACATTCAAGGCGGGAGAGCTCGACAAGTCGCTCGAATCGGCCGTCGAAAAGCTCAAGGTCGGCGAGGTGGGCGCTTGGGTCAACAACAAGAACGGCTGGTATCTTCTCAACCTCGTGGAAAAGAAGGACAGCCACCTGCGCCCGTTCGAGGACGCCCGGAAAGAGGTCGAGGAGAAGATCTACAACGGGAAGCGCGCCGAGAAGAGCGACGCATATATCAAGACCCTCCGGGAACGGAGCTACGTCAGGATCCTCAAGCCCGACCCCCTCGATTACTAAGATTCGATGATGAGCACGGCGGCGGCCAGGGCCGTCGTCCACAAGCCCGCCTCCCCCGTCGCCGTCTGGGTGACGCTTCGGGTTCTAAGGGACAGGCCGTTCGAGATCTTGAACGCTTTGGCGGTTTTCCCTCCGTCCGGCGCTCGGAGCTTTTCCCCGAGTTTCGTCGCCAACATCTCGGCGGCCAGGTATTCCGTGTGCCGGCCGGTCTCTTTCTTGGACTTCCCGGAGTCGGAGTGCTCGGCCAAGTAGCCGTAGCGCGAAGGATCGTCGGGCACGGCCATGCCGATAGACGCCGAGATCAGGCTTTGGGGCTCGTCCGTGGAGTTTTCGCTGAGAACGACGAAAAGGATCTGGCCCGGCTCGAGAAGGCGCAGGCCCGCGTTCTTGGAGACGAAGCGGCAACGCGGCGGATAGATGCTCGACACGCGGACGAGGTTGAAAGGGGCGATCCCCGCTTCGCGCAGGGCCAGTTCGAAGCTGACGAGCTTTTCCTTGTGCCGGCCCTGGCCCCGGGTCAGGAAGATTTTGGAGGGGAGGAGCTCGCTCATGTCTCGCCCGCGCCTACTTCTTGACCTCTCCCGGTTTCGGCCCGACGGGCTCCGGTTCCTTGAAATCAATGTTGCGGGAGACGTCGAAAATGCCCAGGCGGACGGGCGATGACCCCTTGGAGATGGCGAAGAGCCTGACCTCCGCCTGTTTCCAGGCCGGGTTGTCGCGGATGCCGGCCAGGTTCTTCCCGTCGACGCCGAGGTTGCTCCTCAGGGTGATGACCGGGCTCAACTCGCCCGGCGGCACGGCCTTGCCGCGGATCGCGGCCTTGAAGGCGTCGCCGAAATTCTCCGGGTCGTCCTTGAAATTGAAGACGGCGTTGAAATTCACGTAGTTCAGCGGTTTGGCCCCGATATTTTTAATGCGGAAGGTGATCTGGGGGACGAGGATGAGCCGGGGCGGCCAGGGCTGGTAGTACTTGGAGACCCAGGTGGACGTGAAGTCCTGGACCTCGACCGAGTTTTTCAAGTCCTCGCTGGACATCGTCTTGCACCCGGGCAGGACGACGAGCGTCAGGACGCCGAGGATGACGACGGAAAGCGCGGTTCTCTTCATGCGGCTTCTCCTCTCTCTTTCCGTATGATAACGGACGGGGGGGAATTATTCAACCCGCCGGTTAGCGGACCAGGCGCGAGACCGGGACGGCCTCGAGGCCGTAGGAATCGAGGAGAAAGAAACTCGACTTGAGGACGGCCAGGGTTTCCGGGAACGGGTGGCAGATGCCGACAGCATGCCCCTTTTTCCGGGCTTTCTGGAAGAGCTCGATGAGGCGGCCGCGGATCCGGCCCCGGTCCGCGTCGGCGTCGAGGAAGACGTCCCGTTCGGTCGACGGGATGCCCATTTTGCGGGCCTCCTCGAGGGCCACGGTTTTCGAAGTCGTCCGGCTGTCGACGAAAAAGAGGCCCTTCATCTTGAGCGGCCGGAGGATGGTCCGCATCAGGTCGCGCTCGGCCGTGAACCGCGAGCCCATGTGGTTGTTCGTCCCCGCGGTGAAGGGCACGCGGGCGTAGCTCGACTCGAAAGACCGGATGATGTCGGGCTCGGCCATGCCGGCCAGGATCATCCCCTCCGTGTTGGCCACGATGTCGTAGTTGTTCAGGGACTCGAGCGGGAGGTGGAGGAGAACCTCGAGCCCGTTTTCGTGGGCGATCCTTGCGGTGTCGGCGGCGTGGGTGCTGTAGGGAAGGACCGACACGGTCACGGGACGCCCGAGGGCGATGAGCTCGTCGAGCGTTTCGAGGCTGTTGCCCATGTCGTCCATGATCAGGGCCACCTGGCCCCGGAAGGCCTTCTTCGCGGGCGGCTCCTTCCCGGCGATAAAGGCCGGCGGTTCGGCCGGCAGGATGAAGGAGATCCCGGCCTGTTCTTTAGCGGCCCTTCTCACGGCCCAGAGGATCTCCGTTTTGTCCTCGCCGGGCGTCCTCTTCTTATCGAGGACGCTCATGGCTCCGTCCTTCAAGGCCTTATCGAGGGCGCGCTCGACCGAGGCGTAGAGCTCGGCCGGGATCTCGACCTCGAAGAGGGGCCGGCCCTTCGGCCCCTTGAGCACGAGGACCGTGTCCTCCGAGACTCCCGCGGCGGCCAGGCTCGCGGCGAGGACCTCCTCGAATGGCCTTGTGACGGGTTTCTCCGCGGGCCTTTCCACCGGCTTCGGCGCCGGCTTTTCCGCGGGGACGGCGGCCGGCGCCTTTACCCTGGCGGCGAAGATGTAGGAGGGCTCGCCCTTCCGCATGGTGACGTAGTCGAGGAGGAGGGCCGAGAAGAGGGCGGTCGCCGTCAGGGCGACGGTGACGAGGATAAACGCCGGCCAGGGTTGGCGGCCTTTGGGCGGGAGCCTCTTCCTCATCCGTCAGAGCTTGGGCAGGAGAGGGATGGTTTTCTCGAGATAGGATTTTTCGTCGAGCTTGTCGAACGGAAGGGAGACGTCGGGGCGAAGGCCTTCGTCCCAAAGCTTCCGGCCCGAAGGCAGGGAGAAAACGCCCGAAGTGAGCAGGATCGCGCTCTCGTCCTTCAGGGAGAAGAATTCCGTCCGCCCGACCAGTCCGGGCGTCGGGAACCCGACGACCTTGACCTTGCGGACCTCCTGGAGGACGCCCGCGACGAACTCGGCCGGTCCGGCCGTCCCGGCGTTGACCCAGACCGCGAGCGGGAGCGTCCCCAGCTCGGGTTCGGCCGGGCAGGCGACGGCCTGCTTGACGCCGCCGCGGTTCTCGAACTGCCCCGCGTCCGCCGTCTTGACGAACAGGTTGACGAATTTTCGGGCTGCTTCGAGTTCGCCGTCCCGGCAGTTCCTGAGGTCGACGACGAGGGCTGTTTTCGGGTTCTTGAGGGCGGGCAGGACCTCGCGCTGGAGGTCGGAGTCGAGGGACGGGGCGAAGCGGTGGATGCGCAGGATCGCGGGCTTTCCGGCGGCCCGGACGAACGTGAACGACTTCGGGAATATAAGGGCCCGCGGCACGTCCAAGTCGAGGGTTTCGTTGCCCCGCAGGACGCGGATCTTGACCGGCTGTTCGTCCGCTCCCTTGAGCAGGAGCATCGTCTCGGCCAGGCTCATGCTCAGGCTGTTCCGCCCCTCGATGGCGCTCAACAGGTCGCCGAGCTTGATGCCGATCTTTTCGGCCGGCGATCCCTCGACGACGCTCACGACCTGGGGGAACGCGGCATAGCGCTTCAGGATGACGACGCCCGGGTCCGTTTCCCCGCCCGTTATGGCGAGGTATTTCGCCGCGAGCTCCCTATTGAGATAGGCGGACAGGGGGTCGAGGGAGTTGACCAGGCCGCGGTAGGTGCCCTCGGCCGTCTGGACGGGGTCCCTAACCTCGAGGTAATCGTTCCGAATGAGACGCATCAGGGAGTCGAGGAGCTCGAAGCCTTTAGGCGCCGCCGGCTTAAAGCCGCCCGGCAGGAATCCCATCTGGACGACGAAGAACAGGCCCGCGGCCAGGAAGGCCGCCCACAGGAACCAGCGGTATCGCGGGACTTTCATGGCGGAACGGAAATGCATTCTATCACTTTCTCTTGAGCCATTGCAAGGGATCGAGGGCCTTGGTCTTGTAGCGGATCTCGAAGTAGAGGCATTCCCCCTTGAGGGAGCCCGTGTCCCCGACCATGGCCACGGGCTGTCCGGCCCGGACCATGTCGCCGACGGCGACGAGGAACTCCGCGCAGTGTCCGTAGAGCGAGTAATAGGTCATGCCGTGGTCGATGATGAGGAGGTTGCCGTAGCCCTGGAAGTAATCCGCGTAGACGACCTTGCCCGTGTGGACGGACAGGATGAGCGACTTGTCTTGGCCCGGGCTGATCTCGAGGCCCTTGTTCATGACCATCGTCTTGAAGTCGGGGTGGCGCTCGAAACCGAAGGCGGTGATGACCTTCCCTTCCAGAGGCCAGGGGAGCCGGCCCCTTCTTTCGTAGAGGGGGACGAAGGCCGTGGGAAGGACCCACTCCTGACTGATGATCTTATTCATCATCTTCTGGAGCTCGTCGGCGCTCGCGGAGAGCTCCTCGAGTGTCTGCTTGAAGGTGTCCTTGTTTTTCCGGGTCTCCCGGACCAGGGCGGCATACTTGCGGGCCTCGGTCTCGAGCTCCTGCTTTTTGAGGTTGGCGGCCCGGACCATCTCGGCGAGGTCCCGCTGTTTGCTGTCGAGGGCAGCCTCGGCCGCGCGCTGCTCGTCGAGGGAGAAGAGGAACCTGGAAACGACGTCCTCCTGGTGACGGGCGAGGATGGCCAGGTTCTTGCTCTCGGAGGCGTAGGTTTCGATGTCCCGCGCCTGGACCAGGAATTGGAAGAAGTCGAGCCGGCCGAATTTGTAGAGAGTCACCAGGGTTTTTTCGATCGACTCGCGCTCCCGGTCGAGGTTCGAGCGGATGGTTCGGATGTCCGCCTTGATCGCGGCCAGATCGGCCCGGGCCCGCTCGAGCTCGACGTTCTGGGCGGCCAGCTCCTTCTGGACGAGGCTCTTGTTGAGGTTGACCCTGGCCAGCGACGACAGGACCGACGACTCCTTCCGGGCCTCGGCCTCGATCCGGGCCTTGAGGTTCTTGATCTGTCCGTTGATGCGGCTGAGTCTCTGTTCGAAGTCAGAGACGCTCTGGGACGAAGAGGAGGATGACGAGGAGGCGGCCGGAGAGGTCGAAGCAGCGGAAGAGGATTGGCCGGGAAACGCGCCGGGCGGACGGATGGCCGCCCCGGCGAGTAGAGCGACTGCCGCGAGGAGCGCCGCGGCGAGCGGGCGCGGGAGCGGGCGTTTCGTCAAGTCCATGGTCTCCGGACCATTTTACCCCAATTTTGACGGAATCTTGACAAAGCCTTGACACGAGAGTGACAATTCGACCGGCGACATCGGCGATCATGGGTACGTAAAAAATTTCTGTAGGAGGGGATACCATGCCAAAAAAAGCCGCCGCGTTGGCCACGGTCGTCATGTTTCTTGTCACATTGAATTCATGCGTCTTGCGCAAAAAAGTCGAGATGGGGCCGGACAAACTGGCCGGAGCAACGACAGTTGCCCTGAGGGTGGTAGGCATCCAGAAGAAAACGGGGGAGATCCTGCAATTCTCGCGCAAGAGCGGGGCGACGGTCGCCGGGGACAAGGTCTTCGTCCCGAGGCCGGGCGGGGCTTTCCCGGTGGATCTTGCTAAGAAAGACGTCGAGAATTGGATGAAAGACGACCGGGGCAAATTGACCCATGTCGAGATGAAAGACGGAAGGGCCTTCCAGGTTCCAGGCCTCGAGATGATAGACGGGAGGATCTTCCAGGTTCGCAGCCACAAGGAGAAGACTGAAGGCCCGATCGTCAGGGGAGCGCTCGCCCTGAGCCCCATCCCCCTTTCCGAGGTTGACCTGGTCTGGGTCAGCAAGACCGACAAGTTTGCGTCGGGTGTCGCGACGGCCTTCGCTTCGGCAGGCGTCGCCATGGTCGTCCTGGCCGCCGTCGTCGGGATAGCCTTGCTCATCAACCCTCCCGAACCTCAATCCTGCCCCTTCGTCTATTCCTTCGATGGCGAACAGTATGTCCTCGACGCCGAACCCTACGGCGCCTCCGTCTGCCGGGGGCTCGAGCGGACGGAATGGATTGGCTTGGACAACCTCAGGCCGGTCGACGGCCGCTACAAGCTCCGGCTGGCCAACGAGCTCGACGAGACGGACCACACGGACGAATTCAAGCTCGTCGTCGTCGACCATCCGAAAGGCGTCGCGGTGGTTGCCGATATCCAGGGCCGGATGAAGACGATGTCACGTATCGTCCCCCCGGCCAAGGCGACCGACCGGGACGGGCGCGACATCCTCTCCGTGATCGGGAAGAAGGACGGGGCGTTCTGGCTCAGCCGTCTCGAGGGCTTGGACCCTGAAAACAATAAGGAACTCAAGAACGAGCTTATCCTTGAATTCCCCAAGCCCGCCGGGGCCCAGAAGGCCAAGCTCGTCGCCAACGCCTGGAACACCGCCTGGGGGATCCAGGCGGCCCACACCTTTCTCGAGGCTCGCGGCAGCGAGCTCGGGTCCTGGTATGAGGCCGTCGATGCCAAGGGGCCGGCCTACTTCTCGACGCTAACCTGGTTCGCTCGAGAAGAAATGTTCAACCTCCAGGCGCGGGTCGAAACGCCGTCCGGCTGGATCAGCAGGGCCCTTCTCTACGGCAGCGGCTCGGCCATCGCCAAAGATAAGGCTTATGACCTCGACCTCCGGGATGTCCCCGGCGACACGGTCCGCGTCAAGCTGACGCCCGCCGCGGGATTCTGGATGATCGACCATTTGAGCCTCGATTTCTCCGAAGACGTGACCGTCCATGTGACCGAGCTTGCCCCCGTATCGGCGAAGGATGGCAGCGGTCGTGATGTCCGTGAAGAGCTGGCTTCCGGCGACGGCCGGTATTACGTCATGCCCGGGGCGGGCCATTACGCGGAGCTCGAATTCGCCGCGCCGCCGCAGGACCCATCTCTTGCCCGGGCCATCTTCGTCAAGGCGGGGGGTTATTACGATATCCACTTGAATGCCCAGGGCGAACCCCGGAAGGACATCCTCCGGCTGCTCGAGGTCCCCGGCGAGAGCATCCGCTTCGCTCTGAAAAGCCACCCCGCCTTGAACCGGCCTTCTCCGGGAAAGGCCGGCAAGCTCACTCATGAACCCGACGTTCGGGAAAAATAAGGAGGATCTATGGACAAAAGAATCGTTGCGTCGGCTGTGACAGTCCTGTTCCTGGCTTCGCTCAATTCGTGCACCATTCACAAGGCCGCCACGATGGACCCCGACGGACTCCGCGGCGCGAAACCTTATGCGCTGATCGTCGTGGCGGTCAAGAAGAAGTCGGGGGAACGAATGGAATTTTCTAGGAGGCAGGAAGTGACGGTCAGCGGGGACTATATCCTCATCCCCGAACCCCGCGGAAGCTTCCCGTCGAGGCTCCTATGGGCAGATATCAAGGAGTTCAAGGAGAATGCCGATGGTCGGATCACGGAAGTCGTGACGAACAAGGCGCGGTTCTTCCGGCTCGTCGCCTCCCAAAGGGAGGAAAAGGGCATCAAGATATCCGACGCGCATGCTTTCCGGGTCATCCCCCTCTCCGAGGTCGACCTCGTCTGGGTCCGGAAGACGAACTGGCCTTTGACGATCGGCGTTTCGGCGATCCCCGTCGCGCTGCTCTTGGCCGTCGCCGTCAACGCGCTGAATTCGCCTCCCGTTCAGCCCCCACCGGACCCGGGTATAGAATCCTGCCCCTTCGTCTACTCCTTCGACGGGGAACATTACGTGCTCGAGGCCGAACCCTACGGCGGGGCCGTTTGCCCGGGGCTCGAGCGTACCGAGTGGGTCGGCCTGGATTATCTCAAGCCGGTGGACGGCCGGTATAAGCTCATACTTTCGAATGAACTCGACGAAGTCGAACACGTGAACGAGCTCAAGCTTGTCGTTGTCGACCACCCCGCGGGCGTTACGGTTGTGCCCGAGCCCTACGGCAAAATGAGGACGATCGCGCCGCCGCGTCCTCCGACGAGCGCCCGCGACGGCGACGGCCGCGATATCTTGCCGCTCGTCGCGGCCAAGGACGGGGCTTTCTGGTACAGCCATCTCGAAGGTTTGAACCCCGAAAACGATGAGGAGCTCAAGGACGAGCTTCTCCTGGAATTCGCCAGGCCGGCCGGCGCACAAAAAGCTAAGCTCATCGCCAACGTCTGGACGACCGTGTGGGGCTCCCAGGCGATCAAGCCCCTTCTTGCCTCCCAAGGCCGGGAGCTCGGGTCCTTTTTCGAGGAGATCAACGCGGGAGGCCCAGCCCTTTTTTCGGTCATGAGCTGGTTCGCCCGGGAGGAGATGTACAACCTCCAGTTCCGGGTGGAAACGTCATCGGGCTGGAAGACGAAGGCGCTCGTCTTCGGCGGCGGGCCGGTGATCGCGAAGGACAAGGCCTATCAACTCGACCTGAGCGACGTCCTGGGCGATACGGTCCGTGTCAAGCTGACGCCCGCGGCCGGATTCTGGATGATCGACCATTTGAGTCTCGATTTCTCAGAAGATGTGACCGTCCGGGTAACCGAGCTGTCCGCCGACACGGCCCTGGACGATGCCGGCCGGGACATCGGCGGTCACCTGGCCGCCGACGACAACTCGTACTTCGTTATCCCCAAGGACTCCCGTCCGGCGACGCTCGAATTCGCAGCCCCGCCATCGATTCCGGGCTTGGCCCGGACGGTTTTTGTCAAGGCTCGGGGATACTATGACCTCCTGCTGAAGACGGAGGGGGAGCCGACGCTGGATCTCGACAAGATGATCGATACCCCCGGCGAGAGCATCCGCTTCGCCCTCCGCCAGCATCCGGCCGTGAGCGGGGCGCGCGCGGGGAAGCCGGCCGAAGGCCGTCCAGCTCCCGAAGGCCAAGGCATCCGCAGATGACGACGGCCGACTTCTCCCCTGGCGGTGGCGCCCGGCCGCTGAAATACCCGGATGGCGAAGTCCCCCACATGACCCTCGAGATCAACCGGACCTGTAACATGCACTGCCGTTGCTGTTACAACGTCGACCGGGACTCCGTGAAGTCCTTCGCCGAGGTCGAGCGAGACCTCGATACGGCCATGGCCTTGCGACGGCTCCAAGCGGTGACGGTATTGGGCGGAGAGCCGACGCTCCACCCCGACCTGCCGCGGATCATTGCCCTGGTCAAGAGCCGCGGCCCCCTGTGCCAGCTCCTGACGAACGGGCTCCGGTTCCTCGACGAGGACGGCCCCGCTCTCCTCCGCGCGATCAAGAGCGCGGGCATCGATAAGATCCTGCTCCACGTCGATGGGGGACAGGCCCATGTTCACGCCGATATCGAGGGGGCCCGTGAAAAGCTCTTCTCGCTCATGGAATCCGAGCAAATCGAATTCGCCCTCTCCGTCACAGTTTACAACGAGGACAGGGGCCGCATGTCCGATATCGTCAGACGCTATTCACGGTTCAGGTATTTCGACGGCGTCCTGGCCGTCCTCGCCCGCGATGCCCGCGAACCCGCCGCCCAGACGGTCGAGCTCAAGGAGGAATACGAAGGCCTTAGAGCGGGGCTCGGTCTCGAGCCGACGGCCTACGTCCCGAGCAACGTCAGCGACGCGGACGTCCGCTGGCTCGTTTATTTCCATCTCGCGGAGGCTGGCGGGTCCCGGGTCTATTCGCTTTCACCCGTTCTCGACCGCGCTTTCAGACGTTTTTTCCGATTGGCGGCCGGGTGTCACTTTTTCGCGGGGAACCATGGCCCGTCCGAGATGCGGAAGATCCTCGTTCCGCTCGTCCTCTTCGAAGCTCTGACCTCGCCGCGGCGGCTCGTATCCCTGGCCGGGCTCTTCCGCCGGGCGGGCTCTTTGAAGAACTTGCGTCTTCAGTTCATCGCCATTCAGGTCCCGCCGGAATTCGAGGGCAGTTCGGACCGCTTGATCGTCTGCCGCGGCTGTCCGGACGCGACCGTCCGGAACGGAAAACTCGTCCCCGTTTGTATCGCCGACATGGTCAGCCCGTTGGATCTTTCGCTGAAGCCCCTGTTGTCCTGCCCCGAGTTCTAGTAACATCGGGGATATGACCGTCGCGTCGCGCGGGTTCCAGGTGTTCGTCAAGCCGGCCGGGGCGGCCTGCAATCTGGCCTGCCGCTACTGCTACTACCTGGGGAAAGGTGCGTCCGTCCCGGAGGGCGGGCCGGCCCGCATGCCCGAAGACCTTCTCGAGGACTACATCGCCCAGCACATCGCCGCCTCGCCCGACGAGGTCATCCGCTTCTCCTGGCACGGCGGCGAGCCGACCGTCCTGGGCGTCTATTACTTCAGCAGGATCGTCGAGATCCAGCGCCGGCACCGTCCGACCGGACGCGCGATCGTCAACGGCATGCAAACCAACGGCACGCTCCTCGATGAGGAGTGGGGGCGTTTTCTCGCGGCCGAAGGATTCTCCGTCGGGCTTAGCCTCGACGGCCCGCGAGAGCTCCACGACCGCTATCGCCTCGCGCCGGATGGGACATCTTCATTCGACGCGACGATGCGCGGCTACGAGATCCTCCGGCGGCACGGCGTCCCGGCCGATATCCTCTGCGTCGTCAGCGCAAAAAACGTCCGGTGCCCGGCCGAGGTCTACGGCTTTTTCAGAGAGATCGGCGCCTCCTACATGACCATCCTCCCCTTGGTCGAATCCCGGCTGGAGGCGCCGGGCGGCGTCAGTCCCGACACCGTTCCGTCCGAAGCCTGGGGCGATTTCCTCTGCACCGTCTTCGACGAATGGATGGAACGCGATATCGGGCGCATCAAGATCCAGATCGTCGAGGAGGCGGCCCGCACGGCCTTCGGCCAGGAGCATTCGCTCTGCATCTTCCGGCCTGTCTGCGGCGATATCCCGGTCCTCGAGCGGAACGGGGATTTCTATTCCTGTGACCACTTCGTGGACGAGGCGCACCGGGTAGGCAACGTCCGCGAAACGCCGCTCGTCGAACTCCTCGAAAGCCCCGCCCAACGTGCGTTCGGGTTGGCCAAGCTGGAAAAGCTGCCGCGCGTCTGCCGGGCCTGCGACGTCCGGGTGATGTGCAACGGGGAGTGCCCGAAGAACCGGTTCATGTGGGCGCCGGACGGTGAGCCGGGACTGAATTATCTATGTGCGGGCTACAAGAAGTTCTTCGGCCGGGTCCGTCCGTTCGTCGCCGAAGTAGCGGCCGAATGGCGACGGCAAAACCCTAAGCCTTGAGTTTTTCCTTGAGAAAGGCGGCGGTGCGCTGCCAGGCAAGCTCGGCCGCCTCCTTGTGATACCGCGTCCCGGTGTCGTTCATGAAGGCGTGCCCGGCGCCCTCGTAAGTGTAGATCTTGTATTCGACGCCGGCCTTCTTGAGGGCTTCCTCGAAGGCCGGGATGCCCGCGTTGATCCGCTCGTCGTCCCCGGCGTAGTGAATGAGCATCGCCGCTTTGATTTTCGGGACGTCCTCGGGCGCGGGCTGACTGCCGTAGAAGGGAACGGCCGCGGCCAGGTCAGGCGCGTTGACGGCCACCTGGTTCGTCGTCCCCCCGCCCCAGCAGAAGCCCATACACCCGACCTTGCCCGTCGCCTGAGGCCCGGTTTTCAGATACTCGACGGCGGCGACGAAATTCTTGATGTTCGCATCGCGGTCGAGCTTTTGGAATAGGGGCCGGGCCTCGTCCGGGTTTTCCGGTGTTCCGCCGAAGGGCGACAGGGCGTCCGGGGCGATGGCCGCGAAACCCTCGAGGGCCATCCGGCGGGCGATGTCTTCGGTGTGGGGGTTGAGTCCCCTGTTCTCGTGGATGACGATGACGCCGGAGAGCTTGTCTGCGCCCTTCGGCCGGGCCGAGTAGGCGCGGACCTTGCCCGTCGCCCCCGGATACTCGATGTATCCCGTGTCGAGGCGCGGGTCGTCCTTCGGGACGATTTGGCTCGCGGCCCCGCCGCTTTCGAGGGCGGGCAGGAGAACCGCTGCGGCGGCCGTTCCGCCCGCGAGCGCGGCCAGCTTCCCGAGGAATTCGCGGCGGTCCATCGCGCCGTGCGCGTACTTTTCGTAGAGGTCGTTGATTTCCGGGCTCATGGTCGTCCTCCTTCGACGTTTTTACCGTTTTTCCCCACGGCGGCCGGGGCCCCGACCCTGCCAGGGGGTCCAGTTCCGCCGCAAAGGCTTGTCCCTTGACGGCAAGACCATGGTATTTCGCGGCCCCGGTCGTGTCAAGACCGGAGCAGGCCTTGACACGACCGGGACTGCCGGTTTCCAGCACCGGTACTGCAAAGCCGGTGGGAAGCCCGGCCCCGGCCCTGTCAAGACGGGGAAGTCCAGGGGTTGACCCGTTCGCCGAAGCTCAGGGCTAGCCCCGGAGTACAAGGGGGCTGGCTGGCGGAGACCCCCGGGAATAGGTTATAGTGGTCGCATGAGCGAGAACACACAGGCCGAAGGCGGTTTCCTGAACGACGCGGAGGCCATCTGGCGGGCCGCCATTGCGGCGGTCGAGCCGGAACGCCTCATCCGGGAGAGCGTCGTCCGCGAGGCCAACCTCGTCCGGATCAAAGGGACGACATTCGACCTGGCCGGCTTCGAGAAAATCTTCCTCGTCGCTTTCGGCAAGGCCGCCGGGGCCATGTCCGGCGCGCTCGCCGATATCCTTGGCGAGCGGCTGACCTCGGGACTCGTGGTCGTTCCCGGGCCGGGCGTGAAGACGGTTCCCAAGCTCGAAATTATCGAAGCCTCCCATCCGGCGCCGGACGCCCGGAGCGTCGAAGCCGCCCGCCGGGCCCTCGAGATCGCCGGGAAAGCGGGGGAGAAGGACCTCGTCTTCGTCTGCATTTCGGGCGGCGGTTCGTCGCTCCTCACGCTTCCCGCCGCTGGGATCACGCTCGAGAAAAAGCGGCGCCTGACCGACGACCTGCTCCGCGCCGGGGCGACCATCGACGAGCTCAACACCGTGCGGAAACACCTCTCCGCCGTCAAGGGCGGGCGCCTGGCCAAGGCAGCCTTCCCGGCGGCCGTCGTGACGCTCGTCCTCTCCGACGTCGTCGGCGACGACCCGGGGACGATCGCCTCGGGTCCGACGCATTGGGACGCGTCGACCTTCGCCGAAGCCCGCGGCGTCCTCGAGCGCTACGGCCTCTGGGATTCGGCCCCGGCCCTGATCCGGGCCCGGCTCGAAGAAGGCAGCCGCGGCGAGGTCGAAGAGACCCTCAAGGAGGGCGATCCCGTCTTCGCCCGCGCCCGCACGTTCATCGTGGGCGACAACAAGACCGCGCTTCGTGCGGCTAAACGCGAAGCGGATAAGCGCGGCTTCGAGACGATCTTCCTGTCGTCCTCCGACAGCGGGGAAGCCCGCAAGGTCGCCGCGAACTATGCCGCGTTCATGGCCGAGCTGGCCTGCTCCGCAGCCTCCCTGCCGAAGCCGCTCTGCCTCCTGGCCGGCGGTAAGCTCACGGTCACGGTGAAAGGGAGGGGGCGGGGCGGCCGCAACACCGAGTTCGTCCTGGCCTCGGTCGTCGAGATGGCGAAAAACAACCTCGAGGGGCTCGACTGGCTCATCCTGAGCCTCGGCACCGACGGTATAGACGGCCCGACCGACGCCGCCGGCGCCTGGGCCGACGCCGCGACGGCCGGGTGCGCCCGCGCCCTGCGCCTCGACCCGGCCGCCTATCTCGACGACAACGATTCCTATTCTTTTTTCAAGCAGACGGGATACCTGATCGTCACCGGACCGACCGGGACGAACGTCATGGACTTGCGCGTCTTCCTGCTCCGCGCCGCCTGATACGTTCGCTGGCACCAACGCTGTTTTCTAAATAAACGGCGTTAGTATTGCTCAGTATTAGCCCTGGGCCTGCCCCGGGCTTTAGACCGGTGCGTCGAATGGGCTGATTATTTGTAGACGCCGGCGAGGTCCCACTTCTTGATCGTGTCGAGGACGAGCTCGGCGACGCGGTCGTTGACCTTTCGGAAATATTCCTTGGCCTGGACGGCGTCGAACGTCGGATAGCCCTGGCCCTTCTCGTAGAGGAGGATCGTCGAGGCCACGGGCGCGGCGTAGTAGGCTCCGGCCGGAGCGTTGGGCGCGGCCATCTCCGGCTTGTAGCGCTCGGGATGGATGTGCTCGGGCAAAAAGGCCTGGATGTAGGCCGTCTCGTTGTTGCCGGCGTGCCCGCCGTTCTGCTTGAAAACCGCCTTGGTGATGTCGTCGGCCAGGGTCCACCAATTGACGACGAGGACCCGGACGCGGCGGGCGTTGGCGATGCGCGTCGCGGCCGCGTTGAGAGCCGTCGTATTGCCGCCGTGGCCGTTGAGAACGATGATGTTCCTGAAGCCGTTCGCGGCCAGGTTGTCGAGGACGGCTTCGGCGAAGGGCGCGTAGGCCTCGGACGGGATGGAGACGGCTCCGGGATAGGCCTTCATGGCGTCGGTCATGCCGTAGTTCAGGGTCGGGGCGATCAGGGCGTCGACCCGCGCCGCGATGTCCCGGGCCATGGCCTCCGGGGCGAGGTTGTCGGTGCCGTTGGGGATGACGCCGTGGGGCTCGAGGGAGCCGAACGGCACGAGCACTGTCCTTATCCGCGCCGGGACGAGCTCGCCGAATTCCTGCCAGCACATCTGGTTCATCTCCCTGGTCGTCGGCGCCTTCGCCGCACCCTTGGCCGGGTCGGCCGTCTGCGCGAACGCCGCCGCCGCCAACAGAGCGGCTAAAACCGTAAGCTTCAGGATCGCCGGGGCTTTTCTCATCTTTTTCGCCTCCTCGCTCATCCCATCTTATGTCATTCGCGTCCGTTTTTGAATGCCGCTCTTTTTTCTTGCGCTTTTTTGTCTTTTTTTTCGATTTTTCCTTGATTTTTCGCTGCGCCAAGCTATAATGATATCGGCTCTCTTTCGCCGGCTGGAGAGGGCTCCCTCAAAAAACTTATCATCACCCCCCTTTTGCTGACCTCAGCCGGCACTAACCCCCCCCGAGGGGTGCGTTGCCGCTCCGGCTCCAACTTCCTGTTCCAACGACCCGCCGATTGTGATATCATACGAAAAATCCCCGAGCGCGGAGTCCATGATGGGCAAGATCGACTGGAAGACGGAACTCACGCACCACTTCGACAGCCTCCGGGTCATCGGGCGCTGCCAGACGGAGACCATCGGCTATTTCAACCAATTCTGCGAGTTCATCGCCGAGGCCGCCTTCGAGAGCCTGGCCGACGAGCTGGCCCTCTTCCGCATCAAGTCCCGCCAGAAGAAGACCAAGGACCGGGACATCCGTTTCAGCGTCTGCTTTCCGGGCACGAAGGACGACCAGTTCCATTACCGGATCTACCTGCCCAAGAACGCCGTGGAGCTTCGCCTAAAGCTCCAAGTCAAGGCGCGGCGGACGCCGACGGCGGATTACCAGACGACGGACGAGGACTTCATGCCCGGGCTGTTCCCCCTCGAAGTCCTCAAAATGGACAAGGACGACGTCATCCACGACATCATCGAGCACTACCGCAGGTTCTGCTACGCGGCGCTGACGTCGCCGGACTGACCGGCGAACGGCCTCTTCGTCAATCCCTTCCCGACGGCGGGCGGCGCTCGCCATAGATAGGCGATTCCCGGACGAAGACGGCGAGGACGGCTCCGGCCACGGCGAGAGCGGCAAGAGCGAGGAGCGAAGTCGTCATGGCCCCGGTCGCCCTGTCCTTCATGGCGTCCATGCCCATGATGAAGACGATGCCCGAGATCTGGCCCATCAGCAAGAGCAGGCTGTTGGACGTGCCTTCCGGAGCGGGATGGGTGATCTCGGCCGCGTACTGGAAGCCGATAGGTCCGGCGCTGAGCAGGAAGAATCCGAAGACGAAACCCGACAGGAGGAGCAGTCCGTAGCTCGTGGCATAGGTCATGCCGATGAGCCCGGGGATGAGCCCGGCGAAGGCCATGAAGATGAACGGCTTCCTGCGGCGGGACTTGTCGGAAACGAGCGGGATGACGACCGCGCCGACGATGCCGCCGACGAGCATCAGGCCGCCGAGCGCCCCGGCCTGGGAGATGGAGAAGCCGCGCGGCCGGACGATGTCCTCGACCCAGGTCGATATGCTGTTGAACATGCCCAATCCGACGAAGAACATGACCAGGAGGAAGAGGAAGTCGCGCCGGCGAAGCATCGATTTGAGGCCGTCGAACATCAGAACGCGCTCGTCGCGGCCGGCCGGCGTGGGCGGGCGCTCGCGAGCGACGAGAAGGAAAAAGCCCGCGGCGACGGCCGAAGCGACGCCGTAGAAGAGGAGCATCCGGCTCATGCCGACGCGCAGGTATAAATACGGGGTGAGGAGCATGGCCGCCAGTGGGCCGAGGTAAAGCGCCAGCGTGCCCACGCCGGAAGCCGTCGCCCGTTCCCTGACCGGGAACCAGCGCGCCGCGATCTTGGTGATGGCGCCGATCACCAGGGGTTGGCCGACGGCGATCCCGACCTGGGAGAGGAAAACGACCGTGTAGTTCGAGGCGAAGAGGCCGCGCAGGAGCCCGAAGACGGCCGTCAGGACGGCGCCGAGCCCGACGGCGGCCTTGAAGCCCCAGGTGTCGATGGCCCAGGCCGCGGGCAGGACGACGAGGATGTAGACGATCATGAAGACCATGGACAGGAGCCCGATCATGAGGTCGGACTTTCCGTAGAAAACGGCGGCCGCGCTCGTGATCGGAGCGAACGTGATCCAGAGCACCTGGGTCATGAGGCCCACGAGAACGAAAGCGATGAGCACGAGCCAGCGATAGCGATAGACCTTGGGCGTTTCACTTTCCATCGAGTTGACCTCCTTTATCGGTCCGCGTGATCCATGGGTTTGCTTCCTCCCGGCATCCGGCGGACGGCCGCGAGATGATCCTCGAGGAGCCGTTCGGCCATCGCGATAACGGCCGGCATCAGGCCATCCCGGGGGAGTTCGCGTCCTTCGACCGGGGCCGAGAATGAAAGATGGATCTTGGGTTGGACGCTCCGCGGAGAAACCATCTGCCAGCTGACCTGCAGGAATTCGGCCAGTTTCTGGCGCTGGGGGGCGTTCCTCCTGATCCTGACAAGAGGGCTGCTCTGGAAGCGCGGCATCAGGATGCCGCTGGCGATCGACACCTGCAGGCGGGTCTCCGGAACTCGGCGCAGGATGATCTCGACGCTGCGCGACCAGTCCCGGAGGGCTTCGCCGGCGCCGGAACTCGTTTCCGGGTCTGGCTCCACCTCGACATGCGCATAAAGGAGCAGGGCCCCGCCGCTCGCGAGATGGGCGATCGAAGCCCGCAGGGCTTTCATGCGCCCGGCGGTGTCCCGCGGAGCGTAGATGTAATACTCGCGGGCGGCCGCGAAGGCCCGGGTGAAGCCGACGTCCGAAATGACCACCTTGAGGTCTTTCCTGGGGACCGAGGCCATGATGGCCAACGAATCATACGCGCCGGGGTGGTTCGAGACGATGAGCAGGGGGCCTTCCGCGGGGATATGTTCCGCGCCCCGAACGGTCGGCCTGAGGGAAAAATCGGCGAGGACGCTGCGGGCGCCGCCGCTCAATCCCGAAGATCTGATCTCGTCGTCCGCGCGGGCGATGATCCCGGCGAAGCGGCCGGCGGGATACCTGAACAAAGGCCCCAACAGCTGCCGCGCCGCGCCGTATGGCGAGAACCCCATAGCCCGGCAGATTTCGTCCGTGATCTTTTCTCGATATGCCGCGACGACTCGGCGGGCGGATGATGGGGTCATCGTTTTCAGAGCGGCCTGCCGCTCCGAACCGACTATAGGACCGGCGGCGGAAAGATGTCAAGAACAAGCACAGAAAGGAGGACGGACTTTACTTCTTTTTTGAGGGTTTCGGTTCTTTCTTTTTAGCCGGTTTCGGTTCGGCGATATTAATCTTTTCCCAGCGCCCGGGCGTCCAGGCCCAGAAACTGCCGGCCAGCTTCCAATTCCCCGGGACCCAGGCCCTGTTCCGCTTCACTTTGACCCAACGGCCTTCGACCCAAGCGTAGTTGACGCCGGACCACTTCCAGTAGCCCGCGACCCAGACGTGATGGGGACCGGGCCTGATTATGATGACGTCGACCCTGAGCGGGGGAGGAGCGATCCGCGGTTTCGTGCCCGCGTAGCCGGACACGATAGTCAGGAAAAAGGCGGCCAATATGGCTAAGGCGGTCTTTTTCATCGGTTCCTCCACCCGTTTAGTCGTCCGAGGGGATGCCATCTTGACAAAAACTCCAGGCTTCCCCATGTGCCGTCTCTGGGAGGGGTTAATTCGCCGACCGGCAGGAGGGGCTTCCTTCTCAGTGGCGGGCGCGGCTCTCCATGATGACGAAATCGCCGTTCCGGGCGACGGCCGAGAAGAGCTGGGTGAGCTTCTGGACGCTCGGGACGGAACGCCCTTGTTCGTACCGGGCATAGCTGTTAGGGGACTTCGAGCCCAGCCGCGCGGCGACCTCCTCCAGGCTCAGGCCGGATTTCAGCCGTTTGCGGCGGAGAAGCAGAGCTGTCAGGGCGCCTTGGTCTGGGGCGCCGATCTCAAATTCCTCGCCTTCCGCCCGGAAGACGCGTACCTTGAAACCTTTGCGGTTGACCAGACACTCGACGGCGTCGGCGATCATCTCATAGGCTTCCTTCTTGGTCCGGCCCTGGGTCGCGATATCGAGGATGGGAACCTCGATCACCCAGAATTTTCCCGATTTGAAAACCCTGCCCGTGAATCTCATGGTTTTTCTCCTTCGGCTGACCGCAGGATGGCCTTGGCCGTGTATTCATTAATTTCGGCGTGCCTTGGGACTGCGACCTCGCGTTCTCCGGCCGCCCAGACGTCATGCCGTCGCCCGTGGCGAACGCGATGCCAGCCGAGCTCCCGAAGGCGTTCTTCGAGCTCGCGCCGCTTCATGGGACGAGTATACACATATACGTGTAATTGTCAAGCCCGCGCGCCCTCGGTTAAGGGGCCGTCAATGCGGGCGGGCGTCGCTATTTGGCCGAGTTGATGACCTCGAGGACCTTGAAGAGGTAGTCGTAGCCCGGGCGGTCGACGGTGTTCTGGCCGAGGTACTTGAACTGGAGCACGCCGTTGGCGTCGATGATGTAGACGCTCGGGATGTTCTGGTCGGCCTTGCTGCCGTTCCACTCCGTCTGGAAGAGCCCCAGGCCCTTGGAAAGCTGCCGCTCGCCATCGACGAGGATGGGGAAGGGGGCCAGGATCTCGCCTTTCTGGAGCGAATAATCGGCGGGGAAAAGCTGGCGGAAACGCTCCATGCGGAGCTTGCCTTTTTCATCGAGCTTGGACGGGTCGGCCGGGTTCTTTGTGTTCCTGACCGTCTCGAGCTGGCCGGGCAGGGTCTCGAGCCAGGCCTTGACGATGTCCTGAGGATATGGAAAGACAACCAGGACTTCGACGTTGTACTTCTCGCGTATCTTCTTCGCCTTCTCGAGTTCGGCCAGCTCGACGTAGCGGTAGTTGCAGATCGTGCACCAGTAATTCTCGGCGGCGTAACCGCGCGGGAAGAGGATGAGGATGTTCTTGCCGCGAAGCGACGAGAGGGTCAGCGCGCCGCCCTGGTAGACGGGCAGAGTGAAGTCGGGCATGGGCTGGCCGACGACGGCGGGCGTGGGCCGGACCTCGGCCTGCTGGGCCTGAGCTGCGGCCTGGCCTTTAAAGAGGATGATCATGGCGGCCACGGCCAAAACGACCAGGGCCGCTACCAGGATCGCGGCTTTTTTCTTGTTGATCATTGGGCGGATCTCCTGTTTGGGGATACCTCTATTAGAGACGACCCGCCCCCGGGAGTCAAGCGCGCGCCAGAACGCACAGCTCAGGCCAACACAGGCCTGGCCCGGCGTCCGATGCTCTTTCCGATTCAGCCCCTAAAGGCGGATGCGGATCCCCGCCTGAAGGCTGAAGCCGCTGAGGTCGATTTTCGGCTCACGGTACGTGACATCGGGGTCGGGAAGGGGGACAGCCTCAGAGATTATGAACGCGCTATACGTTCCTTCCGGATACGTGTATGTCGCTAGATAGATTTTCCCCACGTCGGTCTCCGGATCTCCGTCGCTGTTCTCCGATGTTCCCGTGGCCGTGTCGAAGTTCTTGAAGCGGGCGGAGCGGCCGACAGCTTCGACGAAAAAGCCCATCTTTGGGGAAATCTTGTACTCGAATCCCAAACTGCCCTGGAAGCCTAAGTTGTCGGACAGGCTGCTCCGGCTGGCGCTGAGGGACATCTCTTCCCAATTATCTGCGGCAACTTCCAATCGTTGCTCGGCCTCGAGCTTGAGCCCGGCGTAAAAGGCCGCGCCGACGTCGGCGGTTAAGTTGAATTTTCCGCCGAGGGGAAGGGTGAAGAACACCGCGAGCCGGATGGGCATGGCGCTCAGCTTCGGCGTGCCCGTCAACGTGATCTCTCCAATCGCGGTCGAGGAAAGCGTCATGAGGGAACTCTTGGAGCTCTGCAGGTAACCGGCGCCGATACCCACGCCGATGTTGGGGGTGATCTGGAAAACGAGGTCGGCTCCGAAGTTGTAGCCGGCATGTATGGGATTGTAGCCGCCTGAAGCGGTCCCAAACCCCAAAGCAGCATAGAGCTCGAGTAGCTCGAAGAAGCCGTCACAGCCCTCATTCACGTCTCCCGCCGCCAGGCGGCTGAATCCGCCGTAGAGCCTTAGATTGAGGGGCGAGGACTTCGTCGGCACACCGGTCGCCGTGCCGGCCGTCGCTTGAGCCGATTTGGACGCTTTTCCCTTGGCTTCATAATAGACCTTATCAAAGAGTCCATCGAAGCCCGGCGGGAACAGCAGGTCGGCCCCCTTGATGACCGGATTTGTTGCGACGGCCTTATCGGGACCTTTCTTGGCTTCCTCCGGCCAGCTAAATAAACACGTGACCAACAGGGCGGAAACCAGGACTCCAAACGATTTGACTCTCACGCGCATTGTTCACCTCCTAGTGATCTGTCTGAGAAAAGCATAGGCCGCTATAAATGTGGAGTCAAGAAAAGAAATAAGTCCGCTTAGGAGCGTCTTTATCAAAGGGCGTGAGGACGCGTCCTGAAATGAGTGCCTTGACAAAGTAGCTACAAATATATAATATGTAGCTACAATCTATAAAAACGACGGAGGAGCCATGACGGTCGGCATTCGGGAACTTAAGAACAGACTCAGCCACTACCTTGACAAGGTCAGGGCCGGCGAGAGACTGGCCGTCACCGACCGGGGCACCGTTGTGGCTTATATTGTCCCTGCCGCGGTGGCCTCAGAGCTCGAAGGGCTTCTCCGGCTCGTCCGCGAAGACCGGGCCTCCTGGGAGGGAGGGAAGCCTGAAGGCGCCGCGTTCCCCGCGGGCGTGCGGGGCAAGGCCGTTTCCAAGATCGTCATCGAGGACCGGCGTTGATCCTTTACTTGGAGACCTCCAACCTGGTCAAGCTTTACGTCCGGGAGAAGGATTCCGACGTCGTCCAAGACAGCGTGAAAGCCGCCGAGGTCGTGGCCACATCCGTTCTCGCTTACGCCGAGGCCAGGGCCGCTTTCGCCCGCAAGCTCCGCGAAAAGGGGCTCTCGGAGGAGGCGCACCGAAGCGTCAAAGACGCGCTCGACCGGGACTGGCCCTCGTATTTCGTCCTGAACGCGGTCGCCGCGACGGCCAGGGCGGCCGGCGACCTGGCGGAAAAGCACGGGCTCCGGGGCTTCGATGCCCTTCACCTTGCCTCAGCCATGGAGCTTCGGGCTGCCGGCGCCTCGGGCCTCCGCTTTTCCACCGCGGATGCGCGCCTCCGCGACGCCGCCCGCCTCGAAGGATTTAAATCCGCCTAATGCGAATAGGCCACGCCCCCTCATGCCTGACCCTCTGCCCGTGGTTTGCTGATCGAGTGAAATTCCCCTCGTGCTATTCAAGATGGGCCGGGACACCGGGCTGTCAAAGGGATGGGCGGGAATGCCTGATTATGTCCCAATATAGCGGATTCCGGCCCGCCACCCGCGGACCGCGCCTCACTGGTTATGGTCGCCGGAGCGCCCCTGTCCTAAGCACCGCAGAGCAGGGAGTGGGCCGCGGCCAGCCTGTTGGGGATGGCTAGGCCCTGGGGGCAGTGGGCGAGGCAGGAGCCGCAGGCGGCGCAGGCGTCCGCCCGCCGGTCGAGACCGGCGTAAAGCGTCCTGGCCTTGCCGAAGTCCCCGTCGTCCACGGCGTAGCGCTCGAAGCGCAGGACCTCGGCGATCGGGACCTGGCGGGGGCAGTGGGGCTGGCACTCCGTGCACAGCCGGCAGGCCGTCCGGTCGGCCCGGGCCGCCATCATGGCGATGGCCTTGGCGTCACCGGCGCGCAGGCTCCGTCCGGCCCCGGAATAGGTTTCGGCGAATTCATCGAGGTTCCTCACCCGGATCACGGCGGCGTCGAGTTTGGTCGCGGTCGTCAGCCAGCGGGTCAAGGCGTTGTGGGGCGCCGTGCCCTCCGGCAGGCTGTCCATGAAGGCCCGGTCCTCCCGCATGCGGCCGATGCCGCGGGCCGTCTTCATGGCGGTCGTGCCGAAGCCCTTCTTCCGGGCCAGTTCGAGGAACTCCTCCATGGCCGGGTCGGGGCCGTAGGAATAGATGATCTGGGCGTGCTCGTACAGCCCGTCCTCGATGACGGCGGTCAGGACCTCGGCCGCGCTCTCGCCGCCCGGCACCTGGGCGTTTCCGGCGTAGCCGTGCTGGGACAGGCAGAGGTGCTTGACCAGCCCCTCTTTCTTGAGCCGCTCAAAGGCGCGGACGAATCCCGGGTTGTTCCTGACTTCGGCCGCGCTGTGGTATCCGAAATGGAACTGCATGTCGTCGTAATACCCCAGGCCCGTCCGCTTCAGGGAGTCCTTGACGAAGGCGTAATGCGCTTCTTCGTCGATGCGGCCCGTCTCATGGTTCCCGCTCACGCGGTCCACGGTCACCTGGCAGTAGTGGGCCTCGCGGTCCTTCAGAATGGCTTGGGGCGCCCCGCTCTGCGCCCACTGGTTGGCTTTGTGCCAGTAATTCATGCCGCACAGGATACCCGCCTCGAACGGGGCCGAGGCCATATCGCCGGCCCCGATAAGGATGGAAACCTCGCGGCCGCTGTATCCCAGCTTCCGGCGCGGCAGACGCCCCACCTTGGCCGCGGCCTCTTCGATCGAATCGACGCCTGCCGCCCGGGCCCGGCCGGCAAGCCCCCCCGCGAGGCCGACGACGAGCGCCGCCGTGGAGCTCCGGAGGAAGTCGCGACGTTTGAGTGAACGCTTGTCGGTCATGGTTCCAGCACCTCCACAGAAAGGGTACACGGGGCCGAGGGAGGTGTCAAAAGAAATCGGCCGAGCCGGGCGCGGCAGGGGACGCCGCGCTCAGCCCTTTATCTTGTATTCGCGGAATTGCGTGCCGCGGTACTTGTCCATGAGGAAGAGGCGATCGCCGTAGATGAAGATACCGTCGACGAAGAAATCGAGCGGGATCGATCCGAGGAGAACGCCCTCGGCGTCGAAGACCTCGAGCTTGTAGGCGTCGGTCGTCCGGAGTTCGGTGTCCCCTTGGACCTGGTAGCCGATGGTCCGCCCGCCGCCCGAGGTCATGGACATGGTTACCCCGGTCGAGACCTGCTCCTCTTTCTTGAGCTGGCGGGTCATGGTCACGACCCAGATCCGGCCCTTGCCGTCGACGGCGACGCCGCTGGCGCAGCGGTTCATCTGGGGCATCCGGATAGACACCCCGCCGCCCTGTCTCTCGATCTTTCCCTTCTCTTTGATCTCCATGGAGTAGGGGAGCTCGCGGTCGGCGCGCCACAGAAGGCGGCCGTCGGCCGCGTACTTGTCGATCCTGTTCTGGACCGGGAAAACGAGATAGGATTGGCCGTCGCCGTCGACCGCCAGGTTAATTTCGTTCCCTCCGTTGTTAAGGAGCTCGTCGTCGAAGTCGCGGGGCTCGCCGAACTCCCGGAGGAGCTTGCCCTCGCCGTCGAGGACCTTGACGATTTTCGGCAAGGCCGTGGGCTTCTTCTCGTCCGGGTTGATCATGAAGCGCATCCGCGGCTGGCCCATGATGAGTTGCCCCGATTTCGTCCAAAAAACGTCGCCTGCGCCGGTTTCGAGGAGCTTGATCGTCTTGTGGTCCTTGCCGTCGGGCGTCAGGACCTGCACCCTCTGGTTATTCGGGTCCGAGACGTAGAGGAAGCCCTGGGCGTCCAGAGACATCCACGACGGGTAGTAGAACTCGCCCGGCCCCTGACCCTGGCGCCCTATCGTCGCCAGGTATTTTCCGGCGGGGTCGAATTTCTGGATCCTGTGATTCCCCGAGTCGAGGACGTACATATTGCCTGCGGCGTCGAGGACGATGTTCACGGGCATGTAAAAAGCCAGATTCTCGTCGGTCGTGTCCACGTCGCCCAGGACGCGGACGGGCTCGAGCGTCACCTGGGGCGTCTTGCCCCAGGCGCCCGACCCGGAGTTATGGATGACCCGAACGCCGTCCACGGTTTCGACCTTTTGGCCGGCGACGAGCGTCGCGGCCAGGGCGAATGCTGCCAAAATCAGAATAGCCCTCGTTTTCATGCGCGTTTCTCCTTAATAAGGTCAACTGATTATAGACTGAAACCGTTGCCGGCCAAAAATTTGAACGCGGCGAAGGAATTCAATATAGTGTCGGCGAAGGCGCGATGGAAGGAGGAGCGATGGACGACCGTGAAATCCTCGAACTCTTGCAGGCGATGGTTCGGGTCCCGAGCTATCCGGGAGTGGCGCGGCAGGAGGAGGCCGCCGTCTGCGTGCTCGAAGCCTATCTCCGGGAGAACGATATCCCCTCGACGCTCGTCGAGGTCCGGGAGGGCCGGCCGAACTTGCTGGCTACGCTCGCCGGCGAGAAACCCGGACCGCACCTCCTTTTCTGCGGCCACATGGACACCGTGCCGCCGAATGCGGGGGCTTCGGTGGACCTCTTCGCGGCCGCGGTCGAGAACGGCCGCCTCTTCGGCCGGGGGAGCGTGGACATGAAAGGGGCCCTGGCGGCCATGGCCGGGGCCCTCGTCCTGCTGAAAGAATCCGGCGGCCTCGCTTCGGGCTCGGTCACCCTGGCCGCGGTCATCGACGAGGAGATGGAAAGCCTTGGCGCCGAAGCCCTTATCGCCTCCGGATTCAAGGCCGACGGCGCGGTCATCGGGGAGCCCACCGGGAACCGGGTGGCCATCGGCCACAAGGGGCTCGAATGGCTCGAGGTCGAGTTCGAGGGTAAAGCCGCCCACGGCAGCACGCCCGAGGCGGGCATCAGCGCCATCGTCGCCGCGGCCCGTTTCGTTGCGCTCGTCGAGAGGGACCTCGTCCCCGGGTTCGAGCGGAGGCGCGACCCGGTCCTGGGCCTTCCGGCGATCAACATGGGCACGATCCAGGGCGGCCAGCAGCCGAGCATGGTCGCCGCTAACTGCCGGCTCCAGCTCGACCGGCGCTGGGTCTCGACCGAAACGATCGACCAGGTTTTCGGGGACATCGAAACTCTGCTCGCGCGGGTCCGGGAGGGGCTCCCCGGCCTCAAGACGAAGCTCACCCGGATGCCCGGCGGCATGGCCACGATGCTCCACGGCCCGCTCGTCATCGACCCCGGGCACTCCCTCGTACGCTCCGCGCTTCAGTCGTTCGGGGACGTGGGCCGGCCCGCACCACCAACGGCCGTCTTCCCGGCTTGGACCGACGGCGCGCTCATCTCCCGCGAGGCCGGCATACCGACAATCGTCTGGGGACCGGGCGTGCTCGAACTGGCCCATTCTCCGGAGGAGAACATTCTTCTCGAGGACGTTTATCTGGCCGCGCGCCTCTACGCGGCCGCGGCCCGGCGCTTCACGGCGGCTTGATCGCGATGAAAAGCCGCGTCCCGCATACTTACGTCCTGCTCATCGGCCTGCTCGCGCTGGCCGCCGTCGCGACTTGGATCATCCCGGCCGGAAGCTACACCCGCGTCGTCGAACAGGGTAGGGAAGTGGTCGACCCCTTGTCCTATCATCCCGTCGAGGCCCGTCCGGCCGGGCTCGGCGCGTTCATTCTCGCTTTCCCCCGGGGCCTCCGGGAGATCGCCGAGATCGTTTTCTACATCTTCATCATCGGCGGCGCGTTCGGGGTCCTGAACAGGACCGGGGTCATCCAAGCCGGCGTCCGCGCGTTGGTCCGGCGGCTCGGGCAGAACAAGGCGCTCATCGTGCCGCTCCTCACCGTCGTATTCGCCCTCGGCGGAGGCACGATCGGCATCGCCGAGGAAACGCTCGTCTTCCTGCCGGCGCTCCTCCTCCTCGCCCGGTCGCTCGGCTACGATTCGCTCGTCGCCGGGGGCATCGCCCTGGTCGGGGCCAACGCCGGTTTCGCCGCCGCCTTCATGAATCCGTTCACGGTCGGGGTCGCCCAGGGCATCGTCGGACTGCCGCTCTTTTCCGGGATGGGCTTCCGGCTGGGGCTCTGGACGGTGATGACGGCCGTCACCGTCGTTTTCATGACCCGCTACGCCAAACGCGTCTCGGCAAGGCCCGAAATCAGCCGGATGTACGAGTTCGACAAGACCCGCGAGCCTTTTTCGGGCGTGGACAACGTCGGGCCCTTCACCAAGAGGAACACCCTAGTCCTGGCGACCGTCGCGGGCACCCTCGTCCTGCTCGTGGTCGGAGCGATCCGCTGGCACTGGGGCATCCTCGAGCTCTCCGGTCTCTTTTTCGGGCTGGCCCTCGTGGCCGGCCCCCTGGGCGGGCTGTCGCTCGACGACACGGTCAGGAGTTTCGTCCAGGGCGCCGCCGACATCACCTACGCCGCCCTCATTGTTGGCCTGGCCCGGGCGACGCTCGTCGTCCTGCGCGACGCCAGCGTTATCGACACGATCACCCACGCCATGGCCGTGACCGTCCAGGGCTGGTCGTCTTCGCTCAGCGCCGTGGGCATTTACATCATGCAGAACCTGCTCCATTTCATCGTGCCCTCGGGGAGCGGCCAGGCCGCCGTCTCCATGCCCATCCTCGCGCCCCTCGGCGACCTCGTCGGCGTCACCCGCCAGACCAACGTCCTGGCCTACCAGCTCGGCAACGGCCTGACCAACGTCTTCATCCCGACCCAGGGATATTTCATGGCCGCGCTGGGCATCCTGAAGATCCCCTGGACGGTCTGGGTCCGCTGGCTCCTTCCTCTCCTCGCGATCTGGCTGGCCATCGGCTGCGGCGCGGTCATCCTGGCCAACGCCATCCGCCTCGGACCTTTTTGAGACCGGGCTCCCTCGTATCAACGGCTCTCGTCGAGCGTGGATTATGCGGTCGAGGTCGGCCTGAGGTCCCTTGTCCTGCGGCACCTCGTTCTGAGGGAGGGCGGTTCCTATAGGGCGACGCCGGGGGAGATGACCCTGCTCAGGTACTTCGCCAACTCCATCGCGCACCTGCGGGGAAGAGAAATCCCCAGCACTTGACAGGCACAATATAATGTGTATAATAAGTGTGTATAAATGTGAATAACGAAAGGTGGATAAATGAGGATCAACGCCTCGCTCACGGATGACCTCCTCAAGAAGATCGACCAAGTCGCGAGTGAACAGAACAAGAGCCGCAGCCGCTTCATCCGGGAAGCCGCGGAAAAATACATCGCCGAGCATGAACGGAAGAAAGATGAGGAAAAACGCAAAGAGGCCTTCGCCCAAGCCATCCGGCTCCAGGACAAACTGAGAAAAAAGGGCGGGAAATGGGACGGTGCGGGGGAGATCAGAAAATGGCGGGAGAAAGCCCGGTGAGGTCATACATCATCGACTCGTCAATCGCCGTCAAGTGGTTCAGCCAAGAAGCCGGCACGGAGGCGGCGCTGATTCTCCGGGATGGCGTTTTCTCCGGAAAGTGCCGATTGGAGGCTCCGGACCTCCTTCTCTTTGAACTTGCCAACGCTCTGAGATTCAACTCCCGCTTCAACGCCGAAGATGTGAAACTCGCGCTCGGATCCATCCTCGACATGGGGATCTCGTTTCACCACGCCGAAGGGCCGCTTCTGTCCCGCGCGGTCGATCTCGCCTTTCGCTACCGGATGACCGTCTACGACGGCTGCTTTATCGCGCTCGCCGACATCCGGGGATTGACTCTGATCACCGCCGACGAAAAGCTGATGGAAAAGGCCGGGAATCACGCCGGCCTCGTCCGGCTCTCAGACACCGTCCCTGAAGCCTCCGGTCGTTAGCCCAAAGACCCATCCGGCGTCGTGGCTCTTGAGGATCAGACTTAAACGGTCTTCTTGAGCGCTTTGACGACGAAGGAGTTCAGGCTTTCGCCTTCGCTGAGAGCCCGGACGGCGAGAGCGCGGTGCATCTCCGGGCCGGTGCGCAAGACAAACCGGCCCGAATAGTCCCGGTTCGTCGACGGGGGGAGGGGACGCCCGTCCTTCCGATAGATCTCGATCCACTCATCGACGATACGGCAGAGTTCTCGGTAGACTTCCGCTTCGTCGCTCCCGTGGCAGCAGGCATCGATCCAGCCGGGGACCGATCCGACATAACACCGGTCTTCCTCCGACCAGGCCACTAGTTTCAGGTACTTGTCGCGCCGTTTCATTTCTGCGTTTCCCCGATTTTTTCCATGACTAATTTTGTTTGATACGGCTTGGCATCGTCTCCAGGTTGGCCCGAGATGGTCAGGACGACCCCCGATGAATGCATGAAGTTGCGATGGCTTCCTTTGCCTCCTCGATCGATAAAGCCGGCCATCTTGAGTTCCTTGAGCAGCTCCCTGATTTTCTTCGGCACTTGTATAGTACTATTATGATACTAATTTGTCAACACCTTCGGCAAGTTCGTCCCTTCTGATATTCGAGACGCCTCCGGACCGGGAAATTCTCATGATAAGGAGAAATTAAACCTATCGTGGGCCGCTGAGAATCCATCGGCTGTCGAAGCGTCTTCTTGGGAGGAGAGGCCCTCGAACGTCGTGTCTATGGCAGGAGAGGATACGCTTGACAAAAAGTATGAATCAAATGCATACTAACGGTATGAAAATCGCCATATCGATCCCCGACGACGTGTTCGAAGAGGTCGAGAAAATCGCCAAGGAGCAGAAGAAATCGAGAAGCCAAGTGTTCGTCTCGGCGGCCCGCGAATACATCCGGAGGAGCGAAACCCGCCGCATCATCGAAAAACTCGACGAGGTCTATGCCCAGCCCGATGCCCCGAATGAAGTGGCGCGGAGAAAAGCGATGGCCGAATACCAGCGAAAGCGACTGAAGGGGAAAGAGCGTTGACGATCCGGCAGGGGGACCTGTTTTGGCTCGACCTCGGCGAGCCGGGCGGCTCGGGTCCGGGTTTCCGGCATCCCTATGCCGTCGTCCAGAGCGATCTTTTTAACGTCAGCAGGATCCGGACGGTCGTCGTCTGCGAGCTTACATCCAACTTACAAAGGGCCGCAGCTCCGGGGAATGTACTTCTGCGAAAAGGCGAGGGCAATTTGGAACGGGCCAGCGTCGTCAACGTTTCGCAGATCTACACCGTCGATAAAACCGACCTCGTCGAGAAAATCGGCGAGCTGTCTCAGGATCGAATCGCGGAAATATCGGCGGGCCTGAAGCTTCTCCTCGAGCCTCGGAGCGTCTGACCTCCGCCTCAGCGGCGAGAGGCGGGCTTGAGCGTCCAGAGTTGGAGCTTCGTATATTCGACGATCCGGGACATGTCGAGGTCGGGACGGTGGACCGGCCAGCCCTTGTAGCCCTCGACTTCGCCGACGATCTTCGCTTCGTTCGTTCGGGGATAGGGTTCGAACGCGGGGACGTCGTATTCGGGGCGCAGCCGGCACGGCTTGGATGCGGAGGCCTGAATGCCGCCCGCGATGTCAGAGCATGGCCAGGTCGATATAGGGCAGGGAGGCGTCGATCCGGCCCTCCGCGAGGAGAGAGGGGTCGGTCGAGAAAAGAACGATCTCGGAGACCGTCGTCTGTCCCAGGAACCTCTTCGTCGCCCGGAGCAGAGGGTCCTGGCCGCAGCTGCCGACGATCAGCAGATTATATTTCTTTTGCGCGCAGTCGTTATGGACCCTCGACAGCAAGGCCTCCAGGATCTCGGGGTCCCTGCCGCGGACAGCGCAGTCGGTGACCGTCGCTTCCCTTGTCGTCCCGCCTTCTTTGGGCAGCGGCGGAAAATCCAGCAGGGCGGCCGCGGCCGCATGAGCGTTCCTCAACCATTTGAGCTTTCGCCCGTAGCGGACGATCCGGTTCTGCTTCAATCCGCCGGTGTCCCAGGCCGCGCACGTCCCGACGACCTCACCGCCCCGTTCCGCGATGTAATAATGGGAAAGGTCGCATCCGGGCCTGACGCTCAAGTTGCGGAGAAACGATTCCCTGTCGACGACCGGGGCGAAGAGCCGGGCCCGGAACTCGTCCCGAAGCAGGCCGACCATGGCGTCCACATCGGAGAGTTCCGCGCGCCGGACCCGGTATCCGTCGCCTTCTCTCTTCCGCCCCATGACCAGGATGCTCTTCGCCCGGAGCGTCGCGATGACCCTGGAGCGGACGAGGTCCGGCTGGCCGGGCCAGTCCCTGCCGATGAACCTTCCGGCGGCCCGGTTTCCCGCCATGACGACGGCGTAACCCAGGTCGCACGCGCCGCGCATCTCCCCTGAGAGATAGCCCGCAGCCCGATAAGAGAATCCCCGGCCCCGGGCTTCCTTTTTAACGTGCGCGTTTCCGAAATAGGCCACGGTCCGGGGCTTTCCGTTGACATACCGGCTCTGGAACATGAGCATGGCGAAGCCGGCGAGGCTGGCCCCTCGGAAGAAACCGACGCACTCCACTCGCTCCGAGAAAAGACGCGGTATCGCGAAAATGTCGGGCTGCCGGTCGAAGACGATGCTCAGCGCCGGGGTTTCGACCGGGGATTCGCCGAGGATCCGGAGCATCTCCCAGTTCCACTCCCGGGAGATCTTCCTCAGTTGATACTCATCCTCCGCGTTCATCCTCGCAGCTCCATGACAACGAGGTTATAAAAGGGGAACCGGTCGGACCCGACGAGTTCCTCGCCGCGGTCGTCCCGCCGGACGATGCGCTCCCTCAGCGCTTCCGGCAGCGGATGGTCCAGATGGATATAGCGGGAGATCGCCCGGCTTGACGGTGCGGCCTTGGCGCAGACGAGGGCCAGCAGCCCGGCGTATTCCTCGAGGCCCATCCAGTCGCCGATGTTGGACAGGTGGAACTTGTTGAACTTGCCCGGAGGGCTCTCGTCCACGGCTTCCTGATAGGACTCCGGCCGCCAGGCGATGCTCGCGTGGTTTTCCCGGACCCGCCGCATCCCTTCCGCCGATAAATACTCGGGGAGCGCCTCGGGAAACAGGACGCTCCCGAAAAAGCAGAACTGGAGATAGGGGTTCATCCGGGCCGGGGTCGCGGCGCAGAAATCCCGGAACCGGCCGTAGAAGAATGCCGCGATGTCGCGCTTTCCGCCGTGCCGGAGCCCTTCCTCGGCGATCCCCCGCTTGCGGTAAAGACGGGGATGGAACGCGACCTTGAAGAGGACCTTCAGAACGGCCGTGCTCAGGAACCGGTCGAAGTACTCCCGCTGGGCCGCGACCGTGTCCTGCTCGAAGAGGCGCCTCAGCTTTCTTTCCCCGAGGACCGCCAAGGCTGCGGGGCTGAACCGCCCCAGGTATCTCTCGAACCGGCCGGCGCGGATGGGGCCCCTTTCGACGGCGGGCATGTTGGCCGCCCAGAAGCCCTTCTCGTCGTCGTCCAGGAAGGCCGCTGTCCGGTCGAAAAGGCGCCTCCGTTTTTCGGCCGAGGCGTCCATGAATCCCAGAAACGAGGCCGCTTCGAGCGGCTCCAGGGCCCGGCAGGCGCTGAGCTTCAGCCGGCAGAGAAACAGCTGGGCCGGAGAAATATCGACCGCTTCGATCGCGACGGGCCCCAGGGCGAGAATGTTGAGCGGAACTTCCCCGGCGCTGGCGACGCAGAGCAGGCGGTCGCCCTCCCGGATGTCGAGCGCCCGCCGCTCGGTCAAGGCGTCCTCCTGGGAAATGCCGTAGTTGTAGGGAGGCTTCATGACGTGCGTACCGACCGAAAGCTCTCGATCGCCCCCAGTTTCTCGAATAGGCCGAACTTTTCCGCCGCCGCCGTCACGGCCTCGATCGCCCGTGCGGTGATTGCCCCCTTGAGGGGGACTTCGAGGGGTTCGAGCCCGCAGAGCATGGCCTCGCCGGCGCAGCAGAACGTCGCGCCCTTCGGGGTGTGCGAGCTGATGACGAAATCCGGGTCGTCAGGCAGTGTGACGTACGATGCGAAGGGGAGGGCCGTCACGTTGGGCATGCGGGCCACCCCGGGGGCCAGGGCCGAGGGGATGGAAACATCCGCGATCACCACGGGGGCCCCGTCCTTGATGTGGTGGGGGAAAATGATCGGGTCGTTGGTGTTGGTGGCCACGGCGATGACGTCGCACTGCTTGAGCGGACCGAGGTCCGCGGCCAGCTCGAGCGTCCCCGAAAAATTCCCCCGATCGAGGCCGGCGGCGAAGGCTTCGAGCTTCGCTCTCTTCCTGTCCACCAGGACCGCTCTGCCGAAGAGGCCGTTGGCCCTGATCAGACATTCCGTGACGATGGAGCCGATGTTCCCGGAGGCCCCGACGATCCCCAGGGTCAGTTTCGCCCGCCCCTGCCGCAGCTTCCGGATCTCCTCGCCCAGGCGGCGGAGGCCGGAGGCGGCCGTCAGCGTGTTCCCGGTGACGATCCTCGTCCCATCCGGCTCGACGAGCCCGAGTCCGTTGCGGCTGAGGATCGATGCGTATCCTCCCAGGCCGATCACGGCGGCGCCGCCGCGGGCGGCCATGTCGACGGCCTCCTGGACCTTGGCCACGACCCGCCGTCCCTTTCCCAGCCGGTGCAGGCGCTCGAGCTCGGCCGAGTCCGCCGGCAGGGTGATGAAGCTGAAGTGGACCCGGCCGCCGAACATGTTTTTCGAAAAGAGGACGAACGGCTTCATCTCCATCACCGTCTGCAGACGGTTGAACAGGATGCGGAGGCCGGTGTCCGAAGCCCGGGCGAAGTCCTTCTCCATGATCCGGAGCTCCTCGGCCGGCCGGCTGAAATGGGCGATGAAGGCCACTCGGACGGCCCCGTCGGCCGGTTCGTCGAGCCGCGAGTGAAGGACTCCCGGGCGGGCTTCCTTCCCCTTGTTGTCGTCGAAGGGGTCGCCGTCCATGAGGGGCAGGCAGAGCTCGTAGATCCTCCTCTCCTCGATCCTTCGGGCCAGCTCTTCGAACGCGCCGGCGACGCGCCCGATCTCCTCGTCCGTGATGTAGGCGGAGGGTTCGACCCTCAGGGTGTTCGGCGCGGACAGCGTCGGCAGGACCCGGACGCGGAACTGCCGGAGCAGGTAGGCCGAGAAAAGATATCCGGCGACCTTCCGCCCGGCCAGGGCCCGGAGGGTGATGTTGTCGCTTCTCGAGAGATCCCGGAAGCGGACCCCGAGCATGAGCCCGCGTCCGGTGACCTCCTCTATCACGGCGGGGAAGGCCTTCCGGACGGCGTTCAGTTTCTCCAGAAGCTTGCCTCCCTGCATTGCGGCCCGCTCGGCCACCCGGTCGCGTTTGATGACCGACAGGGCCTTCAGCGCGACGCGCGCCGCGAGACCGCCGTTCGAAAACGTCGAGACGTAGTATTTGCCGAAGTCCTCCTGATAGCGTTTTTTATCGATGAGCACGGCCGAGATCTTTTCGATGCCCCCGCCGAGGGCCTTCCCGAACAGGTAGTAGTCGCCGGCGGCCCCTTGGGACGCGAGGAATGACCCCGTCCGGCCCAGGCCGCACTGGATCTCGTCGATGATCAAGGGGAAATCGAACGCCCCGAGGCGGTCGAGGACTTCCGGGTTGACCGCTCTCACGCCGCCTTCGCCTATCACCGGCTCGACGATGGCCGCGACGACCGTGCTGACGGCGAACTCCTCCAGGCGCCATTCGCCCCCGTTCGGGGCGGCGACCCTCCGGAGCTTGACTTGGGCGCCGGCCAGGCCGCGGTCGAGCCCGTCCTTCCAATCGGGCGATCGATCGTCGACCGGGATGCGTTCGAGGCCGGTGATGTTGGCGAACGTGCCGCGCTGCTCGTCGTTCCCGAGAAGCGAGCGGGGGCCGGAGGAGTTGCCGTGAAAGGCGTTCTTCAGGGTGACCACGCTCAGGCGGACGTCGCGGAGAGCCTTCCTGTTCTCTTCCCAGACGAGGGCCAGCGGGCTTCCGGCCTCTCCGCCGAACCGCTGGAGCTCGTCCTGTTCCATTTTTTCCAGCTTCTTCCGCCATTCCAGGGCCGCGTGGTGGAGGGCCATTTCGACGGCCTCCGACCCGGAGGATGCGAACAGGACGCCGTAGTCCCGCCCGGTCGTCTCGCCCACCGTCGTCGCCAGCTCTTCCGCCAATTTCGCGGCGTGCTCCTGGATGCTCGCCTGGTCCGAAAGCGGGATGTCGTCGGCCTCGAGAAAGGCGGCTGCCGCCGCCTTGAGGTCCGCGTGATTGTGCCCGAGGAGGTTCGTGCCGTAGCCGCCGACGAGGTCCAGGACCTCGACTTCCCGCCCCTCTTCGAACGTGAACAGGGAGTCCTTCTTGGCCCTGTGGTAGGTGTGGTCCATCCGCAGCCCGGCCAGCATGCTTCCGACGTAGGGATTGAGGACGCGCGTGAACCTCTCCGACGCGAAGCGCCCGTCCCCGCAGGACTCCACCCCGGGCGGCAGGGACTGAGGGTCGGTCAGCCCGGCGATCGTTTCCCGGCAGCCGGCCTCGATCCCGGTTCGGGAGACGTTGCCTTTTCTCGTTCGGGGCACGGTCCCGGCGGCCAGGGCCAGCCGCCGGACGACGCGGTGCCGGAATTCGAACGGCTCCAGGTCCTTGAAGAGCCGGGCGTTCGTCCCGGCGACGAGCCTCGAAAACTCGCCAAGGACGCCCTTGTCGGTCACCGTCACGATCGCCTCGGGCCCGCCGGCGACGAAGACCAGGGCGGCCAGCCCGGGGCTGTCGCGCATCGGGAAATACTCGACATGGATGGCCTTCCGGTGGAGGGCGGCATAGTGCTCCCTCATGGACATGAGCGGAATTTTGACGCCGAACCCGTCCTTGATGAAATCTAGCCCGTCCCTCCCGAAGTAGACGAGCCTGTCTCCGTCCGCCAGCCGGACGATGTCGCCCGTGTCGAGGAACCCCCCGGCGGCTTCGGCGCCTGCGGCTTCCCCGATTATGGACTTGCAGCCGAATGGCGATCTCACATAGAGCCGGTAAAGGCCGGGCTCCTCGGGCATCTTCCTCAGCCCGACGGTCACGCCCGGGAGGGGCCGTCCGAGCGACTTGCGGTCGTCCTCCGCGGCGTCCTCGAAGAGCACGGTGCTCAGGACCTGTTGGGTCTCGGTCATTCCGAAGGCGTTGTGGATGGAGAGGCCGAGGGCCGATTGAACGGCCCTGGCCGTTCTTCCCTCGTCGCGGGCGCCGCTCATGACGACGGTTTTCAAGCTCGCCTTGAGCCGGTCTTTCATCTCGGGGAAGTTGCGCATGAGCTCCAGCAGCAGGTGGTATACGGCGGGCCCTCCGGTGACGTGTTCCGGCATCATCCGGAGGAGGAAATAGCGGACGGTTTCCGGTTTTTCCTCGAACCACTCCGTGTTGATGAGACATACGGGAGACCCCGACCACAGGGCGTTGAAATAGGCCCGGATGCCCATCGAGTGGGTGAACAGGGGCGTGAAACCGCGGCCGCCCAGCTTGTCGGGCGCGTAGAAGCCCGCCTCCTGCCAGCTCAGGCAGTTCCGGATGAAGGCGCCCTGCTCGTAGACGACCAGCTTCGATTTGCCCGAGGAGCCCGACGTCGTCAGTATCAGGGCCTCCGTCCCGGCCGTTGTCGCGGCGATGGCCTCCGCGACCTCCGGGTCGGGAGGCGCGCCCGATATGGGGTCCGGAATGTCGCAGGTGAGTCCGTCGCGCAATCCGAAATCCCCCAAGGGATCGTAACAAGGCAAACCTTTCCTGAGGGCGGCCGCCTTGATGTCCCGGACGATCGACTTCTCCTTGTCGTGGCCGTCGAGGGAGGCGATGTCCCGTTCCGGGACGATGACGGCCGCGCAGCCGGCCAGGTCGAGCCATTCTTCGAGCGGCCCCGTTTCGACGAACATAGGGAGAAGGGTCCTCACGCCGTAGACCGCCAGGGCGGTGAACGTCAGCGCGGTGAACAGCTCGTTCCCCCCGGAAACGGAGGCCAGCAGGACCGTCGTCCCGGGCCGGATGCCCTTCTTCCGGAACTCGCCGAGCATCCGGGCGGCGACGAAACGAAGCCGCCGGAGCGAGACGCGGACGAGCGCCGGGCCGTCATGACTGATGATCACTTCGCTCCGCTCGTCCCGGTGGCCCAGCGGCCGGAAAAGAAGGGCAGCCAGGTTCGGGACGGGCAGGACCGAAAGGTTCAGGTCCGAACCTAGGATCCTGTCGAAACGTTCGTCCGCGTCCGGGGGCCTAGGCATTTTCGGACCTCCGGGTTTCCTTGGAGTCAAGCATCCTCACCAGGACCGGCAGAAGGATGCAGTCGCCGGCCAGCCCGGCGGCCAGGGTGGCCAGGCTCAGAATGCCGAAATAGCGGATCGGCGGAGACGAGGCGAAGAGGAAGACCGAAAACCCGATAGAGAGGATGGCCATCGTCAGGACCAAGCCGGGGGCGGCTTCGCGGAAGGCCTCACGGAGGCCGCCGGTTTTTTTGTACCAGAACAGGAGGTGGAAGGTGTTGTCCACGAGGATGCCGAGCATGAGACAGCCGATGGGCACGGTGGCCATGTTCAGCGTCAGCCCCGACCAGCCCATCAGGCCGATGACACAGACGATGGGAATCAAATTGGGGAGGATGGACGCGGCGAACAGCCGCGCGTTCCTGAGAAAGGCGGCCAGGACGAGGAAGATCAGCGCGAAGGCGAGGGCCAGGCTGCTCACGAACGCCTTCTTGAGCTCCTCGGCGACGACCGCGTAGAGGGTTACGTAACCGTTGACGCTCGGCCGGACGCCCGGCATTTTCGCCGCGGCCAGGCCGGCGATCCTGTCCGCGAGCGCCAGGCCCCGGCCGGTCGAGAGCGTCGGGATGAAGAACGTGACGCGTCCCGTGCGGCCGTCCGGCGACACGTAGCGGGACTTCGGCCGTTCCGAAGTGGGAAAGCTGAGATAGCTAACCGCCCCGTCGACCTCGTCGAGCTCGAGGACGGCCGAGATCCAACCGTTGAGCTCCCGGGGGTCGGCCTTGTCGATTTCGACGGTGTATTCAAGGGGGACGTAACGGCTGACGTTGCGCTCGACGAAATGGTGGTCGACGACGCGCGGGTTGGACGGGGAAATGATGTCGAGGCTGTAGATGTCGGCCTTGAGCTTCAGGATGCCCGGGACCATGGCCGCCGCCACGCCCAGGAAGACGAGGAGGATCGACCGCCGCGAGAAGACCGGGAAACGCCGGAAGATGCGCTCGATGTCGGCGCGCGGCTCGAAGGCGTAACGCTTGGGGAAAAAGAGGAGGAGGGCCCAGGCGAAGCCGCCGGCGATCCCCGCGGTCCCGAGAACGGCGAAATCCTTCAGGAGCGGGATGCGGCTCGGCCAGAAGGTCAGGAAGCCGATAGTCGTGGTCAGGACGGCCATGAAACAGGGCGCCACCACCTTCCGGAAATCCCCCCGGTGGAACAGGACGTGGAGCGAGCCGGATGTGCCATAGAAAAGGACGAGGACCGGAAGGATAACGGTGACCATGCTGAGAGGGATGCGGAAGACCGCCGCCGCGAGCAGGAGCGTCGATACGCCGCCGGCGGAGACGCCCATGGTCATCAACAAGGCCTTTGGGCTCTTCAGGACGAGCAGGAGCAGGGCCATCAGGAAAAGCAGGCCCAGGCCGATGAAGGAGAGGGTGTATTTTTGCGTCTCCTCGTTGATGGCTTCGTGGAGCACGCCCGTGCCCGCGAGATGCGATTCGAGGGGGACGTCCTTCAACAGGTTCCGGACGGCCTTCAAGAGCTCAGGTCGGTTGGGATTCAGGCGGGAAGGCGGGGTGAACGCGACGATGAAGACGGCGATGCTCTTGTCGAGGCGGCGCTTCAGCCGGTAGACGGGAGGCGGATAAACCGAGACGCTGTCGACGTCCGAGAGCTCCGTCAGCCGGTCCCAGAGGGCCATCAGCGCGTTGCGTGCCTCGTCGCTCTCGAACCCCCCGGGGTCGCGGAGAACGACCAGGAGCGCGGCGCCGCCGCCGAATTGCTCGAGGAAATCCCCGTAGCGGGCGATCTCCGGCGACGAAGGCGTCACCCAGCGTTCGAGGGAGTTTTCGACCCTGATCTCCGGAAGATAGAGCACCAGGAGGACGACGAATACGGCCGGGACCGCGATGCGCAAGACCTTCAGGAGCTTGTCCATGGCATCTTTCCGCGTCCAAGATAAGGATTCCCCGGAGCGGAGTTGTCACAAAGATGTCAAGATTCGGTAAAAATGGCGTTAATGCCCGGCTGGATTCGTACTCGGGTTTTGTTCCTGAGATAGAAAAGGGCAGCGGTGCCCCTAGCGGGAGGCGAGGGCCATGGCCAGGGCGATGTCGAGACGGGTTTGGGCGGCTTTGCGGTCAGGCTCACTCAGAACGAGGGCGGCGAACCGGCCCTCATGCCCGAACAGGAACCAGCGGCCCGCTTCGTTCTTGCCCTCGAGCGTTTCTCCATCGCGCCGGACGTCCTTGAGATACTCGTTGAACACGGCTAGAACGTTTTCCTCGAGGGCGGCAGCCTCGGGCGTTTTCCTGAATTCGACGATGACCAGCTTTGAAACGGCGGGAACGACGCCGTATTTGGCCGAATAGGCCTCGGTCGTGCCCTCCCCATCTCCGGCGCCGAAGCCCCAGAACGCGGCTTCGAGGAATGGCGATTCGCCCTGGGCGGCGAGCGGGCCCTTGATATATTTCCAGCTCCCGGCGACCATGCCGTCGCGGGGAAGCCACGCCATGCCCTTCGGCCGGGCCGTACCCTTGCCCGGGATTTTCGGCTCGAGGGCCGCCGCGAACTCCCCGATCTCCCGGCCCGTGCACTCCGGGGCCAGGATGTTGACCACGTATTCGCCCTTGACGAGCCCGCCCTGGCCGGGGCTGACCCAGTGGTCCGACGTGATGCCGGGCCAGCCCTCTTCCTCGCCCTCGAGCTTGGTCGAATAGATTCCGAAAGCCGCCTCGCCCGATTCCATTCGGTAGATCTCGAGGACGAGCTCCTTTGGCGCGGGCAGGGCCGCAGCCACCGCCGGTTTGAACTTGAATACCGCGAGCTCGCGGAAGCCGTATTGGAAGACGATCTCGGCCCCGCCGTCGATGTAGCCGTAGAGGCCGTCTTTCGTGTAGGCCTCGCCATCGCCGTCCCTGATCCAGCCGGGGATCCCGTCCAAGGCCCGCATGATGGCGGGCTTATCTTGAGCGGAGGGGGAGCCGGCGCTGTCGCCGGGCCGGGCGGCGTCTCCTCCCGAACAGGCCGTGGCTATTATGATCGAGGCCACGACGATCGATTTCCTTATTCTCATCCGCTCCTCCAGAAATTGAGTATATTTCGGTGCCATGGCTCTTGACAAGCACAATAAAAAGCATTAATAATAATGCATATTCTCAGCCTGACCCGAGGGTGCCATGAGACAAAAAAGCATCACTCTTCGTCTTCCTGAAGAGGAATATGTGGCGTTTACGACGGTCTGCAATGAAAAAGGCTACAGCAAAACCGGCAAGATCAGGGAGTTCATCAGGAACATGGTCAAAACGGAGATCGGTGAAGCGAAGCTGAGCGCCGGTGAGTGGAAAAAAATCAGCGAGGGAATCCGCGAGATCGAGCGAGGCCGATACGCCACACTCGAGGAGATGAAGCGTGACCTTGCCCGGAGAAAGCTGGCGCATAAGCAAGATCGCTAACGAGGGTATTTTTCGGCGGAGGTCCGGCAGATTCAGGATCTATTTCCGGATTATCCTGGCAACGCGGTCCATCGAAATTCTGCTGTTCGATAAACGCGGGGCGATCAAAGACAAGGATATCCTGCGGCTTTAATCCGTAGCCGGGAGTGCCGTCGGGGCCTACCTCTCGATCGAGCCGATGTCGCCCATCGTGCCGTTCGGCCGGGCGTTGCCGCGCTGGTCGGTCGTTTCCATCCTGAACGGCTTCGTGTTCCTCGTGACCGTGATCCGGACGTGGTTGCCGAGGGGCCCAGTCGTGAACGTCCCCCAGAAGTCGTCCCCGAGGATGGCCATGCCGAGCCTGTTCCCGATAGCGGTATCAAGATTGTGCCAGAACGTGATCCAGGCGGCGTTCTGGGCGTTCGACGGCCAGGTCACGGCCGGGCCGTACCAGGTCGTCCCGGTCATGTCTCCGAACTCATCCCCGAAATCGGCCCCCAGGATCGCGCCGTATTGGGCTCTCAGCTGGAGGATGACGAAGTTCAGGAAATCGTCGGTGGGCACGCCGAAGCCCGTGTACCCGGCGTTGACGTAGGTGACGGTATATTCCTGGGTGGGGATCTTGTCGGCCGCCAGGTCGGCCGGGGGGTACCAGAGGATGGCCGGCTGGCCCGCGTCCGTCCCCGCCGAGAGGACGGAGCCGTGATATTGGGCGCCGTTCACGTTCAGGGCGTCGAGGAGGGCGACCCCGTCATGGTCGCCGACCTTCGGCCAGCGCTTGCGGCTGGACATCATCCAGTCGGGGACGGGCACGAGGATCCAACTGAAGTTGACGACGCCGACGAGGTTGTACCCCTGGCTGAAGAGATCGAGGATGGAGCCCGCGAACCAGTCCTCGGCCGCGCCGTTCAGCGTGTTGCCGACGACGATCGAATTCTGGAGCCAGACGGTCTCCACGGTGTGGGCGTTGCCGGTGGTGGCGCATCCGCCGCCGCCGGCCGAGCTCGGCTTGCCGCTGAAGTACGCGAGCTGGCCCGTGACCGCGTTTTCCGCGATGGTGCAGCCGGACATCCAGAGCGATCCGCCGCCCATGTAGATGCCGCCGCCGCGATTGTACCACTGCCCAACATTGGGGAAGTCCGGGTGGTCCTGGACGAGGTTCCGGGCGATCGTGCAGTTCGTCAGGAACATCGTGGCCAGGTTGTTCGGCCCGCCGGACAAGGTGAAGATGCCGCCGCCGTAGGCGTGCTGGGCGGTGACCCGGTTGCCGCTGATCGTGCACCCCCTCAGCGACGCGTCGTTCCCGCGGCCGTTCGTGTTGTCGCCGCCGCCGACCGAATAGATGCCGCCGCCCCCGGCCCCGTAGGCGATGGCCGAATTGCCGCTGATGACGCAGTCGTTGAGGTCCAGACCGTTGGCGTAGATGCCGCCGCCGTATGTGCCGCGGTCCCTGGCGGACCCGGATTCGCCGAAGCAGGTGTTGCCGGCGATCGTGCAGTCGGTGAGCCGCGCCGTCCCCCAGACCGCGAGACCGCCTCCCCTGGCCAGGGTGTACGGCTGGGTCCCGCCCACGATCGCCTCGGCGATGGAATAGCCGGAAGAAATGGTCACGTTCCTCATGGTCAAGTCGCCGTACACGGCCAGGACCCTGGCATGGCTCACGCCGCCTCCGTTCCATTCGATGGTGATCCCGTTCGGCAGGTCCGAGGCGTCGATAGTCAGGTCGTTGTCTGCGTAGAGGGCCGATTTGCCGTAGTCCCGGACCTGATAGGCCGAAAACACATTGTTGACGTAGACTTCACCCTTGAGCGTCGAGTGTTCCTCCCCGACGATGGTCAGCAGGATCGTCCCGCCGTCGAGCGACTCGTCGAAGGTGATCGTGTCGCCCGCGCCGGCCGCCTCGATGGCCGACCTGAGGGTCACTGTGCCTGCCGGCGGTGCGGCGTTGTCCTCCAGCGAATTGACGACGAGGTCCGGGTTCGGCGGATTATCGTTCGTGGCACAGCCGCCGGCCAGAATGGCCAGGGCCAGCGGAAGGATCCAAAGTGTCAGGGGAGAGCGTTTCATGGCGGAGCCTCCTTTAAACCTACGGCTCAAGTATAGGCCGCCCCCCCCGTCTTTTCAAATTGACCGGCCCCCCGGACCGGTGATATCCTTCGCTCAAGAGCCAGGAGGGCGACGAGTGGCCGAAAAGTTCCCTTTATTCACCGAGACCCTGGAGACCCTGCCCGAAGAGCTCGCCGCCGGCTCCACCTTCGCCGGCCGCTACCACATCGTCGAAGAGCTCGGCAAGGGGGGCATGGGCCGGGTCTACCGGGCCATCGACAGGAAGCTCAACGAGGAAGTCGCCCTCAAGCTCATCCGGCCCGAGATCGCCCGCGACGAGCGCATCCTGGAGCGCTTCCAGAACGAGCTCAAGATCGCCCGCAAGATCAGCCACCGGCACGTCGGCCGGATGTACGAACTCATGGAGGAGAAGGGCGTCCACTTCATCACCATGGAATACGTAGCCGGCCAGGACCTGCGCGGCCTCATCCGGCAGACCGGCCAGCTGACCGCCCGCAAGGCCGTCTCCATCGCGACGCAGATCCTCGGAGGCCTGGCCGAGGCCCACCGCCTCGGGGTCGTCCACCGTGACCTCAAGCCCTCGAACATCATCGTCGACCGGGAGGGGAGTGCCCGGATCATCGACTTCGGCATCGCCAGGGCCGCCTCAACCAAGGGCAGAACGGGGGAAGGGGCGATCATCGGCACGCCCGAGTACATGGCCCCGGAACAGGTCGAAGGGAAGCCGGTGGACCAGAGAGCGGACCTTTACGCCCTGGGCGTCATTCTCTTCGAAATGGTCACCGGGCGCCCGCCTTTCGAAGGCGAGACGCCGCTCGCCGTCGCCGTCAAACACAAAACGGACCCGCCGCCCGATCCGCGCGCGCTGGCGCCCCAGATCCCGGTCGAGCTCGGCCGCGTCATCCTCCGGTCGCTCGAGAAAGACCGCGACAAGCGCTACCAGACGAGCGAGGACTTCATGGCCGCGCTCGCCGTGGTCGGCGAGGCCCTGCCGACGACCGAACGTACCGCCCCCGCCCGCAAACCGACGACCTCGAAAAAGATCACCGTCGAGTTCACCCCGAAAAAGCTCGTCGTCCCGGCGATCGCGCTCGCCGTCCTCGTCATCGCCGGCCTCCTCCTCTGGCATCCGTGGACCTCCAAGAGACCCGGTGTTGCGGTGCCCAAGGTCGAGCATTCCATCGCCGTCATCTCGTTCGAGAACCTGACCGGGGACCCTCGGGAAGACGGCCTGATCCGGGCCGTTCCCAACCTGATGATCACCAAGTTCGAGGCCATGGGCGTCCCTTATGTGGCCTCTTGGGAGCGCCTCCGGGACCTCCTCAAGCAGTTGGGCAAGGACCCGGACGCCCCCATCGATAAGGAAACCGGGTTTGAGATCTGCAGCCGCGAAGGGATCGCCGTCTTGGTCACCGGCGAGGTGACCAAGGCGGGCAACGTCTTCGTCACCAACATCAAGGCGCTCGACACCGCCACGAAGCGCTCGCTCGCCAGCGCCTCGTCCCAGGGCCATGGCGAAGAGAGCATCCTCCTTGCGCAGATCGACGATCTCGCCGGCCGCGTCTATCAGAAACTCGACTGGACCCTGGCCAAGGCCGGGGCCACGCCGCCGGTCGCGGAGTTCACGACGGCGTCGATGGAGGCCTACAACGACTTTCTCAAAGGCCGCGAGCTCTACGATAAGGGCTACTTGGAGGAAGCGCGTCAAGCCCTCCAGAGCGCGATCGACCGGGACCCCCGGTTCGCGAGCGCCTATCTCATCCTAGCCAACATCCAGGGCGGCCTGAGAAACGTGGCCCTCCAGGTCGAGTCCTTGAAGAATGCCAAGGCCTTCTCCGACAAAGTCAACGAAAAAGAGCGGCTCTACATCGAAGCGTCCTACGCCAGCGTGGTTGAAAAGGACTTAGAGAAACGGTCTCGAATCCTGCTGGAGCTAACGGCCAAGTACCCGCGGGAGAAGCGCGCCCTCGTGTCCTTGAGCAACTATTACAGGGGAAAAAAGATGTTTCCCGAGGCGATCGAGGCGCTTGATCGAGCCCTCGAGCTCGATCCTGACTACAGCGCGGCCATTAACAATTTGGCCTATGCCTACATGGAATCTGGAGATCATGAAAAAGCGGCCGAATTCTTTAAAAAATACGCCGCGCTCAATCCAGGAGATGCCAATCCCTACGATTCCCTGGGCGAGCTCGCCTTCCGAATGGGAGATCTCGACGCGGCCATCGTCAGTTACCGGGAAGCCTTGAGGATCAAGCCGGACTATGGCGCGGACGAGTGGATCGCCTATATCCAGGCCGTCAAAGGGGAATATCCCGAGGCCCTCCGCGCCATTGACGAATATATCCGTAACGCGCCGTCCAGCGGACTTAAGGCCCGCGGTCGCATGTGGAGAGCGTACTATTACCACATGGTGGGCAAACGGGAGCTGGCCATGGAGGAGGCGGACCAGTCCATAGAAGGCTGGGGGGCTATCAATCCCTACGGCGTCACCGTGGTCAAGATGCTCGAGGCCTGGTTTTGCTATGACCGCGGGGAGTACGAAAAAGGGCGCCGGCTCATGCAGGAATACTTCGACTTCAATAAAAGCTATGACCCTCCAAGGGTCCGGCTAAACACGACTTTGCTGGAAAACTATCTTGCTTTGTTGGATGTGAAACAAGGGCGGATCGAATCGGCGAGACAAAGGCTCGATAAGGCGGGCCAGCTTTTGACCCAAGCGCAGAATGACACTCCGAGCTGGGCAGCCCAGGCGCGGCAGCTGGCCAAGATCGTTCAGGCCGAGATCTTGCTCGCCGAAGGGAAGACGGGTGAGGCCATATCCGTCATGGAAAAAGAATTCGTCCTGACGAGCCCCGGCATGAATCCGCCCGAACTCATGCAGCACAATATGCCGCTCGAGCAGGACGTGCTGGCCCGCGCCTATGTGAAAGCCGGGAATCCGGACAAGGCCATCGAAGTGTATCGGCAGCTCCTCGCGTTCGACCCGGCGAGCCAGGATCGACGCATGCGTATCCCCGTCTATCACTACCGGTTGGGGCGGTTGTATGAGGAGAAGGGCGAGCGGGAGAAGGCCGCCGAACAATACCGCCTCTTCCTCGACCTGTGGAAAGACGCCGATGTGGGCCTGCCGGAGCCCGCCGACGCGAAGAAGCGCCTGGCCGGGCTGGACGGGAACTGAAGGCTTTTTCTAAAGTTTCAAATTGACTCATCCCTGATGGAACGAACTGACAATTCACAGGCCCAATGTTTGGAGGAGCCCGGCAACACGTTGGTTTTGGTATATGTCAGGGAGTTGAATAAAGCAATGGCAGCCTGGCTCGATGAAGAGCTCCACCAGTAACCATGGTAGCCAATGCTGTCAAATATTCCTCCGGGGTAGTTACGGTAACCACCCGGAAGGCCTGAAAAGACGTGATGATCCCGGTTCGTAAGGGTGAATCAGGTGCAGCCAGGCGCAAGGCAGGCGCCGCGCCTCGACGCCTGCCTCACTTTCTGTCCCCCCTTCTACCGGCAGCTACTTGGCGACTTTGAGCGGCGGCAGGAAGTTCTCCAGCACCCACAGCTCTTGCTTGGTTCCTTCATTTGTTGCGAATACAAAGCGGCGGTTGTCCGGGTGAAGTGCGAAGGACTCCATTTTTGGAACGGAGAGGTCCAGCTTCAGCGGCGTCCCGCCCTGCACCGGAACCCGCCAGATTTCACCGCTCGCGGTATCGAGGGGTCCATCGAGTGCCTGGGCGATGATGTAACGACCGTCCCTCGTCCACCCCAGCCTGTAATTCTGGGCCAAACCGCGAAATAGCTCCCGCGGCTCCCCTCCGTTAAGGGACACGGTCTTTACAGCGCCGTCCACCTGGAACACCACTTCCCGGCCGTCCGGCGAGAGGTCGTAGTACATTTTCCCTGCCTTGACAACTTCCGAATCCTCACCGGTGTCGAGGTTGCGTTTCCTGATGATTAGCTCCCCCACGAACACCAGGGTCTTCCCATCCGGGCAGAGCTTGGGGAACAGGCCTTGATCTGCCAACCTAGTGATCTCGCTTGTTTCAGTGTCAATTCGGAAGATTCCAGTTTCCGTCTCCGCAATCCCGAGCGCGATGATGGAACGGCCGTCCGGCGCCCAGGAAAAGTGGCCAACGTAACTAAGACGCGGCGACAGAAAGCGCTCTTCCCCAGTTGCGGCGGACCGGATCGTTAGGAGGTCGTTTGCGATACCGTTCGTGATGGAACCCCGACGTGAAATGTAGGCCAGGTTACTGCCGTCGGGTGACCATGTTGGTTGTGACGGTCGGCCAGTCCGCGTCGTGACCGGCGCGGGTGGCACGAGTACCTTACCGGTTTCAAGGTCGACCGCACCGTTGTAGAGGCGACCTGAAGAGGATTGAGTCCCATAATAAAGGGAGCCGTCGGGTGCAAAGCCAAGAACCATCGAATCCCAGGCGAAGTCCTTTTTCAGCAGTTCCGGTTCTCCTTGCTGCTTTCCCCCGGTGATGTGGACGGTCCAGATGTCCCACGTCCCCGAGCGGTCGCTGAGGAAGACAAGGCTTCTCCCGTCCGGTGTCCATCGAATCAGTTTATCCTCCGCGGGATGCCCTGCAACAACGACCTCATTCCGGCCATCGGCGGTCATCAGGTGGACGTCGCCATGGGGTGGGTTGCCCTCACCCACAAAACTGAACGCGACAAATCGCCCATCGGGCGAGAAGCTGGCCATTTGCAACCAGAACTTGGGAGAAGTAATACTCCTCAGGACGCGCACCGAGCCGTCCGCTGTCGAGATCAGCGTTAGTTCACTCGCGCTCTTGTCACGACTGCAAAGTGCGAGGATGGACCCTGCGTCAGATGACCAGTCCACTGGTAAAGCGTTAGCCACGCCTTTCTCACTGTAAAGTGTGCGAAGGCCCGAACCATCCAGGTTTCTAATCCGCACTTGAGGGACCCCGTCCTTCGTATACGTGTTGTATGCGATTTGTTTTCCGTCGCGTGAGAACGCTAGGTACTCGTAGGACTTCTCAGTCTCGCTCCAGGGCCCCCTATTTGTGATTCGCGTCATCTGTCTGCTGGCAATTTCGAACTGGATCATGTCACCCGTTTTCCGGTCTATACTTCTGATGTACTTGCCATCCGCGGTCAGGACCCCATGGATGCCGGAGGCGTCCGCGAGAATCCGGCGCGTGACGAGTCCCCCGGCGCCCCCCGGACCGCCCAAGGCCGCCAGCCTCACCCGCGCCTGCGCTACAATCTCGGCCTGATCACCGTACTCCCGCACCACCTGCTCGTACGCCATGCGCGCTTCATGCGTGTCCACGTCGCCCAGTTTCTCGTGGCACTGGCCCATCCGCAGCAGGGCGGTCGCGATCGTAGCCCGGCCGGCGCCGGGCTGCGCGGCGATCTTCTTGTACTGCTCGATGGCGCCCTTAAGGTCGCCTTCCACCGTCTCCATCCGGATGGCGGCCTGCAGGTCCACTTCGGCCCGGTCTTTCTGTTGTCCCGAGCCAATGCCGATGGCCAGCGCCCCCGTCATTACAAGAATTGCCAAGATTTTTCGCATTGTCATCACCTCCATGCCCCCAATGTACAGATGCATTGTGAGCCCAGGACGTCGGTTGTGTGTTGTATTGGCGTCGTTTAGTCGTCGAATCGGTATCCCAGGCCGCGGACGCTGACGATGTGCCTCGGCGCGGTCGGGTCCGATTCGATTTTGCGCCGCAGCTTGATGACATGGGTGTCCACCACGCGGTCGATCACGAACACCCCGGCGCCCCACACTTCGTCGATCACGCGGCCGCGCGCCAGAACCCGGCCGCGGTTCCGCAGAAATAAGCGCAGCATGTGGAGCTCGATCGCGGTGAGCTCTGTCGTCTGTCCGGCCCGGCGCAATTCCGCTCGCTCGAAGTCCACCTCGCAATCCCCAAAACGCTCGACTCCCGGCTCATCCGGAGCCGCCCGCCGCAGCAGGGCGCGGATCCGCGCCCGCAGTTCGCGAGGGCTGAACGGCTTCGTGACGTAGTCGTCCGCACCGAGGTCCAGCCCCATGACCTTCTCCGCTTCCTGGACCTTAGCCGTGAGCATCAGGATCGGGGTCCGGACCTTTGCCCGCCGCAGATCACGGCAGACGTCAAAGCCATCCTTGCGCGGCAGCATCACGTCGAGAAGGATCAGGTCCCAGCCGGGCTGTCTCCCGACTCGGCCGGCCTCCTCTCCGTCGTGAACCACCTCGACCTCGTATCCTTCCTCACGCAGGTCCAGCTGCAGGCCCAACGCAATGTCCGGCTCGTCTTCGACAATGAGGATTCGTGCCATGGGGTTACCTCCTAACCGGCAGGGCCAACGTGAAGGTGCTGCCGCGTCCCGGCTCGCTGCGCACTTCGACGCGTCCATGATGCGCCTTCATGATGTGGTCGACCATCGCCAGACCGATGCCCGTCCCCTTGATGCCCAGTCTCATCGCTTCGTCGCCGCGCTGAAATTTGCGAAAAATAAGGGCCTGTTCATGCGCCGGTATCCCCAGGCCGCGGTCCCGCACGGCGATCGTTACGTCCAGGCCGGCGCGGCCCACCTCCACGTCGATCTCACGGCTGTCGCCGGAGTACTTCACGGCGTTGTCGAGGAGGTTCCAGAGCGCGCGTCCAAGCGCTTCGCCGTCGGCATCGATCTCCGCGGAATCTGGCGCCGCCAGGACGAATTGGAAGCCGGAAGACTGCCCTTCATTGCGGAATTCCTCCACGATGCGGCGTACCAGCTCGCTGCAATCAACCGGTTCAAAATGATAGATCCGCGCGCCGCCTTCCATCCGCCCGAAGTCGAGCAGCGATTCCACGAGCCGTGTCAGCCGCGCGGTGGATCGCGCCTGAGCTTCGTAGCAGATGTCCCGACGCTCATCGCTCAGGTTCTTGTGCTCGCGCAGCATGTCCGTGAACTGGCGGAGGGAGGTCAGTGGGGTGCGGAACTCGTGCGAAACCGCCGCCACGAAGTCCGATTGCAGGCGCGCTGCCGCGAATTCCCGGCTGGTCGCGCGAAATATCAGGTAGCTGGCAATAACGATCAGCACCGCCAGAATGAGAAAACCCGATACCAGGAGCCGGCGGCGTAGCCGATACTGGCCCCGTTCCATCTCCGGATCGCTGCCGGCCACGACCAGGGTCCAGGGAAGGCCGATGTCGTCCGCCCGGCGGACCGCTCCCGGAGGGAGCCCTTTGGAGCCGCTGTGGAGCTTCAACTTCACACGCTGCTCCTGCAGCACGGGATCGATCGCCCTAAGCCACTGCGCGGAAACGAACTGAGAAGTTGCGACCAGCGCGGACACCCGGTCCCCCGACCGGTTCCAGAGCGCGACGACGGTCTCCTCGCGGCCGACAGCAATGGATTCACGGCCGGAGGCGGCGGACCCTGGCTGAGATAGTCTCTGCCAGAGCGAGCGCAGCCCGTCTGCCAACAGCTCACGCTCCGACTGGCCGGGTAAGGGCGCGACTCCCCAGCGTACGGCATCCTGCGCACAGAGTTGCGCTGCGGCGCGCGTCAGCGGCCAACGCCCCCGCTGCAAGTCCGAACCGAGAGCGGCCGCTTCGCGCCGGAGATCGTCGGCCTGGTTCAAGGCGTCCATCAGGGAGCACCTGGCTTGGCGAGCCACCAGGCCGACGGGCATTCCTTCGAACACCCAACCGTCTTCGTTTAACAGCCGAGCGTAGATGGGGAGGGCATCGGCCTGCCTTCCAGATGCGCGGAGACATCGGGCCAGGCGTAGGAGCGCTCCCGCCCGGACATCCGGCCGATTCAGGCTTGCGAGGTCCCTGTAGAAAGCTGCCGCGCGGTTGAGGTCGCGTTGCCTGAATTCGATGGCCTCGCCCGCGGCGAACGGCGCGACGGGCAGTTCGGGCAATTGCGGTGGGACAGGATAATAGGCCACCCGTCCCGTCGGCCAGATCTGGACGGTATCTCCCTGGGCGGTCATGACCACCGCGCCGTCCGTCCAGTCCTTGTTCCCCTCGACGAGGCGTCTCTCGGACGCCTCCACCGCCCTCTGCAGCGCGGCCGTCGCTATGTCCGTCGCTCGTTCCACCCGTTGCCGGATTTGCTGCTCTTCAAGAGCGCGATCCTGGGCTAAGACGCGCCAGCAAACCCAGAGGAGGGCAACCAGCGGCACCGTAGTGACCAAAGCGAGGAGCCGCGCCACCCGAGGCGGGAAGCGCGACGCTTTCCTCCAGGGCATTCGGGCCTACCTCCATTTCCTCCGTTCCTCTGGGGATAAGAAGAAATCGTTAGCGAAGGCATCCCACAACTCGTCGCCCAGATCCCAGTACCGCTGGGTCACGGCCAGGGCGAAGTCGCGGCAGTAGGCGGTCAGAAACGCCCTGGCTTTCTCCGGATTCTGCGCATAAAGATCCAAGCTGCTCTTTTCGATCAGGGGAATTTCGGCGAACGCCCGGTTTTCCACGTCCTTGATCAGGTTTTCGACGATGTTCCGGCACTTGCCCCAGCCGAGCTGGGCGAGCCGGGCCGCCCGCCGGAATCCCCAGGCCGCGGACCCGGTCGTAAAGCCATTCTGGTTGCCGATCTTGAAGCTCGGCGGGAGCTCCGTGATTCCGCAGAAGAGCGGAATGCGGGCAGTTTGAGCGGGATTATCGAAAGCCAGCCAGATAAGTCCGCCGACGGGATCCGGCAGCCAGGCCCGGGCTTGGATGACGGTCGAATAGGATGTGATGTTGTTGGCGATCGTGTAGTGTGTGGGAGCCGAATCGGGCTTCAGCGAGTTCAGGAGGTTTTTCAAATCCCTCAGCATCCACGGGCTGACGACGGGACTCTGAACCTGGTTGCCTTTGCGGTCTTTGACGAGGAGCTTGGGCATGGTATCGAAAGGCGTGTTCTCATAGGTGTCCCGAAACCAGGCAATGACGTCCCGGACGGAAATTTTCTTTTCGGCTTTCACCGAAAAGGGGAGCTCCTCCGCCTCGGGATCGAGGTTCAGGGAAGGGGCGGCGAGGCTGAGCACCCGCCACTCCCGGTAAGGCCAGTGATTCCTTTTCTCGCCGCCGTAGACTTTGTAAAACTTGAACGGTTCCTTGCCTTTGGGGTCCCACCACTTCATCTCCTCGGCCAGGGCGAAGACATTTTTTGAGGCCATGAAATAGTCGGGATTTTTCAAGTCGAGCTCTCCGATTCGCAGGGCGTTGGCTGAGACACCGACGTGATCGTCGGGGATCCTCACCGCGGCCCACACCGCGCCGACGTACTTCTTGGTGGCCCCCAGGATCTCGAAATGCCAAACCTCTTTGGTATCGGCGATGGTCAGGCATTCCCCGTAGTAGTCGATGTAGCCATAGGTCTTCGTCAGTTCGTCGGCGAGGCGGATGGCCTCGCGGGCCGTCGTGCACCGTTCGAGCATCAGGCGTTGGATTTCCTCGATCCGAAAGACCCCCTGCGGATTGTGGAGTTCCCTCCGGCCCATGACCGTGGTTTCGCCCATCCCGAGCTGGTGTTCGTTGGCGGCCGGATAGGCCGTATTAAAGAAGGAATAGCTTTCCGGGACTTCCGGAATTTCGCCGGTCAGCTTCAATCCGCGCTGATCGTCCGGAATCCTCGTGCCCATGCGGCCGGTGTAGATTTTATTTTTGGCCCCGGCCTCGTTTTTTCGATGGGGAGAAATTTCCATCCAGTTCCGATACTCCCCGTCGACGGTCTGGGACGTGATCACGGAGCCGTCGACGGTTGCCAGGCGGCCGACCATGATGCTCGTGCAGCCGTGTTGACCGGGAAACTCGAATTTGGTTTCTGTGCCCCGACCCGGAGAGAGTACCAAGCCGGCCGCCAAGATGATTGGAAATAACGGAAGAACCAACCGACGAAGACGGGCTGCAGCGAATCTCATGAAGGGGCCTCCTTTTTCTTGGGATTATGGGTTCTTAATCCCCCGCCTATGCTTAATTGTAGAACTTATCAGCGAGTATGGCAAACAAGTTTTTCGCTTCTTTCGACGGCGGCCGGGGCGGCGGCAGGGGCCCCAGGCTTTGTCTGGGGATCCGTTTCCGCCCTACTCAGCCGCGTATTTACATCGCGGGTGAGTGCCCCGGGCTTTACCCGGGGGGTCCACTTCCGCCGTACTCGCCCGTTGATATAAGCCACGGACGAGTGGCGAGCCGAAGGCTCGTCCCTTGACTCGACGCCCGCCCCGCTTCCTGCCCCACCTCCTGCCGCTACTTGGCGTCTTTTGCCGGCGGCAGGAAGTTCTCCATCACCCAGAGCTCGAAGTCCACTTTGACATCCTCGATCGCCACTCGGCGGCCGTCGGGGTGCAGCCGCGCGTCGCGAAAACGAGCGGGGATCAGCCCGATCCGCTGCGGTTCTCCGCCCTCGGCTGCGACACGCCATAGCTCCCACTGGTTCGGGGTCATACCCTTGACGCCTTTCATAAAGGCGATGTAGCGGCCGTCCGGCGTCCACCACGGGGCACCCCAAAAGGGGACTTCCTTCTCGCCGCCGACTCTGACCAGCTCCCGGGCCTCTCCCCCGGCGGCCGGCATGACGAGCAGCACCTGAGAAGACTCGACTTCCCACGTGGCGATAAGCAACCTCTGGCCATCGGGCGATACCGCGCCCGCGAAGAGCCCTCGTTTTTCGATGACTACCGTTTCCTTGCCGGACCGCAGATCGCGGGCCACGAGCCGCGTCACGCTCACATCGGGAGGGGCAGCCTGCCTGACGTAGAAGACGACGTTGCCGTCTCGAGAAAAATCGAAGGAGCAGTCGACCAAAGCTGGAAGCGGCATCAGAGAAGTCACCTGTCCCGTTTGGACATCAATTCGTATCAGGTTCTTATACTCCGATTCCGGAACCACGACGGCCTTTCCGTCCGGCGTCCAGCGGAGGCCGCTCCTCGCCCCCGCGATCGTCCTCTCCCCGACCCGAAGCTCTCGCTCCTCGCCCGTATCCATGGAGCGGATGATAACTGCCCGCATCGGCTTAAGTGCGTCAACGGCCGCAAGCAAGCGTCCGTCGGGAGACCAATCTGGAGACCGCATGTTGCCGCGTCGGAATGCCGGCTGCGGCGGTGAAACCATGTTTCCGCTAGCCGGGTCGAGTTCGGCGATCTGGACGCTGAAAACATTGTTGTCGGCCGCGTAGAAGAAACTACCCGTGCGGGTGAACCCCATGGGCCTGGAGCCCCAGTCCTTCTTGACGAAGATCGGTTCGCCTTGCACCTTCCCGCCGGCCACGGCGACGAGCCACGCGTCGGCCGATCCCGAACGCTCACTGGAGAACAGAATGTGCTTCCCGTCCGGAGCCCAGCCCAGGACTTCGTGGTTCGTCCGGTCCGGGATGAGGGGAGACTCCGTTCCCGACTGGAGGTCGAACAACGAGAGCCCCTCCCTGGTCGCCCAAGCGACGTACCGTCCGTCAGGGGAGAACACCCCGCCCGGAGACGGGTCTTTTCCCACCGCCTTCAACAGCTTCGTGGAGCCGTCCGCGACGGCCACAAGCATCATGTCACGGGTGTTGTCGGTCTTCACGAATTCGACAAGGAGTTGCCTGCCGTCAGGCGACCACGCTCGCGGGAAAAGGTCGAGGACTCCATTTCCGGACGCCCGCAGGATTCTCGGCTTCGAGCCATCGAATCCGACGACGCAAAGGTTGTAGCCACCCGAATGCCAGGCGTAGGCGACATTCTTGTTATCGGGCGAAGGCATCGAGTACTCGGCCATTCCACGACCCGACCCGGCCAGGCTGCCCGTGCCGGTCAACAGCCGGTTCTGGCCGGTAGCGAGGTCGCGGATGGCGAGATCGCCCGTGTCCCAGTCGGTGAACGACAGGAAACGGCCGTCGGGCGACACCTTGCCCGTCGCATCCGCTTGCGCCCACACCCTCCTCACGGACAGCGCCGAACTGCCAGACGCGCCGGCAGCCCCCGCCAGCGCAGCCAGCTTGGCACGGGCCTCGGCGGCCACCGCGGCCTGATCACCGTACTCCCGGACCACCTGCTCATACGCCTTGCGCGCTTCCCGCAGGTCCGCATCACCCAGTTTTTCGTGGCACTGGCCCATGCGCAGCAGGGCGGTCGCGACCGTGGCGCGGCCGGCGCCGGGCTGCGCGGCGATCTTCTTGTACTGCTCGATGGCGCTCTTCAGATCTCCATCTACGGTTTCCGTTTTAATGGCGGCCTTGAGGGCCAACTCAGCCTGGTCGTTCTTCTGGCCCGCGGCAAGCATTGCTGCCAGGAAGACCGCGAGCAGCGCCGCTCCAATCAAACCGACATGACGGGTTTTCATGGTTTTTACCTCCTGCCATCAAGGTACGGGCTCCCTGTCCTCAGCCAATCACGAAACTGTCACGGTTGTGTCAGATCTTAGCCATCAAATCGATACCCCACGCCGCGCACGTTGAGCAGATAACGCGGCTTCGATGGCTTGGGTTCGATCTTCTTGCGCAGGTTGGCGATCTGGTTATCCACCACGCGGTCGGTGACGAAGACCCCCTGACCCCAGGCGAGGTCGAGGAGCTGGTCTCGCGTTAACACCCGTCCACGCTGGCGGATAAAGGCGGCGAGCAGTTTGAACTCCGTCGGGGTAAGGTCGAGAAGTCGGCCGCCGCTCCGGACTTCGTAACGCACGAAATCCACTTCGACATTGCCGAATCGGAAGACTTCGGGAAGTTCATCCGCGGCCCGGCGTAAGAGAGCCTTGATGCGTGCGCGCAGCTCCCGCGGGCTATACGGTTTGGTGACGTAGTCGTCGGCCCCCAACTCAAGGCCCAGGATTTTTTCCGCTTCCTGCGTTTTGGCCGTGAGTATCAGGATCGGCGTCCGAACACGGGCGCGCCTGAGGTCGCGGCAGACTTCAAATCCGTCCTTATGGGGCAGCATGACGTCCAACAGGATCAGGTCAAAAGCCGCCTCAAGGGCGCGGCCGCAGGCGCGGTCGCCGTCGCCCACGATTTCCACGTCATAGCCTTCTTTCTTGAGGTCGTCCTCGAGGGCCAGGGCGATGTTGGCTTCGTCTTCCACGACTAGGATACGCGCCATCGTTTTCATCCCTCCGCCGGCAACAAGATTGTGAAGGTGCTTCCTTCCCCGGGACGGCTTTCGATCCGGACTTCGCCGCCATGGGCGCGAACCGTATGCCGGACCATGGCTAGGCCAACCCCGGTTCCTTTGACACTCGACGCCCGGGCCGCGGAGCCGCGCACGAATTTATTGAAGATTTCCTTTTGTTCCTCAACCGGGATGCCCGGACCTTGATCGCGAACGCGGAGGGCGACACGTTTTCCTTCGCGCGCCAAATCGACCCAGATCGGCGGCCGGCCGGGCGAATATTTCACCGCGTTGTCCAAAAGGTTCCACAGCGCTCGGCTGAGAGCCTCGCGGTCGACTCGAAGCGGAGGCAGGTTGCGATCCGTCAGGAGTTCAAAGCGATGGCCGCTGGAAACAAACTCTTTCCGAAACTCGGCCACGACGTCCCCGACCAGGACGGCGAGGTCGACCGGCTCGAATCGGTACTCAAACGCGCCGGCTTCCATGCGCCCGAAATTCAAGAGGCTCTCGACCAGGCGGTGAAGCCGCGTGGTCTCGTGCGCCAGTGCGGCATAGTATTGCCGGCGGCGGGCCTCGTCCGACACGATGCCTCGGTCGAGCGAATCGGTCAGATGGAGCATCGAGGTCAGAGGTGTCCGAAACTCATGCGAGACCGCCGAGACAAAATCGGACTGCAGCCGGGAGACGGCCAACTCGCGTGACACGGCGCGCGTCGTGAAGTACCCGCCCACAAGCACCATGACGCCCATCATAGCCAAACCCGCCAGCAGGAGGCGCCGGCGCCCGGCTAGCTGGGCCAAATCGGCGACGGGATCGGCGCTGGTAATCCGCAGAGTCCACGGCAATCGCGTGTCGGATGACGTGCGCAAGGCCTGCTGCGGACTGGTCGGAGGGATTGGTTGAAGCACATTGTGAGAATCCGCATCCAGCAACGACACGGTGACGCCGAGATTCCGCCAGGTAGAACCCCATTGGGATTCCAGATATCGCGGACCAGCCGCCAAGGCCACGAGTTTTTCCGGAGAGCTGTCCCAGAGCAAGAGGATCGACTGGCCATGCACCCAAAGACTGCGACGGCCGCGCGCGCTCCCTTCCCTTCGCCTGAGTTCTTGCCATTGCTCCCAGAGGGATTCCACGGCGGCGGCCAGGGCGAGAGCGGTTTGGCGTTCGGCCAGGGTATCGGGCTTGAAGGTCAACCAGCGTTGGACTTCTTGCGAATGGAATTGATAGGAAACGCGATCTAGGTGCCAGCGGCCCTGCTGAAGGTCGGCGTCCAAAGATCCGGCCGCGCGCTGCAATTCCGAAAGTTGATTCAGCTCCTTCAGAAGCGCGCAGCGGGCCTGTCGGGCGAGAAGTTCGGCCAGATCTCCGCCCACGGGAGTCGATCCGAGCCGGGCAAGTTCTTCGTAGACCGCAAGCGCTTCATGGATCTGGTTGTTCTTGCGCAGATTTCGCCCAAGACGCACCAGCGCCCCTGCCCGGATCAGAGGGTCCTTCGAGAGCGCCAGCGCGCGGAACGCGGCCATCGCCCCGACGTAGTCCTGCTGCCGGAACTCGAGAATCTCCCCCGCTACGAACACGGTCACAGGGGATTCCCGAACCGGTGGAATAAAGGGATAATAGAGCAAACGCCCGCCGGGATGGGTTTCGACCTCACGCGGGCTGAAAGCAACGGACAGAGCATGATCACCGGGATCGGATAGGACCGAAAGACGATTCTCGATTTCCGAAAGACCCAGATCAAGGGACGCGACGATCAGATCGGCCGCGCGTTCGAGCCGTTCCTGGATCCGTTGGTTCTCCAACGCCCGGTCCTGCTCCAGCAGACGCCAACTCAGCCAACCCAAGGCAGATACCGAAACGGCCGAGACCACTATAAACAGCACCAGAACATTGCGCGGCGGCCCTAGCTTAGAGTGGCGCATCCTGACCTCCCCGGACTGTAGCGGTTCAATTATAGCCGCGAGCGCCACAATTGTCATATGGGAAGAATATCCTATTCCCGAAAATAAGATATTCGTCTAGTGTCACCAATCGTCACCGGCAATAGAGGTGCAGCAAGGCGCAAGGCAGGCGCCGTGAAACGACGCCTGCCTTGCTTTCTGTCCCGCCTTCTACCTGCTATTTGGCGGCTTTCGCCGGCGGCAGGAAGTTCTCCATCACCCAGACCTCCAGGTCGAATTTTACATCGCTGAACGCCACGCGGCGTCCGTCAGAGTGCAGGGCGAACCCAACCAACTGACGGGCACTGATCTGCCCCACGCGTTGCGGTTCTCCCCCCTCGGCGGCGACGCGCCACGCCTGCCATTGCCCTTGCACTTCCTTGGCGCGTTTCAGATAAACGACATGGCGGCCGTCTGGCGTCCACGATGGCCCTCCCGCGAACAAGACCTCCTTCTCGCCGTCGACCCTGAATAGTTCCCGAGCCTCTCCCCCGGCGACCGACATGACGAGCACCACCCGGGACTTGCCCTCGTCAACACCAATCAGCACTCGCTGGCCGTCGGGCGACAGTCCGCCCTTGTAGAGCCCACTCCTCTGAATGACCGTCGTCTCCTGGCCGGACCGCAGGTCGTGGGCCACGAGGCGTTGTCCGCCTGTTTCTGCTAGGGAGGCTGGTGGCCTGACGTAGAAGATCGTGTTCCCATCTCGTGAGAACCGGAACGCTGGCCAGCCGCCCAGCCCTGGAAGTGGCATCAGAGCAGTCACCTGCCCCGTTTGGACATCAATCCGGAACAGGTTCTCACCCTTCCCTGACTCGGATGCCGGCACCACGATGGCCTTTCCGTCCGGCGTCCACCGGATCCCGCCCATCCCGATCGTCCTCTCGCCGACGCGAAGCTCTCGCTCCTCTCCCGTATCCATGGAGCGGATAATCACGGCCTGACTCGGCTCGCGGGCGTCAACCGATGCGAGCGAGCGACCGTCTGGAGACCAGGCTGGAGAACGCGTGTTGCCACGCTGGAACGCCCGCTGCGGCGACGATCCCGCATTGGCGCCGGCCGGGTCGAGTTCGGCAATCTGGACGTCCCAAACGTTGTTGCTGACCCCGTAGTAGAAGGCACCCCTGCGGGTGAACCCCATGGGCATGGAGCCCAAGTCCTTCTTGACGAACATTGGTTCACCCTGCGCCTTCCCGTCAGCCACCGCGACGAGCCACGCGTCGGCCGATCCCGAACGCTCGCTGGAGAACAGAATGTGCTTTCCGTCTGGAGCCCAGCCCAGGACGCTGTGGCCAGACCGATCCGCTATGAGCGGCGACTCGGCTCCCTTCCGGAGGTCGACGAGCGAGAACCCCTCCTTGGTCGCCCACGCGATGTATCGTCCGTCAGGTGAGAACACACCGCCCGGAGACAGGTCCTTCCCCACCGCCTTCAGCAGCTTCGTCGAACCGTCAGCGACAGTCACCAGCATCATGTCGCGGCTGCCGTCGGCCTTCACGAATTCGGCGAGCAGGTGTTTGCTGTCAGGCGACCATGCCAACGGAACGTGGTCGAGGACCCCATTTCCGACGGCCCGCAGGATCCGCGGCTTCGATCCGTCGAGCCCGACGACGCAAAGGTCGCGACCATGCGAGCCGTACCAGGCGTAGGCGACGCTCTTGCCGTCGGGCGAGGGCACGGAAGGCTCAGCAAACCCACCCCCCCCAGCAACGTTGCCATTGTCGGTCAACAGCCGGCTCTGGCCGGTGGCGAGGTCGCGGACGGCAACATTGCCGGCTTTCCAGTCCGTGAACGATAGGAAACGGCCGTCGGTGGAAACCTGGCCCGTGATATCCGCCCCTGCCCACACCCTCCTTGTGGCCATCGTCGTGCTCCCCGACGCGCCGGCAGCCCCCACGAGTGCGGCCAGCCGAGTGCGGGCTTCGGTAGCTACGGCGGCTTGATCGCCATACTCCCGCACCACCTGCTCGTACGCCTTGCGTGCTTCTTGCGTGTCCGCATCGCCCAGCTTCTCGTGGCACTGGCCCATCCTCAGCAGGGCGGTCGCGATCGTAGCCCGGCCGGCGCCGGGCAGCGCGGCGATCTTCTTGTACTGCTCGATAGCGCCCCTCAGGTCTCCATCGACAGTCTCAGTTTTGATGGCGGCTTGAAGCGCCACCTCGGCTTTCGTGTCCTTCACCTGGCTCGCCAGGTACCCGGCGGACAGGGCCGCGCAGAGCAGTCCGGTCAAAAGAACTAACTTTGCTGGTTTCATTGTGATTTCCTCCTGCCCATCATGTTACGGCTCCATTGTCAGGCGAGTATCTGCGCTTTTGTCAGGATTGGGTTTTATTCAGCCATCGAAACGGTATCCCAGGCCGCGGACGCTCACGATGTAACGCGGCTCTGAAGGTTCCGGCTCGACCTTTTTTCGCAGGGTGACGACGTGGTTATCCACCACACGGTCGGTGACGAACGTGCCGTGCCCCCAGACGAGATCCAGCAGTTGATCCCGGCTCAGCACTTTGCCGCCGTTGCGGATAAAGGCAGTGAGCAGCTTGAACTCGAGGGCCGTCAGCTCCACCGGTTTGCCGGCGCGCCGCAGCTCACAACGCCCAAAATCCACTTCCGCGTCGCCGAACCGGCATATCGGCAAATCGTCTTCCGCGGTGCGACGGAGCGCCGCCTTGACCCGGGCCCGCAGTTCGCGCGGGCTGAATGGTTTTGTCACGTAGTCGTCGGCGCCGATCTCCAGTCCCAGCACTTTCTCCGCCTCCTGGGCCTTGGCGGTCAGCATGATGACAGGCGTTTTCGATCCGCCCCGGCGCAGTTCGCGGCAGACCTCGTAGCCGTCCTTTCGCGGCAGCATGACATCGAGCAGGATCAGGTCGAAGGCTTCTTTCCGCGCCCGCCGCAGGCCGCTTTCTCCGTCCGATTCTATCTCCACGTCGTATCCCTCGTTCTTCAGGTCCAGCTGCAGACCAAACGCGATTGCGGGTTCATCTTCCACCACCAGAATGCGTTTCATGCTATTTTCTCCATCGGCAGCAGGATGGTAAACGTGCTGCCCTTGCCGAGTTCGCTCTCCAGGCGGATCTCGCCGTCATGAGCTTCGACGATGTGGCGCGCCATGGCCAGGCCAATGCCGGTCCCTTGGATATGGGCTGCCCTGGAGCCGGTCCCACGGACGAATCTCTTGAAGATGTCCTTTTGCTCCGAAGCCGGAATTCCCATGCCCTGGTCCCGGACACGGATGGCCAGGCGGCCTCGTTCGCGCGCCATCTCGACCCAGACGGTGCGGCAGTCCGGCGAATACTTGACCGCGTTGTCGAGCAGGTTCCTCAGCGCCAGGCCGAGCGCTTCGCGATCGGCGTGGATGGGGGAATACTCCCCGGCGAGCTCCAGTTCGACGTTGTAGCCCTGGGCAGCGGCCTTCTCCTGGAATTCGGCCACCAGGTCACCGACCAACGCTACGGGGTCGAGATGCTCATAGTGATAGCGGAATGCGCGCGCCTCGATGCGGCCGAAATCCAGCAGCGACTCGACGAGCCTCTGCAGCCGCTCGCTTTCGCGGGACAGGATGTCATAGGATTTCTGCCGCAGGTCTTCCGTGGGAACCCTCCCTTTGGACAGCATCTCCGAAAGCTGGCGCAGCGATGTGAGCGGCGTCCGGAATTCATGCGACACCGCCGACACGAACTCGGACTGGAGCCTGGCCACGGCCTGCTCGCGGTTGATGGCGCGCATGATGAAATAGGAGCCGGTCAGAAGCACCAGCGCCAGCACCGCGAATCCTGAAAGCAGCAGGCGGCGCCGCCCGGCAACGCCTGCTTCGTCGGCGCCGGGATCGGTACTGGTTGCGTGCAGAGTCCCGGGGAGTCTGGTGGCAGGCGCCGTCCGTACGGCCTGCGGGCCGCTCTTGTTGAACGAGCCGATCATCACCTGCCCGTCCGCGTCGATCAAGGCGCCCTGGACACGCCGGCCCTGCAAGGCCTCTGTCCACTTTGAACCAAGGTAACCGGGCCCCGCCAACACAGCGGCCAGCCGATCCAAAGTCCCCGCCCAGGAGATCAGCACCGGCCGGCCTTCGATTTTCAGGATCCGGCGCCCTTTCGATTCCGGCTCGGCAATCCACTGGCCGTACATCGATTCCGCGGCGATCGAGAGCGCGAGTGCGTTCTGCTCGCGTTCCTTCAAGGGACTGGCCCCCGACCAGCGCTGCGCCTCTTCCACATGAAACTCCCAGGCGGGCCGGAGCAAGCTCCAGCGGCCGCTCCAAAGGGCCGCATGCAGGAGCGACGCTTCCTTCCGCAGTTCTTCGCCCTTTCCGATCGCTTCGAGCACGGTGCCGCGCGCTTCGCGCGCCATCAGTTCCGCCGGCAGTCCCAGGACGGAGGTTCGGCCAAGTTGCGCGAGTTCATCGTAGGCTTGGAGGGCCTCCTCATGGCGGCCGGTTTTGCGGAGGTTCCGCCCCAAGCGCAGCAAAGCGCCGGCGCGCACCCCGGGATCCGGCGATCGGGCAAGCTTCCGGAAGACCTCGGCCGCTTTGGCCGGATCGTTGCGCTGGTACTCCAGGGTCTCGCCGGCGACGAAGGTCGCAGCCGGCGGTTCTTCGCCGTCCGGAATCACGGGATAGTAGAGCAGGCCGCCGGGTGGGTAAGCGTTGACGGTGCGTTTCGTCACCTGCAGGACCATCACGCCGTCCGGTGGTTCTTTCGCGTAGCTTTCAAGGTCCGTGAGGCTTTGCTGAAGAGCGGCGGCCATGTGGTCCGCCGCAAGTTCAAGGCGTTCCTGCAGGCGCTGTCCCTCGAGCGCGCGATCCTGTTTCAGCAATTGCCACCCGAGCCAGCCCAGGGCGCCGCCAAGGACAAGCATGAGACAGAGAAAGACCGCCAGGGTGCGACGCGGCGGCCGGAGCCAAAGGGCTAATCCCATGGGTTGCCTCGCAAACGGCCTCGATTCCTTAGATTATATCCGGCCGGGTCAGGATTGAATGGAGCTTGGGTCAGGATTCGGTTTTTCTGCCTACCAGGCAGAAAGCCTTGGATCTCCCCGCCTATCCATGCCGGAAGTGTATGGCCGGCCGCATGGCGGTGTCAATAGTCACGAAGAGCCATGAAGTTCCGGCATCCTGAAACGGACCAGCTTTTGACCCAAGCGCAGAATGAAACTCCGAGTTGGGCAGCCCAGGCGCGGTGGTTGGCCAAGATCGTTCAGGCCGAGATATTGCTGGCCGAAGGGAAGGCCGGGGAAGCCATCGCCGCCATGGAAAACGAATTCGTCCTGACGAGCCCCGGCATGAATCCGCCCGAACTCATGCAGCACAATATGCCGCTCGAGCAGGACGTGCTGGCCCGCGCCTATGTGAAAGCCGGGAATCCGGACAAGGCCATCGAAGTGTATCGGCAGCTCCTCGCGTTCGACCCGGCGAGCCAGGACCGGCGCATGCGCATCCCCGTCTACCACTACCGGCTGGCCCGGCTCTACGAGGAGAAAGGCGAGCGGGAGAAGGCCGCCGAACAATACCGGGTCTTCCTTGATCTTTGGCGAGACGCCGACCCGAACCTGCCGGAGCCCGCCGACGCGAAGAAGCGCCTGGCCGGCCTATTTATCCCACCATTTATCGATCTCGGTGATTTTCTGCGGCCCTGAAATCCCGTCTTTCGTCACGATAACCTTGAAGCCTTCTTCAACGAGGATCCGCTTTTCGCCCTTCAAGTCGCCAGCCTCTACCGACCCTTCAAAGACTGTAATTTCTGTTGTCTCGCCGTTCTTGAGCTCGACGCTGAATCTTGTTCCCCTCACGGCCATGGCCTTCTGAGCCTGGAGATTCATGAATTGGGCTTCCTCGTTCTTCCCCAGCCCGGAAAGTTCACGGGCTCTCTCGGAGAAGTAGGCGGCGCATCGCGCCTGCTCGACGGCCGTCTTCGGCGCGGGGTATTTGCCCGGCGGCAGGGGGCTGGCCTCCAGCTTCCGCACCGCCCATTCGTTGAATTCGAGCTTTTCCCCGGACATGGACTGATAACCCAATCCTTGTCCGCCCGTCCCGCCTGTCTTGTCGAGAAGCGCCTGCCCGATCGTCTTGGCTTCGTCTTGTTCCGCTTGTAGCCTCTTCTTTTCCTCTATCTGAAAAACGTTCCAGTCCTTGAGGGCCTGCTCTCTCTCTTCTTCCTGCTCTCTGAGCATATCCTGCTGCCGCTTGAGAGCGTCTTCGGCCGCGCCAGCAGGCTTGTCCGCGCCAAAAATGTTTTTGAAGAGTCCCTGGAGCAAAGACTGTGTCGCCATCAGGGCCAGCTGTTGTCCCGGCTTGAATCGGCTGAAATCGACCCCGTCCAAGCCGCCCGCACCGGAAGAATTTCTCGGCTTGCACTCGGGCGACTGTAACGCCGACGGGGACGCGCATCGGCAGACGTACTCGACGCCGCCGCTCTTCATGACGACGGTGTCGCCCTCCCAGTGGGCATTCAAGCTCTTGTCTAAGACGTAGGCTTCGAGGGAAAGGCGGCAAGCCACGTGCCCGGGTTGAGGCGTCTGCTGGGTAAAAAATGAGGCGGGAAACGCCGTCAGAATCGCCAATGCCACCACCGTCCGTCGGAGGATTCTCTTGAGGTAAGATGATGTCATTGTTCGATTCCTCTTCCCGGTCAGGCCCTTCCGGCCGTGATGACGCGGCGAATTCCCGCTCCGGACGATGGGTCTCCCCGCCTATCCATGCCGCAAGTGTAGGACCGGCCGCATGGAGGAGTCAAAAGGAGTTGACATCCCAGATGACCCGAAGATCATATTGAATAAAATTCTACGCAACGCTCGGCTCGTGACTAAACCCTCTCAGACTGTAAGATTTCTCCCGGAACAACCGCAAGCACGCGTCCACCGCGTCCGGGTCGTATAGGGTTCCGCGTCCGCGCTCGATTTCTTCCAGCGCGCGGTCCGTGCCCAGCGCTGGGCGGTACGGGCGATGGGATGCCATGGACTCCACCACGTCCGCCACGGCCAGGACCCGTCCAGGCACCCCGATGGCGTCGCCCTTCAGGTGAGCCGGGTATCCGGAGCCGTCCAGGCGTTCATGGTGCTGGGCCACGGAATTGGCGATGGGCCATGGAAACTGGATTGGCTTCAGGAGTTCATACGCTACGCTCACATGGGTTTGGATCAGCTGGTATTCCAATTCGGTCAAGCGCCCTGGTTTGCTGAGGATTTCCGCCGGAATCGCGATCTTGCCCAGATCATGAATCAATCCGGCCGTGCGGATCCCCTCCACTTCCTCACTCGGCAACCCCATCTCAGTTGCGATGGACCGTGCCAAGTCCGATACGCGACGCTGGTGGCCAGCGGTGTAGGGATCTTTGGATTCCACAACGGACGCCATCAGGTCGATGATGCCGCCCAGGATCTTTCGCAGCCGCGCCAGGGTCTCGGTCAAGGTATCGTGCGCCCGCTGCTTCTCGACCAACCCCACCAGGACCTCTGCCGCCGCGCGGAGGAAGGACTCCTCATGCGCGTTACGCACGTGCCCCGGCGCCAAGTAGACGTTCAGTACGCCCAGCACGTGGTCGCCCTTCAACAGCGGTATGCAATAATGACCGTGTGGCTTGATCCCATCATATCGGACGTCATGGCGTTCATCCACGGAGTTCGCAAACTGTACCGTGCGTGTGGCCGCCGCCCGCCCGCACAAGCACCATCCGTAGGGAACTTCGTGACACGCGGTCAGTAGAGCCTGATGGAGGGATGTTTGGGCGTGCATGGACAGTGTCCCGGATTTCTCGTCGGCCAGGAAGATGACTCCCTTTCGCTCCACCTCCAGCCACGGAAGCGAGATGATGCGCTCCAGCACTTGCTGCAGGAGGTCATCTATGGGCGCGTTGGTGCCGGACAAGCGCAGCAGGTCATTAAGAGCGACCTGGATGTTAACGTTTAGTACCAACTCCTCCTTGACCGCTTGCGCTTCGGTCACATCCTCCGCCAGGTGGACGAAAATGCGATGCCCCTCGGGCGTGGACATCGTGGTGGGGTGCACGGAGGATTTCAACCATGTGCCGTGTTCCGCGTCAAACAACATGCTTTCCTTGGAACAACCGGAACTACGAGCTTCCTCCAAGGGACATCCCGGGAAGGCATGGTCCAACCCATGGATTGCTTTGGGGCAGTACTTGCCGATCAGGGATGCTGGGGCCATGCCGAAATTTTTCGTGACCGCGGCGTTTACTTGTAGGATGGTGTGCTGCGCGTCCACCAACATGACATAGAAGGGCAGCGCGTCCAGGACGACCTGGATCGTCGGGTCGCAGTCAATCGATGGCGGTGTCGCCTTCAACGCCTTCGCGTCTCTGCCCATATGAGTGCTCTAGAAGATCGTCAGACGACAATTACTGCTGTGAATGTTTGATATTAGGGGCGTGAAAAAATAGATAATTTGCTTTCTCCGAACGAGCCGAATTACCGTCCTCGATGCCTAATCTCCCCTCCTAACTATGCCGACACCATATCACCGTCCGCGCGGCCATGTCAATTTCCGCGAAAACTTCCTCGGCAAGGGCGAGCAAGGCGCTCCGGCCCGGCGTCGATCTGCCGGGTTCCCCTGTCATAATTTCCCGAATCGTCTATGATAGAAGGGATGAAAACCCAGCCCAGAATCCGCCTCGTCGCGCTTTCGGCCGTCCTGCTGACGGCCCTTCTCCTGTCCGCCCTGCCGGTCCCGACCTTCGGCCAGGACCCGCCCGCGTCCGTCGCCGCCCAGGCCGACAAGTATCCCCTCGACCAAAAGATCCCCGTCGACCCCAAGATCACGGTCGGCGAGCTCGCGAACGGCCTCCGGTATTACATCCGCGAGAACCGGGAGCCGGCCAATCGGGCCGAACTGCGCCTGGTCGTCAACGCCGGCTCGGTCCTCGAGGACGAGGACCAGTTGGGCCTGGCCCACATGGTCGAGCACATGGCCTTCAACGGGTCCAAGCACTTCCCCAAGCAGAAGCTCGTCGACTTCATGGAATCGATCGGCATGCGCTTCGGGCCCGACCTCAACGCCTTCACCGGCTTCGACGAAACGATCTACATGCTCAAGGTCCCCACGGATTCCCCCGAAATCCTCGAGACCTCCTTCCTGATCCTCGAGGATTGGGCCCACGGTCTGACCTTCGAAGACAAGGCGATCGACAAGGAGCGGGGCATCATCGTCGAGGAGTGGCGCCTGGGCCAGGGCGCCGACGCGCGCATGCGCGACAGGCAGTTCCCGGTCCTTTTCCGGGGCTCGCGCTACGCCGAGCGCATGCCCATCGGGAAAAAAGAGGTCATCGAAAACTTCAAGTACGAAACCCTGAAGCGGTACTACAGGACTTGGTACCGCCCGGAACTGATGGCGGTCATCGCCGTGGGCGACTTCGACCGGGCCCGCATGGTGGAGCTGATCGAGCGGCATTTCGCCTCGATCCCCGTTCCGCCCGGCGCGCCGCGGCCGACCTATCCCGTCCCCGACCACGACGAGACGCTGTTCGCTCTCGCCCTGGACAAGGAAACGTCCGAGAGCGTCGTGGCCGTCTACCACAAACTGCCCCTCCGGGACCAGAGCACGGTCGGCTCCTACCGTCAGATGCTCGTCGAACGGCTCTTCAACAGCATGCTCAACGAGCGTCTCGGCGAGATCACCCAGAAACCCGGCGCGCCGTTCCTGGGAGCCGTCTCGAGCCAGGGGCGGTTCATCGGGTCGATAGAAGTCTACGTCCTGTCGGCGCTCGTCAAGGAGGGAGGCATCGCCGGGGGGCTCCGGGCCCTGTACACGGAAGGGGAGAGGGTGGCCCGCTTCGGCTTCACCGCGACGGAGCTCGAACGGCAGAAGAGCGAGATGATGCGTGTATTCGAGAACGCCCTGGCGGAGAAGGAGACGGAGGATTCGGGCACGTACGCCCAGGAGTTCAGCCGGAGCTTTCTGCAGGAAGAGCCGACGCCCGGCATCCAGTATGAATACGACCTGCACGTCCACTTCCTGCCCGGGATCACGCTCGACGAAACGAACCGGCTGGCCAAGGAGTGGATGACCGAGAAAAACCGCGTCATCATGGCCAACGCCCCGGAGAAAGCGGGCGCCGGCGTCCCCGGCGAAAAAGAGCTCCTGGCCGTCCTCGAAGAGGTCAAGCGGGAAGAGATCGCCCCCTACGAGGACACCACGACCGACGCGCCGCTCCTCCCCGATATGCCCGTGCCCGGCGAGATCGTCTCGAGGCGGACGATCGAGGCGGCCGGCGTCACGGAGTGGGCGCTCTCAAACGGCGCGCGCGTCGTCCTCAAGCCGACGGCTTTCAAGGAGGACGAGATCCTCCTCCGGGCCATAAGCGCGGGCGGCGTCTCGCTCGCCGCAGACGAGAGCCTTGTCCCGGCCAACACCGCGGACCAGGTCGTGGCCGCCGGCGGGCTGGGCGAATTCAGCGCCGTCGCCCTCCAGAAAAAGCTGGCGGGCAAAGCCGTCTTCATCAGGCCGTCGATCGGCGAGCTCGAGGAGGGGCTTTCGGGGACCGCCTCGCCCAAGGACGCCGAGGCCCTCTTCCAGCTGATCTATTTGACCTTCACCGCGCCGCGCCCCGACCCCGCTGTTTTCGACGTCATCAAGAGCCAGCTGAAGACCTTCCTGGAGAACCGCGACCAGAGCCCGGAAACCGTCTTCTCGGACACTCTGCGAAAGACCATGCAGCGGGACCAGCCCAGGTTCCGGCCCATGACGGTCGCGGACATCTCCGAGATGAACCTCGAGAAGTCGCTCGCCTTCTACCGGGACCGGTTCGCCGACGCGGGCGACTTCACCTTCGTCTTTGTCGGCAAGCTGGACCTGGAGATGCTCGAGCCCCTCGTCCGCCGCTATCTGGCTTCTCTGCCTTCCCTGGGCCGCAAGGAGACCTGGCGGGACTGGAGGGTCGCCCCACCCGAGGGTGTGGTGAAAAAGTCGGTCGAAAAAGGGGTCGAACCCAAGAGCCTGACGGCCATCGTCTTCTCCGGACCGTTCAGGAGCGTCCCCGGTAACCGCATCGCCATTCGCGCCGCCGGGCAGGTGCTCGAGACCCGCCTGCGGAAGCTCCTGCGCGAGGAGTTGAGCGGAACCTACGACGTCGCCGTCCAGCCGTCCACCAGCAAGATCCCCCGCGAGGAATACCGGGTGACCATCGACCTCGGCGCCGACCCCGCGCGCATGGATGAACTGACCCGGGCCATTTTCCGGGAGATCAAGCGGCTGAAGAAAAAAGGGCCGACCGAAAAAGAGATCGATGAGGTCCGGCTGGCCGAGTCCCGCGACTACGAGACGAACAGCCGGCTGAACGGCTGGTGGATGGCCCAGCTCGCCGAGCGCTACAGGATAGGCGAGGACCCCGCCGGGCTGACGCGATTTCCGGAGTCGCTCAAGCTCCTGACGACGAAGGCGGTCAAAGAGGCGGCCCGGATGTATTTCAACACGAAACGCTACGTCCAGGTCACGCTCTATCCGGAGAAAAAATAGTCCGTGCCGGCTCAGCGCTTTCCGGGCGGGTCGGGCTGGGGCGACAGCTTCATAAGGGCCATCCGGTCGAAAATACGAAGGGACGGGAACTGGATGGTGGCGGGAAGCCAGGTCACCTCGTCGTCGATCTTGATGTAGTCGGCCGGCGGGATGTCCTTCATCGCCTTTCCCGAATCGCCGATGATCGCCCTGACGCCGCCCGTCAGAACGCCGTTGGCTCCCGTGGCGATGACCTTCCCCTTCGCGTCGCGGATGCCGCAGTCGCCGATGATGCCTACGACCCCGGGCGTCCCCGGGCCTTTCCCCGTTTTCTTAAAGGACCTGATCTCGAGGATGGGGCCGTCGGGGGTTATGAGCTTGAAGTGGCCCGCCCCCAGCTTTTCGACTTTCGTCCCCTTGGGGATGGTCACGGTCTTGCCCTGGGCCGCGGCCGTACCCGCGAAGGACAGGAGCAGTACAGATCCGAGAAGCAAAGACAGAGAGAATAATCTCTTCATAGTCCCTCCTTCTTTCAATATGGGTTCGGCCGGACCGTTTGTCAAGCCGGCGCCAGGCCCAATTCGCCTCACATCCGCGATCTGGATCTCGGCCCGGCGAAGCGCCCGTCAGTGCGGCAGATGGAGCCTGTCCAGGATCGCCCCGAAGCGCGGGTCGAGGGTAAGGGCCGGGACCATCATTTCGCTATAGATATGGACAAAAGCCATCAGGGTATCCCGCTCCTCGATCGCCGTCTCCAGCCAATCGAAGGCGCCGTCGAAATCCCCGAGAGCGGCGAAACCAAAGGCCAGGCAAACGGGAGAAACCGGGAGCCGCTTCCGGTCCTCGAGCATTTCCGCCAGGATCTCCTCGGCCTTCTTGCGGTCTCCCTTTTTGAGATAGCACATCAAAAGAAATGATTCACACCAACCCGGAGAAATGACGAGCTCGCGGCCTTTTTCGAATTTCTCCATGGCTTCATCGATCAGGCCCTTGAAATAGTACGCCGTCCCGGCGTGGAAATAGGCCAGGCTGAAATTCGGCTCGAACTGCTGGAGCCTTGAAAACTCCGCCAGGGCTTCGTCGTAGCGGCGGGCGGCCACATGAATGCCGATGGAAAAGGCATAAAAGACGGGCATCAGCGGGTCGAGCGCCAGCGCCCGCTTGATATCCGCCAGGCTTTCCTCGAACCGCCTCCTGGACATCAGCAGCCAGGCATGATGCCCGAGCGACATCGCGTCCCCCGGGTTGAGCGCCAGAACCCGCCCGAAGCTTTTCTCGGCCGCCGTCCAATTCCATTCGAACCAGAATTCCAACGTGGCGGCGACGGCATGGGCCTCGGCCAGGTCCGGATCCAGGGCCAGCGCCTTCTCGACCGCCGCCTTGGCTTTCGGGTACATCTCCGCCGGTGCCGCCAGGTTCAGGATCCCCCGGCTGGCGAAGGTGAAGGCGACGCCCGCATAAGCAAGGGCGAAGTTCGGGTCCCGGTCGAGGGCTTCATGGAAGAAATCCAGGGCCTTCTGGGTGGATTCGAGATTCGGCCGGGCGACGAAGTAAAGCCCTTTCAGGTAGAGGTTGTAGGCCTCCGTATCGGCGGTGGGCCTCTTGCGCAGACGGTTCTTTTCCCCGGCCAGGAGCGTGACTTTCAGGTGCTCGACGATGGCCAGCGATATCTCGTCCTGGATGTCGAAGACGTCGCGCTCCTCACGGTCGAACCGCTCCGACCAGAGGTGGAGGCCGGTCGCGGCGTCGATGAGCTGGGCCGTGACGCGAAGGCGATTCCCGGCCTTCCGGATGCTTCCTTCGAGGACGGCCCCGACGCCGAGCATCTTTCCGACCTCGCGCACGTCGAGCTTCATGCCTTTGAGGGCGAAGGCTGACGTTCGGGCCACGATCCGGACCCCCTGGAGGCGGGCGAGGGCGTGGATGATCTCTTCCGCCAGCCCCTCGCCGAAATAATCCTGGTCCTTGGCCGGGCTCATGTCGACGAAGGGAAGGACGGCCACGGAGGGGAGGGCCTCTAGGGAGGTCGCCCTCGCGCTTTCCGCTTTCGGCGCCCGGACACTCTCGCTTTGGAGGGCCGACATGAGGCTCTCGAAATCCTGGAAGCGTTCTTCCGGCTTTTTCCGGAGGCACTTGAGGATGACCTCCTCCAATCCCGCTGGGATCTCGGTCCTGAGAGAGGAAGGATTTGGAGGAGCGCCGTCCAGTATCCCGTCCCGGACATCCTGCGCGTGTTCTCCATCGAACGGGCGCCTGCCGGTCGTCATCTCGAAGAGAGTACAGCCGAAAGACCAGATATCAGTCCGCCCGTCGGTCTTTTCGCCCCGGATCTGCTCGGGCGACATGTAGGCCGGAGTCCCCAGAACGGTTTGCGGGCGGGTCAGGTCGAGGCCGCCTTCGACCGAGGCCAGGCCGAAATCCGTGATGCGGACCTGTCCCTCCGGGCTGAGCATAATGTTGGCCGGCTTGACGTCCCGGTGGACGACGCCTTTTTCGTGCGCGGCCTTCAGGCCCTCGGCCGCTTGGCCGGCGATGCCGAGCACTTCGATGAGCGGCAGGGGACCTTCGGCGATCCGCTCCTTCAGGCTGCGGCCTTCGATAAAAGCCATGGTCAGGAACATCTCCCCCTCGGATTCGTCGACTTCGTAGACCGGGCAGATGTTGGGGTGGTCGAGGATGGCTGCGGCCTGGGCCTCTCGCAGAAAACGCTTTTTCGCTTCCGGGTCCCGGCCGATCTCCTCGGGCAGGAACTTGAGCGCGACCGTCCGGCGCAGCTTCGCGTCCTCGGCCTTGAAAACGACGCCCATCCCGCCCTGGCCGACGATATTCAGGAGCTTGTACCTGCTTCCGACGAGACGTCCGGGCTGATGACGGTCCGGGGGCGCGGTCATGGACCGGGTGGCGATAAGCGCGCCGTCTTCAGCGCGCTCGATCCTCGTCCCGCATTGGGGGCAGAAATGGCCGTCGGATGCGGCTTCAAACCGGCAGCTGGGACATTTCACCGAGGCATACCCCAATTCAGGTGCGCCTATTCTATTCTATCCAAGCGCCGTTGTCACCCCCAAACTCACGTCGCTTATCTCTATCTTCTCCCTCGCCGCGACACCCAGCCCCAGCCCCTCGGCGATGTCCAGGAAGGCGCTTGGCTTCAATATGCCGATAATTTTGTTAAACTTAAAAATCATAAGTAGATCCGTCAGCCAAGTTGCAATAAGACCCAAGGCATGACGATCACTGATATCGGGGCTTGTTTCTTATCACTTCCTTGAGCCGGGCCGCGAACCGCTTTCCCGCCGCCTTCTCCTGTTGCCTGCGCGCCTTTTCATCCTTTTTCAATTCCATGGCCCGAACCTCGCGGCGCAGCTTCAGGTAGCTTTCCAGCCGCCGGACGTCGAGCCGGCCGTCCCCCGCCGCGGCCCGCACGGCGCAGCCGGGTTCGTTCTCATGGCGGCAATCGACGAACCGGCAGCCCGCCGCGAGCCTCTCGATATCTACGAAAGCCCTGTCCAGGCTCTCTTCCTCGGCCCAGAGCTGCAATTCGCGCATCCCGGGCGAATCGATCAACAGGGCTCCCCCGGGAAGCCGGACCAGCTCTCGGACCGTCGTCGTGTGCCGGCCGCGGCCCGCCGCGGAATCGCTCATCGGGGCCGTGGGAAAACGCTCCTCGCCGAGCAGGCGGTTGATCAGCGTCGACTTACCGACCCCCGAGGAGCCGAGAAGAGCCACCGTTTTCCCCGGGACCAGGTAGGGTTCAAGGCTTTCCAGTCCGGCTTCGGCGAGAGCGCTGACGGCCACGACCGGAACGCCGGGCGCTATCGTTCTTACTTCGGCGATGACGGTGTCTATGTCCGTGCGGAGATCGGCCTTGTTGAGCACGATGACCGGCGAGGCTCCGCCGGCCCAGGCCGTCGTCAGGTACCGCTCGATGCGGCGGAGGTTGAAATCGCCGTCGAGCCCGCTGACAAGAAAAACGGTGTCCACATTGGCCGCCGCGACCTGAGCCTTGACGGCCTCGCCGGCGACCTTGCGCACAAACGCGCTCCGGCGCGGCAGGAGGGAATGGATGAGAGCCGGGCCCTCGCCGAACGGCTCGGCCACTACCCAATCTCCGACGACCGGATAGTCGGCGGAGCCGGCCGCCCCATGCCGGAACCGGCCCGAGACCTCGCCGGCCAATTCGCCGAGCGGGGTGACTAGCGTCGAGCGGTCGCGGGACTGCCTGACGACCCGGCCCGGAATGAGCCCGGGGCCGGCGCAAGCCTCGAATTGCGCGGCCGTCTCTGCGTCCCATCCGTAATCTTTCAATTCCATGAGTTTCTATCACCCCAGCTTCACGTCCGCTATCTCTATCTTCCCCCTGTCCGCGACACCCAGTCCCAGCCCCTCGGCGACGTCCAGGAAGGCGCTCCGGCCCCTGGCGTCGACCTGCTGGGTCCCCCGGGCCATCCGCTCCTTGACGATCATGTCGTGGGCCACGGCGTCCACGGCCACCGGGTCCGTCCCGAAGAGCAGCACGTTTGCGTCGTAGATGAACTTGGGGTTGGCCCCGGGGCCGCCGTCGTAGCAGGCCTGGAGGCCGTCGACGATGTTCAGGACGACCTTGTCCCTGAGGACCGGGAAGGCGCACGGCTCGGCCACCGACTTCATCCAGAGCTTGTGCAGGCGCGAGGTGTTGCTGAGCGAGCCGTAGGACAGGTTCTTGAGACAGCAGGTGGTCGTCGCCCCGGCGTTCTTGAGGATGGGGACGTTGACGATCTTGGTCACCGTCTCCGTGACGATCTTCGTGAAATAGGAGCTCTTGCCCTCGTTGATCATGTAGCCGAGGGTCTCCTTGTCGTACTTCTGCTCGACGTCGGCGACGTAGGGCAGGGCCTCGCGGTCGATGTTGTCCTTGGCCCAGAGCTCGCCCTTGTCGTCGTAGAACTCGCCGTTCGGGCCCTTCATCTCCGTGCCCAGGATGCGGATCCCGGGGAAGCGCGCGGCCGTGAACCCGGCCGCCTCGAGCTGGAAGAGGCGCCTGTCCCAGATGACGATGTTCTTCTTGGGGACGCCCGCGGCGAGGAGCCCCTCGATAATGGCATCCACGACCTCGGGCTTGGTCGAGAGGATGGCCTCCCCGATGGGGTTGACCTTGATGCCGACGACGTCCTTCTTCCCGACGAACTTCCCCCAGGCCTTGCCGACGTTCTTTTCCCCAGTCAGCTCGGCCATGCCGGCGTTCATTTCCTTGCGCACCCGGTCCCCGTCGATCTTCTGCCCGACGGGGTTCGCCCCGGTCTTGACCCTGACCACCTTGCCGGGGTATTTCCCGGGGAGCGAGCCCGCGACCCTGGGTATCTTCCGCACCTCGTCGATATTGGTCTTGATCTCCGCCGGCGGGGGAGCCGGGGGCTTCTGCTCCTGGACCTTGTCCTGGGGGATCAGGCGCGGCGCCAGCGCCGCCCCGGCCGCGACCATGGCCGCGGAGGCGAAAAACTTCCTCCGTGAGAATTTATCCGACGGACAAGCGTCCTTTTCTCCTGTAAGGGTCATGATGTCGTCTTTTGCCATGGTGCCTCCTCGGGATGGGGATGGAGGAAGTATAAAGAGGGGAGGGGGAAAAGGCAATGGTTCTAACATCGCACATACTAACTCATGGACCTGCCGTTGACTCAATCTCTGCGGCCTCATATAATAAAAATATGCATGGCCAGATTCCTCGGGCCGAGGAGGAGTAAAGGATTTGGGTTTACCAGTCATCTTTTCGTTATGGCTTCTCCTGTTTCAAACTGAATATCGGGTACCGGGATCAAAGCAGAATATTTTATTGTTTCAACGGGTATTTCAAAGCGCGGTCTCTAGCAGTTCTCAGGGAGAGTTCGAACGAGCTTCCGCGAACTTATTAAAAGCCCTCTCAATCTCTCGCCAACTCAAGTATTCTTATGGTCAAAGTAGATGCCTTCTTCGATTGGCTCTACTTAAATGGGATCTCGGCCATATCGCCGAGTCATCCGAATATTTCAATGAAGCGCGAGCCATTTTTATAAATGTCAATGATCGACGAGCTGAAGAATATTGCTTAAAATGTCTCAATATAATCCAACTTTACAACCAGGGTAAGGCGGCTCGAGATATTAACTCGAATTATATTTCTCTTGAGAAATATGAACAAGCAATTTACTTAGGAAGAGAGACGGGATTCCCAATATTTGAACTTAAATGTTTACGCCAAATGGGATTAACCTACTGGCAGATGGGCAGAATCAATCTTTTTCTGGAGAGCAATAAAAATGCACTGGAGATTTCCAATAGAATTAACCACAAAATAGAAAAAGGCAGGTGTTTGAATAATATCGGAGTTTACTACCAAAAAATAAATGATTATTCACTCGCGCTTAACTATTATGAAAATGCATTATCCATTATTAAAGCAACGGATGATCAGCCGACAGAGGCCGAATGTTTAAGCAATATCGGGCTTCTATATCGAGATTTAGGAAACCTCACTAAAGCGCAACAATATCTATCAAGTGCTTTAGAGCTTGATAAAAAGGCTGGTGACATTGATTCAATATCAATAGATATGAATAATATTGGTTCGGTTTACTTGCGAACTGCCATTGATGGCCAAAATTCCCATGCCCTTCTCCAAGCATTGGACGTGTTCCGTAACCTTATTTCATTAAAGGGCGTAGAGAAAGCAAGCTTGCTTACCAAAATTACGGCACTCAATAATATCGGGATTATTCAAAGCGAAGTGAAAGATTATCCGAATGCCAGGAAACATTTTAATTTGGCCATGAAGATTGTTGAAAAAGGTAATTATATAAGTGAAAAGGGCCAAATTCTTAATAACATCGCAGCCTCTTTTGTTTATGATAAAAAAATTGATGATGCAATTGAATATTTCAGCAGGGCTCTTGAGATTGGATCAGCGCACTCGCTTGAAAGCATTTTGATGGAATCATGCTTGGGGCTTGGTCAATGCTACGAGATCAAGAAAGAATATTCTTCATCTATCTCGTATTACAGGAGATCTATTGAAGCAATGGAACGTGTATGGGATCGAATTCCATCTGAATTCTTTAAGATAGGGTTTGCGCGCAATAAAATGAATGCGTATCAGAGAATTGTCAGTATACTTGTTAGCCTGCATAATGCTAATCCTCACATGACGTCCCTCGAAGAGATATATAGTTTCGTTGAGAGAGCCAAGGCGCGCGCTTTTATAGAAAACATTAGAGAAATAGGGGAGGAGAGCAATAAGGGAACTAATACTTGGTTCAATGACCGGCAGCGGGAAATATCCAAGAACATATCTGTGTTATATAAAAAAATGATAAGCCACAACCTGCCCGTAGAGTCAAAACAGCAAATTAATATTGAATTGGAGCACGAAGAAGAAAAATATATCCGCTTCATCTCTGAAAATAGGACTGAGGCGCGCAATAAAAGTCAGAATATTTCTAAGGAATTGTGCAATATCTCACAAGTACAAAATCAAATCATTGATGACAAAACCGTAATATTAGAATACTTTATTGGAGAGAAAGAATCTTACCTAATTATAATTTCAAGAAAAAATGCGAAAATATATGTATTGGCAGGGAGGGATGATTTAGAAAAATCTCTCCGGGGTTATATTAAATTATTCTCGTTTCGTTCTAACGACAATAAGGTTGGGGTTGAGGCAGCAAAAAGAATTGGTAAAGAACTGATCCCTCTTGAGAAGGGAGGATTATTTGAGGATGCTGAAGCCATAATTGTCATCCCGGACGGAATCCTCAACTATCTTCCATTTGAGACGTTAAAAGCGAGTATTGGCCATGGTTCTGGATATTTAGTTGAAAAGTTAGTAATTTCTTATTGTCCATCTGCATCATCCTTATTTGTTCTAAAGGAGCAAAAAAAGCACAACATTGGGCAAAGAATGCTACTAGCCTTGGGCTGGCCAAATTATAGAATCCTTCCAACAAGTGAGCATGAAATTACAAAGAAAGATGTGCTTAGCCAGTTATATAGAGAGCAAGGATATATGTTTTCCTCGCTCCCATTCAGCAAAAGGGAAGTATTAGAGATTGGAAAACTCTTTGATAAAAGCGAGAGGACGATCCTAGTCGGAGAAAAGGCTAGCGAAGAGGCCATAAAGAACCTTCCTCTGATTGAATATCGGATTATTCATTTTGCTTGCCATGGATTCTTAGATGAGAGAAATCCATTTCGATCTGCGTTAGTTTTGTCCTTAGATACTCAACAAGAGGATGATGGATACCTTCAGATGAGAGAAATATACGGCCTTACCCTGAATGCTGATCTTGTCGTAATATCTGCATGTCAAGTAGGCAATGGGATTATGGAAAGGTCGGAAGGGCCGATGGGGCTGGCGCGACCATTTTTTTATGCCGGAGCGCGCTCTGTGATTGCATCTTTATGGTCTATCAGTGACAAAACAACGGTTTTTTTTATGAAAGAGTTTTATCGAAATCTTGTCGAAGGGTGCGCTATTGGAAAAGCCCTCCAGTTAGCAAAAATTAAGATGCTTAATTCCGCATGGTCACATCCATTTTACTGGGCTGGCTTTATTCTGAACGGTGATCCGGCTGTAGTCAGCATGAATAAGTGAGGGGAAAAGACCATTTATTTATTAAGAACCAAGAAGCGCAGGAGTTCGGATTCCGAGATTTTCTGGGTGCTGGAAAAAGCCGTAATCATCCAGAAATAGTAGTTGCCAGATTGAAGGCGGGATAAAATCTCATCAGGAAGCTGTGTTTGAACATCAAGTATTTTCTGGCTAGTCCAAACGGGTAGTAGAGAATTATCAAAAAGTTCAAGAATATAGTACTGAGAAACAGATTCCTCTTGCCACCGGAATATCAGCGGTTCCGGGAAAGTATGCACCTGCGAAGGGGTAATTAATAAAATTCTTTGTTCACTAGTGCGCTTGATCTCTATAAGAGAATTTTGTTGTACGTTAAGATAATAAGCGGAAAGAATAAATAAGAGGCCAAGAAGAAAATAAGCATATCTCCACATAAAGCGTCTCCCGAAGTTTACCGCACACAGCTTATCTGGTATGGAGGCCGTTGAAGAAGTCTCATTTATTACTGTAGTTGAAGAAGCCTGATATTTTTGAAGCTCAAGGAAAAGCTCAAACTCTTCCCTGCAAAACGAACAACCCGTTATATGACCAATAACCTTCCTTTTGTTTCTAAGGGATGTTGAAGAACTAAAGGAATTAAATAGGGCCATGGGAGAAGGGCATTTATTCCGATTGCCCGGGATCTTCGAAGAGACGTATGCCTGATAGATCTTCTTTAGATCATCATTTTCTATCTTCATGCGTAGCATCCATGTCTTTTAGAAGATCTTTCAAATCAGCCAGGCCGCGATAAAGTAAATTCCTCGTTTTATCTTGACTCCAATTTAAATAGCCAGCTATCTCTTTTATGCTTAAGTTTAATAGATAGAGTTTTATTACCTGACGTCTTGAATCAATTAGCCTTTCTACGGCCTTTCCAACAAATTCTTCTAGAGTTTTACTACGGACAGCTTCTTTGCTATAAGCAAGTTCCCTTTCTGCGATATGCATTCGTTTTTCGTTTTTAAAAAGATCTTCTTCCCGGCGGCATTTACGGAGTTGATCGATAACAGAGGAATTCACAATCTTCTTAATATAGGACGCGTAATTTGAGATTATTTTCTCATCCCGAATAAGTTTCCAAATCCTAATCTTAACATCTTGCAAAATATCTTCCGGATCTAGGCCATGCCTATAGAGATTGTATTTATGGACTTGGATTCTAATGAATTGGGCGAAATTCTCAATAATCACTTTGAATTCTTTCTCTTTGCTATCGATTGAATCCATTAGATTATAAACGGTGAGCAATAGATTGTTTAACTTGTATAAAAACATAGATGGAAAAAGAGATTAAATATTCTCATTGTTAAAATTTATATACTCCATTTTTGTATGGGCGGATAGTGGTGTTTATCAATCTTGAATTACCTGACTTTTCCACTAAAAATGTCCACTACATCTTCAATGCCTGAAAACGCATGGAAAATCAAGCGGTTGTACGATCGGTGCCATTTGACTTATTGGGCCAGGGTGTATACTATATACACCATGAGCTTCATTAGAAAAATCAAGCGGGGCGATGCTGTTTACCTGGCCGAAGTCGAAAACGTCCGTGTCGACGGCAAGGTGGTCCAAAGGCATCTTCGTTATGTCGGCAAGGAAGTCGACGATCGACCCTTCCTGACCGGGCCGGTCGAACGCGCGAAAGTCGACAAGGTCACCATCTTCGGTCCTCTGCTGATTTTGGATGCCATCGCCAAGGAACTCGACCTGGCCGGCCTCTTGGGCGAGTACGGCGATTATCTTCTCAGTCTGGCTTTCGCCCATTGCGTCTCTCCGGACAGCCTGGCGGGAATCGCCGACTGGTATCGCGAAACCGAGATGGCCGAGCTCTTGAACATCCCCGACATCTCCTACAAGAAACTGCTCGAAGCGCTGGACTCGGTCGAGGAGTCAGACCTTCTGCAGAGTCGGATCTTCGACCGGGTGAAAACGAGCTTGGCCCTGGCGCCGAAGGCCTACTTCTACGATATCACCAACGTCTACTTCTACGGCTGGTGTTGTCCGCTGTCCCGGAAGGGCCATAACCCGGACGGCCGCCGGGATCCCCAGATCCAGGTCGGACTGGCCGTGACCCAGAAAGAGGGCTTGCCGATCACGCACAAGGTCTACGAAGGGAATATCTTCGATGCCAAGACCTTGCCCGACATCCTGGAGTCTTTCCCCCGGGGAGAGGAAGTCTGCCTGGTCTGGGATCGGGGAATCTCCTCGAAGCTCAACATCCGGCAGGCCCGCCAGGCGGGCTTCCAGGTGCTGTGTAGTCTGACCTTGAACAGGGGGCTGAAGAAGGAAGCCGACAAGATCCTGGACGTGAAGACCGTCTCCTTGAAAAATCGAGTCCGGCTGAAGAGCGCGACTTTCTACGTCCGGAAACTGAAGTACCAAGCCGAGGAAATCCGGGGAGTGATCGTCGTCTGTTTGAACGAACGGGAGCGGCTGGCCACCCGGGAGCGCCGCTATGACGAAATCGACCGGGCGCTGGCGCTTCTCGAAAAGAAGAAGCCGATCAAGGAGGGTCTGCGGAAGTACCTGGACAAGAACCGGATCGATCATGCCGCGGTCCAGAAAGGCGAACGCTACGATGGGATCTCGGTCATCTTCTCCTCCCGGGATCTGCCTGAAGAGGAGATCGTCCGGGGGTACTTCGAGAAGGACCGGGTGGAGAAGAGCTTCCGGTGCTTGAAGGGAGTGATGGAGATGGACAAGGTCCGCTTCTGGTTGGCTTCGCGGGTCAAGGGGCATATTTTCGTCTGCTACCTGGCGTATCTCTTGCTTTCCGTCCTCAGTTACAAGCTGAAAGGAAGTCCGACCGGCGCGGAGGCGCTGGAGATGCTGAAGACGATGTACCGGGTGTACTTGCATGACCCGAAGTCCGGCAACAAGTTCATCAAGACGGTGACGCTGTCCAAGGCCCAAGAAGAAATCCTCAAAGCGGTCGATCCGAAGCTCCTCAGCCGGTGTAGTGTATAAAAATGGCGGCAAAGTCAGGTGAATTACTAACTTAGGAAACCGATAATATTTGCTTTTGACCCCCCCCGCCCTATCGCCTGTTGGCCTCCTGGGGACTTTCTCCCTTGCTCCCATTTTGGGTGCATTGCTCAGACTGGTCAGGAATTGGGCCCGAAGGCCTCTATCTTGCCTGATTTCAGGCCAACATTGACCCCATCGCCATCCCCGCTGTTCTCTTTGGGCGTGGCGGCGTTTCCTCCCTGTTGGTGAGCCGGATTAGGCTCGACTCCCGGGCCGTTCTCCGGCTTTTTGCCAAGCCTCAGAATAGGTCGGCCAGGGGGCGGGGACCGCTTGCCGGTATCCCCGATAATTCTCGCTTAAAGCGGGGGGAGGGATGGTTGGCGCCGCGCGGGCCTCGCCTTGAATGATTGGGGCAATTTCATATAATGGGGGGACTCGCGGTAAGATCATGAGCGAAATGTCCAAGGACAACCTCCTCCGTTCCTGGAAGGACATCTCCGCCTATCTAGGCTGTGACACGCGGACCTGCCACAGGTGGGAGAAGAAGCACGGCATGCCCGTCCACCGGGCCGAGGGGGGAGAGACGAAATCCCCCGTCTTCGCCTACAAGGACGAGCTCGACCGCTGGTTCCAGCAGACCTTCAAGAATTCGCACCCCGCGCGGGTGAAGGCCGAACGCGGCCGGCGCTACCTGATCTGGGCCGCGGGCGCGGCGGCCGTCGTGCTCCTGGCCGGGGTGTTCTTCATCGTCAAGGCCAGCCGGGTCCGGCGCCAGCCCGCCGATTTCTCGATCGAAGGCTCCACGCTCATCGTCCTCGATAAGGAAAAACGGGAGCTCTGGCGCAAGGACACCAAGATGGAAGACCTCCGGATGGAGGATTTCTACCGGAGGAACTTCCAGGTAATGCACAAGGACGAGGGAAACATCCTCCCGGCGCTCGTCATCAGGGACATCAACGGGGATGGGGACACGGAGGTCCTCTTCGCCCCGAAGAGGGTCAGCGACCAGACGGGGGAGGGGTTCTTATACTGCTATGACCGCAAGGGCGCGGAGCTCTGGAGCTTCCACGGCGGGAGGGTGCTCGTGTGCGGAGGGAAGATCTTCTCTCCGGACTACCGCATCGCCGGCTTCCACACCCACGACCTCGACGGCGACGGCCGGCTGGAGACCGTCGTCGAATCGTTCCAGGCGCCCGACTGGCCCTGCCAGCTGGCTGTGCTGGATTCCTCCGGCAAGATAGTCGGGGAGTTCTGGAATGCCGGCTACCTGAGAGAGTTCACTTATCACGACATCGACGGCGACGGCCGGGAGGAGCTCATCGTCTGCGGCGTCAACAACGAATATCGCGGCGGCTGTCTAATCGTTTTCGATACCGGCAAGATCAGCGGCAGCTCCCCCCAGACCGGAGAATTCGCCTGCGAAGGCCTCGGGGCGGGCTCGGAGCTCTATTACGTGACCGTGCCCTATCTCGACGTCTCCGAGGCCATGGGCAACCGCGTCGACGGGCTCAGGGATATCGGCATCACCAAGAACGATCGGATCCGGGTCACGTCCACTACGGGCCTGTGGTACGAGTTCGGCTTCGACCTCAAGTGCCTCCAGGTCAATTGGGGCCACGGCTATATCGTCAAGCACGCGGAAATGGTCGAGGCCGGAAAGATCGCGAGCGTCCTCGACGAGGCCTATCGGGACGCCCGGCTCAAGGGCGTCCGCTACTGGAACGGCTCGGAGTGGACCGTAGAGCCGGCGAAGAACCTGCGCTGAAGGGCCCGGCTTGTGACGCCGCCGCGGCGCGGTCTAGCGGCCTATTTCTTGAAGAAGTAATCGATCTCCCACTCGGCGGTTTCGCGCGCGTCCGAGCCGTGGGTCGCGTTGCGCTCGATCGAGAAACCGTGGGCGTGGCGGATCGTGCCGGGCTTGGCCAGGGCCGGGTCGGTCGCGCCCATGACGTCCCGCCAGAGCTTGATGGCGTTTTCCGCCTCGAGGACCATGATGACGACCGGGCCCGAGGACATGAACTCGGTCAGGCTGTCGTAGAAGCCCCTTTCCTTGTGGACGATGTAGAACCCCTTGGCCTCGTCCTTGGTCAGGTGGACGAGCTTCATCTTGGCGATCGTGAAGCCCTCCTCCTCGATCCGGGAGATGATCTTGCCGATGATCCTTTTCTTCGCGGCGTCGGGCTTGATGATGGCCAGGGTCTTGTCCATGGGCCGCTCCTTCGGGGGAATTCGACTCAGATATTACGCATCTTCAGGCGGGGAGTCAACCCGGGAGCCGGGCCGGAGGCGCGCGGAACCTCGCCGGCCTTGACAAGCGCGGGTTTCGGATTTAGGATTTAGCCATGGGAAAACAACAAGATCGGAAAACCGTCACTCGGCGGGACGTCCTCAAGCTCGCCGGGACAGCCGCGGCCTTCTGCACCTCCTTCGGCTTTCTTCACGGGAGCCAGACCGGCGGGGTCGTCCAGGACAAGCACATCGTGCAGGACAAGCATCTGCAGATGAAGTGGGTCCAGGCCGAGATCAAGTGGTACAAGGGCAACGAGCTCCTGCACTCCGCGGCCATACCGGCGAAGGTCGCGAAGCACCTCGGGTCCGACGTGAACGCAACCGTCGAGGTCAAGCTCTTCCGGTCCGGCCAGATGCTGAGGAACCTGGGGACGATCCAAGGAAAATTTTAAAGCTGCGCCTTTGGATTTCCGCCTCGACCGCCGGAGCGCCTTTTCCTTTTCCTGCCGTGTGTGCAGCCGTTGCTGTTCGGGCAAGATCATCATGGCCGGTCCCCATGAGGTCCTGGGGATGGCGCGCGTCCTGGGGATAAGCACGACCGAGTTCCTCGCCCTTCATGCCGACAACGGGGGGACGACCCTCCGCTCAGAGGAGGACGGCCGCTGCGTTTTCTTGACGCCGTCCGGGTGCCGGGTCCATCCCCGGCGGCCCCTGGTCTGCCGTCTCTATCCCCTGGGCAGGACGACCAACGAGAGGGCAGAGGAGCGGTTCGCCGTCTTTCCCCCGCAACCCGAATGCGAGGCCGTTGTGGGGCGCGACGGGACGGTCGAGAGCTTCCTGGAGTCGCAGGGCGTCGCGCCCTACCTGGGCTGGTCGCGCCGCTATGGTGAGCTCTACCGGCGCATGATCGGGCTTCTCGACCGCCTCGATATACAGGGCAAGATCGACGCTCCTGCGGCCGATGCGCCCGCGGAGGCGGCGCAAGCGGGTTCCGGATCGGCGGGATCAGGCCAAGAGCTGGACCGTGCGCCCTTATCCTCATGGCAGGACATCGACGCCTCGCTTGCAGAATACTGCGCCGCGAAGGGACTCGCGCTTCCCCGGGAGATCGACGAAGCGATCGCCCTCCACCTCCGGGCCATCGAAGAATGGCTGGACGACCTGGAGAACCGGCTCGCGCAGGCCGCGTGACTCCGCATAAGCGCGAAACCATCAGATCCAAATGACAACCAGCTATTACCGCAACCGCCTCAGCGCGGAGAGATTGAAGAGGTGCTACGAGCTGGCGCCGCCAAGGGTTCAGCGGTATCTCAGGGCCGAGATGAATTTTGTGCTCGATAATATCCGTCCCGGAGACACCGTCCTGGACCTGGGGTGCGGATACGGGCGAACCATGCGGGCTTTCGCCCGCAAGGCCGGATTTGTCGTCGGGATCGATATTTCCCGTTCGAGCCTCTTACTCGGTCAGTCCTATCTCAGGTTGAAGAGGAAATGTCTTCTTCTGGAGATGGATGCCGCGAATATGGCCTTTCTTGATGAAAGCTTCGACGCGGTGGTCTGCATACAGAACGGGATATCGGCTTTTCATCGGGATCCACTCCGGCTCTTCCAGGAGAGCATCCGGGTGGTCAAGCCGGGCGGAGTCGTGATTTTTTCGACCTATTCTGAGAAATTTTGGAATGATCGCATGGAGTGGTTCCGGAAGCAGACCGAAGAAGGGCTCCTGGGGGAGATCGATGAAGAAAAGACGGGGGGCGGCGTCATCGTCTGCCGGGACGGCTTTCGCGCTTCGACCTTCACGGCGAGCCAATTCCGCTCTCTGGCGTCGCCATGGCCAGTGAGCATTAAGATCGTCGAAATCGACCAATCCAGTCTCTTCTGCGTCCTGAAAAAACGGCGACGGTCCCGGTAGTTGCCGGGGATCAAACGGGGCTCGACGATTTGACCGGGGGAGACGACCTGGGCTATGGTGGGGGGCAAAAGGAGCGCCAGAACCATGAACTTCCGTGAACCCGCCGTTTTAGGCTGGACGGGCCTTCGCGTCGGGCGTCTGGGCATCGCCTCGGGCTACTGGGCGCCTGCGGCGGCCCTGGAGGAAGCGTTCGAACGGGGCTGCAACTATTTCACTTGGGGCACGGTCATCAAGGGCTTTTCGCCGCACATGCACCAGGCGCTGAAGAATATCGTCGCCAAGGGACAGCGCGACCGCCTGGTCCTGTCCATGTTCACCTACGCCCACAATAATTTCCTCACGGAACGGCTGCTCGTGCGGGGCCTGAAAAGCGCCGGGCTGGACCACGCCGACGTCCTCATCCTGGGCTACTTCTCCCGCCGGCCATCGCGGCGCCTCATCGACGGGGCCCTGCGGATGAAAGAGAAGGGGCTCGTCCGCTTCATCGGCCTCTCCAGCCACAGCCGGAAGCTCCTCGGGGAGCTGGGGCGGGACGGGGAGTTCGACGTCATGCATGTCCGCTACAACGCCGCCCACCGCGGCGCCGAGACGGAGATATTCCCCTTCCTCGGGAAGGAGCGGAGGCCCGGGATCGCGGCCTTCACCGCCACCCGCTGGGGGAAGCTCCTCAACCCGAAGAAGATGCCGAAGGGCGAAAAACCACCCACGGCCGCGGACTGCTATCGCTTCGTTCTCTCCCACCCCGCGGTCGACGTCTGCCTGTCGGGAGTGAAGACGACCGAGCAGATGCGCGAGAACCTGGCTGTTCTCGACAGCGGGCCCATGAGCGAGGATGAGCTCGCCCGGATGCGCCGCATCGGCGACCACGTCTACGGCCGCAAGCGTGGCTGACGGGTCGTTGCGCGCCGTTCGCCCTCAATTCGGCTTGGAGCCCGGCGGCATCGGCTCCAGCACGGACTTCAGGAATTGGATGATCAGCGCTCCGGCCGCGACGGGGCTTATCCCCATCGCCTTCTGCGTGAGTTCGAGGACCTTCAGGCACATCGACGGCACGTCCGGCTCGGCGGGCGGCTCCCTGCGGGCGGAGGGCGCCGGGCGCACGGGTTGACGCGCCGCGGCGATCTCCTCGGCCGGCCAGTCCCGGACGAAATGCCTTTCGTCCTCGGTGATCGGCAATTGCGCGAGAAGGAGGAAGAACTTGTCGCCCGGCGCCGCGACGGTCGTCCCGGCATGCTCCTCAAGGATATACTTGTCGGCCTGCCAGCGGGAGCCGTCCGGGGCCGCCCGGAAGGAGATCCAGCAGCGGGGGTGGTGGATGGACTGGTACTTCATCTCGAAGTCCCCGTTTTCCGGCAGGCGACGCAGGCTGAGGATCCACGGAAAGTAGCTGACGCTCCTGACATACGGTCGCTCGACCAGGCTGTTACCGCAGTGCCAGGTCAGCATGTCCGGGAAGAGGGCGAGCTCGGGACGGCCGGGGACGCGGATGGGCTTGGGAATGTCGCACCATCTGGTCATTCCGTTGGGTCCTCTTTCCTCTACGATCCGAGTTCCTTGGTTCCTGTCCTCCATGGACGTCCTCCTTGAATTGAGATGCCGGGGACGGGCGGACAGGGGGCCAGGCTCGAGCACATGGACGCGCGCCTGCGCGCATCCGGGCTTCGGGAGGATGGAGGACGGGAATAAAAAAAGGACATTTCGTTGCCGTCCGGCCGCATCCCCGCTCGACGCGAGTGGCACCTTGGGTGTCCGTCCCAGGTTGCCGGGCCCCCGGGATCTCGCGATCTCGGGAGCCGCTCTTGATGCGTAAGTGTAGGGGGCAATCGGAAGGGGGCCAATAACGGCAACGGTGGCGTCATGCGGAA